>DASQJY010000039.1:0-166709 GCA_035630815.1 Thermoanaerobaculia bacterium
ACCCGTTCCCATTCCGAACACGGCAGTTAAGCTCTGCATCGCCGATGATACTGCGCGGGCAACTGCGTGGGAAAGTAGGACGCCGCCGGGATTATGAAAGGCCCTCGGGGATATCCCCCGAGGGCCTTTCGCTTTTCGGGGTGCTCGTATGGAGTGCGGTGACCGCAGTCACCGCTTTTCCTTACGTGCGAGCCTGCGCTGGCGGGAGTCAAAGCGGTGACTGCGGTCACCGCACTCCATACCGCTTGCGCGTCGTGCGTTGAACGCACAGGTTCACCATCTCCCCGGTCCCGAATCCGGCCAGCAGCGCCAGCGGCGGGATCACCACCAGCAGATACCGCGGCCAGGGCAGCGGGAGGGTGGCAACCATCGTGGCGATCACCGCGAGGGACATCAGGAACGCGACGCGCATGGCCGGAGCGAGCAGGCGCCAGCGCATCACCAGCAGCACGACCCCGATGCCCGCGCCGAGCATCAGGAGCAGGCCCGACAGGTCGCTCATCACCATCTCGAACAGGTAGCGAACGTTTCCCCCGACCCCCCGTCCCTCGGTACGTGTTTCCTGCAGCGGCGCGGCGAGCCGCTCCAGGTCCTGCTTCTGCTGCAGGAGACGTTCGACCGGACGCAGCGGTCCGTCGTGGCTCGAGAACGGGTGCAATGGCGCCGGCGGCGTGCTCCAGTAGAACGGGTTCAGGGTCAGGGTCGTGCCGATGAAGACGGCGGCGGCGATCGTAATGGCCCTGCGGCGGCGCAGCGCGATCCAGAGAAAGGGCATCGCGATGACGCAGGCGAACAGGCCGTTGAGCCGCGTCTGAAAGGCGAGTGCCGTGACGATCCCGATGGACACCGCGGAAGTCACGGTGCGCCGTGGAGACGCTCCCGCCGTGAGTGCGATGCACATCGTGAAAAAGAGCGCGAACAGCGGGTCGAAGACCGCCGTGGCCGCGTAGTCGCGGGTGAGAAAGTTCAGCGAGAAGAACGCGCAGGCCGCAACCGCGGCGATCCAGCCGTGGTATCGCGCCAGCATTGCCGTCAGCAGCGCGGCGGTGAGCGCCGTGGCCACGGCCGATACGGCTCGCGCCGCCGAAAGGAGCGGGCGGTAGGGAGCACTGAGAGGCTCGGGATGGACCGTCGGAATCTCTCCGTCGGGGCTGTGGACGGACAGCGTCGGCAACGGCGGCAGCGGCCGGCCGCTGACCAGGATTGCAGCACCGAAGGCATATTTGCCCGCCGGCGGGTTGGTGCGGTCGATGACGTTCGCATACCAGGCAGTGTGCGCGGCTTCGCCACGGAGCCACAGCTGCAGGAACGCGGTCTCCGAGATCTTGTGAGCTTCGTCGACCCGAAAATCGCCTCGCAACGAGCCGCTGAGAAAGATGCCGGTCAAGACCGCCACGAACGCGAGCATCCCCGCCATCACGGCGGCACGTCGGCCGAGCGGTCTCACGGCATAATCTTACTCCGCTCTGGCAGAGCCCGGCTCGTACCGCCACGGCGTTGCGGCGTGCGCTCCCTCGGCGAAGGTGGTGTCGACGAACTTCTCGAAGGCGATCGGCTTGTCGAGCACCCCGGTCTCCACCATCAGCCGGACGATCAGGTCGAAGTCGTTCTTGCGCGGGGCGAGCGGCGTGTACTGGACGCGGTCGATCGGGTTCGTGAGAGCCCAGCGCAGCAGGCGCGGGTCCTGGCGGTAGTAGAAGCGGCCGACGAAGTCGGCGGCGTGGACGCGGTTGCGCAGGGCGCGATCCTTCTCGTCGAGCCACAGCCCCGAACGCGCGATGCCGTCCACCAGCACCTGCACGGCCTCCGGGCGCGTGTCGATCACATCCTGCCGGACCACCAGCACGCAGGAGATGAAGTCCGGCCAGTACTCGCGGGCGTGGAACAGCACGCGGCCGAAGCCGCCCATCTCCGCCTGCGACGGGAAGGGCTCGCCCATCGAGAAGGCGTCGATCGCGCCGGCAGCCAGCGCGCCGGCGACGTCGGGCGGGGCCATCTCGACCATGCGCACGTCCTTGCCGGTCATGCCGTTCGCCTGCAGCGCGCGGAACACGATCAGCCGCTCGTCCGAGAAACGGCTCGGGACCGCGATCATGCGGCCGCGCAGGTCGGACACGCTGCGCACGGGCCCGTCCTTGCGGACCACGACCGCACTGCCGTAGCGGTGTCCGAGGTAGACGATCTTCACCGGAACGCCCTGAGCACGCAGGGCGATGGCCATCGGCGCGACCATGAACGCCGCCTGCATCTTGTTGGACATCAGCGCTTCCTTGATCTCAGGGAAACCCTGGAAGAGGCGCGGGATGAAGAGATGTCCAGCTTGTGAGTAGGCGGAGATGTAGTCGGTCACCGGGCACGCGAGGTGTCACGTCACCGGGATGTATGCAACGTTGAGTTTTCGCCTGTCATCCGGAAGCCGGTCATTCAACAGCACGTCCCAGTCGACGTTCAGCGACAGATGCGCCGCGCTGATGATGCCCATCCAGACAGCAATGCCCACGATGATTTTCTTCATGTCCCTCGATCACCTCCCTTCCTACTGAGCTGCCGACCTGCTGATCACGGCCCGCTCGAGGCGGCGGATGAGCGCGTCGATGATCAGGCCGAGCACGCCGATCATCAGCATGCCGGCCACCACCAGGTCGTAACGCTTGCCCGCGTTGCGGGCGTCGATGATGAGATAGCCGAGGCCGGAGTCGACCGCGATCATTTCCGCGGCCACGAGGACGACCCAGGCGATGCCGAACGCGAGGCGCAGCCCGACCACGATGCGCGGCAGGACGGCCGGCGCGACGATGCGCACCATGAGCTGCGGCGTGGTCAGGCCGAAGTTGCGCCCTGCCTGCAGGTAGAGCAGCGGCACGTTGCGCACGCCGTTCATCGCCGAGACGACGATCGGGAAGAACGACGAGAGGAAGATCAGGAACACCGGCGCCGCGTTGCCGACGCCGAACCAGATCACCGCCAGCGGCATCCAGGCCAGGGGGGAGATCGGCCGCAGTACCTGGAAGAGGGGATTGATCGCGCGCCCGAACGCATCCGACCACCCGAGGAGGAACCCGAGCGGCACGCCGGCGAGGATCGCCAGGAGATAGCCGCTGAAGACCCGCGTCAGCGAATCGAGGATGTAGCGCCAGAGCAGGCTCTGCTCGGCCAGGCCGAAGATCGCTTTGGCCACGTCCGCCGGCGTCGGAAAGATCTCCGACCCGGTCGCTTTCACGGCCAGCGTCCAGAGCGCCAGCAGCACCACGCCCGCGACCGCCGGAAAGACGACGCGCTGCCAGGTGGCTTGGTCCGTCGATCGCGGTGCGCGCTGTGCGGTTGCCTTCGCGTTCATGATCAGACCTGATGCGCCAGCCCGATCTCCGCGAAGATGCTGTCGCGGAGCTCGATGTAGCGCCGCGACGAGAGATCGCGCGGATGGGGCATGTCGATGTCGACGATCCGGCGGATGCGTCCGGGGCGTGCGCTGATCACGACCACCCGGTCGGCGAGCTGCACCGACTCGTCGATGTCGTGCGTCACGAACAGCACGGTCTTGCGGTCGGCCTCCCAGATGCGCAGCAGCTCGCTCCGCATCTGCAGGCGGGTGATCGAGTCGAGCGCGCCGAACGGTTCGTCGAGGTAGAGGACGTCGGGATCGACGGCCAGCGCCCGCGCGACCTCGACGCGCTGCTTCATCCCGCCGGACAGCTCGCGCGGATAGGAGCGCTCGAAGCCTTTCAGGCCGACCAGGTTGACGTAGTGCTCGATGCGTCTCCGCCGCTCCTGCGGCGCCACGTCGAAGAGGCCGAAGCCGATGTTGTCTTCGACCGTGAGCCACGGGAAGACGCCGCGCTCCTGGAAGACGAAGATGCGGCGGCGGTCCGGCCCGGTCACGGCCTCGCCGTCGATCGTCACTTCGCCGGTCGTCGGTTCCAGGAAGCCGCCGGCGATGTTGAGCAGCGTTGATTTTCCGCATCCCGACGGTCCCACGATGCAGAGGAACTCTCCCTCACCGACGTCGAGGCTCACGTCGTTCAGTACGTCGACCGAGCCGAAGTTCGTGCTGATGCCGCGAAACTGCACTTTCGCGCGGCGTGGGTGCGTCGTGCCGGTCGTAGTCATGAGGCGTTCGCCGCGTATCCCCACCGGACCGAGCGGAGCCGCTCGAGGCGGCGCATCAGGAGGTCCAGCCCGAGGCCGATCACGCCGATGAGCGCCATTCCGGCGATGACGAGATCGTACCGGTTGCCGGCGTTCCGCGCGTCGACGATCAGGAAGCCGAGGCCGGAGTTGACCGCGATCATCTCCGCCGCCACCACCACCAGCCACGCCACGCCGAGGGTGATGCGCATGGCCACGATCAACTGCGGCAGGATCGCCGGCAGCAGGACCTTCAGCACGCGCTGCCGTACCGGCAGGTCGAAGTTACGCGCGGCGGAGAGATGCACCGGATCGATGTTCCGCACCGCGTTCATCGTGGCCACGGTCAGCGGCAGCAGCGAGGCGAGGAAGATCAGGAAGATGGCCGAGATGTCGCCGACGCCGAACCAGAGGATCGCGATCGGGATCCACGCCAGAGGCGAGATCGGCCGCAGCAGCTGCAGGAACGGATTCATGGTCAGCTCCGCGCGGCGTGAAACGCCGAGGAAGAGGCCGAGCAGAAGCGCCACCAGGAGCGCGAGAGAGTAGCCCCACGAGACGCGGAACAGCGAGGCCACGACGTACTTGACGAGCAGCCCGCGCACCGCGAGCTCGCCGACCGCTCGCGCGACGGCGACCGGGCCGGGGATGAGCGAGGTGGGGTTGAGCCAGACGGCGAGCTGCCACGCGAGCAGCCCGGACGCGATCCCGGTGAAGGGGAGGACGACGGTACGGAAGAACCCGGGACCACGGTGACGACTATCCAGCAAGGCGGGCGAATACTAACTCGCGGTCGAGCCCGGAGCATGTCAAAAAAAATCCCGCTTCCCTGGCCGGGGGAAGCGGGGCATCGCGCTCTAGCGCGGCGGCTGGGTCGCTGCACACTCTATCTGCGGATCAGCGACACTCTCAACGTAGGTCCCGAATGGCGGGAACGCTCTAGATTTTTGGAAAGCTGGACGGTTTGACGCATGAGTTGCACGTGCGGCCGTCGCGGGCAGCCGCGTCTCTCCGTATGCGTTCGCCACGGCGAAGAGGACGATCAACAGGAGGACCAGAGCCGCGAGCCCGGCGGCGATCCTGGCCGCGATCTGTACTTCGTATTGGGGCTTTGCCGGCAGGCGCGGCGGCGGCGTCGTTGGTGCCGGTCGCGCGGCAGGCACCAGTTGCGGCGATGGTTGTGAGACCGGGTGTCTGGCCGGTGCTTCTTTCGAGGGCTTTGCCGGCTCTTCTTCCCGCGGCATCCAGCGGATGCCCGCGTCGAGCTGCATCCTGAGCGACGCGATCGCCTGTCGCAGCTCCGCCGCGGAGGGACACTCCGCGAGCGCACTCGACTGCCAGGCACGGTCGAAGAGCGACGCGAACGTTCCCGAGGTGAGTCGCAGCCGGTGCCGCAGGAAGCTGGTCCGCGCCAGGTCGCCCTCGGACGCACTATTCGGGCCGAAGCAGTAGTCATCGGTGGCGAATCGCATGGCCTGCGCATCGGCGGAAAGGAGGATCTCCGCGGCCAGGATGGCCGATGAATACCGGTCGCCGTCCGCATGCCAGCACGTTTCGCCGCCGGGATGCTGATAGCCTCGCGACCCGCGCGACGGAGCTCCGGGCTGGGTGGCGCCGGCGATGTGGAGATCCTCCAGGTCGACCAGCTGAACGTCGACGGTGGCGAGGTCGAATACGACATTGGCCGGCGAGAGGTCGGTATGGGCGATCCCTCGCGACTGCAGCGTTTCGACGATCAGGAGAAAGCGGTCGCAGAGACGTACGGCCTCGTCGAGGCCCAGCGTCGAGCCGCGGCGGGCGCGGACGAGGACGTCCGACCACGTCCGTCCATGCACCCACGGAATGAACACCGCGTAGAGGAGGTCCGGCAGCTGAGGCGGAGGAGTGGTCACGATGAGGCGTTCGGCGGCGAGCAGTCCGGGCAGCGACTGGAGCGGGCGAAGTCTGCCGGTGATTTCCACGAGCGACGGCGTCCGGAACCGGAGCTTGAACACTTTCAGCGCGTAATGGGCGCCATCCTCGGCCACGACCTGATACACCGTGGCGCGGCTGGCTTCGAGAGCATGCACGGCGCGCGGCGCCGCGGGATGCGGGGCGAAGCGATACCGGCGCCCTTCGACCTCGATTCCGTCTCCCGGCCGCGGAGAAAGCGATGGACCGGTCACGGGAGAGGGACAGGCTCGAGCAGGTAGTAGCCGCGCGTGGTGGGCTTCGCGTCGCGCGGGATGACGCGCAGCTCTCCACGCGCGAGGAGGCCGCCCTTCGCGTCGAGAAGCTCCGCCACGGCGGGCAGCGGCTGGCCCGCCGGGAGCTGCGCGAGCACGATCCGGAACAGCCGCTGCGCATCGTCCTGGCTGATCGGTGGCACCGTAACCGTCTGTCCGGACGACCGCAGCCGGAACGTCGCCGCGGCGAGCCGGCGTGGAACGGCAGCCCAGATCGACACTTCCCCCGGTGCGGTCGGCTGAACCGGGTAGGTGCCCACTTTCTTCTTCAACTGAGCGTATTCCGAGGTGGTGAGTCTCAGTGCAACAGCGGATGCGGCGGGTGGAGGGATCCGTGGCGCCGCCGCCGGCGCCTGCGGCCGCACGGCCGGGCGGGACTGCTGAAAGATGCATACGAATACCAGTGCGGTGAGCGCACCCGCGGCGAATGCTGCCAGCAGCCGCCATTGCGACGGCGCAGCAGCGGCGACGACAGTTTCTGGCGCCGGGGGTTCGGATTTGGATTCGGGTGGTACGGGTGACGTTGGCTCGTCCTTCGGCATGCCCGGAACGACCGGAGGACTCGAGGCCTTGCCGGATCGGGTCACCGCCACGACGGAGATGTCGTCGACCGAGGCACGGGTGCGGGTCAGTTCCTCGAACTGGCCGCGGACGTCTTCCTCGTAACGGACGCTCGACGCCCAGGCATCCGTGGCGCCGTCGCTTTGCACGAGGATCCGCTTGATTCCTTCGAACCGGTTCGAGCGGAGGAGCAGATCGGTCTGCCCGCCGCTCGACCAGCGTCCACGTTTCGGGGCCTGCAGCCGCTCGGGCGAACCGTCTTTGTGAACGAGATAGGCGTCGACGTCGCCGACCTGGTAAATGACGGTGGTGCCGCGCGCGAGATCCACGATGAATGCCGCGAAAACCGCCTGTGAGCCTTTCACGCGCGTCTGGGCCAGCGCCTCCTGCAGGAGCGGCGTCAGGTGCGCGGGGACGGCGAATGCGTCGACCTCGCTCTGGAACGCTTTTGCCTCGGCGACGAGAGCGGTGGCGAGCTCCGCATCCGACGGGGGACGATGCCGTTGCGTCCAGAGGAGCTCCACGAGGTACTTCGCCACGCGCCTCCCTGCGAGGTCGCCATAGAAAGATTGCCCGACGCCGTCCGCCACCACGCCCACCACCGTCTGGTGGTCCGCTTTGACGGCGATGTAATCCTGCCCCGCGTTGTTGCCGCTGTCGAAATCGCTGCAGCGTCTGTAGGCGGCGTAGAGGACGGCTGCCGGCTCGCTCGCGCCGTTGGGAAGCGGCGCGCTGTGAAACTGCACCTCGCTCGAACGCTGTTCGGATTCGAGTGTGACCGTGTCTCCTTCATGGGTGACGTGCATGGCTCGGTCACTTCCACTCGGGCGGGAGCAGGGGCGGAGGCTGGCGCGTTTCCCATTCGATCCGCGGCGGCTCCACCGGAATGTTGTTCTCCACCCAGAACGGCGGCGTCTTCGAACGCGGGGTCTGCGGCGCTGCCTCGATGGAGATGCCGTAGCGCGCAACGGAGGCGGCCTGCAACGCGCCATACCACTCCGAGATGGACGGACAGTCATCGACGCTCGCCGAGCGCCAGGCATGGTCGAGGAGCGACGCGAGATCGTTCCCCCACCGACTCACCGCCGCACGCAAGGCGGCGTACGCGGCGTCGTCCTGCCGATCGATCATGGTCTGGTCGAAATAGCTTTCTCCATGCGCGCGTGCGTGGATGCCGGCATCCGACCACGCCAGCATTTCGCTCAGCAGCATGGCCGCCGCGAATCGGTCCGCCGCCGCCGACCAGACGTCGGCGGGCGTGTTGCGATGACGGTATCCGGGCGTGCCGGCGGAAGGGGCCTGCGGTCGAGGCCATCCGGGCGCGTAAAGGTCCTCGACGTCGACCAGTTGCAGGTCGCCGGTCTTGCGATTGAGGATGACGTTTCCCGACGACACATCGCCGTGTGCCATGCCCGATTTCTCGAGATGGAAGAGGACCGTGGCCAGCCGCAGCGCGAAAGCCGTTCCGTCAGCTTCGCTCCACGACCCGCCGCTCTTTCCCTTTGCCAGGACGTCGAACCACGATTCGCCGCGCACCCACGGCATCAACACCGCGAAGGCGAGATTCGGGAACTCCGCGATGGTCTCGTCCGCACGTCCGGGCGAGAGGCAGCGGCGATCGCAGACCGAGAGTCCGCCCGACCGCTTGTGCGCGTCCAGCCGGGCACATGCCTCGGCGATCTGCGGGCCGCGGTGGCGCGTCATGAAGACCTTCAACGCATACTCGCCCCTGGAGGCGAGCTCCTGAACGCGGTGCACGTCGGCCCTGCCGGCGGAGATCACGTGTGCGGAAGCCGGCGCGGCGGGGTGCGGCACGCTGCGGAACGCGAAGCGGCGGCCGTCGACCGTGAGGACGAACTCCTCTCCCGGCCCGGGCTCGAATCTGGCCATCGGTCACCTCGTCGGAGTGGCACCGGACATTGCGAAGGCGAGCTGGATCAGGTCCCGGTTCGTTCCCGGCATCAGCATCCGCGATCCCGGGCGAAGCGCATAGCCGTCGTCGCCGATCACGTCGGCATAGCTGGCCGGGAGCTCCGACGACATCGTGAAGAGCTTCCTCGCTTGCGGACTCTTGAGCTCGCGCTCTTCCAACAGCCCGGGCCAGGTGTGGAGATCTCCGATCGGCTGTTCGGTGAGATCGGCGCCGACGTAGATGTTCTCGACGAGGACGTTCCCGTCGGCATTGCTCATCTGCATGATCTCGTGTGCGATGGGGGAGGGGTCAGCGCCGGTGTAATCGCCGTCGGTCAGGTGACAGACCATCGGGGCCGGGCAGTCGGCGAGCTTCGGAAGCTCCTGGTGCAGGATGTCCCGCGCCACGGCGAAGGCCTTGTCGGTGTTCGTGAGGTGGTTCGGCGTGAGCTTCAGTTTTCCGCGCTGCGCCACCTGGTCGATCGTCAGCACGCCGCCGAGCACGTCGATCGGGTCGTCGGTGTACGCGATCATCGCGATCCTGTACCGCGGTGCGATCAGCTCTCCACGCGTCGACCGCTGGACCATCTTGTTGACCACGCGTTCGATGGCGTCCTCGACATGTTCGATCTTGCGAGCGCCGTCCAGCGGCTCGGCCATCGAGCCGCTGATGTCGATCAGGTAGATGACGAGGGCAGGTGTGTTTCGGGTGGCCACGACGTCGTACATGTGGGCTCCTTTTCCATGATCCTCTTGCCCACCTTCAGACGGCCGTGCCGCGAAATTTCCGCGGAGGGAAGTTACTTCACCTTCGTGCCCGCGGGCACGGCCGGGTCGACGCTCAGCAGGCTGGCATCGCCGTCGATGGAGGCGGCGAGCACCATCCCGTTCGACTCGATGCCCATCAGCTTCGCCGGCTGGAGGTTGGCCACGATCACGACCTTGCGGCCGACGAGCTCCTCGGGGGCGTACTTCGTCCCGATGCCCGCCACGATGGTCCGTTCGTCGTCGCCGGTGAAGACAGACATCTTGATCAGCTTCTTCGACTTCGGGACGCGCTCCGCCGCGCGGATCTCGGCGACGCGGAGGTCGACGGCCATGAACTGGTCGATCGTGATCTTCGCGACGTCCGGCGGCACGGCCTGCGTCGTCTCGAGCGGCGGCCCTGCCGCCGCCGCGGGCGCCGCGGGTGCGGGCGCAGGTTCGGCGGCCGGGGCGGCCGCGTCGTTCTTGTTCTCTTTCACCTTCATTCCTCCGATGTACTCGGCGACGTCCACGCGCGGGAAGATCGGGTCGGCCACGCGCACGGCGGCGCCGGTATCGAGCCGTCCCCACCTCAGCGCTTTGTGGTCGATGTCGTCCGGGTTCGCGCCGAGCCGTGCCAGCGCTTCGCGCGTCGAGCCCGGCATGAACGGGGCCATCATCACCCAGACGATGCGCAGCGCTTCGAGCGTGTCCCACAGGATGCGCGCCAGTGCGCCGTCCGCGCCGCTGGTCTTGAATCTCTTCCACGGCTCGCGCGTCACGATGTAGCTGTTGATCTCGTTGAGCAGGTCCCAGGCAACTTCGAGCGCGCGCTGGAACGCCAGGTCGTCCATGTGCTTCAGGTACTGCGGCACGACCTCTTCCGCCTTGTCGCGGAGGTCGTTCGCGAAGCACTTCTCGGGTGGCGTCTTCCCTTCGAAATACGTATCCGACATCTTGATCGCGCGCGACAGCGTGTTACCGAGGTCGTTCGCGAGGTCGGCGTTGTAGCGCGTGAGCAGCGACTGGTCGGAGTAGTCCTGGTCCTGGCCGAACACCATCTCGCGCGTCACGTAGTAGCGCAGCGCATCCGGTCCGAAGTCCTGGATGATGTTGTATGGGCGCACCACGTTGCCGAGGGACTTCGAGATCTTCACCTGGTCGCGCAGCCAGAAGCCGTGTCCGACCACCCGCTTCGGCAGCGGGACGCCGGCCGCCATCAGGAAGGCTGGCCAGTAGACCGCGTGGAAGCGGACGATGTCCTTGCCGACGAGGTGGATGTCGGCCGGCCAGTAGCGGTCGAAGAGCGCGTGCTCGGCGCTGCCGAAGCCGAGGGCCGAAATGTAGTTCGTCAGCGCTTCCATCCAGACGTAGATCACATGGTCCGGATTGCCGGGGAAGGGGACGCCCCACTTCACGGTGCTGCGCGAGATCGAGAGGTCTTTGAGCCCCTGCTCGACGAAGGTCGTCACCTCGTTGAGCCGTGTCGGCGGCCAGACGAACTCGGGATGGGCGCGGTAGTGGTCGAGGAGCGGCTGCGTGTAGCGCGAGAGCTTGAAGAAGTAGTTGCGCTCGGTGGTCGCCTCGACCTTGTGGCCGTCCTGGTCGAGACCGTCCTTGACCTGGTTGTCGGGGATGAACGTCTCTTCGCTCTGGCAGTACCAGCCGGAGTGCTCGCCGAGGTAGATGTCGTCCGGGTTGCGCTCCTGGATGCGCTTGACGAGCTCGAGCACGCCGATGCGGTGGCGTGACTCGGTGGTGCGGATGAAGTCGTCGTGCGAGATGTCGAGCTTCTTCCAGAGGTCGTGATGCGTCTTCACGACCCGGTCCGCCAGCTCGATCGGCAGGATCCCTTCCTTCGCCGCCGCCCGCTCGATCTTCTGCCCATGCTCGTCGGTCCCGGTCAGGAAGCGGACGTCGTCCCCCATCCTCCGCCGGTGCCGCGCGATGACGTCGGCCACGATGTTCTCGTACATGTGCCCGATGTGCGGGTCGTCGTTGACGTAATGGATGGCGGTGGATACGTAGAACTTGGTCATAGGAAGAGGCGGGATTCTATAGCACGGGGTGAGCCGCGCCCGCGGGACCCTAGACCGCCGTCACGCTCCCGATCGCCGCCAGGAGGTCGCCGAGCTCGTATGGCTTCATGAGCGAGAGGATCCGCTTCTTTCTGTCCGACAGATCCAGTTCGACGTGGCCTGTCGACAGCACGACCGGCAGTTCCTCGTGTTCCTCACGCAGGATGGGGATCAGGTCGAATCCGTTGCCGTCGGGGAGGTTCACGTCGATGATCGCGACGTGGGGGCGCATCGCCCGTGCGGCGTCGCGGGCATCGCCTGCCGCGCGCACCCAGGACGTTTCGTAGCCTTCCGCCTTCAGCAGCTCTTCGAGGCCGGCGCCTACGGAGAGGTCGTCTTCCACGAGGAGGATGCGCATCGGGCCGGGTGCCGCGCCGGCGAGCGGCTGGACCGTGGGGGAGACGGCTTCCGTCACCGGGACGAGCAGGTGAAACGCGGCTCCGCCGTCCGGCTGGTTCTCGGCCATGAGCGTGCCTCCCTGTCCTTCCATGAGACGGCGCGCGATGGCGAGGCCGAGACCGGTGCCGTTCCGCTTGGTCGTGAAGAGCGGCTCGAAGATCTGGTCGAGCATCTCCGGGGGGATGCCTGAGCCGTCGTCGGACACGGTGATCCGGACGAACTCCGCTTCCTCGCCTCCGGTCAGTGAGACGCCGACGTGGATCGTGCCGGAGCCGCCGATGGCATCGCGTGCGTTGAAGACCAGGTTCGTGATCACCTGTTCGAGATGCTCGCGGTCGCCGAGGATGAAGCGCACGCCGGGGTCCATGGAGCTGCTGAGCGCGATCGAGGAGGGGAGTGCGGCCACGAGCTGCCCCAGGAGCGTCGGCAGCCAGGCGCGGACGTCGACCGAGAAGAGCTGCGGCTCTTTCGGATTCGCGAAACGGAGGATCTCCTGCGACGCACGCTTGCCGCGGCCGATGGCGCGGGTGATGTGGCCGATGGCGTCGCCGACCGGCCGCGTGGCCGGCGCGTTGCGCGCGATCACTTCCACGAACGGCTGGATGCCCATCAGCACGTTGTTGAACTCGTGCGCGAGAGAGGCGGCCACCTGCCCGAGGCTGCTCATCCGCTTCGCCGCCTCCAGCTTCCGGGCGATGGTGCGCTGCTCCGTCACGTTGCGGGCCACGCCGATCGTGCCGGCGATGACGCCATCCACGTAGCGGGGCTGCGACGACACTTCGATCGTGACGACCAGGCCCGACTTTGCCGCCAGCTCGTATTCGCGAATGATGCGGTGGTCTCCGCCGAGCGCCTGCTCGAAGTGCTCGACCGCCGCGCTCTTCGAGTGCGGCATGAAGAGCTCCGTGAACGGGCGGCCGATCCACTCCTCGACGCGGTAGCCCGTGCTCCGCTCGAAGCTGCGGCTCAGCGACAGGAAGCGCCCCTCGCGATCGACGCTATAGATGATGTCGGTGACGTCCTCGACCAGCTCGCGGTAACGCTGTTCGGAGGCCTCGAGGGCCTGCTGCGCGCGGATGCTTTCCTCCTCGGCGCGAACGCGGTCCGTGATGTCGCGTGCGATGACCTGCACCGCGTCGCGTTTTCCGTACCGGAGCGGCAGCGCCGCAACCTCGACGTCCAGAGGGGAGCCGTCGATGCGCCGATACCCCTGGCGGACGTAGGGAACGCTCTCTCCGGCGCGGAGCCGTTCGAGCCGCTGCTCGACGAGCTCGTGTTGCGAGGGATCGATCAGCGAGAGAACCGTCCGGCCGACGATCTCCGCCTCGTTCCTCGCGCCGAGGAGTTGCACGAACGCCTGGTTGACGTAGACGTAGCTCCCATCGACGTGGACGCCGATGCAGTCCGGCGAGCGTTCGACCATCCGCTTGAAGTTCTCGCGGTTCACGATCGATTCCGCCTCGGCCTCGCGCTCGCGGGTGATGTCGACCATCACGCCGAACAATTCCACCGGCACTCCGTCGACATGGTGGACGTTGACGTAGTCGCGAAGCCAGACCACGCGGCCATCGGCGGCGATCATCCGGTAGACGAGCTCGTGGTCCCTCCCGGCGAGCGTCTCGTTGTGGCAGACCATCGCCACGTAGTGATCTTCGGGGTGGAGGTGCTCGGTCCAGAAGTGCGGCTCGTCCAGCCAGCGTTCGGCGGGATAGCCGAGGAGCGTCTCCGCCGCCGGATTGATGTAGGTGAAGCGAAATGTCTGCGCGGACGCAGACCAGGCGATCGCCGGCATCGCGTCCAGCAGACGCGACCGGCGTTCATCCTGACATCCTGGACTAGGAGACATGGACCCGACCTTTTGATGCGGAAGTGTTGCCCGAAGAAGGGAGATTTGGACGTAGGTATTCCGTGAAGGATCGTACGCAATCATACAAAAGCGGAAATAAAGATCCCCATGGATTGGCTTGTGGTCGTCATCATCCACAAGGGGAGATCGAAGCATGCCTTATGTCGCATTGGAGTGGGATCACAAGATCGGACGGCCGGTCATTCATTGGCTCGTGGTGAAGTGCCAGAGCGTCGGCTGGAAATTCGGAGGACCGCAGGCGCAGGCGCCGCGCCGCGACGTCGCGTACTTCGTCGACAGCCGGACGGCCGAGCGCGACGCGAAGGCGTTTGCTGCGTACAAAACCCGCCAGGACCAGGACGGCCCAGCGGCCGAGCGTCTCGGCACGACCGAGGTCTACAGCAACCGCCACGCTGCGTTCGCCTGGGACCACAACATCTTCAACCCGCTCGTGCAGTGGGCCGTGCTGGAGTGGAACGGGGAGAACCCGGACGGCATCAGCGTCCGCTCCGACGTCGCCTACTTCCTCGACCCGGAGACGGGAGAGTCGGACGCCCGCGCGTTCCGCGTGCTGCGGGATGAGCTGGTGGGCGCCGAGATCGGCGTCGAAGAGCTCGAGCTCGTCGGCGCGGGCCGCTGATCGAACAAGACCTGCCATAGCAAGTGAAACGCCGCCCGGAAGGGCGGCGTTTCTGTTTTACGTGCTCGCGCGGTTCCCCAGTCCCGAGACCATTTTCACGAAGGCCGGCAGCGATGCGGCGAGGCCGGTGACGAGTGCGATGGACGAGTCGAACATCTGGCGCTGGGTCATGAAGAAGAACAGCAGCACGACCGCGACTCCTGCAAACAGCGGGACGCGGAAGCGGCTCCAGGCGTCGCCGGCGATGTTGTGCTCCAGCTCCGCGGCCAGGTTCGACGTCGTGCACTGAGCCAGCACGAAGCGGCGGAAGCTTTCGTTCATCACCCGCAGTTGCGGGTCGCGGCGCAAGTGGCCGCGCGCGAGCAGGCGGCGCACGTGCTTGCGGGCCTTGTTGTTCACCAGCCCCGTCTGCGCGAGCTGCATCATCACGAGCTGCTCGTGCGCGTTGCAGGTGAGCCAGAGCGCGGAGTAATACTCCTCGGCGCGCTCGCCGATCTCGTCGAGGACCTGGTCGCAGGCCGTGGCGTCGGCGCCCAGTCCGGCCACCAGCGTCCGCAGGTAGGGATCGCCGTCGGTCTCCGCCTTGAGCATGCGCCGGATCGCACGGCGCGTGTCGGTCAATCGCTCGAAATAGCTGCTGAACCCTGCGAACGTAGAGAGACCGCGCCACGAGCCGCGCTTCGTTTCCGGCGGGACGTCGTCTTCGAACGCGCCCGTCGCGCCGCTCAGGCTGAGCGTCCTGGCGGTGGTGACGAGCTGCGACCAGTTCACCCATACGAATGGCGCGAGCGCCTCGGACCAGGCCACGCGATCGGCGCCCTGCAGAATGGCGCGCGTCATGACGGTCAGCGCGGTCGGACGGATCACCACCGTGCGATCGGTGTTGCGCGTGAGCCGGTCGATCAGCGCGCGCAGGATCGCCGACCGTTCCCCGGTCGCGCAGGAGTAGTCGACCCCGTCGATGAACACGGCCATCTCCCGTTCCTGGAACGACTGCGGAGCCGTGCGCGCGAGCTCCAGCCCTTCGGCGGTGGTCAGGTCGATGCGTTTGAAATCGCGGAAGAGCCGCAGCGCGGAATCGTCGTCGCACGGATGGCAGATGACGTGGCGCAGTCCGATGTATCCCCGCGACAGGGCCAGCGGAGAAACGAGATCGACGAGGAAGACCCTGCGGGCGATGAAGCGCGCGATGCAGAACGCAATCCAGGAGATCGCCAGGAGCGGGACGGCGAGAGCCAGTGAGGGACTCTGCCACAGCGCCGGCTCGTCCCCCCCGCTGCTGTGCGCCGGCGGAAGGAGCTGCGGCACGTTCGAGGAGACCGCGACCGGGCTTTCCGAGGGGCGGTTCTTCATTTCCAGCGTCAGGCGTGAGCCGGCGCGCGTCCACCACCACGACTGGTCCGCCGCGTCGTCGCGAACGAGCTCGCGCGTGTTCGCGGAGGCATCCGAGTCCACGGGCAGAATCGGCTCGATCACCGCGGGAAAGACCGGTCTCGAGGTGCGGGACTTCTGCGCCGGCAGGACGCGGGGGAACGTCACCTCCGTGCCGAACACGCTCTTGCCGTAGATGTCCTGCGTCTCGTTCCAGCGAGGATTTCGATACTTCACCTTCCCCGCGCCGCGCTCTTCATCGAACTCCGCATTGATGCGCCACCAGCGCCGCTGCAGGTCGCCGGCGAGCTTCATCTGCACCCGCTTGACGTAACTGTCGAGCTCCATGTCGTACGCCGCCCTGAAAAACGCGGCCGTCGGCACGATGCTCATCAGGAGGAGGAGCAGGAACGCCGCGCAGACGTAGCACAGCGGGAGCGCGGTTCGCCGGGCGTGCGCGCGTTCGGCGCTGTCTGGATCCAGCGGGCGCCACGTCGCGCGGATGCCGGCCAGGGCCAGGAGGCTCGAGGCCGCGACCATTGGCATGACCGCGCCGTCCGTGCTCCACATCTGCACGATCAGCAGCGTCACGCACACCACTGCCACCGCCGAGAAACAGGCCCACTTGATCCCGCGCAGCTTCGGGTGGAGATAGAGATAGGTGACGACGAGCACGAGCGGAATGAAGCAGAACGGGAACAGCAGCAGGGCGGCCTGGTCGAGCGTCGCCAGCAGGACGGCCGCGACACCGAGGAGGAAGAAATAGGCTGCCGACAGCTCCGCGTAAGCGCCGGAGTGTTTCGGATGGGGCCACAGCCAATCCGCGCGATACCTCGGCCGCAGCAGCAGCAGGAAGGCGATGAAGACGATCAGCGCCAGCGCCAGGGCGAGCACGAAGGTGAGCGTGATCAGCAGCGCCTCCGTGTTCAGCGTGCGCAGCCACCGCTTTTCACGGAACGTGACGATCGTCCACGGCAGCTCCGTCATCGGCCGGATGTGGGCGGCGTAGTCCTCGCCGAGGTAACGGATGCTCATGGTCTTGTCCTGCCGCGTCGTGACGGCGGAGCGCACCTGCGGATCGTCGCCGGTCTCGGCGAACAGGTTCTCGACCGTGTTGCGCGCGCTGTCGGAGTGGAACAGGACCTTGCCGCTCTCGTCGACGATCGCGAATCCGAATCCTTCCGGCACGACGGGGTCGATGAGGGACGGCGCAGCGGGCATGCCCATCGCGATGACCGGAAGGCGCGCGGCGACGTTCGCGTCGCCTTTGATGGCGTCGGTACGGCGCGAGAACACCACTTCCGGCAGTCCGGACGTGATCGATACGACCGACTCGATGGAGATGCGCTGGCCGGCGAACGTCAGGTACTCACGCCCGAGGTAACGCGGCCCGACGAAGTAGCTTCGCGAGGCAACGGAGACGAGCGGTGTGGCGTAATTGTCGACGGACCATTTCACCCGCTGCCGCCCCTTTTCGTCGATGAGCGCGAACGACTGAAACCAGGGCGTCGCACCGTCGGTGAATGGCGTCCGTGCACTCAGCAGATTCGCATTGCGCGCCGGGATCGGTGCGGGACCGGCCGTGAGTTGCCGCTCCGCCCAGAGCTGCACGGTGTCGAGCGTCGCGAGCGCGGTGAAGATTTCCTTGCCGAGGTTCTCCTCCACCTCCCTGCTGAGCTCCTCGAGCTGCTGGTCGGCGATCCGCTGCAGCCGGCCGTACGTGAATGCGTCCAGGACGATCAGGCACACCACCGCCATCCCCAGCACGCCGCTCAGGCCGAGCAGAATCACGTCCACGAGCGTGACCTTCTGCTGCGCGCTGCTGAGGGCCATCTTGAGGAACGGCCAGCTGAGGATCACCAGCAGGATCACGGCGCCGAGGGAGCAGAGCAGCGTCGTCGAAATGGCCAGGCTCTGCGAGCGGAAGTCGGCGTTCAGGACCGCGCCGCAGAGGACCCAGGTGTCGGGAGGAATCCCGAGCAGTGCCTGCTGATCCGGGGTCTGCTCCGCCTTGGGGTCGACGCCTTGCGTCTCGTTTTTCACCTGGACGTTCGAGGGGAAGGGGATCGAGAAAAGCTGGTATTTGCGGTCGCCGATGCGCACGGCCATCTGTCGCGAGGTGGTCATCAGCTCGGAGGCCTTCAACGTCACCTCGTCTTTGAACAGGCGGGGGACCTGCAGTTCGGTCAGCCGAATGATCTTCAACTCCGCGTCGCTGTCGTCATCGGTCTTCCGCGTCCATTGATAGATGACGTTCCCCGCCTTATCCAGGATGAAGACCGTATCGAAGACGTCCGTGGCGGTTTGCCGGACATTCGGCTCGATGAGACGGCGCAACTGCACCGTGGCCCGGACGCCGTTCTTCGACTGTACGGGTTTCTGCTCGCGTCGCGGGTCGAGGTGGTACTGGTCCTGAGGGGCTGCCGCTCCGGCCGCTTTCCGCTCGAAGGTGATGCGCAGCCCGCGGCCGCGCCACTCGGCGAATTGATGATCCGACGGCACCTCGGCGGCCTTCGTCAGTTTGATCGAATCAAAGATCGCCTGTGTCGGCTGGTTGTCGGCCGGACCGCGCTTGTGCTCGTACAGAGCTTCGATCTCCTCCTGGGACAAAGTCGCGGCGTTGGCGACGATGGTGCCGGTGGTGCCGATCGACCGGCGGATGTCGTCGCCGAGATGCGCGATCAGGCGCGCATTCCGGTTGCTGAGATAGGAGGTCTTGCGCTCGAAAAAGAGCGAGTAGTAGAGGGCGAACGCTCCGATCCCCATGACGAGCAGAAAGGTTGCGCCGCGAATGCGGTCGAATACGGACTGCCGCGGAGGCAGCACTGCAGTGACCTCGGACATGGCGGGGATCCTTTGGTTGATAGAGCGTCGTGAACGGCGGAAATCCCTGTCACCGCGCCGGTGAGGGCGTCCTTACGGAGTAGTGACGCGAGGTGCGCTGCCGTTTCATCGAAATTGGCGGCGGTAGGCGCGCGGATTGTGTCGTGATGGGAGCAATCCCCGCACAACGCCGCAAACGGCCTTGCCCCAGTGCCGCCCGCGACCGATCGTGCAGGACGACCAGTCCGGAGGTGTTTCGATGCTCTTGGTTCGCTATCTGATCCTGCTGACGCTGTTCGTACTGAACCAGGCCTTCAGCTCTGAACCCGCTGCCAGCACGGCCGCTGACACGGCCGGCTCGCCCGAAACCGACATTGGCTGCGGCATCGACCCGAACGGCTGCTCCCGCACGGACGGCGGCGGCGCGATGGAGCCGAACGGGTGACGGCGGTACGGGGTTCGCCCGGGGGATTGCGGTACCGCTCGATCACGAGTCGTATCGGCCTCCGAGTCGTTCAAATACGGGAAGGAGTGCCTTGAATTGGAACGCCGCGTCGGTCCGGGAGGCGAGAGCGAGCAATGCCCGGCGCCACCATTTGTAAAGCTCGGGTCGTTGTAATGTACTCACCCGGAGCGCCAGCGCAGCCAGCGCTTCACGGTGTATCCACACCCTGTCGAGCGCGTCCATCACCAGCGCATCCGGCAAATGCGGGATGAGGGCGATGAAGTTGTGCCCAGCGCGATCATATTTGTCCATGACCGCACGAACGATGGCGGGCGGCAACGGCGATCGCCGACTCCCCCAACGTTCGATCAGCAAAAACGCAGAAGCGCCTACCTTGAAAAGGGAGCTGTCGATCGTTTGAACGGCATCGTGCTCGGGCAGTTCCGGCACGAGTTGCAGCATGGCCCAGGTGCGCAGCGCCGGGATCTCGATGTCGTCGATGACCCCAAGCGCGCGTTCCACCAGAGAAGCTCGTCGCTCGGCCGGAAGCGCGTCGAGCTGCCGAAGCAGCCAGCTGACGGACGCGGTGTCACGCAGCAGTTCGAATGCCGACTCTTCGTCGTCGGGGGCCGCCATGAACGCACGCCTCAACGAACGCTGGTAGAACGGATGCAGGTACGGCGCAATGAGCTCGACGGCAGCACGGCGCGCGGCCGGGTCGGTCAGCGAAAATGCCGCAATCAGGGCTTCCGCGGAGACGAATGAAAAATCGGCCGGCTGCAACGCTGGCAGCAGTTCGACCAGGAGCTCGACTTTTTCGGCAGGAGGGAACGCATTCCGCACGTCATCCAAAACACGATGCATCATCCACCCGCCATAAGTACGGCTGATTCGCGCCAGGAATCTCGCACGTCGTTTCCCCGGCAGGAAATCGGCGAGGACGCCGAGCGCGTCCTCCTCGGTCACGTTGGAGCGGGCGGGCTCCGGAAGCCGCTTCAACATCCACGAGACGAATGCCCGCAAACGCCAGGATTGCATGCGCGGGAAGGGTGACGGGTCGCCGCCCCGGATCGTGACGCCGGACAGGAGAAACTCGAGCGCAGCCGCCTCCGGCAGGTGCGGGACCACTGCTCGGAGCACGGCCGACACGGCGTCGGCTTCTTTCAATGGCGAAGTCCAGGCAAGAGCTTCGCGCAACAGAGGCTCGGACAGTAAGGGAGCGATTGCGACGAGCATCCCCCGCGGCACCTCGGGGATGAGGCCCCGGAACGCACCCGAGCGGATCATGGACACGCCGCGGGCTAAAAGGCGGTCGCGCTGGCTCCCGGTCGAGAGCAAGGCGAGTGCGATGAGTAACTCCGCCTTGTACCCATCTTCACGGAAGAGACGCTCCGTAGCATGAAGAGCCTGCGTGGCAAACCGCGCACGCTCGCTGCCCGATGCGGATGCGGCGAGACGGACCTGATGCCGGGCCTGCGCAAAGGCGGACTGATCTTCGGCATCGCTTTTCGACAGCTCCCTCGTGCTCGGAGGAGGATCGCCGCGGCGCGCGATGATGTCGCTCGTGTTGTCGCTTTGCAATCGGATCCTGGCCGAGACACTCCCGCCGAGAAGGGAGGAGATCGCTCGCCGAAGCTCCTCCTCCGTCAATCGTGGCGCGAGTGCGTCGAGCGCCTGAGGAAGCGAGGCCTCTTCGAGAGACAGGCGAAGTGCACGCTCGACGAGCCGGTCAGGAAGCAGCGGAATCAGTGCGACGAGCGCCGGCTGCTTGTCGTACGACCACTTGTTCTCCACGCGCTGGAAAATTCGCTCGATCTGTTCGTCGCGACCCACCCAGTGAGGCAGAAACGGAACAAACCTATCTGCCCGAGGGTACCCCTTCGGCAGAAACTTCTTTTCGGCGGCGCGAACTAGTTTGTCCGGCAGGTTGGGGATCAGCTCGGCCAGAATGTCCCCAACGTGGTATGACTTGGCGGCGGCCGTGGCCTCCAGCGCGCGACGTGCGACGGACTCCCGAGTGCGGCCTTCGAGCAGAGGCAGTGCCCGCGTCAGGACCAGCGCTCGATCGTGATCGGACATCCGGCCTGTTGTTGCATACTTCAAGGCCTCATCCCGGATCTCGTTGCGTTCCTCGGGTGAAAGGAATCGTGACATCCGGAGCGAGCGCCGCAGCTTCTCGGACGCCGTTGAGCGAGCCGCGGAATCTCGCCATCGCCCGAGAAGTTCCTCGCGCTCTTCCGGCGCCAGGTGCGGAATCGCAGCCAGCAGGAACTCGTCCCAATATCCGCTCTCCCAGTTCGTGCGAACGCAGCTCACCGCGTCCGCCAGCAAGTCTGGCGGCAGGTGAGGCGCAAGTGCCGTCAAGACTTCGCTCAGGCCCCATCCGCGCGTGGTGACCTGGCTCATGAGCTCCTGCAGGATCGAGTGCGGCAGCCCGGAAGGAAGCTCGGCGAAGGATGCAGCGTCGCTCCACCGCGCGGCGGCGACCGCTTCGTCGAAGGCGGTCTGTCGGAGCGGATCTTCGAGAAGAGGGAGCAATCGCGACATCGCGAGCATTCGGTTGCCGCTTTCCGTGATTGCCAGCGCGTATGTCAGCGCGTGCCGCGGCTCCCAGATCCCCTTTTCCACCAGTGCGGCGAGCATTCGACTGCCGACGCGTTCGGCCAGTCCGCGAACGGACGAACGCAGAAGCGCGCAACGCGCTTCGAGCGTCACGGTAGGCGCCGGTTCGCCGCGGTCGATGGCCGCCTGGGATGCGGCATTTGCCGCGCGCCAGGCGACGGTCAGATCGCCCATGTAGCCGCTCAGATCGTGGACTGTTTCGTGGACCGTGTACCAGACGTTCTCGCGCTCGCGCCGCAGCAGGAGCAGCGATGAAACATCATCGAGGCGGCCGACATGGATGAGGTGCGCGACGAGCTGGCGTATCCCGTAGCCGTCGTCGAGGTCGCGGGACGCCGGATCCCGCAGTCCGTCCAGCGCGGCCTCGAACCCACCCCACGCATCGAGATAGCGATCGGCGATGCAGGCATGGGCAGAACGGGTGGCATTTGCCAGCTCACCCGCGAGAAACGTGTCGGCCTCCGTCACCGACCGATCGGTGCGGCCTTCCAGAAACTCGCGAAAGCTGGCGTGGTAGCAGCGGTAGCGGCGCTCGGCGTTGCTCGTGCTGCCGGCGAGGAATGGCCTCCACTCTTCGAGCAGGCGCGCCGTGCGAGGAGTCTCCGCGATTCCCGCGAACGCGCAGAGCAGCGGGGCCGAAACATCTTCGCGGGCAGCCGCGAGTGCGGCGAGCAGCGGCAATTCCAGGGAGTCCCACTGCGGTCCGTCGCGCCGTGCCCGCCAGTACTCCGCGTAATACGCCCACAATCCGCACGGCAGCGCCTCGAGATCGAGTGGCCGCCTCTCCCCGCGCTGCAACTCCTCGAGGATGTAGTGCAAATAGATCCAGACGCCTTGGCTGCGCTCGAGCAGCGTTGAGACGAATGCTTCAGCTTCAACCCTGCTTTCGGCGAGGATCGACGCCACCGGCTCGCGTCCTGCCGCCGCTGTCAGGAACGCGCGAACGTCATCGAGATTTGCGGCGGCAGCCGATTCGATGCGCACCGGTGCTCGGCGTGTATCGCATTGCAACACCACGTGCACCGGCCGCATCGAAACGACGACGTACACGCCCTGCGGGAGCACCCGCGGCAGTCCCATGACGTTCTGTCCCGGCAGCGCCGCGGATTCATCGAGGCCGTCGACGGCGAGCACGATCTTTTCGTGCGGTGCGATCTCATCGCGGCGCGCTGCTGCGGCGAACAAAAGCCGTTCCAGGTAATCGGGCCGGGTGACGTCGGATGGCGCACCCTCGAGCCGGGGCTGCCAACGGAAGACGATCTGCGCGGCCAGGCTCCTGAGACCGCGCGATACGTCGTCGCGGGCGAGCTCGGCGAAGTGGTGAATCCACCGGCGCTCTCTCACCAGATGAGCAAGGAACGCGGTCTTTCCCATGCCGGCGTCCGCCTCCAACACGAAGTAGCCGCGACCGGAATCGGACAGGAAGCGGTCGACTTCGTCGCGCAGCCACACGCGTCCGATGAACCGGTCCAGATCCAGCCGTTCGTACACCGGCTCGGGGGAGAGATAGTCATTGGCGAAATTTGCAGCGAAACCGGCATCACGGATCTGCGGTTTGTAGATGTTCTCGACCAGCCAGTCGTGGAGATCCGCTGTCACTTGCGCGCGCAGATCGGTGGGAGTGGTGAACAGCGATCGCGTGTTGGTGATGGTGCGCAGGAATTGCTCGCGCCGCGCATGCCGGTCCGGCTCCGCATCCTGCTCGGCCGGAGCGTCCTTGATGTAGATGTACCGCTCAATGCCCAGCTCACCCGCGCGCCGGTACTCTTCCTCTGTGATTCCTGAGCCGTAGCGTCCACCGATGATGCCGATGTAGAGCCGGCACTTCGTCAGTCTGGCCAGGGAAACGTCGCGCGGAGTCTTCTCATCGCTTCCGAAGTACTCCATTCCGACGAACTGAGTCTCTGAGAGTCGCTGCAATGCAGCCTGAACCGCGAGGCGCTCCTCGCGAAGGTCACCCCAGGTCGAGCTGACGAACACGCGGACGACATCTGGTACGCGAGCAGGGGCCGTGAGGTCCATGGAATGGGGAGGATTGTAACGACACTTACGGCATCAATCGGCCCTCCATCGACGCCAACGCAGGGATCGGAGAGTACGGCTACCTCACGCTCGTCTGAGGTGAATCGCCGAGCGCCCACCGCGCCGCCGCTTGGGCATGGATGGTCGTGGTGTCGAATACCGGTACGGCGGAATCCGACTGGTCGATCACGATGTGAAACCGCAATCCCGTTTACGAAGCTTTGGGAAACCCCTATTGGGGTCACAGCTTCGTTCTTCGCCCACCAATGACCGAACATCAAAGCTGTGACCCCGTAACCCCAATGCCATTCTTCTCTCCCACGCACCGCAGCCTACGATCCGTAGAGTATTTGACGTGCGGTGTTTCCGATCCGAGGTGATTCCGGCATCCCGCACTCCAGCGGAGGAAGATTCCTCGGTGAAACCGGCGTGCCGAGGGAACCTCGGGGGTGCTATGGCACGACCTCTTCGCCTCGACCTCCCCGGCGCGCTTCACCACGTCACCTCTCGCGGCAATGAGCGCCGACGCATCTTTCGTTCGAACCGCGATCGCGAAGCATTCCTTCAGTTGCTCGCTGACGCCGTCAAACGTTTCAGGTGGAGCGTGACCGCCTGGGTGCTGATGACCAATCATTACCACCTCGTCATCCAGACGCCTGAGCCGAACCTCTCGCGCGGTATGCAGTGGCTGAACGGCACCTATGCGGACTGGTTCAACCGGCGCCACAAGCGCTCCGGACATCTGTTCCAGGGTCGCTTCAAGTCGTTCCTCATCGACAAGGAGACGTACTCCGCCGAGGTCCTCCGCTACGTCGTGCTCAACCCGGTGCGGGCGAAGATGGTAGCGAGGCCTGAGGAGTATCGCTGGTCGAGCTACCGCGCCACGGCCGGCCTGGAAGCCGCACCTTTCTGGCTGGATGTGGCGGCGGTGTACGTCCACTTCGATCTCGATCCGGCCGCTGCACAAGCCAGATATACCGAGTATGTGCTGGCGAGGGTGGACTCGCGGGAACGGCTCTGGGATCAGGCGATCAACGGCATCTACCTCGGCGGCGAGAAGTGGACCAAGGAGATGCGGATTATCGTGGAATCGCGGCCGCGCTCGACAGATCATCCGCTGGAGCAGCGCGCCGTCGGCCGGCCAAGCGTTCAGAAGGTCGTCGCCGCGGTGGCGGAGGCTGGAGCGCAGGCGACGGAGCTCGTCCGGAGCAGGGGAGGCGGTCCGCTGCGGCGGCTGGTTGCGTGGCTCGCATGGAATGAGGGGCTGGAGACGCTCCGAACGATTGCCGCGGCGCTGCGTCTGCGGAGCGAAGGATACGTCTCGAGCCTGATCCGCCGCTGCGAGCGCGAGCTGAATACCGACAGGCTGATGCTCGCACGGTTCGACGCCGCAACCGCCTTGCTGCGAGGCTAGCGGCGCCACACCACAACCGTACTCCACCCCGTCGGGCGACGGCGGCGAATGCTTTGCGTCAATCCCATTTTTCGGATCGAATTCTCCGTCCCATCACGTGTCGGCGTTGGTCGAGAGGCCGCAATCGGCTTGAAACGTTGACCTTTCCCGATCGAGGCGTGAGAAGAACGAAGCTATGACCCCGACTTGGCCATGACCCCGACTTGACCTCCGAAGCGGAGAAGAATGAAGCTATGACCCCAATCGTGCCCCAAGTGAGTCCGTATGCTATAGTCACATTTTCTTTAATTCCTTCCAACCACCCTTACCGGAGGTCGCATGCACGGGGACGTTCATCGTTTGACGGGAGCTCAGGTGTGCCGGCGCCTCATTCCGATTCTTCTCGTCACCGTTGCGATGGCGGCGCGGGAGGTACCGGTTGCTCCGGTTGTCGAAGGGGCGGCGGTGTTGTCCCAGTATGCGGAGTCGGCGGCTTCCGACGGCAGCGACTATCTTTTCGTCTGGATCGACGGGCAGACCGGCGGGTATGAGCGGCGCGCCACCCGCGTCACCCGCGAGGGTGAGGTGCTCGACCGCGACGGCATTCGTCTGCCGAGCGTCTTCTCCCGGAACAGCGTCGTCTGGACCGGGACTTCGTACCTGATCGTCTGGGATGAAGGGTATCCGGGGGGGATCCGGGGGCTGCGGATCGGACGCGACGGAAAGATCATCGACGGGCCACGCACCCTCAGAGAGGGAGCGGCGGCGATGTCGGTGACCAGCAACGGCTCACATGTGGTCATCGGCTACCACACGCACCAGTCGGAGTTGGGCTCGGTGACCAAGCGGGCGCTCTTCCTCGACTCGGAGGCGGAGATCGTCGCCGACGTGCTCCTCGACGAGTCGTCCAGCCGTGGAGCGGTGAACCTCGGCTGGAACGGGTCGCACTTCGCGGCGGTGTGGATCGACGATGAAGATCCCGTAGACCCGCGTTACGCGGTGAAAGCGATCCGCTTCGGCGTCAACGGCACTCTCGATGCCGCGGCGCGACGGTTGTTCGAAGACTCCGCGCCCACGTACGTGGCCACGCCGGCCCTCGCCTCGGACGGCAACAATTTCCTGATGGTCACCCGCACGGCGGGCGACCGCCAGGTCGCGCGGCGCATCAGTGCCGATCTCGACGCGGTCGATCCGCCCGAGCTCCTGCCGGCCCTGAACTACGAGTTGCTGCCGCAGATGAACCTCTCCAGTCCCATCCTCTGGAACGGCACGAACTACCTGATGGTCGGTCACGACGGACAGGCAATCAGCGCCGTGCGCATCGATCGCAACGGCCGCCCGGCCGGTGTCGAGGTGATCGAGAACACGAGCGGCCTGGGCACGCTGGCCAATCCGGTGGCGGTCACGAACGGCCGCGACCTGCTCGTCGGCTGGACAGGTCGGTTCTCGCCCGATCCCGACATCGGCACGGACGTCTTCGGCACCCTCGTCTCGGCCTCGACGCTCGACCGGCGTGCGAGCACGCTGCTCTCCGTCAGCCCGCAACATCAGCGAAAGCCGCTCATCGCTTCCGGCGGCACGAATCTGCTGGCGGTCTGGCAGCAGGGACTGGCGCTGTATGCGCGTCGCCTGGCGCAGGACGGCTCGCCGGTCGATGCGCTGCCGCTGCGTCTGGCGGAGCGCGGCACGCCTGCTGCCGTCGTCTTCAACGGCAGCGACTACATCGTGGTGTGGCCGCAGACGGTCAATCATCAGGTGACGGGTCTCGTGACCGCGCGCGTGCCCCGCGACGGACCGCTTCGGGTGGACGGCGGCACGACGCTGCCGAACGCCGTGCCGCTGGTCGCGGCCAGCGACGGCGTGGCCACGCTGCTGGCCTGGTCGATCGAAAACGAGGTCCACGTCGGACGCCTCGGCGCGGACGGCTCGATCGCCGCATCCGTGACGCTCGCGCCGCCGCCGGACGAGGGGTGGTACGGAGAAGTGGCCATCGCTCCAGGCGCGGGGGAGTTCCTCATCGTATGGGAGGAGATGCACGAGTCGCCGATCTTCCAGACCCCGCCGGTGGCAGCTCTCAGGGTCCGCGGTACGCGCATGTCGCGGGAACTCATCCCGCTCGATCCGGCCGGCATCGACATCGGCGTGGAAGGTCGTGATGAACGCTGGCCGGCCGTGACCTTCAACGGGCGCGAGTGGCTCGTGGTCTTCCGCACGGTCGTACCCTCCGAGCTGCCCGACTGGGCGTATCGCCCCGAGCTTCGGGGACGCCTCGTCTCGCGCGAAGGCGTCGCCGGCGGAGCGGCCGAAGGCGTCTTCATCGCGCCCGGCGGCGAGTTTCCGGCCGTGGCATGGGATGGCAGCCGCTACTTCCTTACGTGGTATGGCGGTGCCGTGAACACCAGCCGTACCGCCACCCTGGCAGCTCTCGGGCAGCCGGTCTCGCGCGAGACGATCTTCCACCATGTTTTCGAGTGGAGCCCCGTGCCACTCGTCGCGATCCGTCCGGGCGTCGTCGCCGCGACTTATGCGAGGACGACGATCGAGCTTCCCTACGGAGACGTCTCCCGCGCATTCGTGAACTTTTTGTCGGTCCCGGCGCGCCGGCGTGCCGTGCGGTAGCGTAACGAGTCGGGGTCAGACGAGTCGGGGTCACAGCTTCGTTCTTCGGCAACCTGACCGAAAATCGAAGGTGTGACCCCCTGACCCCGTGACGTGAGGCGGGCACTACCCCCGCCAACATGGAACAGTTCTGGCACCGGACTTCCCTAAGGAAGTCCACATGTCCTCAACCGAGGTAGTCCGGCAGTCGCCGCTCGACCAGCTGCTCTCTGCCCTCGATCCCGATCGCGACTTTGCCGGCACGCGGTATCGCGAGCTTCATCATCGGCTGACCGGCTTCTTTGCGTGGCAGAACAATGCACGTCCGGAGGACAGAGCCGACGAGGTGATGGACCGGGTCATGCGCAAGCTCGACGGCGGGGAGCGGATCAACAGCGTCCCCGCCTTCGCCTTCGGCGTGGCGCGGCTACTCCTCTCCGAGGCGCGCAAACAGGTCGAGCGCGAAATCGTGGCGCACGCGCAGCTGCTGCGGATGTCGGGGGAGGCAGTCGCGCACGAGGCGCAGACGGACGGTGACGCCGTGGAGGAGCTCTGCTTCGACGACTGCCTGGCACTGCTCACGCCCGCCAACCGGAAGCTGATCATCGCGTACCACACCGGAGAGGGAGGCGCGAAGATCGAAGCACGCCGCGGGCTCGCCGCCGGCCTCGGCACCGACCTCAACGCGTTGCGCGTGCGCGCGCACCGCATCCGCGTGCAGCTCGAGGCCTGCGCGCAGGAGTGTGCGGAGTCGGAAATGTAACGTTTTTGCCTGAATACCACTTCGATGTAGGGACGTCAGTCTCGAATCCATCGAAAGAAGGCTCTCAGGTATGTTCAGTTTCCGAAACGCGCTCGTGGCGTTCTGTGCCGTACTCAGCGTCACCGCGGCGGCGAACGCACAAACGATCAACAGCGGAATGACGTGGTCCGTGCTCGCCCAGCAGGGCGGTTCCGTCCATGTCGGCTCCGACGGCTACACCAACCCGTACGGCGGCGATACGTCGATCGACCAGTACCTCCCGCTCCTCTGCGTCAACGTCGACGGCCGCTCCGCTCCCGGCGGCATCACCTTCGATTATTACAACGGCTGGCTGCGCGGCGCCGTGCAGGTGACGGCGCCGGTACAGGGCATCACGCTCTCCTCGCAGGCACGCGCCGACACCGTCTGCTCCGACAACTTCGGCACCGGCTGGCGCATGGCCGAGTTCCACGACGGCCGCTACGGTCCCAACTTCTCCTCCAGCGGCGGCTGGTCCTTCTGGGGTACCGGCGAGCTGGGGATCGGCACGCGGGTCTGGGCGTCGATCAACGACCAGCCTGCGAATCCGTGGAACTCGCTTTCGGCGGACGACAGCGCGATCCAGTCGCTCCTGAGCAGCTCCATGCAGCCGCTGCTCACGCTCGCGCAGGATCCGAACTTTCGCGACATCGTTCGCGCCGGTGTGGCCCGCCAGTTCGACGGTGACGACAACGTGCTGATGAGCGACGTCATCAACGACGCGCAGCAGTCGGGCGTCATCGACACCAACTCCGCGGCGTGGCAGTCGTTCGTGGCGAACGTCGCGCAGTTCGAGAACATCAACGGCACGGCGTACTACCCGCAGATCTACGTCCCGAACTACAGCGAGGGAATGCTCGTGCCGCCGTCCAGCACGACCATGGTGGTCTACGAGACCGCTCCTGCCACCGGCGCGGTCAACGCGTATCAGGTCGACGGCAACGGCTACCTGACGTACTACGGCCAGGTCGACGAGGCATGGGCGGAGTCGAACGAGTTGTGGGTGCTCTCGATCAACGAGCGCGTGGACATGGATCAAGCGGCGCTGAAGACCGTCCGTTCCATGGATGCGCAGCTCGACGCGCAGCGGGATGCAGAGCGCATGACCTGGCGCAACGCGCTCGCCGCCAAAGCCAGCGGCCGGGCCTTCCGTCCGGCCACGGACCAGATCACCTGCAATCCCACCGGCCTGCGCAACAACAACGGCATGGAGTACCTCACGTGGTACCGCGTGCCCGATCCGGGCAGTCTCGAGAGCTGGCTGCAGGGGAAGCTCGAGATGCGCATGATCGTGGTCGGCCTCGGCGGCGCCGAGATCGGCAACAAGTACCTCGGCCAGCAGAAGCGCAAGGCGATCAAGAACGGCATCAATACCGAGATCTTCCTGACCTCGTGGGATCGCGCGGTGTGGGGCGATTACTGGGCGTACAAGTGGATCGAGATCGATAAGGGACCGAAGATCACCGCGTCCCTCGGACTGACCCCGACCGTGCTCTCGTTCCTCGGCGCGACCGCCAACGTGACCGCGGTCTTCGAAGCGGACAACGATGACGCGGGCTCCGGCCTCGTCACCTTCTCCGAGTCGACGAACATCACCTACAGCACCGGCACGGTGGAGTGGAAGGTGTGCAGCGTCGGCGGCCAAGGCGGCACGGGCAACACGAATCTCGCCCTCGCGGCGATCGCCTCCGCTTCTTCGACCTACTCCGGTTACTCGCCGGCCCGCGTGAACGATGGTTCCCGCTCCACCGCCCTCGGCGGCGCGAACAGCTGGAGCAACACCGGCTACGGCGCCGGCTATCCGCCGCAGTGGATCCAGCTCGACTTCGGGACGAACCGCACCTTCAGCCAGGTGGTCTTCTACACCACCACTGCCTACGAGCTGCGCGATTACCGCATCGAGTACTGGAACGGGTTCACCTGGGTAAACGTGTACTCCCCGGCGCAGACCTTCACCATCAACACCGCCAACCAGCGCACGCACAACTTCCCGGCGCGTACCTCACGCCTCGTGCGCATCTACACGCTGAGCGGCCCGACTCACCAGCAGGGCTTCACCCGCGTCAACGAGTTCGAGGTTTACTGACGATGCGATGCCCGGCGCAAGCCGGGCATCGCCCCGTTTGGAGGAGAACCGCCGGCCCGCCGGAGGCCTCTCGTCGGTTCTCCTCCTGCTAGTGGCATGATGCGCGGCATGAATCGTGAGCATCAACAGCGGCTGGTCGAACGGCGCGATCGGGGAGTCGTCCGCCACGGCAGTTCGGTCTACGGCGCCTCGCTGGAGGGCATTCCTCTCAACGTCTTCCTTCCGGACACGGGACGCGCCGAGATCGTCATTCTCGCGTCCATCCACGGCGACGAAGCGGAGACGACGGTCGTCGTTTCAGAAGCGCTGCGGTGCATCCCGGAAGGGGAGCTGCAGGCGGCGGTGATCCTCTGCGGCAACCCCGACGGAATGCTGCGCGGCACTCGCGGCAACGCCCGGGGGGTGGATCTCAACCGGAACTTCCCGACGTCCAACTGGAGCGCCGATCCCGTCTACTACAAGACTCGCGCGAACGACGCCCGCGACATCGCGCTGAGCCCCGGCGCGGCACCGGCGTCCGAACCGGAGACCGTCGCGCTGCTCTCTCTGATAGAGCGGTTGAGCCCGCGCGCCATCGTCAGCCTGCATGCAGCGCTCGCCTGCATCGACGACGCGGGCGGCTCGCACCTCGGCCGGCAGCTGGCCGAGCGTTGCGCGCTCCCTCTCCTCGCCGAGATCGGCTACGCGACGCCCGGATCGATGGGGACGTGGGCGGGCGAGCAAAGCCTGACCCTCGTGACCTGGGAGCTCGAGGCGGCGTCGCTTTACGACCTGAAAGATCGTCACGTACCGACCCTGATCGACCTCATGACGGGGCGGATCGAGCTCGAGGCGTAGCCATGCACATCCTGATTACCGATTCCGGCGTCGGCGGTCTCTCGGTGTGCGCGTACGCCGAGAGGTTCGTGCGCACGCACGGCTTCCCGGAACCGGTCCGCCTGACCTTCGCCAATGCCGCACCGGCAAACGACTACGGCTACAACTCGATGCCTTCGAGAGATGTGAAGCTGCAGACCTTCGATCGTTTCCTGAACAGCGTCACGGAGCGATACGCACCCGACTTCATCTACGTCGCCTGCAACACGCTGTCGGTCCTGCTTCCCGACACCGCCTATTTTCAGAAGGCTGTGATTCCCGTGAAAGGGATCGTCGCGACCGGCGCCGAGTTGCTGCTGCGTGGGCTCCAGGCCGATCCGGAAAGCGTGGCGATGATTTTCGGCACGCAAACGACGATCGACTCCGGCGCGTATCCACGGCTGCTCGAGGAGCGGGGAGTGGCGGCGTCGCGCATCGTCAGCCAAGCCTGTCCGGGACTGGCAGACACGATCTCCGAAGATCGTGAAGGAGTCAGGACGAACGCAGAGATCACCCATTGGGTGGGAGCGGCGATCGGGAAGATGCAACGCACCGACAGGCCGGTGGTGGCCTGTCTCGCCTGCACGCATTACGGCTATCGAAAAGACCTTTTCGCCGGAGCGCTTGCCGCCGCCGGAATTCAGGCGAACGTGCTCAACCCGAACGAGCGTGCAGTCGACGATCTGTTCGGCACGCGACCGGACGTGGGCGGGGGGATGAACCGCGATGTGGGCGTGGAGTTCGTGACCAGGTACGCGATCCCGAAGGAAACGGTGAGCGCGCTCGAATGGTTCCTGAGCGACATCTCGCCGCGAACCGTCGCCGCGATGAACCAATTCGTGCATTTACCCGATCTCTTTTGACGCGGAACCGATCCCCGAGGCGTGCGATCGCGTATCGCACCTGCCGTGCGTTTCGGTTGACGCAGGGGTGCCCGGGTCCCTAGAATCACTCGTCGATCCGCTTACCCGACAATTCAATTTTTTAGTGGCCTCCGTCCTCATGCGGGCGGTTGGAGACCGGATGCACTCAGGCGACTCCCGTTCGTCTCTTCGCCGGCTGTTCGTGCCGGCGCTCGTCGTCAGCTTTGCGTTGTGCTTCGCCGGTTCGGCGCGAGCGCACGTGAACGTTTACGGTCCCGCGACGTTTACCGCGGCGGCCGGCAAGCCGCAGAGCGTCTCCCAGGCCATCGCCCTCAGCGGGCCGTGCGACCTGACGCCGGATGCGGTCTACACGCTGGTCGTGAAGAACGACGGCGTCGCCAGCGCGTCGATCGGCATCAACGGCGCGGAAGTCGTCGCCGAGCGCGATTTCAACGCGCAGGTGCAGACGATCGAGCGCGTGGTGACGCTCGCCGCCGCGAACACGCTCACCGCCACGATCAAAGGCGGCACCCGCGACGGGACGCTGACGCTGACCATCCGCCGCCACATCGACCTGACGGAACCGGTGTTCGGCGAGCAGACTTACACCACCACCGGAAAGGCCGACCAGTTCCACGCGTCGTTCAATGCCGGCGCGGCCGGGAGCTACTCCATCGTCGTCCGCCATGGCAGCACGAAGGTGAACGGCGGCAGCATCCGCCTCAACGGCGCCGAAGTCGTGACGCAGCAGGAGCTCGACGCGGCGTCCGTGATCCGGAAGTCGGTCGCGCTCGCCGCCGCGAACGAGCTGCTGATCGACACGAAGAGTGACGGTGCCGGCGCTTCGCTGACCGTGGCCGTCGTTCGCCACCTCATCGACACCGCGGGGCCGGAGATCGCGCTGAGCGTGACCGGCGGCCAGATCGTCCCCGCCAGCCCGCTGCGCGTCACCGGCACGGTCACCGATCCCTCCGGCGTGGCGGGATTCTCGGTCGACGGCAATCCCGTTCCCGTCGGTCCTGCCGGCGCGGTCAGCGTCGACGTCGTCTTGTCCGCCGGCCCGAATCTGCTCCGCTTCGAAGCCACGGACTGTGAAGACAATGTCACCCGCAGCGAGATCACGGTGATTCTCAACGCCGCGCCGCTCCTCGGCGTCACGGCGCCCGTGGCCGGGAGTTTCGTGAAGCCGGTGGTCGCCCTCAGCGGTACCGTCACCTCCGCCGCCGGCATTCAGTCGGTGACCGCGGACGGCACGCCGATGACCGTCAGCGGTACGTCCTGGAGCGGCACCGTCACACTCACCGGCGCAGACGGTTCGCGCGAGCTAGTCGTCATCGCAACCGATGTGAACGGCAAGCAGACCACCGCGAGGGTGGGGGTGGTGCTGGACGGCACGGCGCCGTCGATCGCCGCCGTCGTCACACCGCCCGCGAACGCGGCGGGATGGCACAGGACCGATGCGACGGTCGCCTTCGACTGCAGCGACGCGACCAGCGGCGTCGCCACCTGCACGCCCGACGCGGTGATCACCGCGGAAGGCACTGCCGCGGTCACCGGCACGGCCGTCGACCGCGCCGGCAACAGTGTGACGGTGAGCGTGCCGGTAAAGATCGATACCACCGCGCCGACCGTCGTAATCGGCTTCCCGGTCGACAGCGGGTTGTCGTTCGCGTCCACGGTGGACGTCGCCGGCACGGTCGGCGACGCAACGTCCGCGGTCGTGCGAGTCACCTGCAACGGCACGAACGGCATCGTCAGCGGCGTCTCGTTCGCCTGCGTGAACGTGCCGCTCACCGCCGGGACGAATACCGTGACCGTGGAGGCATTCGACAGCGCCGGCAATTCGGCGCAGGCGGCGAGGCTGGTGACGTACATCGCCGACTCGACGCCTCCGACCATCACGGCACGGCTGTCCGAGCCACCGAACGACCTCGGTTGGAACCGGGGACCGCTCAGCGTGACGTTCGTCTGCGCCGATCCGGGTGGCCACGTCATGAAGTGCACCGACTACGCGCTCATCGATGAAGCCGTCGACCAGACGATCAGCGGCGAGGTGGTGGACGGCGGCGGGAACCGGGCCACGGCCAGTGTGACGGTCAACGTGGACTCGGAGCGCCCGCTGCTGCAGCTCACCGGAGCTTCGGAAGTCATGACCGCGTTGTCGTCGTGGCGGATCGCCGGCACGGTCTCGGATGCCATCTCGGGCGTTCGCGGCGTGCGCTGCGGCGGCGTCGAGGCCGAGCTCACCGGCAATGCGTTCGAATGCACCGTGCCGCTTGCGGACGGCTGGCAGCACATCGCGGTCGAAGCGACCGACCGCGCCGGCAACACCGACGACGCCGTCGTCGCCGTGCAACGGGACAACGTTGCGCCGCAACTGACGATCCTCGAACCGGTCTCGCCGGCGAACACCAGCGCGCCCGAGGTCACGATCGTGGGCCTCATCTCCGCGCAGGACGAGATCCCGTCCGTCACCGTCGACGGAACGGCGGTACCGCTCGCGGCCGACGACACGTTCGTTCAAACCGTCGCGCTGGTCCCCGGCGTCAATGAGATCGAAGTCCGCGCGGCCGATGCCGCCGGCAATGCCGCGGTGCAGGTGGTGACCGTTCAGTACCTCGAGCGCGTTGCGATCGAGATCACTTCGCCCGAGGACTACGCGGTCGCGTCGGCGAGCACCGTGACCGTGACAGGCAGCGTTTCCGGGCCGACCTCCTCCATCGACGTGAACGGAGTGCAGGCCAGCCGCAGCGGGAACACGTTCAGCGCCGACGTGCCGCTGGCGCAGGGGCGGACCGTGGTCACCGCGACCGCGACGCTGCCGGGTGGCCAGATCGTCGCCGCGCACGTGCACGTCTACCGCGATTCCATCCCGCCGCGCGTCACCATCTATTCGCCCGCCGACGGTGCGACCGTTGCCACGCAGCCGATCGGCGTCGCCGGAATGGTCGACGACATCGTCATCGGCACCATCAACGCCGGCCAGGTGCAGGTCACGGTGAACGGCATCGCCGCAACGGTGGCGAACCGGATGTTCGAGGCGCGGAACGTGCCGCTCACGGCCGGACAGAACCGGCTCGACGTCGTGGCCACCGACCAGGCCGGGAACGTCTTCACGGTCTCGCACGACGTCACGTTCACGCCGAACGTGCCACGCGTCCTCGCGGTTTCAGGCAACGGGCAGACGGGCACGATCGGCGCGCTGCTTCCGCAGCCGCTGCGCGTGCGCGTGGTGAACGCCGCCGGCGCGGCGGTTCCCGGAGTGGCGGTGGACTTCCGCGTCGAACAGAACGACGGCGTCCTCACCGCCGGAAGCGGGACAGCGCGCACGCTCACCGTCACGACGGACGCGGCGGGCGAGGCGGCCGTCCAGTGGACGCTCGGACACCGTGCGGGCGCGGGCAATCAACTGGTGCGCGCGTACGCCGGCGGCTATGAGGCCGCGGAGTTCCGAGCCACCGCCACCACCGGCTCCGCGGCGCTGATCGTCGTCGATTCCGGAAACAATCAATTCGGCGTCTCCGGCGAGGCGCTTCCGCGTCCGCTCGTCGCCGTCGTCGTCGATTCCGGCAGCAACCGTCTCGGATCGGTTCCCGTGACCTTCACCGCCACCGGCGGCGGCGGGTCGTTCGGCGGCAGCCCGAGCGTCGTGGTGCTGACCGACAGCGACGGCCGCGCCGTCGCCACGCCGCGCCTCGGTCCCGGCAGCGGCAGCGACAACAACTCCTTCGTCGCGACCGTCGACGGGGTCGAGGGCGCGGCCTCGTTCGTCGCTACCGGCCGCCCCGCCGGACCGGTCGAGGAGACGCGGATCAGCGGCGTGATCCTCGACAACACCAACATCCCTGTGGCAGGGGTGACCGTCCGGATCGACGAAACGACGCGCTCCGCGGTCACGAACGCGCAGGGGCATTTCACCTTCACCACCGCGCCGGTCGGGTACGTCAAGCTGATCGTCGACGGGTCGACGGCGCAGCGGCCCGGCACGTGGCCGACGCTCGAATTCGTGATGTACACGAACGCCGGCCAGGACAACACGCTCGGCATGCCGATCTATCTCCTGCCGATCGACGTCACGCGCGGCATCCAGGTCACCGAGACCACTGGCGGAACGCTGGTCTTCCCCGAAATGCCCGGCTTCTCGCTCACCGTCGAACCGGGATCGGCGCTGTTCCCGAACGGCGGCCGTGCCGGCACGGTCTCGGCGACGCTGGTACACGCCGACAAGATGCCGATGGTGCCGGGCTTCGGCCAGCAGCCGCGTTTCATCGTCACGATCCAGCCTCCGGGCGTGCACTTCGATCCGCCGGCCGCGATGACGTTGCCGAACCTCGACGGCCTCGCGCCGGGCGAAACAACCGAGCTCTATTCGTTCGACCATGACCTCGGGCAGTTCGTCGCCATCGGCACCGGCACGGTCTCCGAGGACGGCACGACCGTCGTCTCCGATCCTGGTGTGGGCATCATCAAAGGCGGCTGGCACTGCGACGGCAACCCGGCGCCGACCGGGACGAGCTGCACGCTGTCGCTGTCGGCGAGCGTCGATGTCTCGCCGGACGGGCCGCCGGCCGTGACCTCGACGTTCCGCGCCGAGTCCGACTCCGCCGCGGCCTCGGCCGAACGCGTCACGCGGCGGGCGCGCGCCGAGGCGGTCCTCGACGCGCCGGCCGTCGCCGCGGTCGGCACGTGCGCGAAGATCGACGCCAACGGACTGCCCCTCGGCGGCATCATCCCCGTCGGTACGACGCAGTACTTCGACTGGCAGTTCATCCCCGAAAGCGCGGTCACGCGCCTCTCGGTGCCGAACTGCGTCAATACCGCCACGTGCACCGCGAAGATCCGCGGGAACCAGCCCGGCCTGGTCACGGTCAAGGTCTCGTACAAATCGATCGTCACCGGCCAGACGAAGACGGCGGAGACGAAGATCCGGTTCGTCAAGGTCGACCTCGGCGTGGACGAGCTGAGCTTCGTCGACGACATCGCCATCGTCAAAGACATCGCCCCGACGCCACTGGTCCCGAACGGCGTGATGCTGCCGCTGGACGATCCGGTCTGGGCCAATTCGTTCTCCGCGAATCAGATGAAGCCGATCGCGTACAAGCGCGGCAAGACGATGGTCGCGAACGTGAAGTTCCGCATCAATCAGCCGCTCGACGTGCCGCTCTCGCGGGTCAACATCGAGGGAAGGGTGAACATCCCCGGCGTCGGCCCGAAGAAGTTCGTCAAGGAGAACGTGACCATCCCGAGCGGGCAGTCCTCGTTCGAAGTGCAGAACATCAAGCTCGACTGGGTTCCGGACAAGGTCGCGTTCTACGAACCGCTCCAGATCGCGTGGAAGGTCATCCCGACGTATGACGGAGGCTGCCCGCTGACGTTCGATGTCGGACTCACCGACGTCAAGACGTACATCACTTGGGATAAGCCGAACACCGGCAGCGTCGTGCTTTCCGTGCTGCATCTCGCCGTCCGCGGCCTCACCGCCACGACGGAAGACGCCGTGGTGGAGCAGGTCTGGAGAAAGTTCGGCACCGGCAGCAGCCCCGCCAGCCCGCGCACCTGGGATAACCGCCCGCTGCACTATTACCAGCCCGGCACGCGCGCCCTGGAAAACCCGATCGACCTGAGAGGCCTGCTGATGAAGGAGACAGGCCAGTGCGGAAGCTGGTACGAGTTCCTGAAGGCAGCGCTGGACGCGCATGGCATCGACAGCGATCTCGTGAAAGTGACGCCGGGCGATGGCATCGGCGCCATGCTCGTCAAGAACTTCGCATTCGGTTCTCCCGACTACGACTTCGACGATGAAGGCGGCATGGCGTCGATATTCAGTCCCGACGTTCCGGATGGCCTCTCCATCGAAGATTTCAACTATCGCTGGATTCCGCCGACTCTCGAACCGCCGACCGACGATCCGGCCGATTCCTGCATCGTCGACATGACGGCGAGCGTCGCCGCGGATTTCGATCAGCAGGTGTACCCGCTCGAGGGCATTGCCGGTCAGGGCTCGTTCCCGCAGCCGTCGCAGAAGATCTTTCAGGTCCACTTCATCGTGAAAGTGAATGGCCGCTACCTCGACCCGAGTTACGGAAAGGAATACACGTCGGAGGCTGACTTCCAGAACAGCAGCGTCGCCGGCTTCACGATCGGTCATCCCTCGCAGCCGTGCACCGCGATCGTCTCGAAGGCGACGCCTGCGAAAATCGCCGTGGAATTCGACTGATGAACCGCGGGATCGCCAGCGCCGTCGTCGCCATCGCCTTCGCGATGGCCGCGGCGTGCGCTGACGTGCCGGCGCAAGCCGTACCGGCGGACGTCGTCATCCAGACGCGCGGCGGGCCGGTGCCCGCCGAGGTACGGCTGACCGAGGTAGCGCTGCCGGGCAATCGTACGCGCGACGCGCGAGGGGTGCTGGCCGTCGTTCGCGAGCCGTCGAGCGGACTGCACTGGTGGTGCGTCATCGACGGCCCTCCGACGCGCCCCCCCTCGATCGGGACCGTCCGCCGGATCATCACGGAACAGACGCGCTTCGTCGTCGACGCAACGAGCATCGTCGGTTTCTGGAGCCACGACGTCTGGCTCAACGTGCGTGACGTTTCCGCCACCTCATCCTCGCTCGACGCCGCGGTGGCGCAGGCGCTCGCGTCGCCTGACCTCGAGGCCATTCGTGCGGGCGCCGGGGCGCAGTGGCGTCAGATCCCGGTCGGTCTGGCCCTGCCGCGCTCCTTCGTCCGCCCGGACAGCGGACGTCAGGTCGAAGACGCCTCGCCGCGTGCAGCCCGCCTCTCTTTCGGCGAGATCACCCGCGAAAACCGCCGCTGGTACGTGACGCTGAAGAACGAGCGCGGCCGGAGCAAGGTCGTCGTCCTCTCCGACCGCTTCGAGCTGCTCTCGCCACGCAGGGGGCGCTGATGCGAACCGTGACCGGCGCGGGGCGAGGATCGGGTTAGCGGATCTCCACTCGCTTCCCGTCGAAGGTCGTCAGCGTGAAGGAGTCGGTGAGCTCGTCGCTCATCATCCGCGTTTCGCGCAGCACGTTGATGGCGACCTGCTCGCCGAGGCGAAGGCCTTCGGAGGCGTCGGTGCGCCAGTGGATGCCGGCGGCGTTGCGGCCGTAGGAGAGGTTCTCGGCGAGCTTGTCGAGCTCGTTCCGCACCATCAGCTCGCCGCGATACGGCTGCAGCGTCAGGCCGTCTTCGCTCGGCACCTGTGGATTGGGAATGACGAACGTCTCGGCGAAGCAGGCCTTCAGCACCGTCGCGCAGGCGCCGGCGATCACCGCGTGACCCGATGGATACGCGGGATGCAGCGGCGATCCTTCCGGATACGCCTGCGGCAGGAGGTAGCTGCCGAACTTTGCTTTCGTCATGGAGAGCGCGGTCGCGTTCAGCAGGTCGAGATGCAGCGGATATTCGCCCGCGCCGCTGGCGTGGCGGTCGACCCGGGCGCCGTACTCCTCCGGACGGAGCCGGCGGTGCAGCGCCCATTTCTGAAACCACGCCGCCTTCAGCGCGATGTTCGCGACCATGGCCACGGCATGGAGGATGTCGCTCGCTCCGAGGGTGACGAAGCCGGACTGGCTGATCGAATATTGGTAGCGGAAGCCGCCATCGAGGGGGGCATTCATGCGGAACAGCATCAGGCAGGCGCCGAGGAACGCCTGATAGGTGAAGTCGCGGTGGACGTACTCCCCGAGATCGCGCGCGGTGCGGATGTAGCGCGGCGTGGCCTCGTAGTCGTTCACCGGATAGACGTTGCCGTTCTGCACGTTCAGCCACTCGGGCCACGACGTGAGGTAGTCCTTCTCCGGCGCGGCGATGCGGATCTTCTGCGCGACGCGAATCGGCGTCCACGGCAGGTCCCGCCACAGGAACTGGGAGATGTACGGACCGGCCAGACCGCCCTGGGTGTTGCCGCGGAAAAGTGTTCGCGGCGTGACGGCCGCGCCCTCGCGCGGGCCATCGAAGGAACGGAGCGCACTCAGCTCCGTTGCCGCGCGCGCGATCAGCGGATCGGATTCGTACCGGTCGAAGGGGACGTCGCGGGTCAGCGCGTGCCAGTACATCTCGACCATCTCTGCGGCCTGGCGCGCGCTGCTGAATGCCGGCGGCGGTGCGATGGCGATCTGCTGCGCGTCCGGTCCGCAGAGATCGAACGCGAACGCCGCCTGCGGGTTGGCCAGCTTGATGTAGCCGCCGAGGGGCACATCCTCGAAATCCTCCGCCTTGCGGGTCTGCACCGCGTGCCAGAGATGCTTCGACGCATCTTTCGTGGCCGTGCCTCCGGCCTCATGGGGAAGACCTTTCGAATAGCAGACCCACGCCGGATCGTGCGCGGCCTCATCGCCGTTGGTGAGGTGCTCCGGAAAGTCGCGCTCCAGCTCCCACTTTGCCGCCGCGATGCGCCGCTCGAGCGCGAGCTTCGCCCTCTCGCTGCGCATCTTCCTGGCCTTCGGCGCAGCCTTCGCCATCACCGGAGTGACGGTGCTCAGCGCGAGAAACTGCGCCGCGCTCGCGAGGAAACGCCTTCGTGTGCCGTTCATCTGGGTGCGGACCGAGGGGGTGATTGTACCTGTTGTCGTACGTACGCGCTCTACTGCTGCGATAATCCGATTCTCACGAAGAGTCGGAGGAGCGATTGGCAAAACCTGCGGTTTTCATCAGCCACAGCACTGTGCGTCGTACCGAAGATCCGTACCTGAGCGCAGTCGCGGAGGCACTCAAACGGGAGCGATATCAGGTTCTTCTCGATAAGGAGGGGCTGCGGCCATCTGACGACTGGGGCATGAAGATCGTGAACTGGCTGGCGTCGTGCCACGCCGCCGTGGTCATTCTGTCGAACAAAGCGGTCGGTTCCGATTACGTGAAGTTCGAGGTCGGCAACCTTTTCGCCCGGTGGCAACGCGAGAGGATCGCGCAGACGGAGGAATTCGTTTTCTGCGTCGTCGTGCCGAAGGACGTCGATGCAGAGACGGTTAGAACCGGTTATTACGGCACGATCGGCTTGCCACAGCAGCATCTGATTCTCGCGGCGTCGCCCGAAGAAGCTGTCGAGCAGGTGCTGCAGCGTCTGGAGCCGTTGCGCGCGCGGATCGAGCTTCCGCCCACGCCGCTCGACAAGCTCGTGCTCAGGATCGAGGTGCTCCTCGGCGCGATCGATTCCCGTCTGCTCCGCCTCGGCCTGGATGCTCTGCATCTCGATCCCGATCCCGCCGTCGATCTGGCGCGCCAACTCGCTGAAGCGCTCCTCTTTTCTCCGCTGGCGCTTTCGGTCGCGGCCTTGCAGGCGATGCAGCCGATGCCGAATCCGCAATCGGCGTGGCGTATCTATCAACTGCTCGCGCCTTCATGGGTCGGCCCGGAGGCGGCTCTCGCGCTTCGGGGGAGACTCGATGCGGCGGCGGGAGGGGCCGTACACGTGACGCTCAATGCGGACCATCCGGAATTCACGCCTGCCATGTATCTCCAGCGAGCGACGGGTAATCTGCTCGAGGCGAGCGGCATGGTTCTCGATTTCACGACGCTCTCCGGACGCAGGGGCGTGACCGCGCAGGCACTGGCGCACGACGTCCATGCTCTGCTCGTCGCGAAGCTGGTCGGGGTGGACGCCGACCCGGATGACGCGGAGGACACCGTCCGGCTTCACGCGACATTGCGGTTTCAGCAAACGGCAAATCGCGCAATCGTCGTGGCGCTCAAGCTCGGCGCAGACCGGCTGCTAACGATGCGCCGCGCCATCGAGGCGGACAAGTATCCGGGCGTTGCTTTCCTCGCGCTTTGCGCCGCCGCGACCAAAGGCGACGAGCCTGAGTTTCTGCTGCTTCCCGAACTTCAGGTCGGACAGGAAGAAGTCGCCTACTCGAACTGCGTGCAGGCCGAATCCATCGTGAAGGGACTGATGAATGACTGATATCCAGGAGCTTGCTCCGGAAACCTACGAGCTTCCGGCCGACCCGGCGTACGCGCACCTCGGCGCAGCGCTCGGAGATCGCAGAGACGGCCGCGTGTATGTGCACGACGACCGCATTCAGTGGGCAGTGAAGGTAGCTCAGGCGACCAATCGCCCGCTCCTCCTCCGCGGACCGGCAGGATCGGGCAAGTCGTCGCTTGCGCCCTTCGTGACGCGTTCGCTGAAACGGATCTTCTACTCGACGACCGTCCAGAGCAGAACGCAGGCGCGCGACCTCCTGTACGAGTTCAATTCGCTCCGCCGCCTGGCGGACGCGCAGGCAGGCGATCCGCGCGCGAGAGAACTGCACCGCTACCTGGAGCCCAGACCGTTGTGGTGGGCCCTCGACCCGGAGAGCGCGAGGCGCCGCGGACTCGCGCCGGGTGATCCGCTGCACGATCCTGCCGACGACGCGTACGACCCGGGTGAAGGACCCATGGAGGCGGAGCCGGTGGTGCTGATCGACGAGATCGACAAGGCGGATCCCGACCTGCCGAACAGTCTCCTCGAGGCCCTCGGATCGCATCAGTTCACGGTGACGGAGACGGACCGGCGCATTCAGGCGACGCGGAAACCGCTGGTCATCATCACCACGAACGAGGAGCGCGATCTGCCGGCGGCGTTCCTGCGCCGCTGCGTGGTGCTGTTTCTGCCCGAACACGAGAGAGCCGACCTCGTGCGCATCGCGACGATGCACTTCGGAGAGGATGAGAAGAACCTGTACGGCCTCGTCGCGGATGAGCTGATGCGGCTGCGGAAGGACTTCAAAGCCGCGCGCCGTCGTCCTCCCAGCACGGCCGAGTATCTGGATGCGGTGAAAGCCTGCCGCGAGCTCGGCGTCGAACCGTGCACAGGCGGGGCGGAGTGGACGTTGGTCGTCGACCTGACGCTGGTCAAGAGCATCACCGGCGAGAGCATCGGACGGGCCAGTGGGTGACCGTTCGCGTCTGCCGAACGAGATCTGGCTCGCCGATCTGCTGACGGCTTGGCGGGACTGTAAGGCGGTCACGGTCGCGGATCGTCTCATGGTCGCCTCACTGCTCGGATACACGAAACGCAGTGACGCGCTGGCCGATCGTCTGTCGCGGTCAGGACCGGAGACGAATCCTCAGCCTTACCGCACCATCCTGAGGCGGGCCGAGCGGCGACAGGCCGATTCCGAGCCGGTTCCGCGCGACGTGGCGGCGCGCCTGATCATCGTCCACCGCAGGAAGTCGACGGTAAGCGAGCCGGAGGAGTCACTCGGTCCCGCGCTGCCGCTCGAGACGGCCGCTCACATTCGGTACGAGCCGCCGCTCGAGCCGCTGTTCGAGGCACAGTATCAACGGCAGATTCTATATGCGCTCGCGGCAACGATGGCTGCGGAAGGCGATTTCGACATCGGCTCTCTCGTCAGCCAGATGGCGTCGGGCCAGCCGGTGCGCAATCCACGGCGAAAGCAGGTGCTCACGCTCCGCCGCGGAGTTCAGCTGCTGCTGGACCGCGGCGAGGCGATGACGCTTTTCTTCGGCGATCAGCGCGCGCTGCTGGCTGCACTACGGCCTCTCGTCGGACCGGAACGCGTCCAGCTGCTGCACTTCGCCGGATGTCCGACACGAGGCGCGGGGCCGGGACCTCGCCATCAATGGGCGCGTTACGAGGTTCCTCCGCCGCGCACGAAGGTCATCGTGGTCAGTGAGTTCGGAATCGCTCCTCCCCGAGGGCTGCAGCAATCGTCGACGACGGCGGAGTGGATCGAATTCGCCGAGACGCTGCGCGGCGCGGAATGCGATCTGATCGGTCTCGTTCCGTACCCGCCGCATCGGTGGCCGCGTGCGCTCGCGGGCACGGTGAAGCTGGTGCAGTGGGATCGCGCAACACGCTTCTCGGTCGTGCGCCAGCGCTGGTTGCGGGAGAGCGCGCCGTGAGTCTCACCCCGGCGATGGTCGCGGAGCTGTTGCGCGCCGAGGGGCAACGCGATCCGCGCGTTCTGACGCTGGCGACATTCGTCTCGCTCGCCGCGCGCATCGAGCCCGCTCTCGTGCGGGCGATTCGGACGTCGCTGATCAGCACCGGCGACGCGGGCGTCGAAGCGGACTTCTGGTTCAGCCGATTCGTGGAGGCCAGCGATGCCGCCGCCGCCGTGCTGATCCCGGAGGTGGCGACCGCGTTGCGCCAGCGGCTGGCGAACGAGGCGAGCACCCATGACCTCGAGGTGTTGTGGGAGATCCTTTCGTCACTCCACGCAGGATCGCCGCCGGCGTTGCAATCGGAGGAGATGCTCGCCTACCTTTCGATCCGGCCCACACCGGAGGATCGTATCCGCATCTCCGACGAGGTGCATCGGCTGCGACGTGCTCTGGTGGGGGAGCAGGGACGCGAGCTGGCGGAGTGGCTCACCGATGCCATCCGCCGCTTTCCGTCCGATGCGCGGCTGACGCTTGCCGGCGAGGCGCTGGGGCGTGCTGTGGCGTCGCTCACCCGATCGACTGCGACTCTGCGCCATTTCCTTCGCACCTCCGCCGAAGGAGAGCCGCCGCGTCCGATCGATGCCACCGAGCGGGCGATCATCGGACTGCGGGCATTGCCGCACGGCCTCGAGCTCAGCTCGCCGCCCGTTGGAGGCGCACTCGAACTGCCGGTTCCGAAAACGAACCCGCCGATCATCGATGTCGCCTGGCCGACCGACGAAGGATGGGAGACCGACCGGCATGCGATCGCCGACCGCAGTACGCAGGTGGTGCCGGTGCCGTTCGGGGTGGTCTGGCGGCTGTCGACTCTTGCCGGAGAAGAGATCAGCGTTCGCTCCGATATCGGCCGTACGAAGCCTGTGTTGTGGGTAACGTGGTATCCGACGGACGGCAAGCAGTACGTTGACGTCATCCATCAGACGGGCGACCTCTTATGGGATCTCGAATGGAATCGACCGTCGCGATCGTCCGTCTTCCACGCCACGCTCATCATCGCCGACAGCATCGGCGACTTGCTCCTCGCTTATGAGGCGCTCGAGGTTCGTGAGAAACGCTACGTGCTGGTCTCGTTACGAGGCTGGGTCGCGGCGATCGATGGGGAGATCGAGCCGAATCTGCGCCGTCTCAACGAGGCGGCGCAGGACTTCGCCGGCCGCCTGAACGAGGGGTATTTCGCCCGTGAGCTGCGCGCGGCCCTTCTCGTTCGCGAGCAGCAGTTGGCGCTCGGCTGGCTGCGCCGGCGACATGCGCCCGCGAGGCTCGGCGCCACCGTTCATGCCGCCGGAACGAGTTTCGGCGTTTACACCGAGGTTGCCGAACGCGTCGAGCTCTGCCTGTTCGATGAGAACGGCGTCGAAAAACGCATCGACATGGATCTAGCGGAGAACTTCAACTGGGTCGCTCACGAGGGTGGGGTGGGAGAAGGGCAGCGCTACGGCTATCGCGTGCATGGACCGTGGGATCCCGCAACTGGGGAACTGTGTAATCCCGCGAAGCTGCTGCTCGATCCGTATGCTCTCGCCGTCGAAGGAGAGGTGAAATGGGCCGAGGCAGTGTTTCCTTATCACTTCCACGATCCCGAGACGTCGCGGAACGACTTGGACAGCGGGCCTTTTGTTCCGAAGTCCGTCGTCACGGCGTCCGCATTCGACTGGGAAGACGACGCGCCGCCGCGTACGCCGCTGCAGGACACCATCATCTACGAGGCACACGTCAAGGGCCTGACCATGCGCCATCCCGGCGTGCCGAAGGCGCTTCGCGGAACGTATCCGGGCCTGGCCCACCCGGCCGTCGTCGAGTACCTGCAGCACCTCGGCGTGACCGCCATCGAGCTGATGCCGGTGCATCAGTTCATCCACGCCAATCATCTGCTCGAGCGAGGCCTGCGGAACTACTGGGGCTACGACTCGATCAATTACTTCGCGCCTCACAACGAGTACGCATCGGTCGCGGGGGACCAGGTCACCGAATTCAAAACGATGGTGAAGGCGCTTCACGCCGCCGGCCTGGAGGTATTCCTCGACGTGGTCTACAACCATACCGCGGAGGGAAACCACCTGGGCCCGGTGTTGTCGTTCAAGGGGATCGACAATAAAACGTATTACCGCACCATTTTGGGGGAGCGGTATTACATGGACTACACCGGCACCGGCAATTCGCTGAACATGCGGCACCCACAGGTGCTTCGATTGATCATGGACAGTCTCCGCTACTGGGTTCTGGAGATGCATGTCGACGGATTCCGCTTCGATCTGGCGGCGACGCTCGCTCGCGAGCTGCACGACGTCGACCGGCTCAGTTCCTTCTTCACCACCATCCAGCAGGACCCGGTCATCAGTCAGGTGAAACTCATTGCGGAGCCGTGGGACGTGGGTGAAGGGGGATACCAGGTCGGCAACTTCCCCACACAGTGGTCGGAGTGGAACGGCAAGTATCGAGACGTGGTGCGGGATTTCTGGCGCGGGGCCCATTATCCGATCGACGATTTCGCGACCCGCCTGATGGGTAGCTCGGACCTGTACGCCGCGTCCGGCCGCCGTCCCTATGCCAGCATCAATTTCGTCACGGCACATGACGGCTTCACCCTGCGCGACCTCGTCTCCTATAACGAGAAGCACAATGAGGCCAACGGGGAACGGAATCACGACGGCGAAGACGATAACCGGTCGTGGAATTCTGGTGTCGAAGGCCCTACGGATGATCCATCTGTCAATGAGCTGCGCTCTCGGCAGCAGCGGAACTTTCTGACGACGCTGTTTGTCTCGCAGGGTATCCCGATGCTTCTCGGTGGCGACGAGATCGGCCGGACCCAGCGCGGCAATAACAATGCGTATCAGCAGGACAACCCGATTTCATGGGTCGACTGGGCGGCGGCGGATGGAGAACTGCTGGAGTTCACGCGGCGTCTCATCGCTTTTCGCCGGCAGCACATCATGTTCCGGCGGCCGCGCTGGTTCACCGGCAGAAGCCGGAACACGGAGGTTCCGGACGTCGCGTGGTTCACCGACCGCGGGCCGATGAACGACGACGACTGGTCGCAGCAGTCAAGGACGGCATTGGGCATGTTCCTCAATGGCCGTGCCGGCGCAGTGGTCGATCCGCGCGGCGAAGAGCTCGTCGACGACACCTTTTTCATCATTTTCAACAGCAGCGAGCAGGATGTCTCGTTCCGCCTGCCGGCACGTCCGTTTCCGTCCGCGTGGTCGCGTGTCCTCGATACCGCCGAAGGATTCCTGGACGAGCGCAACACTGTGGCGCGACTGATCGCCGTGAGTGCGCACTCGGCCGTCGTCCTGGTTGCGCGCGACGATGAGGGCGGGGGCTGATAGGCCATCGCGGATGGCCCCCGATCCGATGGAGGAGACGCGTATCCTCTCCTGCACATGAAACTGCTCCTCATCCTTGCTACCCTGCTCGTCCCGATGAACGCCCACGCCGCCACCAACGCCTCCGGCACCTTCGAAGTGAAGCTCGCTCCGCAGACGCCAGCCCACACCGACTCCGCCATCGGACGCCTGTCCATCGACAAGCAGTTCCTCGGCGACCTGCAGGGGACCAGCAAAGGGGAGATGCTGGCCGTCCAGACCGACGTCAAAGGCTCCGCGGGCTACGTGGCCATGGAGCGCGTCACCGGCACGTTGGCCGGCCGTACCGGCACGTTCGTCCTGCAGCACAGCGGCACCATGACCCGCGGCGAGCCCCAGCTCGACCTGACCGTCGTCCCCGACTCCGGCACCGGAGAGCTCCGGGGCCTCACCGGCCGCATGACCATCGACATCCGCGACGGCAAGCACTTCTACGCGTTCGATTACACGCTGCCGTAAGACGACAACCGCCACCTCGCGGATCGTCGTATGGAGTGCGGTGACTTTGTCACAGCTTTGGCTTGCCGGCGGAGCCGGCGAGCCTGCGACAGGCGACATGCGTGCAGCTCCGAGGCGCGCTTGCCGCTCCGCGGCGAGTGAAAGCGGTGACGAAGTCACCGCACTCCACACGCCGCGTAGAACCTGCTGGTCCACGGCGACGCCGACACCGCGCTCGCCGACTGGCTGCTCGCGCCGTAGCCTTCACAACTCGTACATACCCGTTGGCTAACCTCCTCGCCATGACGATGCAGAGGAGATACGACGTGCGGATTCGAATGCAGCAGTGGTTGGTCCTGGTCCTGTCGCTCCTGACGGTTGCGCCGCTATCGGAACCGACTCATTGAGGCTGCGGTAGTAGGGGATGGTCGACTGCCAGCTCATCCCGCCGATCAGCCGATGTTTTCAATTCGGAGGCTCCTCCTCACCTGGCCATTTCACGATGCCGGGCTCGAGAATGCAACTCGCAGCTTCCGCACCGTACCGCCTGAATGGGCGTCGCCGCGGGCGACGCTTCCCGTCGCGCGGGAACGCGACCGGCAGATACTTTCCCTCCGGATCGGTGAACCTGGCCGACGTGATCGATGGCGGTCAGATCGTTCCCTCCGAAGAGGACGATGCCGCCACCGAAGTCGTTGCGACGATTCCGGGCGGGAGGAACACCGTGCAGCCGTCCCATCCCAGATTCGCGTCCGGATCGGGATGGGAGTAGGGGGGACCGCCGCCCGGGCCCTCGCCGTGGCGCGAAGGGCCGCCGTGCATCATGATCGACGCGTCCCAGGAAACGACCGCGCCGTCGAGATCGCCGTACGCCACGAGGATGCCGCGAGTCGTCACGTAGTTGCCGACCGGAAGCGCCCGAACCGATCCGGCCGGAGCCGTGCTGGTGGTCGCTTTTCCGATCATGCCGCCAGCGAACGCGCCGATCAGGGCTGCCACGGCCGCGATGATCGCCGCGAGAATCAGGGCGAGGAGACACGTGATGATCCCGGCGCAGCCGATCGCCGCGACCGCTGCCGCTGCGGCGAAGAGACCGGCGACCGCTCCGACCCCCGATCCTACCAGCGCGCCTCGTTGCGTGTTGCACACCTCGTCGGAGTGGACGACGTTCTGCAGAATCGGCGACCGCCGCGAATCGAGAGCGCATTTCACGAAACCCGCGTTTTGCGCGACCAGGCGCCAGTACGTGGACTTGACGACCACTTCGACGCGGTCGTGCATCGAGGTGAAGGGAAAGATCCATTCGGCGGCCGAGCTGAAGCTGTGGTGAATCTCGTTCACGACACCCGCCGTACACTCGCCCGGTCCCTTCTTCGGCAGGCATCGGTCGTGGAAGTAAAGGGCGGCCGTGACCACGATCGCCAGCGCTCCGCCGATCGCTCCGACATCCGCAGCCTGCCCGATCAGGCCCGCGATTCCCGATCCGACCGCCCCAAGCGTCGAGATGATGGCCACGAGAGTCGTCAGGTTCGTGTCTTGCGTGGCTGTCTGCGGGCCGCAGGTCGGCTTCGGATCTGCCATGGTGACCTCTTCCTGCCGTCAGGATCGTGAATGCTCGCCGACGCTGGGTCGCGGGAAATAGGCGCAGAGCGCGCACAGGACGCTGCCCACGACGATCCCGACGGCGATTCCGACCACAGCGGCGAAAAAAGGTTGCTTCAGCATGTCGTTGACGAACACGGTCAGGAACGCGGTTGCCAGCGCGTTGATCAGGGCCGGCAGGAAGATCGCCCCCACGCCGTACCGCTGCCAGATGCCGAAGACCACCAGCACGACGATGAATGCGACCAACGCGAGGATCAGGGAGAACAGCAGGAGTTGGAATGCCGTGAAGACCGCGGTCGGGTGCTCGGTCTGAAGCGCTCCGAAGAAGAAACCGACCATGCTTCCGATCGTCGCCCCGGCCTGAGCACAGAAGCTGAGGGTTCGGAACAGGACATGTCCGATCCAGGTGAAAAAGCCGACGACTGCCTCGATTATGCTCAATCGTCGATCCTCACGAGATAGGTCACCCCGTCGATGAGTTTTCCGTCGCCCCCACGTCCTACGACCGTGACCTCGCGCGAGACGCTGCCGTCGGGCGGTCCATGAAGCGCGGCCGGAACGCGGAAGACGAGATTGGCCATGATCTGCTCCGACGCCGCGAAACTGTGGGCCGAGGGCGAGACGACTGCGCCGAGATCGTTGGCGAGCGCCGCGAGCGTGATCTGCTGTGGCGCCGTCAACGGATTGCGCACCGCGAACTGCACGCTGTAGCTGCGGCCATCCACGCTCGTGGCGAACGCGTGGGCCGTCTGCGATCCTCGGTTGTTGATCATCCGCTCGTCGACGGAGAGGTCGATGTCGATGTGGAATCCGATGCTCTGTTCGCCTTGCAGGATCGCCTGCGTGAACGGGTACCGCAGCAGGGTGGCCCCACCCGGTAACAGCGTCATGAGCTGCGTCGAAAGGGCGGTTCGCACCGTTCCGATTCCGAAGGGCGAGGTCGACGCGCGCACCGCAGCGTCCACGGCCGTCACTTTCGGGGAGAGGTTCCGCACCAGGACCGTTGCCTCGGCCAGGAGCTTCATCGGCGGGAACGTGTTGGTCGTGATGTCCGGACTGTTCCACGTCGGCGCGAGGCCGACGGAGAGCTGCTCCTCCTGGCTGTACGTGGCGACGTCCGGCAGTTCCGGAGGATTCTTCAATATCAGACAGCAGCAGTCGGACGGACGGTCCGGTCGCGGCGGTCGGCAGTCGTAGCGGCGGGAAGAGTCGGCAGTTGGTGCGGCGTTGCTCACCTAAAGACTTCCTGACTTAATGACCAGCAATGTAGCGAGCTTGGCCGTATCGGGCAAGGGTGAAAAACGTCATGTGCGGGGGTCATCCGCTCCGCCGTTGCCAGGGAATGGTCGACCGCCAGCTCATAAACCCACACGCTTCGGAAACAGCTGAACCGGCTCAACCGTCGCCAGAGGTCTGGAGTGCGGTCTACGGCCGCGCCGGCGCTGCCTGCGCCGTGCGCGACAGCAGCCTGGTCATCTCGGCCCCGGGCAGGGGTCTGCTCACGAGGTAGCCCTGCATGATGTCGCACTGCTGCGAGCGCAGCAGTCGCATCTGCTCCTCCGTCTCCACACCTTCCGCGACCACCGACAGGTTGAGGTTGTGAGCCATGGAGATGATGAGCATGGCGATGGCAGCGTCGTCCGCGTCGGCCGGCGTGTTGCGGACGAACGACTGGTCGATCTTCAGCGTGTCGATCGGGAGGCGCTTCAGGTAGCTGAGCGACGAATAACCGGTGCCGAAATCGTCGATGGAGATCTTCACATCCAGCTTCTTGAGCTCCAGCAGCGTGGCAATGGTCTCTTCCACGTCTTCCATCATCACGCTCTCCGTCAGCTCGAGACAGAGATGACGTCCATCCAGCCCGGCCGCCGACAGCGCCTCGGAAACCGCCACCGGAAGATTCGCCGCGTTGAACCGCTGCGCGGAGATGTTCACGGATACGGTCGTCAGCTCCAGCCCCGCGTCCTGCCAGTCCTTCATCTGCCTGCAGGCGGTACGCAGGACCCAGTGCGTCAGAGGCACGATGAGACCCGTCTCCTCGGCCAGCGGGATGAACTCGGCCGGTGAGACCAGCCCCAGCTCGGGATGCTGCCAGCGGATGAGCGCCTCCACCCCGACGAACGTGCCGTCCCGGAGCGACACCAGCGGCTGGTAGTGCAGCCGGAGCTCCTCGCGCTCGATGGCGCGGCGCAGGCTGTTCTCCAGCACCAGCCGCTTGAACGCGATCGCATTCATGGCGGGGGCGTAGAGCTGGTAGCGGTTTCCTCCCTGTTCCTTCGCACGATGGAGCGCGGCGTCCGCGTTGCGGATGAGCGTCTCCGCATCGCCGCCGTCGAGGGGAAACATGGCGATGCCGACGCTGGCGGTCAGGTGCAGCTCGTGGCCGTGGACGGAGAACGGAGCGACGAGCTCCGTCAGGACCTTGCGCGCGACGCGCGCCGCGTCCTCCACGTCGTCGATCTCCGGAAGCAGGAAGAGGAACTCGTCTCCGCCGAGACGGCCGATCGTGTCTTCTTCGCGGAGGACCGCGCTGAGGCGCGCTGCCGCCGTCCGCAGCAGCTCGTCGCCCGCGCCATGCCCGAGAGTCTCGTTGACGGTCTTGAACCGGTCGAGGTCGAGGGACATGATGGCCAGCCCGCGCGCGCCGCGGCGGCGGGAATGGGCCAGCGCCTGCGCCAGCCGGTCGTCGAAGAGCATGCGATTCGGCAGGCCGGTGAGCGCGTCGAAGTACGCCAGGTGCCGGATCATCTCTTCGTCCTGCTTGCGCGCGGTGATGTCGCGCGAGTTGAGGACGATTCCACCCACCTCCACGTTGTCGAGCAGGTTGCTGACGCTGGCCTCGAGGGAGCGCCATTCGCCGCCCCGCACGCGCATGCGGAACTCCGCCGCAACAGGCGTCGACGCGTCGGCGGATTGAGCGAGCGCCGTGGCCAGCGCGTGCCGGTCTTCCGGGTGCACGTGCTCCTCGAGCGCCGCCCCCATGAGCTCTCCGGCCGTGTGCCCCAGGAGGCGCTCCACCGACGGACTCTCGTACAGGATCCGGCCGCGGGCGTCGAGGACCGTGAGGATGTCGGAGGAATGCTCGATGAGGGCACGGAAGCGGCGCTCGCTGTCGCGCAGGGCCTCCTCCGCCCGGCGACGGTTCGCGCGCTCGGCGGCTTCGCGGAGCTCGCGGGCGATCGCGGGGATCAGGCGCGCCGAGCTGCCCTTCATGATGTAGTCGTGCGCACCGGCGCGCATCGCCTCGACGGCCGTCTCTTCCCCGATGGTCCCGGAGACAATGAGGAACGGGATGTCCAGGCCGCGGCGATGGAAGAGCTCGAGCGCGCCCAGCGCATTGAAGGTGGGGAGGGAGTAGTCGGCGATGACCAGGTCCCACGGCTTCTCATCGAGCGCGCGGTCCATTTCATCCGCGGTCTGCACGCGCCGCGCAACCGGCTGGTAGCCGTTCCGCCGCAACTGGAGCAGGAGGAGCTGGGTGTCCTCCTCGCTGTCCTCGACGACGAGGACGTGCAGCTCCTGTCGCGGCGAACGCTCCGCGGCCGTGCTCGTCACAACCATGGAAGCTCCATCGATACGGTCATGCCCTGCTGCAAAGCCCCTCTCGCGCGGACGCGTCCACCGTGCCGGTGCACGATGCGCCGCACAACCGCAAGGCCGATGCCGAGCCCCTCGTACTCGCCGGCCGGATGAAAGCGCTGAAACGGCGTGAACATCCGCCCGGCGCCCGCGGGATCGAAGCCGGCGCCGTTGTCCCGCACGAACAAGGTGACCTCATCCTCGCGTCCGACCGTGATGACCGCGTCCGTGCGCTTCGCGGTGAACTTCCAGGCGTTCCGGAGCAGATGGGAGAGCGCGGTGCGAAACAGCGCCGGATCGGCGCTCGCGGCCAGGCCGGGCTCGACGGCGAACCGCACGTCGCGCGACGGCTCGGCTGCGCGCAGCTCCGAGGAGATGGTCTCCGCGAGAGCGGTCACGTCGAGGTCGACCCGGCGCAGCGGCGCCTGCGACACCCGATGGAGCTGCCGGATGGCGTCGAACAGCTCGTTCATGCGGGAAACGGCGCCGCGGATGGTGGTCAGGTACTCGAGCGCGTCGGGCGGCAACGCGTCCTGCCGTTCGTTCTGCAATTCCTCGAGCAGCGCCTCGCTGAACCCGTCGATGACCCGCAACGGAGCGCCAAGATCGTGCGAGAGGGCGTACAGGAGCTCCGCGAGCTCGTGCCTCTCCTCGGCGCCGCCGGAGGTCATGCCCGTTCCCTCAGGCAGTCCTCGATGATCGGGACGAGCTTGCCCATCTCGTACTTGTACACGTAACGGATCCCGGCCGCGTCCATCCCGTCGAGCACGCTGGGGCTGAAGTCCCCGGAAAGCACGATGAACGGGATGTCGCGCCCGCTCTCCTGCACGGCCTCCCTCGCCGCGAACGCGTCGAAGCCGGGAAGGTTGAAGTCGCTCACCACGACGTCCCACGGACCCTCCCGCAACCGCGCCTCCAGCGCCTCACGCGTGTCCACCCGCTGTACGTCCGCATCGAAGCCGCCGCGCCGCAGGTGAAGCCTGAGCAACGCGGCATCGCGCTCCGAATCCTCGACGAGGAGAAGTCTGAGGGGCCTGGACATGACGCCGACGATTCTATGCGTACGGCGTTCGGGCACACATTCGTTGGGAACGCGATCCAACTTGTGTGATCTCTCATCACACGAATCCGATCCCGGATCCCACCGATGTGACGTCCCGCCGCACAAGTGCGACCCTGCGTCACACCGTTATGACCGCCGGCCGCACTGGTGCGATCGGTCATCACACCGGTGCGGCCGCGATTCAAATCGGGAGTGCCGGCGATCGCACTTATGTGATCGCGCGTCACATCAAGTGGCCGTGGAGGCCGTTCTCCCGTTCCCCGAAGCCTTCCGCGCGCGCCGCTTCGCCGGCTGTCGTGCCACGAACCAGCGCTTCCCGTCGTCGGTGACCGAGATCCCGGTACTCCTGCCGTCTCTCCGGCGCAACATGACCCGGACGGTGTTCACGAGATTCCGCGAGCGGGTCTTGAAGCCGCCCGCCCGGAGCGCAGCCGCGATCTCGGTCGAGTTCTTCGGCGTGTCGACGGTCAGCAGGTACTGGAACGTGGCCTCGTAGAGATCGAGCAGCGTATACGGCCCGATCCCCGGCGGCAGATCCGCCTTCGCCACCGCCGGAGCCGTCCCCCCGTTCGGCAGCACGATCGCCACCCGCTCCTCCGGCCGCCCCGCCACCACCGCCGCCTCCTCCAACGCCGCAATCACCCGGTCGGCACGGGCCAACTCGGCAAGGAGCCGCTCCCGCTCCTCCCGCATCTCCGTGAGGACTTCGTCGATTCTTGTCATGGTGAAAGTATGCACCGGAAATGGTGGCCCGAGGAACGTCGGTGCGAGGTCACACCGGGGGAGAGGTCGGCGCAGCCGGTGGGAAGCGTTCGGGAACCGCGCTGTGCCCACAAGCCCTTTTCGCGTCCTTCGGAGGCGGACGGGTCACACACCTCTGCGGTGACGATGCTCTTGCTGCCGAAGGCAACTCGAGATCTGTAGACCCGCGGCTTCAGCCCGGGATACGTGCCGCGTCTCCGATTTTCGAGCCCGCGAAGCGGTCGACAGAGAGGGCTTGCGGGCGACGCGATCCTGAGCCCCGGTGACGCACTGTGTTCGCGCCCGGAGGCTCGAAGTGGGGTCACACCTTCGCGTTTCGCAAGCAGAACGAAGGTGCGACCCCGGCCGAATCCCAGATACAGTCGCTGCATCCGAGGGTGAGCAGAGATATGCGGTGCCAACGAATCTTTCCGCCGCTGCGCGGAATTCTACTTACGCGTCCCTCTCACTTGAATGACGACGATGCACCAAACGTCGCTCGACAGCTACAATGATCGCACCTCCTCCAAAGGAACCTGTTCAACCTCTTACAGTTGAGGTGCGTGCTCAGATGGGGATTGTGGGGGCAAACCATTGGGGTCACACCTTCGATTTCCTCATGTCCCTCACGTGCCGTGGCAACACCACAGCAACACCCAGGACACGTTTTCCACGGCGCGGCGCTCTACGTGATCTCTCTAGGAGGTTCACTTTCGAAGGATCTGCACGGCGCTCGATCGGGACCTGCTCTGGCGACGTGTCGCTCGCTTATGAGAGGGCAACGTCGCGGGGCGTGTTAGCCTCTCCCATCATCAAATACAACGTCCCTAATCGTGATACTTTCAGCCGGCGACGGAGCGGTGACGACGCTGTAGTCCGGCGACCGCAAATCCGGCTGTACCTCGCGATAACTGTAGGAGTGGCAGCACTCGTTGCCGGCGTGCTCATCGTTGGCTCCCGCGATGAGGATCTGCTGCGGCGCGTGACGCCCGTTCGCACGTGGAAGGCTTGGCTGACCACCTTTGATCATGAGCCGCGACAAGTGCGCCGGACGAAACTGGCCCTGCAGGACTATCGGCTGCTCGCAGCGGCGAGTCAACTGAAGCATGACGCCGATCGCGAAGGCACGGCCGCGAGTCTGCACCGGCTCGGCGTAATGCAGATCGCGCTGAACGATCCTCGCGCAGCGGTTGCGACACTGCGTAAAGCTGCCCGGCTCGAGCCGCGCAATCCCCTTATTCTCTCCGACCTCGCGGGCGCGCACCTCGAGCTCGGGTCGGTCGGCGACGACGCGGCGGTCATTGATGCGCTTGCCGCCGCGGAGGAAGCGGTTCGAATCGACCGGTCATTCGCGCCGGCGCTGTTCAATCGTGCACTCGCCCGGGCCGAGATCGGTTCCCTCGAAATCGTCCGGCAAGCGTGGGCCGACTATCTCGCGGTCGATTCTGACAGCGGCTGGGCGGACGAAGCGCGCCAGCACCTTGCCGCCGCAACCGTGCCGGCGCCGGATTTTCGCAACGAACTGGAACGGGGATACGCCGAGACAGCCGCGAAACCTCTGGTCGAAAAGTTCCCCCAGGAATCACGCACGTGGGCGGAGGGCGAGATTCTCGCTCGATGGGCGGAGGCGTTCCTGAAGGGCGATCCTTCAGCCGAGCGGCATCTGGGCGTCGCGCGCACAATTGGTGACGAGCTGCTTGCGCTCACTGGTGAACGCCTCCTCGCCGAACATGTCGTTGCGATCGGTAACGCGTCAGCCGACGCCGCGAACGATCTTGCCCGCGCACATCTTGTCTACCGCACAGGACGCATTCGCTACAGCACCGGTAATCCGGGCGAAGCCGAGCCGGTTCTACGCCGTGCGGCGGCGCTGTTCGAGCGCGGCAGAAGTCCCATGGCTATCGTCGCTACATATTTCGCCGCGAATGCGGCCTTCGATCAGAACCGCATCCACGCCGCGATGACTGAACTGCTCCGCATACGCGATCGGACACCACGTACCTACCGAGCGCTTCACGCACAGGTGCTGTGGGAGCTTGGACTGTGTCAGAACGCGATCGGCCGAAGCGCCACGGCGGCTGAAACGCTGACCCATAGCGCGAGTCTGTTCCGGGCGGCGCGCGAGACCGAGAACGAGGCGTTCGTCCGCTCGATCCTTGCCGACATCGGCGCCTCGCTCGGCGACTTTGAGCTCAGTTGGCGCGAGCGCGTCCGCAGCCTTCGCGTCCTTCGGGCGAAGCCGAACGCGCGTCTTCTGGGTGCATACCTCGGCGGGTCGGTCGCCGCATTGCAGGAGAACGACCTTCGTAAGGCACGCGCACTCGTGGATCTGGAGAGCGCGCTCGCGCGGCAACTCGATCAGCAGCATCCGCTCGTCCTTGGCCTGCTGCGCCGGGCCATTATCGATTTCAAAGCAGGCCGCGTCGAGCACGCTTGGGTGGCGATCGGCGAGGCAGAGCGCGCTGTGGCCTTGATCCGCGATCGAGCCCTGCGCGCACGTTCCGAGGCGGACCTTCGTTTCGCCCGCGCCCTCGTCCTTCTCGTACACGCGCCGCTCGAGGCCGTTCGCGAGCTTACGGCCGCCGTTGACTTCCACCGTTGCAATGGGCGCGCTTTTCATGTGCCCGATCTCTACCTGGCCCGCGGACGAGCTTGGAAAGCGGCCGGTCGGGCGGGCAACGCCCTCGCGGATTTCCAAGCGGGTATTGAACAGATCGAATCGCTGCGCGGCGCCGCTCCAGAGGGACCGGCGCGATGGGGAATCTTCGAGACGGCGCGCGATCTCTACGCGGAAACAATCGCTATGCACCTTGGCCGCCGCGACTATGTTGCGGCCTGGAAAGTCGCAGACCAGACCCGCGCGCGCGGGCTCACAGACGACCTCGGCTTAGACGGTGGTGAGGCCGACGTTTCTATGATCGACGGCGATACGACGATTGTCGAATTCGCGATCCTACCGACGCAACTCGTCACGTTTACCGTCGCGTCCGACGGGGTCCAGGCGCTGACCGCCACGATCGAGGAGCCTGAGCTCGAAGCCCGTGTCGACGCATTCCGTGATGCTATAGGGCGCGGCGATGAATCGGCAATGCAAACGCACGCAACTTTTTTGTACGACCTGCTTATCGGCCCTATCGGCGGCGATCGTCGCCGGCAACGGATGGTCATCGTTCCCGCAGGCCCGCTGCATGCGCTGCCGTTTGCGGCGCTGTTTGACGCGCGGGCGAACCGGTTTCTGGTCGAGCAACATGAGATCGTCGCGGTTCCGAGTGCGCGGACATACTTCGCGGCTGCTGCTGTGCGGCAGGTCGTCACCTCGGAGGACACGGTGCTCGTAGTGAGTTCGCCTGCTCGCGCAACAGAAGTCGCGCTCCGGGGTGCGGCACGCGAAGGGCGTGCGATCGCCGCTCTGTATCGCGGGCAGCGCATGCTTGCCGGCGTGAACGCCACGTCCGAACAGTTCTTGGAGGCTCTCGACGGAGTGCGTATTGTTCACTTCGCCGGTCACGGAACGGCCGACGACGCGACGCCGGGCGCGCTCGTGCTCGCCGATCGGACCCTGTCCGAGCGCGATCTCGCGCAACGGCGACTATCGACCGTGCAACTGGTCGTGCTTGCCGCGTGCGATACGGGGCGTGGCGCCCTTCACCGGGCCGAGGGTCCGCTCAGCACGGCACGCGGGTTCCTGGCAGCAGGCGTGCCGGTGGTCATCGGATCGCTCTGGCCGCTCGACGATGACGATGCGGCGGACTTTTTCATCGGACTGCACCGGCGGCTGTCGGCCGGCAACTCTGCCGCGAAGGCACTACGCGACACGCAAATCGACGCGATCCGGTACGGCGGAGAATGGAAAAGCTTGAAGACATGGGCGGCCGCTCAGGCCATGGGCTCATAATCAGACTACGCAAGGAAGGTGAGAGATGGAAGTCATTCTACGAATCATCGGCATCATTACGCTGATTTCAGACCCTGAGATCGATCCCACGAAGTTCGAGGTATATGCCTTCGACGGACGAAACAAAGTTTCAATCTGCGGTGCATTCGTTCCTGCGCACTCGGCATTCATTAAGGTGCGGGAGGAAAAAGTTGTGATCAACAATTGGCCATGGATCCCATGCGCGGACGGCAAGCACTGCAAGTTGTTCGCGCTCGACGGCGACGCGCTGACGATCACCGGTATCTCCACGAGCGGCGCGTTCAAGGTAGATCCGAGCTTCGGCAATCTCCCGAGACTGAAGGACGAATACGGCGTCAAAGATCTAAAGGACAAAGCGGGTCGGAAGGTGGCGAGCGCCGCCACCCTCGAGATCATGCAGGGCACCGTCGCGGGAGATGAGCTTCTCAACGAGATGATGTACACCATCGTTACGTCGACATTGGAGCAGCAGGATGTCGTCATTCAATCCGACAAATCGCGCAGTATTACACTGCCGAAAGGTACGAAGGCGGAGATCGACCTGTTGAACCTGCCAGTCGTCGAGGCGATCGGCGTGCCCGGCACGCCGACTCACGCCGCCGATGAAGAACATTTCTTTCTTCACTACAAAGTCGCAAAAAACGAGCCGGTGAAGGATTGCGAGACGCCTGTCGACAAGTTGTTTTTAGCGAGCCTGAGCGCCCTCGACAGGGCTTCGGCTTCGTCCATTGATCACAAGCCCACCCTGAGCATGGCAACGGTGCTTGGGTACGACGCCGCCAGCGTCGCGTGTTCCAACAGCACGTGGCCATGAGGCGCAGACGCGCATACGCGCTCGCCGTTCTGGTGACCCTTCCGCTCATGCCGGGAAAGTTACTCCATGCGAACACCGCTTCGTGTGAGAGCAGACTGATTGTTAAGCCGCGCAATCCGGAGGAGTTCGCCGACCTCCTCCAAAAAGTGACCCGCGACAAGGGCCTGCCGCTCCCACACCTCCGCGAAATCGGCGGTCTCGGGAAATTCCTGATCGAGACCGCCACGCCGCGCCAGTCCACCCGGCTACAAGACGCGCTGGAGTTTTACTTGCCGTCAGAATTGGAGTCAATTCGCCGGGACGTGCAGTTGCGGTTGGATGCCATTCCGAACGACAAAAAATGGCCGCAGTGGAATCTGGAAAAGATCGGAGCACCCTCTGCGTGGGATTCCATGACCGATTCGAGCGCCATAGTCGTCGCGGTGCTCGACAGCGGCGTCGATGCAGCGCATGACGACTTGCGACCGAACTTATGGCGCGCGCCCGCAGGCTTCACCGTGAAGGTCAAAGGCCGGACGATCATCTGTAACGCGGGCGATGTCGGATTCGACGCCATCGACGGCGACTGTGTCCCGCAGCACGACGATCTGCACGGAACCCACGTCGCAGGGATCATCGGTGCGGTGGGTAACAACGACCTCGGCGTCACCGGCGTGAGCTGGCGCGCTACGGTGATGCCGATCCGCATCTTCGAAAAACGCGGGAACAAAGTCATCGGCTGCGCCGCGGACGCGATAGAGGCGTTGGAGTTTGTGCGCGAGGCCAAGCGCGCCTATCCCGCTGTTGCGAACATCCGGGTCGTGAACGCCAGTTGGGGCAGCAAGGACGAATCGCCCGACCTGCGTGCGGAGATCGAGCGGGTCGTTGCGGACAACATCCTCTTCGTCACCACCGCGGGTAATGACTCCGCGAACATCGACCAGAATGCGAACAAGTACTACCCCGCGTCGTGGACGCTTACTATCCCGGAGATCATCCCGGTGGCGGCTTCGAGCCTTTACGACAAGCGTTTTTCTCAATCGAGTTACGGCCCCCACACCATCCCCCTCGCCGCACCAGGAGTACTGATCCTGTCGACCGTCCCCGGCAGCAAGTTCCGCGCGGAGAAAGGGACGTCGATGGCAGCGGCCCATGTGTCAGGTGCGGCGGCGCTGCTCATCGCGACCTGCGCGACAAATACGACCGACACAAAACGGTACCTCCTCGATTACGCGGAGGAGATCCCAGCTCTGGAGCCGTTCGTCGAGCAAGGGCGGCGGCTGTGTGTCGACCTTCCCATCGCCGCATGCCGCGCTGACCTGGCGAAAGCTCCCGTGCCGGTTCCGGACTGACGAATGTCACTGTGCCGTGTGGAATGCGACATCCGCGACGCGATGGGTGGTGCTTGTTGGTGACGCGACTTTTTCCGCGACGACAAGCCGTTAAACAAAAAGCGCCGCCTTTCGGCGGCGAAGGAGCGACGTATTTGGCGGGGCCGACGGGGCTCGAACCCGCGACCTCCGGCGTGACAGGCCGGCGTTCTAACGCCCCGGGACCATTTTCTCTCGGGAGCGCGCTTCGTAAACCGCTGAGAACCGAGGCGATTAGCCCCGTTTTGAGCGCTAATGAGTGTGGTAATGAGTGCGTTTCCGTCAGGCTCAATACGCGCCGCTTTTTCGATGCTATAGCAGCATCGCTGGTCGCTCTTTCGTGCGCACGTTCGGCGCTATTTGCGCCGCGGGACCAGCGTCGCGAGGTCGTGTTTGTTGAACACGGCCACCAAGTCCGTCACCTTGCAGCGCAGCGCGAGTGCCAGCCGGACGATGGTCGCAAGCGTCGGCGTCTTGATGCCTCGCTCCAAGTCGCTGAGGTAGGTGTACGACATGCCCGCGAGTTCGGCGAGGGATCGGGTCGTTTCTCCGCGCTTGTCTCGGAGCTCGCGCAGGCGCTCCCCGAACAGCTGCGCGACGCGCTCAGCGCGCTCCGTCATCGGTGCCTCGCATCGTTGAGATTAAGACTCCTTTGTGTTACTCTTCCGAGGAACGAGAGGAGCCGCCGAATCATGCTTAAACCAGACATCGCCGAACGCATCCGGGCCATCTTCGCCGACGACGAAAGCGCCGTCACTATCGTTGATTTCATCATCTTACTCGGCTGGTCGATCACCACGTTTGACAACGCCGTTAAATGGCGGCTTGTCACCTTCGAGGATGCCTCCGGCGCCCTTCCTCGCATCAGCCGCGCGCAGCTTCGCCAGCAGGCGAGGGACCAATGGTCCGAAGCGGAGATCGCGGAAGCGCTCGGCCCGGCCGCTGCGCGCGCGCTCGTCGCGCCGGACGCTGCTCCCGTCGCGGCATCACGCATCTCCGATTCCGTGCGCGTCGACGGTGCCGCCTCACCGCAGGTCGTCACGATGCCTTCCGCCGAGGAACTTCGGGCGGCGGGTCTCCGGCCACCGCATCGCGAACCGCCGCCGCGGCGGCGCTCGCGTTCGCGCGTGCTTGCCGCTGTTCCGCCGCCGCCGCCACCGCCGGCGCGACGCAATCGCGCCGATGGTGTCCACGAAGCCACGATGATCACGGCATGTGCGGGCGACAACGGCTCTGCTCCGCACCTCCGCTTGCGCGGCCATTGGCTCGCACGCTTCGGATTCAAACCGGACGCGCGCATCTACATCACGCCGTCACTTGGTCAACTCGTTATCACGCTCACCGATCCTGCCGCCGTCACGGCCATGGCCGATCGGTCAACCGCTCGCGCAACGCCGCGCGCGTCGCGTTCCTAAGCTGTCACCATGTCGAACCTAGCCGACTGGCCCGAAGACGACCGCCCGCGCCAGCGCATGGCGCGGTTCGGCGTCTCCGCGCTTTCCGATGACGAGATCGTCGCTTTGCTCATCGCGCCGGGGCATACCGGCTGGAGCTCGCTCGACATCGCGCGGGATCTCCTCTCCGGTGGTCTGCAGACGCTCGCGCGCACCGAGTGGGTTCCGGGGATACGCGTCGGGCAACTAGGCCCGTCCCGCGTCGCTCGCGTCGGCGCCGCGCTTGAACTCGGGCGCCGCGTCGCCGCGGTCTCCTCGCCCGGCTCTGTTCCTCTTTACGAGCCATCGTGGCTCGCGGCTCGCCTCGTCGCGCGGTATGCCGATCAGCCGCGGGAGACGTTCGGGGGTGTCTTTCTCGATTCGCGCAACCACGTCGTCAGTGAGCGCGTGATATCGCACGGCACGTCGAACAGCGCGCCGGCGACGCCTCGCGACGTTATCCGCTTCGCGATGCAGGAGAACGCCGCGTCCGTCGTCCTCTTCCACAATCACCCTTCGGGCAACATATCCCCATCACCCGACGACATCGCCATGACTCGCCGCACCATGGATGCCGGCAAGCCGCTGGACGTCGAGATCCTCGACCATCTCATCATCACGAGGCACGGCGTTACCTCGATGAAACGCGCGGGCCACATATGACGCGGGCGCCGCGCGCGCCGCGGTCTCAGGAGGTTCACACGGTGGCTTGGGATCGAACGAGTTTCGAGCGCCGAACGAACGCGCGCCCGTTTAATCGCGTCGCGCGCGTGCATCAGCCCGTGCGCCGCAAGCCTGCTCACATCATCCCGTTTGGTTCGCGGGCCGCTACGTCACTGCTACTGCTCGAACTGGCCGCACACGGCAAGATCGCTGACGGTTGGGATGCCGATTGGTACGTCGGAGAGTTTCTGTCCCGCCTCCGCGCCGCGCTCTTCGCGGCGCCAGATGTCACCGGCGAATGGCGCGAGGCCTTCGACCGCGAAGCCGCAATGTATGAGTACGAAACGCTCGACCTAAACGCGGTCGTGTGGCTGAAGCAACGTCGTTACCGCGCCATCCTGCTCGCGGTTCTCCGCAGCATCTACCGCGAGGAAGGGCTAGGGGGACCGATCACCGAGTCCGTGCGCCGCGCGTTCCGCCTGCCATCTTTCGCGTGAAGCCCACACCGCAGCCGTGCGCGCATTCTTCGTTTCCCTTTCACGTGCCCGCTCGTCACTTTCAAGTGTGGCCCGAGCACTTTAAAGCGACCGCGCCTCACTTGCTTCTCGCCTGGAGGACAGTGAATGCGATCGGCGCTCACTTAAAAGTGATCGGCCGGCAAGTTCAACTGTCCTCAACAGGAGAAAAAAGTGCGGCCCGGTCACTTTCACGCGATCGGCGCGCGCATCAAAGTGCCCGCGCCGCATTTCGCCGCGCGGCCACGGCTCGAGCAGCGGCAGGGGAGCGGTGATCGTCCGCACTCCGAGGTGCTCTACGCAGGGTAGAACCAGCCGCGCGCCCCCCGCGCGTCGCGTCCGTCGCTTCGCGCCGGCCGCGCCGCGCTGCCCATCCCACCGAGGGACTCCACCGCCCGTAGAATCGGCCGCCGCCCCCCCGCCCGTCACGCCCGTTGCTGGCGCAACGGTCGCGCCGGGCTCACCACCCCCGAGGGATCCCGCCGCCCAAAGAGAACGCCGCCCACCCAAATCGTCACAGCCGTTGCGTGCGCAACGGTCGCGCCGATCTACCGGGCCGGGCTCCGTCCACGCACAACATCTCCCTACCCTGTAGGGGTGTCACCCCCGGCACGTTTCCCTACCCGCGAAGATCGCCTTGTCAAGCGCCGCAGTTTCCTCTTTGTCACCGAATGCGTCTAATTTCCGATCCCGATCACTAGCCGGAGGTCTATGCTAAAACGCCATAAAGGGACGTATAACCGGCCTAAAATTAAGTCTTTAAGAATCAACGCGGGGGACAAATAATTCATGCTCGTTACAATTTGGTAACGAACCATGTTGACAGACGTAACGTATCTTAGGCGCAGGTCCAGACCGCTATTCAGTTGCTGCAGCAGCTATCGCCCGTCACGTTTCGGCCGAAACGTGGCCGGTATCGCGATTCACCGTGCCCGCCCGCGCGTGGCGTGCGGCACGGTGGGAAAAGGACAGGTGTATGGCTACGACAAGAGCCGCCACCAGCAACGCCGCCGCCGCAGAACCGGGCGACGGCACAACCACATCGCCGCCCGCGCCGGGCATCCCGACGCCGACGGTCACGCACTACCAGCAAGTCGCCGCAGAGTTCATGTCCGCGCTCGACGAGATTTCGCAGATCATCCCCAAGCTGGAGGCCATTCACGTCTCCACTGCGAATCTCGTTCGCTCTCGCCTCAACGTTCCGAACGAGTTCCTCGCCACCGTCACCGCGGCCGTCGAACAGGTTCCCGAACTTCAGGCGATCCAGAAGCTCGACGTGAACGCTGCCCACGACACGCTCCAGTTCCTCGAAGCGTTCCGCCCGGTCCGTGACAAGGTCGACGCTTTCGCGAAGAACCTGAAGTACACGATGGACTCGCGCAAAGCGAAACTCGCCACCGACTCGCTGTTGACGTACGACGTGGCGAAAGGCCTTGCGCGCGATCCGAACAGCGCGACCATCGCTTCGCTCGTCGCGAACATGAAGCGCGATCTCGGCCGTCGCGGCCGTCCCAAGACGCCTCTGGCGTTGCGCAAGACCACCGCGACTCCCGGTCTCGGCGTTCCCACGCCCCGGCTGCTCCCGAGTCAGGAGGAGATGGGCGATTCGTGACGACTCCGAGCCGCGTAGGGCGCGGCTCGGGTCGGACACACGAAACCCCCCGTCTGCTAACGATCAAGGAGTACCAGTGCCATGGGAAACATACCGCAGTACATCTGCGGCGTCATCCCGCCTCACATCCTGAGCCGGGTAGCCGCTCACACCTCCGATGAAGCAAGCGGCACCGCCCGCGCGACGCTCGATCACATGCGCGAGCTCGCCACGGGTCGCGCCGCATCGCTCCTCCAACGGGCCGTCGTCGCCACGGCCGCCACCGCACCCGCGAAAAGACGACGCAACGTCTACACCGCTGATCACACCACCCGTCTGCCCGGAAAGCTCGTCATGAGCGAACACAAGGCACGCGGCACGGACGTCGAAGTCAACGAGGCTTACGACGGCAGCGGTACGACGTACGATTTTTTCGCGCAAGTCTTTCGGCGTTCTTCCATCGACGGCCGCGGAATGCGTCTCGACTCTACCGTGCACTACGGCACGTCCTTCGAGAACGCGCTCTGGAACGGCCGGCAGATGGTTTACGGCCACGCCGATGGACGTATCTTCAAGCGCTTCACGGCCTCCGTCGATGTCATTGCCCATGAGCTCACGCACGGCGTCACGCAGTTCGCCGCAGCTCTCGGTTATCACGGTCAGACGGGCGCGCTGAACGAGCACCTTTCCGACGCGTTCGGGATCATGGTCAAGCAGTTCTGGCTCGACCAGTCCGCGAGCGAGTCCGACTGGCTCATCGGCGCGGAAATCTTCGGCCCCGCCGTAAACGGCGTCGCCGTGCGTTCGATGGCTGCACCGGGAACCGCCTACGACGATCCCGTCCTCGGCAAAGACCCGCAGCCCTCGCACATGCACGACTACGTCGAAACCACCGAAGACAACGGCGGCGTCCACATCAACTCCGGCATTCTCAACCACGCCTTCTATCGCGCAGCGATCGCGCTCGGCGGCAAGACGTGGGAAGTGCTGGGGCGCATCTGGTACGTCGCACTCTCGGACCGCCTCCGTCCCGAAGCAGACTTCGCCGACTTCGTGCAGGCCACCGTCGATATTGCCGGGGAGCTCTACGGCAACGGCGGGAAGGTGCAACGGATCATCGCCGAAGCATGGTCGGCCGTGGGCCTGTTCGTCCTCCACGTCGGGTGTGCGTCTCAGCACATCCCCATCAAAAGGCCGCGCCAGCGCGCCGCCGTCGTCGCCGCGCGGACGCTTCCGTCGCGTCGCCGGCCGACGCGCTGACCGCCTCTCACTTCCACCATCACCTGACTTCTCTCGAAAGGAGAACGCTCACATGAGCACGAATCCCAAGGAACTCAATCCCATCGAAGCATCGAAAACCATGATCGAGAAGAGCAAGCGCTCGACCGATCGCACGCTGCGCGCGCTCCAGCAGGACATGGAGCAGGAGAACACGCTCGTTCAGGACACGCCGAACACCCGCCTGCAGAAGGTGCTGAAGATTTACCGCGGCATCAAGCCGGTGTTCGCCGTCCTCGGCGCGCTCCCGCTCATCCCGTCCACCTGGCGCGCCGCCATCGTGATGTTCACGCAGGCGCTCGACGCGCTGACCGCCGTCGGCGGCGAAATCACCGCGCAGTTCAAGGCGGGGAAAGACCTCGCGGAGCAGGAATGAGCACGCGCAAGGTCGCCCGCAGCGCCACGTCCGGCCGGTTCATCTCCCGCCGTGACGCGCACCGCAGGCCGCAATACACGGTCGTCGAGACGATCTCGTACCCGTCTCGCGCCGTGAGTCGCCGCCGGCGCGCCGCGCGTCACCTCACGGAGGAGAACCAGAACGAACGCCCGTTCAAAGCCGGCCGTGATCTCTGACGTTCCACGCAGTTGACCCGGTGGGGCGCGCGTTCGCGCGCGCTCCACCACTTCGGAGAACGACCATGAACGTTCAGCAATACCCGCTCAAAAAGAGCCAGTACTTCCCGGACCTCACCGCCAAGAAGTTCGTCGTCTGGCACGGCACGGCCGGCCGCACGCTGCACACGCCGGTCTCCGGACGCCCCGGCAAAGCCACAACCTCGATCGACGCATGGAACCTCAATGCCGATCGCGTCGGCGCTCCATGGCTCGTCGATCGCGACGGGACGATCTACCAGACCTTCAACGACTCCGCGTGGATTTTCCATCTCGGTTTGAAGGGAGTGAAGGGACTCTACGACAAGCAGTCCGTCGCGATCGAGTTCGCGAACGAAGGGCCGCTCGACCTCGACGGCGATCGCCTCTACGCCTTCGGCATGAACACGCCGAACACGCGCTACACCGGCGAGTCCATCAGCTTCGACTGGCGCGGCTTCAGCTACTTCGCGCAGTTGAACGAGGCGCAAGTCGATGCCGGGATCGAGCTCACGCTCGACGTCTGCCAGCGTCACAAGATCGAGCCCGTCTTCTACTACCCGTCAACCACATTCGACTTCCCGCGCTGCTTCCAAGTCGCCACGATCATCTGTCACTCCAACTGCCGCGCCGACAAGACCGATCTCTGTCTGCCGCAGTGGGTCTTCGAGAAGATCGAAGCGGCCGGCATCCGCCTCGCCTCATGAAGGAGTCGTGTCATGGAAGAGATCCTTTGGCTACTCGAGCTGGCGATGCGCGACCTTCAGGCAGCACGCCGCCGCGCTGGCAGCAAGAAGGTCCGCGCGCATCTCCGCCTCGCGCTCGCTCGCATCAACGAGGTGCACCACACCCTCAGCACCTAGCGGTTCCGATGCGACGTCGCGCGCCGGCGTCGCATCGGCTTCTCATGGTGCGCGTTCGGTACGCAGGGGCGGTTTTTGCCCTCCTCCCGCCGCAGCGACTCTCCACCATCTAGACTGCACGTAGATTTCCGGGTGATCGATCGGTTACCGCCCATCGGCTGCAGTCATGCGGGTCAGGTCGTCGTAAAATAGAGCGTCGGGCAGCGGCAGGAGGAAGATGGGCGACGTTCTGGGTGCGGTGAACCGCGAAAGCGAGTTGGTTGCAGTTGCGCGTCAGCTCGGCGCGGAAACCGTTCCTGCCGTCGCTGAACCTGAGCGGGCGCTTCTCGCGGGCGTCGGCGGTGTATCGCCCTCCTTTGCCCATCGCGTCGCTAACCGCATTCGCTCCGGCCACGATCCGCTCGGCGACGCCTTCTGCCGTCTGCGAACACCTGCTGACCGCCGCGTCTCTGGTGCCACGTACACGCCTCAGTCGATCGTCGCATCGATGATCGCTTGGGCAAAGTTGAACACCGCGCCGGTCCGCATCGTCGACACGGGCGTCGGATCGGGCCGGTTCATGCTTGCTGCGGCGCGCGCGTTTCGCGGCGCCAAGCTGATCGGCGCCGAAACCGATCCCCTCGCTGCCGTCATCGCACGCGCCAATCTCGCGGCGGCCGGCTTCGCCGATCGCGCCCATATTCTTCTCTCAGACTACCGCAGCCTGTCTCTACCTCCTGTAGACGGCCCGACGCTCTTCATCGGCAATCCGCCCTACGTGAGGCATCACCTCATCTCACCAGACTGGAAGGAGTGGCTCACCGCCCGAGCGAAAGACTACGGGTACGCCGCGAGTCAGCTCGCGGGTCTCCATGTCCACTTCTTCCTCGCGACCGCTGGTCTTGCTAAAGCTGGCGACGCGGCCGTTCTCATCACCGCTGGCGAATGGCTCGATGTGAACTACGGGAAGCTCGTCCGCGATCTCTTTCTCAACGAGCTCGGTGGGAAGAGTATCCATCTGATCGATCCGACCGCGCAGCCGTTTCCCGATGCCGCTACAACGGCCGCCATCACCACCTTTGACATCGGCGCGCGTCCGACATCCATTCGCTTTAAGCGCATCGAAAAGCTCGCCAGTCTCGGCGTCCTTGAAGGCGGCAGAGCTGTTCGCCGCGAACGCGTTGAAGCTGCGAATCGCTGGACTGTTTTCTCGCGCACGATCGTGAAACCGCCGACAGGATTTGTCGAACTCGGCGAGCTGTGTCAGGTCCACCGCGGGCAGGTCACGGGCGCCAATCACATTTGGATCGCGGGCGAGCACAGCGCCGGTCTGCCGGACTCGGTTCTCTTCGCGACGGTCACCAAGGCGCGGGAGCTGATCGGCGCCGGTGTGGCGCTCACGGACAACGCTCCGCTGCGGCGCGTGATTGATCTCCCGGTCGACCTGAACGAGCTCGGAGCGGCGGATCGAAAACGCGTCGATGCGTTCCTGCGCATCGCGAAACAAATGGGCGCGGATAAAGGCTTCATCGCAACCAACCGCAAAGCTTGGTGGTCTGTCGGTCTTCGTCGTCCAGCTCCAATTCTTGCCACGTACATGGCGCGCCGATCGCCAGCGTTCGTGCGCAATCTTGCCGACGCCCGCCACATCAACATTGCACACGGCATCTACCCGCGGGAGCCCATGCCCGAGCACGTCCTCGAGGCGCTCGCCGAGACGCTCGGCCGCACGACCTCCGTGCAGCAAGGTCGCACGTACGCGGGCGGTCTCACGAAGTTCGAGCCGAAAGAGATGGAACGCCTGCTCGTTCCCGACCCGAAAATCTTGGCGACGACGGGACTTGAATGAGTCCGGACCGCAAGTACATCGATCCGCCCCGTTGGACCGCCGAAGAATTCGAAGCCGATCGCCAGACATCAATCAAAGAATTTCGCGACCGTCGCATTACCGAACCACTCGAGGATTACCTCGAACGTTTTGAAGCCGCCCAGGACGTCTTCGAAACGCTCGTCGAGCAGACCGTCGATCTCACGCAGATTTACGCGCAGGCGTTCGACATCCTGACCGATCCTAAGCTCGTCGACGCGTTCCGCTACCTCGCATCGCCGCCCATATCACTCGACGACCTGCGTCTCGTCGCCGACGGTACGCTGTCGAGGAAACAGCTCAAGGCCGATCCAGAAATGGCTAAGCGCTTCGTCGACAGTGTCACGGCTGGGCTGGATCGGAAGCGCTTCCCGTGGGTGACAGAGAACCGCGAGCCGAACGAGACCGAACGCGACTCGGCTATCCTTGCTTCGGCCGTTCTCATGGCCACTCAGAAGGTCGCGACCGCGCGCCGCAACCTGAGTAAGGCCGAGCAGGAGGAAAAGGTCAGACAGGCGCTCCTCGACAACAACTTCAAAGAAGTCCCTCGCAAAGACGCGCGGCAACTCTCCGACGCACCGGCCGCCGGCGAATTCTGCATGGAAAGCCTGCTGGGGCCGCGGAAGGCCGACGTGATCGTTGGTCTGTGGGACGGCCGTAAAATGCCGATTGAATGCAAGGTATCGAACTCTTACGTCAACTCAATCAAGCGTCTGAACAATGACGCGGCAGTCAAAGCGCAGGAGTGGCTGAAGAAGCTGGGGGAGAACGGCGTCGTGCCCGCTGCTGTAGTGAGTGGTGCGTTCAAACTTCGCCATTTACAGAAAGCTCAGAACGAAGGCTTGACGATCTTCTGGGGACACAATCTTCCAGCGCTCATTCAATGGATTGAGGATACCCGGTCCTGACATGACCAACAACGCGAGAACTCCCATGCCACACGATCCTCTCGACTCCGAAATGCTCGCCGCGTACACATACTTCTCTCAGCGCTTTCCAACGCTCACACTCGCCGGCTTCCGCGAACTGTGGGACGACGCCGGAGCCCTCATGGACGACGCGCTACAACTCGGCTACACACCTTCTGAGGTTCCCGGCTTACTGCGCTCAGGGCCGTACCTCATATCAGATTAGACGCCTCTTGCAGGCCACAATGGAGCACGTTCCTCCGCCATACCCAACGACGAACGATCAACACTAAGACCCTGCCCATGCCGAAGAAATACGCCTTGCCCGCCTTCCTCGACGGCCGCTGCACACCGGCCGCTTATGAGCACTGGCTTAGCGCCAAAGCAATCGCTCACATGCGGCGCGATCGAGATCGTGGCAACCCTACCGCGACCCGGGCCAGCTATATGGTGGCGATTCACCAAGCCGTCATCGCAAGCAACGGTAGCGACTACTACACAGGCGAACCGCTTGATTGGGAGCGCATCAGCACCTATGACAACGACCAGTCGAAGCTGCGCCGTCGCGCCTACAAGCGCGAGTTAGCACGGCTGCCGACGGTCGATCACGTCGGGGACGGCCTCGGAGCACCCGACTTCCGCATCTGCGGATGGCTTACCAACGATTGCAAAGCAGATCTCACACTGCCCGAGTTGATGGAGTTTTGCCGGCGCATCCTCGACCACGCCACGACCCGCGGAACCCCCTCCGCGCATCACCTTTAGGCGCTGCCATGTCCAATATTGGACGTCCCTCTACCAGCTGCGGATTTGCACGTTCCGTCCGGCCGCGCCGGTACGATCACCTCGTGACACGCGACGAATACCGCCGCCGCATCGCGGAGCTCCGTCCGCTGATGGCCGCCTTCCGCGGGCCGCTGGAACACAGCGGTTGCGGCGGCTCGAACGGCAGCATCTCAGAGAGAACACCAGACGGCAGGGAGTACCACGTGGGCGGCGCTGTCACCGAGGAAGAGGCTCGGGCCATCGTCGCCGCCGTCAACTTCGTGCGGGACCTCTGCAGCAGGGGAGAAGCCACCTAAGGCCCACATCACTAAAAAGCGACCGGGCCGCAAAATCGGCCGCGGCGGGCTCGAAAACGGCTCCGGGAGGCTCCCAAACACTCCCCGGAGCATCATTTAGGCCTCCCGCGGCATCACCGCGAAGTGCCCCGGGGCCGAAAATTCGGCCGCAAACATCGCGCGGGAGCCCCCGGAGCCGATTTTCACGACCCCGAGGCCCGCTTAACGATCACCGAGCATCACCGCGAAGCCACCGTCCACCACTTAAAAGCGATCCGCCATCAATGACACGCGAAGCCCGATCGTCCGCCATTCATGTCGTCCCCGCTCGAAACCACGTCCCATCGCTTTAATCCGACGAGCGCGCACATCACGCCGGCATCGCACCAGATCGCGCCGACAACGCCGCGAACGATTACGGCCCGCCGTTGCTTCACGCAGCATCACCGGCAACCGAAAATCGGCGCGCGCGGCTCGCAAACCTCCGCGCATCGTTTGCGGACCATCCCGCAGCACTTTTAATCGACCGCGCATCATCCGCGCGCGTCGCACGAACAAGCCACGCGAAGCCTCGCGCGACTCTTCATACGTTCCGCCCACGTCCCGCCCATCACGCAACTGCGCGATCCGATTTTCGCTCGCGCCGATCTGCACCGTCGGCGTTTCAAAGCGACAGAAGGACTCCCACCCACCCTCGCCGCGTCACGCCCCTTGCACGCTTGCACCGCAAGAAGCCGCCGTGCATCGCTCGCAACGGTCGCGCCGCGGCTCCCGCCCGCGCCAGTGGGGAAGTGCCTCGCGAGAGCCACCCGCCCGCCCTCGCCGCGTCACGCCCCTTGCACGCGCGCACCGCAAAACCCCGCCGTGCGCGCTGGCAACGGTCGCGCCGCGGCTCCCGCCCGCGCCTGTGGGGCAGTGCATCGCGAGCGCCGCTCCCGCCCGTCCCCGCGAGTGGGGTAGTGCGTCGCGAGAGCCACCCGCCCGCCCTCGCCGCGTCACGCCCCTTGCACGCTTGCACCGCGATGAAGCGGCCGTGCTTCGCCCGCAACGGTCGCGCCGCGGCTCCCGCCCGCGCGAGTGGGGAAGTGCGTCGCGAGAGCCACGCTTCCACCCTCGCCGCGTCACGCCCCTTGCACGCGCGCACCGCAAAACCCCGCCGTGCGCGCTGGCAACGGTCGCGCCGCGGCTCCCGCCCCCGCGCTTGCGACAGGCCGTCGCGATGCCGACGTTCCACCGCCCGCCCTTCGTCCGGGGCCTTTCACTTTCGCCGACGATGAAACAACTCCGCCCGCCCTTCCTTCTGCGAATACTCCGCATGCTTGATCTTCAGCCACTCCGTTTGCGGCGAGTAGGGATCCCCGCGACGTTTCGCCACGATGCCTTCGAGATCCATCCGCACGGCCGCATCGAACAACCGGGGATCGCCGCTATGCTCCACGTGCCCTACGCGCGTCCCCCTCACGACCTTCTCGAGCGCAGCCTTTCGACGCCAAAGCGGGAGCGCACGAAGATCACGGCCATCGAGCCACAACAGGTCGAAGGCAACGTAGCTCGCCGGCTCGCGGTTCATCATCAGTGCATAGAACTTCGGCCCGCCTTCGCCCAGGACGACAATCTCTCCATCGAGGATTGCATCCCGCACCCGGAGCTCCTTCGCGATCGCGTTCGCGAGTTCGTCGAAGCGGCGCATCGTTTTCTTCGTCTTCGAGGAGAAACGTCCGCGTCCGTCCTCGACATACAACGTTCCGCGAAACCCATCCAGCTTCACCTCATAGACCCACGCACGTCCGCGAGGAACATCCTTTACGAGCTTCGGAACAACGGGCTCTATCTGAGGAAGCATCCGATTACGTTCGCCTCGCTTTTAAGTCACCGGCTATCACTGTTGCTTGTCCCGTGGTCACTATCCCCGCGGTGCCTACTGTGTTTTTTTTGTTCCGTCCACAGCCCACCCATCACGCAAGTGCTCGTTGCATGGCGGTGTGTCGCGCGACGTCACCCGCTGCGTGCTAACACCTCGGCGGCGTCACGCGCAGCATGCATAAGTTTCGTTTGCGCGTGCGCACGCTCTACACGCGGTAGCGCGCGCCCCCTCGCCGCGTCACTGTTTTTGCAGGTCGGATTGAACAAACAGGCGCGGCCCAGCCGCAAAAACAGCGCCGCGGCTTCACGCCCGCCCTCGTCGTTCGGTTCGTTCGCTCATTCACGTTCGCTTCCGCCTCCCATGCGCGGTCACGCCGTTTGCAGCGGGTGTTTGTATCGCGGCTGCATCTGCGCTCCGGGCAAACGTCGCGCCCGCGCCCCGGGGAACCGCAAAGGAATGACATTGCTTTTGCTGTCCGCCACCCGGCCCCGCGAGCTCGTCACAGCCGCACCCCGAAATCCTCGCGAGTGCCCGCGGCGCGTCACGCCGTTTGCAGGCGCGCGCGAGAAGGAATGCGTCAGTGCGCGCGGCAAATGGCGCGCCACGCCGCTGCTGCATCGCCTGTTGGTTCGCGCAGTGCGGCCTCACGTTTCCACCCGTCGCCGTAGCTCGGGCGCGTGTCGCCTGTGGCTGCGCCTAAGGCGCGGCTGAAGCTGTCGTGGCCCGCCGCTCCGTGGCTCCGCGCGTTTCCACGCGCTCGGTTTTCGCGGTGGGGAAGGGCCTCGCTGCGAATCGCTTTTGTGCGGTCCACGCAGCTTAGCCGAGCCTTAGGCGCGAACGCTTTTCGTGGCCGCACCCTCCGCCGCCCAACCCTTATTCGCCGCGTGCGTCGTCGCTCCGCAACGCCATCGCGGCCGCACGTTTCCCCCTCGCCGCGGCCGCAGCGCAGGCGGCGCGCCCCCCGCACACCCGCCCGCGCGTCCGCCGCGCGCTGCTCGCAGTGCGCAGCTGCGCAGCGCACTGCGCCGCGGCTCCCACCCAGGCCCCCGCCCCGCTCGTTGGGGCGCGGCTCACGCCGCCGCGCCCCAACCTCGCGGGGGTTCCGTCATCAGTTGGCCTCACTCTCTGCCGAGAGCGAAGCAAACTGCTTCGCCAGCGCCACCAGCGGCATGACCGGCGCACCGCTTCCGTTGGTCGCGGTGCGCCTCGCCGTCAGTGGCAAGCGCGCCGGCGCTGCACGTTTCCCCCTCGCCGCGCCGCGCGCGCTCGCCTTCGGCTCGCGCGCCGCCGCTCCGCGCACCTTCGTCGGCCCGCCGCCCGCGCCGCCCTGCCGACGAAGGTCCGCTCCGCGGCCCGGCGCCTCCGCCCTCCCGCCGCTCCGCCCATGTGCGGCCGGACTGCGGCCCGCCGCCCGCCCGCGCCACACCGGGCCGCAGTCCGGCCGCACATCGGCTCCGCGGCCCCCCGCGCCGGCGGCGCGGCTCCCGGCCCCCGACGGCGCGGCTCCCGCCCCCGGGCTGTCTGGTGGGGTAGGGAAATCTCGTTCCGCGTCACTCCTTCCAATGGGGAACGTGTGATTCGGGGTCCCGCTCGTTTCCTCTTCTTTCGGCACATGAGCGTTTCGTCAGATAGCTGCACGGCGGCGGAAGCCATTCATCACGCCAAAGAACCGCTCGCGCTGCCGTGCCAACAGCTCACAACAATCCACATCGCGAACCTCACTTTTCCGAATCGGTGTGTTGCAAACAGGAGGAGCTTCCATGGGTATCGAGCAGGGTCCTAAGCCACCAACCATTTGTCCGGTCTGCAAGGGCACAGGGAAGAAAGACGGCCGCAGTTGCCCCGAATGCAACGGTACCGGCAGGCGTCGCTAAACCCGCTACCTGCCATGCCAGCCGTGGACTTTACGTGCAGATTGCGGCTACGGAGTCGAGATGAGATTGATTCTTAGCGGCAGAACCACCACGGTCGTCGAGGAAGGCAGCGGCTATCTTTCGATCAACGGTCAGTTCGGCTTCGGAAACCTCATCGACCTTCCCGCATGGCCTGAGGGAACAGAACTTCATTATCTCGATGCCGCGCTTGTCGTGACGCCCGAAGAAGCTGACCTGATTGAAGAGAATCGATGGGGGAAGATCCCTTTATGTACCAAGGGTGGCGTACGCGGTACCTTCAACGTCGATGTCGAAGATCTTGTGGCCGACGCCGATGCGCTTCGCGAATTCGCCTTAGGAGTGAGGAAGTTCGCTTTCGACGATATTGACAATCTTGCATTGGTTGAGTATCAGATTGAGAAAGGCGTCGGAGAACTCAAGCAGCGATTCTGGGCGGCCACCGGAGTGCAGAAGGACGCGGTGGCGCCCACCCCGCCAGAAGCAACGCTGTTTCTCCTGCTCCTCGCGGCCAACGTCGATACAACAACCGATAGGTTCCGACTGGAAGCGGGTGAGCTATCGGAACAAGAAGAGGCCTTCATCCTCGGATTGTGCAACAGTTGGGGATTCTTCGAGTCTGTTTCGACGCAGAGCGATTTGGAAGCCGCGATAGCCAAATATCAGTGGGTGAAGAGCCTTTCTCTGAATCAGAACGACTTTATCGAGCAATGCGCAGCATCATTGCCACCAGAACCCGCGTTGCGCGATCTTACGTACTATCTGTGTCTTGAAATCCTGTTTCTGAATGGAAGAATTGAGCGGGGCTCGGTGGAAGAAGACTTAATGGCTAAGCTGGAACGGATTCTCAAGATTAACCCTGCGGTTGCAGACTTTGTTTTCGGATTAGAACTGTTTAAGACGGCAGTCGCCGGCTAACTACGATTGTTATTCAATCGAGGACATCTTCCTGGCTGGCCCCCGGGATACCTCTCACATCCCTGCGACCTTATCGGTGGTATCGTGACAAGCTAGAGGACGGCATGGCAACTGTTGAATGTGCAGCTTCCAGATGCACCGCTACCGGAAGGGGCGGACGCATCTTCGCGCGGTGCCCGAAGTGCGGAGCGTGGTGGTGTAGTCAGCACGGCACAAAAGGAAACGCGTGTCCCGGCTGCCACCATAAGTATCTGATAGGAGCCTAAGGTGTGTGTGTGTCGGTGCGTCATTAGCCGATAAGTTGACCGATGGCCACTACGACAGAAGGAAGAGGCGTCGGGCATGAGCAAGAAGACGACGTAGTGCGTGCTGGTCAGATGTGGTCAAAGGAGAAAAGCGATGAGTAGCCAATTGGATAACGAAATCCAACTGCTTGAGCGATACGAGAAAGACTTCGAGGAACATATGCACGGCTCGGATGCTGAACGCATGCGGCAGCGTTATAGCAAACAAATCGAACTCGTCCGATCCCAATTCCCTGAGGAACGCGCTTGGAAATTTCATCAAGCTAACCTTTACCATCACACGGCGGTTCAAAAATATGCCGCCGAAAAGACAAGAGAGGCAATGGAATTTGTCGACAAGGCGATCAGTACTGACGATCGTGCAAGACACAGGATGTTGAAGGCCAAACTATGCCAAAAGCGCGGCCTGCGCGACGCGGCGATCGCCGAATTGGATTACATTTGTACCAACTTCTCTGACAGTACGTTGTATCTCGACGCTCGACAATTGAAGGACGAGATCGAAAGTCAGCCGAAAGGAAAGTGTTTCATTGCTACCGCCGCCTACGGCTCACCACTGGCAACCGAGGTTGTTGTACTAAGTCGATTTCGAGACGAGGTGTTGCTCCCGTCGAAACTTGGCGCTTTATTTGTGACTGTCTACTATCACGTGTCACCGCCGCTAGCCTCGTTAATTGCGAGAGTGGAGTTCCTGAGAACCGCCACACGACGTCTGTTTCTTGCGCCGCTGTTGCGATTGTTGAAACGAAACTGACCCGGCCGGGGACTCCGCTGTCCTTCGCCGGCCCTCGCCCTAACGCGCGATCGTCGCCTGCTGCATCGTCGCGCTGATCTCCGGTTTTTTTTTAGTTTCGCCCACGGCCCACCCATCACGCGTCTGCACAGCTACGTTCGCAACGCAGCGCAACTCGCTCGCCCCCGGCGCAATCCACCGGGTGTAGATCGCGGCCCCCTCGTGGCGTCACTGTTTTTGCAGAGCGAGAAGACCAACCCGGCGCTTCGAATCCGCAAAAACAGCGCCGCCACTTCCCACCCTCCCATCGCCTGTGGGCTCTTTCATCGCACCCGCTCGTTTCCCCCGCCCATGCGCCGTCACGCCGCTTGCAGCGGGTTACCTCTGTTTGCACGCACGCGCGTCGTGAGCAAGCGTCGCGCCGGCGCCCCAACTGCCACACCATCGCATCGTGGGTCCTTTTGATCCACGCGATCTCCTCGCTTGCACACCATCTTTGGTTAAACTTCGCCATCGAACCAGAAGGAGTGCAGCAATGACCGACCGCACGATCGCGGCGCTTCGGGTGCGCGTGATGGCTCGCGACGAGAACGTCTACAGCGAGGCAGAACCGCGCGCGCGTTTCTGGCGCGCAGTCACGCACGCCACGGGAACGAGTCGCGAGACCGAACCCGCACTTTTCGAGCGGCGTCTGGAAGAGAGCTTCGGCGATGACTTGAAACGACGAGTCGTTCGCTACTTTCATACCTCATGGCGCGGTGATGATCACCGCCAAGACTTCCCCGGCCGCGTGATCACGCTAGAAAAGGCGGACAAGCAAGGCCTCGCGTTGTCGCATGTTTTCTTCGAGGCACGGGTGCGCGGCTATGGCAGCCTAGACTTCGCTCTCGAGATCGCGGGCGCGCGAGATCTTGCCGGGTTACTCGACAACAATCTCGACCTCTTCATGATGCTGATGCGCGCGTACATCCCTGAGAGCTTCCGCCAGGTCACGAACGTCTACGGCAACGCGGACGCCGAGACGTTCGACATCAGCGCGTCGCCGGAGCTACGCGACGCATTCGAGGGGCGGCCGCGCCGCCATCTCGCGCTTCCTCAAGCGATGGGCGGTCGCGAGTTCGCAATCTGGGCCATCACGAACGGGACGCTTCTGCCAGCCGTTCTTCTCGCACTCGCTGTCCTCTACGTCACATACAAAGGCGTTGCCGACGAACGCGCAATCGTTGCCGCGAGCCAGCAGCGCGTGCTTGCACATCAAGAAGCACTTCTCAAAGAGAGCAATGAACGGGCGAAGCGCCTCGCCGCGATCGAAGAAAAGCTGATCGAGCGCGCCATCGCGACGATGCCGCAGCCGCCGGTAACACAGACAACGACGGTCGCTCCACAACCACAGCAGAGACCCTAGCCGCGACGGCCCGCGCCCTCAACCCGCTCTATCGCACTACGGTATCGTGTATCCGCGCGATTCGCATTTTGACATCGCGGAACTGGTCATCCGTAAGCTTCGGCATCATCGGTTCCACGACATACAGTTCACGCAATGACTGTAGGTACTCGTAATCCGCCCGCGCTGTCGCATCAATGAAGTCCTCAGGGTCAAGAACGTGCATCTCTTCCCACGCATCACGTACTCGCTTCCCGAGTGCTCCCGTCCGTCCATTCAACATCGCGACTGCGATCTCCAGCTTCTGCCTAACGTACGCCGGTTTGTTTGTCATTTGGTCGCCTCCTCCACTCCGCGCGATTTCTCCCACCGTTCCGAAGAACGATCGCTCAAGCTCCGTCACCACACTTCGCATACCAGGCCTCGCATCCGCATATCGGATGTCGGCAAGAATCGGCGGAATCTCGCAGTCATCTAGGCGAACAGGCAGCACTCTTACCGAGTTATCAGACAGCTGCCGCATTAGGGCAGCGGAGAACTCCTTCTTCACCCACGGCCGTGTCACGGAGTGCTTTGACAGCAAGACGATCAGATGCGTCACTTTCCCCAGCGCCTCGCCAATCTTTTCCACGATCGAATCACCGACACGTATCTCCCATTCGTCTAGCCATACATCTGCGCCCATCGATCGCATCAGCGTCGCCAGTTCACGCGCCGTCTCTTTATCGTCCGACGCGTGACACACGAACGCGTGAACTACTGGCTCCCGTAACCACCTTAAACCTTCCACAAAAGCGCCCACCGCCTCCCGCACGCGCGCTTCCGGCTGTTTCTCGAATTCCAAGTTGATGAACAAGTGGACCTTGATACCCTTCTCGGTGATGTCCGTGGAAATCTTTTGCGTTCCCGCAACACCGAGCCCGTAGGGGTCGGGATTCCGGAAAGCACGCGACAACCGTTCGACCACCCGCGGTTGCTCCGCCGCTGTTACATTGAACCCAACGCCGCCGTACACGCTTAGGTTTGTCAGATCGCCTTCTCGCCCTGAGTTCAACCCGTACACCTCGATCTCCGCTGCTCCTTTCGGCGCAGGCAACCCGAGGATTTCCACGTGAGAGCTCGGCGGGATATCACGCATTCGGAGATCGCCGAGCTCGGACACATCGATCTGATACCGATCGACAGCCGGGTTTCTAAAATACACCCGCCCATCAACCGTGATCGTTCGAACGCTTTGCATGTTCTCTCTCTCGCATTTCTCGTGTTGCCAACGCTGCCGTTTCCCCAAGCTACCCCTCGCTCGTCTCGACCGTAGCATATGGGGTGGGGGACTTCGCTACTCCCACCGCCCGCAGGTGAGTGAACATCACCGGAGTCGCACGTTACGCCCTCAATGCTTCGATGCACCGGAGCGCGCGTCTTCGCGCGCGCTGCGCTTCGCGCATCGCACAGCCTGCTCACCATCGGTCACGGCTCGGATTACTCCGCCATCCCGTCGCTCAAAAGTGATCAGCGATGTTCGCGCATCCATCCACGCTCCACTTCACAAACTTGCCGCTCGCATCCTTTCGGTTCCCATTGCGCCGGGAGCGCCAACGTGCAGAATATTTCTCACCATGAACTACCTCGAGCACCTCAACAGCGATCCGCAAATCATGTCCGGTGAATGCGTTTTCACCGGCACGCGCGTCACGCTCCGCACGATCATCGCGAGCCTCGCTGCAGGCGATTCCGTCGAGGAATTGCTCGCAAACTTCCCAGCGCTCAAACCAGCCGACATCGTCGCCGCGATCGCCTTCGCCGCCGACCACGCAAGCAAGCACATTCCGCCGCGGGGGTTGCCAGCGCCCGGTCCATACGCGCGCGGATGAATGAGCAGAAAAATGCACCGACCTAGAAACTCACGTCCGTGCGCCGCAGCTGAGTGAGAAAACCCATCACACTTATCGCTTGAACGCGACGTCGGCCATCGCGCGAGAACGTCGTGCCGACCGTCGCCGTTGTCAAGTCACCCCCGCCACACCGACTTGACAACGGCGACGGTCGACCCGAAGGGTGAACTGTAGCGACGGCCGACGGAGCGCGACGTGCTCTGGCCTCTGGAGCATCGCGTTTCCGCCGCCCGACCCCGGCGCTTGCGCGGGCGACGAATCAGCCGCCGCATTCAACGTGATAGCGCACCAGCGGCAGGAGTCAAGCCCTCCACCGCCCGGCCGGCTTGACTCCTGCCGCTGCCGCGCGGGGCGTGCAGTTATGCGTCGGCTGCTCCGTCTGGCTGTTTCGTCGCTGGCCCGCGCGGCGCGCCTCGGGTAGCCCGCCCCCAAACGACGCGCGCGCGCTTTTTAGTCTTCGCGTCGCCGCGTTCGTCACTGGCCCGGCGCAACGCGCCTCGGGTAGCGCGTGCCCAAACGACACGCGCGCACTTTCAAGTCTTCGCGTTGCCTTGCAGCCGCGCCGCTGTGGCCTCGTGATTCCCTTGCACGACGAACGCGTCGATCACCGTAATAGCTGCTTCACGGAATCGCTGATCGACTTTCTCAAGCTCGCGCACGCGCTCACGTAGGCGCACGTCCCGCACGCCATCTTCCGGCACCGCGGACGGCCGGCCGAGCACGAGCTCGTCCAGGCTGACCTCCAGCGTCTCCGCGATCGTTGCCAGCGTCTCGGCCTCCGGCACTACCTCGCCCTTCAAGTATCGGGAAATCTGCGCCGGCTGCGCCTTGATGCGATCGGCAAGCTGTTTTTGGTTCAGCCCGCGGCTTCGCATCTTCTCTTCAAGTCGGCGCCCGAGTTCCACCGCGAACTTAGACGGTCTCTTCTTCTTCTTCGTTGCCACGTCCCGGAGTATCACGCCGGTTCCGCGTCGCGCTCCTTCGCCGCCCGCTCGCTTTCGCACACTTGCATGATAAAACAACTCTTGAATTGCACCAAGAAGCAAGTTATAATTTCTTCTTGACAGGGTGACCCATGATCGCGCGCGGATCACGGCAGTCCGGATCATCGCGGCGCAAGGCCGCCACCCTCCCGCGGCCCGGCACTCTCTCCACCCCCTGTAGCCCTTCGGTCGCGGCCCGGCGCGCTTGCGCCTCCGTTGAGTTCCGCATCTTCCGGCCGGTGTCCGCGCGCGTGGGGGTCGCCTCCGCGTGAAAGTCGCCAATCCTGACTACGTCGTCGGCAAAAAGCCGCCGTATGCGGTGCAGCCGCCGATCACGCACCCGCCGTTCTGCGTGTGCGACATTTGCCCCGGCAACCGCAAGCGAGCGGCCGAGGCTCAGGCGCTCTCGCTCGACGAGATATGGTCGCAGCCCTTCGTCATCCGGAACAAGCGCGCCTCGCCGCACCCGGAGAGCCGGCCGAAGACCGTTGCCTACGCTCAGCACCTCATCACCGCCGAGCCGGTACGCCTCGCCGCAGCCGTCAAAGCGGCCGAAGAAGCGCGACTAGCGAAGCAGAACGCGCGATCCTTCGGCGAGATCGTGGATGCATATCGCGCCTACATGCAGTCGGAAGGGAAGCGCTACGACAAAGCCGCCTCGAGGATCAACTACATCGAGCGCAAGATAGGCCGCGATCGCGACGCCAACACCATCGACCTGTCAGACCTCCGCAACCTTCTCGCATCGGTCGCCCACCTGAGCAAGCAAACACGCCGTCACTACGGCTCTACGTTCCTCGCGATGATGAACAATGCGAAGGCGGACGGCATCATCAGGTCCCACGCGCTAGGGGATGCGCGCCTTCCGACCGTTCCGAAGAAGACGACGCGGCCGGTGATCTGGACCCCCGAGGAGCTCGCGGTTATCACCGGCCCCGCGCTCGATCAATACGAAGCCGAGCAGGCGGCGTGGAATCGCAAGGTCGGCAACGTCGCGGGTACCCGCTCGAAACGGGCTCCGTCCTTCCTGCCGCTTCGCGGGCTGGTCCTCATCGCTTACTTCACGCTCATGCGGCCGAAGAACAATCGCGCGCTCACGTGGCAGGAAGTCGCGCTCGATCCCGTGAAGATGACCGGCAGCTTTGAGCTCGACCAGCACAAGAACGTGAACAAGGGAATCCGCGCGTACGGCGTTCTCGCGCCTCGCCTGGTGAAGTACCTGCTCTCGATCCGGCCGCCCAACGCGCGCGGCTACATCCACGCGAATCCCGCCACCGGCAAGCCGTATGTGGACATCCGGAAGCAGTGGGATCGCTTGATGGCGATCGCAAGCGGCATGCTCGGCTATCCACTCGTGAACGAGAAAGCCGACTTCTTCACCTTCCGCCACACCGGCGCTAGCAACATCGCGCAAAGCTCGCGGAACAGAGATGAACTGATGCGCGTCGTGAACATGATGGGCGACACGAACGTGGAGACCGTGAGCCGTCACTACCTCAACCTGCAGTACGCGCCGGATGACGAAGTGATCGCGAACTGGGACCTACCGAAGACGCTTCCTTCCGCCATCGCGCAACTCACCGAGTTCTCTTCCGATCTCACCAACTAACAACGACCGCAGCGCGGCCCTCTGTCGCAGCGACGCCGCCACCGGAGAACGTTCCGAACCACCATGCGCACGCTTCCCACCGTCACCGTCCCGCGCTTCGCTATTGAGTGTTTCAATGAGTGCGGCACTTTTGCGGCTCTTTCCGGCGAGCAACAAAAACGCCGCCAAGTGGCGGCGGGTGAGTCACTTAGATTGGCGGGGCCGACGGGACTCGAACCCGCGACCTCCGGCGTGACAGGCCGGCGTTCTAACCAACTGAACTACGACCCCGCGTCGTAGGAATCTCTGCTAACCACCCTCGGTGCAGGTGCATTCCACCTAGGAGGCGCGCATCGTATTCGGGGGGCGAGTGGGTGTCAATAGTCGAAGAGGTCGGCTTCGCGGAGGGGTTTGGCGGACGCGTCTTTCGGGGAAAGGGAGGGGTCCGTGAGGCCCCAGTCGATGGCGAGGTCGGGGTCGTTCCAGAGGAGGCTGCGGTCGCTGGGCTGGTGCCAGAGGGTGGTGCATTTGTAGAGCACCTCGGCTTCCTCGCTGAGGACGGCGAAGCCGTGGGCGAACTTCGGGGGGACCCAGAGCATGTGGTGGTTGTCGGCGGTGAGCTCGACGCTGGTCCATTTGCCGAAGGTGGGGGAGCCGCGGCGGATGTCGACGGCGACGTCGAGGATGCGGCCGCGGGTGCAGCGGACGAGCTTTCCCTGCGGCTGTTCGAGCTGGTAGTGGAGGCCGCGCACGACGCCGCCGGTGGAGTAGGAGTGGTTGTCCTGGGCGAAGGAGTCGGGGAGGCCGTGGGCGCGGTAGGTCTCGGCGTTGAACGTTTCCATGAACCAGCCGCGGGCGTCGCCGCGGACGAGCGGTTCGAGGAGCAGGACGTCGGGGAGGGTGGTCTTCGATATCTTCAAGCGCGGCGGATGATACTCCGGCGCGATCTCATCAGCGGCGACGCGTCAGGAGGAAGTCCAACGCGCAGGTGCAGAGGAAGCTGGCTCGCGTCAGAGTCTCGCTCGGTTGGTAGTCCGGGTGTTCGGCGGTCATTCTGATCGTACTGCCCGGAACGTACTGGCAGCCGAAGTCGAGCCGGTACTGGCCGTTCGCGTCCGTCAGCGTCTCGAGGTAGAAGATCGTCACTTTCGCGCCGGCGATGGGATGTCCAGTGGAGGCGTTGCGTACGGTGCCGTACGGGATCTTGCACGCGCTGACCAGGACGTCCCGCGTGTTGACGCCGCTGACGAGCCGGACCAGGCCGGCGCCCTGCTCGGCCCCGCCGTTGGCAGTCAGGAGGATCGATAACGCTCCCGGATGCAGGCCTTCGAAGCGGAAGGTGCCGTCATCGCCCGAGGTCGCCCTCCCGACGGTCCTGTCGCCCGACGAGACGCGCAGCACCACGTTGGGAACCGGGGTGCCGTTCGGATCGACCGTGCGGCCGGTGAGCACCGCCGAAGCCGCGGGGTCCAGCGGGTCGATGGGGAGGCCGGGTGCGGTCGGCGATTCACGGTTGCAGGCGAGGGCGATCAGGGCGGCGAAGAGGAGGGTGCGGGCTCGCATGATTTACATACGGACACCGGCTGCTTCCCGTCAGTGTCACAGTCTCTCGACAATCAGGACTGCGTCGTTCGGGTCGTCGCCGAGCGGGAAGCGGGCGATCGGGCGGGATCCGGCGGCTTCGACGCCCTTGAGGATGCGGCGTTCGTTGTAGATGTTCGGCGGGAACACCAGGGATGGCTCACGCGGGGGGCCGAATCGCAGCTGGATGGCCGCGATGCCGCCGGGAGCCAGCAGACGGGCGAGCGAGCGAATGAGGCCGTACCCCTCGGACGGCGCGATGTACTGGAAGACCGCGAGCGAGCAGATGAAGTCGAAGGAGGTCTGAGGCAGCTCGCTGGCGAGCGTGAACGTGATGTTCGTCAGGCCGGCACGCTCGGCGTTCTGGCGTGCGTGCTCGAGGATCGTCGGGGCAATGTCGCAGGCGACCACGCGCTTTGCGCGTCTCGCCAAGGGCAGGGTCAGGCGACCGGCGCCGCAGCCGAAGTCGAGGACGGAGTCGAGCGCGAGGTCGCGGCCGAGCAGCGAGCGGATTGCGGTCAACAGTGCCGCGATGTCCGCCTCGCCGGTGGCGAAGAACTCATCCGTCGATGCTAGCCGCCCATCGGCGTCGAGTACCGGAAAGTACGGCTCGCGCCGCGCCAGCTCTTCCCAGTACTCGACGCCGAGCTTTTTCACCGCGGGTTCTCGCCCGGATCGTCGTCCGTGCCGTCGGGGTCGCGGCGGATGTCTTCGAGCGCGTCTCCCGAAGCCTCGATCTCCACGTGCCTGGGCCACATCACCGAGGCGATCGTGGACAGCGTGAGCAGCCCGGCGATGACTCCGAGCGAGGCGAGGATCGGGACGTGGTACCAGTCGGCGATCACCATCTTCACGCCGACGAACAGGAGCACCAGCGCCAGGCCGTACTTGAGGTAGTGGAACTTGTCGATGACGCCCGCGAGCAGGAAGTACATCGCGCGCAATCCCAGGATCGCAAAGATGTTGGAGGTGTAGACGATGAATGGGTCGGTGGTGATGGCGAAGATCGCGGGGATCGAGTCGACCGCGAAGACGACGTCCGTCGCTTCGATCGCGATCAGCACCAGCAGGAGCGGCGTCGCGAAGCGCCGGCCGTCCTTCGTGATCACGAAGTGTTTGCCGTGATACTCCGGCACGGCGGGCATGATCTTCCGCGCCGCTTTGTACAGCGGGTTCTTTTCCGGATGCGGCTCCGATTCCCCCTCGGCCATCAACTTGAAGCCTGTGAAGATCAGGATCGCGCCGAAGACGTACATGATCCAGCTGAAGCGCGCCACGAGCGCCGCGCCGAGGCCGATGAAGATGGCGCGCATGACGATCGCGCCGATCACGCCCCAGAAGAGCACGCGGTGCTGGTAGATCTTCGGCACGGCGAACGAGGCGAAGAGCACGACGAAGACGAAGATGTTGTCGACGGACAACGCCTTCTCGATGACGTAGCCGGTCAGGAACTCGAGAGCCTTCTGCTTGCCGAACTCGTGGTAGATCCACCAGTTGAACGCGAGCGAGAGCGCGACCCAGACGCAGCTCCAGGTGAGCGCTTCCTTGAAGTGGACCTCGTGGGCCTTGCGGTTGAAGACGCCGAGGTCGAGTGCGAGCATCCCCAGCACGAAAATGCTGAAGATTGCCCAGAGCTGTGGTGATGCGATCGTTTCCATCAGGCGGCGTATCTTACTAATTGCATGCCGCGAACACGCGAATCCGGTCAACTACGCGATAAATTACCGGCAGCGCCAGGGGATTTGGAGGAGGTTCGCATGATCGAGCCGGGTGAAGCATCGAGGGAACGCGTGGAACAGAAGCCGGAGTGGCGGCTGGCCGGGATCATCTTTTTCGGGCTGGTGGCGCTGGTGCTGCTGTATGCGGCGTTCAAGGTCATTCAGCCATTCCTGACGGCAATCCTCCTCGGGGCGATCCTGGTGATCCTCACGTTCAACCTCTTCCGGCGGGTGCGCATCGCCTCGAAAGGGAGCTCGGTGAAGGCGGCCATCGTGATGCTCCTCGGCATCACGGTGGTGATCGTCATCCCGGCCGTGATCCTCTCGACGCTGCTCGTCAACCAGGCGAACGTCGTGGTCGAGAAGCTGCAGGACGGCGAGGCGCAGGTGATGCTCAAGAAGATCGACCTGACGCGGTACCTGAGCTTCATCAAGCGTTTCGCGCCGAACTTCGATCCGGCCACGCTCAGTCCCGAACGGATCCTGCTGCCGGCGATGCGGCAGGTTCCGGGCTGGGCAGCGCGCCACGGCGGCGCGCTCCTCGGCGGGCTGGCGGGCGCGCTGCTCGGGTTCGCGCTGGTGCTCCTGTCGATGTTCTTCTTCTACGTGGAAGGGGAGGACATCATGCAGCAGCTCTCCATCCTCTCCCCGCTGCCGAAACGCTATGACGACGAGTTCCGGGCACGGTTCAAGGACGTGATCGACGCGACCTTCCGAGGGCAGCTGTTCACCGGCATCGCCCAAGGGGTGATGACCGGGATCGGACTGGCGATCGCGCAGGTGCCGGGGGCGGGATTCTGGGGCGCGGTGGCGGCGCTGCTGTCGCTCATCCCGATGGTCGGCGCGGCGGCGGTGTGGGCGCCGGCGTCGATCTATCTCGTCATCTCCGCGTCCATGGGAGCGCGGCCGTGGTGGCAGCCGATCTTCATGATCCTCTGGGGCGTGCTCCCGGTGTCGCTGATCGACAACATCGTCCGGCCGTGGGCCATGAAAGGGAAGGCGCAACTGCCGGCCATCCCGCTGCTTTTCTCGGTCCTGGGGGGGATGCAGGCGTTCGGAATCGTGGGGCTGGTGATCGGTCCGCTGGTGTTCTCGCTGCTGATGACGATCATCGATATCTACAAGAAATCATTCGCGCCGGTGGCCACGAGCATCGAAGTGGCATAGCGGTTGGATGGCGGAGCGGTCATGCTCCCCACCACGGACGTGACGCTCCGCCGCGACGAGCTGAGCGAGGTGCTGTCCCTCAGCCCGAAAATCATCGACGCCCTGATCCTGACCCGCGCCCTCGAAACGGAGCGGCGCGACGGGCGGGAGGTCGTGACCTGCGCCCAGCTCGAGAAGCTGTTCCGCGATTCGCTCCTGCGGGTCTACCAGGCCCAGGCCACGCGCGCTGCCGCGGCTGCGGCGGCGGCGTCGAGGATCGAGCCGGAGCGCGAGATCGAGCTCGACCTCGAGACGGCCGAGGCGGAAGAGGAGCTCCCGGTCATCACCCGCACCTCGGACGAACACCTCATGCCCGGGACTCCCGCTGCCGACGATCGTCCCGATCTTCGCCTGGGCGCCCGCTTCATCCCGCGGCGCCAGCTCGGCGGCCTGTTCCGGGAGGTGAAGCTGGCGGTGCTGCAGATGTCGAACTCCGGGCTGCGCATCCGTCACATCGAGCCGCTCCGGCCGGGGGAGGAAGCGCGGTTCAGCTTCGCGATCCAGAACCCGCCGAAGTCGTTCGTGATGCGCGCCCGGGTGGTCTGGACGAGCATTGCCCAGCGGGGGGAGGGGCCGTCGTTCTACATCAGCGGCCTGAAAGTGGTCACGAATCAGGACCGGCTGGTGGAGGCGACGGAGCTGCTGCGCGCCGCCCGGGAGCTGCATCTGGACGAAAGCCGGCGCCGCAACAACGTCCCGATGCCGGTCCACGGCCTGCCGGACGAGGACGTCGTGGCGATCATCCGCGCGGTACGCAAGTTCGCGAACGATCCGACGGAAGCGAGCCGGTGGTACACGCGAGCCCGTTTCGCGATCGCGGACGAAGAGGTGCGCCGCGCCGCCCCGCGCGGGGCGCGCGACCGTGAAGAAGCGGTCGGAGTCTGGGAGTACCTGCACCGCCGGATCGACCTGAAAGCGGTCGCGGGCGTGGTGCAGTGGATCCGAAGCTCGAGCGTCGCGGCAGTGTGACGCCAGCGTAGCGAGCGTCATCCCGAAGCGAAGCGAGGGATCGGGGAGGTGGAAACCCGTCAAAAAAGCGTATCAACGTTGGCAAATATATTGTAAATACAGATAGTTGATGGGTGCAGAAGTTCGACGCGTACTGATCGCGGATGCAGATCCGGCGATTCGCCAGCAGCTCTTCAGCGCGCTGCTCGAGCTCGACATCTTTTCGGATTGCGTCGCCAACACACAGGACGCGATCGAGAAGCTCGAGAACGAGCGATACGGGCTGCTGCTCATCGACGTCGCACTCCCCACCGGCAATGTCGAGGACGTCATCGCGCGCGTCCAGCAGATGGTGCCGGCCCAGCGGCCGGTGGTGTTGGTCCTGGCCGCCAAGCCTGAGGCCGCACGCACGCTCGACGTCGACATCGTGCAGATCGTCCTTCGCCGCCCGGTCGTCCTCCGGCAGCTCGTCGACCTGGTGCGCAGCTGCCTCCGCAGCGCCGGAGCGCGCGTCGTCGATCCGCCGAAGCAGACCAAAGGCGATCAGTTGATCTCTTGAGCGGTGATGTGGTGGCCGGCTCCGCGCAGGACCGCGAGCGCCGGCTCCAGCACCGCTTCCTTCAGCAGCAGGTAATCCGTGTCGAACGTCGCCAGCAGGAACACGCTGATGCGCGCCTCGGCCAGCGGAGCCACCAGTGCCGCCGCGACGCCCGTCATCTCGAACGGGATCGGCCCCAGCACCTTCAGCAGACGCCAGCCGCGCTCGGCACGCACGTCCTCCGGCACCGCATCGTCATCGCAGACGACCGACAGCTCGTCCTCGGTCCGCGTGACCGAGGTGAACGTGCCGCGCACCCATGGCGGCGCCTCCGCGTCGGGTGCGAGGCGGCAGACGGCGAGCAGTCCGGGGAGGAGTGAGATGCGCAGCTGCATCACTGCGACAGCACGCGCGAGATCGTCTCGATCAGCTCGTTCGCCTCGAACGGCTTCCGCACGATCGCCGCGACGTCCTTGTCGATCCCGCGCAGCACCGACTCCGGCGACGCGGTCACGAGCACGACCCGCTTGAGCAGCTCCGGCCTGGTCTCGCGCAGGTGCTTGATCACGGTCAGCCCGCCTTCGGTGGGCGCCATCAGGTCGAGCAGCAGCGCGGCGTAATCGTTCTGGCCGATCTTCTCGATGGCCTGCTGTCCCTGGCTGACGACGTCGGTGCGATAGCCGGCGCGGCGCAGCAGCGTTCCGACGAGCTTCTGCATCGAGGGATCGTCGTCGAGGACGAGCAGCCGCGCGCCTCGTTTGAGCATCTTCAACATGAGCCGGGGGAGTCTATCGCAGGAGGGGTGGGGCTTTGTGTCGCGTCTGTGGCAGACGTTCCTGACGCGCCGCGCGTGGTGCGGGGTGAGGGATTCGAACCCCCGACCCCCTCGGTGTAAGCGAGATGCTCTACCGCTGAGCTAACCCCGCACGCACGCAGCGCCGCAACGCTAACACGTGTACGTCCGCTGCTACAATCGCCCGGCCTCCCCGAATGAAATCGAAGCCGCTGGTGATGCTCTGCTGGGGCCAGGTGGTCATCGCCACGGTCCTTGTCCTGCTCAACTTCACGAGCATGGTCACCCGTCCGTGGATCGGCGTCGAGTACTCGCGCTCGACCGGCATCGTGACCGAGGTCCAGGCCGGCAGCCCGTTCGCCGGGACGGGGCTGCGCGCAGGCGACCGCATCGTCACGTTCAACGGATACAAGCCGGGCCGCGACATCGGGCCGCTCTTCTTCGTGCGCGCGGGGCAGCCGATCCGCGTGATCATCGAGCGCAACGGCGGCACGCACGAGCTCACCGCCACGCCGGTGACGCAGGAAGCGATGCGCCGCGGGCAGTTGCGCGGCGGCGCGGAGAGCGCGCTCCTGGCGGCGAACGCGTACCTCAACATTCCGCTGCACGTCTGGATCCTCGGGCTCGCGTACGCGCTGCTCGTGCTGCGACCCGGCAACAAGGACGCGCGCATCGCCGCGCTGTCGCTCGCGAGCTGGGCCGGCGGGATGTTCATGACCGGCGCGCCCGGCTTCGGTGCGCTGCTCGAGAACTTGCCGCGTGCGCTGCACGCACCGCTCTACTTCATCGACGCGCTCTTCGTCGCCGGGTTCTTCGCGCTCAACCTCCACTTCGCGCTGACGTTCCCGAGCGAGCGCTCGCGCGTGCGGCGGGGGTGGGAAGTGCTGCCGTACCTCGCGGTGCTGCCGATCTTCATCGAGACCGTCGCCCTCGGCATGCGCCGCTATCACGGCGACGTCGGCCCGGCCTCGCTGCCGTGGCGCAATGTGTATTCGACGGTCGGCACGGCGATGCTCATCGCCGCGCTGGCTGCGCTGGCGGTCCGCTTCTTACGCATGGAAGACGCGAACGCGCGGCGCCGGCTGAAGCTGGTCTTCCTGTCCATGCTCCCCGGCAGCCTCGCATTCTTCATCGCCTACGTGGTGATGATGCTGCAGCTCGCGCAGTTCGAGCCGTTCGTGCGGCTGCTGCACGTCCCGGGAATGCTGATCGGCACCGCGATCTTCGCGTACGCGGTGGTGCGCCACCGCATCTTCCACGTGCGCGTGCTCGTACGGCGCAGCCTGCAGTACGCGCTGGCGCGCAGCACGCTGCTCGCGCTCATGTCGCTGCCTGTGCTCGGTCTGGCCGCGTTTCTCTGGGCGCACCGCGGCGAGTCGCTGGCGGTGCTGCTGACCGGCACACCGGCCGTGTACGTGCTGATCATCCTGCCGCTGATCCTGGTGATCCGCTACCGCAAGACGCTGCTCGAATCGCTCGACCGCCGCTTCTTCCGCGAACAGTACGACGCGCGACGCCTCCTGCTGCACGTCGTCTCGATCATCCGCGGCGGCTCGGACATGCTCGCCCTCTCGCGCGCCGCGCTCGACGAGATCGACCGCGCGCTGCACCCGAAACACATCTCGCTCTGGCAGCTCGATCCGGACGGGGCCGCGCTGCACCGCGGGTTCGCGACCGGTGAGCTGGGGGAGGTGGAGCCGCTCCCGGCGAACGGCACGCTGGCGACGCTCCTCTCGACCGACGACGACCCGCTCGACGTCCACAGCCGCCACACGCGCACCGTGCTGCAGCGCCTGCCCGCGGCCGAGCGCGCCTGGCTCAGCGCGTCCGGTGCGTACCTGATCGTGCCGCTCCTGATCGATCAGCGCCTGGTCGGCGCGATGGTCCTTGGGGAGCGGAAGTCGGAGGAGCCGTACGGCCGCGAAGACCGCGAGCTGCTGCGGATGCTCGGTGCGCAGCTCGCGCTCACGCTCGATTACACGCGCCTCAAGCAGTCGCCGTCGCTGGTCTGGGCGCCGTCGACCTCGACTGCGCCGATTCACCTCTACACCAGCGACGCGCTGCAACTCTGCCCGCGCTGCGGCAGCTGCTACGCCGCCGATGAGACGCGGTGCGAGGCGGACGAGCAGATGCTCGTCCCGGAGTCGGGCGTGCCCCGCATCATCGAGGACAAGTACGTGGTCACCCGTCTGCTCGGACGGGGCGGCATGGGCTCGGTATATCTGGCGACGCAGAAGCGGCTGAACCGGCCGGTGGCGATCAAGGTGCTGCTCTCGCACCTCGTCGGCAGCGCATCGATGCGCACGCGCTTCGAGCGGGAGGCGCGCATCGTGGCCCGCCTGCGCCATCCGGCCATCGTCACGATCCACGACTTCGGCCTGCTGCCCTCGGGGCACGCGTACCTGGTGATGGAGTACCTCGACGGCGACACGCTCCGCAAGACGATCACCTCCGGTCCGCAGCCGGTCGATTCGGCGCTCGAGCTGCTCTGCACGGTCGGCGAGGCGATCGACGCGGCGCATCGCGCCGGCGTCGTCCATCGCGACCTGAAGCCGGAGAACATCATGATCGTGCGCGAGCAGCACACGAACCCGACCCCGCGCGTCCTCGATTTCGGCCTGGCGAAGATGACCGGTCCGATCGGCGAGGACGACGCGACGCTCGTCCAGTCCGGCCATAGCGCGGGCGTGGTCGGGACGCTGATGTACATGGCCCCTGAGGTGTTGAGCGGGCACGTGGCGGACGCGCGCGCCGATCAGTACAGCCTCGGCATCATCGCCTACGAGCTGCTGGCAGGGGAGCATCCCCTCGGCATGGCCACCGATCTCGCCTCGGTGGTGCGAGGTCACACGGAGCTGCCAGTGCCGCCGATCCGCGAGCGCGTGGCCTCGATCCCGCCGCGGGTGGCGGAAGCGATCGCAAGGGCGCTGGCGAAGAAGCCGGGGGAGCGGTTCGGGAGCGTGGGGGAGTTTGTGGCTAATTTGCGTTGACCGCTTCGCGGTTGGTGTCGGGTGTCAGGTGTCTGCGGGTTTACGCCTGGGCGAAATGCGGTGCGAGTGCCGTCAGCCGAGAAACCCCAGACACCTGACACCCGACACCTGATACCCGCTTCTACACGATCATCACCGGCACCGGCGCGTTCCTCACGATGTCGAGCTTGCGCTTGCTCGGTTCGGCGGCGGCGTTGAGGAAGATCGCGTCGGCGTCGTTCTTCGTTGCGTACTTGATGATTTCCTCGGCCGGGTCCTTGCCGTGGACGATGGCGGTGGTCGCGTGCGGGACGGTGGCGGAGACCTCCTTCTGCAGCGCCTCGGCTTTTGCCTGGTCGTCGTCGTCGCAGATGGTGATGAGGTGGATCTCTTTCGCGATGCCGGCCGCGAGCTCGAGGGCGCGGTGCGAGGTCTGCTGCAGGTGCACCGGCACGAGCGCGCGATTGAGGGCGGCGCGGCGGTGGATGCCGTAGCGGATCGCGAGCACCGGTGCGGGAGGATCCTTCAGCACCGCCATCGTGGTCGAGCCGACGAGGAGATGAGCGACGTGATGGCGGCCGTGGGTCGCGATCACGATCAGGTCGACGTTCTCCGACTTTGCGGTGCGGCAGATCTCGTTGCCGGTATCGGGCGCCTGGCGCACGATCAGTCGCGTGGCGAGCGTCGCGTTTGCGCGGCGGACCCGGTCGCGCAGGCGGTCGAGCTCCTGCTGCTCCGCGTATTCGTAGAGCGAAGGATCGGCAGGGAAGCGCAGCTCGTCGGGATTCGAGGGCCAGGTGCGGCGCACGTGCAGGATCAGGAGCTCGGCGTTGCTGGAGCCGGCGATGCGCACGGCGTCGTCGAAGACCCACTCGGAGGCGGTGGAAAAGTCCGTCGGAATCAGGATGCGGCGAAACACGGCATCACTATGAATTGAAAATTAGAAATTGAAAATTGAAAAATCGGAGAGGTCGAGCTTCGCCTGGACGGCGCCAATCCGATCTTTCAATTTTCAATTTTCAATTTTCAATTTGCAGCGGCCACAGCCGCAGCGGGATTGCCGCTCGACGCGGTCGCGACCGCCAGGGGCGTCGCGGGGGTCGCGGCCGGACGATCGGTGACGATGTAGCGGATCACCGTCCTCGGCTCCGCCTCCGTCTCGGCGATCTGCAACGTCACCTGCTTGCCGTTCGGGTCGAGCGCTTCGCCCGGGATGAACGGATCCTGCATGGCTTGGTTCAACCTCACTTCCAGCGTCCGCCAGTCCTTGTTCTCCGGTGGATACGTGTCCCGCGAAGGGAAGCCGCGGAACTGCGCGAGATACGTGGTGTAGAAGTGATAGACCTGCGGGAACGAGTCGTCGGTCGCGAGCGTGTAGACCTGCGCGTTCGGACCGTACTGATTGCGGATCATCACCTCGTCGCGGCGGGTGAGGTCGTCGCGGTACTGCGCGCCCTGGTAGACCGGGATGGCCGGGTTGATCGCGCCGAGGACCTGGTTCGCGTCCACGTTTTTCTGCGCGGCGGGGGCTTCGCGCGAGGGCGCTGTCTCCCCGGCGGCGTTCGATTCCGTCCCGCCCGTGCATGCGGCACTGAACAGCACGGCTGTAAGTGTCAGCGAAGTCAGGGTTAGAGCGGTTCGATTGCGCGTCATCGATAGGATATACAGCAAGCGATGTGCCGTTAGTTATTCTGGGCGTGCACCACGACCGACCGGTGCCGTTTCGCGTTGCTGCGGAGACGCTCCAGGGCCGTCTCCCCGCCATATTTGGCGACGAGCTTCTCGTCGTAGAGGTCGGAGACGCTGGCGACGCTGTCCAGGGAGGCGATGAGCTGCTCGGGACGCAGGCGGCGTCCCAGGAAGGAGTGCGAGTAGAAGATGTCGTTGCCGACCATGCTGAACGCGCCGAGCGGCACCTCCGAGTTCAGCGTGAGCAGCTCCTGCATCAGCTCGAACGTAGGCTCGACGCCCTGCACGCAGAAGGCGAGCACCTCGATGACCGCGTCATCCTCCTCGTACGCGTCGATCGAGATCTCGAGCACCGTCGAGCCGTACTTCAGGTAGAAATCGCAGTGCTCCGCGTCGTCGGAATGTTCGTCGACGAGCTCGTCGAGGTACGTCTTGACCTGACGGTAGACCTCTTCCTGGCACTGCGTATGGAACGTTCGGGCTCGCGCTGTGGACATCGCGGGGATTATAACGGCATCGATGGCTAACCAACTGTTCGCTCCTGATCGACGCAGACGACTCGTGTTGAAGCGCGGCAAGGAGCGCGTGATCTCCAACCGCCACCCGTGGATCTTCGCGGGCGCGATCCACACCGAGCGCGGACCGGAAGACGCGGCGATCGCCGACCTCGTCGACACCGAAGGGACGCACATCGCGTCCGGCTTCTACTCGCGCCACTCGCAGATCCGTCTGCGCGCGATCACGTTCGGCGAAGAAGAGCTGACGCCCGAGACCATCGCCACGCGCATCGAGCAGGCGGTGGCGCGGCGGAGACCGATCTTCGACGAGACCACCAACGCCGCGCGCGTGCTGCACGCGGAGGGGGATGAGCTGAGCAGCATCGTGGTCGACCGCTACGACGACGTGCTGGTGGTGGAGATCGCGAACGCGGGCGTCGAGCAATTGAAGCCGCTGATCGTGGAGACGCTGCAGCGGGTGCTCTCGCCGCGCGTCATCTATTTCAAGAACGACCTGCCGGCGCGCAAGCTCGAGCAGTTGCCGATGCAGGACGAGACGGCGGGCAGCGGCGATCCCTCCGCCACGATCAGCGAGTCGGGGTTGCGCTTCCGCGTCAATCCGGCCGAGGGGCAGAAGACCGGGTTCTTTCTCGACCAGCGCGAGAACCGGCGCCTCGCGCGCACGCTCGCGTCGGAGAAGCGCGTGCTCAATCTCTTCTCCTACAGCGGCGCGTTCGGTGTCTACGCCGCGGCGGGAGGCGCGGCGTCCGTGACGAACGTCGACATCTCCGCACCGGCCATCGAGCACGCGCGCGAGAACCACGCGCTCAACGGTTCCGGCGCTGAGTTCATCGTGGCGGACGTCTTCCAGTACGTCCGCACGCGCCACAACGACCGCTTCGACCTCGTGATCTGCGACCCTCCCGCGTTCGCCAGGAGCCGCGGCGAGGTCGAGCGCGCCGCACGCGGCTACAAGGACGTCAACCTGCACGCCATGCGCATGGTCGAGCCGGGCGGGTCGATGATGACCTTCTCCTGCTCGGGCCACATGTCGGTCGATCTCTTCCAGAAAGTGATCTTCGCGGCCGCGCTGGACGCCGGGCGCCGCATCTCCTTCGTGCGGCGGCTCACCGCGGGGCCGGATCATCCGGTGTCGATCTACTGCCCGGAAGGGGAGTATCTGAAAGGGTTTCTGCTGGAGGTGCATTGACGCATGTATGCGCCCTGTAAGCGCTCGCTCTAAAATGCCTCCCTTATGACGGCCACCCCTATCGCCGCGCACGCGTCCCGTGAGATCACCGTCTCGTACCTCGGCGAGCTGCTGTTCAACGCCGGCTTCATCGACGAACGGCAGCGCGCGGACGTCGAGGCGGCCGACCGGCAGTTCCGGCTGCAGGCGCGGTCGTCGAAGCTGCGGGCCGATGAGGACGCGAGCCCGTTCAAGGTGCTGGCGGCGATGAACCTCACCGACGCCAGCGGCAGCGGCACGCGCATGGACGACTTCCTGCTGGCGCGCCTCATCGCCGAGGATGCGCACCTGCCGTTCTTCAAGATCGACCCGTTGCGGCTCGACGTGCAGATGGTCGAATCGCGCATCTCCCGGCCGTTCGCGCGCAAGCACAAGATGGTCCCGGTGGCGATCAAGGACGGCAAGCTGGTCGTGGCCATCGTCAATCCGTTCGACCGCCTGGCCATCGACTCGTACCTCCCGATGGCCAAGGCGGAGATCGAGCTCGTCGTCGCTGCCGAGAGCGACGTCATGGGGGTCATCAACGAGCAGTACGGCTTCCGCGCCTCGGTCACCAAGGCCAACCGCGACCTCACCAAGGGTGCGATCGACCTCGGCAACCTCGAGCAGTACATCAAGCTGAAGTCGGGCGCGGAGATCGAGGCCAGCGACGCGCACATCGTCAACGCGGTCGACTTCCTGCTGCAGCACGCGTACGACTCACGCGCGTCCGACATCCACATCGAGCCGAAGCGCGAGCACGCGAACATCCGCTTCCGCATCGACGGCGTGCTGCACGAGATCCAGCGCGTGCCGAAGCTGGTCAACCTCGCCATCACCTCCCGCCTCAAGACGATGTGCCGGATGGACATCGCGGAGAAGCGCCGCCCGCAGGACGGCCGCATCAAGACGGAGCACAACGGGCAGGAGATCGAGCTGCGCGTCTCGACGCTGCCCACGGCGTTCGGCGAGAAGATGGTCATGCGCATCTTCGACCCGGAGGTGATGATCAAGGAGCTGGCGGGCCTCGGCTTCTACGACGACGAGCTGAAGATGTTCGCCGACTGGATCAAGCGCCCGCACGGCATCATCCTCGTCACCGGTCCGACCGGCTCCGGTAAGACGGTCACGCTCTACTCCGCCCTCAAGAGCCTCGCGTCGCCGGAGATCAACATCACCACCATCGAAGACCCGATCGAGATGGTGCACGACGAGTTCAACCAGACCTCGGTGCAGAACAAGGTCGGGATCACGTTCGCCTCGGCCCTGCGCACCATCCTGCGCCAGGACCCCGACATCATCATGGTCGGCGAGATCCGCGACGGGGAGACCGCGCAGAACGCGGTGCAGGCCGCGCTCACCGGCCACCTGGTCTTCTCCACGCTGCACACGAACGACGCCTCGACCTCGGTCACGCGACTCGTCGATCTCGGCATCCAGCCGTTCCTCATCTCCTCCACGCTCATCGGCACGATGGCCCAGCGCCTCGTGCGCCGCATCTGCGAAGACTGCAAGACCAACCGCCCTCTGACGGTCGAAGAAGCAGCCATGCTCAACCTCCAGGCGCCGCAGGGAAAGCGGATCATCGTGAAGGAAGGGGCGGGCTGCATCCGCTGCCGCAACACCGGCTACTACGGCCGCACCGGCATCTTCGAGATCCTCCCGGTCGACAACGCCATCCGCGACCTCATCGAGCGCGGCGAGGATTTCCTGAAGATCAAGGACATGGCCATCAAACGCGGCATGCGCACGCTGAGGCAGAGCGCCCTGCGCAAACTGGCCGAGGGTGTGACGAGCTTCGAGGAAGTGGTGCGGGTTACGGGGATTTAGATGAACGCCGGAGGCGTGTCGTAGGGTAGCCGGTGGCAGGCGGCCGAAGGCGCGCCGCCACCGGTAATCGTGCGATAACGATTTGCACCCCAGCGGGGTGCCGTACGTGACCCCTCCGGGGTCGAAATGGGGGGCTGACGGGATCCGGTGGCGGCGTGCCTTCGGCACTTGCCACCGGCTACCCTACGACACGCCTCCGGCGTTTGACGAGGCTGACAGGCGAGACGCAGCACGGGCCTCACGCTACGCGCGATGCCCTCACTCCCTCGCCAGTTCCAGCGCCTTCTCCAATACCTCATCCCGTCCTGCCGCCAATGCTTCGATCGTGCGTGGTACCGGCACGTGCGGCACGAGCCCAACGCGTTGCAACTGGCGGCCGTCGATGTGGCGGACGTCCATGCCGGTGAAGGTGAGGTAGATGCTTCCGGGGAGGACGGCACGGGTGATGTTGCCGTTGGCGCCGGCGGTGGGGGAGCCGATGAAGGTGGTGTTGGCGATTGCTTCGAAGACCAGGCCGGTGTGCTCGGACTGGCTGATGGCGCGTTCGTCGATCAGCATGAAGGTGGGCTTCGTGTATTGCTGGGCGAGGTTGCCGAAGCCGAGGTCCTGCTCCTGATAGTCCTGCTGCACCTCGGCGGCGACGACGCTGGGGATGCGGATCTGTGCGACGCGCGAGGTGCCGGTGCGGTTGAAGAGGCGGGCCAGCCGCGGGAAGGTGCCGCGAGAGATGATCGGCCTTTCCGCAACCGGCGTCGCTTCTTTGTGACGAAACCCGGAATGCGCGTGACGAACCTTTCCGCCGAGGCCGATTCCCGTTTCCCCGGCGCGCTACCATGTCCGCATGCCTCGGTTACTGGTACTGCTCGCGCTGCTGCTTCCCACGTTCGGTCGTGCGGCAGAAACGGCGACGGTGGCGTGGCACCGGGCGCCGGCCGCGGCCGCCGCCGTCGCGCGCGCCCAGCAGAAGATGCTGCTCGTCTATTACGTCGGCGACTGCGGGCGCTGCAGCGCGGCGAGCGACGCGATGTTCGAGAACGCCGCGTCCGATGAGGTCTTCAAGACGGCGCTCGATTCATTCCTGCCGCTGCGGATCGATGCCGCCACCGCGGCACACCCGATCGTCGACGCACTGCGCAAGCAGAAGAAAGCGCCGCTCGTCGCCATCTACGATACCGAAGGCGTGCAACTGCAGGCGTTGAGCGGCGACGACGTTCGCTGGAACAAGGTCGGCGAGTTGCTGCTGCGCTTCCGTGCGGCGCGCCGGCTGGTGGCCGCGGCGGCCGAGTTCCGCCTGCGCGGCAACAGCGGCGCCGTGGCGTATGCGCTCGGTGAGGGGCTGATGGCCGCGCGCGAGCCGAAGAGGGCCGCGGAACAGTACGACCTTGCGGTGAAGGCGTACGGCTCGGAGTACCCCCAGGACCGGCAGTTCTCGGAGATCATGGGCGGGTACGCGCGGTTCGCTGCCGGACAACAGAAGCTCGGGCGGCATGAAGTGACGAAGGTGCTGCGCGCGGCGCTCTCGGACGCTGTCGCGGCGGAGGCGCACTTTCGCCTCGGCGCGATGTCCGAGGCCTCGCAGAAGAAGAGCGTTCCGGTCCCGAGCAGCACGCAGATCGCAAGTCCGAGGGGCACCAATCAGCGCACGCAGGATCCGGTCCGCTACACGACGGTCCTCGTCGACGATCCGCTCGCGCTCAAGGCCGCGATCGCGTCGTACCGGAAGGCGTACGAGCTCGCGGCACCCGGGTCCGGCACGCTGGAAGGTGCGATTCGCGCGCTCGCACGCGTCGACGACCGTCCGCTGCCTCCGAAGGAAGGGATCCAGTCGACGCTCCGACTCACCGCGCCGCCGCGGCCGACGCTGACGGGGGAGGCGGAGTTCGTCGCCGAGGCGGGACCAGGCGTGGCCCGCGTCGACTTTTTCCTCGACGACCGCCAGGTCGCGTCGAAGAACAAGGCGCCGTTCCGCGCCACGATCGACGTCGGTCCGACCGCACGCGCCCGCAGCGTGAAAGCGCGGGCCTTCGACGCGAAAGGGCAGCCTCTCGGCGATGCGGTCGTGGCGATCAACGACCGGCTCGATTCGTTCGTGCTGACGATCGTCTCGCCGGTGTCCGACGTGCTGCGCGCGGACGCGGACGTCGAGCTCGACGTGCGGGTGCCGCCCGGCCGCACGCTGAAGAACGTGGAGCTCTCGTGGAACGGCGCGCCGTTCGCGAGCCTGACGCAGCCACCGTTCCGTGCGCGCATGAAGGGGAGCAGCGAGCTCGGATACCTGCGGGCGTTCGGGACGCTCGACGACGGCACGACCGCCGAGGCGACGAAGCTGTTCAACACCGTCGAATCGGCGTCGGTCGAGGTCGCGGCTGTGACGCTGATCGCAAGCGTCGCCGACTCCCAGGGCGACCCGATCCCCGGCCTCGCCTCGGGCGATTTCGCGGTGCTCGACGAAGGGAAGCCGGTCGCCGCGGAGCTGCGCTCGAGCGAAGACGACCCGATCACCATCGGCATCGCGGTCGACAGCTCGTCGAGCATGGCCGGCAAGCAGTTGTACGTCATCCGCGCCGCGGCGGAGCTCCTCGGGCGCGCGTTGCGTCCGCAGGATGAGGCGTTCGTGGTCTCGTTCGATACCGGCGCGCGGCTCGTGCACGCGCGCTCTAAAGACGTCGATGCGATGCGGGGAGCGGTGCTCAGCCTCATCCCGGGCGGCGGCACGTCGATCTTCGACGGCGTGACGTTCGCGCTGCAGCAGTTGCAGGGGATCCCGGGGAAGCGGGCCCTGCTCGTCTTCTCGGACGGCCGGGAAGGGACGAGCAGTGCGAGCGCGAAGGAGTGCGGCCGCCTGGCCCGCGCCCTCGGCGTGCCGGTGTACCTGATCGTCCCTCCGGGCGGCGCGAAGCTCGACCACGCGCTCGCCGACGTCGCCGAGGCCACGGGCGGACTGCTGCTGCATGCGACGCCCGTGGACAAGCTCGGCGAGCTCGCGGACCGCCTCGGCGAAGAAGTGCGCAGCCAGTACGTCCTGTCGTTCGCGCGCCCCGCGGGGGTGAAATCAGGGGAGTGGCGCTCGCTCCGGGTCGACGTGCGAGGCCGCGAGGCCAACGTGCGGGCAGTGCAGGGCTACCGCGCGAACTGACCGCCCTGACCGGTCTTATCCATGGACGTGATTGCTGGGCCAGCCATGGCAGAAGATCACAGCCATGGATAAGATCCCTCCGCGATCCATGGCAGAGGACTACAGCCATGGATGTGATCGTCCGCCCTACGTTGATAGTAAGCTGGGCATGGGTCGGTAGCATGTCCTATCCTTGGGTGTGATGTTTGGCCGACTCACGGTAGCGTGTCACAGCCATGGCTGTAGCTCGCTACCGTGGAAGCCAGGAAGATCACAGCCATGGGTGTAGCCACCCACCCATGCGCGGTAACGAGGCTACCAATCGAGGCTAGACGACTGTAGCCGCACCGCCACACGCCGTGCCCCACCCCGAGCGTTACCATCTTGTGACCATGGCACGTCTACGGTTCCTCCTGGCGTTTGCGCTGACGCTCGTCCCGATGTTCGTCCGTGCGGCGGACGCTCCGCCGATCGCGTGGCAGACCGACCCGCAGGCGGCGCTGGAGGCGGCGCGGGCGGACGAGAAGATGCTGCTGGTCTACGTGCGCGACAACTGCGCCGGCGCGTGCAACGCCGAGGGCGACGCGATGTTCGAGAACGCGGCGGCGGACGAGGTCTATCTCCGCAGCGCCTCGGCGTTCGTGCCGCTGCGCATCGACAATGGGAACGCTGGTCCGACTTCGCTGGACAGGCTCTCGCGGCATCCCGGCCGGCCGCTGGTGGCGATCTACGACGCGTCGGGCGTGATGATGGCGTTCCTCAACAAGGGGAGGCTGAAGTGGGAGCACGTGGGCGAGCTGCTCCTGCGCTTCCGCGGCGTGCGAGAGCTGGTCGCGCATTCGGTCGCCTTGCGCGCCTCGGGGGACGCGGCCTGGGCGGACTACGTCCTGTCGCGTGCGTTGTTTTCGGCGCATGAGATCCCGCTCGCGGCGAACCGCGCCGACCTGGCCGCGAAGGCGTTCGCGAAGCGGGGGGAGACGGAAGCGCAGGAGCGCGCCGAGGTCTTCGCCGGCTTTGCCTGGTACGCGGTGGGAGCGCGCGACCGCGGCGTGAAACTGGTCGAGCGCGTCGTGCGCCTCGGCGTATCCGACGCCGTGGTCGCGGAAGCGAACCTCCGCATGGCGGCCATGTTCGAGCTGGCCGGCGACGTCCCGGTCACGCCGGGTGGCGTCGTGAAGGTCGCCCAGAACAAGGCGCGCGCGCTCACCCATTACCGGCGAGCCTACGAGCTCGCCGCGCCGGGGTCGCAGACGCTGGCCGCGGCGCGCGGCGCGCTGTCGCGCATCGACGACCGGCCGCTCCCGCCGAAAGGGGGTGTGGAATCGGTCCTGCGGCTCATCCCGCCGGCGCGCCAGACGCTCACCGGCGACGCCGAGTTCCTCGCGCAGGCGGGAGCGGGGGTGGAGCGGGTCGACTTCTTCCTGGACGGCAAACAGGTCGCTTCGCTGAAGCGGGCCCCGTTCCGCACCACCATCAACGTCGGACCGACGCCGCGCGTGCGCACCGTCAAGGCGCGTGCTTTCGACGCCGCGGGCAAAGCGATCCGCGATACCGAGATCACGATCAACGACCGCTTCGACGCGTTCCTCGTCTCGATCGTGGCCCCGGTGTCGGACGTGCTGGACGGCGCGGCGAACCTCGAGCTGGACGTCATCGCCCCGCCGTCGCGGAAGGTGAAGAACGTCGAGGTGTTCTGGAACGACGAGCGCACCGCGGTGCTGACCGCCGCGCCGTATCGCACGCGCATCACCGGACGGGCGAACGAGCTCGGGTACGTGCGCGCCGTGGCCACGCTCGACGACGGCACGACCGCCGAGGCGTCGAAGCTGTTCAACACCGTCGCGGAGACCATCGAAGTCGGCGCGGTGACGCTCATCGCCAGCGTCACCGACAAGAAAGGATCGCGGATCGGCGGGCTGCGCGCGGCGGACTTCGCCGTGCAGGACGAGCGTCAGCCGGTGGTGCCGGAGCTGCGGTCATCGGAAAGCGAGCCGGTGACGATCGGCATCGCCATCGACAGCTCCTCGAGCATGATCGGCAAGCAGTTCTACGTCATCCGCGCGGCCGCGGAGTTCCTCTCCCGCGGGCTGAGACCGCAGGACGAGGCGTTCGTGGTCTCGTTCGACACCACGCCGCGCCTGGTGCATCCGAGGTCGCGCGACACGGCCGCGCTGCGGTCGGCGGTGCTCGACCTCGTGCCGCGCGGCGGAACGTCGATTTTCGACGGCATCACCTTCGCGCTGCAGCAGATGCAATCGATCCCGGGGAAGCGCGCCCTGATCGTGCTTACCGACGGACGGGAAGGGGCGAGCAGCGCCAGCGCGCGCGAATGCGACCGCCTGGCCCGCGAGCTCGGCGTACCGGTCTACCTCATCGTCCCGCCCGGCGGGGAAGAGAGGCTCAACGCGGTGCGCGGGATCGTCGAAGCGACGGGAGGAGTGATGCACCACGCGCAGCCGGTGGACGAGCTGGCTGCGCTCGCCGACCGGATCGCGGATGAAGTGCGCGGCCAGTACGTGCTGTCGTTCACGAGACCGGCCGGCGTCAAAGCTGGCGAGTGGCGCGCGATCGGCGTGAGCGTACGAGGACGCGACGCGATCGTGCGCACCATTCAGGGGTACAGGGCTAACTGACCGCGGCAAAGCCGCGGTCATCCCGAAGCGAAGCGAGGGATCTAAAGCGAGCGTTTCTTGCCGCGGATGTTGCGACGGCTGCCTTTCGGCTTCGCACCGCCACCACCGTAGCCGCCACCGCCGTAATCGCCGCCACCACCGCCGCCGCCGTAGCCGCCGCCGCCACCACCACCGGCGTAACCGCCACCGCCGCCGCCGTAGCCACCGCCACCACCGCCGTAGCCGCCACCACCGTAGCCACCGCCGCCGCCGGCTCCACGTCCACCGCCGCCGCCAAAGCCTCCGCGACCGCCGCCACCACCACCACCGGTGCGCGGGCGATCCTCAGCGGCGTTGACGCGCAGTGCGCGCCCGCCGAGCTGATAGCCGTTGAACTTTTCGATCGCCGCCGCCGCGTCTGCGTCGTTTTCGTACTCGACGAAAGCGAAGCCACGCGGACGGCCGCTCTCGCGGTCCATCGGCAGGAACACGTCGCGAACCGCCCCGACCTGCGTGAACAGGTCCTGGACCTCGGTACGGGTCGTGTTGAAATCAAGATTCCCTACAAATACTTTAGCAGCCATCCATCCGTCACTTTCTGCCCATTGCGTTGCCGACAGTCTGACAGGGCAGAGAGAGGATTCGCAAGCTCCGTTCCGCTTCCGTCACGCTTCCGTCGCCCGAACCGGGCAAAAAGACGCCAGATGCTATCCTTCCCAACCAGTTTGACGGCCTGTTTTGGACCATTGAGGAGACCACACGCATGACGGTTCAGTCCGCCCCTTCTTCCATCGAGCGGGAGCTGGAGTTCCGTAAGAAGCTCAGCACGATTGCGAACCAGATCAACTCCGCCGAGTCGATCCCGCACATCCTGATGACGCTCAAGGACAAGATCCTCGAGCTGCTCGACGCCGAGCGGCTGACGATCTACGCGATCGACACCAAGAACCAGGAGCTCTACTCCCTGCAGAAGGTCGGCGACACGCCGAAAGAGATCCGCGTCCCCAAATCGTTCGCCTCGATCTCCGGCTTCACCGCCCTGGCGCGCAAGACCATCAACATCAAGGACGCCTACGAGGCGGCCGAGCTGCAGAAGTTCCACGCCAACCTCCGCTTCGACCAGCGCTGGGACAAGCAGACCGGCTTCCGCACCAAGGCCGTCCTGGCCGTGCCGATCCTCTTCGAGAAGTACCTCCTCGGCGTGGTCCAGCTCATCAACAAGCGCCACGGGGTCGCCTTCACCGCCCAGGACGAGGATGCCGCCGAGGAGATCGCGCGCATCCTCGGCATCGCCTTCTACAACCAGCACCGCGTTACCCGCCAGACCAAGCCGTCCAAATTCGGCGTGCTCATCGACAAGGGCGTGGTCTCCGAGAAGGACCTCGACCTTGCCGTCAGCAACGCCCGCGTCAACAACACCACCGTCGAGAAGGTGCTGATCGACGACTACAACGTCCCGCGCGACGAGATCGGCCGCTCGCTGGCCGCCTACTACTCGACGCCCTGGTTCAACTACGACGGCAACCAGGTCATCGCCGCCGACCTGAAAGAGCGCGTCTCCTCCGACATCTGGAAGAAGCACGTCGCCGCGCCGATCGAGCGCCGCCCGGGCCTGCTCGTGGTGGCCGTCGAGGATCCGCAGGACCTGACGAAGCTCGACGGCATCCGGGCCATGAACCTCGCGCCGCGCTACGACTTCCAGGTGGCCATGAAGCACGACATCCTGGCCTACATCGCCGCCTCCTACGGCGAGCAGATGCAGCAGGACGGCTCCACGGCAGAAGGGGCGGACTGGGCGAAGATCCTCGACTCCCTCGGCGACGGCGAGAAGGTGGAGCTGGAAGATGCTCCGAAAGACGAGCCGGAGCTCGACGAGACCGATTCCGGCATCGTGAAGCTCGCCAACCAGCTCATCATCGACGCCTTCGCGAAAGGCGCCTCGGACATCCACGTCGAGCCCGACGGTCCGCGCAACCCGTGCGGCATCCGCCTGCGCATCGACGGCGATTGCCAGAAGTTCATGGAGATCCCCGGCCCGCACCGCAACGCGCTGGTGCAGCGCCTGAAGATCATGGCCAAGCTGGACATCTCCGAGAAGCGCAAACCGCAGGACGGCAAGATCCGCTTCAAGTATTCGAAGGGGACCATCGAGCTCCGCGTCGCCACGATCCCGACCGCGAACCAGAACGAAGACGTGGTGATGCGTATCCTCGCCGCGTCCAAGCCGCTGCCGCTCGACAAGATGGGCTTCAGCGAGCGCAACCTGACCGCGTTCAAGACGCTCCTGTCGAAGCCGTACGGGATCGCGCTCGTAGTCGGTCCGACCGGTTCCGGTAAGACCACCACGCTGCACTCGGCGCTCGGCTTCATCAACACCGAGGACATGAAGATCTGGACCGCGGAAGACCCGGTCGAGATCACGCAGAGAGGGCTGCGCCAGGTGCAGGTGCAGCCGAAGATCGACTTCACGTTCGCCGCCGCCATGCGCTCGTTCCTGCGCGCCGACCCGGACGTGATCATGGTCGGCGAGATGCGCGACCACGAGACCGCCGCCATCGGCATCGAGGCGTCGCTGACCGGCCACCTCGTCTTCTCGACCCTGCACACGAACTCGGCGCCGGAGACGATCACCCGTCTCCTGGACATGAACATCGACCCCTTCAACTTCGCCGACGCGCTCCTCGGCATTATGGCCCAGCGCCTGATCCGCGTCCTCTGCCCGAAGTGCAAGGAAGGCTACAACCCCACCCCCGAGGAGTTCGAAGAGATCATCGAAGCCTACGGCTACGACTACTGGCCGGGCACCGGCATCACCTACTCGCCCGAGCTGATGCTCTACAAGCCGAAAGGCTGCAACCAGTGCACGGGCGGCTACAAAGGCCGCATGGGCGTCCACGAGCTCCTGGTCGGCACCGACGAGATCAAGAAAGCCGTCCAACGCCGCGCCACCATCGACGACCTGCGCAAGCTGGCCATGGCCGAGGGAATGCGCACGCTGATGCAGGACGCGATCGAGAAGGCGTTCAAGGGCGTGACGGACATGAAGCAGGCCAGGGCGATTGCGGTGAAGTGAGGCGCGCGCAGCGCGCCGCACTTCACCCCGAACGCCGCGAAGCGGCGGAGGGGTCTGGGCGGTGGAAATCTCCGCTGCAGCGGTGGATCGTCCTGCAGCGGTGGAAACTTCCCACGCAGCCGGACTCTCCCCATCGTAGCCAAACGCAAGCCTCACAACGCACCGAGGTAGCCTCGGTCGCATGGCATACGTCTACATCCTTGCCAGCATCAACCGGGTCATCTACGTCGGCTCATCCGACGACCTGGTGCAAAGACTCCGCGACCACCGCGCGGGCCGGGGAGCCGAATTCACCAAGAAATACCGCGTGAATCGGCTCGTATACTTTGAAACTGCGGAGTCGCGCGGTGCAGCGATGAAGCGCGAGCTGGAGATCAAGGGCTGGCGCCGGGAGAAGAAGGTCGCATTGATTGAGAAAGTGAATCCGGGGTGGAGGGAGCTGGAACCAGCCCCCGCCCACCCAGTTCCCTCGCTACGCTCGGGATGACCTCTTGCTTCGCTCGAGGTCACACCTACGGAACCGAGAGCGGCTCCACCTCGGGAAGCTTGCTCACACTCTCCCGATACTTCGCCACATCTTCTGAATACAGCTTGTTGAAATCCGCCAGCACCAAACGCAACGCCGCCTCCGCGCGCGCCAGATACGTCAACTGCGCCTCCGTCGGCGGATCCCACGACGACTGCAGCGAGTACAGCGGATAGCCGATCTTCGAAAAGACGTCCGTGTCCGCCACGATGCCGTTCGTCTTCGGCGAGATCCACAACCGCCGCTCGATCTTGTCGAGTTTCTCCTTCAGCTCGGTGCCGGTCTTCACGAGCGGGTCGGGATCGGCGGCAGGGTCGTCTTTCTTCAGCTTGACGGCGACGGCGTCGATGTCGGCGCGGGTGCGGATGATGCGGTCGACGGCCTCGGTGGCGGTTTCCTGGAGGCGGCCGGCGCGGAGGAGGGCGTCGTATTTCGACTGGCGCTGGTCGGCGGTGAGCGTCTCGCGCGGGTCGGGGAGGATGCGCACGGCCTGCTTGGCCTCGTTGCCGCGGAACTTCAGCGTGACGGTGTACGTGCCGGCAGGGACTTCGACGCCGCCGCTGGTATCGGGGGGCGTGTCGCCGACCGCGGGACGCTTGAACGCGTCGCGGGTCAGGTCCCAGGAGGTGCGGTTCACGCCCAGGTTTGCAGGGCCTTTGAACTTGCGGATCACTTTGCCCGAGGCGTCCGAGACTTCGATCGCGACCTCGGTGGCCTTCTCGTCGGGCTTCTTCTCATCGGAGGGCGGTTTGGCGGCGGTGGACGCCTCCGGCTCCTTCGGGATGTCCTCCACAGGCACGCCGGTCTCGGCGAACGCCGGCTTCTGCGCGGCCAGGCGCTCCATTTCCTTGCGCGTGCGTTCCTTCGCCTCGGTGGGATGCGTCAGGTTGGCGCCGCTGAGCGAGTAGGTGAGGAGCGCGCCGTACGGCTCGTTCTCGCCGCGGAACTCGCCGTCGCCCACGAAACGCGAGCCTTCCTTCTGGCGGGTCATGTACGCCTGCGCGTCCGGCACCTCGAAGAAATGCAGCGGCTTGGCGAGCGTCTCCTTCGACACGCTGCGCAGCGGGCGGATGTCGTCGATGACGTACGCGGCGCGGCCGTGGGTGCCGATCACGAGGTCGTGGTCGCGCGGGTGGATGGCCAGTCCCATGACTGAGACGGTCGGGAAGCCGTGCTTCCACTTCACCCACGACCTGCCGGCGTCATTGGAGACGAACAGCCCGAACTCCGTGCCGAGGAACAGCAGGTCGGGATCGACCGGATCCTGCGCGATCGCGTGCGCGTAGCCCTGGATGTCCTTCGTCACCAGCGACGTCCAGCTGCGGCCGTAATCGGTGGTGCGATAGACGTAGGGAGTCCAGTTCGAGCGGCGATGATCGTCGAAGACGATGAAGGCCGTTCCCGCGTTATGGCGCGAGGCCTTGATCTCCGGCACCCACGTATTTGCAGGCACGCCCTTGATGTTCGCCTCGACGCTGGTCCAGTTCGCGCCGCCGTCGCGCGTCACGTGCACGCGGCCGTCGTCGCTCCCGGCCCAGATGATGCCGCGCTCCAGCGGGCTCGGAGCGATGGTGATGATGGTGGTGAAGTTCTCGGCCGACGTCACGTCGGGAGTGAGTCCGCCGCTCCTGGTCTGGTTCTGCCACTCCTTGCGGTTGGTGGTGAGGTCGGGGCTGATGATCGTCCACGAGTCGCCGCGGTTCGTCGACTTGTGGATGCGCTGGCTGCCGAAATAGACCGTGTCCGGCTCGAACGGATCGACCGCGATTGCGGAGTTCCAGTTGAAGCGGAGGTCGCCGGTGGTGGTGCCGGGGCCCTCGCCGGCCGGTGCCGGGCGGATGTCCTTGCGCTCGCCGGTGCGGAGGTTCCAGCGAACGATGTACCCCTCCTGGCTCATGGCATAGCCGACCAGCGGATCGGTCGGGACCGGGTGCGTCCCGAAGCCGTCGCCGAACGCGACCTCCTGCCAGTCCCAGTTGCGGATGCCGTACGTCTCCCAGGTCGTGTTCGGGCCGCGCCACGAGCCGTTGTCCTGCATGCCGCCGTAGACGTTGTAGGGAGTCTCGTTGTCGACGGCGATGTGGTAGTACTGCGCGAGGGGGAGCGTGGCCACGTACCGCCAGCTCTGCCCCCGGTCCTCGCTCTCCGCCACGCCGCCGTCGTTGCCGGCGTAGATGTGCGTCGGGTCTTTCGGGTCGATCCAGAACGCATGGTAGTCGGGGTGGATCTTCGCGAACGGCACCAGCACCTTGAACGAGCGCCCGCCGTCGGTGGAGAGCGAGATCAGCGAGGCGATGTTGTAGACGCGGTTCGGATCCTGCGGGTCGACGCGGATGTCGGCGTAGTAGAACGGCCGGTTCGCGACGCCCGGCTCGCTGTTGACGGCAGTCCATTTGCGCCCGCCGTCATCGGAGCGCAGCAGTGCGCTCTTCGTCGCTTCGACCAGAGCGTAGACGACGTTCGGCGACGAGTGCGAGACCGCGAGGCCGATGCGGCCGAGCTGCCCCTTCGGCATCCCGTCCTCTTCGGTGGCGCGGGTCCAGGTCGCGCCGCCGTCGTGCGTCACGTGCAGGCCGGAGCCCCAGCCGCCGGAATGGAAGAACCAGGGCCAGCGGCGGTACTCCCACATCGCCGCGAAGAGCTTGTTCGGGTTCGACGGGTCGATGATCAGGTCCGCCGCGCCGGTGCGGTCGTTGACGTAGAGCACCTTCGTCCACGTCCTGCCGCCGTCGGTGGTCTTGAAGACGCCGCGCTCGGCGTTCTGTCCCCAGGCCTGTCCGAGGGCCGCGACCCAGGCGACGTTGGGATCGCGCGGGTGGAGGATGATGCGATGGATGCGCTCGGTCTTGTCGAGCCCGAGGTGCTGCCAGGTGCGGCCACCGTCGGTCGATTTGTAGATGCCGTTGCCCACCGACATCGAATTGCGCGGGTTGCCCTCGCCTGTGCCGGCCCAGACAATGTCGGGACTGGGCTGGAAGATCGCCACCGCACCGATCGCGGCGACCGGCTGGTCGTCGAAGATCGGCGTGAAGTGCAGCCCACCGTCGACCGACTTCCAGACGCCGCCGGTCGCGGCGCCGACGTAGAGGATGTCGGGGTTCGACTCCACGGCGTCGATCGCGGCCACGCGCCCGCTCATGGCGGCGGGCCCGATCGAGCGGGCCTTCATTCCGGCGAGCAGCTCGGGGTCGATCTGTGCATGAATTGTGGAAGAGAGGAGCGTCAGGAGGACGGCCAGTAATCCTCGCGTCATCATGGCCGGCGATTCTAAGCGAGCATGTCCGTGGAATCCCTTTCTCAACGTGAACATCTACAAACCAACTACGAGGCTCATTACGAGCTCCTGCCGTACGCCGTGCTGGTGCACGCCGGTGGTGTTTATATCTACGCGAACGCCGAGGCGCGGGCCATGTTCGGCGACGTCGTTGGCCAGTCGATCCTGGTCATCGTTCCTGCTGACATGCGGGAGACCGTTGCGCGCCGGGCCGGCGTCGTCCTGGCCGGCAAACGGACCGACACGATCGAGCAGCGGCTGATCGGCGCCGGTGGCCACGAACTCTACGCGGACGTGGTGGGTGTTCCGAGCATCACCCCGGACGGCCTTCCGGCCGCGCTCGTCGTCGCCCGCGACGTCAGCGCGCGCCACGCCATGGAACGCCGTTTCCGCCATCTCGTCGAACATGGCGCCGACCTGATCCTCGTGACCGATCGGGAAGGGACCATCCAGTTCGCAAGCCGGAACGCCTCCCGCGTGCTCGGCTTCACGCCCGAGGAGATGGTCGGCCTCCCCGTGTTCGACTTCGATCATCCGGACGACGTTCACCAGGCTTCGGCGGTCTTCGCGGAGGTCGTGGCCACGCCGCGGGGGCGCAGGTTGACCACGCTGAAGTGCAGGCACAAGAGCGGCGGCTGGCGTTTGCTCGACGTCTCGGCCGTGAATCTCTTCGACGACCCGAGCGTCGCCGGCATCGTGATCAACGCGCACGACGTCACGGAGCGCGACCGCCTGGCGAACGAGGTCGGACAGCTCCAGCGCGTCGAGAGCCTGGGCCGCGTCGCCGCGTCCGTCGCGCACGAGCTCAATAACGTGTTGATGTTGTTTCAGTCCGTGGCCATGCGTGCCGAGCGCTCCGGCCTCGCTCCCGAGCTGCAGGCGGTGCTCAAGCGGGCGCTCCTGCGCGGCAAGAGCATCACCTCCGATATCCTCCGCTTCGCGCAGCCCGCCGTTGCGTCGAAGGAGCGCCTCTCCTTAGCCGACTGGCTCGTCGAGACCGTGAAAGAGGTCGAACCGCTCCTCGGCAGCACGCACCGCGTGCAGCTGTCGCTCGACGAACAGCTCGGCTACGTCTCGATCGACCGCCAGCAGCTCGGACAGGTGCTGACGAACCTCGTCACCAATGCGCGCGACGCGATGAGCGGCGGCGGCACGATCGAGATCGCGGGGCGGCATTCGCACGATCGGGAGGACGAGGTCTGTTTCACGGTTGCCGACCGCGGTGCGGGCATCGCGGAAGAGATGCGCGAGCGGATCTTCGAGCCGCTCTTCACGACCAAGTCGAGCGGCACCGGCCTCGGTCTCCCCATCGTCCAGCAGATCGTGCTCCGCCACGGCGGCCGGATCACAGTGGAGAGCGAGGAAGGGGCGGGGACGACGTTCACCGTGGCGCTGGCGCGTGCGTGATGCAAACAAAAAGGGACGGGCTCGAAAGCCCGTCCCTTACAAGTACATCCGAGCCGGCAACTTGCCACTGCCGGCGCGTGTGAACTAGGTCGTGGTGGTCGCGCTGGTGCCGGTGGCCGACGTGTCCGTGGACGTAGCCGACGTGTCGGTCGACATCGCCGAGGTGTCGGTGCTGGACGAGGTCTCGGTGGAAACGGTCGTGGTCGCGGTCGTCTCGGTCTGGATGACGGCCGTGTCGGTGGCGACGGTGTCCGTGGTCACGGTTTCGGTCGACTCACCTTCCGAACCGCCCTTGCAGGCGACGGTGGCGACGAGGGCAGTGGCGCAAAGCAGCGTAACGAACTTCTTCATGTGGTGTATCTCCTTAATTTTTTCGGGTGAAATGAGACAGAACGCGTCATCAAATCAGCGCTTGTTTGCCCTACCACCGCCCTTCTCGTTCGAAAATCAATCCGTGGGCCGGGGAGCATGTCTCATGCCACGGCCCGAATCGCAATCATCGTGACGAGGCGCATCCTACTCGGGAAAGGCGCTGCGGTCGATCCCCGGGATGAGACGCAGGGCATTCTTGTAGTAGATCTTCTTCAGCACTTCGTCCGGCAGCCCCACGCCGTACATCTTCCAGAAGGCGTGGCGCTTCCGGTAGTAATCGAAGTACTCGTCGTCCGTCTCCAGCACCCGGAAGTACGTCGCGTACTCGTCCGGATTCCAGATGTCTTTCCCCATCAGCACGCGGTCCTGGTACTTCATGAGGAAGGCCCGGGCGGCCCGCGGCTGGCGTCCCAGCTCGTGCAGCACGGCCCCGAGCTCGGTATTCACGTTCGGCAGCTCGTCGAGCAGCTTGCCGAGGCGGGTGAGGTCGTTGCCGAGCCATGCCAGGTGGGCGGAGATGAACTTCGTTTTCGGGTGCTTCCGGAACATGTTGAACTGCTCGTTCATCGTCTGCTCGAACGAAGCGAACTTCGACGGATCGTCGCGGCGGCGGCTCGGGAACTGCGTCAGCTCCAGCCACCGCTCGTTGTGCTTGTCGACCGGCGACCAGAACGGAGACGGCTCGCCGGTATGGATCAGCACCGGGATCCCGAGCTCGCCCGCCTTCGCCCAGATCGGGTCGAGCCGCGGGTCGTCGGTCGGCACGCGCTTCCCCGACTTGTCGGTCAGGAACATGCCGAGGTTCTTGTAGATCTTCAGTCCCACCGCGCCGGCCTTCACGTCTGCCTCGAGCTGCTGCGCCGCCTTCACCCCGAAATCCGGCTCGTCGATGCCGCGGAAGTCGACGTTCGCGAACGAGACGAAACGCTTCGGGTGGCGTCCCGCCAGCGCGGCGTGGGTCTGCTTGAACGCGTCGCCGGAATTGCCGCTGAGGTTGACCATCACGGCCAGCCCGATGCGGTCCATGTCGGCGACGAGCTTCGCGGCGTCTGCCTCGGAGATGTCGCGGCGCTGATGGTTATGGACGTCGATGAACGGGAACTTCGCCTTGGTGCGCGGATGCTCCGGCACGACCAGCGTCGACTTGGGCTCGTACTCCTCGAACGTCATCGCGTTCGCCGGTTGCGCCGGCTCCTGGGCCAGGAGCGGCGCGGCGGCGAGGGCGATGACCGCGATCGCGCGGCCGATCCGCATCAATGCACCATCAGGCCGACGCTGGCGGAGGTGTTCTCCCAGGTGAGGGAGAGCGTGCCGCTCTTTGCACCCGTGGACTTCACGTCGATCGCGAACGTCTCGACCGTGTCCCTGACCGGCGTGACCTTCATCTTCACGCGGCCGAGGTCCTGCGTGTCGTCATGCTCGGTGCCCCACTGGCCGGTCTGCTTGTTGACGATGAGCTCCCACTCCTTCTCGCCCGGGACGGTGTAGAGGCTGTAGCTGCCGGCCGGCACGAGGAGGCTGCCGATCATCAGGTCGCCATCGGTGGTGAGGGTGGTGGCGGCGTTCGCGCCGGTGCGCCAGAGCTGGCCGTAGGGAACGAGCTCGCCCATGATCGCGCGCTCGCGCTTCGACGGGGCGCCGTAGTTGATGGTGATGTTCCGGCCGCCGATCTTCGCTTCGGTGGTCGCGGGCGGGCTGAGCGGCTTCTTCTTCTTCGCTTCCTCAGCGGTGGCGACTGCGGCGATGAGGAGCAGACAGAGCGAGAGTGTGGTGAGTTTGCGCATGGCGCGGATGATCGCACGCACCCGCCGCGCGGATTGCGAAAAGAGGTGTCACGCTTGTGATCGATCGGTGAACGGAAGGAGGGGGGAGTCTCAGGCGGCTTGAGGGTGCGGGTTCATCGCCACAGGCGCCTTCGACGCTGCCTCACGGCGGCAGCGCGCGGTGGCGTGGTAGAAGATCTCGTCGACAGACCCGGCCGCGAATAGGCAATCGCAGTTGTCGCACTCCACGAGCTCGGTCGCTGGTGTGATGGCGCTGTCCCCCGCCGCCTGAATTTGCAAGATTGTGGCCGGATTTTTACGGCGGCCCGAGAAGCTCGAGCACCAGGTTCAGCGCCGTGGCGATCTGGTCCGCGTCGGCAGGGTTGAACCCGCCGATGTAGAAGATCTGCCCGTCGCGGTTGCGGAAGAACATCATCCCCCCCGCGCCGCCGCCTCCGTCGGTCTCGAACCTGCCGCCGCGAAACCGCGCCAGCACCCGCCGCAAACGCGCACTCTTTTCCTTCCGATCCGTGCCCTGAGCCATGACCTGAACGACGATACAGCGCCTCGATGACTCGCATGCGAGTCTCTACCGGCAGTGTCGTTTTGCGCACGATCCTTCCCGGATTCCGGCCTCCGGCCCACGGGCGGGAGAGCGCGCGTTTACGCCTTCGCGGCGGCGAGCCACTCCTTCGCCTGGTCGACCGAATCCATGGCCCGGAGGGAACGGCCGGTGGCGCGGTTCACGAAGTTGAAGACGATGGTCTTGAGGTCATTGAGGCCCACCACCGCACCGGCGATGACGTAGCGCTTGTTGTGCGCGACGTAGTCCTTGAGCGCTTCGGTGACGCGGCGGTCGGCGCGGGCATTGGTGACGTGCGTCAGCGTACGCACCGACTTTTCCGGACGGGTGGCGATCTTCTGCTTCGCGTCGTCGATGGCGAGCAGGATCTCCTCCGAGGAGGCGTTCGACCAGTCGATGAACAGGATCTCCACGGTCCTGTGGTGGATGAAACTCACACGCTCCGGCATATGCGCATTCTAAGGGCTGAGGGCTGAGGGCTGAGGGCCGAGGGAGAAGCGACAGCCGGCGGATCCCCATGCTTTCCCTCGGCCCTCAGCCCTCGGCCCTTAGCGTGGCCACGTACGGCTCGATCGCGCAGTCCTCGCCGGCCGCGCATTCGCGGGCGAAGAGGACGAGCTGGTTTACGTCGAACGGCTTCTCGAGGAGGCGGCAGATGCGTTCGAGGAACGCGCAACTGAAGCGGCGCGGTGAAGCGGTGGTGAGGATGACGCGGCGCAGGTACTTCGGCTGCGCGACCTCGAGGTAGCTGAGGACCTCCTCGCCGCCGACGTCGGGCATCATGAGGTCGAGGATCACCAGGTCGTACGCGGCGACCTTCAGCAACTCGATCGCCCTCGCGCCGCCGGTGACCCCTTCGACCGTGAACTGCTCGCGCTCCAGGACGGTCTTCACGAGGCGGAGAATCGCGGTGTCGTCCTCGACGACCAAAGCGCGGAAGCTGCGGCGTCTTTCCAGGATCACACCCTGTGATAAAGCAAGACGGACGCCGCCTTAGGCCTATCATGACGGGATGCTGGCTGAATTCAGGGGATTTCTGACCAAGACGAACGCCCTGGCGCTGGCGGTCGGCGTCATCATCGGCGCGGCCGTCGGGAGCGTCGTTTCCGCGCTGGCCGCCGACATCCTGATGCCGGTCATCGGCTACTTCCTTCCGGGCGGCGACTGGCGCACCGCGAAGATCGTCCTCAGCAGCACCACCGCCGCCACCGGCAAGGTGACGGAGAGCGCCATCCTCTACGGCCACTTCCTCGGCACGCTGCTCGACTTCCTGATCATCTCCCTGGTGGTCTTCTGGATCGTGAAGCTGCTGGTGAAACCGGTCGCCGAGTCGGCCCCCGAGCCGATGCGCAAATGCCCCGAGTGCCTGGAGATGATCCCGGTGGCCGCACGCCGCTGCCGGGCGTGCACGGCGCCGTCGGCTCAGTGACGCTCATGATCCCGATCGGCCGCGTGCACGAGCTGGTGCGCTATCCCGTCAAATCGATGGCCGGTACCGCCATCGAGTCCGCCCACCTCGGGCGGCACGGTCTGGCCGGCGACCGCAGGTTCGCCTTTCGCAGGGTAGGGGACAACAGCGGCTTCCCCTGGCTCAGCGCCAGCCGTCTCCGCGAGCTGCTTCTCTACCATCCGACCGGCGTCGATGAGAGTACCGGCGAACCGCTGCCGATGCGCGTCCGCACTCCATCCGGAGCTGAGGTCGACCTTCGCAGCCCAGCGCTCCAGGAGGAGCTCGCGGAGCGCTTCGGCAGCGCGCTGGAACTGATGGCGCTCAAGCACGGCATCTTCGATGACGCGACTGTCTCGATCATCACCCTCGCCACCACCGCCGGAGTCGCCCGCGCCGCGGAGATGGCGGACGACCGCCGCCGCTGGCGCGCCAACATCGTGCTCGAGACGCAGGACCTCGAGCCGTTCCTCGAAGACGGCTGGATCGGCGGCACGCTCGTCTTCGGCGACCAGGATCCAACGCCGGCCGTGAGCATCACCGCCCACGACGTGCGCTGCATGATGATCAACCTCGACCCCGACACCGCGACACAGGATGCGCGCATGCTGAAAGCCGTGGTCCGCCTCAACGAGAACAACGCCGGCGTCTACGGCACGGTCATCCGCACGGGCGAGATCCACGTCGGGCAAACGGTGAGTCTGGTGCGGTAGCTGCGGAGTATCATCAGGATTGCCATCTGGATCGGTCCGCACGAGCAGTACGAGACACTTCTCGCAAATTTATGACGCCGGATGGCGCCGAAAGCTCCCGCATCGCACGATATGAGAGCGTCCTGCTGCTGCCGATAGGCTGCGTCTCCTGACCGACATCCCCTCCTCCTTCATTCCTGCCGCCAGTGCACTGTCGCGGCGGCCACGTATCCACGGAATTGTGACAAGAAGTAATTGACGAAAGATGGTGGCGCTCTTATTTTGTCAACTACCAAGTCAGTCCAACAATTCGGTTCTCGGAGGTCGCCATGGTTCGTGGCATCCAAGGCGTGTCGTGTCGGCACGCGTCGGGACAGGTGCGCGCAACGTTTCTGTTCTCCTTCCTGCTGCTCTTAGCCTCCGCGGCCACTGCCACGGCGGGCACATTCAACGCGTTCGGTCCACGGCTGTACTCGCGCGCGACCGCGGGTCCGGTGCCCGTGACGCAGACGTTCTCGGTCCTCGAGCCGAATACGCAGTACACCCTCGTCATCGATCAGAACAGCGTCTCCAGCGCCGAGGTGGTGCTCAACGGGGCGGTGATCCTCGGGCCGAGTGACTTCAACGGGCAGGTCAGGACGCTCTCGAAGCCGGTCGTGCTCGCGGCGGAGAACACGCTCAGCGTCGAGCTCCGCGGCGGACCGAATGAAGGCTTCCGCCTGAGTGTGACCGGAGTCGACAACGGGTTGCCGGTCATCACCGCCACTGCCGCTCCTCCCGCAAATGCGGCCGGCTGGAACAACGGTGAAGTGACGGTGTCGTTCGCCTGCAGCGACGCGATCAGCGGCATCGACCGCTGTTCGGCGCCCGTGACGGCGTCCGGGGAAGGAGCGGGTCAGGTCATTACCGGCGACGCATTCGACCTCGCCGGGAACACCGCCAGCGCCACGGTCACGCTGAACATCGACCGGACCGCGCCCGCGATCACCATCGCCACGCCGGCGAACGGCGCCACGGTCGCAGGCAGCAGCGCGAGCGTCAGCGGCACCGTCGCCGACTCGCTCTCCGGCGTCACGTCGATCTCCTGCAACGGCGCCGCGGCTCCGGTCAGCGCGGGCGCGTTCACCTGCACCGTCGCATTGGTGCCGGGGCAGAACGTCCTCTCCTTTGCTACGACCGACGACGCCGGGAACAGCGCCAGCGCATCGCTGACGGTCACCGCCGGCAACGCCGCGCCGATCGTGCTGATCGACGAGCCGGCCAACCTCACCTTCGTCAACATCTCGCCTGTCACGGTCCGCGGCTCGGTCTCCGAAGCCGGCGCCACCGTGAAAGTCGGCGGCATCGACGCGCCGCTGAGCAACGGCAGGTTCTCGGTCCAGGTCCCGCTGGTGGAAGGCAACAACAACATCACCGCGGTCGCCACCGGCGCCTCCGGCGCGGCGGGCACCGGCAGCGTGCAGGTCACGCTCGACACGACGCCGCCGCACGTCGCCATCTACTCGCCCGAAGAGGGATCGGTCACCACAGACGACGCGGTGACGATCTCGGGACTGGTGAACGACATCGTGGTCGGCACGGTCAACGACCAGCAGGCGACCGTCACCGTCAACGGCATCAACGCCCAGGTCGCGAATCGGAGCTTCCTGGCCACCAACGTCCCGCTGGAGGTCGGTGAGAACGACATCCGCGTCACCGCCCGCGACCGGGTCGGCAACGCATACACCGCGCATCTCATCGTCCATCGCGCCGTGGCGACGAACGCGCGGATCGAGACCGTCAGCGGCGACGCGCAGGCCGCGACGATCGGCGCGCTGCTGCCGCAGCCGCTCACGGTCCGCCTCGTGAGCGCCTTGGGGCTGCCGGTGCCGAATCAGCCGGTGGTCTTCCGTGTCGCGCAGAGCGACGGCACGCTGAATGACGTCGCCGGCAGCAACGCCAGCCGCAGCTCCGTCGCCGTCACCAGCGACGCGCAGGGCCTCGCGCAGGTCCGCTACCGCCTCGGCACGCGCGCAGGCGCGGGCAACAACCGCGTCGAAGCGACGGCCACCGGTTTCGCCGGTACCGCCGTCTTCGTCGTCAGCGCGACCTCGGCGGGAGCGCACGCGATCAGCTTCGACGCAGGCGCCGGCCAGACCGGCTCCGTGGGACGGCCGCTCACGTTCCCGTTCGTGGCCGTCGTCACCGATGCCGGCAACAATCGTCTGCCGAACGTGCCGGTCACGTTCCGCGTCCGCGACGGCGGCGGCAACCTCGGCGGCGCCGATCAGCTCAGTACCCTGACCGACGGCGACGGCCGCGCTCTGGCGGTGCTCACCGTCGGCAACGAGCCGGGCTACGACAACAACACCGTCGAAGCGACGGCCCTCGGCGTCGATACCCCGGTCGTCTTCTCCGCCTCGGCGAAGATCCCGGGCAGCGTCGCCGACACGCGCATCAGCGGTCTCGTGCTCGACAACAGCAACCTTCCGCTGCCGGACGTCACCATCCGCATCTACCAGGCCTATCAGGCCAGCAACAGCAACGTGCCGATCCCGATCGGCACGCCCGTGGTCACGGACGAGCATGGGCAGTTCGTGATCGCTCCGGCGCCGGTCGGTGCGTACAAGCTCGTCGCCGACGGCACGACCGTGCAGCGGCCGTCGATCGCGTATCCGAGCGTCGAATACGACATCGTGACGGTGGCCGGGCAGGACAACACCGTCGGCTCGCCGATTTTCCTCCCCGCGCTCGACACGGTGAACCGCCTCTGCGTCAGCCCGACCGTAGGCGGTACGCTGACGCTCACCAGCGTCCCCGGATTCTCGTTCACCGTCCCGGCGGGATCGGCGACGTTCCCGGGCGGCTCGCGCACCGGCTGCATCACGGTCACGCCGGTTCACAGCGACAAGGTGCCGATGGTGCCGGGCTTCGGCCAACAGCCGCGCTTCGTCATCACCATCCAGCCCGCCGGCACGCACTTCAATCCGCCGGCGCAGATCCAGTTCCCGAACGTCGACGGCCTCGCCCCCCGGCAGGTCACCGAGATGTACTCGTACGACCACGACCTATCCGCCTTCGTGGCCATCGGTACGGCCACGGTCAGCGCGGACGGCTCGGTGCTCCGCTCCGATCCGGGCGTCGGCGTGCTCAAGGCGGGCTGGCACTGCGGCGGGAACCCGAACCCCACCGGCACCGCGGCCACCTGCCCCGAGTGCAAGAAGTGCGAGAACGGCAACTGCGTCGCCGACGCGGCGCAGAACGGCAACAACTGCGAGAACAACGAATGTAAGCAGTGCCAGAACGGCAATTGTGTCAATCGCACCTCGACCGCGGCGGCGTTCGCGGCCGCGGGAGCGGCGCTCGGCGCGCAGGTCGCGCCGTCGATTCCGGTCGGCGCCGACTGGGGCCTCGCGTACCCGGAACAGGTGAACATCACCATCGACGCGCGCTGCGACAACGGCGTCTGGCGCGCGATCCTGACCGGCCTGACCGGCGATTATTCGATTCAGGCTCAGCTCGTGGCCGGCGTGCAGGAAGTCACCGGACCTCCGCCGGGCAACACCACCCAGGCGAACTATTGCCAGCAGATGTCCGATCTGCACGGGCAGGCGCCTCCCGGTGCCCAGTGGTACATGCTCGCCGCGGTTGTCGCGCACGAGCAGTATCACGTGACGCACTTCCAGCCCGCGCTCGTACTGGCGGCTCCGCAGATCGAGCCGGTGGTCGAGGCGCTCACCGTCCCGATCGCGCCCGGCAAGACCCGCGCGCAGGCAATTACCGAGATCCAGGCGCTGCCAGGATTCGCGGCTGCGCGGACACAGGCGCAGCAGTTCTGGCTGAATCACGTGCTGACACTGGCTGCCGGCGATCACGGCAATCCGTTCGGTACCGGCCCGGCGTATCAGGCCGAGCTGCCAATCGTTCAACCCATGATCGCGGCAATCTGCGCCTACAGCCGCGCGCCGGCCCAGAACTGGCCTGCCTGCCCGCCCGCCTGCCCGTAACCCGGAGGACATAATGAAAATCATGAAGCTCACTAATCGTTCGACGGCGCTCGCGGCTACGGTTGCGCTGGCTGCCGCCGTGTTTGGAGTTGCTCCGATGTGTGCTGCAGAGGACGCGCATATGGTCACGATCAACCTGAGCGAAGCGGGACAGCCGGCGAAGGCCGCGGCCTCGCTCGCAAAGCTCGAAGGTCACGTGGAGGTGGTGAAGACACAGGCCACGCTCGCGGACGGATTGCGCTTCGACGTCGTGCTGACGAACCGCGGCGACGGAGTGATCCGTTTTCTCGACCCGCAGGACACGACACACGCGATGCTGCTCGATGCAGAAGGGTGGCCGATCGACGTGCCGAAGCGCGCTCCGTCATCGCTCGTGAACTCACGGACGCGCGGAAAGGATCCGGACGTGATCGCGCTCTCGCCCGGCCAGTCGCATCGCGTTGCGGTGCGGATCACGCAGGTCCTGCCGCGCGCGAGCGGCGACGGTTCGCCGCGGACGCCGATCGCAATCCCGGCCGGTGCTTACGACGTGCGCGTGACCGTGACGGTCATCGCTCCCGAAGCACCGGCGGACGGCGTGCGTCCGTCCCGCACCTTGCAGTCCGAACAATTCACCGTCCATCTCGGCGTCTGACATCGAGGACCATGCAATGAGAAGACTTCAATCGCTCATCCTGCTGCTGCTCGCTGTGGCGCCGTTCGCACTCGGGCAGACCGCCATTCCGCGCCTGAACGAGAAATGCACGGTCAGCGTGCTCAATCGCAATTCGCTGGTGCGGCCGGACGGCTCCTGGCTGCTGCCGAACATCCCGGCGAACTTCGGCCTGGTCCGTGCGCGTGCCTCGTGCGTGGAGAACGGGCGGACGTTCTCGGGTGAGTCGGCGCCGTTCGCGCTGCCGCCCAACGCGTCCGTGAACGTGCCGCCGATCGCTCTCGGCGCGAGCACGCCCATTCCGTCCATCATGACCGTGACTGCGACGCGGCAGACGCTCTCCACGATCGGCATGACCTCGCAGCTCACCGTGATCGGTGTCTACGAGGGGAACATCAGCCGCAACATCACCGCCAGCGAGGACGGCACGGCCTACGCGTCGAGCAATCCGCTGATCGCCACGGTCACGCCGGAAGGCCAGGTGCAGGCCGTTTCCAGCGGCACGGCCATCATCCAGGCCACGAACGAAGGGGCCTCGGGCCTGATCGCGATCTCGGTGGTGCTCTCCGCCGACTCGGACGGCGACGGTATCCCGGACGACGTCGAGATCCGCGAAGGACTCGACCCGAACGACCCGAACGACGCGCTCGAAGACGCCGACCGGGACGCGCTGTCGAACCGTGACGAGATCACCCGCGGCACGCTGCCCAACGATCCCGACTCCGACGACGACACCATCCTCGATGGCGAAGAAGCCGTCGCCGGCGCCGACACGTTCGTCACGAACCCGCTCGCCCCGGATACGGACGGCGACGGCGTGCGCGACGCGCTGGAGATCGAGACCGGCAGCGATCCGACCAACCGCAACAGCGTCAATCTCGCCTCGGCCATGACCAGCATGGACGTCGAGCCGCCCGCGTTCACGCTGCTCGTCAACGCGCTCATCGGCGAGGCCTTCACGCAGCTACGGGTCACCGGCCACCTGCGCGACGGCACGACCATCGACCTCACCTCGGCCACGCGCGGCACGAACTACAACTCGTCGAACCTCCTGGTCTGCAACTTCGGCGAGCCGGACGGCCGCGTCTACGGCGCGAGCGACGGGCAGTGCACCATCACGGTCTCGAACAGCGGGTTCACCGGCACTTCGAGCGGCATCGTGCGGACGTTCACTCCGCGCGCGCTCGCCTCGATCGGCATCCCGGGGTACGCCAACAACGTCGAGGTCAACGGCAGCTACGCGTACGTGGCCGCCGGCTCGGCCGGCCTGCAGGTCGTGAACGTCAGCGACCCGGCCTCGCTCTCGATCGCCGGCTCGCGCGACACCTCCGGCACGGCCATCGACGTCCGGATCTCCGGCCGCTACGCATACGTCGCCGACGGCGCGTCGGGACTGCAGATCATCGACATCATCAATCCCGCGGCACCGGTCATCGTCGGCACGATCGACACGCCGGGAACGGCGCAGGACGTCGCGGTCGCGCAGAACCTGGTCTATGTCGCTGACGGCTCGAACGGCCTGGTGATCATCAACGCGGCGAACCCGGCCGCGCCGATCGTGGTCGGCTCCGTCTCCACCGGCTTCCAGACGCGCGGCGTCGACGTCTCCGGCAACTTCGCCGTCGTCGCCGACGACGCGGCCATCCGCATCGTCAACGTCTCGAACGCGGCGGCCCCGGTGGTCGTGGGCAGCATCAGCATCCCCGGCGGGCCGAAAGACGTCCGTGTCACCGGCACGCTCGCGCACGTCGCGGCGTACACCGGCGGCTATCGCATCATCGACTTCACCAATCCCGCGGCGCCGATCCAGATCGGCAGCCTGCCGACGCAGTTCGTGCCGCGCGACGTCGAGGTGGCGGGCCGCTTCGCCATCTTCGCCGAGCAGTTGTTCCCGAACGCGGTGCCATTCGTCGACATCCTCACGCCGGCCACGCCCGGCCTCAAAGGGGTGATCAACTTCTCGCCGCTCGGCGATTACGCCGGCACCGGCATCGCGGTGGCCGGTCCGTACGTCTACATGACCGGCGAGTCGTTCGTCGTCGGCACCGACTTCGGCACGACCGGCAACACGCGTCTCTTCACCGGACAGTACCTGCCGCTAGAGGATCTGGCCGGTGTTCCGCCGGATGTGACGATCACTTCGCCCGTGGCCGGCGAGACGTACCTCGAGGACACGCAGCTCACGTTCTCCGCCGACGCCACCGACGACGTCGCGGTGACGCAGGTGCAGTTCTTCGTCAATGGCGCGGTCGCCTTCGTCGACACGTCGGCGCCGTACTCGTACTCGTTCACGGTGCCGGCCGGCGGGAGCCTTGCGCTGCGCGTGGTGGCCAGCGACCTCGGGAACAACAACGGTACGGCGGAGCTGACCGTGCCGGTGATCCCCGATCCGCTCACCACCGTCAGCGGCGTCGTGGTCGATACGGCCGGCGCTCCGGTGGTCGGTGCGAACGTGACCACGCTGAACGAGCTCGCCACCCTGACCGGGCCGGGCGGCGCGTTCTCGATCTTCAACGTTCCCACCGTCCGGGGCGACGTCAGCGCCTCCGTGCGCCATCAGACGGCCGACGGCAAGATCCTGACCGGGTCGTCGCCGGCGCAGGCGCCGGTGCGGGGCGGCGTGACCAACGTCGGCACGATCGTGGCCGCCGAGTCGGTGTTCGAAGAGAACATCGGCACGTTCGTCTCGAGCTGCGACGACTGCTTCTTCTCGCGCACGCTGCCGTTCTCGTTCCCGTACTACGGCACGAATCGCACGCAGGTCTTCGTCGGCACGAACGGCTACGTGACGTTCACCAACGGCGATTCGACGTATGTCGAGACCCTGCCGGACTTCAACCGGCTGCCGCGCATCGCCGCGTTCTTCGACGATCTCTACGGCCGTACGACCGGAGGTCTCTACATCAACGATACGCTGCCGGGACGCTTCGTGGTCACGTACAAGACCGTGCAGCACTTCTCGTTCGGCGGGTCGAACACGCTGCAGATCATCCTCTTCAGCGACGGGCGCATCCAGTTCGCCTATCGCGGCATGACCGCGCTGACGCACGGTGCGATCGTCGGCATCACGCCCGGACCGAATTCACCGTTCCTGCAGGTCGACTACAGCGGGACGCCGCAGGCGGAGGCACCGGCGGGAAGCTCGATCTACGAATACTTCAACGCCAACAACCCGTTCGACCTCGATTTCGGCTACATCAACTACACCCCGACGCCGGACGGCGGCTACACGGTGCGCGTCAGCACCGCGGCACCGCCGGCACCGTCGCTCGACCTCACCGGCGGCCCGCAGGGACAGCAGGCGAGGGACGTGGCCACGACCTCGGTGCAGGCGACGGCGCAGAACGTCTTCGCGAAAGCGGAGGTGGAAGTGACGTCATCTCGCAACGTGAAGTTCAAGGGCCACACGAACACCGATCACACCGGTGCGTTCAAGCTCAAGAAGGTGCCGCCGGGCGGCATCAACGTCGTGCTCACGCGGAACGGTGAGATCGTAGGTGTCGGGTCCGCCGTCTACGACCCGAAGCCGGGCGATCCGAAGACGTTCCGCATCGATATCGTAGCGCCGGAATGGGAATCCAAGGCGCCGTCGCAGCCCCAGGAGTAGCACGCACATGATTCGAAAGACGCTTCCCATCGCAGTCACAGCGGCGCTCGCGCTCATCCCGGTCGTCTTCGCGTCGACCACGGAAGCGCGACGCCGCGCGCAGATCGGCCGCGAGGTCGCCGTCCCCGTGCATCTGGCGGATGGCGACGAGTACCGCACGCCGCTGGCAGCGCTCGTGGCGCATGGGAAGCGTCTGTTCGACGCCAACTGGACCCACCAGGAAGGCGCCGGCCGGCCGCTGACCAAGGGCACCGGCAAGGCGCTCGCCGATCCGACCGATCCGCTCGTCGGCGCGCGCTCGATGAACCGCATCTCCGGCCCGGACGCGAATTCCTGTACCGGCTGCCACAACATGCCGTTCGGTATGTCCGGCGGCGGCGGCGATTTCGTCACCAACGTCTTCGTCCTCGGGCAGCGCTTCGATTTCGTGACATTCGACCCGGCCGATACCATCGCTACCAAAGGCACCATCGACGAGCGCGGCCGCGCGGCCGACCTGCAGTCGGTCGCCAACCTCCGCGCCACCACCGGCATGTTCGGCGCGGGGTATCTCGAGATGCTGGCGCGCCAGATGACGGCCGACCTGCAGGCCATCCGCGACGCCATGAAGCCGGGGGAGACGCGCGAGCTCGTGTCGAAAGGCGTCCGCTTCGGCAAGCTCACCCGCCGTCCGGACGGCCTGTGGGACACGTCCAAAGTCGAAGGTCTGTCGCGTCTCAGCCTGCTCGGCACCACGCCGACGGAATGGCCGACGCTGATCGTCCGTCCGTGGCACCAGGCCGGAAACGTCATCTCGCTGCGCGAGTTCTCGAACAACGCGTTCAATCACCACCACGGCATCCAGCCGACGGAGCGTTTCGGTCTCGACACCGATGCCGACGGCGATCAGTTCCGCAACGAGATGACCCGCGCCGACGTCACCGCGGTGAGCATCTACCAGGCCACGCTGCAGGTGCCCGGCCGCGTCATTCCGGACGATCCGGTCGTCGAGGAAGCGGTGCTTTCCGGCGAGCAGGCGTTCGACCGGATCGGCTGCAACTCCTGCCACGTCTCGAAGCTGCCGCTCGACAACCGCGGCTGGATCTTCACCGAGCCGAATCCCTACAACTCCGCCACGAATCTCCGCGTCGGCGAGGCGAAGACGGTCTCGGTCGACCTCAACAGCGACGTCCTCCCGCAGCCGCGCCTCCAGGCCGACGAGCGGGGCGTGGTCTGGGTGGCCGCCTACACCGATTTCAAGCTCCACGACATCAGCGGCGTTGCCGAGGACCGCGAGCCGCTGGACATGAACTTCGGCACCTGGGCCCCGAAGTTCTCGCAGGGCAACCAGAAGTTCCTGACCAAGCGCCTCTGGGGCGCCGCCAACGAGCCCCCGTACTTTCACAACGGCATGCACACGACCCTGCGCTCCGCGATCCTGGCCCACGCAGGCGAAGCCCTCCCGCAGCGCCGCGCCTTCGAAGCCCTCTCCTGCGACCAGCAGGACGACCTCGTCGAGTTCCTCAAAACCCTGCAGGTGCTTCCGCCGGGAACGAAGTCGCTGGTGATCAACGAAAAGGGGCAACCGAAGGTGTGGCCGCCGCAGTAATGATCGGGGGTGCGTCGACGCACCCCCGCAGTCACCGCTTTTCCTCCGCTACGCAACAGCAGCGTTCCTCGCGAACGCGACCGTGCAGTAGTGCAGGATTGCGGTGTGATGGTAGCCCAGACTGCCGTGGTCAGCGCTTCCACCATGAGAGCCAATGCGCCGGCTCCTCGACCATGACGCCGTAGCACCTGCGCATTCCACCCGGCCGGTATTGGCATGGCAGGGAGAGCCCACGCGGTCCCGCGAGTACGCCGTAATAGAAAGCGAAGTCCGGATCGCAGTCTGTGATCTGGTTCGGTGCGTCGCCCGGGACGTCGCAATAGATCGGGTCGTCGATATGGTCGATCACATAGCGGACGTTCGGCGGATCCATGTTGCCGATCCAGATGTCTTCGTTGCCGTGGATCGTGAAGCGGATGGGATCGAGTTTCACCCCGTGGTCGAGGGAGTACATGTCGAGCTCGATCGTCTGGTCCACGTCCACCGTCACTCTGACCTGCGGCACGACGACCTGTGTCAACGGTGCGTTCTTCCCTGTCCGATTGGGTTGGTAGACGACCGTGGCGCCGCAGGCGCGCCGGTCTTCCGCGCCGGCTTTGACCGTTCCCGACGGCACGAACACCTGGGCGGCGATCTCCCGCCTCGCCGGAGCGTGCCGGCCGAGCATCCCGCGGCGCAACCTGCTGCGGCGGGGATAGATCGCGCGCATGTCGGGAACGGCGGCGATGTCCTCAATCAGGGGTTTGGGCGACGGATCCGCCGACATCGGCGGATAGGGACCTTCAGGATGGTAGTAGGTCAGCGTGCCGCAGTCGGTTTTTCCGTCGATTCGCACCTGCATGCGCTCGCGTAGCGGATACCAGATGGAAAAGTCCTTGTAGGTGTCGTCGGGTTTTCTCCTGGAGCTCACCAACGTCGGCGAGTTCCTCGCGAAAATCACCGGCAGGTGGAGTGGGATGTAGGCTGGTTCCGGGGGATCTGCGGACGGGGAAATGTGGTCGGGCTGACGTGTCGTCCACGGCATGACGGCGAACAGCGGACCTTTTCTCGTGTACGGCGGTTTCTTCGGCAGGGGAGGACCTGTGGCCACCACTCCATCGAAGATGAGCCGGACCTGGTACTTCTTAGTCATCGCAATCTCCTTCGCTGTCTTAGACCATCGGTCCGGAAGCTCCGGCGAGTGCGAACGCCGCCCACCAGTCCGGCCGCTCCGGGTATTTTTTCAACAACGACAGCGCTGCTTGTTGGAGAGCCCCGGCGCGTGATTTTCCGGCAGCGATCCCGTGGTGGAACTCGACCGCGAACGCCGCGGCCGCGTCGTCGTCGACCGGCCAAAGGGTGTATACGACAGACGGTACGCCCTGGCTCAGCAACGCATTCGCGATGCTCATCGTCGGCCGGGGGGAACGTCCCGTGCTGCAGCCGGAGAGGACCACCATCCGCGCGTTCGCGAACGCCGTCCCGTCGAGCTCGTGGATGTAGAGCAGTCCATCGTTGAACGCGAGCGCGGAGAGCAGCGGCTGCTCGTCATTCACGAGCGCGTGACCGGCGAAGTGAATGAGCGCGAAGGTGCCGGCGCGTCCGAGGACGCTGCTTCGCTGCGCCTCGGTGTCGACCACCGCGCCGTGGTAGACCCGCGCCCCGCGCGCGACTTCACGCGCGGCCTGCGGCAGCCGGCGGAGATCGGGCGGACCCGGTGCTGCCGCGAAGAGAGCGGTCGTGTCGCCGTTCCGCCGTGCATCGAGCCGTGCCGCGCGCACGAAGGTGGAAAAGCCCGGCGCGAGAGCCATGCCGTTGCGCACCAGCAGACGCTCACCATGGCGCGTCGTCAGCATTGCAAACGGCACCGCCTGCAGTTCGGCCGGCGGTTGGATCCACAATGTCGTCCCTCGCGGAACCTGCTCGATCCAGCCACGCAGCAGCAGGTCCGAGACGAACTGCAGTTGTGCACCGCACCGGCGGTGCCTTGCGCAGTCCCGCAGCTCGTCCACGGCGCCGATCAACTGCCGTGCGGGCACGCCACGGCGGACGGAGGTGATTTCGTTTCGGGTCACGATCCACGTGATCAATGAGTCGCGAAGAAGATGCTGCGCCACGGCTGCGTGTCCCGGCGGAAGGACCGCCTGCAGTTCGGCGACCGCGTGCGGGCCTTTGTCGCCGGAGCGGAACACGTTGCGCATTCCCGCGGCGCGGGCGTGCAGCGATGAAATGCGAACGGACGTCGAGCGTTGCGCCACCGACAGCGCGGCGGTGCTCCTCCCTTGCCGCAGGTAGAGCTGGATTGCGCGATCGAACGGCGACTCGCGTTCCGTACCGGCGCCGAGGGTCAGGATGGTCTGGTCGAGCCGCGGCTCGCGATGCTCCAGGATCGCGACCGCGCGGAGATAGTCCGTTTCGGCGCGCGCCGTCTCATTGCGCGCTTCGAGCGCGGCGCCACGCTCGGTGAGGACCTGCGGTAGCCAGATCGAGTTCTCTTCCTGCTGATCCGCCGTGACCGCGGCTTCGATGTCGACGACCATCGAGCCGGAGGTGGCGAGCCCGCATCCCGCTTCCGCCATCACCACCGACCGGCGTACTTCCGCGTGCGCGACGGGATCCCGGATCCTCGCAAGGAGCTCATGCGCGCGCTCGAAAAGGCGTTTCGCGTCGGCAGCGTTTCCCCGGCGAACGAAGATCACGGCGCGGAGCGTCGCTTCCATCGCGCGCGCCGCATCGCTCGCGGGAGATGCCGCCAGTTCGTCGAGCAGCAAGGCGGCCGTGGCGACGTAGCCGTGCCGCAAGAGGAACATCATCGCGTCTTCGAGCTGGATGCGGCGCCGGTCGCCGGCGTAGTTGAACCTGAGGCGGACGGCAGCGAGATAGTGCACGAGCGCGGGCTCTGTTTCACCGGCCATGGCATACGTGTTCGCCAGCACCGAGTGGGTGAGTCCTTCGGATGCCGAATCCTGTACCGCGCGGAACCCGCGCTGCGACTGCTGGAACCGATCCGCCGCCTCGAAGATGCGTCCCTGGCGGTAGAGCGTTTGTCCCTCCGCGTACGCGGCCCGGGCGGCGAGCCAGGGATACCGCTTCCGCTCGGCCAGCAGGGTCCGATACGCGCGGATGCTCGCCAGGCAGTTGGGCCGCCCCTGCGAGCACTCACAGCGGATGCGGTGATCGCGCACGAGCAGCACCAGCGGGACACCGATCGCCTCGAGCTCGGCCTCGGCTGTCGCGAACGTTGAACATGCTTCTTCCAGACGATCTTCGTTGAATGATCTCTGGCCGCTGACGTATGCCGCGAGTGCCGATCGAAGGTGGTGCCGCTCGCCGCCGTGCATTCGCGAGATCGACTCCGCCGTATCCGACGCGAGGCGATCGCCGGCGAGGAGGTCGACGACCGGACGTCCGGCCGCGATGTTCGCGATCAGATCGCGATGGAAGAAAAATTCAGGCGAATCCACGCGTGACGCCGCGGCGCGTTCGGCGGCGGCTCTCCGCTCGGCCGCCTCCCGTCTCCAACCCTGCGAGCTCTCCAGCACAGCTACATTCCGCCACTCGGCTCTGGCGGCCGCCGGTACCCCGAGACGGGTCGACGCCAGTGCCCGGTTCCATGCGGCAGTGGGCGTTCTGGCCAACTCCAGGGCCCGGCTGGCGGCTTCGATGGCGAGCAACAGTTCACGAGGATCGTTTCGGCGGTGCAGTGCGGCCGCGCTGAAATCAGTCAAAAGCGCGCTGTCGTGACAGGCGCGAATCGCGGCAAGCAGGTCGCGCTCTCCCGACACATGCTGCAGGACGTCTCGAAGCTGCGCGTATGCCGCTCCCGGCTCGCCGGCCATGAGCCACGCCGCTCCCGCCTTACGTCCGATGGCCACATTCCGGTCGTTCTGCCATTGCCGGCTCAACGTCCTGGCGGCATTGCTGCGCAGAAGGATCTCAGCGGCGTCCGGAGCGTGCTTGGTTCTCGGGGGCTGATGCTCGACCTCGCCCGCCAGCCGTGCTTCCGAGAACCGGGAGGGAACGTCGCCGTGGCGATCCGTTCTTCGGAGCATCGCCCCGCCGACACAGAGAACGGCGATGACGATGACCACGGCAAGCCACCGGCCTGCCCGAGATATTGTCGCTCTCTGCAGCACGCGCATCGGAGCCGTGAACCCGGGACGGAAATTTGATTCTAACCCCGGCTGGCCGCCCCTAAACCATCACGTCCCGGATCGCCGTCAGCAGGGAGCTGCTTTCGTACGGCTTGAGCAGGCAGGAGACGTGCGGGCGTTCCAGGTATTGATCGAGCTTGGCGCGGTCGGCGTGGCCGGTGGAGAAGACGATCGGAAGGTCGGGGTGGCGTTGGGAGAGGAGGGTGAAGACCTGGGTGCCGTCCATGTCGGGGAGGCCGACGTCGAGGACCACCACGTCGGGGTCGACCGATTCGACGCGCAGGAGCGCTTCTTCGCCCGTCCGCGCGACGTCGACGTGAAGGCCTTCCAGCTCGAGCAGCGTCACGAGGCCCATGGCCACCGTCGAATCGTCCTCGACGAGCAGCACGCGGTGCGCTCCGGTGAGCGCCGTCAGCTCGGCGGACGGCTCGGCGGCGCGGGCGGCTCCTTCATCCGCCAGCGGGAGGAAGATGTGGAACGTGGTGCCGATGCCGAGCGTGCTCTCGACGAAGATGTCGCCGCCGTGGCGTTGCACGACCTGATGGGTGACCGGTAACCCGAGGCCGGTGCCGTTCTGCTTGGTGGTGAAGAGCGGCTCGAAGATGTGGCGCTGGGTCTCGTCGCTCATGCCGCTGCCGGTGTCGCGCACGATCACGTGCGCGAAGCGCTCCGGCCGCTCGACCGCGAACGGCAGCTTCGCGTTCGGCGCGTCGCGCCGCACTTCGATCGAGAACGTACCGCCGCCGGGCATGGCATCGCGCGCGTTGAGGATCAGGTTCGTGAAGATCTGCTGGAGCTGGCTCGGATCGCCGTCGATGCGCAGGCCGCTCTGCACGCGCGACTGGATCGAGCAGCCCTGCGGCATCAGCGAGCGCGCTTCGAGCGTGACGCTCTCGATCCACGGTCCGACCTCGATGGCCGTGCGCACCGGCTGGGCGGGCTGCGTGAAGCGGAGGATGTCCTGCGTGATGCGCTTCCCGCGCTTCACCGCGCGGCCGATGTGGTCGAGCGAGCTCTCCATGTTGCGGCCGCGGCGGATCACCTCCACGAAGGGGGAGATGCCCATCAGCACGTTGTTGAACTCGTGCGCGATCGTGGCGGCGAGGCGGCCGAGGCTCGAGAGACGGTCCGCCTGCTCGAGCTTCGTCTCCAGCTTGCGGCGCTCGCTGATGTCGCTGAAGCTGATGACCACGCCGATGCGCACGCCGGCGTCGATGATCGGCGCGGCGGAGTATTCGACCGGGAACGGCGATCCATCAAAGCGCCAGAACGTGCCGCTGGTCATCGAGCGCACTTCGCCGCTGCGCGCCACCGCCACGATCTGCCCGATGGCCGCTCGCTCGTCGCCGTTGAGCAGCGTCTGCAGCGTGGCGCCCGGCATGTCGTCCTGAGCGCGCCCGAGCATCTCGGCCGCGGCGCGGTTGGACATCGTGCAGCGGCCCGCGAGGTCGACGGTGATGATCCCCTCGACGGTCGACTCGAGGAGCAGTTGCAGGCTGCGGGTGACGCGTTGCCGCTCGCGCTCCGTGCGCCGCGTTTCGGTGACGTCGCGCGCGAAGCCGTAGATCGCGGCGGTGCGTCCTTCTTCGACTTTCGGGAACGACGCCACCTCGAGCAGCAGCGTTCCCCTGCGCCCGAGCACGCGCAGCTCTGCGGTGAGCGACTCCTGCTGTCCGAGGACCGTCATGAAGAGCTCGACCGTCCGCTCGCCATCGTCGGGATGGATGAGGTCCATGAACGGGCGCCCGATCCAGTCGGCGGCCGGCCAGCCGGTGATGTTCGTGAAGGCGGCGTTGAGGGAAGTGAAGACGCCGTCGATGGAGATCGTGAAGATGACTTCCGACGCTCCTTCAATGACCTCGCGATGGCGCTCTTCCGAGACCGCGAGCGCGCGCCGCGCTCTCTCGCGCTCCATGGCGTCGGCGACGATGTTGGCCACCGATTGCACGAACTCGACGTCGGCCTCGCTGAAGGTGCGAAAGCGTTTCGCGTGCGCGGTCAGTGCGCCGAAACGGCCGGTGCTGCTCGCGACCGGAACCGCGATCCCGCTCAGGATGCCGTCCGCGTGCTCGCCGAGGCTCACCGGAACATTGAGCTCGACTGCCTGGGCGATGCCGGAACCGCCGCCGCGGTGAATGTCCATCTCGCCGGCCGGAGCCCAGCAGCGGCCGGCGCGATAACGGAGGACGTCCGCGTCCTCGTCGAGCTCGAAGAAGAGTGCGTGCTCGAGGTCGAGGACGTCGGTGACGATGCTGCACGCGACCTCGATGGCGTCGTCGACCGACCGGAGGGCGACGCGGCTCAGCTCCGCGATCGCGCTCTGCTGCGCGGCGTGCAGGACGAGCTGCTGATCGACGCGGTCGCGCTCCAGCGCCTGCGCGAGCACGGTGGCGACGGAGCGGAGAAAGTCGACGTCGCTCTGCTTGAAGTGCTTCGGCTTGTGGGCGAGCGCGGCGAGGACGCCCCACGGTGCGGTACGCGCGGTGCTGATCGGGATGGTGATCCCGCTGACGATGCCGTGCTGGAGGAGGAACGGCGACGGCGTGAAGCGCGTCTCGGCGCGAAGGTCCTCCACGATCACCGGCGCGCCAGTCTCCACGGTATACGTCGAGTGCGCGGCGGTCGGGCCGTCGAGCACGCGGCCGTTCTCGACCAGGCCGTTCCAGCCGCTGTTGCCGACGATGCGGAACCTCGTCCCATCCTGCTCCAGGATGGCGGCGACGTCGACGTCGACCAGACGCGCGACGTTGTCCGCGACCTCGGAGATCAGCGTTTCGATCGGCTCGCCGCTCAGCGCCGACTGTCCGAGGTTCGCGAGGACGACCTGCTGGACGTTGCGCCGCTGCAGCTCGTCCTCCTGCCTGCGCGCGTCCGTCACGTCCTGCACGATGCCGACGATCTTCGTCGCCCGTCCGTCTTCGCCGCGTACGAAGCTGCCGCGATCCTGGATGTGGCGGATCTCGCCGCCCGGCAACAGGACGCGATACTCGTCTACGTACGGGTCGGATGAGGCGACGATGAGCCGGCGCGTGCGATGGACGTGCTCGCGGTCGTCCGGATGGACGCGCGCGTCCAAAAGCGCGAGATCGGGCTCCAGGGTGGTGGCATAGCCGAAGATGCGGAAGAGCCCCGCCGACCAGACGCGCCTCCCGGTGGTGAGATCGAGCTCGTAACTGCCCATCTGCGCGATCCGCTGCGCTTCCTCGAGCTGGGCCCGGTAGACGCGAAGCTCGGCCTCGCGCTGCTTCTGCGCCGTGACGTCTTCGACGAGCCAGACCAGCTGCTCGACCTCGAACGAGTCGGTGGTGATCGGCGCGACCGACACCGTGGTCCAGACCACTTCGCTGTCGCTGCGGACGAAGCGGCGCTCGGAGCGATGCGGCTCGCCGGGAGCGGCATGCGCGCCGGCGGTGAAGTCGGACATGCGCCGGCCGACGATCCGCTGCGCCGGCTGGCCGACGATGGTGGTGAAGCGTTCGTTGACGGCGAGCAGGGTGCCGTCCGGGGTGCTGACCGCCACTCCTACCGGCGCGTTTTCGAAGATGCGCCGGTAGCGGTCCTCGGAACGCCGCAGCGCACCGAAGAGCGACCGCCGTTCCTCGCGCAACTGCACGTCGCGCAGCTCCCGCTCGATGGCTGGACCGAGCCGCGCGAGCCGGTCTTTGTAGACGTAGTCGTTCGCGCCGGCGCGGATGAGATCGACCGCCGCTTCTTCGCCCAGGGTGCCGGAGACGACGATGAAGGGGAGCTCGCGGTCGCGCTCGCGGACGAACTGGAGCACGTCATGAGCGGTGAGTCCGGGGATGTCGCGGTCGCAGATGACGAGCGACCAGGAGCTCCGTTCGAGCGCCAGGCCGAGGGCCTCCAGAGTCTCGACGCGCTCCCACATCAGCTCGAAGCCGAAACGGCGAAGCTCGACGACCGTCAGCTCGACGTCGTCCGCGTTGTCCTCGACAAACAGGAGTCTCATGAGTTGTGTTGCGGCAAGTGCGGGATTTGCCGTAATGCCGGAACAATAGCCGGACGGCACACCTTCCTGCCAGCGGCAGATTGCCGGGATTGGTGCAGGAGGATTCCTACAGGATTAGCTCGCAGCGAGCTAGATCAACTTGGCCCGGATCGCGTACGCCACCATGTCGGCGTTGCCGTGGAACCCGGTCTTCTCGAGGATCCTCGCGCGGTAGGTGCTGGCGGTCTTGACGCTCACGCTCATGGCGGTGGCGATCTCGGTCATGGTCCGGCCGAGGGCGATCTGGCGGAAGACTTCGAACTCGCGGGGGGAGAGCAGCTGGTGCGGGGCTTTGTCGGAGGGCTTGAGCAGCTCAGCAGCCATCTGCTCGGTGACGTTCGCGCTGACCCAGGTGCGGCCGGAGGCGACGCGCTCGATGGCGCCGAGGATGTCGTCGGCGCTGCTGTCTTTCTGGACGTAGCCCTTCGCGCCGGCGCGGAGGCACTGCAGCGCGTACTGCTCCTCGTCCTGCGAGGCGAGGATCAGCACCGGCACGGCCGGATGCTCGCGGCGGACCTGCGCGAGCACGTCGATGCCGCTCCTGTCGCGGAGCGTGAGGTCGAGCACGACGATGTCGAACCGCTCGCGGCGCAGTGCGTCGAACAACTCCTCCGCCGTCGCTGCTTCGGCGGCGATGCTCCACCCCGGACGCTTCGCCACGATGAGCTGCATCCCCCGCCGGATGATCATGTGATGATCCGCGATCACGATTCGCACTACGCGCTGCCTCCGATGTTGCCGGATGGAGCGCGATCGCCGCCTGCTACGCCGACCTGGCCAGCGCCCCGTGCCGCACCGCATCCACGGTGGAATGCTCCACCGAGGCGGCCGCCATCAGACGCATCACCTGACGCCCATCCGTGTCTGCGCGCAGATAGTCCGCGCACAGCTTAACGATCTCATTGTCGTCAATGCCTGCCGGAACCAGGAGCCCATCCGCCGGCTGCGCGAGGTCGTTCGTCGCTTTTACGTCCCACCGCGAGCCGACCAGGCGGCAGCGAAGGTACGAGGTCGTGACCGGCGCGGGAGCGGGAGTGCGGTCGATCTCGTCCTCCCAGCCGCGCAGGTTCGCGACCCAGCGGCGCATGTCGCGGCCGGCCAGCGCGTCGAGGGTACGCGCGAGCACGCGCTCCGCCTCGGACGTCACGGCCAGGAAGCGGAGGCGCGACTCGTACATGGTCGGCTGCTCCGCGTTGCCGATCGAGACGACGCGCGAGCCGACCACCTCCGCCGCGGCGGAGAAGCGGGCGCGCTCCCAGTCGAACGCGATGCGCACGGTGGCGCCGCGCCGCACCATGGTGGAGTGGCGGATCTTCGCCCCCCGCTCGCTGAGGTCGATCAGGAAACCTGTGCCGCGTCCGATCAACGCCGGAATCGTTCCGGCTACGCGCAGGCGCGGCGTGCTGCGGCGGTCGTGCATTTCGTTTGAACCTTGTTCGAGGGCGCTCATGGGGTCTCTCTCTCTCTCTTCGGGTCAGGCTGCGTCGACAACTTGCTGGCGCGGTGACGCGACTCGGTCGCGTCCCGCGGTCTTGGCTTCGTAAAGGGCACGGTCCGCGGCGGCGATCAGGCCGTCCACGCCGGTCGCGTGCTCGGGTGCGACCGCGATCCCGGTGGAGATCGTGGCGCTGCCGAGGATGTGGCCGTCCGCGTTGATGCGCAGGTCGCGCACGGCGTCGCTGAGTTGCTCCGCGCGCACGTGCAGCTCGCGGGCGTTCGTGTTGGGAACGACGATCACGAACTCGTCCCCGCCGTAGCGGCAGATGAACTCGTCGCCGGTGAACGCGCTCTGCATCACGCGGGCGAGCTGCGTCAGGAGCGCGTCGCCGCCGCCGTGGCCGTAGGTATCGTTGAACAGCTTGAAGTGATCGACGTCCACGACCACCACGCCGGTGTGCGTGTGCTCCTGGCGTCCGCGCTGCAGCTCGCGCGTCAGCGCTTCTTCCATGTAGCGGCGGTTGTAAAGCCCGGTCAGGCTGTCGCGGACGGCGCGGGTGCGCAGCGTCTCCTGCATGCGCAGGTTCGTCAGCGCGAGGGCCACGTGGTCGGCGAACGCGCTCCCGAAGAGGCTCGTGCGCGCGGCCAGCGATGCCTGCTTTGGGGCGCGCAGCGTGAGCACGCCGACCGCTTCGCGTCCGGAGAGGAGCGGGAGGCAGAGCGTCGCGCCATCCGCGACGAAGCAGCCCGCCGCCGATTCCTCGGCTACGTGCAGGCGGCTGTTCGTGCGGCGTGCCGCGGTGCATTCGGTGTCGTGCGTCGCGGCGTGGTGTCTCGTGTCGCCCCACGCGGCGGCGAGCTCGAAACGGGAGTCGCAGGCGACGTAGAGCGCACCGTCGAGGGAGGGAAAGAGATGGCGTCCGAACACCGGCACGATCTCCACCGCATCGTCGAACGACGTGCAGGCCTGGAGCAGGCCGCTCATCTCGACGAGCAGGCGCAGGCCGGCCGCTTCGGTGCGCGCACGATCGAATACGATCGCGGCACCGCCGGCCAGGAGGAACAACCCGATCAAGGTTCCGATCAGCATGGTCGTTCCCGTCAGGCCGCGCGCAGCGACGACGTCTTCGCCGCGGTCCAGTGTCCCGCCGCGCGGGGACGTCCGAAGTGAAAGCCCTGCGCGAGCGTGACGCCCAGCGAGGCGGCGGCGCGTGCGGTCGCGCCGCTCTCGATGCCTTCGAGGATCGTCTCGCAGCCGAAGTCGTTCGCGAGCGCGATCGTGTGCCGGACGATGCGCTCCTTGGTCTCGTCGTTCTCGAAGCCGGTCCCGAAGGCCTGGCTCATCTTGATGAAGGAAGGCTTGATGCGATCGATCAGGCCGAGGTGCGAGTAGGCGGAGCCGTGGTCGTCGAGCGCGAAGCGGAGCCCGAGCTCGCGCAGCTCGTCGAAGACCCGTCCCGCCACCGCGTCGTCCGGAAACGCGGAGCGCTCCGTGACCTCCAGCACGACGCGCTCGAGCGGCATCGACGCCTGCTCGGCGGCCGCCTTCAGCGCCGGGACGAGCTTGCGGCCGTCGAAGGTGAGCGGGTCGATGTTGATGAAGAGCGCGGTGTCGTCAGGGAGCAGTGCCGCGCTCTCCATCGAGCGGGTCATCGCGACGATGTTCAGCTCCGAAAGCTTGGCCCGCCGTGCGGCGTAGTCGAACAGCATGACCGGACCGCCGGCGAGCCAGGAGCCGCGCACGCGGGTGAGGGCCTCGTAGCCGAAAGACGAAGTGCCGTCGCCGGTCAGGCGCACGATCGGCTGGAAGACCGGCGTGATCGCGTCGCCGCGGAGGATCTCGTCGATGTGCGGGATGCGGATCACCTCGTAGGCAGCATCCGTGGTGGGGTTCGCGCCGAGGGCTTCCTCGAGATCGTCGGTCTCGAACGGCTTCGCGAGCACGGCCGAGGCGCCGTCGCGCAGCGCCTCGGTGCGGAGCGCCTCGCTCGCGAAACCGGTCATGAGCACGATCCTGCACTGCGGCGCCTGCGCGCGGACGCGTCCCAGGAAGTGCAGCCCCTCGAAACCGAACGCGCCCGAGAACTGGACGTCGGTCACCAGGTGGGTCACCGGGAAACGCGCCAGTGCGATCTCCGCCGACTCCACGTCCGAGCAGAGCACGAGCGTGCGGCCGGGGCGCTCGAGCGTGTAGGAGAGCGCCTCGGTGATGCCGCTGTCGTCATCGACGAGGAGGATGCATTGCCGCGTTTCGGTCATGGGGGAGGTCCTTCAGGCTGTGCGCTCGAGCGCGGCGCGGCCGGTCACGAGGTCGTGCGTCTCGAGATAGAAGCGGATGTCGTATCCGCTGAGGGCGTACAGCACGCGATCGCCGCCGCGGCCGGTCGCGCTGAGGAAGCCGGCGCCGTCGTCGCGGATGAAGAGCATGTCGCCGGTGAACTCGGTCGGGACGCCGGAGAGCAGGTGGAGGAACTCCTCGGCGTTGCCCGCGCGGTCGACGATGATCCGTTCGACGTCGAGGCCGACGTCGTTCATCGCCGCGCCGAGTGCGAAGCTGAGCGCGTTTACCGAGTCGAGAAACGCGACTCGCTGCACCCGGGCGCGTGAATGGTTCCAGTCGAAATCCGGCTTCGTCGGCTGGCGGGCGATGAGGGTGATGCGTGGATCTGCGTACAGCATTGCTTTCTCTCCTTACTGCTTACTGCGCGAGCGCGGCGGCGATGGCGACGACGAACGAGGGGCCGCCGAGGAGCACGAAGACCCTCCAGGTCTCACGGCCACGGCGGATGTCGGACAGGGTTTCGTTCAGGAATCGGCTCATTTCGAAGCTCCTTTCTTGGCGTCTGCTGCGGGAAGGACCACGTCGCGAAACCCGAACGGGTCGCGCGGCGTCTCGGTGATTGCGAACGTGTCGCCGTTGGCGGCGTACGAGGTGCGGCGCTTGTCGGCGATGAGCTCGACCCACCCCTCGGCGGGGATCTCGTAGGTGTCGCCGGCGTACCGGAACTCCTGTCCCGGGGTGCCGCGGAAGCGGTAGCCAACCGTCGAGATGTTGCACGTCACCTTCGGCTCCGCCTGGTTTGCGCGGCGGAGGAGCGACGTCAGATCGATGTCGATATTGATGGATGCAGTGAGGGCTACCGCGAGCAGAAACATTGGAAATCTCCTTGTTGGACCGGCTGGGCACTAGTCCAAGGGGAGTACCAATTTCCGGAAACTGGACTAAATCACCATGATTGCAGTGCTTACGCTACTGGTGGCCTGTTCGATACATGGACACCATCTGTCCCGAGTCTGGACTGGTGTATGATTTCTGGACATGTCTGAGCTACTGCACCGGGTTTTGATCGTGGACGACGACGAGCAGATCTCGGCCGGCCTGGCCGCGTTCCTCAACGACCGCTGGGACGTGCGTACGGCCGGAAACGGCAGGGAGGCGGTGGTGGCGTTCGGCGAGTTCTCGCCCGACGTGGTGCTGCTCGACGTGACGCTCCCCGATACCACCGGGCTCGAGCTGCTGCATCAGTTCAAGATGTACTCGGAGACGACGGCGGTGATCATGATGTCGGGCGTGAGCACGCTCGACCGGGTGGTCGAGTCGATGCGCCTCGGTGCGGAGACGTTCCTCCAGAAACCGTTCGATCTGGACACGCTGGAAGCGGTGCTGCAGCAGGTCGAGCGCATCCTCGCCACCCGGCGCGAGCTGATGGCGCTCAAGCGCACCGAGGCGGCGCCGGGGGAGAAGCTGCCCGGACTCTCGCAGGGGATCACTCACCTCAACGAGATCCTGACGAACGTCGCGCGCGTCCCGTCGCCGGTGCTGATCGAAGGGGAGTCGGGCACCGGCAAGGGGGTGATGGCGCGCCTCATCCACAGCCGCTCGGGACGCGCGAGCAAGCCGTTCGTCGACCTGAACTGCGCCGGGCTGTCGAAGGAGCTGCTGGAGTCGGAGCTCTTCGGCCACGAGCGCGGCGCGTTCACGAACGCGATGAACACGAAGCCGGGCCTGTTCGAGATCGCCGGCGAGGGGACGCTGTTTTTGGACGAGATTGGCGAGATGGAGCCGACGGTGCAGGCGCGCCTGCTCAAAGCGCTGGAGGAGAAGCGCTTTCGCCGCGTCGGCGGCTTACGCGACCTGAAGGCCGACTTCCGCCTGATCGCGGCGACGAACCGCGACCTGCAGGCCGAGGTGGCGGCGGGACGCTTCCGCGCCGACCTCTATTACCGCCTGAACGTCGTTCGCCTGCGCATGCCGGCGCTCCGCGAGCGGATGGAAGACCTGCCGATCCTCGCGCAGGAGGTGCTGCGCCCCCTGTGCAAGGAGATCGGGCGGCCCGTCCCGAAGCTCAGCCCCTCGGCCATGAAGAAGCTGGAGAGCTACGGCTGGCCGGGCAACGTCCGCGAGCTCCGCAACGTCCTCGAGCGCGCCATGCTGACGTTGACCGGAGGCGAGATCCGCAGCGATGACCTGATCATCGACACCGCCGCAACTGCCGCCGTCGCGGCAGCCGCCGCCGGTCCGGGCCTCCCGACTGCGGAATGGGACATCCGTCCGCTGGAGGACGTGATCACGCAATACGTGACGGCCGCCGTCGAAGCGACGGGCGGCAATGTGAGGAAGGCCGCGAGGCAGTTGCAGATCTCGCCGAGCACCCTGTATGCGCGGATGAAATGATATGGAGTGCGGTGACCGCAGTCACCGCTTTGACTCCGTAGCTGAGGCGACACGCGTGCATCTCGAGGCACGCAGTGAAAGCGGTGACTGCGGTCACCGCACTCCAAACGACCTACGGCTCCGGCACCATCACCCTGACCGGGTAGGTCACCCCGAGGGTGCAACCTGCGGCGTCCGAGATCAGCACGAGCACGTTCTGGTCGGCTTCCACGCGAGGCTTGCCGGTGATCTTCCCGTTTGCGTTGAGGTGCAGTCCTTCCGGCATTTCGCCTTCGATGATCTCGAAGTGATACGGCGCCGTACCGCAGCACACCTGGATGTCGAAGTTTGCCGGCTGGCCAATGAAGAACCCCGGGAGGCTCTCCGTTTCCGTCGTGAGCAGGCACTGCGCCTCTGCCGTCCCGCAAATGGCCGATGCTGCGAGCAACACAATGATTCCGAGGATGACTTTTCTCATTCTTCACTCCTTTTCGAATCTGACGTAGCTATGGTACGGCTTGCTGCCGTCATGACGGAGCGCCCAACTTGGGAATGCCTCGCACTCATACGCGCTGCCGCGCCCTGCTCCCCATCCACAGCAGCAGCGCGCCGAGGGCGCAGGCGGCGGGGCAGACCAGGAGGGAGTAGCGCATCTGCTCCGGATTGGTGGCGACGCCGAGAAAGTCGCTGAGCTTTCCGATCAGCGGGCCGCCGAGGCCGTAGGCGGTGATGTTGACGATGGAGAAGAAGACGCCGATGGCGATGCCGCGGAGGTGAGGGCCGGCGAGGTCGTGCACCTCGGCTGTCGCGGGGCCGACCCAGAGGATGGCCAGGCCGTAGAGGACGATGTTCACGGCCACGATCGCGGTCAGGTTGTCGAGGAACAGCAGCGCGATCCAGAGCGGCACGGAGACGATCGCGGCCGCCGAGGTGAAGGCCATGCGTCCGCCGCGGAGCATCCGGCTGACGCGGTCGGAGAAGTAGCCGCCGAGGATCATGGCCGGGATGCCGACGAAGATGGAGATCAGGCCGGCCGCGACCCCGATCTTCATCAGGCTGACCTCATGAACGCGCGCGTAGAACGCCGCTCCCCAGATGCCGAGGTTGTTCGAGGCCAGGCCGACGAAGGCGTAGCCGAAGTAAACGAACATGAGCGGTTTGGAGCGGAAGAGCGCCCGCCAGTCCGTCGGTGCCTGCAGCGCGGCGGCCGACTCGGTGCGGCCGCGCGGCTCCTCGCGCAGCATGAAGACCAGCACCGCCAGCAGCAGCCCCGGAAAGCCGAGCAGGTAGAACGCCCACCGCCACCCGTGTACCTGCCCGATCCAGCCGCCGAGGAAGAAGGCCAGCCCGCCGCCGATGGCGATGCCGGAGGAGTAGACCGACTGCACCGTGGCGCGCATGCGGGTGGGGAAGTAGTCGCTGAGGAGCGACAGCGCCGCCGGCCCCAGCGTCGCCTCGCCGACGCCGACCATCAGCCGGCAGAAGAAGATGGTCCAGAACGAATCGGCGAACCCGGTCAGGCCGGAGAAGAGGCTCCACACCGCCAGCCCCGCCGCGATCATCCCCTTCCGCGAGACCCGGTCCGCCAGCCGCCCGAACGGTACGCCGAGGAGCGTGTAGAAGATGACGAAGGACGTCGTCCCGAGCAGCGCCAGCTGCAGGTCCGTGAACTTCAGCTCCGCCTTCATCGGCGTGAAGAGGATGTAGATCAGCTGCCGGTCCAGAAAGTTGAGGACGTAGACCGCCGTGAGGACGGCGAGCGCGTACCAGGAGTAGGCGGGGACCGGCTGGCTTGCGTCGGTTGGGGTCGGCATCGGGTCATTGTCGGTTACCGACCGAGTGGTCGGCAAGTGGTATTGGTGTCGGGTATCAGGTGACACCCGACACCGATATCTCGTTACAAAGCCGTGAACTGGCAACGCCTGTAGCGTCACCCGTGTTATGTCACCCCGCCTATGAAAAAACTTCTCACGATCATGGCGCTGGTCGTCGCGACCGGCGCGAGTGCCCAGGAGAGCCCCACCCGCCTCCTGCGGCAGCCTGACATCCATGGCGACACGGTCGCCTTCGTCTATGCCGGCGACATCTGGCTGGCCTCGGCGAACGGCGGCGATGCGCGCCGGCTCACGTCCGACGAAGGGATGGAGTACTTTCCGAAGTTCTCGCCCGACGGACGCTCGATCGCCTTCACAGGCGACTACAGCGGCTCGCGCCAGGTCTTCGTCATCAGCGTCGATGGCGGAGCGCCGCGGCAGCTGACGTACTACAACGACGTCGGCAACCTCCCGCCGCGCGGCGGCATCGACAACCGCGTCCTCGACTGGACGCCGGACGGCAGGAACGTCCTCTTCCTCCCGCACCGCCTGCCGTGGAGCGACCGCATGGCGCGGCCGTACATCGTCCCGGCAGCCGGGGGAATGGAGAAACCGCTGGCGATCCCCGAGGCCGGCGGCGGCGCGTACTCGCCGGACGGCACGAAGCTCGTGTACACCCCGATCGAGCGCGAGTTCCGCACCTGGAAGCGCTACCGCGGCGGCCGCGCGCAGGACGTCTGGATCTACGACCTCGCCGCGAACAAGGCCCAGCAGCTCACCACCAACCAGTACACCGACAACCAGCCGGTCTGGATTGGCAACACGATCTACTTCACCTCGGACCGCGAAGACGGCCGCCTGAATCTCTGGTCGTACGACCTCGCTTCGAAGCAGGAGCGCAAGGTCACGAGCCACAACGACTACGACGTCCTCTGGCCCAGCTCCGACCGCACCCAGGTCGTCTACGAGGCCGGCGGCTATCTCTACAAGTTCGTGAACGGCCAGTCGGCGCGCATCCCCATCCGCGTCTACGGCGACTTCCGCAACACCCTCCCGTACCACCGCAACGTCCGCGACAACATCGACTGGTACGTGATCTCGCCGACCGGCGCGCGTGCGCTCTTCGTCGCCCGCGGCGACATCTTCAGCGCCCCGGCCAAGGAAGGGGAGGTCCGCAACCTGACGCAGACCCCCGGCATCCGCGAGCGCGAGGCCACCTGGTCGCCCGACGGACGCTGGATCGCCTATCTCAGCGACAAGGGGGGCGAGTACGAGATCTACGTCCGTCCTGCTGACGGCGCCGGCGAAGAGCGGCAGGTCAGCCGCGACGGCAAGGCGTGGCGCTTCACGCCGCAGTGGTCGCCCGACTCCAAGCTGCTCGCCTACAGCGACAAGGACCACGCGCTGCACACCATCGACGTCGCCACCGGCCGCACCACCGCGGTCGACTCCGACGAGTACGGCGACATCACCGACTACCGCTGGTCGCCGGACTCGCGCTGGCTGACCTACACCAAGGACAACGAGGCGCAGTTCTCCTCGATCTACGTCTACAACCTGGGCGACAGGAAGGTCCACCGCCTCACCAGCGGCCAGACCAACGACCTGAACCCGGTCTTCGATCCGAAGGGGCGCTACCTCTACTTCACCTCCACGCGCGACTTCAACCTGACCTTCAGCGCCTGGGAGTTCAACTACGTCTACACCGACCCGACCCGCGTCTACGTCGGCGTGCTGGCCGAGGACGGCCCGGCGCTCTTCCTCCCGCAGTCGGACGAAGAGAAGGTGACGGCGCCGCCTCCCGCGGCCGCCGAGGAGCCGAAGGCGGCGGACAAAGACAAGGCCGCGGCGGACAAGAAGCCGGCCGCGGTGGTGGTGAAGATCGACCCGGCCACGTTCGAGAATCGCGTCCGCGCGATCCCCGGCGCCTCCGGCAACTACTTCAACCTGAGCGCCCTCCCGAACGGCGTGCTGTACCAGCGCGGCGACGACAGTTTCTCGCTGCGCTTCTACAACATCGAGGACCGCAAGGAAGAGGTGATCCTCGAGACGCTGCAGGGCTACGAGCTCTCCGCGAACGGCGAGAAGATCCTGGCCAGCCTCGGCCGCAACACGTACGCGATCGTCAACGCCAAGCCGGGGCAGAAGCCGGCCGACTCGATGCTCAAGCTCGACAACATGGAGATGCGCATCGATCCGAAGGCCGAGTGGCAGCAGGAGTTCACCGACGCCTGGCGCATCCTCCGCGACTGGTTCTACGACCCCGGCATGCACGGTCTCGACTGGAACGCGATCCGGACGAAGTACGGCCAGCTCGTGCCCTACGTCGCGCACCGCGCCGACCTCGATTACATCCTCGGCGAAGTGGCCGGTGAGATGAACGCCGGCCACGTCTACGTCGGCTCACCCTCGGATGTGAACGCGGCCGAGCGGGTCGACAACGGCCTCCTCGGCGCCGAGATCGAAGCTGCCGACGGTTACTACCGCATCACCAACATCTTCCCCGGCGAGAACTGGCACGAGTCGTTCCGCTCGCCGCTCACCGAGCCGGGCGTGAAGGTGCGCGAGGGGGACTACGTCCTCGCCGTCGACGGCGTCTCCACGAAGGGCGTCGTCAACTTCTACAGCCTCCTCGAGAACAAGGCCGACCGCGTGGTGACGCTGACCGTCAACTCGACCGCGTCCACCACCGGCGCGCGCACGGAGCGCGTCCGCCCGGTGAAGCGGGAGACGAACCTCCGCTACCTGGAGTGGGTGCAGTCGCGCCGGGATTACGTCACCAAGGCCTCGAACGGCCGCATCGGCTACATCCACCTGCCGAACACCGGCGCGGAAGGCAACCGGGAGCTCGTGAAGGGCTTCTATCCGCAGGTCGACAAGGACGCGCTGATCGTCGACGACCGCTACAACGGCGGCGGCTTCATCCCCGACCGCATGATCGAGATGCTCGACCGCCCGGTGCTCAACTACTGGGCCCGCCGCAACACGAAGCCGCAGGCGACTCCCTCCTACGCGCACGTGGGCCCGAAGGTGATGCTGATCAACGGCTACTCGGCCTCGGGCGGCGACGCCCTCCCGTACTACTTCCGCAAGCGCAACCTCGGCACGATCATCGGCACCCGCACCTGGGGCGGCCTGATCGGCATCTCCGGCAACCCGAACCTCATGGACGGCGGCTCCATCTCCGCCCCCCAGTTCCGCTTCTTCGACACCGAGGGGATGTGGGCCGTGGAAGGAGTAGGCGTGGCGCCCGACATCGAAGTCGTCGACCGCCCCGACCTCGTCGCCGCCGGCCAGGACCCGTCCCTCGAAGCCGCAGTGAAGCTGCTGCTCGAGCAGTTGGAGAAGAATCCGGTGAAGAGGCCGGTGGTGCCGCCGGTGAGCGTGGAGAGGTGAGTTAGCGGCGTCGGGTATCAGGTGTCAGGTGTCTGGGGTTTTCCGGCTGACGAGACATGTGTCGTCAGCCGCTACGCCTCAGACACCCGACACCCGACACCCGACACCATCCGAGCGACAAGTGCGCAAATCGGCGCGCGTCGCGGCTGCTGAACAGTCATCGAGTGTGATGCCAGCGACACGCACGCAAATCAACACGCCCGCGCCCATCGAACAAAACGCCCTCCTCCTCCAGCAGCATCCTCTGCAACTCATGCGAATCGCCCGCGCTGCGGGGGCTGATCTCGCCTTTGGCGTTGATCACGCGGTGCCAGGGGACGTCGCTGGCGCCGGGGAGGTTGTGCAGGGCGTAGCCGACCTGGCGGGCGTGGCCTTCGAGGCCGGCCAGCTCCGCGATCTGGCCGTACGTGGCCACTTTGCCGCGCGGGATTTTCTTCACCGTTTTGTAGATGAGATCGTAGCGTTTCACTCGGCTTTGATTGTAAGATGCACAGGTTTCGCTGCACGTCAAAACGGATTAACGGCTGCCCTTTCCCTGTTTAGATCAGGAACTCAGAGGTGTCTCAATGCCACGTGCAATTGCGTCAGGACAGATAGCGTTCGGCCTCGTCTCCATCCCGGTGAAACTCTTCTCCGCGGCCGAGTCGTCCGAGAAGATTTCGTTCAATATGTTGCACCGGGATTGCGGCAACCGCATCCAGCAGCAACTCTTCTGCACGAAGGACGAACGGACCATCGACCGCAGCGAAGTGGTCAAGGGCTACGAGTTCGCCAAGGGGCAGTACGTCCTCTTCAACGAGGACGAGCTGAAGGCGCTCGAGGAGAAGGCCACGCAGCAGATCGAGATCACGGAGTTCGTCAAATCCGACCTGATCGACCCGATCTACTTCTCCAAGCCGTACTACCTCGGACCGGACAAAGGGGGCTCGCGCCCCTACACCCTGCTCGCCCGCGCCATGGAGGAGACCGGCCGCTGGGCAGTCGCCAAGTACGCGGCCCGCGGCAAGGGCTACATCGTGGTCATCCGCCCGCTCGGCAAGGGGCTGGTCATGCAGCAGCTCTATTACCCGAACGAGATCCGCGCCATCGACGAGCTCGACCTCGGGGATGCCGAGGTGAAGGACAACGAGCTGAAGATGGCCATCCAGCTCGCCGAGATGAGCGCCAGCGACGAGTTCCACCCCGAGCAGTACCGCGATGAAGTCGCGGAACGCATCCGCGCCACCATCCAGCGCAAGATCGAAGGGGAGGAGATCACCAGCTCCGGCTCCGAGGAGCCGCGCGCCCAGGTCATCGACCTCATGGAAGCGCTCCGCAAGTCGCTGAGCGGCGGCATGATGGCCCCGAGATCCGCCCCCGCACCGGCGGCGAAAAAGTCCGCCCATGTCGCCAGACTACCGGAGGCCAAGCTCCCGGAAGCCAAGCTCCCGGTCAAGGTGAAGGCGGACCGGAAGGCACCCAAGCACGCCCAGCCGGCGAAGGTGGCGGCGCGCAAAGCGCGTTAACGCGCTGCGCGCGTTGGTGTCGGGTGTCAGGTGTCTGGGGCTTAGCGGCTGACGGTACGTGTCTCGTCAGTCGGAGAACCGCAGACACCTGACACCCGATACCCGACACCATTTCCCCGGCTACAATAATGCCGTGTCCTACTCCCTCCGCGAGGTCTCGGCGATGCTTGGGCTATCGCCGGCTCAGATCCGCGCGTATGCCACCAAAGGGTTCCTCGATCCGGAGCGCGGCGACAAGGGGGAGCTCCGCTTCGGCTTTCGTGACCTGATCATCCTCCGCACCGCCGGGGAGCTGGCGGCCGCGCAGATCCCGCAGCGCAAGGTGCGGCGCGTCCTGGAGCGTCTTCGGGCCCAGCTTCCGGCCGGGCGCTCGCTCACGGGAGTGCGCATCACGGCGGACGGGGAGCGGGTGGTGGTCCGCGACGGCGAGGCGATGTGGAACCCGGAGTCGGGGCAGTCGCTGTTCGACTTTTCGGTGGCCGAGCTCGCGCAGAAATCGCAGCCGCTGCTGATGCGCAATGCCGCCGCGGCGCGCACGAACCCCGAGGTGACGGCGGAGGAGTGGTACGACCTCGCGTGCGAGCTCGAGATGAGCTCGGCGCACGAGGCGAAAGACGCCTACGAACGCGCCCTCCGCGCCGATCCGGCCCATCCCGACGCCCACGTGAACCTCGGCCGTCTCCTCCACGAGAGCAACGCCCCCGCGGCCGCCGAGAAGCACTACCGCGCCGCCCTCGACGCCGATCCCGAGCACGAGACCGCCGCCTTCAACCTCGGCGTCGCCCTCGAAGACCTCGGCCGCATCGAAGACGCCATCGCCGCCTATTCGCTCGCCCTCGCCCTCGACCCCGACAACGCCGACGCCCACTACAACCTGGCCGGGATCTATGAGAGGAGAGGGGAGAAGCAGGCGGCGTTGCGGCATTTGAAGTCGTATCGCGCGCTGACCGCGTGATGTTGCTGGTTGTTAGTTGCTTGTGAGGAGTCGCGCAACGGCCATGAACTCACAAGCAACCAGCAACCAGCAACAGCGTCTCGCCGCACTGGACGCCCTCCGCGGCTTCACCGTGGCCGCCATGCTCCTCGTCAACAACCCCGGCACCTGGTCCGCCATCTACGCGCCTCTGCGGCACGCCGAATGGCACGGGTGGACGCCGACGGACCTGATCTTTCCCTTCTTTCTCTTCATCGTCGGCATCACCACCGAGCTGTCGCGCAAGGAGCCGCGCGGGATCCTGAAGAGGGGAGGGCTGATCGTCCTCTGCGGGCTGTTCCTCAATGCCTTCCCGTACTTTCAGCTCGGCGAGCTGCGCGTGACGGGCGTGCTGCAGCGCATCGGCATCGTCTACATCGTCGCGGCGCTGATCGCCTGGAAAGCGTCGCGGCGCACCATCGCTGCGATCGTGGTGGCCATCCTTCTCGGCTACTGGGGCCTCCTCTCCCTCGGCCCGCTCGAGCCGCCGGAAGCCACGGTCGCTGCGCAGGCCGACCGCGCGCTGATCCCGGAGCAGCATCTCTGGAAGCAGAGCAGGACCTGGGACCCCGAGGGCCCGCTCTCCACGATCCCTGCCGTCGCCACCGCGCTCCTCGGCGTGCTCGCCACACCGTGGGTGCGCGCGAAGAACATCAAGATGTTGACTATCTCGGGCGCCGCGGCGATCGTCCTCGGCCTGGCGTGGTCATACGCCTTCCCGATCAATAAGAACCTCTGGACCAGCTCCTACGTCCTGTTTACCGCCGGAGCGGCCGCAGTCGTGCTCGCGTTGTGGCTCTGGAAACTGCCGGCGCACCCGTTCGTCGTCTTCGGCGTCAACCCGCTGGTCGCCTTCGTCGGCTCCGGCATGATGGCCCGCCTCCTCGGCATCTCGAAGCTGCAGCCGCTCAGCTATCGGACTCTGTTCAAGCCGTACTTAGAGCCGCACCTGGCGTCGTTCCTCTGGGCGCTGGCCTTCGTCTTCTTCTGGTATCTGGTGCTGCTGGTGCTTTACCGGAAGCGGATCTTCGTGCGGGTATGACGCCGCCATTCGCCGGTCCGCTTCCGCCGGACGAGGAGTTCATCGCCGGCACCGACTGGTCGATGTTCGTACCTTGCCCGGCCGGGGCGTGAACCTCGCTGACCACGGGTGTGGACCGGCGGTCCGCCGTCGCCTCAAATCGACAGCGGAACCACAGCAGCCTAAACTTCCGTAAACCGCAGTAACAGCAGTGAAGACCGGGCGCACTTCGGCGCGCCCGGTCCTTTCGAAAGGAAACCCAGTGGCCGCAAAGAAACTCGACGCCGAGCGGATCCTCGGCAAGCTCGCCGAAATGCGCAAGTCCATCCCCTACATCGACGAAGCCCCGCCGCGTCCCCGCAGCGACGGCAGAACAGTCCTCGAAGGAATCCCGCTGGAAACCGCCGAAGACTTCGAATACGCCGCCGTGATCGACGCCCTCGAATCGCTCGCCGGCGACCTCTCGGCCGTCATCGACCAGAAGCGCGCCCGCCTCGAAGAACAGGCGCTCGAGGTCTATTACACCGCCGAGGAGCTGGCCCGCGACCCGGAGCACGCGGATCTGATCCCGGTGGTGGAACGCCTGCGGCAGGCGTATCAGAACGATCATGGGAAGCCGATTCCGCCCAGGAAGAAGGGGTGAGGGGGCGTGAACACCTTGTGGACGCCGACCGCACCGATGGACGGTTTGCTACACTCAACCGTGGCATGAATGTCAGTGTTGAAGATGTAAAGCGGGACCCGGGCGGCGTACTCGAGCGGGTCGCCGAAGGGGAAACGCTGATCGTCACCGACGCTGATCGCCCAATCGCTGAGATTCGGCCGATCGAGCACGTCCGGCGTCCGAGGCCATTCGGTCTTGCTGCCGGAACGTTCACCGTGCCCGATGACTTCGATGACCCGCTGCCCGAGGATGTTCTTCGGGATTTCGAGCAATGAGGTTGTTGCTCGACACCCATGTCTTCCTCTGGTACGTCGGCGGTGACCCGCGAGTCGGTTCGCAGATACGTGCAGCGATCGAAGACGCAGATCTTGTCTATTTGAGCGTCGTTTCGATATGGGAAGCAACGATCAAATATCAGCTCGGCAAGCTCCATCTGCCGGAGCCGCCCCATCCCTGGCTATCAGTGCAGCGCGAGCAACACGGGATCGAGTCGTTGCCGGTTGACGAAGCAACTGTCGCGCATCTTTCGGAGCTCGAACCGCATCACCGTGTCCGGTCCCATGTCTTTGAAATGCAGGACCGCGGATTACCGTTTCTTTGTGACTGCTTCGAACAACTCGGATCAGGTCTTGACTGCTTTGCGAGGAGTCATCTCAGTGCGCTCGAAGGGTGGGTCTGACCTTCTGGTGAATCATCCGTTTGTTGTATCCGAGCTTCGACTGGCGCCTGGTGCGAATGAGAGGCTCACGTTGGCAATTCCTGTGGCGGCAGACGTGGCCCAACGTTCGGAGTTGCGCTTCGAAATCACGTCGGCGGAAACGTCCAGACGGTGACTGATCCTCACGCGGGTGAGCGTGTTCACTCACGGCTCGTGCGCCAGTGGTTTGGAGTGCGGTGACCGCAGTCACCGCTTTTACTGCGTGCCTCGGAGTTGCGTGTGCGTCGTCCTTGGCATGCGTGGCAAAGCGGTGACTGCGGTCACCGCACTCCAAATTACTGCTTCCGCAAAATCCGTCCCCCTAATTCCCCCGTCATCTTCCTGTCCTTCAATACCGCTTTCCCGTTGACGATCACGTGCGACACGCCTTCGGAGAAATGATGCGGGTCCTCGTATGTCGAGACGTCCCGCACGAGCATCGGGTTGAATACTGCGATATCCGCTTTCATCCCCGCTCGCAGAATGCCGCGGTCGTGTAGTCCGACGCGGGAGGCGGGGAGGGAGGTCATTTTTCGTACTGCCTCTTCCAACGAAAGCAGTTTCTCTTCGCGTACGTATTGTGAGAGCACGCGCGAGAACGTGGCGTATGCGCGGGGGTGGGCGCCGCGGGAGCGCATTGCGCCGACGACGGCGCCGGAGTCGGAGCCGAAGGCGATCCAGGGTTTTACGAGCGCTTTCTTCATGTCGTCTTCGCTGAGCGAGAAGAAGATCGCGATGGGCGAGCGGGTGTCGTTGGCGAACAGGCGGATGACCGCCTCGGCTGGGTCGATGTTCATCTCTTTGGCCAGCGCGTCCAACCTCTGGCTCGGGTTGCCGCGGATGACGATCGACGAGGCGCCGTTGTTGGCGAGGCGGCCGGCGCGGAGCTCGTTTGCGATGCGTGTGCGCATTGCAGGATCGCGCAGGCGCTCGATGAAGCGGGCGTAGCCGCCTTCTAACGCCCAGGCGGGGACGATGGAGGTGAGGTCGGTGGAGGTGGCGGTGAAGGGGTAGATGTTGGCGGCGATGTCGACGCCGCTTTTCTGCGCGGCTTCGATTTTCGCGAGGATGGCGGGCATGCGGCCCCAGTTGGTCTGGCCGCCGATTTTCAGGTGGAAGATGTTGACGGGGACTTTCGCTTCGCGGCCGATGCGGATCGCTTCGTCGATCGCTTTGTCGATCTCGCCTGCTTCGTTGCGGAGGTGGGTCCAGTAGGAGCCGGCCACGCGGGCCATGGCAATCAATTCCCCGGTGGTGGCGAAGCGGCCGGGCGGATAGATCAGGGCGCTGGAGAGGCCGGCCGCTCCTTCGTCGACGGCCTGTTTGACGATCGCTTCCATCCGCTTCAGCTCCTCGGCGTTCGGGGCGCGGTCGGCGTGGCCGAGGACCATTTCGCGGGGGTTGGCGGCGCCTACGTAGAAAGCGAAGTTGAGGGCGCTGCCTTTCTGCTCTACGACGCGCATGAATTCGCCGAGGGTGCGCCAGGTGACCTGCGGCCACCCTTCCGGTTTGGTGCGCTCCATCTCCGCGGCCATCTCGTCGTTCTGCGGGCCGGGTGAGTGGCCTTCGCCCGTCACCTCGGTGGTCACGCCCTGGCGGATCTTTCCTTCGAGCTTCGGGTCGAGCAGGACGGCCGCCTGCGAGTTGCCGAGGAGGTCGATGAAGCCGGGGGTGACGACGTGCTCCTTCGCGTGCAGTTTCACGGTGGCGGTGGCGTTCGAGAGGTCGCCGATGGCGGTGATGGTGTCGCCGCGGATGCCGACGTCGGCGCGCGTGCGGGGCGCACCGGTCCCGTCGATGACGTCGCCGCCGAGGATGACCAGGTCGAACTGGACGGCAGGTTGATCGCCGGCTGCTTTGGCCGCCGTTTTCGCTACCGGAGGAGGCGGCGGCGCGGCGCAGGCGACGAGCAGCAAAGAGATCAGGATTCGTGACGTCATTTCACAGTTTGTTACATGCGCCCGGCGTACCATTTCGCGCATGCCGACCAGGTTGACGGTGAACGGGAAAGCCCGGAGCGTGAGCGCCGAGGGGGATACGCCGCTGCTGTGGGTCCTGCGCGATGAGCTCGGGCTCACCGGGACGAAGTTCGGGTGCGGGATGGGGATGTGCGGTGCCTGCACGGTACACGCGGACGGAGAGCCGATCCGCTCCTGCTCGACGCCGCTGGCCGAGGTGGAGGCGAAGAAGATCACGACCATCGAAGGCCTCTCGCCGAGCAACACGCACGTGCTGCAGCGGGCTTGGCTGGCGGAGAACGTGCCGCAGTGCGGCTATTGCCAGACCGGGCAGATCATGTCGGCGGCAGCGCTGCTGGCGCGGAAGAAGGGAAAGCTCACCGACGCGGACATCGAGGAAGCGATGTCGGGCAATCTCTGCCGCTGCGGTACGTACCTGCGCATCCGCAAGGCCATCCATCGCGCGGCGGGGGAGATCTAACGTGGACCGCCGCTCGTTTCTCAAGCTGACCTCGGTCGCCGGTGCGGGGCTCGTCATCGGCGTGCCCGTCTTCGGTAAGGCGGGGGCGAACACCGCTCCGAAGGACCATGACCTCGGCGCCTTCGTGCAGATCGGCACCGACAACCGCGTCACGATCTGGGTCTCGCGGTCGGACATGGGACAGGACGTGCGGACGTCGCTGCCGATGATCGTGGCCGAGGAGCTGGATGCGGACTGGGCGAAAGTGCGGGTGAAGCAGGCGCACTTCGACAGGAAGTTCGGACGCCAGGGCACGGGCGGCAGCAGCAGCATCCGCACGCTGTGGATCCCGCTGCGCGAGGCGGGTGCGACGGCGCGCGCGATGCTGGTCGGCGCGGCGGCGGCGCGCTGGAAGGTCGATGCGGCGGCGATCTCCGTCGAGAACGGGATCGTCTCGCACGGCAGCAAGAAGGCGACGTTCGGTGAGCTCGCGGAAGAGGCGGCGAAGATCAGGATCGAGAAGACGCCCCCGCTCAAGGATTCGAAGAAGTTCAGGATCGTCGGCCAGGCGAAGAAGCGCGTCGATGTCGCTGACATCGCCAGCGGCAAGGCTGCGTACGGGATCGACAAGCAGGTGCCGGGGATGCTGTACGCGGCCGTGCTTCGGTCGCCGGTGTTCGGCGGGACGGTCGCGAAGATCGACGACACGAAGGCGAAAGCGGTGGCCGGCGTGAAGCAGGTGGTGAAGGTCGACGCGATCAAGACCGACCTGCCGTGGAACGGCGTGGCGGTGGTCGCGACTTCGACCTGGGCGGCCATCAAGGGACGCGACGCGCTCGAGGTGACGTGGGACGAAGGGGAGGTCGCGCGAGAGTCGACCGAGTCGCTGCGCAAGCAGCTCGCGGAGAAGATCGAGAGTGGTGCCGCGGTGGTGAACAAGGGCAACGCCGCACTGGCGCTCGCGCAGGCGGTGAAGACGGTGGAGGCCGAATACGAAGTGCCGTATCTCGCGCACGCGGCCATGGAGCCGCTCAACGCCACGGCCAGCGTGACCATGGGCCGCGCGGAGATCTGGGCGGGGACGCAGTTCCCCGACTGGGCGGCGGGCACCACCGCTGAGTTTCTCGGCATCAAGCCGGAGCAGGTGAAGGTCAACGTCACGATGCTGGGTGGCGGCTTCGGGCGGCGCGCGAATCCCGACTTCGTGCTGGAAGCGGTGCAGATCTCGAGAGCGGCCGGCGCGGCGGTGAAGGTGCAGTGGACGCGCGAAGACGACATGCAGCACGACTACTACCGGCCCGCGAGCGTGCACCGCGTCAGCGCGGCGCTCGACGCGGAGAACAACGTCACGGCGTGGCATCACCGCATCGCCGCGCCGTCGATCACGAAGTACCACGAGCCGGACTCGAAGACGCCGGAGAACAGCGAGACGGGCGGCGTGGACGACATGCCGTACGACGTGCCGAACTTCAAGCTCGATTTCGCGGTCGGCGATTCCGGCGTGCCGCGCGGCTGGTGGCGCTCGGTCGAGCATTCGATCAACGGCTTCGTCGTCAATTCGTTCATAGACGAGCTCGCGCACGCGGCCGGACGCGATCCGGTCGAGCTGCGCCTCGCGCTCGTGCCGAAGGGGGTGACCGAAAAGTTCGCCGATGAAAAGTCGGCGCACCGGTGGCCGTTCCGCAGCGACCGCCTGCGCGCGGTGATCGAGCTGGCGCGCGACAAGGGAGGGTGGGGAAAGCCGGTGGCCGCGGGGCGCGCGCTCGGTTTCGCCGCGCATCATTCGTTCTTCAGCTACGCGGCGCAGGTGGCGGAGGTCTCGATCGGCGAGGGCGGGCTGCCGAAGGTGCACAAGGTCGTGTGCGTCATCGATTGCGGCACGGCGATCAATCCGGACGGCATCCGCGCGCAGATCGAAGGAGGGATCGCCTACGGACTGGCGGCGGCGCTCGGCCAGAAGATCACGATCGAGAACGGCCGCGTGCAGCAGTCGAACTTTCACGATTTCCCGCTGCTGACCATGGCGCAGATGCCGGAGGTCGAGGTACACATCGTCCCCAGCGGCGAGGCGCCGACCGGCACCGGCGAGCCGGGACTCCCGCCGGTGGCCGCGGCCGTGACGAACGCGATGTTCCGGCTGACGGGGAAGAGGGTGAGAAGCCTGCCGCTCGCGTGAGCAGTCCTTATTGCGCGCCATAAGGCACCAATACATGGGATTCCCTGCGTCGGGCTGTCGAGACGGAAGGAGATTTGCTAACACTGTCCCCGGGTGCCTTACAAAAGACGGCTTTACGGGACCGCGGCGGCTGCCGTGGCTGTGGCAGCGATCGGCTGGATCGACTATGTCACCGGACCGGACGTAGCGCTCTCGCTGCTGTACCTGATCCCGGTCGCGATCGCCGGCTGGTACGGCGGGATGACCGTGGCGATCTTCATCAGCGCCGCGGCCGGCACGGCGTCGCTGGTGGCGAACATCACGTGGGACGCTTCCGAATCGGCGATCGCAATCTCGATGTGGAACGCGTTCACCCGCTATGTGATCTACACGTCCGAGGCGGTGCTGCTGGCGATGCTGCATCGCGATCGCGAGAAGCTGCGCAGGCTGGTCGCGCACCAGTCGACGCTCGCGCGTACCGACTCCAGCACCAGCCTGCCGAACGCACGCGCGTTCATGGAGGTGGTCGAGGAGGAGATCCAGACCGCGCGCGAGACGGGCGATCCGGTCTGCGTGGCCTACCTCGATCTCGATAATTTCAAGCGGATCAACGATACGTTCGGCCACGCGGCGGGCGACGAAGTGCTGCAGCGCGTGGCCGGCGCGCTGAAGCGTTCCATCCGCGGCCACGACGTCGCGGCCCGCCTCGGCGGCGACGAGTTCGCGGTGCTGCTTCGCGGCGTCGAGCCCGATGCGGCGCGCACCGTCGGCGAGCGCATCGCCGCGCGCATCGGCGAGATCGCCGCGAATTACGCCGGCGCCGCGCTCGGCGTCACGCTGGGCGTCGCCCACTTCCGCGCCGTGCCGGACAACGCGGCCACGTTGCTGCGCGCCGCGGACGGTGCGATGTATGCCGGGAAGACGAGCGGCAAGGGGCGCGTCATCGTTCAGAACCTGTAGCGCCCTTCGAGCGTCACGTTCCGCGCATCGGGATCGGGCGTGCCGGGACGGTCCGCGACGAACTGGGTGAATTCCGCGGCCACGCGGATGTGCTCGCGCAGGTCGTACAGCCAGGTGAACGTCCACGCCCGCCCATGTTCGTCATTCGGCTCCGCGAGCGAGAAGTCGCGCTCTTCGGTGTCGAACAACTCGTAGCGCCCGCTGAAGCGGTTCCGCCCGACCTTCTGCGACACGAGCAGGTACGCGGCGTAAAAATCGGCGTCGACGAAGGCCGTGTTGTTGAGGCCCATGGCGGTGGTGCCGCGCATGTACTCCGCGGCGATGGTGAAGCGGTCGCGATTCCCCGCCTCCGCGCTGACGAGGTGGAAGCTGGTCGCCCACGCGTAGTCGTCGCCGTGCAGGGCGCGGTCGCCGCGATTGTCGACGAAGGTGTACTGGATGTTGGCGCGCTCGGGCAGCGAGTAACGGACACGCGCGGAGTAGCCGGTGCGGCCGTCGAGATCGTTCCCGAACGGCCGCGTGCCGTCGCCCTGCAGCACGAAGAAACGGTCGAGCGATTCGAGCGGCGGCAGCGGCAGGCGCTCGCCGTACGTCGCGAGGCGGTTGCCCATCGACCAGCCGCGCCACCCGAGGAGCGTGCCCATGGTGTCGTTGCCGCGGAAGGCGGTCGCGCCGCCGGTGATTGCGTGGCCGGCGGAGATGATGTGGCGGTACTGGAGGTCGACGCCGATCGGACGCACTTCCTCGCCGATCCAGCTGTTGAGCGCGGAGAACGCGATCGTGTAGGGCGATTGCCAGAGCTCGTCCTTGTTCTCACGCGAGGTGGGGAGGAAGAACTGACCGGCCCGGAGCTGGAACTCGTCGAGGCCGAATTCCGCGCGGCCGTCGACGAACGCTTCGACGAGCCCGGCGTGGTCGTTGGTGGCCGCGGCGCTGGCGTGCGCGCCGAAATGCTCGGATTGCCAGGTGACGCCGAGGTGCGCATCCGCGAGGAGGTGGTCGCGATCGCCGCCTGCTTCGAGGCGCCCCCAACCGCCGTCGAGCCACGACTCGGGACCGGTGGCGTTCACGCCGCGCAGCGCGAGCGCGCCGTTCAGGTCGATCGCGAGAAGGAGGATCGCGGCGAGCACAAGCGCATTATGCGGGAGACATATGGAGTGCGGTAACGCCAGTTACCGCTCTTACTGTTTTGTTCGTCCGCAACATGAGCAGGTCCAGCCTTCGCTCGTGCCACGAGGCGAGATGCACCAGCCACGGATTGCTGTACGAACAGAAGCAGTCAGAGCGGTAACTGGCGTTACCGCACTCCATAGGGGATTACGGCGCTGGCGCCGGCGCCAGCGGGATCCGGGGATCGCGCCACAACCCCACCACCTTCTTCCCGTAGTCGATCGACACCAGAAACCGCGAGAGCAGTCTGTTGCCGATGCGCGCTTGCGCGACGTTGGCGTAACGGACGTCGATGGGGCCGAAGTCGGTGCCGGCGACGGTGACGCGCGCGGTGGCGCGGCGGTCGGAGGACGAGGGGAGCACGAGGGTGTCGGGGCTGGTGGTGTCGACGACTGCGCGCAGTACGGCGCCGTCCACGGCGACGTCGATCGTTGGTGCGGCGTCGTAGCGGTAGACGGTCATGAGGCCGGTCTCGATGCCTTGCTTCTGCAGGGTCACGAGGCCGCTGCGGTAGTCGATGGAGATCGCCTTGTTGGACCAGGTGTCGGCGCCGATGATGCCGTCGGCCACGCCGCCGAGGTCGAGGGTGGAGGGCTTGATCTTCACGGTGTTCCTGGCGGTGAGCTGGAGGGCGTGCGGGCCGTTGCCGGCGTAGGCGGGATCGAGCACGGTGCGCGGAGCGGCGCTGCCGAGGAGGAAGCGGCCGGGGCGGTCGTTGAGGCGGATGGTCTGGAGCTCCACCAGATTGCGGTCGAGGGTGAAGGCCAGGTTCACTTCCGGCGCCGGAGCATCATCGCGCCACGGCAGCAAGCGTGCACACGAGGCTGCGAACAGCGCGAGGGCCAGTGCGGTTGCTCGTGTCGTTGATTTCGATAACATACGCGTCCTTCTGAGGCGCCAGGCGCCCGAACCCGAAAGGAATGAAGCATGCCGTCTCTTCCCGAGTTTAAAAATGAACCGCTGACCGACTTCAACAAGCCCGAGCACCAGGCGGCGATGGATCTCGCGATCGCCAAGGTCCTCGGCGAAGCGGGCCGCGAGCATCCGATCGTCATCGGCGGTGAGCGCATCACCGGTCTCAAGACCTTCAACTCCCTCAACCCTGCCCACAAGGACCAGGTCCTCGGCAAGTTCCAGGAAGGGTCGGCCGAGCACGTCGAACGGGCCATGGACGCGGCGTGGGGCGCCTTCGAGTCGTGGAAACGCCAGCCGGCCGAGAAGCGCGCGGGCGTGCTGCTCACGGCCGCGAAGCTGATGCGCGAGCGCAAGCACGAGTTCTCCGCGGTCATGATCCTCGAGGTCGGCAAAACCTTCGCCGAAGCGGATGCCGACACGGCGGAAGCGATCGACTTCATGGAGTTCTATGCGCGCGAGGCGCTCCGCTACTCCGGCGAGCATCCGGTGACGCAGATCGAGTCGGAAGAGAACGCGCTCGTCTATCTCCCGCTCGGCGTCGGCGCGGTGATCCCGCCGTGGAACTTCCCGCTGGCCATCACCTGCGGCATGACCACGGCGGCCATCGCGGCCGGCAACTGCGTGATTCTCAAGCCGTCGTCCGATTCGCCATGGATCGCGTACCGCCTCTTCGAGCTGCTCGAGGAAGCGGGGATGCCGCCGGGCGTGGTGAACTTCATCAGCGGCGGCGGTCCGGAAGTGGGCGAGCCGCTGGTCGTGCATCCGCGCACGCGCTTCATCTCCTTCACCGGCTCGAAGGGTGTCGGGCTGCACATCGTGGAGGAGGCCGCGAAGCATCGCGAAGGGCAGCTCTGGATCAAGCGCGTGGTCGCGGAGATGGGCGGCAAGGACGCGATCATCGTCGACCGCGAGTGGTCGAATCTCGACGAGGCCGCGGGGGCGGTCGTGGCATCGGCGTTCGGTTTCCAGGGGCAGAAGTGCTCCGCCTGCTCGCGCGCCATCATCGATGAAGCGATCTACGACCGGATCGTGCCGCTGATCGTCGAGAAGACGAAGAAGCTGCGCATCGGCGACCCGAGCGCGTTCGAGAACGCGGTGGGCCCGGTGGTGAACGAGAAGGCGATGAAGAGCATCAAGAAATACATCGACAAGGGGACGGAAGAGGGCGGCAAGCTGCTCGCCGGCGGCAATGTCGATCCGAAGGATGGCTTCTTCGTCGAGCCGACGGTGATCGGCGACGTCGACCCGAAAGGGACCATCGCGCAGGAGGAGATCTTCGGCCCGGTGCTGGCCCTCATCAAGGCGAAGGATTACGACGACGCGCTGCGCATCGCGAACGATACGCAGTACGGCCTCACCGGCGCGGTCTTCACGGAGAACGAGGAGAAGCTCGAGCGCGCCCGCGAGGAGTTCTTCGTCGGCAACCTCTACCTCAACCGCAAGTGCACCGGCGCCCTGGTGGGCGTCCACCCCTTCGGCGGCTTCAACATGTCGGGCACCGATTCCAAGGCCGGCGGCCGCGATTACCTCGGCCTGTTCCTGCAGGCAAAGTCGATCGCCCGGCGGGTGCAGAAGGGGAGCAGGACGGTGGAGGGGGCGAAGGGGTTCTAGAAGGGTGTCGGGTATCAGGTGTCAGGTGTCTGGGGCTTTTTGTCTGGGCGACAGTTCACGAAAAACGATATCGGGTGCCGGGTATCCGGAGGTTCCGCTCAGGCGAAACACCCCAGACACCTGACACCCGACACCTCGTTCAAGCTCGACGTCAGTCGAGCTTGAACGTAACCGTCAGCGTGAAGATCGTCGCCACCGGCTGACCGTTCAGCGTGCCCGGCTTGAACCTCCAGCGGCGGACGGCGGTCTCGGCCTGCTCGCTGAGACCCATCGGCAGGCCTTTGATCGTGTTGACGCTCTGCACGCGGCCGTCCTTGCCGATGACGGCTTCGACGACCACGATGCCGGCGACCTTCGCGGCGCGGGCGGTTTCGGTGTACTTCGGGTCGACACGTTCCACCGTGACCGGAGCCTTGACGTCACCGCCGACGCGCAACGGACCGCTCGGCGGCGGCGGCGGCGGAGGAGGAGGCGCAACCGGCGCTTCCACGCCGCCCGTGCCGGTACCGTCGTTCCCGGTGCCCGTGCCGCCGATCTGGCCGCCCAGCTTGCCGCCGAGCTCACCGCCGACCGTACCGCCGATCTCGCCACCGACCACACCACCGACTTCGCCGCCGACCACGCCGCCGGCCACGCCGCCTTCGACACCACCCTCGACGCCATTCACCGCGTCGCCGGGGCCGGAGCCGCCGCCGGTGGAGAAGTCTTCTTCAACGACCGGAGTGTCGACGACCGGCAGGTTCTTCGTGGCCGGCATGGTCACCTTCGGGATCTCCTTCGGGATCTCGACCGGCGGGGTCATCGGTGTGACCTGAACCGGCTTCGGCTGCACGCGCGGCTGGACCTGCTGCTTCGGCGCGCCGCTGCTTTTGGGCGGCGGAGGCGGAGGCGGCGGGGGAGGCGGCGCGGCACCCTGTGTGATGAACGCGTTGATCTGTTTTTCGGAGTCGACCTTGTGGGTCGCGGTCTGGGAACCGGCGTAAACAACGCCGGCAACGAGGAGTGCGTGAAGTGCGACCGAGGTCGCGGAGGCTTTCCATCCGCCCTTCTGGCCGTTCTTTTTGCTGGACTCGAGAAGTTCTTTTTGCAGGTCCATGATGACCTGTTATTTGCAAGCGACTGACCAACTCTTTGCGCTTTCGTATCAATGATTTAGAATGCGTCCGATGCGTTTGAAGCTCATCCTGGTCTTTCCGCTGCTGGTGGCTTTCGGAAGCTGCCGGCAGGGGGACTTTTCGATCCCGCAGGCGTGGCTGAGCGTGCCTGAAGCGGCGCGGATGCGCTCGCTCGTGCTGGATGAGCAGGGGAATGTCTCGCCTCAGGCGCAGGCGACGCCGCGGCCGCTCTCGGATGGGCCGATTCATCTCTCCGGCGGCAGGCTCATGAACGGGGAGAAAGCCCTCACCGACGCCTTCCTGGCGGTCGATTCGTTCGACTACTCTGAGGCGCGCGGCGAGGTGGTCTTTTCCGCCAAACGGGACGGCGGCTTCGACATCGGGCTCGTCTCCTCCGACGGCAGCCCCATCAACTGGGCGCCGGCCGATCCGGCGGACGAGCTCGACGTGCAATGGGCGCCGCGCGGCCACAAGGTCAGCTACGTGCTCCGCGCGAGCGGCGGCGACATCGTCCGCACGCTCCACATCCCGACGTCGGCCACGCTGCAGGTGCCGTTCGAGAACGCCACCATCCATGCCCTGGCGTGGGATCCGGCCGCGGAGCGTTACGCGGTCGGCTACTCCACTTCCGACGCCTCGGATCGCGTGGAAGTGCTGAAGTACAGCGGCGCCGAACGGCGCATGGCGCTGCCACCGGCGGTGAGGCTGGACGTGGAAGTCGAGCCGTTCGCTCCCGGCGCGATCCTGCTCCGTCCGCGCGATCTCCGGTACGGAGAGCGGCTTCCGGCCGTCGTCTGGCGCGCTTCCGACTTCGGCTGGAGCGACGCACGCGCGGCGCTGATGCAGGACGCGAGGGTGGCGGTGGTCGTCACCACGCGCATGCCCTCCCCGGAGCTGTGGAGCAGGGTGGAAGCCACGCCGTGGATCGATGCGAAGCGCGCCTTCGTGGTCGGCGCGGATGGCGGACGGGAGAGCGCGATCGAGATCGGCGGCGAGCAGTCCGTTCCTGCCGGGCGCTACCGCAGGAGCGGCAACGTCGTGACGGTTCCACCCGCTGTCGTACAATCCTTCGCTGCCGGGTTCATCGCAGAACAGTTGAAGAGGACCAGCCCCACGAATGGCAGCAGCCGCTGAAACGGACAGAAAATCGACGGCCCGGGAGTACTACGAAGCGCTGCTGATCGCGATCATCTTCGTCAACTTCGCACGCATCTTCGTCTTCCAGGCGTTCAAGATCCCGACGCCCTCCATGGAGGACAACCTCAAGGTCGGCGATCACCTCATCGTCAACAAGTTCATCTACGGGCCGAAGTTGGAAGGCCCGCTGGCGAGGCTCGTCCCGCTGCGCGACGTCGAGCGGGGGGATATCATCGTCTTTCGCTATCCGGAGAACCCGGAGACCGATTACGTGAAACGGGTGATCGGCCTGCCGGGGGACGTGGTGACGATCCGCGACAAGAAAGTCTCCATCAACGGCACGCAGCTCGACGAGCCGTACGTGCTCTTCGACGACCCGCAGATCTTTCCCCTCCAGCCGCTGCTGCCGGAGCACTACCGGGTTCGCGACCAGTTCGGTCCGATCACGGTTCCGGACGGGCAGTACTTCGCGATGGGAGACAATCGCGACCGCTCCAGCGACTCCCGCTACTGGGGGGGCGTGCCCCGCTCGCACATCAAAGGGCGGGCGTTCATGGTCTACTGGTCGTACGCGGGCGATCCGCCCACACCCGGCGCAACACTCGGCATGCGGATACGCGAGCTTGCCAGCGTCGCGGCCGGGTTCTTCAAAAACACCCGGTGGCACCGCACCTTCTACATCGTCGACAGCAAGTACCACTACACGCCGGGCCTGACCTCTCATGGAAACGAGTAACCAGATGGACGAAGCGCTGACGCCGGACGAAGAAACGCCGGCGGTCGCCGACGTTCAGTCGCCCGTGGGCGACGGCGTGGTCATCCACCGCAGCGAGCATCCGATCTCGCGCCGCAGCATCCCGGAGAACGTCCTCAAGGTCCTCTACCGCCTGGATCGCAGCGGCTACCGCGCCTATCTCTGCGGCGGCAGCGTGCGCGACCTGCTGATGGGGGGGACGCCGAAAGACTTCGACGTCGTCACCGACGCGCATCCGGGCGACGTGCGCCGCCTCTTCCGCAACAGCCGGATCATCGGCCGCCGCTTCCGGCTGGTGCACATCCTCTTTCAGGACCAGGTGGTGGAAGTGGCCACGTTCCGCCGCGAGCCCGACCGCCCGGTGCAGAATCCGGAGAGCGAGGAAGAGGAAGATTTCCTGATCACGGACGACAACACGTTCGGCTCCCCGCTGCAGGACGCGAAGCGCCGCGACTTCACGATCAACGCGCTCTTCTACAACATCGCCGATTTCTCGGTGATCGACTACATCGGCGGCCTCGAGGACCTGACCCAGGGGCGCGTGCGCGTGATCGGCGATCCCGACCTCCGCTTCCGCGAAGACCCGGTCCGGATGATGCGCGCGATCGAGTTCGCCTCCCGCCTCGGCTTCGAGATCGAGGAAGGGACGTACCGCGGCATCCTCCGGCATCGCACCGAGATCCTGAAAGCGTCGGCGCCGCGCGTCTCCGAGGAGATTCTGGAGCTGCTGCGGCGCGGCTGGTCGCGCGGGGCATTCCGGCTGATGGTCGACACGGCCCTGCTCGAGCCGCTGCTGCCCGAGATCTACAACGCCATCAAAGGGGAGCTCGCCCCGTACTTCTGGAAAATGCTGGAAGTCCTCGACCGCACGGTGCAGGCGGGACGGCGGATCTCCGATGCGGTGCTGCTCTCGGTGCTCATGCTGCCGTGGGTTCTCGACGAGATCGAGGACGAAGAAGGGCGCCGCCAGGCGCGCATGAAGATCGGCGAGGTGATCGTCTTCATCCGCGAGCTGATCACGCCGCTCTGCGCGCGCATGGCCCTGCCGGCCGGGACGCGCCACCAGATGGAGCAGGCGCTCGAGACGCTCTGGCGTCTGCTCGAGCCGCCGAACGACCGCCGCGCCCAGGTTCGCGCCGCGGTGCGCGAGCCGTTCAACGACGCCCTGGCCCTGCTCGAGCTCTACGCCCTCTCCTCCGGACGTTACGTCGATGTCTTCCGCCAGTGGCAGGCCTTCGCCGTCCGCGTCAAGCGCGCGCAGGAGGAAGGGGAGGGGGGGCCGAGGAAGCCCAGGCGGCGGAGGAAGCGGCGGTAGAAATTGAAAATTGAAAATTAGAAATTGAAAAATCGGAGCTTCGCTGCTGCCACGGGCACTTCCGATTTTTCAATTTTCAATTTTCAATTTTCAATTCCGCACTCGGGACGCCGGCGCAAACCACGATGAAAGTCGTTTACCTCGACCACCACGCCACCACCCCCTGCGATCCGCGTGTGCTCGAGAAGATGCTGCCGTTCTTTACCGAGCACTTCGGCAATGCCGCGTCGATCACGCACCAGCATGGGCGCAAGTCGTCGCTGGCGGTCGAGGATGCGCGGATCGCGGTGGCCCGCTTCCTCAAAGTCCTGCCGCCGGAGATCTACTTCACGTCCGGGGCGACGGAGTCGAACAACATCGCCCTCAATCTGCTGAAGGGAGGCGATCACTTCATCACCGGCTCGACCGAGCACAAGTCCGTCTCCGTCCCCGCGGAGCGGCTGGCCAAGCAGGGCGTCGAAGTCACGTTCCTGCAGAACGACCGCGAAGGCTTCATCCAGCCGGACGCGTTGAGCGCGGCGCTGCGGCCGAACACGCGGCTGGTTTCCATCGAAGCGGCGAACGGGGAGATCGGGACCATTCAGCCGCTGGCGGAGCTCTCCGCGATCACGCGCGAGCGCCGCATCCTCTTTCACACCGACGCCACCCAGGCGGTCGGGAAGATCCCGCTCGATTTCACGAACGTCGACCTGGCTTCATTCTCCGCGCACAAGATCTACGGGCCGAAAGGGATCGGCGGCCTGTTCGTCCGCCGCGGCGTCAAGGTCGCGCCGCTGGTCATCGGCGGCGGGCAGGAGCGCAACGTCCGCTCCGGTACGGTCAATGTCCCGGGGGTGATCGGTCTCGCGACCGCGGTCCAGTTGCGCGCGGAAGAGATGGCGGAGGAAGCGTTGCGGCTGGCGCAACTGCGCGACGTCCTGAGGGAGCGGATCACCTCGGAGATGGAAGGCGTATCGGTCAATGGACCGCGGGAGTTAAGATTGCCGGGGAATCTCAACGTGAGCTTCGATCGGATCGAGGCGGATTCGCTGATCCTGGCGATGAAGCACTTCTCGCTCTCCTCGGGCTCGGCGTGCAGTTCCGGCGAGCGGGGGCCCTCGCGGGTGCTGCAGGCGATCGGCGTTAGCGATGACGCGGCGATCGGCTCGATCCGGTTCGGCCTGGGCAAGTCCAACACCACGGAACAGATTGAGATGCTGATCGACGACCTGAAGCGAGTTGTCCGGAAACTGCGGGAGATCTCCACATGAGCGCCAATGCCCCCGGCCGCATCCTCCTCGTCGATCATTCGCGAGGGGCGCTCCTGTTCCAGGAGACGATCCTCCGCCGCCGCGACATGCAGATCATGACCGCGCTGGCCGGCTCGGAAGGGCTGACCAAGGCGAGGATGGAGAAGCCGAACCTGATCATCTTCGGCTACGACCTCTTCGACATGACCGCGCCGGAGTTCTGCCGGGAGATCCGCGCCGCCGACGACACCCGCGGCATCTCCCTGCTGCTGGTCTGCGACCGCTCCCACCAGGAGCATGGCGACCTCTGTCTCTCGGCCGGCTGTAACGACGTGATCTTCCGTCCGCTGCAAAAGCCGGATCTCGATCAGAAGGTCGAGAAGCTGACCAGCATCCCCGTCCGGCGCCAGCTCCGGACCATCACCAAGATCGAGGTCTCCCTCGAGAAGAACTGCCGCTTCGTCCTCGGCCGGAGC
>DASQJY010000040.1:0-88487 GCA_035630815.1 Thermoanaerobaculia bacterium
ACCCCGTCGCGTTCGCGACCATCAGCCGGTCTCCGAACAGTTGTGAGAGCAGCTTGAGATAGGGCGTCTCGCCGCAGCCCGTGCAAGCGCCGGAGAACTCGAAGAGCGGCTCCAGGAACTGGGTGCCGCGAACCGTCCCGAAGTCGACCCGGGACCGGTCGTTGCCCGGCAGCGTCTCGAAGAACGCGATGCTCTCGCGCTCGGCGGCGACCAGCGGCTCACGCTGACCGAGGTTGATCGCCTTGGTGACCGGGTCGTCGTCGCCCGGCGCCACGACCGGGCAGGCCTCGACGCACAGCCCGCATCCGGTGCAGTCCTCGACGTAGACCTGCAGCGTGTAGCGGCTGTCCGGGAGCCCGGGAGCCTCCAATGGAGCCGAACGGAACCCCTCCGGTGCTCCCTGGAGGTGGGACGGGTCGTAGTACCGGGAGCGGATCACGCTGTGCGGGCAGACGAAACTGCAGTTGCCGCATTGGATGCACAGGTCGTCGTCCCAGACCGCGACGAGTTCGGAGATGTTGCGCTTCTCGTACGCCGTCGTGCCGCTCGGGTAGGTGCCGTCGGCCGGCAGCGCGCTGACCGGCAGGTCGTCGCCGCGGCCGGCCATCATCTCTGCGGTGACGGCGCGGACGAACTCAGGTGCATGCGCGGGCACCGCCACCGGCAGCTCGCGCGTGGCCGTCACACGGTCGGGAACCTCGATTCGGTGCAGACCGTCCAGTGCACGGTCGACGGCCGCCCGGTTGCGTTCGACCACCTCGGCGCCGCGCCGCCCGTAGGTCTTCGCGATCGCATCCTTGATCCGGGCGATCGCCTCTCCTTGCGGCAGGACGCCGGAGATGGCGAAGAAGCAGGTCTGCAGCACGACGTTGATCCGCCCCGCCAGGCCGACCTCGCGGGCGATCCGGTCGGCGTCGACCGCGTAGACGACCATGCGCTTGGCCAGGATCTGGTCCTGGACAGGCCGCGGCAGCGCGTCCCAGACCCGGCCCGGAGCGTGCCGGCAGTTGAGCAGCACGGTGGCACCGGGCGCGGCCCGGCCGAGCACGTCGACCTGCTCGAGCAGCCTGAAGTGGTGGCAGCCGACGAAGCCCGCGTGCTGCACCAGGTACGGCGCCTGGATCGGCCGCGGTCCGAACCGCAGGTGCGACACGGTCTGCGAGCCCGACTTCTTCGAGTCGTACACGAAGTAGCCCTGGGCGTAGAGGTTCTCCTCGGAACCCAGGATCTTGATCGTGTCCTTGTTCGCACCGACCGTTCCGTCCGATCCCAGCCCGAAGAAGACCGCGCGAACCGTGTCGGGCGGCTCGATGTCCAGCCAGGCCTCGTACGGCAGACTCGTCCCCGCGACGTCGTCGGTGATGCCGATGGTGAACCGGCGCCGCGGTCGTTCGCGGGTGAGCTCCTCGAACACCCCGGCGACCATGCCCGGCGTGAACTCCTTCGACGACAGCCCGTAGCGCCCGCCGGACACCGTCGGCAGGACCCGCTCACCGTCCTCGTGTGCTTCGGTCAGGGCGGCGATCACGTCCAGGAACAGCGGCTCGCCGATCGAGCCGGGCTCCTTGGTCCGGTCCAGCACCGCGAGTCGCCGCGCGCTCGCGGGCAGCGCGTCGACGAGTGCCCGGGCCGGGAACGGCCGGTACAGCCGCACCTGCGCGACGCCGACCCGCTCCCCCCGCGCGTTGAGCCAAGCCACGGTCTCCCGCACCGTTTCCGCGCCCGAGCCCATCACGACCAGCGCTCGCTCGGCGTCGGGATCGCCGGCGTACACGACGATGCCCAAGCCGCGCCCGGTGCGCTCTGCCAGGCGTGTCATCAGGTCCCCGACGACGTCCGGGATCCGGGCGTAGAAAGGGTTCACCGTCTCGCGCGCCTGGAAGTAGACGTCGGGGTTCTGCGCCGTGCCGCGGATGAACGGCCGCTCCGGGGACAGCGCCCGGCCGCGATGCGCACGGACCAGCTCCTCGGGCACCAGCGCCCGCAGGTCGTCGTCGGACAGCATCTCGATCGTGTTCAGCTCGTGCGAGGTGCGGAACCCGTCGAAGAAGTGCACGAACGGCACGCGCGTCGTCAGCGTGGCGGCCTGCGCCACCAGCGCCAGGTCGTGGGCCTCCTGGACCGACGCCGAGGCGAGCATCGCGAAACCTGTCTGCCGCACCGCCATCACGTCCGAGTGGTCGCCGAAGATCGACAGTCCTTGCGTCGCCAGTGACCGCGCCGCCACGTGCATCACGGCCGCGGTGAGCTCACCGGCGATCTTGTACATGTTCGGGATCATCAGCAGCAGGCCCTGTGACGCGGTGAACGTCGTGGCCAGAGAGCCGGTCTGCAGCGCGCCGTGGACGGCACCCGCGGCACCAGCTTCGCTTTGCATCTCGATCACGGAAGGGACCGTGCCCCACAGGTTCGGCCGCTTCTCGGCCGACCAGGCGTCGGCCCATTCCCCCATCGACGACGCGGGGGTGATCGGATAGATCGCGATCACCTCATTCAGTGCATAGGCGACGCGGGCGACGGCTTCGTTTCCATCGAGCAGGGCTTGCATGCAGTGAACGTACGCTCCGGGCAACCATCGGCGGATGACGGTCGTCAGTTCCTGCTGTGATGGACGTCACCGGCTCACCGCGCGGCCATCGTCCGGATGTCGTCATAGACCGCGTTGACCTCGCTGCTGAGCACGCGCAGGACGCTGAACCAGACGGCCGGCGAGTCATCGAGCGCGCGCAGGAAGTCGTCCCGTTCGATGAACGCGACCTCGCACGGCTCCGCCGCCGTGGCCGTGCAGTCGTGCGGGCGCTGCGTGACGACACAGCTCAGACCGAGGATCTGCCCCGGCTGCGCTTCACGCAGGGGCTTCGCGCTCCCGTTTTTCGCGCTGAAGAGGAGATCGACCGTTCCCGAGTGCAGGACGTACACGCCTCGAGGCGTCTCACCCTCGCGGAACAGCGTCTCGCCCGCGGGCAACCGAAGGAGTGTCTCGCGATCGGCGAGGTTCGTCTCGATGATTGATCGGCTCACGCGATCCAGAATGGACCCGCGGTCAGAGGCGAGCGGTGATGGTTGCTACATGGCGCCGTGAGCGCCGTCTCACGTCGAGACCATCTCTCGCATCTCGCCTGTCGAGAGGAGGAAGAGACTCGAGCCCTTCATGCTGATCAGCTTCTTTCGTTTGAACTCGCTGAGCAACCGGGTGACGGTCTCGCGGGTGGTGCCGATCATCTGGCCGATTTCTTCGTGCGTCAGCAGGACCTGCAATCGCGTCCCCTGCGGTGTCTCCTCGCCGCTCGCACTCCAGCTCAGGAGCAACCGGGCCAGCTTCTCCGACGTCGTATGCGCGAGCCCGAGGGAACGGATCTCGCGCTGCGCGGACTCGTACTTTTCACTGAGCTGCTGCGCCGTGTGCATGCACGCCTCCGAGTAAGCGTTGAGAAAATGAAGGAAGTCGTCGCGACGGATGAAGCTGACCTGCGACGCCTCGAGCGTCTCGGCCGACACTTCGTACGGTCGTCCGAGGATCGCCGCGCTGACGCCGAGAATCTCGCCCGGGCTCGCGATTTTCACGATGAGCGTGCGGCCCTCCGTCGAGGTCGTGGTGAGCTTTGCCCGTCCGCGGCAGAGCACGAACACGCCACGAGGCTGTTCGCCTTCGACGAAGAGCAACGCTCCCTTCGGATACGCGCCGGTGAACTTCATCGAATCCAGCGCCTCCACCGGCTCCGCGGCCATGTTGCAGAACCCACCGTTGGTCTGGCGTTGTGAGCATTGGCTGCAGTGTTCGACGAGAGCGAGGTTATACGGCGACGGCATGCTGCGACTCCTTCGTTACTCTTACAACATCGCACCTGAACGCGTGATGCGCCCCACCCCGCGGGGTGGGAAGGGACACACCAACGGGTGAGGCACGTCACGTTCGCCGCAGTCCCCGCGTCAGGCAATCCGGAGACGTGATTGCCGCGGTCGCCTCCCGAGTCGCGTTCCGAATTCGCTTCGCGCGCCGAACTTGACGTTTTCGAGAATAAACGTGAAGTCCGATCATGTCGTGGCGATCTCCCGCGAGCTCCGCATCCGCTCGTAGTGTTGCTGTCTGCGTTTGTCGGTGACCTGTGCATATTTCGTCGTCGACGCGATGCTCTTGTGCCCCATCGCGTCTTTTACGTCGACGAGGTCGGCGCCGGCATTTAGCCGGTGCGTTGGTGAAGAATGCCGGAGCGTGTGCGGGTGGCACAGATGTCGGGGGAGCCCGGCCGCCTCCGCATAACGCCGGTAGAGCGCATAGATCGTGGCGCCGGTGATGGGTTGGCCCGGACGCTGGCGACTCGGGAAGAGATATGGGTTCTCGTCATCCCCGCGTTGCCGCAGGAACGCGCGCAAGTAGCGTTTCGTGCTCGGAAACACTGGGTAGTAGCGCGACTCGCCCCGTTTCAGCCGCGTGATGCCAATCTCCCATCGGGTTCGCCCACGCTTGATGTGGTCGAGGCGAACGAGCGTCGCCTCGCCGCGTCTGAGGGAGTGGCGATAGATCACGTCGAAGAGCAGGCGGTCGCGAATCTTCTCGGGAGGAATGACCGAGAAAAAGGCTTCCGTCTCTTCCTTCGTCATGAAGGAGAAAGGCAGGGTCGGCGCGAATGGCATCGGTGACTGGCGCTCTCGGTGTTTCTTCGGAGCGCCGATCTTCACGTTTTTTCTCGTTTTCGTGAACTCGTGCAAGGAGTGTGTTCGGGAAGAGCACCATCCACTCTGCGCGTGCGAAAGGCCGCTGTAAAGCTGACATCGTTCGCGATCGGCATGTCACTCTTCCTGGCAAGTCCGCCTGCCCGCGGCGACGAAGAATCCAAGCGACTGGTCCGAATGCAGAACGTAACGGACGTCGAGCATCGGATTGCGGTCGCCCGCACGTCATGGACGCTAATTCCTGGCGAAGTGCTCGATGTCGAGCTCGAGGCGCAGGATCTCGCGGCGCTTCATCCTCCCGCGGGAATCGTCATCGTCGAGCGACGGGCGATCGACGGAGAGGACACAGAGGAGCTACACCTCGTGCGGCAGTCGACCGCTGCGGCGTGCGGGACCAGCGTTCCTGTGCGCGTGCCGCTGGTCGCCTGCCGCTTTGGCACATCCGAGGCGCAAGTCGAGCCAATCGCCGGCGCTACTTACACGTGGGCGGCCGAGGGCGGGACGATTCTTTCCGGGAACGGCACGCCTTCGGTCCTTCTCGGCTTCGGCGGTGCCCTCTCCGCCCTAGCTCGGGTCACCGTGACGCATGACGGCTGCGTCGCTACAGGCGCGGCGATTCTCAATCTTCGCGATCCACTCCAGGCGGTAATCTCCGCACCTGACGCGAACGTCGGCACACCCGTGCGTCTCACCTGGAGCTATAACAGGACGGAGCCCATCCTCACGCAGATCCTCCAGCTTCCGGATGGATCAACGCTCGTCCGGCTCGATCCCCACGTAAGGTCGTACGTGTTTACACCAACCAACGAAGGGCTAAAGACGGTGAAGCTCACCGCCGCACTGTTCCGCATCGGGGCGCGACGGCGCGCGGTGAGGAGCGGCAGCGGCCCTCAGGCGTCATCGTGCAGTCTCGTCGAGGTGCAGCGCGAGCTTCGCGTGCGGCCCCGGTGCACGAGTCCAATCGCACGCGTGTCCGGCGGCGGCGCCGCATGCGGCACGGCAACGATCCGTGCAGACTTCGAAGGTTCGCCACCTTTCAAGGGCCGCTGGTCGGATGGCATGGCCTTCGAGACATCGTCGGCACACGTCGATCGAACGGTCACCGAAAGCGGCCTTTACTCGATCGAGGAGTTCCAGGACTCCAACTGCGTTGGGAGCAGCGTCGGGGAAGCACATGTCGTCCTTCAGCCACCCACGCGTCTCACTGCTTTCTCCGTCACTCCTCGAGCAATCTCCGTTTTCAGTACAGCAAACATCGGCTATTCGTTCGTGAATGCAACGGCGTGCCGTTTCACCGCTGCGGCTCTCGGCAATCCCATCAGCGCGGCTCCGTCGTGCAGCGGAACGGGCTCTGGCGGGCTAACGTACATCGCGGACAACGCCTCCGGCACGGAGACAATGACTCTCGAAGTGAGTGGACCCTGTGGAACCGACGAGCGGACGCTGAGTTTCCTCGTCTGTGATTACCACGCCCTCGTCACCGCCAGCGGCCCGACGACATTCTGTGAGGGCGGCTCGGTGACACTCAATGTCGAGAAAGCCGGGAACAACGCCGGACCGCCGTACGGGGAGTATCGCTTCTACCGCTGCACAAATACCGGCCCCGGCGCCTGCCAATACGAATCAGAGTTCACGCTCGTTCAGGCCGGAGCGGCGTCGACATACGTCGCAATGCAGTCGGGCGTCTACCGCGCGTCCACTACAGACCGGCTCGGGTGTCCCTCCGTGGAAGGAGGGAGCCTGAAAGTGACGGTGAATCACTGTCCGTGATCAGTCGCTACCCCAGCGCCTCCCCGAGCGTCTTCCTCAGCTCTGCCAGGCCGGGTCGGCCTGACTGCCGGGGCAGCGAATACACGACGACCGGAATCGTCTGAGGGAGCGACTGCACTGCCGCCGTAAGAGCCGCAATTCGGCGTGCCCCGACCGTCAGGACCACGATTGCCGTCGGTTGCCCACTGCACCATCCAGCGAGCGTCTCTTGCAGCACCCCAAGCTTGGGGACGAGCACGTTCTTCAGTCGCTCTCCGCCGAGGTCCACTTCCACCGCCAGCACGCCTTCGGGCACTCGATCTTCCCCTACACGGATCGCCAGAACGTCAGGAATGGCCGCGGGCCGCAACGCTGCGAGCCTCCTTCGCAGCGCCCAGCACGGCGTGAGCTCGAGCGCCGCGTCGAGCCGTGACAGCATCAGACCCGCATCGACGATCCAGAGATGATGCGCAAGGTCTTTCAACGCCACGGGCTTTTCAGGGACGAAGAGAGTAGACGTGGCGACCCCTCGATCGACGAGAACGTTACGCCCACGGCTCGTGAGCCGAATCAGGTTCACTCCGATCCGATTCCATCGCTCAACGGCGATGTAGCCTGCGGCGACCATGCGCCGCACCGATCGAGACGCGACCGTGGGCGACCTCTGCGAGAACAAGGCATCCTCGAGCTGATACTGCGCGACCTGATACCACCGACCGATGTATTCGAGTGCCGCGTAATCCCGCTCCGGAAGCGGCGAACTGCTTCGCGGGTCGCAGCGCCGCCGAACGGGCTGTCTCGATGCGATGGCCAGCGTCATTCGAAGTTCTCAGAGGACGCGCAGCGTCGCCGCACATTGGTCGCAGGTGATGGTCTTGAACGTCGTCTTACAAAACGAGCAACGAAGGACGGAGCCCGGCTCGGTCGAGCGGCACTTCGCGCACGTCGCCATTCGCGTCAGCGGGTTTACGTACGAGCAATACGGACACTCGAGGACATCGGCTCGAATGCGCGCAATCGTCTTGATCTGCTTTCGCACGTCGAGTATCCACTCGACGAGGAGCAGCGGAGCGGCGAAGAGGTACATCAGGCCGATTCCCGTCGCTTTCGCGAGCGCCTTCCGGAGTGCCGTCATACGGCACTTCCTCTCACCCCGCCGGTGCGCCGGGCGCGCGACCGGTGGTTCCGCGCGAGGCCGGCCATGTGCGTGAGCCATGCAATCGCGTAGTCCGTGTGCGCGCCGGCACACCGGCAAAGGGTGATTGGAAAGATTGAGCAGCCCAGCCTGCAACGATCTACTGATGTGGCGCAGGGCGATACGTGCACAGCTCGACAACTCGGCGCAGATACGCATCCGCTACGGCAGCTGCGAGTCGTGAGTGTCGCCGACGCGCCGTGATGATCACGAGATAGATCGGTCCGTGCGGTGTGGAGTCCGGAAGGATCATCTGACGATCGAGGATCACGCGAACGGTGAGCTGAGCGTCGAACTCTTCCCGAAGCAGCTTCCGAAGACGAACCCAGTGATGTGGCGGTATGACGAGCATCCCCGATGTGTGAAGAACAGGGAGGAGCCGCCGAATCGTGCGATTCATAGGCTGTAGGAGTAAGAAATGGGCGATCGTTCGACCGCTGCATGGGCCGCTCAACTCTTTGTGTCTTGATGGCCTCCTCTCGGGCGGAACCGGTATTTCCGTGCGGATCGAGTGTCTTCGTCATTTGCCGCTCTCCGACCCGCCGTTCAGGATCCTCCGGAGCTGATCCAGCCCGCCGTCGACGCCGTCGCTACGCGGCCGAGGCGCCGGTGCGTTTTCCCTGACCTGTTGCTGCCCCAAAACTTCAGCCTCCCACTCCTCGATTAGGCGCGCTGCCAGGTCGACTGGAATCATCGACGTCGGGGCGAGATTCCGGTCGAAGATGTCCAGCAACTCTTCTTCGCTTCGATGTGCCGCGGCTGACGGAGGAGGAACATCCGAGGTTCGGCATCTCAGCGCAGGGTGACCCTTTGCGAGAAAGTAGAAGTACTGGCGCGGCAGTGACTGCATCTGGCGGGCGAACTCGCGCCTGCGTTCCGACTCACTCGCACCCAGCGCGCCGTCCACGATGACATGCGGATATACGAACTCTGCTTCGTCAGGTCTCGTCTGGAACATCGACCATGTATGCGTATTCAGCAGGACGTTCTCCACCACTGGTTTCGGCAGCGTGCCGCTCAAGCTTTGCGCGCACAGCATCAGCGCGACATTGCAGCTGCGAAGCGTTCGGAGAGCGTTCATCACGAGGTCGGTGACTTCGGGCGAGCCGGCTAGGAGCACGGGCAGCTCCTCGAAAACCATCCACAGTGGGGCGGTCGTTTGGCGACGTGGCGCCGAAAGTAGTCGTCGCACGACGTGCCAGCGAAAGCGTGCGTGACCGAGCGACTGCGGCTGTGCGTTCGTCGTGCCGAAGTTCGCGAGCGTCCATCGAACGTCGGTCGGGAGCCCTAACCGGTCGAGCTGTGTCGGTGGAATGCTCGTGGCGTAGCGATACTCAGGAAAGGCCTGCTCCGCCCAGATTCGCCTGAGAAACGCGTCCTGGGTTTGCTGCGCCGTGATCTGACCGAGGACCGCAAAGTATTGCCGTACGTCTCCGCTTTTCACGCGCGAGAGCACGTGCTTGCGAAACGTTGCATCGCGGAAGAATCGCAACGCGAAGTTGAAGTTCGGCGGATAGCGAAGATCGATCAGTAGGTAGCTCCACATGAAGAGGAGCTGGCGAAGCGAGTCCGTGTAGTTGACCTCAGACGCTTCGATCGTGACGCGAGTGTGGAGCTCCGCGGCGTAAGCGTCGGTCATCACGCCGTCGCTGTTGTCGTACGGCGCAGTCGGGGTGATGCGATCGCGCGTCCAGTCGATCACGTGCACGGACCGAGCAATCTCTTCGCGCACGCGCTCATCCGAGACGAGCCACCACGCGGCAAGATGTTTCTTCAGCTCGGTGAACGTCTCGGACTTCGGATCGAACAGTTCGAACTCGAACCTGCGCCAGAGCCCGAGCACACAGCGCTTGAGCAGGCGGTCCAGGATCGCCCGCGTCTTCCCACTCCCGGTTGCGCCGGCGATCACGGCGTGGCGGTCGAGCGTCTCCAGCCCCACCCGCAGCGGATCACCACGATCGGTGACGCCGAGAGGCAGCGCTTCCGCACCAGCCAGCGCATCGAGGGCGCCGCGATACGCCTGCTGCGGGGACACAAGGGCTGCAGACGCCCGCGTGCGTTCGTACGCGAGAGCTGAGCCACGCATCCGCTCCTCGTTCGTTTTCAGGAACCAGCCGACGAGGTTCATGACCGCGGCCCATCCGGAGGCTGGTTCTCGGCGAGGAAGGCGAAGAGATCCTGCTGGCGACGCGATCGCTCGATCGGAGTCTTCTCGAGGAGCCGGTGCTGCTTCTTCGCAGGATCGTCGCGCAGCCATCTGCGGATCGCATACGCCGCATATGCCGCCGCGATGGCGACAACGACGGAGAACGTCATCGCTATCGGATGTTCCGAGATCGAGACGCCGACTCCCTCGGGGAAGAGCAGTCCGAGAACAAGCGACGGCACGAGCGCCGCAGCCAAGCAGAACCCCGCTGCCCGGCGAAGCACCCCTCCCATCGCCGTAGCGTGGATGGGAAGACTCAGCACGAACAGCGCGACGGCGGCGGCGAACAGCATTCGAATCATGTCGACTCCTCGCGCAGCGCGGGCCATGGGGCCACTCTCAAGATCACTCTCAAAACGTGTCCACCGAGACTCGTTTGAGAGCGATATTTCGGTGGACACGGCCGAGCCGTCGCTTCAGCTAATCTTTTCGATCTGCTGGAGTTGCAGGAGTTACACTGGGTGCAGGAGGATCAGAGCGATCGGGTTCGAATCCCGTATGCGCTACCAACCCTCCTCTTTCTCTCCTCCAGCATCCTTCTCCTCACGGTGTTCATTTTTCTTCGTTGTTCATGCATAATGAACACACGGCAAAAATGAACATGCGCAAGGAAACCACCCTCATCGGCGACGCGATTGCCGCGGTGAACGAGCTCGGACTCAAGGCCACCGAAGATCGGGGTCAGGCGGGCGGGCGAACCGACGCAACGATCACGGTCCACCACGACGGGAAGAGACACCGCTTTCAAGCGGAGGTGAAACGGAGCCTGACACAGTCCATCATCGGACTGGTCACCGTTGCATTCGAGGGCATCAAGGACCGGCTGCTGGTCACCGACTACGTAACACCCCCGGTCGCGGAGGAGCTCAAGCGCCGAGGCGTGCAGTTCGTCGACACGGCAGGAAACGCATTCCTCCAACGGCGAGGACTGTTCGTGTTCGTCAGCGGAAGGCGCCCGAACAAGAGCCTGCCCGCTGCCCCGCGACCGAGCCGCGTCTTTCAACCCAGCGGCATCAAGATTCTGTTTGCGATCCTCTCGGCTCCGCAGCTCCTGGGAACACAACGGAGTATCGCTGCCGCTGCAGACGTCGCGCTCGGCTCGGTCCCCGCCGTGCTCGAAGGTCTCGCAGACCTCGGCTACCTCGTGGAGATCGATGGAACGCGGCGGCTGGTGCAGCGCGAGCGCCTCGTCAATCAATGGACGGAAGCGTACGCAAGGGTTCTCGACCCCTCGCTCGAACTGGCTCGCTTTGCAGCGCCTGCAGACTGGTGGCGCCAGACCGATCTGGCGACGCACGGTGTGCAGTGGGGCGGAGAAACGGCGGCCGCCATTCTTCAACGCGGCCTCGTACCAGAGCGCGCGGTCATTTATACAGACGCCATTCCGACCCGTCTCATCTCACAGTACCGTCTGAAACCTGATCCAGCCGGAAAGGTGATCCTGCGGCGCCGGTTTTGGAACTCCGTCCCGAGCCCACGGGCGGACGTCGTACCGCCACTCCTGATCTACGCCGATCTCATGACCGCTGGCGACGCGCGTTCGATCGACGCCGCAAAACAGATTCGCGATGCGTACCGTTTTTGATCTCAGCGGCATCGCTGAGCTGCAGCCGTTGGCTGAAATCGTTCGTGCCATACACGGCGCAGCCGACGACGAGACCGACAAGTGGCTGATCGTCGGCGCAACGGCGCGCGAGCTCATTCTTCGGCACGCGTACAAACTTGACGAAGGACGGAGAACCGAGGATCTGGACATCGCCATGCCTGCCGGAAGCTGGCACAGCGTCGAAGTCGTCGAGAAGCGCCTGATCGCGGGTGGTGCGGAACACGCTCGGACGTCTCGTCGCCAATTCAAGCTCCACGGGTGGAAGATCGATATTCTGCCGTTCGGCGGCATCGAGGAAGACGGCGTCGTTCTCTGGCCGCCCGACCAGGACACAGCGATGTCCGTGGTGGGATTCGAGGAGGCAAGCCAGCATGCGTTCGAGGTCATCCTTCCCGGCGCGACGCGGGCGTTCGTCGCATCACCGCCCGGTCTCCTCATCCTGAAATTGATCGCCTGGAGTGAGCGGCACCTCGACCGTCCACATCACGATGCCGTCGACCTGCGCGCCCTCCTCCAGAGCTACGCCGGTCGATGGAACGAGGATCGCCTCTACGACGAAGCCGACGATCTTCTCCAGCGGTTCGAGTACGACAACGAGCTTGCCGGCGCCGCGCTGATCGGCCGCGATTCCGCGGCCATCGCATTTCCGAACACCCTCGACCGCATCAGGACGATCGTCGCGCGAGATCTCGCCGGTGAATCGTTCGGACTCGCTGCCGACATGGGCGGCCGCGTCTCCGATAACATCAACCTCTTACGGGCGCTGCTGACAGGACTCCAGGACGCCGCCCTCTCACGGCGGTAACACGGGTTCGAATCCCGCATGCGCTACCAAACCACCCTCACAAGAGCAGTGCCGGATTCCGCTGCCACAGCGTCCAGTTCAGCGCGACCGCGAACGTCACCCATGCGAGATACGGCAGGAGGAGCAGCGCGGCGGATCGGCGGAAACGTGCGAACCACACGACGAGAGCGATGATCATCAGCCACAGCAGGACGATGCTGGCGAACGAGCCGGCGCCGAGGTGCCAGTGGAAGAACAGCCAGCTCCATGCCGCGTTCACGACGAGATGGATCGCGAAGAAGGAGAGGGCCGCGCGCGTTCGCGGCCAGGGCGCGCTGCGCCAGACGAGTAGCGCCGCAATGCCCATCAGCAGATACAGCACCGTCCATACGGGACCGAAGAGCCACGCCGGCGGAGCCCACTCCGGCTTCTCCAGTTGCACGTAGAACACCGGTGCGTTGGTGGACGCGATGCCGCCGACTGCTCCCGCGAGGAGCGGCAGCGCCACCCAGACGATCGAGCCGAGCACCTTCATGCCGTCAATGTAGGTTGCGATGATGAGGGCCACCTGTAGGGGATTGCCGCGATGCAGCCGTACCCTTCGCCACAGGGTCGCCCGAGGCCACGATGGACATCGTGCAGATCCATCGTACCTTCGCCGCAGTGGTCCACCGGGGCGTGCAAGGCCACGGTGGACATTGACCCACGTGAATCACACCTTCGCCGTGTGTTCGTACGCTCGCCGCGACTCCAATCGACATCGCCCCATGTCGGCCGTACCTTCGCCGCAGCTCTTCACAGCATCGCCCAGGGCCACGATGGACATCGCGCATATCCATCGAACCTTCGCCCGCAGCGGTCCAAAAGGATCGTGCGAGGCCACGGTGGACATCGACTCACTTCAATCACACCTTCCCCCGGTGTTCGTACGCTCGCCGCAACTCCAATCGACATCGCCCCATGTCAAGCGCACCTTCGCTGCAGCTGTTCACAGGATTCTCCGAGGGCACGATGGATGTCGCCCATATCCCTCACAGCTTCGCCGCACCCTTTCGCGGGGTCGCCCGAGACCACGATTGAGATCACCTCATATCCATCGCGCTTCGCCATACCTGATCACGCGATCGCCGCGGTCACGACTGAAGTCACCCGATGTCCATCGCACCTTGGCTGCAACTGTTCACAGGTTTATCCGAGGCCACGATGGAGGTCGCCCCATATCCCTCATACCTTCGCCGCACCCCTTCGCTGGGTCGTCCGAGGCCACGATTGAGATCACCTCATGTCCACCACCCCATCGCCGTGCCTGCCCACACATGGCCGCGGTTAGGATTGAGATCACCCGATATCCGTCGCACCTTCACCGGACTCGTTCACAGGGTCGGCCGGGACCTCGGTGGAGATCCCGTTAACTCCATCGAAGCTACGTCGTAGCCCCCACAGGGTCGTCCGCGGCCACGGTTGACGTCATCGATATCCATCGCAACCTCGCCGCACCTGTTCCTACGATCGCCGCGGTTCCGATCGAGATCACCCCATGTCGACCGGGCACCGATCGAGTCCATCGTGGGCTGCGCGAAACCTCTTTCCGGCTTCCGCCGTCCTATTCACATGTCAAACGATGATCGGCAGACTTCTGCTTCTCCCGTGGTGACGATCGAACAGGCCGGGACGGCTCCGGCGCCGGTGGCGGCACCCGACCGGCTCGGGCTCGTCGCCACGACTCCGCCGCCGCTCGCCGACCCGGACATGCTCGTGGAGGGACTGCGCTACCTGCGGCAGCACATTCCCGGATTTACGCAGCTGACGGTGCAGGAAAAGCGGACGCACTCGCGTGCGGCGCACCTCGATCCGGAGTTCCTCGAGCATGGCCTCCACACGGCGGTCGCGTGGCAGGACACGAAGGGGTTGGTGGGACGGAGCGGCGAGGAGCTGCGGGAGGAGCATGAGGAGACGCGCCGGTGGGACCAGGCGATCGTCGAGCTGCGTGCGTTCACGGACGGGATCGAGGCTTCGAACACGATGCGGAAGCATCGCGTCGGCAGGGCGATCCTGCTGATTTACCGGGCGCTGGGGCTCCGCCTGCACGGTCCCATGGCCTGGGACACCCATATGCGCCCCTATTACGAAAACATGAAGCGCGCCTACCTGAAGACGCAGCGGTTCCGCAGGAAGACAAAGACAAACGAGCCGGCGGCGGAGTGAGGGGAGTCCGGGCGTCGGCCTGAGGTTGCGTATCGCCTGTCGCACGGCCCAGCGCGCAGACGGCCCTGCCGGTCATGTGTGCCTGGTCGTCCCGGAAACACGGGCTTCGTCAGGCGAGATGCACGCGGTTGCGTCCTTCTGTCTTCGCGGCGTACATCGCTTCGTCGGCGCGGCCGAGCAGTACCTCCGCGAGCTCGCCATGTTGAGGGTAGAGGGCGATGCCGAAACTGCCGCCGATCCGGATCTCTTCGCCCTCCCATACGAGCGGTTCGCGGATCGCCTCCAGCAGTGAGGCGGCGAGTTTCGTCGCGTCCTCCGCACCGTGCAGCTTGTCCACGACGATGCAGAATTCGTCTCCTCCGAGCCGCGCCGCGGTGTCTTCCCCGCGAATCCTGGCGCGTATCCGTGCCGCCGTCTCGCGCAGGACGAAATCGCCCGCGGCATGCCCGAAACCGTCATTCACCGGCTTGAATCCATCGAGATCGAGGTAGAGCAAACCGACGATGCAGGCGCCTTCGCCGCGGGTTTTCGCACGCTGGGCACGCGCGATCGCGCCCTGGAGGTGGTCGAAGAACAGGGTCCGGTTGGCGCAACCGGTCAGGGGATCGTGCATCGCCTGATGCTCGAGCACCCGCTCGGCGCGCAGTCGCTCCGTGATGTCTACCGCGTGCACCAGAACGTACGGAGAGCGAGCCTCGGCCGCGGCCACCCACGAGTTGCGATACATGAACGTTCTCTCGTCACCCGATCGAGCACGAAGCGTGACCAGCCCCTCGCCGGTCCCTGCTTTCCGCAGCGCATCGAGGGCAAACGAGGCGCGTGCACGGAGCCGCTCGGGAACCAGGTCGATGAGCGAGGTTCCGGCCAATTCCTCCGGTGCATAGCCGAGGGCCGCCGCGCCCGCGGGGTTGATGGAAAGGAGCGTTCCCTCGGCGGTATGTGTTGCGACCAGCGCCAGGCTGCGGTCGAAAATCTCGCGGAATCGCCGCTCGCTCTCGGCGATGGCCTGTTCCGCGCCGCGCCGGTCGGTCACGTCGCGGCCAATGGCGTAGAGCGTGCCGTCCGGAGCCGGCTGACACGACCAGGCCAGCCACTTGTAGTCTCCGGCCTTCGTGCGGAACCGAACCTCGAAGTAGATCATCGGCTCGCCGGCGGCGAGCTTGCTCACTTCGAGAACCGTTGCGGCCACGTCGTCGGGGTGAATGAGCTCCATGAACGGGCAGCCAAGCAGCTCCTCATCCGTGAAACCGAGCGTGCTGTGAAAGACCGGGTTGACGCGCTTGAAATATCCGTCCGTGCTGGCGATACAGAGCAGGTCGAGCGATAGCCTGAAGAAGCGGTCGATCTCCTGCTGGCTCATGCGCAGCTCGGCCGCGCGCTGCGAGACCCGTTGCTCGAGCTCCCGGTTCAACTCGCGGAGACTTCGATCGGCGCGCGTCCACTCCGCAACCACGGACGAGACGAACAGGGTCATGATGGTCACGAATCCGGAAAATCCCTGCAGCAGCATCAGCGATGCGTTCGGCGAGCCACGGGCGAACTGGCCGTGACCGGCGACGACGCCGGCCAGATTGACGGCGAAGAGCAGGAAGGATGCACTGAACGCTTCTCTCGGGCTGAAACGGAAGGCGGTCCAGAGCAGGAAGGGAATGGTCGCGAAGCCGAGCGGTGTGTTGCCGAGGCGCGATCGAAAAAGAAACCCGGACATGAGAGCGGCCGTGAGGAGCAGGAATGCCAGCACCGCCGCGGCTTCCAGCACTTTCGCTCTCGTCCATTCCACCCGCTCGCCCGCGTTCCACGCCAACAGAAACGGGGTGAACAACAGCGCGCCCATGGCATCGCCGAACCACCACGTCAGCCAGAGCGAACCGAACGCGTGCCACGGCGCGGCCCCGCTGAGACCGAGCGCGAGGACACCGATGGTCGCACTGGCCGTCGTGGCCGCGAGCGCGCCGAAGGCGACGAAACGAAAGACGTTGGGCGGATGATCGAACGCGCGCCGTCCGCCCGCGTAGCGGTTCACGAGAAACGCCGCCAGGAGCGCCTCGATCGTGTTGCCACCGGCGATGCCGAGAGCAGCGCCGAGCGGCACGGCGATCGTGGCGTTCGTGAGGAATGCGCCGAGGAACACTCCCGGCGCCACTCGGGGGCCAAAGACCAGTATTGCGGCGAGGGCGATGCCGGTCGGTGGCCAGACCGCGGTCGCACTCGCGTGGACGACGGCGAAATGCAGCCCGAGCTTGCCGGCCGCGAAATAGAGCGCGGCGACTGCAGCCATCTGCAGGATGAACCGGACGCGGCCTCGCTCTTTCGGAATGTCGGCCGCAGCTACCTCGTGCGCCAGCTCGGACATCACAATGGCCAGTATGCGCTTCTCAGCGCGTTTCTACGGCGATTGCGCCCGCGGGGCGCGGCAGCGCCACACAAACGATCGAGCCGAAGACTTCACACTGGCAGTGTAGGCGTCGATCGTGAGGGCAAGCTGTAGGCGATGGCCGCAGGACTTCTCTGGTGACACGCGACGATTGCACCATCGCTGCTTACGGTACGAACCCAAGCAGGAACACGGACGAGCCGGCGGCGGAGCGATGACCGGCCGTTACGGCCGGTCCATCGGGTACCGCTGCAGCATCCCTTCCTCCTTCATCAACGCCTCGATGGCGTCGACGTCCGTGGGGACGAAGTCGCTGACGATCTCTTTGCCGGTCTCGTTGATGATGATCAGGTCTTCCAGGCGGATGTAGATGTTCTCCTCGGGGACGCGCAACGCGGGCTCGATGGTGAAGACCATGCCGGGGCGGAGGGGGCCCGGGTCGGTGCCGACGTCGTGGGCGGCCATGCCGACCCAGTGGCCGAGGGTCTGGCGGGGGTTGTCGGTGGCGCGGCGGTAGGCGTCGATGAAGTCGCGGGCGGCTTTGGCGTGGAGCTCTTTCGAGAAGCGGCTTCGGGCGAGCAGCGCGTCCATCGTCACCAGGGCTTCGCGGCGGATGGTCTGCGGGGTGACGCCGGGGCGGATGGCGTCGAGGATGGCGCGGTAGGCGCCGAGATAGAACGTGTAGAGCTCGCGCTGCTCCTGCGTGAACTTGCCGTTCACCGGCCACATGCGCGTGACGTCGCTCATGTAGTAGCCGACGTCGGGGGCGTAGTCCATCAGCAGCAGGTCGCCGTCCTCGAGGCGTCCTTTGCCGGCGTTGTAGTGCGGGTAGATCGCGTTCGGGCCGTTGGCGACGAGCGAGTAGTAGGCGTCGCCCTGGGCTCCGTTGCGATAGAAGATGAACTTCGCCATCGCGTCGAGCTCGGACTCGAGCATGCCCGGCTGCGTCGAGCGCATTCCTTCCATGAGCGCGAGGCCGGAGAGGCGGGTCGCTTTGCGGATGAGGGCCAGCTCCGCGGGGCTTTTGATGAGACGCAGCCTGTCGAGCGTGGGGGTGAGGTTGCGCACTTCGAACTGCGGGAAGCGCGCACGAATGAGTCCGAGGAGCGCCGCCTCGCGCGAGGCGCGGCCGTCCCATGGGTCGTTGACGGTGTCGGCGATGCGGCGCAGGGCGAGGTCGCGGCTGGTGGCCATCCCTTCGGCGGGCTGGAAGGGGGTGAAGACGGTCCACGGCTCGGCGGCACGGGCGAGGCGGGCGAGATGCTCGGCGAGCAGCTCGAGCGCGAACACGTTCTCGATTCCGGTGAGCTTCGTGACCTCTTCCGCGTCCTCGGCGGAAAGGAGCTTGCCTTCCGCGGCCTCGCGCGGCACGTGGCGGTGCGGAAGATAGAGCGCGGCCTTCTTTTCCGCGCCGTCGAGCAGGAGGTAGGCGTGCGGGGACTCGATTCCGCTGAGGTAGTAGAGCTCGTTGTTCTGCCGGAAGCGGGTGTAACTCTCCGGCGACGGGTTGCCCTGCAGCAGCGCGAGGCCGTTCGGGCCGATGGCGGCGTAGACCTGCGCGCGGCGCGCGGCGAATTCGGCGGGAGTGAAGTCGCTGGTGAAGCGCGGGACGTCCTGTGCGGCAGATGCTCCCGCGAGGAGGAGCAGGAGGAGCATGGAAATCGTCTTCATGGCGGGAGTCTAACCGGCACCGTCATCCCGAGGGGCGCGTGCACATGCCTCACGCTGAACGCATGAGCCCCACGCTGCGCCAGCCCCGCCGCCCAGGTCCCTCGCTCGACGCTTCTTAAGGAAGCCTTTCCGGCGTCTCCTCGCCCGCGTAGCGGGGGAGAGATCACTAGCCCCCGGCTTCAGCCGGGGGGAATCGGCCCCCCCCATCGAGCCCGCGTAGCGGTCGACAGAACTCTTTCGGCCGCTACGCGGACTCGACTCTGTACCCGCCATTTCCCCCGGCTGAAGCCGGGGGCTATTGATCTGACGCCGCCTACGGCGGCGCACCAAGCGTTGCACCGTAACCGCTTCCTCCCAATCAACCGCTGCGCCTCGCGCAGTGCCCAGTCTCGGGATGACATCGTTTTTCGCGAGCCGGTCGTGCATCCATAATGCAAACCGGGATGCCGCTCCAATCCACGACCACGAATGTCGCGCCGCGGGTGTCGGTGATCGTCGCCGCCTTCGATGCGCACGAGACGCTCGAGCGCTGCCTCGCATCGCTGCGTGCGCAGACGTTTCGCGATTTCGAGGTGATCCTGGTCGACAGCTCGCCCGGGGAGGAGAGCGCGCGGATCGCGAGCGCGTTCCCGGAAGTCCGGTTCGACCGGAGTGCGTCGCGGCTCTACCCGCACGAGGCGCGCAATCGCGCCGTCGCCCAGGCACGCGGGGTGTTGCTCGTCTCGATCGACGCGGACTGCTATGCGCATCGGGAGTGCCTGGCGGAGCTGGTGCGGGAGTACGACGCGAGCGCGCAGGTGATCGTGGGTGCCATCGCCTGCCACGGCCGGCGCCTCCGCGATCTGGGGATGCACTTCTGCAAGTTCGCGAAGTTCCTGCCGGGCGGCGCGGTGCGCGCCATCGATACGGCGCCGACGGCGAACCTGCTCGTCGCGCGAGCCGACTTCGAGCAGGCCGGCGGGATGCACGGCGGGCAGTATCTCGCCGACGTTTCCCTCGGGCAGGCGCTGGAGGCGATGGGGCGGGAGCTGCGCTTCGCGCCGCGCGCGGTCGTCGAGCATCACCACACGGACTCGATCGCGCGCTTCCTGCGCGAGCGGTACCTGCGCGGTGGGATGTTCGGGCGGCTGCGCACGTCGTGGCTGACGACGCGGCGCTCGGTCGCGCTCTACTTCATCGTCTCGATCCTGCCGGTCCGGCTCGCGCGCATCGCGGCGCTCACGTACCGCTACTGCGCGGCCGCGAACATGCGGGGAGCGTTTCTGCTGACCTGGCCGCTCGCGTTCGCGGGGCATGCGGCGTGGCTGGCGGGAGAGTCGCTCGCCTATGCGCGCGAACTGGTGCGCTTCCGCGCGCGGCGGCCGAGCGCGCGGAACAACGGCGCCGCGCTGGCGCGCACCACGCGCTGGGGCCCCCAGTAGAGTATGCGCAGCAGCGGGCGGAGGGGGGTCTTCATCAGCGGCTTCACCAAGCGCAGGCCGGCTTCGACGATGGCCTCGCGCGTGCGCCAGCGGCGGCGTCGATCCTCACGCGCGGCGGCGAGCACCAGCGGCTCGATGCGCAGCTCGAGCGGCGCGGCCTCGCGGCCGGGACTGGCCGCGGCCACGGCCGCCCAGGCGGCATTGAAGCGTCCGTAGAACACCTGCTTGGTCTCTTCTCGCACGCCGTGCAGCTCTGGATCGATGGTGCGGCTCGACGGACGCAGGCCGCGGCCGATGGTGGGGTTGACGTTGATCTCCCACGTCTGCACTTTCCCGTCGAGCAGCGAATAGTCGATGCGGCCGTAGTCGATGTTCGCGATGGCGAAGATCTCCCGGAGCTCTTCCTCGTGCGGATTCTGCCGCACGTACTCGAGCTCCTCCCGCGCCATGGCCATCGAGAAGTCGTTCCCGGCGAACTTCAGCACCCAGTTGCGGCCGTAGTTCAGGCTGCGGGGGACGATCCGCCCGTCGACGTTGAACGCGGCGTACTTGCGGTACGAGCCATCGGCATCCGCGGTGTCACAGAACTCGACCACGAGCAGGTCGTCGATCGGACGTCCGAGGGCCAGGACGCGGCCGATCCAGGTCTCGATGGCGGTGGCTGAGTGCAGGAGCGGTGAGAGCGCGCCGTCGTGTGCCCCTTCCGAGCGGATGAACACCGGGAAGCGGACCGCGCCCAGGTCTCCGTTCGCGCGATGGCTGCGGAAGGTGTTGCGTCCGAGGCGCGCCAGCTCCGCGTGCAGGTCGTGGCGGCGGAGGACGCGGCGCGGATCGTTGAAGATGCGCACGTGAGGCGACTGGCGCAGCTCCGCCGCGAGCGCGTCGACATAGCTCCCCATCGCGCCGCGCATTTCATCGAAGGTCGTGAATACGTAGGTGCCCGGCTGGAAGCGGGTCTCCCGCAGGAGGTGCTCGTAGCGCAGGATGCGGAGCTCGGAGCCGGCGAGCTCCCTCCCCCAGTATTCGAGGTACTCGCTGAACATCGTCCGCCCGTCGAGCGTGAGGTAGTGGATCATCCCGGCACTCCCGAGACGGCCGTTGTCGCCTGCGACTGCGCAAACCAGAGACGCTGGTACGTCTCGCACGTCGCGAGCAGTTCCTGGTGCGAGCTCAGTCCGACCGCGCGTCCGCCGTCGAGGACGAGGATGCGCGCCGCGTTGCGCAGCGTCGACAGGCGGTGCGCCACGGACAGCACCATCCGGCCCGCGACGAGCCGGTCGAGCGCTTTCTGCACGCGCGTCTCCGACCAGGAGTCGAGGCTCGACGTCGCTTCGTCGAGCAGCAGGATCGGCGCGTTCTTGAGCACCGCGCGGGCGATGTTGATCCGCTGCGCCTCCCCTCGTGACAGCGTCCGCCCGCCGTGCCCGACCACGGTCGCGTACCCCTCGGGCATGGCCATGATGTCGTCGTGAATCTCGGCCGCGCGCGCGGCAGCCTCGATCTCTTCCTGTGCCGCCGCCGGCCGGCCGCGGGCGATGTTGTCCGCGATGGTCGTGCTGAAGAGGAAGGGATCCTGCGTGACGATGGCCATGCTCGCGTGGACGCCGGAGAGGCACAGCGCGCGGAGGTCGATGCCGTCGATGGTGATGCTGCCGGAAGCGGGATCGTGGAAGCGCGCCACGAGGTTGAGCAGGGTGGTCTTGCCGGCGCCGGAAGGGCCGACGATGCCGAGCGTCTCGCCGGCACGCACGGAGAACGTCACCCCGTCGAGGATCGGCCGGCCGTCGCGGACGAACGTCAGGTCGTGCGCCGTGAGCGTGGCCGGGGCGGCATCGAGCGGACGTGCGTCCGGCGCGTCGCGCACGGTGGGCGCGGTGGCCAGCATCGCCTGGATGTTGCGCACGCTGGCGGCGTGGCGGCGGATGTCCATCCAGGCCGTGTTCATGTTGTTGAGCGGGCCCTGGGCGGCACGGGCCGCGAGGAAGAAGGCCAGGAGCTCCGGCCAGCCGAGGGTGCCGCGCAGGACCTGGAGACCGCCGGCCACCGCGACCACGATCATGTTCACACCGGACATCGAATCGAGCGCCACGCGTGCCAGGGCCCGCGTGCGCTCCATCGCATCCGCCTGCTCGAAATAGCCGCGCGCGCGGTCGGTGGTGCGCGCGGCCTCGTGTGCCTCGGACTCGTAGATCTTGATGATCCGGATTCCGTGCACGAGCTGCAGGAGCATGTCGTAGATGCCGGCATTGCGCCGCCGGAGGATCGCCGAGCCTTGCAGCGTGCGGCGGGCCGCGATCGTGATCGGTACGGCCGCGACGGGAATGAGCAGGAACGCCCAGAGCGCGAGCGAGGGGCTGAGCTTCGTGGCTACCGCGATCAGCCCGAGCGCCTGCGTCGCTTCCAGCAGGAGCGTCATCTGGGCCGCGGCCACCAGACGCAGGTTCGTCACATCCTGACGCACGCTCTGCATGAGCTCCCCGTGCGTGCGGTCGTCGAAGAAGTCTACGGAGAGGCCGAGGATGTGGGAGATCACGCGCTCCATCGTCCCCAGCTCGAAGACGGTGAGGATCCTGTGCTCGCTGAGACGTGAGTCGTACGCGAGCACGACGGCGCCCAGCTGCACGAGCGCGAGCATCACGATCGCGGACGTAAGCGACAGCGAGATGCCGGCGCGATTCAGCAGCGCGGTGACCCAGCCGCCGGGCTGTCCGAGGACGACGGCGAGGAACTGGTGGATCAGCAGGATCGTCGCGGAGGTGAGCGCGGCCCGCCCCAGCGAGCCGGCGATGAAGCGGAGCACGAGCCCCGGCCGGCGCCGGAGCAGATCGAGCGGGAGCTCGAGCGATCCTCTCAAACGGCGCCCTCACCCGCGAGAGCGCCTGCGTCCTCCATCGCCACCGCTTCGCTCGTCCCGCGGCTGGAGCGCGACAGGATCGCGGCCACGGACATGTCGCCGGTCACGTTGAGCACGGTCTTGAGCATGTCGGGCGCCATCGACGTGGCTTCGAGCAGGATCACCCCTTCGACGGGAAGGCCGGCGGCGACGTACGCCGGCAGCGTGGAGAACGCCTGCCCGCCGTTGGGCACGCCCGCCGCGCCGAAGCTCAGGAGCGTGACGGAGAGCATGAAGACGACGATGGTCCACGCGCTCAGCGGAATGCCGTACACGTGCGCCAGGAAGACGAGCTTCGCCGTCGACGAGACGGTGCGGTTGATCTTGAAAATCGAGACGCAGAGCGGCAGCACGAAGCCGGTGAAACGGGGCGGCAGCTCGAGGTGATCGATGCCGCCCTGCACCAGCGCGGGAAGGGCGGCGAGCGAGGAGAGCGTGCTGACCGCCACGAGCTGCGCGGGCGCGACCGCTTTCGCGAACGTGCGCACCGGAACCTTCGCGGCGATCGCGGTCACCGGATAGAGCAGCAGGGTGAAGAGCGCGAGCAGCGCGCAGACCAGGACGATGAAGGCGCCCATCATGCCGGCGACCGCGCCTCCGGCATCGAGGGCAGATGCGTAGCTGAGTGCGAAGACCCCGGCCGGCGTGAACACCAGCACCCACCGGACGACGATCATCATCGCCTCGGCGAAGCCGCGGAACAGGTTCGTGAGCGGAACCCGCCTCTCGTCCGGCAAACGGGTCACGGCAGCGCCGAGGAGCGCCGCGAAGATGAGGAGAGGAAAGATCTGACCTTTCCGTGCGGCTTCGACGAGGTTCGTGGGCCACTTGTCGTCGCGGCCGGTGGCGCCTGTGGCTTCCGGCGGCGGGACGACCGAGGCCGTGAACGAAGGTCCGGCGTCGTAGAGCGCGACGAGCGGCTTGCTGAGGGCGAGCGTGAGGGCGCCCGCCGCGAACAGCATCAGCACGAACAGGAGCACCGTGCGGAGGCCGAGCTGCCCGATCTCCCGCCCCGCTCCCCCGCCCGCACCCGTGATCGCGGAGAGGAGCTGGCTGAGGATCAGCGGCAGGAGGAGCATTTGCAGCGCCGCGAGCCACAGCGCGCCGACCGGCGTGACCAGACGCTCGACGGTGCGGAAACCATCCGCCCCCGTGGCATGCCCGAGCACGCCGAGGATCAGCCCCCCGAGGAGAGCGAGCAGCGACCACGTGGCAAGCGAGAACCGCGGACGAAGGAGCAAGCGTGGGGAGTATGCATCATGTCTGAGGGCTGAGGGCCGAGAGCCCCGTTCCTCGCCTGTGGCACGGCCCCTCACCCGGCCGTTGGCCACCCTCTCCCCGCTCGACGCGGGGAGAGGGGCTACTAATTCTCACTCTCGCGAAACGGGAACTTAGTAGCCCTTCTCCCCTGCAAGGGGAGAAGGTGCCCGAAGGGCGGATGAGGGGTCACGCCTCAGGCGAGGAACGTGGCTCTCGGCCATTTCTTCCCTCGGCCTCGGCCCTCAGTGACACTTGTCGTGGAGGAAGCCGATCAGGGCGTCGACGTCGGGGAGTTGGCTGAAGCTGGACATCGGCTCGTCGAGCTCGAGGCGGTCGAGGAGCATGAGGATGATCTCGACGCGGTCGACCGAGTCGGCGCCGAGGTCCTGCAGGTGCCTGTGGCCGGCGATGGCGGTGGTGGGGACGGAGGGGAGGACGACGGCGATCACTTCGCGCACGGCGCGGGCGACCGAATCCCTGCTGACGTCAGGCGCTGGCATGGCTGGAGTGCTCCGATCGGATGTTGAGGGTGCAGACGAGGACGAGCCGGTCTCGTGCCGGATCGCGCATCACGATATTGAAGATCTCCTCGCGCGGATCGTCGCGGCGGCGCCAGGAGCGGAGCGTGAGCCGCACGGGAGTGTCGACCTCCACGTTCGCCGCGTAGCAGATCTGCCGGTCGCGCACGACGCGGTTTACGAACGAATCGACGTCGCGGCCGAGGTGCTTCCAGAGCTTCAGCAGGCTGCTGTCGACGATCGAGGCGAAGGAGGCGAAGAAGACCAGTCCCACGCCGTTGAGGTCGCGTGCCGCGTCGATCGTGTAGTCGACGGTGTACTCGTCGACCACCGGCTCGTACTCGGGAGACGCGACGTCGTGAAACGTCCCCGACCTGCGGGCCACGTCGTAGACGAGCCGCGGCGAGTGGCGCTCCGGCAGCACGGGCAGGTGGCTGGTGACGATTCCGGCGGGAGAGGATTTCACGAGCGCCTCGTTGCCCGGCCGGCTGCGCGTGATCCAGCGGTTGAGCGACTCGACGTAGAGGCAGCTTTCGTCGCGGCGCTCGTAGAGCTCGTACGCGGACACGGCGCGCGGGGGAGCGCCGCCGGGAGAGGCACGCGCGACCCGGTGCAGCGTCAGGATCGATTCGCTGCCGAAGTTGTAGGCGGTCGTGACCACGTCGATGACGTCGCCGAACGTCAACTGGTGCATCTGCATCGCGGGTCCGCCGAGGATGCGCAGGTAGTAGAACGAGAGGTAGGTCGGCATGCCGTTGCCGTTCTTCTCGCGGTACATCTCGGTGCCGCAGGTCTCGCTCACCGTCCCCCACGTCCAGTCGGCCACCTGCGCCAGGAAGAGCGAGTTGTGCCCGCACGACGCGGGGGTGAGCGTCATGCGGCGGTAGAGCGAGTGGTCGCCGAGCATGCGCGGCACCGGCTCGAATTCCAGGGCGGCAGCAGCGGCGTCTTCTACAGGTAAGCGGTTCAGTAAAGAGTCGAGCATAGTGGTGGATGTCCTCGATCCACGTCGTCATCAAGCAGGGTTGCGGTCGTGAAGGATGCTTTCCATGCGCATCTGCACCAGGGGCTTCCAGTCGGGGTGCGTGAGGATGTAACACTTCTCATCGCGGATGGCGTCGAACACCTGAGCGGCGACGCTCCGAGGGGACAGGCCGCCCTCTACAGCGCGCCGGACGAAGAGCTCCGCCAAGGTGTCGCCCTGCGTCTGCGGCTGCGCGCCCGCGGGGCGGTTGCGCGACGCGGTTGCGATCCCGGTATTCACCGCGCCGGGACAGAGGACGGAGACGTTGATCTTTGCGCCCCGCTCCTTGAGGTCGTAATAGAGCGTTTCGGAAAGGTTGACCACGCCGTTCTTGGTCACGCTGTAGACGCCGCAACCGGCGGCGGCGGTCAGCCCGGCCATGGAGGCGGTATTGACGACGTGCCCCTCGGTGTCCTGCGCGAGCATCAACGGCACGAAAGTGCGGATGCCGTGAATCACCCCCCACAGGTTCACCCCCAGCACCCACTCCCAGTCGTCGACGGTCGCTTCCCACACCGGTCCGTATTGCGCGACCCCGGCGTTGTTGAACAGCAGGTGAACCGCGCCGAAGGCCTCGATGGTCCTGCGGGCGAGGTTCTCTACTTCGCTCGCCTTGGAGACGTCGGTCGGGACGGCCAGCAGAGTCGCGCCGTCGTCGCTGAGCTCCTTGGCGGTCCGGGCCAGTGCGCGCGCTTCGACGTCCGCGAGCACCACCTTCATCCCTTCCGCGGCGCAGCGTTCCGCGAGAGCACGCCCGATGCCGCTGGCCGCACCGGTGACCACGGCCACTTTGCCTTTGAAGTCTTTCATGGCGCGGCCTAGGCGTATCGCCGTTGGAACTCTTTGATCTCGGTCAGGAACAGCGTTCCGTTCCCCTGGGCGTTCCTGGCCGGGGGAAGGAAGCCGGTGTCGAGGACGACATTGCGGGTGCCGAACTTCACGGCGTTGCTGCCGACGAGCAGCCGGTCGTACTCCTGCATCGAAAGTTCATATCGCTTGTCGAGCTGCTCGTTGATCCGCAGTTTACGAACGCGGTCCTGGCCGTCCTTCGTGACCACTCCGCTGAAGAACTCGGAGCAGCAGCCGGAGCCATAGGAGAAACAGCCCACTCGCTGCGGCGTGTCGAAATCGCCGTGCTCGATCGTGCTGAGGAGCGACAGCATCGTGGTCGCGCCCATGATGTTGCCGACACGCTGGCAATAACGGATGCCGGGCATTACACGGCGCTCGAAATCGGCGTCGATCTCCTTCGGGGTGCCCCTGACCGTCTTGCGCATCATGTCGCGATGCGCGCCCTTGACCATGCCGCCGAATGGAGTGTGCATGGCCAGATAGCCGAAGGTGCCGCCGAAATCCGCGCCGGTCACGCGGTTCTGGTACTCCTTGTAAGCGCCCTCGAAGCAATCGAGGTACGAGAGCAGCGACAACTCGGCATCGCCCGCCTCGCTGTCGGCAACGGGGCGGCAGGTGTCCATCACCTCGTATCCGTAATAGCCGTTCGCGCCGACGTCGATCTGGAACACGTGCGGCGTCTCGCTGACGAGCATGGCCACCGCGCCCGCTCCGCCGCTCGGCTCGGCGAACGACCAGTCCTCCGACAGCGCTTCGCCTCCCTCGACGGCCAGGAAGCGGGAGATGTCGGTCGCGATCACCAGTGCCTTCGCGCCCGGCGAGACCTGCGAGAGCACGAAGTTGACCGCCGTCTGCAGGCCGGCCACGCCGGAATAGCAGGCGTTCTTCAGCTCGAACAGCCGGCAGTTGCGGTTCAACCCCAGCAGCCGGTGAAAGTACGTGCTCATCGACTTGCCGAAGTCGAAGGCCGACTCGGTGCAGGTGATGACCATCTCGATCCGGTCTTTTTCCTCCGGGCTCAATGCGTCGACCAGCGGCCGGGCCGCGTTCACGCCGAAGGTGATCGGATCTTCATACGGCAGGGCAACGGTCTTCTCCTTCATCAGGAGGTTCGCGAAGCGGGTCATGTCCAGTTTGCGATGCCGGGCGAGCTTCTCTACGTCGAGATAGGCACTGCCGGCGAAAACATTCATTGCTTCAATTCCAACGGCGGTCATATGGGTTCCTCTGAGCTCCTCGCATTTTGGTACTCAACTGAAGTTGAACAGTCTCGCCTTGTCCTGGCCCCGTCTGAGCCGGAACGCGGCGAACGATTCCTTGTCCGAAAACTGCAGGTAGATGTTTTCCTGAAGCAACTGCGCCATCGTCCGCCCCGGCTGCTGTCCGTATGAATGGCCGGGGAAAATCCGCGTCTGTGGCCCCACCCGGTTCTTGATCCGCTCCAGACTCGCGAACATGGCGTGCGCGGCTTCGGTATCCGCACAGATGCCGCACCCCTCGGAAAACAGCACGTCGCCCGTGAACAGGTTGTCGCCGACCAGGTAGCACGTGCTGCCGCGTGTGTGGCCGGGCGTGAATAGGGGCTCGATCAGCAGCTTCCCTACCGTCCAGGGCTGCGACTCGATGGCGGCCAGTTGGCGCGCACTGAACCCGGAGACCCCGATCTCTGTTTTCGACATCCAGATCGGACAGTCGTATTTCTCCGCCAGCGGCCTGGCCAGGTCGATATGGTCGCGGTGGGAGTGGGTGACCAGGATGCCGCGCAGCGTGGCCCGCTCGGCCGCGATGGCCGCCTCGATGGTGTCGATTTCCCAGGCCGGGTCGACGATCACGGCCTCGAGGGTTTCCGGCTCGACCACGAGATAGTTGTAGTTCTTCATCTCGCCGTTGCGCACGGCCAGTATGACCACGCGCGGGGCGGCCTCACGAGCGTCTGCGATTGCCTGCTGTCCGCTCATCCCAGCGACTCTCCCGACATGCTGAGCAACCGCCCGCCGCCGGCCGGCATGGCAGGGACGAGCGGCTGGCGGCTCGGCAGCGGCCCTGCCAATGGTCTTACGTACAGGTTCCTGATCCTGACCAGCACGTCGCCACTTTCATTGAGGATGCGGATGTTGAACTTCATGACGCCGGAGTGATTCTGCGCGTGCGCGTCGGCCCGTTCGGCGTACGCGTAGCACGTCTGCGGGACGGGGCTGAGGAGGTCGATCTCATCGAGCGCGAACGGCAGGTAGGGCGTCACCGCCGTCTGACCGCCTACGAGGCCGGCCACGGTCTGCAGCGCGCCGTCGATGATGCTCGGATGGAGGATGAACTGGCCGAAGTCGCCCCTCAGGTGCTCGGCGAGCTGCATCCTGGAGAGCGCGAACGTGCCGTTGACGTAAAGCTCCTGGATTGCCTGGAAGGAGGGGCCGTACTGCAGGCCGAAAGTGCGGAACGTGTCGTAGAACGCGGCCCGGTCGCCCGATTTCGCGCATTGCTCCTTCAGCGTCCGCAGCGAGATGCGGTCTTCGGCTTTATTGATTGGGCTTCGGCCGAAACTGAGCTTTCCTTCTGAATGCACGACGGTCTCGCCCGCGTCGTCGAGCGAGGAAATCTCGTAATCGACGTCGTCTCCGATCCGCCTCAACACGGTGCGCACCGCCTGCGCGCCGGACCGGAAGCTCAACGGCCGGATCCAGACCACGTCCCTGATCCTCCGCACCTTGCGGTCGCTGGCGATGTTCGCGGAGATGCACGCCATCTCCAGGAAGGCCGCTCCCGGCAGGATCCCTTCGTCGTGCACCTTGTGATCGACCGCGTAAAAAGCAGTGTCCGAGAGCGAGGAGCTGAAACTGACTTCCGTGAGGCTGGACGAGTTGTAGGCGATCAGCGGATGCAGTTGCGCGGTGGGAAGCGCCGCACGGGCGGGCACGAGGGAATCCCAGATCCAGTACCGCTCGCGAGCGAAGGGATACGTAGGCACGCTCATGCGCCGCGGGGCACGGGAGTGGATGCTGTCCCAATCGACGTCTTCGCCGGCCGACCACCTGGCTGCGAGCTCGGTCAGGCCGTGCTCGCCCATGGCCAGTTTCACGGAACGCTTCCGACCGCGGCGCGGCCCGAGGCTGCCGCGGAAGACATCGGCGGCGGCGGCGTGCTTTCTCCAGTCACCGAGGCGGGTGATGAGGTCGGCGACATCGGAGACGACGATGGCCAGTCTCTCTTCCATCGCTTCCCTGCCGGTCTGGAGCGTGTAGCAGAGGCTCCCGAGGTCCAGATGCTCATCGTCATGCAGACGCGCGAGCAGGCGATCGGCGTAGGCCTGCAGGCGCTCTTCGTTTCTGGCGGACAGCGTGAACAGATACGGCGCGTCTGCGGATGCGTCGCCGGCGAGGCTCGGCTCCTCGTATTCCTCCATGACCACGCAGGCGTTCACCCCTCCCGCACCGAACGAATTGATCAGCGCACGCCGCGGGTGGTCGGGCGAGCGCTTCCACTCCGTGAGTCCATGCTGGAGATAGAACGGCGACTCGTCGAATTCGATATTGGGATTCGGCTCGTCCGAATGGATGGACGGCGCCAGCTGGCGGTGCTGCATCTGCAGGAGGATCTTCGCCACGCCCGCGATGCCTGCGGCCGATTCCGAGTGCCCGACGTTCGCCTTGACCGAGCCGATCGGGCAGAAGTGCTTTCTCTCCGTCTGTTGCCGGAAGGCCTGGGTCAACGCGGCGATCTCGAGGCTGTCGCCCAATTGCGTGCCCGTACCGTGGCCTTCGACGTAATCGATGGTCTCGGGATGGATGTGCGCCTTCTCCAGCGTGCGGCCGATCAGGGCCGCCTGGGCATTCGGGTTGGGAGCGGAGTAGCCGTTCGAGCGGCCGCTATGGTCGTACGCGCTGCCGCGGATGACGGCGTAGACGCGGTCGCGGTCCGCGAGCGCCTTGCGGAGCGGCTTGAGGACGAGCGTGCCCACGCCCTCGCCCGGCACGAACCCGTCGTCGCCGGCGCCGTAGCTATGGCATTTCCCGTCCTGCGAGAGCGCGCGTTTCTGGCAGAGGCCGTGGTATTTCGAAGGATGCAGATAGAGGTTCACGCCGCCCGCGAGCGCCACCTGGCAGTCGCCGCTCCTGAGGCTCTCGCAGGCGAGATGGATCGCGACCAGCGACGAAGAACAGGCCGTGTCGACCGGCATGCTCGGGCCGTTGAAATCGAAGAAATACGAGACGCGGTTCGCAACGGACCACGGCAAGGCACTGGGAGTCACGAAATTGCCGCGGCTCCGCTCTTCCGGCGCCCACAGGTGATAGGTGTTGCTGGTGACCCCGACGAACACCCCCACGTCCGCGCTGCCGGCTTTGGGAAAGCGCGCCCGGAGGCTGTCGCGGGTGTAACCGGCGTCCTCGATGGCGGCCCACGCCGATTCGAGGAACAGACGCTCCTGCGGATCCATGCTCTTTGCGTCCGCGGTGGAGATCTTGAAGAAATGGGGGTCGAACTTGTCGTAGTCGTCCAGGAACCCGCCCCATTTGCAGTAGATCTTTCCGTCCGCCGCCGCCGCCGGGTCGGGGTGGTAGAGCTCTTCATAGTCCCACCGCTGCGGCGGCACGACGTCGATCAGGTCCCGTCCCTCTTTCAGGTTGTTCCAGTACTCGGAGAGGTCGGCGGAATGGGGGTAGTACCCATGGATGCCGATGATGGCGATTGCGTCGGGGGCCTCGCTTTCCTCCGCCGTTGCCGCGCGGACTGCAGTGACCTCTTCCTCGGCGGCAATTGCGGGAAGAACAGGCTCGGACTCGCCGGGGCCAAACAGCGCGAACAGCTCGCTCAAGGCCTCGGGGAACTCCCGCACCAGGAACTTCGCGAGGGCGGCCACGGTCTCGTGTTCGTAGAACATGGTCTTCGGCAGCTCGTCGAGGTCGCGCTCCAGGCGGGTATTGATGCGGGTGATGGTCACGGAATCGATGCCGAACGACTCCAGCGGATCGGCTGAATCGATCCGGTCCGGCGCGAGGTTGATCTCCTCGCCGATCACGGCCTTCAGATAGGTTTCGGTCTGCTCGAGGGACGCTGCGCGGTGCCCACGCGCTTTACGCTGCGCCTTCGCCGGCGGCTGCGCGATCCGCGCGGCGATCCTGGACGGGATGCCGTAAAGCGCGACGCCTTGCGTAGTGTCGGAGCGCAGGAAGTCTTCCCAGTACTGGATGCCGTCCGGCGTGGGCATGGGGCAGATTCCGGTCTGCGTCTCCAGGCGCGCGATGTCGGCGGCAGAGAGCGACATCCCTCCCTCTTCCCACAACGGCCAATTGATGGAGAGCGTCCGGCCGGTTCCGAGGCTCTCGCGCGTTCCCGCGAAAGCGTCGAGGAAGCGGTTTGCATACGCGTAGTCGCTTTGCCCGACGTTGCCCAACACGCCTGCCACGGAAGAGAAGAGGACGAAGAGGTCGAGCTGCTCGTCGCGCGTGGCGAGATCGAGGTTGATTGCGCCGTAAACCTTCGGCGCCAGCACCGCGTCCATCTGTTCGCGGGTTTTCCTGAGGATGAACGCATCGCGGTTCACGCCCGCGGCGTGAATCACGCCGTCGATGCGGGTGAAACGCGCCTTTGCCTCCCGTACGATCCTTTCCGCGTCTTCCGGCCTGGAGACGTCGGCCTGCAGGACGAGCACCTCCGCTCCGTAGCCCTTGAGCCTGGCCAGCGCTTCCTCCTGCTTCGCGCCGGGCGCGGAGCGTCCGACGAGGACCAGCTTCGCCTGGAACGTCCTGGCCAGATATTCACTGAAGATCAGCCCGAGGCCGCCCAGGCCGCCCGTGACGATATAGACACCGTGTTGCTTCAGCGGCAGCTCGGTTCGCGACTCTGGCGTGTGCGGCGCCAGCACGCGTACGAAGCGCACCTGCTCGCGGTAGCGGATCTCCTGCGTCGTCCAATTCGTTTCGGAGATCTCGGCTGCAATGAGGGCGGCCTTCTGTGACGGCGAGCCGGAAAGCTCGATGGCCTTTGCAAGCACCCGCGGGTCTTCCAGCGTGAGCGTCCGGAAGAAGCCGCCGATTGCGGAGGCCAGCGGAGAGTGGCTGGAGAAGACGGACATGATCCGCGGCGGCGTTTGATGCTTCCCCGCCGCCAGCGTCTTGCAGAGCTGGAAGAGCGTGTAGAGGCCGTGCTCGAGCTGCTGCGCCACCGCCCGCGGGTCTTCGAGGTTGCACGGTTCCGGCGAGTGGTGCAGGACCACGCCGGGAAGCAGCGCTTTCGTTTCGAGACTGGCGACGAGCTCCTGGAAGTGTTCTTCACGCCGCGGGTCGAGCGTGTAGACGTTCGCCTCGAGCTCCGCGAACGCCTCGCCCGGCCTGACCCAGACCACAGCAGCGGCCGGCCGCTGCTCGCGCATCGCGAGCACCAACGGCTCCGTCGCGTCGAGGATCAGGATCGGGCGAACGTCCGTCGCGTTCTCCACCTGCGCCGGTAGCGGCTTCGACGTCCACGCGGTGGAGTAGTACGTCCTCCCCTTCTCCTCGGCATGCACGGTTGCCGCGACTTTCGGGTCGACGAGCCGCAGTGCCGGCACTTCCTGGTCGATCCAGTATCTTTCTTTCGCGAATGGATAGGTCGGAAGGGAGACCCGGCGCGGGCTGCCCTGCCGCTTCAGGAGCGACCAGTCGAGCTGAGCGCCGAGAGTCCACTGCGTGGCGAGTTGCTCCAGATTGCCGTCGGTCAGGTCGCCGGCGCGGTGGTGTCGGGTGTCAGGTGTCTGGGGCTCGTCGCCCGGGCGATACACCCCAGATACCTGATAGCCGACACCTGATACCTCCTGGTTCTCGCGGGCATTTCCCTGGAAGACGCTGTCCGCTTCATCTTTCCCTGCGAGCCATCCGGTCAACCTGCCGCGAAGGTCCTCCACGCTCGAGGCGACGATCGCGAGCCGCGCGTCCATCGCGGTCCGTCCCACGCGCGAGGTGTACGCAATGTCCGCCAGCGACGCGTCGGGCGCGTGGTCCAGGAACCGGACCACCGCTTCGGCATACCGGCGAAGCGCGGCCGGGTTCTTCGCGGAGAGTACGAACAGGTCGGGGGACGTTGCCGGTGTCGCGATCGCTTGCCGCGGCACGGCGTCGTATTCCTCGAGGATGAGGTGCGCGTTGGAGCCTCCCGCGCCGAACGAACTCACGCCCGCGCGCCGCGGGTGCGCGCCGGTCCGCTTCCATTCCGCCAGTTCCGTCTGGACGTAGAACGGCGAATCCGCGAAGTTGATGTTCGGATTCAGCGGCTCGGCGTGGAGCGAAGGAACGAGCTGCTTGTAGCGGAACTGCAGGAGAGCCTTGGTCACGGCCGCGATCCCCGCAGCCGATTCGAGATGCCCGATGTTCGACTTTACGGAGCCGATGGGGCAGAACTGCTTGTCGCTGTTCGAACCTTCGAACGCCTGCAGCAACCCTGTGATCTCGATCGGGTCGCCCAGCGTCGTGCCCGTTCCGTGGGTCTCGACATAGCCGAGAGTCTTCGGATCTACATTCGCTTTCTTCAATGCCTCCAGAATCAGGTCGCCTTGTGCATTCGGATTCGGGACGCTGTAGCCGTTCGTCTTGCCGCCGTGATTGATGGTGCTCGACTTGATGACCGCGTAGATCTGGTCGCCGTCGCGGAGCGCGTGCTCCAGGGATTTCAGCAGCACGGCACCCACGCCTTCGCCCGGCACGTAGCCGTCCCCTCCCGCGCCGAAGCTCCGGCACCGGCCGTCGCTGGCAATGAATTTTCCCTGGCTCAGGCTGAGGTATTTATAAGGATGGACCGTGAGGTTGACGCCGCCCGCAATCGCGGCGTCGACCTCCCCACGCCGCAGTTCCTCGCACGCGAGGTGGATGGCGGTGAGGGACGACGAGCACATGGTGTCGAGGGCGATGCTGGGCCCGCGGAAGTCGAAAAAGTACGAGACCCGGTTGGCGATCGAAGCGTGGGAGGAAACAGGGATGGCCGTGTTGCCCCTGAGGACCGATTCCGCCCCGAACAGCTCGTACTGCCCCCACATCACGCCGACGTAGACGCCGACGCGGCGCCCGGAGATGCTCTCCTTGGTATAGCCGGCATCCTCGATCGTCTCCCACGCCGTTTCGAGGAACAGGCGTTCCTGCGGATCGATCAGCGCCGCTTCTTTCGGCGAGATGTTGAAGAAGAGCGGGTCGAACTTGTCGACGTCGTCGATGAACCCGCCCCATTTGCCGTATGTCTTGCCCGAGGCGTTCCTGTCCGCATCGAAGTAAACCGAGTGATCCCACCGTTCCGCCGGAACCTCGGTGATCGAGTCGCGGCCGTTCCGCAGGTTGTCCCAGAACTCCAGCAGGTTCCCGGCTTGCGGATAGCGTCCGCTGACTCCGACGATGGCGACGTCCTGTGGCGGCTTCGTCTTCGCGCCGGCGAAACGCTTCCTGATCCGCAACGCCGGCTGACTGATGACCGGTGCGTCGATCACCTTGGGAGCTTCGGCTGACAGCCCGAGCTTCTCCTGGACGACGGCGGCATGCGCTTTCGCGAAATAGCGGGCCAGAGCGGCGATGGTCTGGTACTCGAACAGCAGCGTCTTCGACAGCGACCCGAACGTCTTTTCCAGCTCGTTCGTCAGCTGCATCACCATCACCGAGTCGATCCCGTAGCGCTCCAGCGTTGCCTCCGGATCGATCTTATGAGGCGGCAGTTTCAGCACCTTCGAGAATTCCTCGCGCAGGTACTCCTGTGTCCTCGCGGCCAGGCTCTCCCTGTCGATCGCGGCGACCGCCACCGGCTGTGCTGCCAGCAATGCGGGCGGCATTTCGGGAGCCGCCAGGAACGCCCGCCGCATCCGCGCGACGTCACCTTCCACGACCAGCAGCTGGTCGCAAGGCAACGCCAGGCTGCGGTGGAAGGCGTCCATGCCGGTCTTCGTCTGCATCGGCTGCATGCCGGTGGTTCGCTGCAGCAGCTCCTCGATCGCGCGATCGATCCCCATCCCGCCGGCCTGCCACAACGGCCAGTTGATCGACCGCGTGCGCCCGCGGCGCTGCCTCGCGGCGACCTGCCGGTTGCGATACGCCGCGAACTGGTCCATGAAGCCGTTCGCCGTCGCGTAATCGGCCTGCCCGAGGTTGCCGAGGGCGCCGGCGATGGAGGAGAAGAGGACGAAGAAATCGAGTGCTACCAGTTGCGTGGCCTGGTCGAGGTTGAACGTGCCGGTGACCTTCGGGGCCAGCACCGCGGCGAAATCGGCGTTGCTCTTTTTCAGGATGAAGTGATCCGCGGTCATCCCGGCACAGTGCAGGACGCCGTCGAGCCGGTGATAGTCGTACTGGATGCCGGCGATGAGCCGCTTCACCTGGTCGGGATCGCCGAGATCCACCTGCCGGTAAGTCACGCGGCCGGTGTTTGACGACAAGGCCGCGATACGCGCTTCGCTCTCACCGCTCAATGGCGAGCGACCCGTCAATACGGTGCGCGCTCCCGGTGCGCGCTCCAGGATCTCCGCGGCGAAGACGAAGCCCAGTCCACCGAGCCCGCCGGTGATCAGGTACACCCCTGCATCCTTGAACGCGACCGGCGCCTGCTCGGGATCGGAGGGGACCTCATCCCAGCTGAGGACCTGTCGTCCGCCCAGCTCATAGCGAACGACCGCATCCAGCCCGCGGCTCCGCTCTTCCTGCAGGCGCCGTCCCAGCTCTTCTGAAGTCACGTCCGCCGGCACGAGGACGACCTGCCCCACGAAGTGCGGACTCTCCAGCGCCGCTGTCTTCAGCAATCCCGACAGGCCTGCAAACAGCACCTGCTCCTGCTGGTCGGGGATGACGAGCTGGACGAGCACCTTCCCCTGCGGCTTGTTCCGAAGGATGGTCTGCACCCGCTCGAAACTCGTAAGCGCGTATTCGCTGTAGCGCTGCGCGATGTTCTTTTCGTTTCCGGCCTGCAGCGAGAGGCCGTTCGCGAACCGCGCCGCGTCGAGGTCCGGCAGCTCGCAAAGGATGACGTGCTGTTCCGCGAAGTCGATGGCGTCCGCGGAGAGCGCGGCGCTGCTCGCCTGCCATACCGGCATGGCCAGCAACGTACCGACCGCTTCGTCCGCGGCGGCAGTCGCTACGCGCGAGGAGAACCCGTGCAACTGCACGCAGACGTTCCCACGCTCGTCACATAAGTCGATATCCAGCCGCACGACGTGCTCCGCCGTCCCGCTCCCAGTCGCGTAACGCGCCCAGGCCACCATCTCCCGAGTGCACGGCGCGAGCATGCGCAACGACTCCAGCGCGAACGGCAACGGCGGCCGGCTGGATGCGGCGCCGTCCTCCATCAGGCCGATCGCGGCCTGCAACGCACCGTCCATCAGGCTCGGATGCAGGACATAGTCTCCCGCCCGCTCCGAGTCCGCGACGACGGCCGGCAGCCGCAGGTGCGCCAGCACCTCGCCGTTCCCTCGGTCGATCGCGGTGATCGCCTGGAACGCCGGTCCGTACGCCAGCCCCATTCCGGCACAAAGCGCGTAGACGCGCGCCGGCTCCAGCCTGCCGCGCGTCATCCGCCGCTCGAGGTCTGCCAGGTCGAGCTTCGCCGAGGCCACCGAACCGGCGAAGACCGCGCGGCCCTGGCAATGGACAAGCTCCCGCTCCCCCTCCCCGCTGGTGATCTCGTAGTCGATCCCGCCGCTGTCGTCCGGCGACAGGACGATGCTGACTTCCTGCGGCTCGTCAACGAAGAGCGGCTGCGCCCAGACCGTGTTGTGCAGCTCCAGCGACGTCGACTCGGGCAGCTCCGGCAACGCCCGCGCGATCGCCGCGCGCGCCATCTCGAGGTACGCGACGCCGGGCAGCACCTTCTGCCCCGGCTGTCCGATCGCCTTCACCTGATGGTCGGAGAGGAAGAACTCTTCGCCCGTGAAGGTCGTGAGGTAGCGCTGCTCGTTCAGGTCGGACGTGTTGCTGTGCAGCAATGGGTGGAGCACTGCACCGCGGACCGGCACCGGCGTGCCGGAGGCGAGGTCGAGCCAATGGCGCTCCCTGGCAAATGGATAGACGGGGAGGCTGACGCGCGGCGGCCTGACCTCTCCGTAAAGCCTGTTCCAGTCGAGCTCCAGCCCCCGGACCCAGAGGTCGAGCAGCTTGGCGAGCTTGCCGCCGGCGAGCCATTTATCGATGGTCTGTTGCAGGTCGGCATCGGTGCTGAACACCGACAGGGCGTCGTCGCCGCCTTTCACCTGGCCGCGATACCCATCTTCGATGGCCTGCTCGCCGGCCAGGAACGCCTCGAGCTTTTCGGCCAGTTGTTCGGCCGAGCTGACGAGGAACCCGAGGCGCTCGTCCATAGGCTCGCGGCCCACCTGGAGGGTGTAGGCCATGGCAGGAAGATCGAGGGTGCCGAGTCGCGGGCGCAGGAAGGCGAGGAGCTCGAGCGCTTTCTGCTGCAGCCGCTCCGCCGTTTTCGCGGAGAGCAGGATGGCGGCCTGGGTGAAGGCCATCGGCTCGCGCGCCGGCGGCTGGTACTCCTCCACGATCAGGTGCGCATTCGAGCCGCCCGCGCCGAAGGAGGAGATGCCGGCGATGCGCGGCAGCGTCCGGCCGTCGATCACCGGCTGCTCCCAGGGGCGCAACGCCTGATTGACGGTGAATGGGGTCTTCGGAAAATCGATGTGAGGATTCAACCGCGCTGAATGCAGCGAGGGGACGATCTGCTGATGCTGCATCTGCAGGAGGACCTTGGTCAGGCCCGCAATGCCCGCCGCCGATTCGCAGTGGCCGATGTTCGACTTGGCGGAGCCGATGAGGCAGAACTCCGTCTCCCTGGTGTCCTGATGGAAGGCTTTGGTCAGCGCGGCGATCTCGATCGGGTCGCCGAGGGTCGTGCCGGTGCCGTGCGCCTCGATGTAGCTGATGTGGCGGGCGTCGATGCGCGATTCCGCGAGTGCGCGAGTAATCGCGCTCGTCTGCGCCTGCGGGTTCGGGACCGTGTAGCCGTTGGTCTTTCCGCCATGGTTGATGGCGCTGCCGCGGACGACGCCGTAAATGTGATCGCCGTCCCGCTTTGCATCGGCCAGGCGTTTCAGCACCACCACGCCCACGCCTTCTCCGGGGATGTAGCCGTCGCCCCCTTCGCCGAAGCTTTGACAGTGACCGTCGCTGGAGATGAACTGGCCGCCGCTCAGCACCAGGTATTTGTTCGGATGAATCGTGACGTTGACCGCGCCGGCCAGCGCGAGGCTGATGCGGCCCTGCCGCAGATCCTGGCAGGCCAGGTGGATGGCCGTCATGGACGACGAGCACATGGTGTCGAGCGTCATGCTCGGACCGTGCAGGTTGAGGGCATACGACACGCGATTGGCGATGCTGGCGGGACTCCCGGCCACGCCCATCCGCTTCCCGCGCGCGCTCGCTTCGGCGCCGAACAGCTGGTACTCGATGTACATCATGCCGGCGTACACGCCGACCTGCCCCGGCAGGTCTCCCGCGTGCGGCACCTGCAGGCTGGCCCTCGTGTAACCCGCGTCTTCGACCGCCATCCAGGCGTGCTGCAGGAACAGCCGTTCCTGAGGGTCGATGCGCTCCGCCTCGGCCGGCGACATGTGGAAGAACAACGGGTCGAATTCGTCGACGCCGGCGATGAAGCCGCCCCATTTGCTGTAATGGCGGCCTCGCTCGTTCCGGTCTTCACTGAAGTACTCGCGCCAGTCCCACCGCTCCCTCGGCACCTCGACGATGCAGTCCTTCCCGTCGCGCAGGTTCTCCCAATACGCGCCGACGTCGATGGACTCGGGATAACGTCCGCTCAAGCCGATGATGGCGATCGGCTCGTCATTCGTCGTCGTTGGGGACGTACCGCCGCGCAGACGCCCGGAACGCCGCTTCGACGCCCGCGTCACGGGCGCGGGCTGCAGCGCCATGGGCACGGCCGGCACGGGCTCGCGATTCGAGCCCGGCGCGAAGAGCGCCGTCAATTGCGCGGAGTAATTCTCGACGAAATATCCCGCCAGCTCGCGGATGGTCTGGTACTCGAAGAACAAAGTCTTCGGCAGCGTGCCGAACGTCTGTTCCAGCTCGCTGGTCAGGCGCATGGCCAGCATCGAGTCGATGCCGTAATTCTCCAGCGCCGCCCGCGGGTCGATCCTGTGGGAGGGGACTTTCAGCAACGCCGACAATTGCCTGCGCAGGTACTCCTGGGTCTTCTCAGGGAGGCCCTCCGCTTCGACGACTACCGCGGGCAATACGGGTGCTTCCGCTTCTAAGGGAGAAACCGGTGTGCTGATCTCCTTTCGCAGAACGCGCGTCGAAAGTCCGTGCATCTGCACGCAGATGTTGCCGCGCTCGTCGCACAGATCGATGTCGAGCCTGACGATCCTGTCCGCGGCCTGGCTGCCGGCCGAGTATCGCACCCAGGCCACCATCTCGGAGGTGGAGGGCGAAACGATGCGCAGCGAGTCGAGCGCGAACGGCAGGCGCGGCTCATTGGAAAGCTCGGTCAAGTCGATCAACGCGACCGCCGCCTGTAATGCGCTGTCCATCACGGCCGGATGCAGCACGTAATCGCCGGACGTCCGCTCCACCCCCTTCGGCAAACGGAGCCGCGCCAGCACCTGGCCGCTCCCGCGCTGGATGGCCGTCACTCCCTGAAATGCCGGACCATAGATCAATCCCATCCGGGAGCACGCCGCATACAGGCTGGCCGGCTCGAACAGCCCCTCCCCCATCTGCGCCTCGAGCTGCGCGAGATCGAGAGTGGCCGTCTCCGGCGCGCGGCTCAGGACCGCGCGCCCCTGGCAATGGATGATCTCCTGATCGCCGTCCTGACTGTAAATCTCGAAATCGAGCTCGTCGTGGTCGGCCGGCACGAGGGCGAGGTTGATCTCCTTCATCCCGTCCACCACGATCGGGTAAGCCCATGCGGTGTTGCGCAACTCCAGGACGGTCCCCTCGGCTCGCTCGTGTGATACATCCGCGATCGCTGCACGCGCCATTTCGAGATAGGCAACACCGGGCAGGATCTTGTGCGCCTCGTGGCCGTCCGCCTTCACCTGATGATCGGTAAGAAAGAACTCTCCTCCCGTGAACGTGGACTGATAGCGCTGCTCGTCGAGGTCGGACGTGTTGCGATGAAGGAGCGGGTGAATGACCGCGCCTCCAGCCGTACCGGAGGAGCGAAGCGAAAACTGCCGCACGAGTGCAACAGCATCTCTCTTCGAGAGTCGCTTGCTCTTCAGTTCCGCAACGACATATTCGATGAAGTCGACCATATCTCTCCTGGGGCGTGGGGTGTCGAAGCAAGACGGGTTCACTCCGGCCAGAGAGAACCGACGGGGGGCCTCCGGCGGGCCGGCGTGGCCGGCGGCATTTGTTTGCGCACGGACCGCGCTTCCTGCGAGACGCGTGCGTTCAGCCTTGGGCAACCAGTGCTGCCGGCCACGCCGGCCCGCCGGAGGCCTCTCGTCGGCTCTCTCGAGCCGGAGTGCAATGCGTTTTTCTTAGACCAGCACCCGGAGCAGGCGGACCGCTTCGTCTGCGTCGATCGCGTCGTCGCCGATGCGGTCGATGACTTCTTCGATCGAGCGGAGGTTGCCGGCGATCTCCAGTTTGTGCTCGAGCGTGTGGCTGACGGGCGGGTCGTCGATCCAGTAGTGTTCTTTGGCAAACGGATAGGTGGGCAGGCTGACGCGCCGCGGTTTCACGTCGCCGTACAGCTTCTTCCAGTCGAGCTCCACGCCTCTGGTCCAGAGCTCCAGGAGCTTCGGAAGCTTCTTCCGCGCGATCCAGCGGTCGATCGCTTCCTGCATGTCGTCGTCGCGGCTGATGAAGGTCATGTTCTCGCTGCGGGTCTCGGCGCCACCGCGATAGACGTTCTCGATGTTCGTCGTGCCGGCCAGATAAGCGCTCAGCTTTTCCGCCAACTGCTCCATCGAGCTGACGATGAAGCCGAGCCGCTCTTCCATCGCGTCGCGCCCCACCTGGAGCGTGTAGGCCACGCCGGCCAGGTCGACCGGCTGTGACGCGGCGATGCACTCCAGCAGGTCTGCCGCCTTCTGCCGCAGCTGCTCCTCGGAACGCGCAGAGAGAGGGACGATGTAGTTCGCGTCTCCGCCTGCCGGTGCGACGGGTGACGGGTATTCCTCGATCACCACATGAGCATTGGTGCCGCTGAAGCCGAACGAGCTGATCGCGGCGCGCCGGACATCAGCGTCCCACTTCTGCGTTTGCCTGCTGATGTAGAACGGTGAATCGGCAAAGTCGAAATGTGTGCTTTCCTTCGCGACGTGCAGGGTGGGCACGAGCGTGCGGTGCTGCATCGACAGCAGCACTTTCTGCAGGCTCGCCACGCCCGCCGCCGCGGCTGTATGACCGATGTTGCTCTTCACGGAGGCGAGGGCGCAGTAGTTCTTGCGGGCCGTGTTCTCCTTGAACACGCTGCTGAGCGCCGTCAACTCGATCGGATCCCCCAGCTTCGTGCCGGTGCCATGCGTCTCCACATAGCTGATCGTGGAGGGGTCGATGTTGTACCGCGAGTAGACGTTGCGCAGCAGCTCCGTCTGACTGTGGACGCTCGGCGCGGTGATTCCATTCGTCCGGCCGTCCTGGTTGATCCCCGACCCGAGGATGACGCCATAGATCAGGTCCTGGTCGCGCTCCGCGTCCTTCAGGCGCTTGAGCACTACCACGCCCACTCCTTCGCCGACCACGATCCCGTCCGCCGCGTCGTCGAACGCCCGGCATTGTCCGGTCGGCGACAGCATGCCGGCCTGGCTCATCGACAGATACGTCTCCGGCGCCAGCCATAAATTCGCTCCCCCCGCGAGCGCCATGTCCGTCTCGCCGTTGACGAGCGCCTGACAGGCGAGATGCAGCGCTACGAGCGACGACGAGCAGGCCGTATCGACCGCAATGGCCGGGCCCTTCAGGTTCAGGTAGTACGCGATTCGCGCGGCCGCGACGGCGAAGCTCATGCTGGTCACCGGCGCCGAGGCGGCGCCGTTCTGCACGATGCGCAGCGCGTACTCGCTGTTGGAAATGCCGAGATAGACGCCGCACTTTGTCTCGTTCAGGGCGTCGGACGAATAGCCCGCGTCTTCGAAGGCCTTGTAGCTCTCTTCCAGGAAGAGGCGATGCTGCGGGTCCATGTGCACGGCGTCGTGCGGAGCGATCCGGAAGAACAGCGGATCGAAACAATCGATGTCGTCCAATGACCCGAGCCATTTGGAGCAGGTCCTCTCCTTCGCATCGGGAGCGGGATCGTAGAAGCGGCTCACGTCCCAGCGATGGGGCGGGATCTCCACGATCGAGTTCTTTCCTTCAGCGAGGTTCCGCCAGTACTGCCGCAGGTTGGGCGCCTGTGGATAGCGGCCGGACATCCCGATGATGGCGATCTTTTCAGCGGCGGCGGGTCGGCCCCTTCTGATCGGGCGGAGGCGACGTGGGGCGGCTCGATCCTCCCGCGGCTGTGATGCAGGAACTTCCTGCGCAGGAGCAGACGCCGGCAGTTGCTGCTCGACCAGCGACGCCAGCGCCCGGACGGTCGCGTAGTCATAGACGGCGATGGTCGCGATCGCGGTTCCATACCGTTTATTGATGGCGTTGATCCACTCGGTGCCGAGGAACGAATCGAGTCCCAGCTCGCTGAACGGCTGGTCCACGTCCACCTGTGACGGGGTCAGGTGAAGCAATTCGGCCAGGCTCGCGCGCAACTCGTCTTCCACCTGCCGCTGCTGCATGCGCGGCACGGCCTCGGCAGGTTTTGGCCTGATGACGGGCGAACGCCGCGCGCCGTGATAAACCTTCTGCAGGAACTTCTCTACCCGCGCCGGCTGCCCCACCATGACCATGGTCTGCGGCTGACCTGCCTGCAGGAGGTCGTGCCAGATCTCCAGGCCGGCTTGCGTGGACAGCGGCTCGTTCCCGAACTCCAGTGCGGCCATCTTGAGATAACGCGCGGCCTGCTCCTGGTCTTTGAAGCCCATCCCGCCGTCCTGCCAGAACGGCCAGTTGATGACGAGCGTTTTCGTCTTCCCTGACGCTTGCAGCCGCGCGCCGTGCGCCGTCTGGAAACGGCTGGCGACGGCGTAATCGGCGGCACCGTGATCGCCCAACGATCCGGCGGTCGACGAGAAGTGGCAGATGAAGTCGAGGGGGTGGTCGCGGAACACCTCGTCCAGGGCGAGGGTGCCGAGAGTCTTTGCGCGCAGCACCGCGTCGATGTCGCTCGCCGTGCGTTCGAAGAACGTCCCTTCCGATTCCACACCGGCGGCGTGGATGATTCCCGAGATGGAGTCCGTCAGCGACTGCGCCCACGCCCGCAGGGCCGGTTCGTCGCTGACGTCGACGGCGTGGTACTGCGCGTCCCGGGAACCCGCCGCGACGAGCATGTCCAATTGTGCCTGGATCTCTGACGTCCGTGCGCGTCTGCCCAGCAGGAGCAGCTTCGCTCCGTAGCTTTCGGCGAGATGGCGAGCGAACTTCAGCCCCAGCGCGCCGCCGCCGCCGGTGATGAGATACGTCGCGCCATGCCGGAGTACGGGTTCTTCCGAAACCCGGGACAGCTCCACCGGTTCGATGGACAACACCAGGCGGCGGTCATCCCTGTACCAGAAAATGCCGCCGTCCTGCGATACCTCGAGCAGCTGCTGTGCCGTGCAGGCGCTCGCATTCGTGTAGAGCACCGAGATCCGCGTGTTCGGCAGCGAATGCCTGAGCGAGCGTTCGAAGCCGCCCCACGAGTACTCCCAGCAGGTCTCGGCGACCGCGGGATCGTAGCGGCCCGCGAGGATGACGTGGCCGATCGGATGCGCGGACGCCCTGACCGTTTTGAAGAGCTCGAACAAGTCGTGAATGCCTTCGAGCCCCTTCCCCTGCGCCCACGTGTAGATGATGGTGATCGGCTGACCTGCTGCAGCGGCGGCTGCCTCCTCGAGCACCTTCCGATAGTCCTGCGCCTGGTGCACGACCAGCGCGTCGGCAAAGTGCCCGTCGACGTCGCTGTCGACGAGTGCGGCCTGCCGTTCCGGATTCGTGAACAGGATGAACTTCGTGCCGTTCGGCTGGACCGCGGTGCTGGGCGACGATTGTTCCTTCCAGCACTCGCGGAAGAACAGTGGCCGGGAGGGTTCCTGCGTCGGAGTGCTGGAGCGCCGGCGCCGAGGGACCAACGCTCTCATTCGAGCTCGATGAGCAGCGCGCGGACGAACGGCCTGTTCCGTTGCCGCCGCTTCGATCCAATAGCGTTCCTTTGCGAACGGATAGAGCGGAAGGGCAACGCGTTGCGGCCTGGCGTCCCCATAGAGCTTGCTCCATTCCAGGTCGAACCCTTTGACCCACAGTTCCAGCACCTTCGGGAGCTTCCTGTGTGCGATCCATTTGTCGATCGTTTCCTGCAGGTCGGCGTCGCTGCTGAACAGCGACAGCGCCTCCCGGTTGCGTTTCACTCCTCCTTCATGGACGTCCTGCAAATTCCGCTCGCCCTCGAGCCAGGCGTCGAGTTTCTCCGTCAGTTGCTCGATCGAGCTCACCACGAACCCGAGGCGTTCTTCCATCGGGGTGCGGCCAACCTGCAGTGTGTAGGCGAGCTCGCGGAGCTCAGTGGACCGCTCGGTGCGAATGAAATCCAGGAGATCGCGTGCTTTCTGCTGAAGCTGGCCGGCGGTGCGCGCCGACAGAGGGATGACCGCGTTCCCGTTCGGAGACGTGACGGCAGCGGCGCGTGCGACCTCCGCAGCGGGCAGGTGCTCCCCGATCACGAGATGGGCGTTCGTGCCGCTGAACCCGAAGGAGCTGATCGCGGCCTGGCGAATCGCCGCGTCGCCGGGCGACCACTTCTGCAAGCTGGTATTGACGAAGAACGGGCTCTCCGTCAGGTCCATGTGCTCGTTGAGCCGCTCGAAGTTGATGGTGGGCGGCAGTTGCCTGTGCTTCAACGCCAGGAGGAGCTTGATCACCCCGGCGATTCCCGCCGCGGTCAGGCAATGGCCGATGTTGCTCTTCACCGACCCGATGGCGCAGAACTGTTGTTTCCGCGTGTACTTTTTGAACGACGCTTTCAAGCCATCCACTTCGATCGGGTCGCCCAGTTTGGTCCCCGTGCCGTGGGCTTCAATGAGCTGGATGTGCTCCGGATTGATCCGGTATTTGTCATAGACGTCCTGCTCGAGGCGCGTTTGCGAGTCGGGATTGGGCGCGGTGATGCCGTTGGTCCTGCCGTCCTGGTTGACGCCCCATCCTTGAATGACGCCTTGAATGAGGTCGCCGTCTCTCCGCGCGTCGGCCAGCCGTTTCAGCATCACGACGCCCACGCCTTCTCCCGGAACGAATCCGTCCGCCCGTTGATCGAAGGTGAAGCACCGCCCTGCGGGCGACAACATGGCCGCCTGCGAAGTCATGATGTGCATCTGAGGACCGGCCATGACGTAGACGCCGCCGGCGAGGGCCAGGTCGCTGCTGCCGGAATTGAGGCTGTCGCACGCCTGGGCGATGGCCACCAGCGACGAAGAGCAGGCCGTGTCGATCGAGACACAAGGGCCCTGCAGGTTCAGGAAGTACGAGATCCGCGCGGCCAGGATGGACATGGCGTTGCCCGTGAATCCGTGCGCACTCAATTGCTGCTTTGGTGACACCTCGTGGTAGTCGCCGGCCGCACAGCCGACGAAGACGCCGCACTTGCTCCCGGACAGCACCCGTGCGTCATACCCGGCGTTCTCGATGCTGTGCCAGCAGGCCTGCAGGAACAGGCGCTGCTGTGGGTCCATGTTCTCCGCTTCCGTGGGCGAGATGTTGAAGAAGAGCGGATCGAACAGGTCGAATTGCTCCAGGGCGCCGAGCCACTGGCTGTAGGTCTTCCCCGGAACCACCCCGCCGGGCTGATAGTAGGCATCCACGTCCCAGCGGTTGCCCGGAACCTCGGTGATGCAGTTCTTCCCCTCGGCGAGGTTTCGCCAGAACGCTTCCAGGTCGTTGGCCTGGGGAAACTGGCCCGCCATTCCAACGATTGCAATGGGCTCTGTACCTCCGGCAGCAGCGGGGCGCCGCGACGACCTGCGGCTGCGACGGGATGCGAGTCTCGCCGCCGGCGATGGCACATGAGCTGCCGGAGCCGCGGCGGCGTTCGCCGTAACACGTGCCTCGGGCATCGGGAGCGTCCCGTGGGTTTCTGCTTCCTCCAGGACATGGCGGCTGAACTGCGCCAGCGTCGGGTAGGCATAGACCTTGGTCGCTTCGATCGAGGTCTGGTACCTGTCGTTGATCTTCCGAATCCACGTCACGCCGCTGATCGAATCGAGGCCGAGGTCGATGAACTGGGCGTGCTCGTCGACATCGCTCTCGCGCATCTGCAGCTCGTTCGCGAGGAGCGTCCTGAGGGTCGCGGTGACGGCAGCCAGTGCATCACTCGCGACCATCCGCGGCGCTGCTTCCACGGGCACCGGCGGTTCGCTCTCCTGATGGAACCTGGTCTGGATCTGCGCCAGCGTATCGGCCTGCCCGACGAACGTCTGCTCGTGCATCGCCACTTCGAGGCGATACGTCTCTTCCAGCGGCTGGCGTACGTACGCGGTCAACTGTTGCTTGAGCGCGATGGAGCGGCTGCGGGAGTGTTGCGCGATCTGCTTCGCGAGCGCCATCGCCGCCGCCTCTACCTCGGCCCGCGGCAGGACGGAGAGCCTCACTCCTCTCTCTTTCAATTCGCGGCCGGTCGAGGGTCGAGCGGTGAGCAGGCTCTCGCGCGACAGGTCGTGTCCGAACCTGTCGGACAGAACCCACGTGGCGCCGGCGCCCGGCGTGAATCCGTACTCCATGTACGGGCTCACATACCGGCTTTCCTCGCTCAGCAGCACGACGTCGGCGAACATCCCCAGCGACCACCCCGCGCCGATGCCATGTCCCTGCATCGCCGCGATGACCGGCAGCCTGCAGTCCAGCGGCAACTGGAAGACGCTCGTGTCGGTGAACTTCGCCTTGCCCGCCTGGATGGCCAGCAAGCCCTCTTTGGTGCCGCCCGACGCGAAGTAACTGTCGTAGCCGGTGAGGACCACCACCTTGTACGCCGGCGTCTGCTCGATGTGGGCAAAGGCTTCCGTCAGCCCCGCGATCAGGGCCTCGGAGAACATGTTCTTCGCGTCCCGATCCTCCATCTTCACCACCACGATCCCGCCGGGATGCGCCGTGGCGGTGACCGCGTGTGACTGAAGGAGAATCGGCGCCGGTGCAGCGATGGCCGGCTCGGGCGTTTCGTCGTTCTGCTCGGATCCCGTGGGGAGGGTGCTCGCGCTGTGGCTCTTCCAGGACGCCAGAACCGCCGGTGGCAGCGTGGCCCAGTGCTCGGCGAGCTCAATTGCGGTCGGCAGCACGCGCTCGCGCTCCGTGACGAGCAACGTACCGACGCGCTGCCGGAGCTCCACTCCGCGATAGTCAGCACCGGTCAGCAGGATTTCCCTCGCTGCCTCCGCACCGAAGCGATGCGTGAAGCTCGCGGCCGCGGTCTGGCCGATGCCGCCCGCGGAGTAAACGCCGGTCTCGCTGTAGACGCAGGCGTCGCACCACTGCGCGACGAGCCAGGCCTTGCCTCTGGCATTTCCCTCCAGCGCCGCGACGACCGGGATCTCCGATTCGAGAATGACGCGCTGGAGCTGCGCCACGTCATCGTCGGAGACGTCCTGTAAAAAGTCCGGACCATCGCTCGCGAGCACCACGGCCTTGTAGTCAGATGAAGCGACCTTCGCGAACACATCGCCGAGCTCCGCAACGAGGTCTTTCGCTGCGGCGATCCGGAGTTGGAGGATTGACGCGAGGGGCTTCGCCTCCGTCTCTGGTGCGGCCATCGCAACGTCGACTGGCGTCAAGGCCGCGACCCGGGCGGCGAGGTTGCGTGTCAAATGCTGCTTCAGGAGACGGAGCGCATCGCGCGACTTCGCCGCCAGAGCGGACGCGAGCCCCCGCGTGTACAGCTCGATCTCGGCGGACGGCAGGATGGGACAAGTCCACCCCTTCGCTCGCAGCTGCTTTCCGGTGGACGTGGTCGAGCCGTACAGCAGGTCCTGCGCGCGAAGCTCGCCGAAGCGTTCGCTGAACACCTCTGCCACGGCCGACGTCCGATACACATGGCGCTGCACATCCGTGAACCCGTAGTGCGCATCTTCGTCGCACACCATGAAGTCGCACAGAGCGGCGAACAGGAACCCGGCACCGGCCGTATCTCCCTGCAGGACGGCGATGACCGGGTACGGGAACGAAATGACGGCCTGATAGAGACCGTGCGCGAGCGCGTCATCGTGATCGAGACCTCGCTCCGCGCCGCCGATCCGCAGGACCTTGACCGACGTCTCCTGTTGCACCCTGGCCAGGGCCGACAGCAGGAGAGGAACGACGTCCCTCGCCGCCCCGGCGCCGAGCTGGATCGAGAAGATCCCGTCTCCCTCTTCGTACAAACGAACCGGCGACGCGGCAGGCACCGCGCTCCCGGTGCTGACGTCGGAGAGCGTCCTCGGCGCGCGCGCTGTCGCAGGCGTTGCGGCCGTACCGCCCGGCGCCGCTAACGAAATCGATGCGGGCTTTTTTCGTTCGGCCGACACATCCGAAACCAGCACGATTTCTCTGCGGGACGCGATCGTGAGCGTTTCCCGTGGGGCAGGTGCCGTGGCGGCTTTGACCGGAGTGATGCCCGCTGCCAGCCGAAGCCGCGCGTCCATACGCCGATGTTTCCCTGCGCGTCGCACCCGGGTCGCCACCTGCTTCGCGGCGACCGGACCCGGTTGGAGATCGATCCAATAGCGCTCTCTGGCGAATGGATAGGTTGGCAGGCTGATCCGAGGAGGGGTGGTCTCGCCGTAGAGCCTCCGCCAGTCGATCGCGAGGCCTTTGACCCACAGTTCCAGCAGCATGGCGAGCTTCCCGCCGGTGAGCCACTTGTCGACCGTTTCCTGGAGGTCGGAATCGGTGCCGAACAACGACACTGTTTCCCTGTCGCGTTTGACTTGGCCGCGGTACGCGTCCTCGATCTCGTGCTCGCCCGCCACGAACGCCTGAAGCTTTTCAACGAGTTCCTCGGCGGAGCTCACCACGAGCCCGAAGCGTTCGTCCATCGCCTCGCGGCCGGCCTGGAGCGTATAGGCGAGCGATCCGAGATCGATCGTGTTCAGCCGAGGTTGGAGGAAAGCGAGGAGCTCGCGCGCTTTCTGCTGCAGTTGTTCGGCCGTGCGCGCGGAGAGCAGGATGACGACCTGCGCAAACGCCATCGGCTGGTGCACAGGAGCCTGATACTCCTCGATGACGAGGTGGGCGTTCGAACCGCCCGCGCCGAACGACGAAAGTCCGGCGATGCGTGGCAGCGTCACGCCATCGATGACCGGCTGCTCCCATGGCCTCAAGGACTGATTGACGACGAAGGGGCTGGCCGGGAAATCGATGTGCGGATTCAACTGCGCCGAATGCAGCGACGGCACGATCTGCTGATGCTGCATCTGCAGGAGGACCTTGGTCAGGCCGGCGATCCCCGCGGCGGATTCACAATGGCCGATGTTCGACTTGGCGGAGCCGATCAGGCAGAAGCCGGTGTCCTGCGTGTAGGACTGGAAAGCCCTGTTCAACGCGGCGATCTCGATCGGATCGCCCAGCTTCGTGCCGGTGCCGTGGGCTTCGATGTAGCTGACATGACGCGCGTCGGTGTAAGACTCCGCCAGCGCGCGGCCGATCGCACTCCCCTGCGCCAGCGGGTTCGGGACAGAGTAGCCGTTGGTCTTCCCGCCATGATTGAGTGCGCTGCCGCGAATGACACCGTAAATGTGGTCGCCATCCCTCTTCGCCTCGGACAGCCGTTTCAGCACCACGGCTCCCACGCCTTCTCCCGGAATGTACCCGTCGCCACCTTCGCCGAAGCTCTGGCAGTGGCCGTCGCTGGAGAGGAACTGCCCGGCGCTCAGCACCAGGTACTTGTTGGGGTGGACGCTGACGTTCACCCCTCCGGCAATGGCCAGGCTGGTACGCCCGAGCTTCAGGTCCTGACAGGCCAGGTGGATCGCCGTCAACGACGAGGAGCACATGGTGTCGAGGGTCATGCTCGGACCGTGCAGGTTGAGGACGTACGACACGCGATTGGCGATGCTGGCCATGCTGCCCGGAATCCCCATCCGCCTGCCCTGCGCACCCGCTTCCGCGCCGAACAACTGGTACTCCATGTACATCACGCCGACGTAGACTCCGACCTGCCCCGGCAGATCGTCCGCCGACGGCACCTGCAGGCTCGCGCGCGTGTACCCCGCGTCTTCGATCGCCATCCACGCGTGCTGCAGGAACAACCGCTCCTGCGGATCGATGGCCTTGGCCTCTTTCGGCGAGATGTTGAAGAACAGCGGGTCGAACTCGTCGACGCCAGTGATGAACCCACCCCACTTGCTGAGATGGTGTCCGGTAGCGTTGCGGTCCTCGCTGAAGTACGCCTGCCACGCCCACCGTTCTTTAGGAACCTCGGTGATGCAGTCCTTGCCGTCGCGCAGGTTCTGCCAATACGCGTCGACGTCGACGGCCTCGGGATAGCGGCCGCTCAAGCCGATGATGGCGATCGGATCCGATTCCGTCGGGGCGCGTCGAGCAGGAGCGGCGCGCCTGCTCGACGCCTGCTTCGGCTGCACAGAACGTGGCGCAACAACGTCCTTCGGCCGGCGCCTGCCGGAGTCCGTTCCGGCAAACAGCGTCGCCAGCCGCGCGGAATGAGACCGCAGAAAGTATTTCGTCAGCTCGCCGATGGTCTGGTATTCGAAGAACAATGTCCTGGAGAGCGCACCGAACGTCTTTTCCAGGTGGTCCGTCAGCTTCAGCGCCAGGATCGAGTTGATCCCGTAAGTCTCCAGCGCCGCATCCGGGTCGATCTGGTGCGACGGCAGTTTCAGCAATCCCGACAGCTCTCTACGCAGGTACTCGCGTGTCTTTCCGGCGAGGTCCTCTACATCGATTGCGGCAGTGACCGCCGCCTGTTCCGCCCGCGGCTCGGTAGGCACCACCGCACCGGCAAGCAGCACGCGGCGCATCTGCGTGAGATCGCCCTCGGCGACCAGGATCTGGTCGTAAGGCAGCGCCAGGCTGCGATGGAACGCGTCCATCCCGGTCGCCGTTCGCATCAGTTTGCCGCCGGTGGTCCGGAGCACGAGCTCGAGGGTGGCGGGGTCGAGACTCATCCCGCCGGCCTGCCACAACGGCCAGTCGATCGAGCGCGTGCGCCCGTGCCGTTGCCCCGCGGCCACCTGCCGGTTGCGATAGGCCGCGAACTGGTCCATGAACCCGTTCGCGGTCGCGTAGTCGGCCTGTCCCACGTTCCCGATGGCGCCGGCCACGGAGGAAAACAGGACGAAGAAATCCAGCTCGACGTCCCGGCTGGCCTGGTCGAGGTTCACCGTGCCGGTAACCTTCGGCGCCAGCACTTCGCTGAATTCGGCGCTGCTCTTCTTCAGGATGAAATTGTCGGCAACCATCCCGGCACAGTGGAGGATGCCGTCGAGCCGTCCGTGCTCGTCCCTGATGCCGGCGATGAGCTGCTCGACCTGGGCGAAGTCGCCGAGGTCCAGTTGCTGGTAGGTCACGCGCCGGGATAAGCCGTCGAGCAGGGACTGCTTTTCGCCGCTCAATGCCGAGCGGCCGGTGAGGACGATCTGCGCGCCGGGTGCGCGCTCCAGAATTTCGTGGATGAACAACATGCCCAGGCCGCCAAGACCACCGGTGATCATGTAGACACCGTCGTCCTCGAAGGTTGCCGGCGATGTTTTTGCGGTTGCGGGCAGCTCCTGCCAATGCAGGACCTGCCGGACGCCGGGGGCGTATCGGACCACGGTGTCGAGTGCACGCGACTGTTCGGCTGTAAGCAGCGTGGCCAGGTCCGCGGCCGTCGTGTGCGCGGGGACGAGGATGATCTGTCCGCTGAGCTGCGGGTTCTCCAAGGCCATGGTCCTGAGCAGTCCCGCCAGGCCGGCGAAAAGCGCCTGCTCCTCATCGCCGGCAGCGACGAGTTGGACGAGCACCTTCCCATGTGGCCTGGCGTGCAGGATCTTCTGAATGCGTTCGAAGCACGCGAGCGCGTAGCCGGTGTAGCGCTGCGCGATGCTGCTCTGCGGTCCGGCCGTCACCGAGACACAGCGGCTGAGCGGAAGCAGCGAAGCGAGTTCCTGCGCGTCCACCTGCGGCAGCTCACCCAGAATCACGTGACGTTCGGTGGATGCGGCGCTCGCGCCGGCGGCGACTTCGCCATCCATGGTTTGCCACAAAGGGGTTTGCCACACAGGCGTCGCCAGCAGGACCCCGGCGCTCGCGCCTTGTTCCTGCAGCTTCAGCGCCCTGACTCTCTCCAGCGCTTCGCTCTGAGAGAGCCTGCCGTTCACGACGTCGTCGTAGATCTTCTGCAGGAATCGTTTCATTGGTATTACGTCCGTGTGCGGCGGATTGGGTTCTTGTAGAGGAGGGAGGAACGGAGTTGGAGGGCCGGCGCGGGACTACCCTACCTCGACGGCGTCATGGACGGAGACGTCCCTGTTCGCGACGTCCGCAATGAGCTTTTCATAGAAGGCACGATCGAAGACAACCGCGTCCTCGGCCGGATTCACCTGATCCAGGATCGGAATCCTGATCGCGTGAGTTGATTTCACATCACCGGTCAGGATGCGCGACGCGAACCCGTGCATCTGTACGCAGACGTCCCCGCGCTCATCACAGAGGTCGATATCGAGCTTGACGACTGCGTCTCCCGGCATGCTGCCGGGCGAGTACCGCACCCACGCAACCATCTCGCTGGTGCAGGGGGCAAAGATGCGCAGGGAGTCCAGCGCAAACGGCAACCGCGGTTGTTCGAGGTCTTCGGACGCTTCGTCGAGCAGCCCCACACAGGCCTGGAGCGCACTGTCGATCAAGCTCGGATGAAGGACATAGTCGTCCGACGTGGTCTCCACGAGCTCGGGAAGCCGGAGCTGCGCCAACGCCTGCTCCGTTCCGGGCTGGATTGCGGTGATCCCCTGGAACGCGGGTCCATAGAGCAGACCCATGCCGGCGAACGTCGCGTATACGCTGCCGGGCTCCATCTGCTCCCGCCACATTTCGCCCGCCAGTTGCTCGAGATCGACCCCTGCCGGCGGCGCCTCGGAGCTGGTTGCGGCGCGGCCACGGCAATGCACGAGCTCCGTCCCTCCGTCCTCGCTGTGGACGACGAAGTCGAGCTCGTCGCGATCGTTCGGCACCAGGGTGATGCTCACTCGCGTAGTCCGCCTGACGACGACCGGCTGCACCCAGACGACGTCGCGCAGTTCCACGACAGCCGCTGCGGGCCGATCGGCCCATGCCTGCTCGACCGCCGCCCGCGCCATCTCCAAATAGGCGGCCCCCGGCAGCACCTTCTGTGCGGTGCCGCCGTCGGCACGGACCTGGTGATCCGTCAGGAAGAATTCGTCGCCACTGAAGGTGGCGCTGTAACTCTGCCGGCCGACGCTCGACGAGTCGATGTGCAGCAGAGGGTGAATGAAGAAGCTGCTCTTCACACCCCCAAGCGCTGGCCTCGCCGCCGTATCGATCCAGTAGCGCTCCTTCGCAAACGGGTATGTCGGGAGCGCGACCCGCCGAGGCTTGGTTGCGCCGTAAAGCTTGCTCCAGTCCAGTTCCAGGCCTTTGGTCCAGAGCTCCAGAAGATTCGACAGTTTTCTGTTGGCGACCCAGTTGTCCACGATCGCTGCCTTGATGTCATCGTTCTGGCTGATGATGCTCAGGGGATCGGTGGCACGCGTGACTCGTCCGCGGTGGAAACCGGCGAGCTCCGGCTCTCCGGTAACGAGCGCCTCGAGTTTCCCGATCAGTTGCTCGACCGAGCTCACCACGAAACCCATCCGTTCGTCCATGGCCGTTCTCCCGGCCTGGAGGGTGTACGCGACAGCGGTGAGGTCGGCGGCCGGCTCATGACGCAGGAACGCCAGCAGGTCGACGGCTCGTTGCTGAAGTTGTTCTGCCGTTCTCGCAGAGAGAGGGATGATCACGTTCGGATCGGGAGAAACTACGGAAACCGGACTAGCCATGTGAACCGGCGGCAGGTACTCGCCGATGACGATGTGGCCATTGGTGCCGCTGAAGCCGAATGAGCTGATCGCGGCCTGGCGTCTCCCCGCGCTCCCGGCCTTCCATTCCTGCAGCCGGCCGTTCACGAAGAACGGGCTGTCTGTCAGGTCGATGTGCTCGTTCAGCCGCTCGAAATGGATGGTGGGCGGAAGCTGCCTGTGCTTCAGCGCCAGGACGACCTTGAGCAGCCCCGCCACTCCGGCCGCCGTGAGGCAATGGCCGATGTTGCTCTTGAGCGAGCCGAGAGCGCAGTACGCCTTGTTCTGCGTATATTTTTTGAACGCCTGCTTCAGGCCTTCCACCTCGATCGGGTCGCCCATCTTCGTACCGGTACCGTGGGCTTCGATCAGTTGAATGCCGGCCGGATCGATCGCGTATTTGTCGTATACGGCCTGCTCCAGGCGCGTCTGCGATTCCGGGTTCGGCGCCGTGATGCCGTTGGTCTTGCCGTCCTGGTTGACGCCCCACCCCTGAACGACGCCGTAAATGATGTCGCCGTCCCGTTCCGCGTCGGCCAGGCGTTTCAACATCACCACGCCCACCCCTTCTCCCGGGACGAGTCCGTCCGCGCGGTCGTCGAACGTGAAGCACCGCCCCTCGGGCGAGAGCATGCCTACCTGCGCGGTCCTGATGTGCATCTCAGGCCCCGCCATCACATAGACACCGCCGGCCAGCGCCAGATCGCTGCTTCCCGACGTCAGGCTGTCACAGGCGCTGGCAATAGCCACCAGCGACGATGAGCAGGCGGTATCGATGGAGAGACAGGGGCCATGCAGGTTCAGGAAATAGGATGCGCGCGCGGCGAGGATCGACGTAGCGTCGCCGGTGAAGCTCTGGCCGCTCAACTGCTGTTCGCGCGACAGCAGGTGATAGTCACCGAAGGCACATCCGACGAAGACTCCGCACCGGGTCCCCGAAAGCGACCGCGGATCGTACCCGGCGTTTTCGATGCTGTGCCAGCACTCCTGCAGGAAGAGGCGCTGCTGCGGATCCATGCTCTCCGCTTCAGCCGGCGCGATATTGAAGAACAGCGGGTCGAAACGGTCGTACTCGTCCAGCGCACCGAACCACTTGCTGTTCGTCTTGCCCGGCACGGCGTCGCCGGGTTGATAGTAGGCGTCCAGGTCCCATCGCTCCCGCGGAACCTCGGTGATGCAGTCCCGTCCTTCCGCAATGTTCCGCCAGAATTCGTCCAGGTTGTTCGCCTGCGGGAACTGCCCGGCCATGCCGATGATGGCGATGGGTTGCGAAGAACTGGGCTCGGCGGCGCCGGCGGCGAACCGCGACGACGTCCCGGTGCGCCACGACGTGAGCTTCTCCGTGGAACGCTTCGTCGCGGCCTTCTTCTGTACCGGGATGGGATTCGCTGTTCCCACGGGAGGCGCCGCGGCCAACGTACCCTTCGCTTCCGCCTCTGCCCGGACATAGCGACTGAGCTGGGCAAGCGTCGGATAGCTGTAGACCTTGGTCGCTTCGATCGAGGTCCGGTACTTTTCGTTGATCTTGCGGATCCAGGTCACGCCGGCGATGGAGTCGAGTCCCAGGTCGACGAACTGCGTGTCGTCGTGGATGTCGCTTTCGCGCATCTGCAGCTCGTTTGCGAGCAACTGCCTGAGGGTGGCGGCGACGGCGGGCAAGGCATCACTGTCGGCAGAGTGACTTACGACCGCGGCTGGTGGCGGTACTGACGAAGGCGCGTCGGTCTCCTGATGGAAATTGTCCTGAATCTTCGTCAGCGTCTCGGACTGCCCGACAAACGTGGCGTCATGCATCGCAAGCTCGCGCAGGAACGCTGCTTCCAGCGGCTGGTGTACATACGCGGTCAACTGTTGCTTGAGCGCGATCGACCGGGCACGAGAGCCCTGCGCGATCCGTTTCGCCGACGCCATCGCCGCCGCATCCAGCTCGGCGCGCGGCAGGATGCGCAACCTCACTCCCCGCTGTTTCAGTTCGCGGCCGGTGTAGTGCTGCGCCGTCAACAGGCTCTCTCGCGAGAGGTCCTGCCCCAGCCGGTCCGGCATGATCCACGTCGCGCCGGCACCGGGGGTGAACCCGTAGTTCATGTACGGGCTGACGTAGCGGCTTTCCTCGCTCAGCAGCACGACGTCGGCAAACATGCCCAGCGTCCAGCCGGCACCGATGCCATGTCCCTGCATCGCGGCGATCACAGGCAGCTTACAGTCGAGCGGCAAGCGGAACACCGTGGTGTCGGTGAATCTGGCCTGCCCTGCCTGAATGGCCAGCAAACCTTCTTTGGTGCCACCGGATGCGAAATAGCTGTCGTAGCCGGTAAGGATCACGACCTTGTACCCCGGCGTCCGCTCGATGTGCGCGAACACTTCATTGAGTCCATCCATGAACGCGCCGGAGAACATGTTCTTCGCTTCGCGGTCCTCCATCTTCACGACCACGATGCCGTCCGGATGGACGGTCGCCGTGACGACGTTCGACTGCAGCGCAATGGCGCCTGGTGCGGCAGCCAACGGCTCCGGTGTGTCGTCTTCCTGCGCCCGCTCGGCCGGCAAATTGCGAATCCTCTCCGTGAGGGTCGTCGAAGTGTGCTGCTTCCAGGAAACCAGCGCGGACCGCGGCAGCCGGGCCCACGAGGCGGCCAGTTGCACAGCCACGGTGAGCACCTGATCGTGTTCCGCGACCGTCGACGTAGCGGCCCGTTGCTGGAGCTCGGCCGCCGAGTACTCCCCGCCGGTCAGCAGGATTTCGCTCGCCGCCTCACTGCCGAATCGATACGCGAACACCGCGGCCGCCGCTGGTGCGATGCGGCCGGCAGAATAGCTGCCCTGCCGACTGTAGACAGAGGCATCGCAGGATAGCGCGGTGAGCCAAGCATTCCCATTCGCGTTCCCCGGCAGGGCGGCGACGACCGGGAGCTCCGACTCGAGGATGACGCGCTGCACATCGCGCAACACATCGTCCGGAACATCTGCGAGAAAATCGCTCCCCTCCGCGGCCAGGACAACGGCTCTGTAATGACCGGTCTCGCGAATCCGGGACAGGATGTCGCCGAGGTGCGCTCCGAGGTCTTTGCCGGAAGCGGCGCCGAACTGGACGAGCAGGACATGCTCGACCGGTGTTTCCAGGTGGATGTCTGCCGCCGGCGAGACGATCGTCACGTCGGAGGATGCCTCCGTCGCGACCGCAGCTGCCTCGATCGGCGTCAATGCCTCGACCAGAGCAGGCAGGCGGCGCGTGAGGTGCTGCTTCAACAGGCGAAGCGCGTCCCGCGACTTGGACTCCAGCGTGGACGCGAGTGTCTGCGCATAGGGCTCGACCTGAGCTGCCGGCAGGATTGGACACGTCCATCCTCTCGCTAGCAGCTGCTCGCCGGTCGACGTGGTCCGGTCGTATAAAAAGTCCTGCGCCAGGGCGTCGCCGAAACGTTCGCCGAACAGCGTCGCCGCCGGAATCGTTGGATACAGCTGCGCCTGCACATCGGTGTACCCGTAGGTCGCGGCTTCGTTGCACACCATGAAGTCGCACAACGCCGCGGCCATGAATGCCGCGCCGATCGTGTCGTCCTGCAGGACGGCGATGACGGGCCAGGGGAAAGCGACGAGGGCCTGATGGAGCTTCTGTTCGACAGCTTCGTCGTACTGCTCGCGTCCGCGGCGGCCGAAACCGCGCCCCAGGCCGCGGAGCAGCAGTACCTTGCCGTCCTCCGCCTGCTGCACCTTGTCCAAGGCGCGCAGCAACTGGCCGATCGCGTGACCGCTGCCTGACGTCGGGGTGATCTCGATCGAGAATCTGCCGTTCCCGTCGTCAAACAATCTGACGGCAGGAACATCGGGTGTGGGGCTTTCGTGTTCGGGCGCGGGCAGGGCGGTCGTGGCGAGAGTGATCGACGCACGGCCTGCAGGTCGCTCTGACGCAACGACGGCGCCCGGCGCGGAGAGAGAGACCGCGGCCGCCTTCTGCCGCTCACCCGCGGCGAACACGAGTCCGACCTCCTTCCTCATCGGCACGGCTTGGTCGATCGCCGGTTCGTGCGTATCCAACGAGGCCTGGCGCCAGCTGACGCCCCGCATCTGTGCGCTGATGTTGCCGTTTGCGTCGCAGAGATCGAGATCAAGCTTGACGACGGCGTCGGCGGCCCCGCTTCCGGGGGAGTAACGCACCCAGGCAGCCATCTCCGAGGTGCAGGGTGCTACGACGCGCAACGTCTCCAAGGCAAACGACGTGAAGCGCTGGTTGGAGCCGGCTTCGGCGTCCAGGAGTCCCATTGCAGCCTGCAGTGCACCATCGACCAGACTCGGGTGAAGGACGAAGTGTCCCGGCTCGGTCGCGACGGTACTGAGCAACCGCAGCTGCGCCAGCAACTGGCCGCTCCCTTGAGCGATCGCGGTGAGATCGAGACGCGGCGGCGCCGGCTCATGACGCAATACCGCGCGGCCCTGGCAGTGGACGAGCTCCTCGTCCGCATCCTTGCTGTAGATCTCGAACGCGGTCTCGCCGGGGGCGTGCGGCAATAGCGCGATGGTGACGTCCGTGCCGCGGGTCACAGCGACCGGATGCGTCCAGACGACGTCCTGCAACTCGATGAGGACTCCGTCAGTGATTCCTGTGGCGTGATGGACCGCGGCGCGAGCCATCTCCAGACACGCGGCCACGGGAAGCGTACTGAATTCTTCGCCGCTGAATGTCGAACTGTAGCTCTGCTGGCTCAGGTTGGAGGTGTTGGTGTGCAGCAGGGGATGTAGGACCGCTGCGACCTGCGTGGCGGCAACAGCGACGTTCGGGGCGGTATCGATCCAGTAGTGCTCCCTGGCAAATGGGTACGTGGGCAGGCTGATCCGAGGAGGTTTGGTCTTTCCGTACAGCTTGCGCCAATCCAGCTCGAGCCCCTTCACCCAGAGCTCCAGCAGCCTGGAGAGCTTCCGGTCGGCAATCCATGTGTCGATTGCCCGTTGCAGTTCGGTGTCGGTGCCGAATACCGACAGCGCTTCCTTGTTGCGTTTCACTTCTCCGGAATAGACGTCCTCGAGCCCCTGCTGGCCGGCCACATAGGCCTGGAGTTTTTCCGCGAGTTGTTGTGGCGAGCTCACCACGAAGCCGAGGCGTTCGTCCATCGCTTCGCGGCCAACCTGGAGCGTATAGGCCATGGCCACCAGGTCGATCGTGTGCAGGCGGGGAAGCAGGAAGGTCAGGAGCTCGCGTGCCTGCTGCTGCAACTGGGCGGCCGTTCTCGCGGAGAGCACGATCGCCGCGGGCGCGAGCGCGAGCCGTTCCCGCACCGGCTGCTGATACTCCTCGACGATCAGGTGCGCATTGGAGCCACCCGCGCCGAACGACGAGATTCCAGCGATCCGCGGCAGGGTCCGGCCGTCGATCGCCGGCTGGTCCCACGGTCTCAGCGTCTGGTTGACGATGAACGGGCCGCCGGCGAAATCGATGTGCGGGTTCAACTCCGCCGAATGCAGCGACGGCACGAGCTGCCGATGCTGCATCTGGAGCAGGACTTTCGTCAGTCCCGCGACACCGGCCGCCGATTCGCAATGCCCGATGTTCGATTTCACCGATCCGATCCGGCAGTATCCGGTGTCCTGCGTCTGCTGCTGGAACGCCTTGCTCAGCGCCGCGATCTCGATCGGGTCGCCCAGCCTGGTGCCCGTGCCATGGGCTTCGATGTAGCTGACGTGACGCGGATCGGTATTCGACTCGGTCAGTGCGCGCCGGATGGCGCTGGTTTGCGCCTGCGGGCTCGGCACCGTGTAGCCGTTCGTCCGGCCGCCATGATTCAGCGCGCTCCCTCGTATCGTTCCGTAAATGTGGTCGCCGTCCCGTTGTGCGTCCGAAAGCCGCTTCAATACGACCACCCCTACGCCTTCCGCCGGGATGAATCCGTCGCCTCCTTCGCCGAAGCTCTGGCAGTGACCGTCCGTGGAGACGAACTGCCCGGCGCTGAGCACGAGATATTTGTTGGGATGAATGCTGACGTTGACCCCACCCGCGATGGCGAGACTGGTGCGCCCCAGCTTCAGGTCCTGACAGGCGAAGTGGATCGCCGTCAGCGATGAGGAACACATGGTATCCAGCGTAACGCTCGGTCCGTGGAGATTGAGCGTATAGGACACGCGATTGGCGATGCTGGCCATACTGCCGGGGATTCCCAGCCACTGGCCCTGGGGGCCCGCGGCCGCCCCGAGCAGCTGGTATTCGATGTACATCACGCCGGCGTACACACCGACCTGCCCGGGGAGATCCTGCGCGTCGGCCACCTGCAGGCTTGCCCGCGTGTAGCCGGCGTCCTCGATGGCCATCCACGCGTGCTGCAGGAAGAGACGCTCCTGCGGATCGATGGACTTCGCTTCCTTCGGCGCGATGTTGAAGAACAGAGGATCGAATTCGTCGACACCGCTGATGAAGCCGCCCCATTTGCTGTAATGGCGTCCGCTCTCTGTCCGGTCCTCCGAAAAGTATTCACGCCATTCCCACCGGTCCTTCGGCACCTCGGTGATGGAATCCTTCCCCTCCCGCAGGTTCTCCCAGAAGGCCTCGACGTTCACCGCGTCGGGATAGCGACCGCTCAATCCGACGATCGCGATCGGCTCGGTCTCGGTTCCGGCGCGTGGAGCAGCACTGAAACGTTTGCCCGGCATCCGCCTGGAGTGCGCAGGAGGCCGCGTCTCCAGCCTCGTCTCGGCCGACTGCGGCGGGCGATCGCCGGTGCCGGCCGCTGCAAACAGTGTCGTCAGCCGCTGCGCATGGGACCGGATGAAGTACTCGCTCAACTCGCGAATGGTCTGGTACTCGAAGAACAAAGTCTTCGAGAGCGGTCCGAACGTCTTTTCCAACTGGGTGGTGAGCTTCATCACCAGGATCGAGTCGATCCCGTACGTCTCCAGCCGCGCGTGCGGATCGATCTGGTGGGACGGGAGTCTCAACAGCTCCGAGCACTCCCTGCGCAAAAAATCCTGCGTCTTTTCTGCAAGGGTGTCGGGCGCTGGTGCGGCCGCGACTGTCGCCGAAGCAATCGGCCGTGCCGCAACAGTCATCGGCGCATGTGGCTGGATCGCGGTCACCGTGCGGAGGACACCGTCACTTTCCGCCGCGATGATCTGCTGCCCCAGCGCGCTTGCTTCATTGGCGGGATACAGCACCGGACCGAAGCCCTCGGACTGCAACACCCGCCGCCACCCTTCCGCAGACAGGCCGGGGCAACCCGGCAGTCGCAGCTCCGCGTCTTCGAACCTCCACCACCCGTCGGTCAGTCCGAAGGTCAGGTGCAGGAAGAGGCTCTTCGCGGTGAGCTCGTTCAGGAGCAGGATGCCGTGCCGCTTCAACGCGGCCTTGCTGTTGAGTACCGTCGCGCGGATGTTCCGCGTGGCGTGCAGTACGTTGCAGGCGATGACCACGTCGTAGCTGCCCGTCTCGATCCCCTGCGGCGACAACGGCTGCTCGACGTCGAGCAGCGCGCATTTCAGGTAGCGGTTGCTGCCGTAATGCTGCTCGGCGTGCAGCAGGAACGCCTTCGAGACATCGGTGTACGCATACTCCTCGATGTGCTCCTCCAGCCCCGCCAGCTTCCTGAAGATCGCGGCGCTGCTCCCTCCGGTTCCGGCGCCGATCTCCAGGAGCCGCAGCTTCACGCCACGGTCCTGCTTCACGCGCTCTGCTACGTACGCGGCCACGAGGTCTGCCAGCGTTTCGTTGAAGTAATCCGCTACCGCGTTGTCTTTGTAGATGCCCTCCACCAGCTCCATGCTGGCATTCGGGAACAACACGTCCGTGGCGGTCCGCTCGCCGCGCAGGATGTCGGGCAACGCGCGCAATGTGGCATCCACCAGCCTTACCTGCGCTTCCTGTCCCCGCTCCAGTGCCCTCTGCTTGTACCTGTCCCACTCGTCCCACGACGCCTGCGCATCAGCAGGCGCTCCGTCCTGCACGGTCCAACCTTCTCCTGCACGGGCGAGCAATCCGCGCTCGGCCAGCATTCGCAGGCTCTCGTCCAGCCACGCTGGATTGAGCTCCGGCGAGCCGATCGATTCGCCGGTGAATAGGCCGATCGAGTTCAACTGCGCCAGCAGCAGCTTCCCTAAGAGATGGTCGAGCTCTTCTTCGCCTCTGCTGTTCCGGACGAGGTCGTGGTGCGTTTCCCCAGCCTTTATGTCGTCCAATTTCGCCAAAACCGGAGCCGCTTCGCGCACCACGATGTGCAGCAGTGCTCCGGGCTGCAATTTCGCCATGGCCTCGGCCTTGGTGAGCTTCACGAGCGCCATCTGCGCGAGGGGGCTGGCGAGCAGTTGCTCGAGCGCCAGCATCCCTTCCTCCGCCTCGATCGACCCGAGGCCCGCCTGCGCCATCCGCTCCTGGTACCCGGTCCCCGCCACGACCCCTACGCTTCCCCAGTAACCCCAGTTCATCACCTTCACGGTGTGCGGCGTATTGGCGGACTGCCACTCCGCAAAAGCGTCCGCGAAGGTGCAACCGGCGGCGTAGTTGCTCTGGACCGGCGCCTTGACGAAGCTCTGTACCGACGAACAATAGAGAACGAAGTCGAGCGGGTCGGGGCCGAACACCTGCGCGATCCGTACTGCGACGTCCACCTTGGCGGAAAGACTGGCGCGGAACTGCTCTTCCGGCATCTCCGCAAGGCTCTGGTCCGCCAGGATGATGGCGGAATGGATCACGCCATCGATCTGTCCGAAACGTTGCCTGATCTCCTCAGCGGCGCGTTCCAGTTCCTCACGCTTCCGCGCATCCGCCGCGACGTACAGAGGCCGCTCTCCACCGGCGGCTGCAATGCGGTCCAGCTTTTGCTCGATCGCCTCGTCCTGCTCGCGTCGCCCGATCCACACCACGCGCGCCGCGTATCTGCGGATCAGATACTCGCTCAGCACTCCTCCCACCCCACCGGCACCGCCGATCACTACGTACACACCTTGCTGTTTGAACCCGTGGGCCTTACTGGCGCTCTCGGCCGATACGCATTGCGCCAGCCGCCGCCGGTACCACTGCTCTTCCCGGTAGACCCAGCCGTCGCCACGTTCATCGAAGCCGAGGCGCAGGAGCTCTCCCCACGGCCAGACTGCGCCTGCCATGTCGAGCAGTCGCACCTTCCAGTTCGGGTACTCCTTGGCCATCGAGCCGATCAGGCCATGCACGCTGCTGTGCGCGGGATCGACGGTCTCCCGGCCGTTTCTCCCGATGCTGTATGTCTCACTCGTGACCACGGTCCATGTGAGCGCCTCTGCTCCGTAGCCCTCGCGCAGCAACGCTTTGATCAGGCGGAATCCGAGCAGCAATCCATCTTCCTGCTCTTCGATGAATCCTTCACTCTCTCCGCCACGCTTTTTCGCTCGCGGTAAGACCCAGATCACATGATCGATCCGACGGTCGCCGTCCAGCTTTGCGGAGATCTCCTCCACCGTCGAGTGGCTGTCCAATTCGACGGCTTCCGCGCCCGCGCATAGTTGCGACAGCGCGGCGTGCTGTTCCTCTGGCGCGCCGACTACCACCACCCGCTCGCCGGCTCTAGGACTTGTTTGCCCGAGATCCGGCTGGACGGCCTGCCAAACCGGCGCGAGCGTGACCAGCCCCACCGGCGTTTCGCTTTCTTTGCTGTCACCGAAGGCGCCTTCCAGCGCGCGAGCGGTAAATCCCTGCATGCGCACGCACACCCGCCCCTGCGCATCGCACACATCGACATCGAGCTTGACGACGCGATCGCCCGGCTGACCGTCGTGCGCGTAACGCACCCACGCGACCATCTCCCGCGTACACGGCGCCGAGATCCGGAGTGAGTCGAGGGCAAAAGGCAGTAAAGGCCGGGACGAATCGACCAATGCAAGACAAGCCTGCAGCGCGCCGTCCATGAGACTCGGATGCAGGACATAGTCTTCCGCCTGCTCCTCTACGCATGCCGGCAGCCGCAGGCGGGCCAGTAACTGGTTGCTTCCGCGATGAATGGCGGTGATTGCCTGAAGGGATGGTCCGTAGACGAGTCCCATACGCGCGCACGTCGCGTAAATGCTGCTGGAATCGAGCTCGCCCTCTCCCATGACGTTCCGGAGCTGCTCGAGGTCGAGCCTTTCCGGCTCCGGTTCAGAGCTCCAGACCGCGCGTCCCTGGCAATGGACGATCTCCTGTTCACCGTCCCGGCTGGTGATCTCGTAGTCGACCTGCTCCTCTTCGTTCGCCAGCAACACGATGCTGATCTGCCTGTTCTCCGCGACGACGATCGGCTGGCTCCATACCGTGTCGTGCAGTTCGAGGACGGCGAAGTCGGGCGGCGCGCCGGATGCCTGCACGACCGCGGCCCTCGCCATTTCCAGGTACACCACGCCGGGCAGGATCTTGCGGCCCTGCACCACGTGATCGTGGAGGAAGAATTCTTTCCCACTGAGCTCCGCGCGGTAGCTCTGCCCGGCGAAGTTCGAGGTGTTCTCGTGCAACAGCGGATGCAGTTGCCTGATCCCACGCGTTACTCTTTCGCTCGCCTGCCGCGCGGGCTCCTCATTCACCGGAACCCAGTACCGATCCCGCGCAAACGGATACGTCGGCAGCGAGACGCGCCGGTAGTCGTCTCGCGTGAAGATACGCTCCAGCGGCAGCAGGTAACCCTGCCCGAACAGCTCGCCGATCGCCGTGAGGCGCTCGACATAGCCGGCCGGGTCGACGCTCTTCCGGCATTCCTCGATGCACTGCAGCCCGTAATCCTTCAGGGATGCCTTCTCGTGCCTGTCGTTTTCCTGGATGTGAAAAACGCTCACCTGCGGCGCGTAGCCTTTGTCCAGCCATCTCTTCAGCGCGACGAGCAAGTCCGCCGAGCTGCGCACGACGCAGGTCAGGCGGTGGTTCCAATGCTTCCGCCCGAGGAGCAGCGTGAAGCTGATGTCTCCGCAATCTTCCAGCTGGTTCTGGTCGACATGCCGCACCAGTTGCTCCACCTGCTGGCGCAGTTGCTCCGCCGTTCGCCCGGAGAGTGCGATCAAATATCCGGGACGCTCGCGGCGGCGGCGTTCCGGCGGCGGGGCTTCTTCGATCACGAGGTGGGCGTTCGTGCCGCTGAAGGCGAAGGAGCTCACCGCGGCACAACGGCGCCAGTCTCCCTCCACGGTCCACTCTTTGAGGCCTGTATTCACATAGAAGGGGGAGCCGTCGAACTCGATGTGCGAGTTCCCCTTCTCGTAGTTCAAAGACGGCGGGATCTGCCGATGCTGCAGCGAGAGCAGCGCCTTGATCACCCCTGCCACTCCGGCCGCCGAGGCGGTGTGGCCGATGTTGGTCTTGATGGAGCCGATCGCGCAGTAGTTCTTCTTGTCGGTATCCTTCCGGAAGCTGCGCGTCAGGGCGTGATACTCCACCGGATCTCCCAGCTTCGTCCCGGTGCCATGCGCCTCCACCATCTGGATCTCTTCCGGGTGGATGCCGAAGCTGTCGTAAATGTGGCGCTCCAGCCGCTCCTGCGAAACCGCGCTCGGTGCGGTGATGCCATTGGTCGCCCCATCCTGGTTGATCCCCGACCCGCGCACTACGCCGTAAATGTGGTCGCCGTCGGCGATCGCATCCCGGAGACGCTTGAGCACGATCACGCCTACGCCTTCGCCGGGCACGAATCCGTCGGCCCGGTCGTCGAAGGCATGGCATCGGCCGCTGGCCGAGAGCATTCCCGCTCCGCCGGACGCGAGATGAAAGTCCGGAGTGCATTGCAGGAACACGCCTCCGGCGATTGCCATCTCCACTTCTCCCGACCAAAGTCCCTGACAGGCAAGATGAATCGCCACCAAGGAACTGGAGCAGGCCGTATCCACCGCCACGGCGGCTCCCTGCAGGTTCAAGTAGTACGCGATGCGGGCCGGAATCACCGAGCCGGCGTTGCCCCAGAACGCTTGAGGCGGGACCTCGCCTTGGAATAGCTGCCCATAGTCCCCCGCGGCGCATCCGACGTACACGCCGCACTGTCGTCCCTCGAGTACTGCACCCGCGTATCCGGCGTCTTCCAGCGCCTTCCACGCTTCTTCGAGGAAGAGCCGCTGCTGCGGATCCATGTAGGTCGCTTCCACGCCGGAGATGTTGAAGAACAGCGGATCGAAGCGGTCGATCCCCTGCAGGAACCCTCCGCGCGGACAGAGCTCCGCGGCCTCCGGGGTGCGCGGCCAGCGCGATAGCTCTTCGGTCAGGTCCGCGCCGCGCGCCAGCGACTCCCATAGCTCGCCGACGCTGTTCGCCGTGCCGAACCGGCCGCTCATGCCGACGATGGCGATCGGCTCTTTCCGGATCGCGCCGGTGACGCTGACCTTCACCGCACCGACTGGAGGCTCTGTCAGCGCGGAGTCGCGGTATCGATACGCCTCCGGAATCGTGACCACGACCTTGCCGATGTTGTCCCGGTTTTCCAGCCGCCGGTAGGCCTCCTGGATTCGCGGGAACTCCACCACGTCGCTGACGGTCGGCCGGACCACTCCTCGTGCGACCAGTGCCATCAGCTCACGGCAATACTCCGCGACCAGCTCCTGATTGGACCGCGCAAGCCTGAGCAGGTCCACGCTGTAGAACGCCTGATTGTTGCTCAGCACGGACAGGTCGATGTTTTTCGCCGACTTCAGCGCGGTCATGGCGATCTCGACGTAGCGCCCGCCGGGCGAGAGGCAATTCAGCCCCTTCTGGATCGCGTCGCCTGGCAGGGTATTGATCACGACGTCCACCCCGCGGCCGCCGGTCATGCTCCGGATCTCTTCTTCGAAGTCCAGCTCGCGATAATTGATCGCGTTGCTTACGCCCAGCGTCCGGAGGTAATCCAGCTTGTGCGGCGCTCCGGCGGTCGCGTAGATCTCCGCACCGGCATGCTGCGCCAGTTGCACGGCGATCAAACCCGTCCCTCCCGCCGCGGTCTGGATCAGGATCTTTTCCCCCGCTCGCAGCTGGGCCTTGCGGAACGCATCCATCATCGTGATGCCGACCGCCAGGAGCGAGCATGCTTCGTCGAAACCGAGCGTGTCCGGCTTATGGAATACCTGCCACTCCCGGCACGTGACGAGGGTGGCATGCCCGCCCATGGCATCGCCCATGAGCGCGATGACATCCGCGCCGACGGCGAACTGCGTCACTCCATCGCCGACGCCGACCACAGTACCGCTCACTTCCAGCCCGGGCGTAAACGGGAATGGGGGCATGGTGGGATACAGGCCCTTGACGCATAGCAGGTCCCCGAAATTCAGCGAGAACGCCCTCACGGCAATCCGCACTTCGTCTTCTCGCAGAGGCGTCACCTCGGACTCGACCGACTGGATGTCGCCGACGCTTCCCGGTCTTTCCACGATGAACCGGCGATAGATTCCTGCCCCTGTTGCTCGCATCACCTCTTGGCCATCGTCACCGGCGGACGGCGCGTTCAGGGTTTCGCTATCCAGACGCCTGAAGATGCGTTTCGGCCCGAGGGCCACTTTGGCCGGCGCTTCGTCGACAACGTCGTCGCCGTCGGCCGAACCGCCGGCCTCTCCCTGAAGCATCGACAGCACGGCAGCGCGATGCTCCAGCGTCAGGTACTTTACGAGCTGCTCTACGTTGTTGTGGTCGAAGACGACCGTGACCGGCAGCGTCACGCCACATTGCTGGCTGACCCGGTTCACCAGCTTCACTGCGATGATCGAATCCACACCGTAGTCGGAGAAACTACGATCGTCGTGAATCCGCGATTCCTCGATCCTGAGCGCGTCCGCGATGCTTTCCCGGACCATCGCCCGCACATGCCGGTCGATCATTTCCCCGCTCATGGCCTGTGTCTTCGGGCGGACCGCCGTCACCCGCTTCGGCGGCTCGACCCGTCGCATCTCCACGAGAGCGCTGCTCTTCGCCGCAGGCGGCCTGATTGCGGACCGGATCCCCCTGCGGATGACGCCATCGCTTTCCGCCGCGATGATCTGCTGGCCAAGCGCGCTCGCGCCATGGGCCGGGAACAGCACCGGACCGAATCCCTCGTACTGCAGCACCTCCCGCCATCCCTCCGCCGACAACCCCGGGCAGCCCGGCAGCCGCAGCTCCGCGTCTTCGAACCTCCACCAGCCCTCCGTCAGGCCGAAGGTGAGATGCAGGAACATGCTCTTTGCGGTGAACTCGTTCAGCAGCAGAATTCCGTGCCGCTTCAACGCCGCCTTGCTGTTGCGCACCGTCTGCCGGATGTTGCGCGTGGCATGCAGGACGTTGCCGGCCACGACCACGTCATAGCTGCCCGCCTCGATCGCCTGACCAGGCACCGGTTGCTCGACGTCGAAGACGCAGCATTTCAGGTACGGCAGGCTGCTCCACTGCTCTTCGGCGTGCAGCAGGAACGCCTTCGACATGTCGGTATATGTGTATTCCTCGATGGACTCCTCGCGGCCGGCCAGCTTCCTGAAGATCGAGGCGCTGCTTCCTCCGGTTCCCGCCCCTATCTCCAGGATCCGCAGCTTCGCTCCGGGATCCTGCTTCAGGCGCTCGTCCACATATTCGGCGACCAGTGCGGCCAGCGCATCGTTGAACTGGTCGGCAACGGCGTTGTCCTTATAAATCCCCTCCACCAATTCCATGCTGGCATTGGGGAACAACACTTCGGTGGCCAGCCGCTGCCCGCGCAGGATGGCCGGAAGCGCCCGCAAGGTGGCGTCCACTACCCTGGTGCGCGCGCCCTGTCCTCGCTCCGCTGCCTGCTGCGTCCACCCGTCCCACTTTTTCCACGCCGCCTGCAGATCGGACGGCGCGCCGTCCTTGATTCTCCAGCCTTCACCTGCACGATCGAGATAGCCCCGCGCCGCCAAAGCTTCGACGCTCTCGTCCACCCACCGCGCATTGAGCTCGGGCACGCCGGTTTTCCGGCGCCACTCTCCGATCCCTTCGCCAGTGAATGCGCCCAATGAGCTCATCTGCGCCAGCAGCAATTCCGCCAGCAGCGTGTCGAGCTCTTCGCCGCTCCGTCCGCTGTCCATGAGCTCTTCGGAAGGTTCGCCCGCGTTGACGTCCGCCAGCTTATGGAGCACGGGAGCCGCTTCGCGCACCACGACCTGTACCCGCTCGCCCGGCTGCAGTTTGGCCATGGCTACGGCCCGCGTGATCTTCACGAGGGCCATCTGCGCAAGTGGCCTCGCGAGCAACTGCTCGAGCGCCAGCATGCCTTCGTCCGGCTCGATCGAGCCGAGACCGGCCTGCGCCATCCGTTCCTGATACTCCGCGCCGGCGACGACCCCGACGCTCCCCCAATAGCCCCAGTTCATCACCTTGACTGCATAGGGAACGTGCGCGGCCTGCCACTCGGCAAACGAGTCCGTGAAGGTGCATCCGGCCGCGTAATTGCCCTGGCCGGCCGCCTTGGTGAAGCTCTGGAAGGACGAGAAGTAGAGGATGAAATCCAGCGGCTCGCGGCCGAACACCTGCGCCAGGCGTATCGACACGTCGACCTTCGCGGAGAGGACGGCGCGGAACTGCTCTTCCTTCATGTTCGCCAGGCTCTTGTCGCCAAGGACGATGGCGGAATGGATTACGCCATTGATGGACCCGAAACGCTCCTTGATCTCGTCACGGGCGCGTTCCAGTTCCTCCCGCTTGCGCGCGTCCACCGCGATGTAGAGCGGCCGTTCGCCTCCACCCGCGGCCATGCGCTCCAGCTTCTCTTCGATGGCCTCGTCCTTGGCACGGCGTCCGATCCAGGCGACGCGCGCGTCATAGGTCCGGATCAGGTAATCGGTCAGGACTTCGCCCACTCCACCCGCACCGCCGATGACGACGTACACGCCGCGCTGGACGTATCCACCGAACTCGCGATCGCTTGGCCCCTGGCATTCCGCCAGCCGCCGCCGGTACCACTGCCCTTCGCGGTAGGCCCAGCCGTCCCCGCCCTCATCGAAGCCGAGCCGCAGCAATTCTCTCCACGGCACTGCTCCGCGTCCGACATCCGCGATGCGCACCTTCCACGTCGGATACTCCTTGGCCATCGATCCGACCAGACCGTGCACGCCGCTGTGGGCTGGATCCACGTCCTGTGCGTGGGCACCGATTCTCTGCGTCGCGCTGGTGACGACCGTCCATGCGAGACGCTCGGCGCCATAGCCCTCTTGCAGGAGCGCCTTGATCAGGCGGAATCCGAGCAGCAACCCCTCTTCCTGTTCGTCGATGAAGCCGCCGCTCTCACCGCCGCGGTTTTTCGCGGCCGGTGAGATCCACACCAGGTGATCGATCCGGCGCTCTGCGCTCAGTTTCCCGGCGATCTCCTCCACCGTCGTACGTCCGTCGACGTCCAGCACTTCTGCGCCGGGATATGCGTCCCACAGCTCGCGGTGCTCGACCCCATCTCCGCCGATCACCACTACTCGCTGACCGGCTTCAGGACATGTCTCGCCCGCTTCGACCTTTACCGCTTCCCATACCGGCGCAAGCGTGACCAGTCCGACGGGCACTTCGCTTTCGTGTTCCGGCAGAGCCTCCCCGCCGGCGTCTACTAATCTCCTCGTCCTGCTTTCAGCCAACGCTCCTTCCAGCGCGCGGGAGGCAAATCCCTTCATCTCCACACACACGCGGCCGTGTGCATCGCAGAGGTCGATGTCGAGCTTGACGATGCGATCGCCCGGCTGGCTGCCGGGCGCATACCGCACCCAGGCCACCATCTCCCGGGTACAGGGCGAGACGATGCGCACCAACTCCAGCTCAAAGGGCAATCGCGGCTGAGGGGAGCCCTCGGACCAACCCTCGATCAACGCGACAGACGCCTGCAGTGCGCCATCCATCAGGCTGGGATGGAGGACATAGTCCCCCGCGTCCTGCTCCACGCTCCTCGGGAGCCGGAGCTGCGCCAATAGCTGGTCGTGTCCACGATGAATGGCGGTGATGGACTGAAACGCGGGTCCATAGCGGAGACCCATCCGCTCACATAAGCCGTACACGGTCTCCGGCGAGACCAGGTCCTGCGTCATCTCGGCCCGGAGCTGCTCGAGCTCGAGCCTGGCCGGCGCCGGCTGGCGGCTCAGGACCGCGCGACCCTGGCAATGCACGATCACCTGGTCCGCCGTCCTGCTCGAAACCTTGTAATCGATCTGGTCGTCGTCGCCAGCGGACAGCGCGATGCTGACCTGCCTGCTCTCGCTGACGACGATCGGCTGGGCCCACACCGTATTGTGCAGCTCCAGCACCGTCGATCCCGGCCGCTCCGGCAACGCCTGCTCGATCGCCGCGCGAGCCATTTCCAGGTATGCGACCCCCGGGAGCACCTTCTGCCGTGCGCGCCCCTCCACCTCGAGCTGATGTCCGGCCAGGAAGAACTCTTCTCCCGAAAACGTCGAGGTATAGCGTTGCTGGCTCAGGTCGGACGTGTTGCTGTGCAGCAACGGATGCAGGACCGCGGTTGCGATACCGTTCGCGGCCGGCTGCCGGGCCGCCGTCGTATCGATCCAGTAGCGCTCTTTGGCGAATGGATACGTCGGCACGGTGATGCGCTGTGGCTTGACTTCGCCGTACAACGCGTTCCAGTCGAGCTCCAGGCCCTTCACCCAGAGGTCGAGCAGCTTCGAGAGTTTCCCGGCCGCGATCCACTTCGCAACCATGGTCTCTCGCAGGTCATCATCCTGGCTGATGATGCTCATGCTTTCCTTGCTGCGGTTGACTTGGCCCCCGTGGAAGTCGTCGATCGCGCTCTTTCCCTCGATATAGGCCTCGAGCTTGCCGGCCAGCTCCTCCACCGAGCTCACGACGAAGCCCAGCCGTTCTTCCATCGGCTCGCGGCCCACCTGGAGCGTGTACGCCAACTCGATGAGGTCGATCGGCGAACCGTTGTTGCGGATGAACGCCAGCAGATCGCGAGCCTTCTGGTTGAGCTGCTCCGGCCGCCGGGCAGAGAGCGGGACGATGCTCCTGGTGTTCTGCGGACCGACCCTCACCGCCGGCCGGACGGCGGCCGGCGGGAGATATTCGCTGAACACCATGTGGGCATTGGTGCCGCTCAACCCGAACGAGCTGATCGCCGCCTGGCGTCTTTCTCCTTCCCCGACGTTCCACTCCTGCAGCCGCGTGTTGACGTAGAAGGGGCTGTCGGTGAGGTTGATGTGCTCGTTGAGCCGTTCGAAATTGATCGTAGGCGGCAGTTGCCTGTGCTTCAGAGCCAGCACGAGCTTGAGCACCCCGGCGACGCCGGCCGCCCACATGCAGTGGCCGATATTGCTCTTCACCGAGCCTAATGCGCAGTAGTCTTTCCTGGAGGTGTGCTTCCGGAAGGAGGCCGTCAGTGCTTCGAACTCGATGGGATCGCCCAGTTTTGTACCGGTACCATGCGCCTCGACCAGTTGAATCCCGGCCGGATCGAGCTGGTATCTGTCGTAGACGTCCTGCTCCAGACGCTTCTGCGATTCCGGGCTCGGCGCGGTGATCCCGTTGGTCTTCCCGTCCTGATTGACGCCCCAGCCGTCGATGACCGCATGAATGATGTCGCGGTCCCTTTGCGCGTCGGCGAGACGCTTCAGCAGCACGACACCCACGCCTTCGCCTGGAACGAAGCCGTCCGCGCGCTGGTCGAAGGTGAAGCACCTGCCCGCGGAGGAGAGCATCCCCATCTGCGTGCCCCTGATGTGCAGCTCGGGACCCGCCATGACCCAGACGCCTCCCGCCAGAGCCACGTCGCTGGCACCCGAGGTCAGGCTTTCACAGGCCTGGGCAATGCTCACCAGGGATGAAGAGCAGGCGGTGTCGGTCGAGACGCAGGGCCCCTGGAGGTTCAACAGGTAGGAAATCCGCGCGGCCAGGATGGACGGCCCAACGCCGGTGAACCCCTGGTCGCTGAGTTGACGCTCCCGCGACAGCAAGTGGTAGTCGCCATACGTACAACCCGCGAAGACTCCGCATCTGCTGCCGGAGAGGGATCGCGCATCGTACCCGGCGTCCTCGATGCTGTGCCAGCACGCCTGCAGGAACAACCGCTGCTGCGGATCCATCCCCTCGGCTTCCCTGGGCGAGATGTTGAAAAACAGAGGATCGAACAGGTCGTACTCTTCGAGTGCCCCCACCCACCGGCTGTTGGTCTTGCCTGTCACCGCATCGCCAGCCTGGTAGTGGACATTCACATCCCAGCGATCGGGTGGGACCTGGGTAATGCAATTCCTTCCTTGCACAATGTTCTGCCAGAACTCGTCGAGATTCTTCGCCTGCGGGAACTGACCGGCCATGCCGATCACCGCAATCGGCTGCGTCGTGCGAGGAGTGGGGGTACTGGTGAACCTCGCTGCCGTGCGGCTCCGCCAGGACGTGAGCTCGTTCGCCGCGGCCGGCTTCAGCGCGGCAGCGCTACGCAATTCGACGCTGCTTGCCGACACCACTGCAGGCATCGCGTACCGGCCCGGCAGGTGGCCGACCTTCTCCGCTTCCGCCTTCACATACCGGCTGAGCTCAGCCACCGTGGGCGAGCTGTAGACCCTGGTCGCCTCGATCGACGTCCCGTACTTCTCGTTGACCTTACGCACCCAGGTCACGCCACTGATGGAGTCGAGACCCAGATCGACGAACTTCGCGTTGTCGTCGATCTCGCTTTCCGGCATCTGGAGCTCGTTCGCCAGCAGCGTCTTCAGCGCCGCGGTGACGAGAGGCAGCGCATCACCGTCACCGCGTGGTTCACCCTCCAACTGCCGCGGGCCGGCTGGCGAGGGGGCCGTCTCCTGAACGAACTTCGCCTGCACCTGCGCCAGTGTGTCAGCACGGCCTACGAACGTCCGGTCGTGCATAGCCAGCTCGAGCCGGTACGTCTCTTCCAGCGGCTCGCGCACATACCCGGTGAGCTGCTCTTTGAGCGCAATCAAGGTCCCGCGCGACGCGCGCGCGATCTGTTTGGCTAATGCCATCGCGGCCGGCACCACCTCAGTGCGGCGCAAAATCGGCAACCTCAGACCCCGCTGTCTCAACTCCTTGCCTGTATACGACTGCGCCGTATACAAGCTCTCTCTCGCCAGGTCTTCGCCGAGCTTGTCCGCCAATACCCAGGTCGAGCCGGCGCCCGGCGTGAATCCGAAGCTCATGTACCGGCTCTCGTACTGGCTTTCCTCACTGAGCAGCATCAGGTCCGCGAACAGCCCCAGCGTCCACCCCGCGCCGATGCCATGGCCCTGCATGGCCGCGATCACCGGCAGCCTGCACTCCAGCGGCAATTGAAAGATCTTGAAATCCGTGAAGTTGATCGTGCCCGCCTGGATGGCAAACAGGATCTCTTTGGTGGGACCTGACGAGAACCAGGTGTCGTATCCGGTGAGGACCACGACCTTATAGGACGGAGTGCTCTCGATGTGTGCGAAGGCTTCCCTGATCCCTTCGATGAAGGCATCGGAAAACATGTTCTTCGCCTGACGGTCTTCCAGCTTCACCAAGACCACGCCGTCCGGGTGAGCAGTGGCTGTCACGACGCTCGACCGCAGCGGAATGGAGCTCGGCACGGTGGCCAGCGCACCACGCGATTCGTCTCGCGGCTCCGACACAGGGGGCAGGCTGCGAATCTTCTCCCGCAGCGTCGCCACGCTGTGCTGCTTCCAGGACGCCAGTGTTGCGCGCGGGAACTTCGCCCAGAGCTCGGCCACCTCAATGGCCTTTGCCAGTACGTGCTCCTGGTCCGCGACGATCAGAGTGCCGATACGCCTCTCGAGATCGGCGCCAGAATAATCCGCTCCGGTGAGCAGGATCTCCTTGCCTGCGTCCTGCCCGAATCGATACAGGAACACCGCGGCCGCCGTCCGGCCGCTCTTCGCGGCTGAATAAACTCCCTGACGGCTGTAGACGCAGGCATCACAAACCTGGGCGACGAGCCACCCATCGCCTCTGGCGTTCCCATGCAGCGCCGCCACGACCGGGATCTGCAAGCCGGTGATGAGGCGCTGAAGCTCCAGTACGACGTACTCCGAAGCGGCTGGAAGGAAGTCGTGACCTTCGCTGAGGAGAACGACGGCTTTGTAGTAAGTCGACCCTCCAATCTGCGCGAAGAGATCGCCGAGACCTCGAACCAGTTCCTTCTCGTCGGCGATGCCGAGCCTGACGACGAGGACACGGTCGACTGGTGTGTCCAGCTGGATGTACGCCACCGGCGAAGCAATCGCCCCATCCGACGGTTCATCCGTCGCGGATGCAACGGTCTCCACGGGCGCCAGCGCCTGGACCAGATCGGTCAGGCGTCGCGTCAGATGCTGCTTCAAAAGATGAAGCGCGTCCTGCGACTTTGAAGCAAACGCACGCGCCAGTTGTCGAGCGTGCGCCTCCACGTCGGTCTCCGGCACGATCGCGCAACCCCACCCTTTCGCGCGCAGCTGCCTGCCCGTCGCATGCGGCGACACGTACAGAAAGTCGTGCGTCAGCACCTCGCCGAATCGTTCGCTGAACAGCAGCGCCTCCGCCGTGGTGGGATAGAAGCGGGTCTGCGCGTCGGTGTAGCTGTACGCTGCATCTTCACTGCACACCATGACGTCGCAGAGCGCGGCAGCCAGGAAGCCGGCGCCCACTGCATTCCCCTGCAGGACGGCGACGATGGGATACGGAAAAGAGAGGAGGGCGACATACAGCCCCTGTTCGACGGCTTCGTTGTACTCGTCTCTTCCGCCACGGGCGAAAGCACGCTCGATGCCGCTGAGCTTTAAAACCTTGAGCGACGCCTCACGTTGCACGCGGTCGAGGGCGGCACGCAGGTGAGCAGCACAGTCCGCTCCTGGCTCGTCCCCGATCTCGATCGAGAATATCCCGTCACCGTCGTCGTAAACCCTGACCGGCGACGCGGCAGGTGCGGCTCTCTCGAGCACCGTGTTGGAGAGCGTGATCGGTGCTCGGCCTGCACGCGTCGCTGCCGTCGAAACTCCGGCGCCGGGCGACGTCAACGACATCGCGGCAGGCTTTTTTCGCTCCACCGGGGTCGCGGCCGCTGGCTGAAGCGGTATGGATGTGATTTGTCTGCGTGCCGCCGAAGAGTGCGACGAAGGTCGATCACCGACAGGGGCGATTGCGTCCGGTGACACCTGCCGCAAGGTGACTCCTCGCAGCTGCGCGGCCACGTTCCCCGATGCGTCGCACAGATCGAGGTCGAGCTTGACGTCGTCATCCGTCGCCTGGCTGCCCGGCGCGTAGCGCACCCAGGCGAACATCTCCCGGCCGCATGGTGCCGCGATTCGCAACGTCTCCAGCGCGTGAAGTACGGCATATCCGGATACACCCGCGATCAGCCCCACCGCCGCGTGCAGCGCACCGTCCATGAGGCTGGGATGAAGGACGTAGTCTCCCGATGTAGCTGCTATCGCCTCCGGCAGCCGCAGTTGCACCAACAGTTGGGTGCTCGCTCGATGGACAGCGGTGATCATCGGGTGTAGCTCGACGCCGCCCAGCGTCATCTGCCCCTTCAACACCTGGAGCGCGATCGTGGCCGGCCCGGCCTGATGAGTCACGACCGCACGCCCCTGGCAATGGACAATCGCCTGGCTCGCGTCGCGCGTGAAGATTTCGAAGGCGGTTTCGTCCTGCTCGTCTGCGAGCAAAACGATATCGACTCGCCTCGCCTCGCCGACGACGATCGGCTGCGCCCACACCACATCGCGCAGTTCCAGGAACATCGATGCCGCTGGCGCCGGCAACGCGCGCTCGATGGCTGCCCGCGCCATCTCCAGAAGCGCGACGCCGGGCAGCACCTTTTGAACCGCCTGATTGTCAGCTGCTCCATGACGATCAACCAGAAAGAGCTCCCGGCCGGTAAACGTGGAGCTATAGCGCTGCTCGCTCAGGTCGGAGGTGTTGCTGTGCAGCAGGGGGTGGAGGATCGGTGCCGTGCCCGCGGACGATACCGCATTCGCTGCCGAGGGCTTTTCCGGCGCCGTATCGATCCAGTAGCGCTCCTTCGCGAACGGATAGGTCGGAAGACTGGTGCGTTGCGGCTTTTCCTCGCCATACAGCTTGCTCCAATCCACCTCGAGCCCTTTCACCCAAAGGTCGAGCAGCTTGGGAAGCTTGCGGTTGGCGATCCATTTCTCGACCGCCTCCTGCAGATCGACGTCAGTGCTGAATACCGACAGGGCTTCCTTGTTCCCTTTCACCTGTCCGTGAACGACGTCTTCGATCGCTTCCGCCCCCGCGAGATAGGCGCCTAACTTTTCGGCGAGTTGTTCAGCCGAGCTCACCACCATGGCCAGCCGTTCTTCCATCGCCTCCCGTCCCACTTGCAGGGTGTAGGCGATGGCCACGAGGTCGATAGTGGTCCTCGATACGTCAATGAATTCCAGCAGGTCGCGGGCTTTCTGCTGCAGTTGCGCCGCGGTCCTTGCCGAAAGCACGATGACGACGTGATCGAAAACTACCGGCTGGCGCACCGGCACCTGGTACTCCTCTACGACGAGGTGTGCATTCGATCCGCCGGCGCCGAAAGAGGAGATGCCCGCGATGCGCGGCAGCGTCCGGCCGTCGATCACCGGCTGCTCCCATGGCCTCAGCGACTGATTGACGACGAACGGGCTCTTCGCGAAATCTATATGGGGATTCAACTGCGCCGAATGGAGCGAAGGGACGATCTGCTGATGCTGCATCTGCAGCAGGACTTTGGTCAGGCCGGCAATTCCGGCGGCCGACTCGCAATGGCCGATGTTCGATTTGGCCGACCCGAGCAGGCAGAACCCGGTGTCCTGCGTATACCGGCCGAAGGCTTTACTGAGCGCCGCGACCTCGATCGGATCCCCAAGCTTCGTGCCGGTGCCGTGCGCCTCGACGTAGCTGATGTGCCGCGCGTCCGCGCGGGATTCGGCCAATGCCTGGCCGATCACACTCGCCTGCGCCTGGGGATTCGGCACCGTATACCCGTTGGTCTTCCCGCCGTGCGTGAGCGCGCTTCCTCGGATGATCCCGTAGATGTGGTCACCGTCGCGCTTCGCGTCGGAGAGTCGCTTCAGTACAACCGCCCCCACGCCTTCTCCGGGGATATAGCCATCCCCTCCCTCTCCGAAGCTCTGGCAGTGGCCGTCGCTGGAGATGAACTGCCCGATGCTCAGCAGCAGGTATTTCTGCGGATGAACGCTGACATTGACCCCGCCGGCGATCGCCAGGCCGGTCCGCCCCTGTTTCAGGTCCTGACACGCGACGTGAATCGCGGTCAGCGACGAAGAGCACATCGTATCCAGCGTCATGCTGGGACCATGCAGATTGAGCGCATAGGAGACGCGATTGGCGATGCTGGCGGAGTTGCCTGCAAACCCCATCCTCAGCTCCTCGACCCGCGCTTCGATTCCGAGGAGCTGGTACTCACTCCACATCACACCGACGTAGACGCCTACCGGTCCCGCGGGATCCTGCTCGTACGGCGCCTCCAGGGTTGCGCGGGTGTAACCGGCATCTTCGACCGCCATCCACGCATGCTGCAGAAACAGGCGCTCCTGCGGATCGATGTACTTCGCTTCTTTGGGCGCGATGCTGAAAAACAGCGGATCGAACTCGTCGACGCCCTCGATGAACCCGCCCCACTTGCTGGAATGGTGTCCGCTGCTGCTGCGATCTTCGCTGAAGTGAGCCTGCCAATCCCAGCGCTCGCGCGGCACCTCGATGATGCTGTCCTTGCCGTCGCGCAGATTCTTCCAGTAGGCGTCGACGTCGACAGCCCCGGGATACCGGCCACTCAAGCCGATGATGGCAATCGGCTCCGATTCCGTCGTCGCGGCGGGCGCCGTCGCGCGGGACCGGGTGAAGCGCCGGCCGGCGATCGGCTTCGTCTGCACAGTCGGCAGTGAGGATACGACTGCCGCTAAAGGTTCGTTCTTCCGGCTCGGGCTCGTGGCAAAAAGCGCGGTCAACTGTGGGGAATGCTCGGCGATGAAATAGCCGCTCAGCTCGCGTATGGTCTGGTACTCGAAGAACAGGGTCTTCGCGAGCGAGCCGAACGTCTGTTCCAGCTGATTGGTCAACTGCATCGCCAGGATCGAATCGATGCCGTACTCCCTGAACGCCTCCTGCGGGTCGATCTTGTGGGCTGGCAGTTTCAACAAACCGGAGAGCTGCTTGCGCAGGTACTCCTGCGTCTTCTCCGCAAGTGTTGCCGGATCGATTTCAACGCCCGCCACCGCTTGCTCTGGTTGTGATTCGACTGACAGCGGGCGTGCCCCGAACAAGGCAGCACGCATCCGCGCGAGCTCCCCTTCCATCACCAGGATCTGGTCGTACGGCAACGCCAGGCTGCGATGAAACGCCTGCATGCCGGTCGCCGTCTGCATGGGCTGCATGCCGGTGGCGCGTTGCAGCAGTTCCTCGCTCGCGACGTCCATCCCCATCCCACCCGCACGCCATAGCGGCCAATTGATCGACCGGGTGCGGCCACGCCGCTGCTTCGAGGCCACCAGCCGGTTGCGATACGCCGCGAACTGGTCCATGAACGCATTCGCGGTGGCGTAATCAGCCTGCCCGACGTTCCCCATCGCACCGGCGACGGACGAAAACAGCACGAGGAAATCGAGCTCCACGTCCCGGCTGGCCTCATCGAGGTTGAGCGTTCCGGCCACTTTCGGCCCGAGCACCTCGCTGAATTCAGCTTCGTCCTTGTTCAGGATGAAGCGATCCCTAATGGTCCCCGCGCCATGCAGAATACCGTCGAGCTTCCCGTACTCGCGGGTGATGGAGGCAATGAGTTGCGTCACCTGATCGAGGTCGCGGAGGTCCACTTCCCGATAGCTCACTCGTCCGCTTTGCGCGGACAATGCATCCAGGAGCACCTGTGTGTCCGCACGTAATGCCGAGCGTCCGGCCAACACCACCCGTGCCTCGCGGGTGTGCTCGAGGATCTCCCGGGCGAACAGGAGTCCCAGTCCTCCCAGCCCGCCGGTAATCAGGTAAACGCCCTGATCCTTGAATGTCACCGGCGCGGCCGACGCTTCTTCCCCCACGTCCTGCCAGCGCAGGACCTGCCGCGCGCCCGCCTGGACCCTGACGAGAGGCTCCCGTACGTGCAACCTCTCATCCTGTAACTGCCTGGCCAGTTCTCCGGCTGTCGTGGAAGGGGGGACGAGGAGAAGCTGACCAACGATCCTGGGATTCTCCAGCTCTGCCGTCCTGAGCAGGCCGGACAGGCCGGCGAGCAGACCTTGCTCGTGGTCATCAGGAACGACGATCTGAATCAGCGCTTTCTCGTGGGGTTTGCCGCCGAGGATGCTCTGGATCCGCTTGAAACCGGCGAGGGCATACTCGGTGTAGCGCGCAGCAAAACTCTGGTTTTCCGGCGCATGCAGCAGCAGGCAGTCGCTCTGCGGTAGGAATGACCGCAGCTCCTCTAGGTCGATCGCCGGCAGCTCGCACAGCACGACGTGGTGTTGCGTGGTTTCGACTCTGCCTTCGCTGGCCTGCGACGTGACGGGCTGCCATACCGGTGTCGCAAGAAGACTCCCTGCCGTCTCACGTCGCGTCGCATGTGGATCGGTCTCTCTGCCCGGAACGCGCGACGAGAAGCCGCGCATCTCGACGCAGACGTTTCCGCGCTCGTCGCACAGGTCGATATCCACCTTGACGATCCTGTCGGTCGCATGGACGCCCGGCGAATACCGCACCCAGGCAATCATGTCCGTGGTACACGGCGACAGGCTGCGCAGCGACTCCAGCGCGAAGGGCAACCGCGGCTGGTTCGCCGAACCGGACGGGCTCTCGATCAGGTCGACGGCGGCCTGGAGCGCGCCGTCCATCAGGCTCGGGTGAAGGACGTAAGCTCCGAACGTATCCGCGACGCCCTTCGGCAACCGCAGCTCCGCCACCGACTGGTTGCTCCCCTGATGAATGGCGCGGATTGCCTGAAATGCGGCTCCATAGACGAGCCCCATCCGCTCGAATGCGCTGTAGACGCCGGCCGGCTCCAGCCGGCGCTGCCTCATCTCTCCCTTGAGCGCGTCGAGATCGAGCGTGACCGCGTCCGGCTTCCGGATCACGAGCGCGCGGCCCTGGCAATGGACTACCTCCTGGTCCGTCTCGCCGCTGTAAATCTCGAAATCGATCTGGTCGTCGTCGCTCACCTGCAATGCGACGCTGACCAGCCTCGCTTCGTCGACGACGATCGGCTGCGCCCACACCACGTTGCGCAGCTCCAGGACCATCGGTGCCGGTCGTGCAGCCGTCGCACGCTCCACCGCCGCGCGGGCCATTTCCAGATAGGCGACCGCGGGCAGGACCATCTGTGCGCTGCCACCGTCCGCCCGCACCTGGTGATCCGCGAGGAAGAACTCCTCGCCGCTGAACGTCGCGCTGTAACTCTGCTGGCTGAGATCGGACGTGTTGCTGTGCAGCAAGGGGTGAAGGACGCGCGTCGCGGACATCGACGAGCCGCTGCCGGCCGAGCGCCCCGCGCCTGCTGCCGGCTCGATCCAGTGGCGCTCTCTGGCAAACGGGTACGTGGGCAGGCTGATGAATCGGGATGCTTCGTCTCGCGAAGCGGATTCCTCATGGTATTTGCGCCAATCGACCTCGATACCGGAGGTCCACAGGCCGCCAAGAAGGTCGTGGTCCCGCGCGGAAGCTGCCTGCTCGATGAGGCGACGTCCTGAATCCGTCTGCCACACGCGAGTGGCGCTCGAATCGCCTCGAGGCACCTCACCGGACCAGACATCCGCCGCATCGCTGCTCCCCGCGAGCCACCCGTTCAACTTGCTCAGCAGGTCGCCACGGTCCGTCGCCTTGATCGCCAGCCGCGTTTTCATGGCAGTGCGCCCAACCTGCCAGGTGAAAATTGCATCTTCGAAATGCGCGTCGGCCGCTTCGTGCTCCAGCCACTGGATCACGCGCCCGGCATAGGTACGCAGGCGCTCCGAGCTCGGAGCCGACAGCACGAACAGGGAGTCACGCTTCGGGCCGCTGCCCGACTCCCCGGCCGGGTACTCCTGCAGGACGACGTGCGCATTGGCTCCGCCTGAACCGAAGCTACTCACCCCTGCCACGCGCGGCTGCCCGGCGTCCCATGCGCCAAGCCGGTCCTGGATGAAAAACGGCGTGTCCTCGAGCTTGATCCTGGGATTGAGTTGCACGAAGTTGACGGTCGCCGGGAGTTGCCGATGGCGGAAGCAGAGGAGGATCTTCAAAAGCCCGGTAATCCCGGCGGCAGACTCCAGATGTCCGAGATTGCTCTTGACGGAGCCGATCGCGCATGGCGTGGCGGGCTTCGCCGAGCCGGAGGCGGCATAGGCATCCTGAATACTCTGGATCTCGATCGGGTCGCCCACGGGGGTGCCGGTTCCGTGGGCTTCGATATACGTCAGATCCTGAGCGTCGATCGCAGCGTCCTTCCAGGCGGCGATCAACAATTCCTTCTGCTTTTGCGGGTCCGGAACCGTCAGGCCGCCCGCAACGCTCGACGCCGCGCGCACCGCCGTCGTACGCGGCGAGCGCCATGCACCGTGGTTGATCGCGCTGCCTCGAATGACCGCGTGAATCTGGTTCCGGTCGGCAACCGCCGCACGGAGCGGTTTGAGCAACAACACCACCGCACCTTCAGAACGAACGTAGCCGTCTGCTGTGGCGTCGAAGGTCTTGCACCTGCCGTCGGGTGCCAGCATGCCGGCCTTGTGGTAAGCGATCGACAGGTCGGGATGGCAGATGAGATTGACCCCGCCAACCAGTGCAGTGGCACATTCGCCGGACCGCAACGACTGGACCGCGGTATGAAGAGCGACCAGCGAGGAAGAGCAGGCGGTGTCGACAACCAGACTCGGGCCGGAGAAGCTGAAGAAATACGAAAGGCGGTTGGCCAGGATCGCCAGCGAGCTGCCGACGCCCAGGTGCGCTTCGACCTCGTGACCTGACTCCTGGACCAGCCGGCTGTAATCGCAATTACTGGCGCCGACGAAGACGCCCGTGTTCGACCCTCTGAACGCCGCGGGCACGATGCCGGCGTCCTCGAGGCAGCCCCATGAGAGCTCCAGCAACATCCGTTGCTGCGGGTCGGTGATCCGGGCTTCGGCGGGCGATATGTGAAAGAACGCCGCATCGAAGGCGTCGACATCCTGCACGAAGCCACCCTGGTCGATGCCCGGAAACTCCGCCCCCGTCGGCCAATCGCGCCTCGTCCTGGGAAACGCCTCGATCGCGCACTGGCTCGCGGCCAGCACCTGCCAGAGCTGCTCAGGAGTCTCGATCCCGCCGGGAAGCCTGCAGGACACGCCGACGATGGCGATATCCGTCACGGCGTGAGGCCGCTCATCTGAATCCTGAATGTTGGTCGACACGTCTGCCATTGATCTACCCCGCGGGTCACGTCTCGTATGCTGCCTCGCCGACCCTTGCCGTGTGCGCGGCCTGGCCGTCCGAGCGTGTCGATTCGGGCGGTCCTGCGCGCAGAGCTACTTTGCCGGGATGCCTACGAGCCTCGCCTGCTGAATCTGTTCGTCACTGCCTTCGAACGTCGCCTGCTGATACTTTTCCTCGATGCCTTCGAATCTCGCCTGCTGGAACTTTTCCTTGTTCAGGTATTTGTCGAGGCCGCGGTTGAAGAACCTGTAGAAAGCGATCGGTACGAGACGATTGAAGAGCGGGTACGGAACGCCTGGATCGAGATGCGCCGTCAATTCGACCTCGACCTCGCCGTCACGCATCGGCGTGAACCGCCACGTGTCGTGGAAGACCGTCATGCGCGCACAACACTCGTTCCGAGGCAGCGCGTCGGGGAGTACCGTGAAATCCACCAGCACTACCTTGCTGCGCGGATCCTGAGTCACCTTTGCGTTGATCAGGAACTCGCGCGGCGCGTATGGCTTCGGATAGGCCATCCGGTACAGTTGGATGTAGCTGAGATCCTTGGGGTTCCACGGCTGGACGGTCTTGATGGCCTCACAGCCGGGGCCCCATTCCGCACAATCCTCGGTCTCGATGGACGTCATCGCCGCCACCGCGCGGTTCAGCGTGGTTTTGACGCGCCGCACGGTCCTGACATCCTTCAACGTCGATCCTGGTTTCTTCAGTGTATAGACCTGGATTCCCCTTTTATCGATCTCCAGCTCCCAGGCGTTCGACCCGGAGTATTTCCAGGCGAAGTGCGCCGTGAGAAGAAGCGCGACAACGAGCAGGACTCCGTACATCAGGACTCTGGAAATCGCACGCAAAACTCTTCTTGGACGGGGTGTCGCGTTCTGTTGGCTCACTTTTGCCTCCTCTGAATGCTCATGAATGAATTGTTGAGGGTCGTGGCGGTACCGCGCGTCACAACGCGGGCATCAATCGAGTCGCCAGGTACTTGCCGAGACAGATCAGCGTCAGGGTCGGGGCGACCTTGACGGTATCGGGAATGACGGATCCGTCGCAGACGTGCAGGTTCTCGTACTCGGTCTGCAGATTCTCGTCGACGTGTTCTCCGATTTTCATCACGCCGCCGATGTGCGCCGCACCCGCGGCCGACGTATAAATGTGCTTGCCGCCGGCATGACGGATGATCTCCCGCGCCATTTCGTTTCCCTTCTGCAACTTCGCGTGATCTTCCGCGGTCAATTGCTTGGAGTAACGGTTGTCGTCCCGCAGCACGCCGCCCAAGCCCTCTTTGACCATCACGCCCACGCCGATGCTTTGAGAGTGGCGGAACAGGCGGATCCATCTGCGATGGCCCAGCATCATCATCCGGTACAGGGTGCGAGCGGGATTTGCGTCCCCCACGCCTACACCGTCTTCTACTTCCGCCCCCATGCTGGCGATGAAGTTGTCGCCGGCCTTCAGCCCCGGTACGATGCCGTAGACCCCGAACGTCGGATGGCAATAGAACCCGCCGCTTGCGACGTCCTTCATCCCGCTGTTTCTGAGGATGATCGGCGACGCCGCCCCGCCTGCAGCGAGAACGATCTTCGTTCCGTAGGCTTGGCGCGTTTCGACCTCCTTCTTCTTCTCGATGAGCTTGTACTCCACGCCCACGGCACGTCCGTCGTCGAGCAGGACCTTGGCGACCCTCGCTCGCGTGACCAGGGTGGCGCCGTGCACCACCGCCTCCCTCAGGTAGGTCCGCGCGTTCCACTTCGCTTCGTAGGTGTATCCGCCATTGCACTTGGCCAGGTCGATCAGCATCGTGTTCTTCTTCCAGCGGTGGCCGAGCTCCAGCGCGCTCCTTTGGACCCTGAGCGCCTGAGCGCCGAGGAGCTCGTCCGGCAGGATTGAGAGCGGCAACTCCCGCCGGGCGTCCTCGAGCGCTGCGGAAAGATCGATGCCGAGGTCACGGAAGAGCTCCAGCGGAGGCTGATCGGCTACGGCGAAATAGACGGCTGACGTTCCTCCGGTCGTAAACGCCCTCGGCGCACCCGAAACCTGCTTGTCGCCTACTGAGACGGAATTGAGAATCGAGGCCATCGTACGGAACCCTTCGTCGAGCGGCGCGTCCCCGCCCCGCTCGAGGATGAGCACCTTCTTTTTCTGCTTGCTCAATTCCCGCGCGATGGTCGCCCCGCTCGGACCGGAGCCGACGACGATCGCGTCGAATTCATTGCTGCCGTGTCTATCCAAAGTGAACCTCCGGATCCAGGCAAATCCATAGGAGAGGAGAGTGCGGTGATGCGGAGGCGATCAGATCCTGATCTTCTTCCAGCGGCCGTCGGCCCAGATCGCGGTGATCAACACGGTCGCGAGCGCGCCGTAAACCATCTGCACGAGCCAGATCTGCAACAGGCCGTACCTCAGGTAAGGGCCGACGATCCAGACAGCAGGCAGGAAGACGATCCACTGAGTACTGAACGAGACCAGCAGGACGCGATTGCCATCTCCGACGCTGAATAGCGTATAGGCAAAGATGTAGATCAGGCTGCCGGCGCCGGTCGTCGCCGCTACCATCCGCAGCGGGACGACCGCCATGGCGATCGTGTTCGGATTCGAAAGGAACAACGACAGGATTGCTTCCGGAAACAGGAAGAGCGGCAGGCCCAGCGCCGTGATCCCGAGGACCCCGACCTTCCCTACATCCCACCCCCACCGCGCCGCCTCTTCGAGATCGCCTTTGCCGACGTTTCTCGAAACGAGGGTGGCCGAAGCCACGCCGAGAGCCATCGCGAAGAGACTCAGCACCATCGTGATTCTGATCAGAACATTTGCCGCGGCCAGCTCCGCCGTACCGACCTGCCCGACCATCCAGAAAAAGACGATGAATCCCGCGGACAGAAAGAACTCCTGCATCGTGGCGGGCATGCCGATCTTGAAGATGCGAATCAGAAGCGCACGTGCGGGCTTCGCTTTCAGAAACCCGTCCTTACGATAGTGAAGGTAGATGATGACACCGTTGATGAGGGCGCCGGCGTGCACGGCCAGCATGGTGCTCAGCGCGGCCCCGGTCGCTCCCATCACCGGCGCGCCGAACCGGCCGTAGATCAGAACGTAATTTCCGAAAAAGTTCAGGCAATTCATGACGACCACGATCGTCATGTACACCTTCGGCTTTTCCATTCCCGCCCAATGGCCGCGGAAGGCGGCGTTCATCCCTGTCGCAATGATTGCCAGATAGAGCGTCCGGAGGAACGGGACACCGATCCTCGTCACGTCAGGATCCGACGAGATCAGCGAAAAGAAGTAGGGAGTGGCCAGGTAGCAGATGACCGTCAGAGGCGCCCCCACGACCACCGCCGCCAGCAGCCCTCCGTTGAGCGGCAGGCACTTCGCCTCCGTGGAGCCCTCACCTCGTCTACGGGCCACCATCCCCTGGACGGCGGGCGCAATTCCCATCACGAAAGAGAGGATCAGCGAGTTGCTGAACATCGACAACCCTACCGCGGCGATGGCCTGGTTTCCCAGCGGCCTGACCATGGCGAGGTCCACCAGTGACATCACGACCGCCGAGCTGAGGGCGATGCAAATGGGATACGCCAGCTTGAAAATCGTCGCAACCCGCTCTTTAGGGATCATGTAAATTCCTCTCGATTCAATGACTGTTGGTGAATACGTTCGCTGGCTCCGCCGGAGCGAGACGCTGAGTGGCTCGTGTCTACGTCGCAGGGAGCTGGCGGGTAACTGGCGTCGCTCAGGGCTCGAGCGGGCTGACGAACTCGTGCGCGGCGTCGTCGAGCTCCGGTGGAGCGAAGGACGCTCCGGCCATTTCCAGGAGATCGGCCTTCTCCAATATCGAGTGATGATTCGCCTCGACGTCGTGGATTCGAAGCTGGTCGCGCAGCAACTGGCTCCATCCGTAGTCGCGAGGGGTGGCGCCGTCCCGCGTCTGCGTCGCGCGGTATAACGACACATCGATCGCGCGAGAGAGCGGCCGCGGCACGTAATCGCGGTAGCAAAGCAGGTTGGCCCGGTAGACTTTATAAAACGCGGCGAATTGCTCACCGGCGCCCTCGATGCCGCGAGCGTGCAGCAGTCCGCCGATATATTGGATCTTCGCGTCGTCCGGCAGCTGCCGCAACTGGTCGGCTTCGAGATCCAGGACGATGCCATTCAGCCCGGCTGCAACTGTGCATGCCTCGACGAGCTCGTCAGCCTCGTCGCGAGCAAGCTGTCCCTGCATGACGGACGGAGCTCTCGTATCCAGCAGAGTCAATGAGGCAATGTCGTCGCCCTGCTCCAGCAGCACTCTGGCCATCTCATAGGCGACCACGCCACCGTAGGAGTGCCCGATCAAGCTGTAGGGACCGAGTGGCTGCACCGCTTTCAACGCGGCAATGTTGGCGCGGGCAGTTTGCTCGACGCTGTCGAGCGGGCGCGTCTGGCCGTCGAGGCCCACCGCCTGCAAGCCATAGAATGGCTGTCTGCGACCGAGAGCTCGGCTGAGCGGCTGCAGTGACACCACATTGCCACCAGCACCCGGTACGCCGAATACCGGCCGCACGGTGCCGTTGGTCTGAATCGGCACCAGAATCTTGAATGGCTCGGCCTCTTCGCTGGCGATCAAGGTTGCCAAGGCGGCGATGTTGGGTGCTGTGAACATGACGGCCAGAGGGAGCAACCGGCCGAAGCCCATGTTTATCTTCGCGGTCAGACGCACCGCAGACAGCGAGTGCCCGCCCAGCTCGAAGAAGTTGTCGTTGACGCCGATTGTCTCGGGGGAGCGGTTCAAAACCTCGGCCCAGATGGCGACGAGCCGTCGTTCGGTGTCATTACGTGGTGCGACATAGTCCCGGGCCACGGCCACCGTCACATCCACGCTCCC
>DASQJY010000041.1:0-36220 GCA_035630815.1 Thermoanaerobaculia bacterium
GTTCAGATCGCGTACCCACCGCTGCAGCCCCTGGTTCATCGGCTGCTCGAGCTCGGTCCAGTCAAGGCTCGTGTCGTGGTTCCACTCGTTGCGCTGCCCGAACTCGTCGCCCATGAACATCAGCTTCTTGCCGGGATGGGCGAAGAGATACCCGTAGAGCGCGCGCAGCGACGCGTGCTTCTGCCACGGATCGCCGGGCATCTTCTCGAGCATCGAGCGCTTGCCGTAGACGACTTCGTCGTGTGAAAACGGGAGCACGAAGTTCTCGGTGAAGGCGTAGAGCATCGAGAACGTAATCTGTCCGTGATGCCACCGCCGGTTCACGGGATCCTCGCGCATGTACGCGAGCATGTCGTGCATCCAGCCCATGTTCCACTTGTAGGTGAAGCCGAGGCCGCCATCGAAGGTCGGCCGGCTCACCGCCGGCCAGGACGTGGACTCCTCGGCCACGGTGATGGTGCCCGGCAGCCGCCCGTGCGTCACGATGTTGAGCTGCTTCAGGAACTCGACGGCTTCGAGGTTTTCACGCCCGCCGTGCTGATTGGGCAGCCACTCGCCGTCGCGCCGCGAGTAATCGAGGTAGAGCATCGACGCGACCGCGTCCACGCGCAGTCCGTCGGCGTGGTACTCGTCGAGCCAGTACAGCGCGGAGGAGAGGAGGAACGAGCGCACTTCATTGCGGCCGTAGTTGAAGACCAGCGAGCCCCAGTCGGGCTGGAAGCCTTTGCGCGGGTCGGAGTGCTCGTAGAGGTGCGTGCCGTCGAAATAGCCGAGGCCGTGCTCGTCGCTCGGAAAGTGCGAGGGGACCCAGTCGACGATCACGCCGACGTTGTGCTGGTGCAGGACGTCGATGAGGTACTTGAAATCCTGCGGCGTGCCGTAGCGGCTGGTCGGCGCGAAGTAGCCGGTGCCCTGATAGCCCCACGAGCCATAGAACGGATGCTCCTGCGGCGGCATCAGCTCGACGTGGGTGAAGTTCATCTTCTGCACGTACTCGGCGAGCGGCTGTGCGATCTCGCGGTAGCTCATCGGGCGCTGCGTATCCCCGTCGGGGATGCGGCGCCAGGAGCCGAGGTGTACCTCGTACGTCGACATGGCTGCTTCATACGAGTTGCGCTGCTTCCGCGTGCGCATCCACTCGGCGTCGTTCCATTCGTACTCGAGGTCCCACACCTTCGACGCGGTTGCGGGAGACGTCTCGTGGTGCACGGCCATCGGGTCGGCCTTGTCGACGGCGTAGCCGTTGTGGCGCGAACGGATGTGGTACTTGTACGTGGTACCGCGCTCGAGATCGGGGACGAAGCCTTCCCAGATCCCGGAGCCGCCGCGCGCATGCAGCGGGTTGGCGTCGACGTCCCAGCCGTTGAAGTCGCCGACGACGCTCACGCTGGCCGCATTCGGCGCCCAGACGCCGAACATCACGCCCCCCGGCACGAGGTGGCTGCCGAGCTTCTCCCACAGCTTGTGATGCGTCCCTTCGTTGAAGAGGTGGAGGTCCGCGTCCGACAGGAGTGACTCGGGGCGGGTGGCGGCGGCCTCGGGTTGGAGCTGTTCGATGGTGGGCTCATCGACAACCGCGGGCTCTTCCCGGGATTGGCTTCGGGCTTCAGGCGTCTGGGAGGTCTCGTCGTCCGGGTCATGCGACCCGTACGCAAGACGTTCCGCGCGCTCCTCCGAGGCCTGACGGCCGACGACCGTCTCGGCTTCGAACATGCCGCTGGCGGCGGTGATCGGATGCTCGATCGCCGCTTCGACGGGCACGGTCGGGACTACGTCCGCGCCCACGTTCTGGAGCTCTTCCACGATCTCCTGCGGCGAGCGCTTCTTCGTGGTGGTCTTCGGTTTGGCAGCGGCGGGCGCAGCCTTCTTCGATGCTGCCTGTTTCGTACTCGACTTCGAAGACTTTTTCGGGGGCGGGGCGCCTTCACCGGCGCCGGTGGTCGTGTCTTTCTTTCTTCTGATGGCCATTCAACTTCCCTACAGCGAATTCGTTTCCGCAGAAAGCAATCCGCACGCCTCTCGTAGAATGCGCGCATGGCGCGGAACCCGTGGGACACCTATGCGGCTATCGAGCCGTTTTTTGCGGTTCTCGCAAACCCGAAGTATCTCCGTGCAAACTTCAGCCGCGACGCGGAATCGGAGTTCTTTGCGACGGGAGACGCGTACGTCCACTACGTGCTCCAGGTCATCCGCCAGCGGCTCGCGCGCGTCTTCTCGCCGCGCGCCGCTCTCGAGTTCGGCTGCGGTCCGGGACGCGTCGCGCTCGCGCTCGCCGACCATGCGCCGGTGGTCGTGGCGGTCGACTCTTCACCCGCCATGCTCGCGCTCGCGAAAGCGAACGCGGAGCGCCACGGGCGCGACAACCTCGCATTCCGCACGCCGGACGAGCTCTTCGGCTCGAATCAGCATTTCGACTTCATCAACGCGTCACTCGTCTTCCAGCATATCCCTCCGGCCGAGGGGCTGCCGCTGCTGCGCAAGCTCGTCGAGCGGCTGGTGGACCTCGGGATCGGCGTGTTCTCCTTCCCGTACCGCCGCAGCAGCAACCCTCTGGCGACGCTGGTGCGGTCCGCGCGGCGGCGCGTGCCGGCGGCCAACGTGGCCGCGAACCTGGTGCGCCGCAAGCCCGCGGGGTTCCCGTTCCTCCATCCGTACATCTACGACCTCGGCGAGGTGCTGATGACACTCCACGACGCCGGCTTCGCCGATCCGTACGTGCTGACCGAACGGCAAGGGGAGCTGGAAGTGGCGACGATCCTCGTCCGTCGCGGTCTCGGCACCGGCACGTTCGAGGTCCCGGAGAGCGAGCTGCCGAAACGCTCCGGCGGGCATTTCATCGACGTGCGCGAGCTGATGGCCAACGCGTCGATCGACGAGCTGCATCGCAAGGCCGAGGAGTACTTCTCCGGCCTCCGTGAATGGGAACACCATCTGGCGAAACCGTTCTCCAACCCGTCGGACACGCCTCCCATCCTGACGAACCTCGCGGTGGTGATCACCGGCCTGAAACTTCACGCCGGCCTGGACGTGCTCGAATTCGGCGGCGGCACCGGGTGGCTGTCGCGCTTCCTGACGCAGCTCGGCTGCCGGGTGACGCTGACCGACGTCTCTCCCTCGGCGCTCGAGATCGCGCGCGAGCTGTACCGCCGCCTGCCGCCGATCGGCAACAAACCGGAGCCGCGGTTCCGCACGTTCGACGGACACCGCATCGACCTCCCCGACGCGAGCGTCGACCGCATCGTCACGTTCGACGCGTTCCATCACGTCGTGAACTGGCCGGACGTGCTGGCGGAGTTCGCCCGCGTGCTCCGTCCCGGCGGCATCGCCGCGTTCGCGGAGCCCGGTCCGCATCATTCGAAGACGGCGCAGTCGCAGTTCGAGATGCGGACGTACGGGGTCGTGGAGAACGACGTCGACATCCACGCGATCTGGCAGACCGCGCAGCAGCTCGGCTTCGCCGACCTGAAACTGGCCGCCTTCACCATGCACCCGCTCCTCCTCAGCCTCGTCGAATTCGACGACCTCCTCCGCGGCGGCGAGCCCTACATTCGCTTCGCGGCCAACGCCCGCGGCGCCCTGATGCACATCCGCGATTTCTTCCTCTACAAGGAAGGGCAGGAACCGCTCGACAGCCGCCGCGCGGAGGGGTTGCAGGCGCGCATCGACGTGCGCGTCGACGGCACGACCGTCCACGCCACGGTCGAAAACACCGGCACCGCCGAATGGCTCGCACGCGACGAGCTGCAAGGCGGGGTGGCCCTCGGATGCCACGTATTCGCCGCGGACGGTGCGCTGCTGAACTTCGACCTGCACTGGGAGGGTCTCCCTTCGCGCGTCCCGCCCGGAGGGGCGGTGCAACTGACGTTCACCCTGCCGCCGCTGCCGGAGGGCGCGTTCGAACTGGAGTTCGACATGGTCGCGGCCGAGGTGACCTGGTTCGCGCAGTTGGGATCGACGCCGGCGAGGGTGCGGGTTTAGGGAAACACCTGTATGGAGTGCGGTAACGCCAGTTACCGCTCTTCCTGTTTTTGTTCGTCCTGCAACGCGAGCAGGTCCAGCCTTCGCTCGTGCCACGATCCGAGATCGAACCAGCCACGGATTGCTGCACGAACAGAAGCAGTCAGAGCGGTAACTGGCGTTACCGCACTCCATACCGACACACGCGGCTCAGCGCCGCTCATTCACGTTCGTCAGCACCCTCCTGATCGACCCATCGGCCTGCGCCTCCTCGAGCGTCATGCGGAACTTGTGGCGCCAGCTTCGGTCCGGCAGGCCGGGGACGTTCTGGGGGGCGAGCTCGTTCCAGAGGTCCTCGGGGTTGATGAGCATCATCTCGGCGTCGCTCGAGGCGAGATACGCGAGCAGGGCTTCGAGGATGGTGTGGGCGTTCTGGGTGGGGCCGGAGGTGAGGTAGCCCTTGTCGATCAGGAACTGCATCACCGCGCGGCGGGTGGCCTCGCGCGTTTCGCGTTCGGCAGCGGCGCCTTTTGAATCCAACAGGTCCTGTTCTACGCGATCGTCCACATCTTTGGAGCCCCAGAAGCTGGCGAAGGTCGGCATGTCGTGGGTGTTGATGCTGGCGATCGATTGCGCCGGGGGCTCGGTGATCGGCGGCTCGCCGGGCTTGACCTCGTACTGCACGACGTACATGCGGCGGAGGCCGTGCTTGTTCATGAGCTTCGGGACCTCGGGCGGCACGGTGCCGAGGTCTTCGCCGACGATGACGCAGCCGTGGCGGCGGGATTCGAGGACGAGGATGGCGTAGAGCTCGTCCGCCTTGTAGCGCACGTAGACGCCGTCGCGCGCGTCGCCTCCCTCGGGGATCCAGTAGAGGCGGTGCAGGCCCATGACGTGGTCGATGCGCAGGATGCCGGCGTGGGAGACGTGGTGGCGGATCGTGTCGCGGTAGTACTGGTAGCGGTCCTCGCGGATCGCTTCCGGATCGAAGGGCGGGAAGCCCCAGTTCTGCCCCTTGGTGAAGAAGAGATCCGGCGGCGCGCCGACCGAGACGCCTCTCGCAAAGACGTGCGCGTAGCGCTGTGCGTCGAAGCCGCCAGGGTTCACGCCCAGCGGGTAGTCGAGGTAAAGACCGGCGCCGAGGCGGCGGGCGGCGTTGGCGACTTCGCGCATCTGCTGCGACATGCGGTACTGCGCGTAAAGGTGGTAGCGCACGTCGCCGCGGAACTCGGCGTACTCGCGTGCGCGCGCCGAGAACTGCTCGAAGTCGATGCTGCCGGCGAACCTTTCCGCACAACGCTCGATGACGCGCTTCTTCACGCGGCGCACGGCGGCGTAATCGACGTCCCTCATCTGCTGCAGGTGCGCGATCGCGCCGTCGTCGGCGTCGCCGGGCTGGAACTCCGGGAGACGGGTGACGTCGAGGTACAGCTCGTTCCAGAAGAGACGGCTGACGGGGGAGTAGGGGCTGGGGTCGTCTTCGGACGCGGCGAGCATCGGCAGCGTGGCCACGATGTTGCCGCCGTGATGGTCGACCCAGCTGGACCAGGCGAGCAGGTCGCCGAGGTCGCCCGCGCCCCAGCTGCGCCGCGTGCGGGCGGCGTAGAGCGGCGCGAAGAGGCCCCACGTCTTCATGCGCGGGGCGAACGCCTTCGGCGGCGTGGCGATGACGAGCGCGCCGTGGGTGCCGCCGTTCAGGAGGAGCGTGTGGTAGCCGGCCGGGACCGGCTGGTCGAGGGTGATCGTGCCGCCAAGGACGTCGGTGCGGCCGGAGCGCCAGGAGTTGTCCTCGAGGTGCAGGTCCCACTCGACCCGCTCGCCGGTGGGGAGGTTGACGTCGACGGTGCGGTCGTTGCCCCAAAGCACGATCACCGGCTCGAGCACGCGCTCGGTACGCTGCGCGGCAGCCTGTTCGACAGGCACGCCGGAGCGTTTCTCGATGGCCGCGACGAGCGCGTCTTTCGTAGCCTGCTGCTTCCTGCCGGCCGCGTCGGTGTAGCTGGGTTCGATGGAGTAAAAGCGCGCGAGCTCGCGCAGGTCTGAAGTCCTCATTGCGCGTCGCGAAACTGCAGCATCTGCGCCGCGATGCTGATGGCGATCTCGTGCGGATGATTCGAGCCGATCTCCAGGCCGACCGGGCAGAAGAAGGCCCGCGTCATCTCTTCAGGGAGACCGGCGGCGGTGACGTCCTGCCGCAGCCGCTTCGCCTTGGCGTTGCTGCCGATCACGCCAAGGTAGGGGAACGTGCGCGTGCGGAGGATCTCGAGCAGGATCGGCTTGTCGGTGGTGTGGCCCATCGTCATCAGCAGCACGAACGCCCCCTCGGGGATCCGGGCGACGTACGACGGCATGTCGGTCTCGTGCACCTTGGTCAGCTTCGGCGATTCCGGCAGGCGCGCCAGCCATTCCTCGCGATGGTCGATGCAGGTGACGCGGCAGTCGAGCTTCGCCAGCGTGTCCATCAGCGCGTTCGCGCAATGGCCGGCGCCGAAGACGACGATGTTCCAGCGCGTGACGTTGAACGACTCGAAGTAGACGCGCACGATCCCGCCGCACGTCATGCCGATGTCTTTCTCGAGGCTCCACTGGTGGAAGCGCGTCTTCGGCGCGGCGGGGTCGGTGAGCAGCGACTGCGCCTCGGCGATGGACCGCGCTTCGATCTTGCCGCCTCCCACCGTGCCGTGCACGCGGCCGGCGGCGGTGACGAGCATCTTCGCGCCGCGGTCTTGCGGGGTGGAGCCGAGGGTGTCGACGACCGTCACCGCCACGAAGGGGGTGCCGGACTGGACCAGCTCGGTTTCGGCTTCGAAGAAGGTCGCCACCAATTAAGCTTCTCACATGCGCATTACCTCGCAACGGGTCGTGTTTGCGGACGGCATCCGTCCCGCCACTCTCATCCTCGACGGCGCGAAGATCGCGGCCATCGAGCCCGACGGTCCGGCGGACCTCGATTATGGCGACCTCGTGATCATGCCCGGCCTCGTCGATTCGCACGTGCACGTGAACGAGCCGGGGCGGACGGAGTGGGAAGGCTTCGAGACCGCGACGCGCGCGGCGATCGCGGGAGGGATTACGACCATCGTCGACATGCCCCTCAACTCGCTGCCGCCGACGACCACGGTCGCCGCGCTGGAAACGAAGCAGCGCGTGGCGAAAGGGGTGACGAACATCGAGCTGTGGGGCGGCGTGATCCCCGGCAACACGAAGGAGCTGCGGCCGATGCTGGAGGCGGGCGCGCGCGGGTTCAAGTGCTTCATGGTGCACTCGGGTGTGGACGAGTTCCCGAACGTGAACGAGCAGGAGCTCTATGAAGCCGCCCGCGAGCTCGCGCCGACCGGGGCGCCGCTGCTCGTGCATGCGGAACTGCCGGAGCACCTGCACGACGCGCCCGGCGATCCCGCGGACTACGCGACGTACCTGCACTCACGCCCCAACGCGGCGGAGGATGCCGCCATCGAGCTGCTGTTGCGCGTCTGCCGCGATACCGGGGCGCGCATCCACGTGGTGCATCTGTCCTCGGCGAGCGCGCTGAAGATCCTGAAACGCAAAGGCGAGCTGCCGCTCACCGCCGAGACCACGCCGCACTACCTGCACTTCGAGGCGGAGTCGGTCCCGCGCGGGCGGACTGAGTTCAAGTGCGCGCCGCCGATCCGCGAGCACGCGAACCGTGAGGAGCTGTGGCACGGGCTGCGCGAGGGGCTGATCGAGCTGGTGGTGAGCGATCACTCCCCCTGCACGCCGGAGCTGAAGAAGGGCGATTTCGCCACGGCCTGGGGCGGCATCGCATCGCTGCAGTTCGTCCTCCCGATCGTCTGGACGAACGCACGCGCGCGCGGCTTCACCGTGCAGGACCTCGTGCGCTGGTGCAGCAAAGCGCCGGCGCGGCTGGCGCGGCTGGACGGCAAGGGAGAGATCGCGATCGGTAACGACGCGGACCTGGCGATCTGGTCGCCCGAGGAGACGTTCGTCGTGACGCCGGAGCTCATCCGGCACCGCCACAAGGTGACGCCCTACCTCGGCACACAACTATCGGGCGTGGTGAAGGCGGCGTACGTGCGCGGTACACTCGCACACCCGTGAGAGACCTGATCGACCTCGCTTCCGAACGCCTCGGCGGCAGCGTGCTGTACGCCAACGACGATTACTTTGCGGAGAAGGAAAATCTCCTCAAGCCCGCCAAAGCGATCTGGAAAGAACACGAGTACACCGACCGCGGCAAGTGGATGGACGGCTGGGAAAGCCGTCGCAAGCGCGTCCCCGGCCACGACTTCGCGATCGTGCGCCTTGGATTGCCCGGCATCGTGCGCGGCTTCGTGGTCGATACCGCATTCTTCCGCGGCAACTATCCGGAATCGTGCTCGATCGAAGGGACGTCGATGCGCGTCGACGCGCCGGTCGAGGCGCTGCTGGAGGCGGAATGGCGCAGGCTCCTCCCCCGCTCCCCGCTGCAGGGCGACAGCGAGAACATCTTCCCCGTGACGAGCGACGTCGCGCTGACGCACCTCCGCTTCAACATCTTCCCCGACGGCGGCGTGGCGCGCCTGCGCGTGCACGGCGAGGTCGTGCCGGAGTGGCGGCTGGCCGGCGGTCTGGCAAACGAGATCGACCTCGCGGCCGCGGAGAACGGCGCGGACGTGCTGAACTGCAGCGACATGTTCTTCGGGCCGAAGCACAACCTGATCATGCCGGGCCGCGCGGTGAACATGAGCGACGGCTGGGAAACGCGCCGCCGCCGCGGGCCGGGGCACGATTGGGTGATCGTGAAGCTGGCCACGGAAGGACGCGTCCGCCGCATCGAGCTCGATACGAACTGGTTCAAGGGGAACTATCCCGATACCGCGTCGATCGAAGGCTCGACTGACGGCGAGAACTGGACCGAGGTGCTGCCGCGGACGAAGCTGCAGGCGCACACGCGCCACTTCTTCATCGACGAGCTGCTGGCCGACGGCCCGTTCACGCAGCTCCGGCTGAACGTCTATCCCGATGGCGGGGTGAGCCGCATGCGCGTCTGGGGTGTGGCCACCGAGCGGGGACGCCACGACGCAATCCTGCGGCGGGTGAACACGCTCTTCGACCCGGCCGAGCTGCGCCGCGTCTGCGGCTCGTCGCGGTGGGTCGATTCGATGATGAACGCGCGGCCGTTCGCGTCGTGGGACACGCTCGTCGCCGCGGCGAACGCGGTCTGGTTCAATGTCAGTGCGAACGACTGGCTGGAAGCATTCGCCGCGCATCCGCGCATCGGGGAGCGCAAGGCGGGGTGGTCGTCGCAGGAGCAGAGCGGGACGCGCACGGCATCGGACGAGACGATGCAGGCGATCGCGGACGGTAATCGCCAGTACGAAGAAAAGTTCGGGTTCATCTATCTCGTGCGCGCCACCGGACGGAGCGCGGAAGAGATCCTGGCGAACCTGACGGAGCGCCTGACGCACGATCGCGATGCGGAGCTGCGCACCGCGGCGGACGAGCAGGCGAAGATCATCGCGTTACGACTGGAAAAGCTGGTGCTCTGATGGCGGGAATCACGACTCACGTGCTCGACACCGCGAAAGGCCGCCCCGCGGCCGGCGTGGCGGTGACGCTATTCCACGGCAAGGACGTGCTGTTCGACGGCGAGACGGATGCGGACGGCCGCGCGCGCGTGCTGGAACCGGACCGCGTGCAGCGCGGCGTCTACCGGATCGTGTTCGACACGGGCGCGTACAACCCGGCGGGCTTCTTCCCCGAGGCGACGATCGTATTCAGGATCGACGACGTCGCGCAGCACTACCACGTCCCGCTGTTGCTGTCGCCGTTCGGGTATTCGACGTATCGAGGTTCGTGAGTGCTGCGCGCGCTGAAGATCGTGCTCACGATCGTCCTGGTAATGCTGGCGATTGCTTTCATCGGCCTGCAGTTCCTCCGCCCGGAGCGGATCAACCCGCCCGTCGTTGCGGCCAACGTCCTGGTCGCGCCGCGCAACATCGAGCCGATCCTGAGGCGCTCCTGCTACGACTGCCACTCCAACGAAACGCGCTGGCCCTGGTACAGCAACATCGTCCCCTTCTCCTGGCGGGTGGTGCAGGACGTCCGCGAGGGGCGCGAGGAGCTGTCGTTCTCGGAGTGGAACACCTACGACAAGTGGGACCGCGCCCGCCTGCTGGAAAAGATCTGCGAGCAGGTGGAGAAGGGAAAGATGCCGCTCAAGCCGTACGTGGTCATGCACCCCAGCGCGGACCTGACGATGGAGGACAGGCGGGCGCTGTGCGTGTGGGCGCGGCTGGCGCGGGAACGTTCTGGAGTGCGGTAACGCGAGTTACCGCTCTCACTGTTTTTGTTCGTCCTTGCAACGCGAGCAGGTCCAGCCTTCGCTCGTGCCACCAGGCGAGATGCACCAGCCTCGATTTGCTGCACGAACAGAAGCAGTCAGAGCGGTAACTGGCGTTACCGCACTCCATACCGGTGGCGCGAAGGGTGATTTCGTTACCCGCGTCTGCCCGCCAGGATTTTCACGAAGGAGCGGCTGCGTAGCTCTTCCAGCGTCAACCCCGTCGCCAGCGCCTCCTCTACTGTCAACGCTCCGCTGTTCATGCCTCGGAGGAAGTAGTTGAGCAGGCCCTGGCCCGTGGCGGCGTCGTCGAAGACGTCGCCGACGAGGGTGGCCTGGCCGGCTTTGTCCATGAAGTTGCGGAGGCGTTCGGTCGCGGCGGTGAGGCCGGAGAGGAAGAAGTCGTAGACGGCGGCGTAGCGGGTGGGGAGCTGGGCGGGGTGGAGGTCCCAGCCCTGGTAATAGGCGTGCACGAGGGAGTGGCGGACGTGGTCGACGTGCAGGCGCCAGGCGCGGTGGATGGTGTCGCGGTCTCCGATCGGGAGGATGTTCGTCGCGCCGTCGGAGAGCCAGAGACCGGTGCCGGAGTACGCCACCTGCATCATGTGCCGCGCGAAGTCGCACGAAGGGTGGTCCATCCGCTGCTCGGCCGCGGTGATGTTGCAGCTCGCGGTGTAGTCGTACGTCCCGAAGTGCGCGGCCACGGCGCGGCCGCGGGCGGCGTCGAGAAAGAGCGGCAGGTTCGAGGAACCGTCCGCGCCGAGGACCGACTGCGTCGTCTCGATCATGAACTCGAGGCGGAGCGTGTTCGGTGCGAGTCCGAGCCGCGGCTCCATGGCGTCGAAGACGTCGGCGAGGAGCGTCACCTGTTCCGGGAGCTGGATTTTCGGCAGCGTGACCACGAAGTTCGCCGGCAGCATGACGCCCATCTCGGCGATGAGCGTGCTCAGGACGATGTCCATGGTGCGCAGGCCGCGGCGCATCAGCTCCTGCGTGAACGGCTTGATGCGGATGCCGATGAACGGCGGCAGCGTCCGTTCGCGCATGCCGGTGGCCAGCTCGCGCGCGACGGTCTCGGCCTGGCGGTCTTCCTCTTCGTCCGGGCGATTGCCGTAGCCGTCCTCGAAGTCGACGCGGAAGTCTTCCACCGGCTCCGCGGCCAGCTTCTCCACCACGCGCTGCCAGACGGTCTCGGCGCGCGAGTCTTCGATGCCTACGGCACGCGCGAACGTGAACGGATCGCGTCCATGCTCGTCGAGGATCTGCGCCGCTTTCTCGCCGAGCTTGCGCGTCGTGTCGTGCTTGAAGAGGTGCGCGCCGCCATAGACGGTATGAATCGGCTGGCGCTCCCCCGCCGCGCCCGGAAAGCGACGCATGAAGGGAACGAGCGCCGCGTCGAGCGGCGCGGACATGGTGGAGAGGTCGGAGCTCGTCAGTGTCGTTTTCATTGCTTGCGGATCACGTGGGCCACGCCCCAGCCCACGAGCGTCAACACGGACACGACGACCCAATTGTATTGTTGGCCGAGGATGGCGCCGGGGTAGTGGTGGCTGATCATCAGCAGCACCACCGGGATGACCATGTAGGTGTTGTGCTTGGAGCGGAACTTGGCGCGGTCGGCGAGCTTCTGGTCGGGCTCGCGTCCCTCGCGCGCGGCGGCGACCATCTTCTTCTGCGCCGGGATGATGCGCATCCAGACGTTCGCGGCCATGAGCGTGCCGAGGACGGCACCGACGTGCAGGAAGGCGGCGCGGGAGCTCATCACACGCGGAAGGCTCCACGCCAACGCCACGATCAGCGCGTAAGAGATCGCGATGGCCACCGGCTCCTGTTTCGCCAGCGGCGACAGCCAGAGGAGGTCATAGACGACCCAGCCGAGGATGAGCACGCCGATCCCGGCGATGGCCGCGGTCTGGTACGTCTGTCCCCCTTCGATGAGCGCGCCGCCCATGTAGTAGACGAGGATCAGCAGCGGAAAGCCGCTCAGCCACGTCATGGCCGCCTCGTATTTGAACCAGTGCAGCGTGTGGCCGGGCGACGGCGTCTTCGTCTTGGTGACGCGATAGAACCCGCCGCTGTGCACCATCCACACTTCATCCGGGTCGGTGGTGTGGAAGCGCCGGTCGAGCCAGGTGAAGTAGTAGGTCGCCCCCACCCACATGATCCCGGCGAAGACGTGGGTCCAGCGGAGGATGAGGTTGAGCCATTCCTGAACGGTGTAACTCAAGCGACGGCCGCTCCGCGCTTCGTGTACTGCGTGAGCCTCATCAGAATCTCCTCATTCGTCGCGGGCAGCCTGAGTTTCGCGAGCTCGCCGTTCGACACGAACCCGAGCGCGTGCTTCACGGCGCACCAGGCCGAGATGGCCATCAGCAGCGGCGGCTCGCCGACCGCCTTGCTGCCGCCGACGTTGATCGGGTTGTCGTGGTCGATCCAGTCCATGTGGAACTCGGGGGGCAGGTCGTTGATGTTCGGGATCTTGTACGTGGTCGGCGAGTGCGACAGCAACTCTCCCGACGCGGCGTAGCGCAGATCTTCGGTCGTCACCCAGCCGAGCCCCTGGATGAACGCGCCCACGAGCTGTCCGCGGTCCACGCCGGGATTGATCGGGCGGCCGATGTCCATGAGCACGTCGCTCCGCAGCACCTTCAGCTCCCCGGTGAACCGGTCGATCAGCACCTCGGAGCAGGCCGTGCCCATCGTGAAATAGAGGAACGGCGTGCCGCGGCCGCTGGTCCAGTTCCAGTCCAGGCGCGGCGTCGCGTAGAAACCACGCTCGCCGAGGGGGACGCGCTCCTGGTAGGCCATCTTGACGAGCGGCTCCCACGCGAGCAGGCCGCCGTGCGCGCGCTGCACTTCGTCGAGACGCGCGCGGATGCGGCGGCAGGCATCGAGCGCCGCGTTGCCGTTGAGGTCCGCGCCGCTCGAAGCGGCGGTGGCCGAGGTGTTGTTGTTCTTCTCGGTGGACGTCTGCATCACCACCACGCGCTCGAGGTCGACGCGCAGCTCGTCCGCGACGAGCTGGCGGATCTTGGTGTTGACCCCCTGCCCCATCTCCGTCGCGCCGGTCGAGACCTGCACGCTGCCGTCGAGGTAGACGTTCACCAGCGCGTTGGCCTGGTTGAGGAACTTCGTGTTGAACGAGATGCCGAACTTCACCGCGGTCAGCGCGAGTCCCTTGAGGTGCGTCGGCGAGGCAGCGTTGAACTCGCGCACCGCATTCATGCGCGCGCGGTAATCGCAGCGCTCTTCGAGCTCGCTGAAGAGCCGCGGCAGGGTGTTGTTCGCAACCACCTGCTCGTACGGCGTGGTGTTGCGCGTGTCGACGCCGTAGCAGTTGGCGCGGCGGACGTCGAGCGCGTCTTTCTTCAGGAAGACGGCGATCTCCTCGAGGATGTTCTCGATGTTCGACACGCCCTGCGGTCCGCCGAAGCCGCGGAAGGCGGTGTTCGGAGGGTTGTTCGTCCGGCAGACGGTGCCGCGGATCTCGATGTTCGGGATGTAGTACGCGTTCTCCGCGTGCGTCATCGCGCGGGCCATGACCGCGGGGGAGAGATCGGCGTACGCGCCGCCGTCGGAGTAGAGGTCGACCTTGAGGGCCACGATCTCGCCGCTGCGGTCGAAGCCCACCTGGTAGCGGTTCCGGAACGGATGCCGCTTGCCGGTGACGTGCATGTCCGTGTCTTTGTCGAAGGCGATGCGCGCGGAGCGCTTCGTCCGGATGGCAACCAGCGACGCCATCACCGCGGGATGCGTGGCCTGCGATTCCTTGCCGCCGAACGCGCCTCCCATGCGCTTCGTGTTCACCACCACCTGGCTCATGTCGATACCGAGGAGGTGCGCGATCACTTCCTGCACCTCGGTCGGATGCTGCGTCGACGAATGCACGGTCAGCGAGTTGTGCTCGCCGGGATAGACCAGCGCGGCCTGCGATTCGAGGTAGAAATGATCCTGCCCCTGGTTCTCGAAGATCCCTTCGAGCACGTGCTCCGCGGTGGCCATAGCCGCGTCGGCGTCGCCGCGGCGGATGTAGCGCGTCTCACCGAGGAAGCTGTTCGCGGCGATCGCCTCCTCGATGGTGAGGTTCGGCGTCAGCTCTTCGTACTCGATGCGGATGGCCTGCTTCGCGGCGTTCGCGGCGGCCTGCGTCTCCGCGGCGATCACGACGATCGGCTGGCCGCGGAAGAAGATCTCATCCTCCGCGAGCAGCGGCTCGTCTTTCGCGATCGGGCCGAAGCAGTTGTGGGAGAGGTCCTCGTGCGTGTAGAGGCCGGCGATGCCGGGGAGCGTCCGCGCTTCGCTGAGGTCGACGGACTTGACGCGCGCGCGGGCGTAGGGACTCCAGACGAAGTCGACGAGGAGCTCGTTCGGAAGCGCCGGCAGGTCGTCGATGTACATCGACTCGCCGGTCACATGACCGCGGGCGGAGTCGTGCGGAACGTCCTTGCCTACGTACATTCGTGAAAGAACCTCTGCATGATGTTCTCGGCGAGCTGCAGGCGGAAGTCTTTCGAGCCGCGGACGTCGTCGATCGGCGCGATCTCGCCGCGGGCGATCTCCCCCGCTTCTACGAACGTCTCTCGCGTGAAGGGGCGTCCGCCGAGAAAGTCTTCGGTCTGTTTGAGGCGCAGGACCACGGGGCCGACGCCGCCGTAGGCGACGCGCATCGACTCGACTTTTCCGTCATTGCGCTTCATGAGCATGGCCGCGGTGAAGGTCGAGATGTCGAGGTGGCTGCGCTTGGAGATCTTGTAGAGGCGGAGCGTGTCGCCGTCGTTCGGCAGCGGGATCAGGATGCGGGTGATGAGCTCGTCCGGGCGGAGGTCGAGCTTCTTGTAGCCGAGGTAAAAGTCCGCGATCGCGACCGTGCGCGCGCCGTTGGAGCCCGTCAGCTCGAGCTGTGCGTTCATCACGTAGAGGAACGGGAGCGTGTCGGCGATCGGCGAGGCATTGGCGATGTTGCCCGCGAGCGTCCCGGCGTTCTTGATCTGCGGCGAGCCGAAACGTTCCATGACCGGCGCGAGCGCCGGGACGAGGTCGCGGACGGCGGCTTCGAACTGCGCGAGCGAAACGCGGCCGCCGACGACGAGGGTGCGGTCGTCGATGCGGATCTCGTTCAGGCCGGGGATGGCGTCGAGCGAGAGGATCGCGGCGGGGGCGAAGTTGCGCTTGGTGCGCCAGACGCCGAAGTCGGTGGCGCCCTGCACGATGACGGTGTTCGGATGCTCTGACTTGAAGCGGATGGCTTCATTCAAGTCCGCCGGCCTGGCGAAGTTGCCGATCTGCACCGGCTCGCGCTCCACCTCGTCGATCGCGTCGAGGATGGGGGCGCTGGCGTAGAGCTGCTCGATCTTCGGCTGGTTCTCGACTTCGTTCGCGGCCTTGATGATCGACTCGTAGCCGGTGCAGCGGCAGAGATTCCCGGTCAGGCCCCGTCGCGCGTCCTTCGAATCTTCCTCGCACATGCCGGCCATGGCCATGATGAAGCCGGGCGTGCAGTAGCCGCACTGCGCGCCGTGGCAGCGCACCATGGCGTCCTGCACCGGCGTCAGCGCGCCGTTCTTCGTGAGCCCCTCGACGGTGACGACGTGGGTGCAGTCGAGCTGAAACAGGAACTGGATGCAGGAGTTGATCGGCCGGTACTTCAGCCCCCCGTTCTCCCGCCGCCCCACCAGCACCGTGCACGCCCCGCAATCCCCCTCTTCGCACACGATCTTCGTGCCGGTGGCCCGCTGGTCGTAGCGCAGGAACCGCGAGAGGGTGAGGAACGCGCGCTCCCCCTCGATCCGCTGCGGCTCACCATTGACATGGAGTAGGAGGAAGTCGCGCATGGGTAAGACGGGGATTGTAGCAATGAGGGGCCCAAGGGGAGGCAAATGCGCCGACACGCGCTCGTGCTACCGTTCCCCTTCTTGGACGCGCGTTGCAAACTGATCCGGCAACTGCAGGGGGCATGCTCCGGGGAGCTGGCAGCCGGGTATGCGTATCGCGGGCACTGGAAGAGCGTGCGCGATCCCGGTGAGCGCGAGCGGATCCGCGTCATCGAGGACGAGGAGTGGCATCACCGCGAGCTCGTGCTCGGGCTTCTGCGCGAGCTCGGGGCGAAGCCGAAGCCCTTGCGCGAGGCGATCTTCTGGCTCATCGGCCGGACCCTCGGCGCGCTCTGTCCCGTCAGCGGCTGGTTCCTGCCGATGTACGGCGCCGGCCGGCTGGAGCGCGGCAACATCATCGAGTACGAGCATGCCGCCCTCTTCGCCGCGCAGTGCGGCCACGAGGGGATGATCGACTGCCTGCTGACGATGGCGGAGGTGGAGTGGGAGCACGAGCTCTACTTCCGCGAGCGCATCCTCGGACACCCGTGGCTCCGCTTCTTTCCGCTGTGGGAAGCGCCGCCGCCGAAAGAATCAATCCGGTGAGCGGCTAATCGATCGAGACGAGCTCCAACTCGAACGTGAGGTTCTTGCCCGCCAGGGGATGGTTCGCGTCGAGCGTCACCGAGTCTCCTTCGACGCCCGCCACCTGCACCGCCGCGTTGCTGCCGTCCGGAAAGCCGACGCGCAGCATGTCCCCCACTTCGACGTCCGACCCACCCTCGGGCATCTGGTCTTTCGAGACCGTGAACACGAGCTCATCGCGGCGCTGGCCGTAGGCCTGCTCCGCTTCGATGTGCCTGGTCTTCTTCTCGCCGGTGGACATCCCTTCGATCGCGTCCTCGAACCCGGGAATCACTTCCCCTGCGCCGAGGGTGAAGACGATCGGCTCCGCGCCCGCGGAAGAGTCGAACTCCGTCCCGTCATCGAGCGTTCCCCGGTAATGCACATGGACGGTATCGCCCCGCTTCGCTTGCTGCATGTCGTCAATTTCTCCTGGTCGGGTGAGATGTATCACGGTCCGAGGTACGATCCGCCTGGGACATCCGCATGGGCGAACACCCATGCCACACAGCTACTCTTCAATCCTCGTGCACATTGTGTTCTCGACCGAGAACCGCAAGCCCCAGCTCGATCCGGCGCTCGAAGAACGCCTCTACCCTTATCTGGGCGGAATCGTCCGCGAAACAGGCGGAAGCCTGTTCACGGTGAACGGCGTCGAGGACCACGTCCATCTGCTGGCGTCGCTGAGCGGAAAACTGGCGATCGCGGAAGTGGTCCGCAGGATCAAGGGATCGTCGTCCAAATGGATCCACGAGACGTTCCCGGAACGTGCGCAGTTCGCCTGGCAACGCGGATACGGCGCGTTCACAGTGAGCCAGTCCCAGGTACCGCGCGTCGCGGCGTACATCGAGCGGCAGAAAGTGCATCACGCCAGGATGTCGTTCCGTGATGAGTTCGTACGTCTCCTGAAAGGACACGGAATCTCTCCGGACGAGCGATACCTCTGGACGTGACCTCCGCGTAGCGGACTTACCTCTGTCGGCCGCTACGCGGACTCGATCAAAGGCGTTCTCTTTCACCCGGCTGAAGCCGGGTGCTATTGACCTGTCGCCGCCTACGGCGGCGAAATCAACGGCGCCGCCGTAGGCGGCATGAGATCAATAGCACCCGGCTTCAGCCGGGTGAAAGGTGTGGTGTCGATCGAGTCCGCGTAGCGGCCGACAGGATCACTCCAATAGATCCAGGACTCCCCTGACCGGGATCTTCACCCAGTCCGGGCGGTTGTTCAGTTCGTACACGACCTCGTAGAGCGCCTTCTCGATGAGGTACGAGGTCAGGAGCGTTTCCAGGTTTTCGCGGGACGACGGCAGGTGCGGGGTTTTGCCGCTTTCCGCGAGGTAGGCGCGGAGGAAGGCGGCGCTGACCCACTGGTGCCAGAAGCGGGCGCCGGTCTCGAGGCGGCCGATGTCTTCCTTGCGGACGTAGGAGCCGGGGGCGGTGCCGAACATCACCGCGTAGGGCGCGTAATGGAACGAGCGGAGCATGCCGGCGACGTCGCGGAGGCCGCTGCGCTTGAGACGGCGCTCGCTGAGCGGGCGGGCCGGCTCGCCTTCGAAGTCGATGATGATGAAGTCGTTGCCGGTGTAGAGCACCTGTCCGAGGTGGTAGTCGCCGTGGATGCGGATCCGCTGAGCGTCGATCTTGCCGTGCAGCACCTGACGGATCTGTTGGTGCAGCTCTTCCTCGCGCGACAGCAGCTCCTCGAACTCCGGGTTGTCCTTGGCGCGTCTGCGGACGATCTGCAACGTCTGCACGAGCTGCGTGCGCATGTACTGGTAGATGGAGCGCTGGTAGTGCGGCGTGAACGGCTCGGGCGCGAAGGCGGAGATGTCGTCGCGCGAGGCGAGCGCGAGGTGCATCTGCGCCGTGCGCTGCCCGAGGAGCTCGGCGTCGGCGAGATAGCTGCCGATCGTCTCGCGGGCGATGTCGGGGAGCGGCTTCTGCGCGAGCGCGAAGACGCTGTCGTGCGGCATCGACCGGGAGATGCGCTCGACGGAGTCCGGCTCGCTGAGCAGCTTGTCGTAATAGCGGCCGATGGAGTCGAGCGTGTAGGACCACGCGTCGCCGGAGTTGGGCGTGAAGCCCTGCATGATGCCGACCGTGGTGGGCGTGTTCGTGCGCTCGTCCCGGTACTCCAGCGTTCCCGCCACGCGCGGTGTGTGTCTGAAGTTCGTCTCCTCGTTCAGGAAGCGGGTGATCTCGATATCCGTGTTGATGCCCGGCTCCAGGCGGCGGAAGAGCTTCAGGAAGAGGCTCTGGCCGTAGATGATGGCGGTGTTGGACTGCTCGACGCCGAGGACGTGCGTCTCGAGCTCCTTCTCGTCGCCGCGCAGCTCCTTGAACGAGCGGGTGGCGACGCCGGCCACGGCGCCGCTCGCTCCCTTGAGCTGCTTCTTGCGCGCGACCGTGTCGAGGAGCGCATTCGCGAACGCCTCCTCCTGCACCGGCTCGTACAGCACCGCCCCTTCGCGCAACCGGGCGATGACCGGGACGTTGCGCGTCTGGTCCTGTTCTCGGCGCACGTTGGCGATCCCGAGCGGCAGCAGGTACGACTGCGACTCCCCTTCGTGGAAGTCGACGTCGAGAATGGCCAGGCGGGTGTCGTTCGGAAGCTCGATCGCGTCGCGCACCGAAATGGAGCTGATGCCGCGCGCCTTGCTGCCGAACCAGCGTCGCGTCGGGAGATAGGCTGCCAGCGCGCGGTCGAGCGCATCGCGGTTGCGCGTCGCGAAAATCTCGTCCCAGCTGCGGGCGCCGATGAGCGGCGCGTCCTGGGTCGTGATCTCCGGCGCCACTTCGCGTTTCAGCTCGAACCAGTAGAACGCGAACGGCCCGAGGTTCAGGAAGTACGGCCGCTCGCCGATCACGGGGAACTTCGTGCCGCCCGAGAGCTCCACCGGCACCATGCCGCGGAACTGGGTGAGGTCGAGCTCGAAGCACTGCACGAGCCGCGACAGGTTCGCCACGATGAGCAGCGTCTCGTCCTCGTGCCGGCGGACGTACGCGAGGATCTTGCGGTTCTCGCTGTGCAGGAACTCCATCGTGCCGCGGCCGAGCGCCTTGTAGCGTTTGCGCATGGCGATGAGGCGCTTCATCCACCAGAGCAGCGAGTACTGGTTCCCCTGCTGCGCTTCGACGTTGACCTGCTCGTAGTGGTACTCAGGGTCGATGATCGTGGGGAGGAAGAGCTGCTGCGGGTTCGCGCGGGAGAAGCCGGCGTTGCGGTCGGCGCTCCACTGCATCGGCGTGCGGACGCCGTTGCGGTCGCCGAGGTAGATGTTGTCCCCCATGCCGATCTCGTCGCCGTAATAGATGATCGGCGTGCCGGGGAACGAGAACAGCAGGCCGTTCATCAGGTGGATGCGGCCGCGATGATTGCCGAGCAGCGGCGCCAGCCGGCGGCGGATCCCGAGGTTGATGCGCGCCTGCACGTCCTTCGCGTAGGTGCGCCACATGTAATCGCGGTCCTCGTCCGTGACCATCTCGAGCGTCAGCTCGTCGTGGTTGCGGAGGAACATCGCCCACTGGCAGTTCTCCGGGATCGGGGGCGTCTGCTCCATGATGTCGATGATCGGGAAGCGGTCTTCCATCGCCAGCGCCATGTACATGCGCGGCATGACCGGGAAGTGGAAGGCCATGTGGCATTCATCCCCGTCCCCGAAATACGGCAGGGAGTCCTCCGGCCACTGGTTCGCCTCGGCCAGCAGCATCCGGCCAGGATGGTTTTCGTCCATGTGCTTGCGGATCTGCTTGAGATAGTCGTGCGTCTCCGGCAGGTTCTCGCACGTCGTCCCCTCCCGCTCGAAGAGGTAGGGAATCGCGTCGAGGCGGAACGCGTCGACGCCCAGGTCCATCCAGAAGTCGAGCGCCTTGATCAGCGCGTCGTGCACGGCCGGGTTCTCGAAGTTCAGGTCGGGCTGATGGGAGAAGAAGCGGTGCCAGTAATACGACTTCGCGACCGGGTCCCACGCCCAGTTCGAGGTCTCGAAGTCCTTGAAGATGATGCGCGCGTCCTTGTACTTTTCGGGCGTGTCGCTCCAGACGTAGAAGTCTCGCCACGGGCTGCCCGGCTTCGCGCGCCGCGATTTCTGAAACCACTCGTGCTGGTCGCTGGTGTGGTTGATGACCAGCTCCGTGACCACCCGGATCCCGCGGCGATGCGCTTCCTTCAGGAAGGCCTTGAAATCGGCGAGGGTGCCGTAGCTCGGATTGACGGCCGTGTAATCGGCGATGTCGTAGCCGTCGTCGCGCAGCGGCGAGGGATAGAACGGCAGCAGCCAGAGGATGTTGATGCCGAGGTCCTGCAGGTAGTCGAGCTTGCGCGCGAGCCCCTGAAAATCGCCGATGCCGTCCCCGTTGCTGTCATAGAACGCGCGGACGTGCGTCTGATAGATGATCCCGTCTTTGTACCAAAGGTCGTCGTTCGTCACAGGAAGTACTCAAAGTCTTTCTCAGTGCGCACACGGCGCCTGATCCTGAAGATGTGCGCGGAGACCACGTGCGGGTTGAGCTGCACGAAGTTCCTCGGGCCGTGCCAGGTGTGGCGGGCGCCGCTCAGCAGGTCGTGCACCTGGAAGGGGCGGCCGGTCTCGAGCTTCAGCGCCTCGAGGTTCAGGTCGATCCAGCCGGCGTGCGTGTTGTGCGGGTCGACGTTGACGACGCAGATGATCGCGTTCTCGCCCGCGGTCTTGCTGTAGCAGAGGATGTTCTCGTTGTCGGTCGGGTGGAACGTCAGGGTGGCGTTCTGCTGCAGCGCCGGGTTCTCGCGGCGGATCCTGTTGACGACCGCGATGAGCTCCGTCAGGTCGTCGTCGACCGGCGGCCAGTATTTGACCTCGTATTTCTCGGAGTCGAGGTACTCCTCGCTCCCCTGCTCGCGCGGCAGGTGCACGAAGCGCTCGTACGCGGGACCGTAGATCCCGTACGAGGCCGCGAGCGTGGCGGCGAGAATGAAACGCTGCGTGAACGCGGGGCGTCCGCCGTGCTGCAGGAACTCGGTGAGGATGTCGGGCGTATTCGGCCAGACGTTCGGGCGGAAGAGGTCACTGACCGGCGGCCTGGTGATCTCCTCGAAGTACTCCTGCAACTCCTGCGCGGTGTTGCGCCACGCAAAGTACGTGTACGACTGCGTGAAGCCCGCCTTGGCCAGCCTGTACATGATCTTCGGGCGCGTGAACGCCTCGGCCAGGAAGATCAGGTCCGGCCATTCGCGCTTGAGGTCGCGGATGCACCACTCCCAGAACGGCAGCGGCTTCGTGTGCGGATTGTCGACGCGGAAGATGCGCACGCCTTTGCGCGCCCAGAAGGCGAAGACGTCGCGCAACTCGTCCCACAGCTCCTCCCACTCGTCGCTCTCGAAGTGGAAGGGGTAGATGTCCTGGTATTTCTTCGGCGGGTTTTCCGCGTATTGAATGGTGCCGTCGGGACGCATCAGGAACCAGTTCGGATGTTCCTTCACGTACGGATGATCGGGAGCGGCCTGGAAGGCGATGTCCATGGCCATCTCGATTCCGAATTCCTGCGCGCGCGCCACGAGCCGCTCGAAGTCGTCGATCGTGCCGAGGTCGGGATGCGTGGCCTTGTGGCCCCCTTCCTTCCCGCCGATCGCCCAGGGGCTGCCGACGTCGCCCGGCTCCGCCTTGACCTTGTTGTTCTTCCCCTTGCGGAACGTCTCGCCGATCGGATGGATCGGCGGCAGATAGAGGATGTCGAAGCCCATCTTCGCGACGCGCGGCAGTTGCTTCTCGACGTCCTTGAACGTGCCGTGGCGTCCTTCCTCGCTCGCGGTGGAGCGGGGGAAGAGCTCGTACCAGGTGCTGAACGCGGCCTTGGGACGGTCGACCTCGATCAGCAGCTCGGTGCGGTAGCGCGTCGGGAACCTACGCTCCGCGTTGCGCCACATCAGCGCGAGGAGGTCTTCGCTCCAGAGGTCTTCGATCTTGTCCTTGACCGCGTCGTCGCTCTCGAGCGCGGCGATGAAGCTGTCGAGGCGGCGCTTGTCGCGCGTGCCTGCTCGCACGGCAGCGGCCTGGATGTACTCGAGGCCGATCAGCAGCTGCACGCGCAGCTCCTCCTCGGTCGCCCCGCCGTCGACGCGTTTCTTCAGGTCGCGGTGCCAGGTGAGGAAGTGATCGATCCACGCTTCGATGGTGAAGCGGTGGAAGCCGAGCTTCTCCACGGTCAGCTCGGCGCGCCAGCGGTCGTTCACCAGCGGGCGCATGCGCACTTCCTTCCAATCGGGGTCGTCGTCGTGACGATGCAGCACGATCGCGGAGATCAGGTCGTGCCCGTCCGTGAAGATGTCGGCCTCGGCGAATACGACATCGCCCAGCACGCGCTTCGCGGGGAACGCGCCTCCGTCGATTTCCGGAGACGCGGCTTCGATGATGACTCGGTGTCTACCTTCCAGCTTCGCTCGAACCACTGCGCGCGGGAGTTGTGCGAAGTGCGTGCCGGTGATCAGCGCAGCAGATCGCGCGCGAAAGGACGGACCACTGGCGCGAACATGCTCGGCGCCGGACCGCGCTGCAGTTGCATGAGGCGGACGATCTGCTCGAGCAGGACTACGGCGGCGAGGAACATGGAGATGAGCACGCTCGCGCCCGCTCCGGCCGACACCTTGACGTACGACGTGATCGCGCCGAGGAGCGAACAGACGAGCATCATCCAGGTCAGACCGTACGCGTGCTTGCGGTAGTCGAACCCGTAGCGCTCGGCGAGCTGCTCCTGCTCGCGGCGCGAGAGCAGCGTGAGGATCGGACCTTTCAGCGTGAGCGCGTCGCGCACCGCGACGTCGTCGGGCGGCGGGAGGGTGAAGAGCGCGTCGCCACGCTCGTTGAAGGGCGAGGCGAGCTTCGCCTTGTTCGGCGTGAGGTACCAGTAGAGGATGTAGATGGCGGTCCCGATGACGGACCCGAGGCCGCGGCCCTGCTGCATGGCGACGTGGAAGCGGACGAACGATTCGAGGGTCATGAACGCGGCGATGGCGAAGAGCCAGCCCGGCACGGGCGACTTCCCCCCTCGGATGTACGCGTCGACCCCCAGGTAGATGCAGACGCCGAAGACGACCACGGGTGGGATGCAGGAGATGATGGTGATGCGCGACGGCGTGATGCCGAGGTCGTTCTGCAGCTTCCGTTGCGCCGGCTCGGGGAGATGCCCGAGGATCAGCCCGGACCAGCTCGAGGCCGTGCTGGCGCGGCGCTGCTTTCTCGCGAGGTCGTAGTCGGCGAGACGGCGCGCCTCCGTTTCTTCGCTGTAATGCTCGAACTGCCGGATGGTGTGCTCTTCCCTCCACGGCTCGAGCACGTACCGCACGCGCTCCCCATCCGCAGCCGTGGCTTCGACGACTTCAAAGTACTGCTCGTCCCACAGCACCGTCGTGCCGGGATACTCCGCGTGCGTGTTGCTCTTCGGCGTGCGCGCGGTCCAGCCCTTGGAGAAGGGGGAGAGGAGAATCACCCTCTCGCCGGAGGCCCGGACGCGATCGGAGCCGAAAGGGTGCATGGGGAAATGCTACTCGCCTCTCAGGCAGACATCACGCCTGCGCGTCGATGCACGAGCGCACGTGGGTGACCAGTTCCCCGATGTCGAACGGCTTGGGCAGCATCCGGAACGGCGCGCCTTCCATCCTCTCCTTGATCACCGCGGGGGAGGCGGCGCTGGTCACGATCACCTTGCGGAGGCGTTCCGGCTCTTCGCGGGCGAACGTGTTGAGAAAGGTGAAGCCGTCGAGGTTCGGCATCATGAGGTCGAGGACGATGACGTCGTACTCCGCGACGCCGAGCTTCAGCACCGCCTCCAGGCCGTCCGCCGCGGCGTCGACCCGGAATCCTGCCCGGAGCAGCACCATCGTCACCAGACGACGAATCGCGGGGTCATCCTCGACCACGAGGATGCCGTACTCCTGATTGTCAGCCACGCTCGTACCCGATCTTGCGTCGCCAGCAAAAATCGGACCTTCAGCCGGGGCTCACGAACGCTGCTTCACGACCGGGATCACGTCGTTGAGGATCCAGAGCGGCCCGACCAGCAGGTGGACGAAGTTCTGGAAGAAGGCCGGGTCCTTGTGCTCGTACACCTTGTGCCCGATGAACTGGAAGATCCAGCCGAGGATGAAGAAGCCGACCGCAATGGCCATCGGCAGCGCCGCGCCGACGAAGTAGAAGACGATCGAGACGACGAACATCGCGATCGCCAGCCGCCATTCGATGAGAAAGTAGTAGGCGCTGGAGAGCGCGATCAGCACCATCGCCGCGTCGAGCGTGACCGTGCCGACCGTGAAGAGCTTCAGCCAGGTCAGCATGGCGATCAGCGTGAGCATGATCATGGGGATGCCCAGCCGGTGGAAGAGCTTGTTGCCTCTGGTCTGGTGATAGGCAGCGTAGTCGGCGAAGAGCGCTTCCACGGATTGCATGGGGGGTAATTGTAAAGCACTGTTCCCGACCATTCTCAGGTTGCGCTTGTCAATCTCTCCGGAACACCGTACATTCGCACGATCCAGCACAACCTTGGGTATGCTCCGCGAGTTGATTCGTGCACTGCACGACGAACGTTCGCTTCCACGAATCGTTGACGAAACGCTGCGAACCATCCGGCGAGAAGTTGCCGCCGACGCGGCCTCGCTATTCCTCTATTCAAAGGATGGCTACCTTACGCCAGTCGGGAACTCAACCGCGTTCAGCACAGACCCTCCAGCGGAGACATATCGGAACGGCGGCAGCGTCAGCGCGGCGGTGAGAGGCAGCGCTGAAGTTGATCGTGGAGCTCCGACGCAGGGCACCGCTGCGGAGTACGAGTGGGCGGACCCGGCATCACAGGAATTCTACGAAGGCCATCTCGGATCGCGATGGCATTGGGCACTTCTGCCCCTCGATGGGCCGAACCGCAGTTACGGTGTCATCCGTGTCATCCGCCGCCGATCGTTCGATGAGGCCGAACTTTCGATACTGGTGATCGCTTCTACGGTGGCGTCACTTGCAATCTCCCATCTTAGACGCGAAGCCGAGCTCACCATGCTACAGGCTGTGCAGCAGGAAACGGCCTCGCCGAATATCGAGCTTCGCCCTCTCGCCTCTCGCATCGCAAGAGAGCTGACAAATGAATGGAGCGAATTCTCTGCGTGCGTCATCAGGATCGCGAACAGACACAACGAACTCGAGCTCTGCGCCGTGATCGGGACGGGGGACGTCGACACCGACACAAAGAGCCGGGAGCCACGCGCACTCGGCGGAGGCGTCGTTGGCGAAGTGTTCGAAAGCGGTGCCGAAATCATCGTCGAAAATGTCGAGTCGAATCTCGATCGCTTCATCGACCGCTCATGGATCGAGAAACATGAATTCCGCACCTATGCGTGCTTCCCGGTGCCGGGCCCGCACGGCGCACTGGGGACGATCTCGCTTTTCGTGCGCTACCCCTATACCTTCTACGACACGAAGAAAGATTTCGTGCGCGAACTGGGCCGGCATTTGGCGACCGCGGTACATATCAACCGGCTTCTGCTCGCCCGCGATGAGGTACTGGTAGCACAGAAGAGCGTGGCCGCATCCGTTGGCGACGTAGGTAACGCGTTGCAACGGATCGTGAACCGCGTCCAGGAATTGACAGGATCTTCTCTGGCTTACCTCGCACTAACAAGCCGGCGTGACGGGCACCTTCACGTTCGCAGCGCGGCTCCGGGACTACCGATCAACTGCGTCCCTGCCGTTGATGCCCAGAGCGGCGGCCACATTGCGAAAGCAATCTGCAGCCGCAATACAGTCAAGTGTGACGACGTCTCGGAATGCGCCGAATGCGACGCGTCGTTCATCGACTTCACAGGCGAATGGAAAGACCGTATCCGCTCGGAACTAATCGTGCCACTGCTTTACGGCGAACAGCCGATCGGCGTGTTGGCACTGGCGTCAGAACACCCCGGACACTTCCTGCCACACGACAAAATTGTGGCGGAGGCGCTTGCTGGCCAAGCTGGCGCTCTCGTTCAGCGTACGCGGTTTCTCGAGGCGGCCGCTCGACTCGAGCGATTGCCACTGCCGCGCCACGACCGCGAGGCGCTTTACGCCGCGATCGCTGAGGTGGCCACCGACCTTGCCAGTGTCGACATCGCAATCGTGGCTATCCCCGACGCCAAGAGCGGAATACTCGAGGTTTCTGCCGCACGCGTCCATGACAAGATCGTCAACATTGAGGAACCGATTCCGATCGAGGTCGCCGCGGAAGACGACTGGTCTTACGACGTTCGTATCGTTGAGCCGGCAGCGATAGAACTGACCGATGATGTCCTTCAGAGACAACTTCGCCGCTGCGTCAACTGCATCGTCGTCCCACTCAGCATCCGAAGCGCTGGCAACGTCGAAGCAGTCAAGTACTTCGGATTGTTAATCCTCGGCGCAGGCTCGAACGTTTCACTGTTTGACGAGGAGCGTCAAATTCTACTAGCCCTCGGCCGGACCGCCGCATTCGCGCTCCAGGAGACGGCATTGCTGGAAGAACGGGACGAGGTGTTCGATCTGGCCCACCGCAACGCCCACCTGGTTTCGGTCGCGGAGACCGCGGCCGGATTGGCGCATGACGTCAATAACCGCCTTAACAACGTCAACACCAGCTTCGCGAATGCCCGCGGGATCATAGAAGCCCACCCGGATATACGTCTCAACACCGCTCTTCGTGCCGACCTAGGATTGGTAGAAGCCGAACTCGACATGCTGTCGAAATCATTTCGCGTCCTGAATCAGTATCAGAAGCTGCAGGAGACCCATTTCGGACAGCATCAACTGATTGACATCCTCAAACAAGCGTTACTGCTGATGGATTACAGTCTCCGCAAGAAAAAAATCACCGTCAAACTGATTCCCGACCCGCTACCAGACGTCTTCTGCGATCGCGACCGGCTTACGCGCGTCTTTGTCAATTTGATCTCAAACGCCATCGAAGCCATGAAGGACCGCGGGAAGCTCTTCGTCGGAACCGGCACCTATGGCAATTACGCCGTGGTGCGCTTCTCCGACGACGGTATTGGAATCGATGAAGAACATAAGGCAGAGATTTTTAAGCCGTTATTCACTACAAAGAGAACAGGTACCGGGTTAGGGTTGGTTGTCTGCAAGGAAGTCGTAGAGGGAACACACCGTGGACTTCTCGATTTCGAGTCGCGCCGCGGCCGTGGCACTACGTTTTATGTAAGGCTGCCACTCAGGTCCCCACTGGAAGAGAGAGGAACGGATGTTTAATCGAGTTCTTTTGATCGACGACGAGAAGAATTTCCGCGAGCCGGCCGTGCGGCTCTTTGGTTCTAAAGGCTTCAGGATGGATGCCGCCGGAACAGGCCAGGAGGCGCGCCAACGAGGGAAAGCCAAGCGCTTCGATTTTGCGATCGTGGATGTCCGAATGGATGGCGAAGACGGGATCGATGTGGCCGCTGAGCTGCAGAAGATACAACAGGATCTACCGATCGCGTTCCTTACCGGGTGGGATTCTGACGACGCGCGAAAGCGCGCCGCGACGAAAGGCGTCGAGGCTTTCGCGTGGTACCCCAAACCGCTTCCGGCGAACAAACAGCAACTGGACAGCTTCTGCGTGGAGATGCGGGCGAGCGCCCTGGCAGATCGGTTCCGCCTTTTGGCCCGGCGCTGGCGAAGTGAGACGCGATACCTGTCCTCCATTCCCGAAATCGCGATTCACCCGTGCTATCAGACGATTATCGGCATGGGTCATGAGGCCATACCGCTCATCATCTCGCAACTACGGAACAAGCCGGAACACTGGTTTTGGGCTCTCAAAGCAATCACGAATGAGGACCCGGTGTCGCCAGCGATGCGCGGCAACCTGCGCGCCATGACGGATGCGTGGCTGGCTTGGGCGAACGAGCGCCCGCAGGAGCCGACATCATGACGAGCCGTCCCGTTACAAAGAAGAGCCCCGAGACCGACGCGTATAACTGCGTCGCGTTTGCGGCGAATATTCAAGACATCTGGTGGTGGCCAGACACCATGGAGCAGTACTACTGGCCGGAAAACGTTCCGCGCGAAGATACGCTTACCGCGTTTGTCGCGGCGTTTGGAACTTTGGGGTATCGGCCGACGGATGGAGGTGGGTTCGAGCCTGATGTCACCCGAATCGCTCTCTTCTCGCGCGACGGCAAACACGCCACTCACGTCTGTCGTGAAGTAGGGGATGGCCTGTGGGTGAGTAAGCTTGGGCGCGCCGAGGACGTCGAGCACGGCCTAGAGTCGCTCGGCGATTACGACTACGGCAAAATACACACCTTTCTTGCATGTCCACGAGGCCGTTCATGACGGTGTTAGCCGTGGCATTCGGTGCGCTCGTCGACCGGTCCGTTCAGTTGATCCGGGCGCGCCACGAGCATCGCAAGAGCATCTTCGACAATTGCGTCAAGCCGCTCTACGATGCCGTTGATGGTGTGCACACCAACTACACTCAGACTTTCGGAGAGTACCGGGTCATGGTGCGCGCGTGCCAGGTACCCGACGACGTGACCACGCTCTTCGACCGGATCGCCGGCGACATGAGCCTCACAACGCCGTTGCGCATAAAGATTGCCAAGCTGCGGCTCAACGCGACGCATCCGGAAGTGCGAACCTACCGCGACCGTATCCGTGAGTATCTCCGTTGCATCGTCCGATCGCATCGCGAAGCCGAATACGACAACGGCGCCCGCTTGCAGCTCATTGCAGAGCTGGACCGGCTACTTCGAGCTCCTGTGGAGATTTCACCGGTAGCGCGCAGACGGGCTGAGACCGTGATCGCGCGGCAGTTGCATTCGTTGGATATCCGATATGCTGGCGTGGTCGACGAGTACGAAGTACTCCACAAGCAACAGATTCTCTGATGGCTGAAAGCGTTTGATTTAGGTCTGTTCGGTCCACCGCTTGACACTTCAGTCTTCACGACAGCCGTCGCCCGGCGTTCAGCGCCGCCGCCGTGACGAAGTCACCCCACTCCCCTACCGCTGGCGAACGTAGTGCGGCGCGGGCGGAAACTGCGAAAGAATGTCCCTCGTGCGTGAACTCTACTCGGAACGTCTTGCCGAACGTCAAGCTGCCGCAGCCGCGCTGCGCGCGAGCGAGCGGCGCATTTCCCTGGTTCGCCTGGCGGCCATCGCGCTGGCGATCGGCATCGCCTTCTGGAACGTCCTCGTGGCGCTCGTGCCGCTGGCGGGATTCATCGTGCTGGTCATCGTCCACGAGCGGATCGTCCGCGCTCGCAAGCGCGCCGAGAGCGGCGCCGCCTTCTACGAGCGCGGCCTCGGGCGCATCGACGGCACGTGGCAGGGGAACGGGGATCCGGGAACCGAGTTCGCCGACGACCACCATCCCTACGCCGGCGATTTCGACGTCTTCGGCCGCGGCTCGCTGTTCGAGCTGATCTCGATCGCCGTGACGCGTGCGGGGCGGATGCGGCTCGCGACGTGGCTGAAGGAGCCGTCGATGGATGCGGCGGAGATCGCGTCGCGGCAGACGGGCGTGCTCGAGCTGCGCGACAACGTCGACCTGCGCGAGGATCTCGCCATCACGGCGTCCGAGGTGACGAAGGAGATCGAGAGCGCCCGGCTGGAGGAATGGCCGGGGATGCCGGCCATGACGCTGACACCGTTCGAGAAGTTCGCCTCGATCGCGTTGCCAATCGTCGCGTCGATCCTCTTCATTGCGACCGTGCCGTCGCTGCTGGCGCGGCTGATCGGGCTGACGCATCCGGAAGCGGTGGGACGCTTCGGCGCGCTGGCCAGCTTTCCGGCCACGCCGCTCCTGGTCGCGGTGATCCTGACGATCTTCATGGCCCGCCACCTCGCCCCGCGCGCGGAGCAGGTGGTAGCGGCGGTCGAGCGGACCGAGCCGGCGCTGGCACTGCTCGCGAGCGTGCTGGAGCGCATCGAGCGGGAGTCGTTCACCTCGCCGCGGCTGGCAGAGCTCATGGCCCGGCTGCGCGGCGCGGACGCACCGGCCTCGGAGGAGATCGAGAAACTGCGCAAGCTCGTGGCGCTACTCGACGCGCGACGCAACCAGTTCTTCGCGCTGTTCGCGATCATCCTCCTCTGGACTCCGAACATCGCCATCCTGATCGAACGCTGGCGGGCGCGCTCCGGCTCCCACGTCGGCGACTGGGTGGAGGCGGTCGGCGAGATCGAAGCGCTGGCCTCGCTGGCCTCGTTCTCCTTCGAGCACCCCGAATTCACCATGCCGTCCATCGAGTCGCAAGGCCCCCTCTTCGACGCCACCGCCCTCGGCCACCCTCTCATTCCCGCCGGCCGCCGGGTCACGAACGACATCCGCCTCGACCAGACCCTGCGCCTGCTCGTGGTGAGCGGCTCGAACATGTCCGGCAAGAGCACCATGATGCGCAGCGTCGGCATCGGCGCGGTCCTGGCCATGGCCGGCGGCCCGGTCTGCGCGCAGAAACTGCGCATCGCTCCGACCGCGGTCGGGGCGTCGATCCGCATCGCCGACTCCCTGCAGGAGAACGCGTCCCGCTTCTACGCCGAGATCCTCCGCATCCGCCAGGTCCTGGAGATGTCCCGCACCGGCCCCCTCCTTTATCTACTGGACGAGGTCCTGGCCGGGACAAACTCCCACGACCGCCGCATCGGCGCCGAGGCCATCGTGCGGGGGCTGGTGGAGCGGGGGGCGGTAGGGCTGGTCTCGACGCACGACCTCGCGCTCGCGCAGATCGCGGAATCGCTCGGACCGAAAGCGGCCAACGTGCACTTCGAGGATCACATCGAGGAGGGGCGGGTGGTGTTCGATTACAGGATGAGGGCAGGGGTGGTGACGAAGTCGAATGCGCTGGCGTTGATGAGGAGCGTGGGGATCGAGGTATAGCCGGCGCAGCCGCTATCCCGAGCGCAGCGAGGGATCTGGGTTGCCCGATGCCCCTGAAGGGCCTCCTGCGCGAGGCGGTTCTACAACATCCAATCGATGTCGACTTGCTTCGCCCGAATCAGCCGGGCGCCAGAACAGGAGCGGGATAGTGCCGGAACACGTCGTCATTCGTGGCGATCGTCAGATCGTGCTGCAATGCCTGGCATATCAACATGCGATCGAAGGGATCACGGTGGTGGTCTGGCAGCGACAGGAGCCGAGCAACATCCGCGGAATGCAGGTCGAGACTGGAGATTCGATGTGCCATTCGCCGACTCTCAATGTATTCGTCCGCCTGCTCAGGCAACGGCAGTTTGCCTGTCTTGTGCTTGACCAACACCTCCCAGACGGAAACGACGCTGAGGAACGCCTCGTTCGACTTGTCCCGGATGGCGTCGTACGCATGCCGCGGGAGTCTCGGATTGTTTGTGATGTACCAGAGGAAGGAATGAGTGTCGAGAAGAAGTCTCATCGGCCCTCAAAGGCGTCGAGCAAATCGTCGGGCAATGGGTCGTCGAAATCATCCGGCACGACAAACTCGCCTTCCGCCAGACCGACCAGGCGCAGCTTGTCCGTTTCTGTAAGTGGACGTATCTCGGCCACAGCGCGCTTGCCTTCGTAGACAACGATCGTCTCACCGTCCATGACGCGGTGGAGGTACTCAGCGGCTCCCTTCTCGACTTCCTGAAGTGTTGCTTTCATGCGATTTGAGATTTTAGCATCGTCGGCTCTCCCTTCCGGCGATCATCCCGAAGCAACGTAAGCACAGCCGACGCAAGGTCTTAACGGCAGCACATAGCGACCGTGGCGCCATCTTCATTGAACGGGGCGGGCGTGCTCCGGCTCGCACGTCGGCGACTGGGTGGAGGCAACCGGCGAGATCGAGGCGCTGGCGTCGCTGGCCTCGTTCTCGTCCGAACATCCCGAATTCACCATGCCGTCCATCGAAACGTACGGCCCGCTCTTCGACGCCACCGCGCTCGGCCATCCGCTCTTCCCGGGCGACCGGCGGGTCACGAACGACATCCGGCTCGACGGTACGCTGCGCCTGCTCGTGGTGAGCGGGTCGAAGATGTCGCGAAAGAGCACCATGATGCGCAGCGTCGGCGTCGGCGCGGTGCTGGCGCTGGCGGGTGGCCCGGTCTGTGCGCAGAAGCTGAGCATCGCGCCGACGGCGGCGGGTGCCTCGATCCGCATCGCCGACTCGTTGCAGGAGAACGCCTCGCGCTTCTACGCCGAGATCCTGCGCATCCGCCAAGAAGTGAGGGCTGTGGTCACAGCGCCGGTATAAGCATGTACGAGTGTCGAAAGACAGCGCGACGTTTAGCCCACCTTCGCATTCATAAACTGAAGTCGCTTCTCGAGCCAATCAGCGACCATCAGTCGCAGCCGGATGAAGTACGTCTCGCACAACCTGATCACGTTGCAAGTGTCATCAGCCATTCCCTGAGGAGCGTCCGGAAAGATCCATGTCAACGCGTGGTCACGGCCTGCGAATATAACGTCTCCTACAGCAGCGTCCGGTCCTTCATCCGGTGTCGTGAACTTGCCGGCGGCGATCCAGCCTCTCTCCGGGTGCCTTTGCCTCCACCATTCTGCGTTCTTTACGACGAAGAACGCCCGTTTTGGCTGAACGACCGCTTTGTGAATGGAAAGATTGCGCTGATTGACGAAGAACCTGCAGAGTGCATCTTTACTCATTGCGGAGGTCTGATCTTTGTACCAGTCGTGGAGTGGCGGGCACGCCTCAGATTCTTGCTCCATTATCATCGTGACACTTCGCGCCGCTGCGAGAAACGCGTTGATGCAGGTGCGAAACATCACATCATCGGCACCATGTTGGAGCGCAAGCTTCATCTGAGCTCCGGCATCCTGGAGCTTCACTTCTGTCTGTGTCATCGTGCGCATTCATTAAAGTGTAGGTCAAGGCACCGCACAACGACCCACGTTCCTGGACATTGGCGCGCCCCGCAATCCGACGCAGGATGTGGACTGATTACGAATGTGGTGGTACTGGCTCGGAACCGCTGCTTGAGAGCCCGAGAACCGCTGCTTTCTCGCCAGATAGATCTATCTGCAACGAACGCAGCGACGAGTGGACGCAGTCGAAGGTCGCAAACATTAGTGACTAAACGAGTTACCAGCAGGTCCTTAACTTAAGGCCATTGGGTGTGACCCCGCCGATCCCCGCTGGCAAGGAGCGCGGCTCCGGTGGCTCAGAGGCTGTGAAGGCATCGCTGCCGAAGGCAGCGTAAGACTGTAGACCCGGGCTTCAGCCCGGGTTTCCGAGGAGTCCCCTCAAGCCCGCGAAGCGGCCGCAGAACCGGTGAGGAGGCTTCTCTGAGGACGGGCGGGTGGTGTTCGACTACCGGATGCGGGCGGGGGTGGTCACGAAGTCGAACGCGCTGGCGTTGATGAGGAGCGTGGGGATCGAGGTGTGGGAGGGGGTTGTTGCTGGCCTGACTGGCATCGGGCGTCGGGCGTCAGGCTTCCGGGCGGCACGTCCTCTCGCCGCGTCGGTCGCCTAACGGCAGCTGCAAGTTGGCCGGCCCGTCGGTGCACCAACGGCGAACGCAGGAGAAGGTCTGACGATAATGGAGTTATCCCAACGTGAGCCCACAACGCTTACAGTGCATGTCGCCATATGCACAACCCGCGCAAGCGAAATGACCATCGCTACAAACCTTACCACCGGAAAGCGACCTGTCTTTCCCGCACGTATCGCACATACGCGTTAATGCCAAGACCTTCTCGTTCCGGGGTTGCTGATTAGATGCGACGGATGCTTTTCTATTGCTAAAAGGTCGGCGGCAAAGACCGCAGTATTCGTTTCGGGATCCACATGACCGGCAATAGAAATGTCCGTGGCCGCACGTCTTACAGCCGTGGGTATCACTCCACTTACCGCAATTGTCACACGTTCGCATTGACTCGTTCTGGGTGGTCAGGTCAGGTAGGCCGTCACGCGCTGTCTTCACGCTTGCCCGGCAAGGACGTCGCTCCACATTGATGAACTGCCTCTATACCAGGGTGACTCGACACACCGTTTGCGGCAAAATGCCGATGCCATGTCCATACGTCACCGGTTTCGAACTGAAGCTCTAAATACGCTTGGACAACTGGTGTCTCACGCGGCAAAACGACAGCTGTCGAGACTGCGGACCATGATCCCGGCTCGATCGGGCCGACAGGATGCGCCACTTGATCCGGCCACCTATGAAACATCCGATATGCCACTTCTCCGCTATCTGCCTCAGCGGAATATAACTCAAGAACTTCCGTAAACGGCGGCGTGAGCGCTTTGCCGGTATTTACAACGTCCAGCCTACAGATGAAAATCCGATCACCGCCACTTGCGGACACGGTTTCAACGACTGGATCAATCCTAAGCTGAAGTACGTCAGTGCGCGCCGTAAAGTAGCGATTGAGAGCCCAAGCCGTTCCGATGATCACCGCGGCGATCTTAAATGACGCATCAATGATTGTGGCGGCATCATCTAGAGACGCACCAAATATCATCGTCGCAAAGAACACGCCCCATGCCACCGATACACTGCCGATTGTTACGGGCAGGAAGTGTCGGGTGAATGCACGCTCAAACGTTCGAATCTGCATCTAGTGGTACCGACTGCGATCGCCTTATCTTGCAGTGACGAGCCAGTCAGGCCCTCCGGCGGCGCCATCGAAGTTCTCGCGTTATCGTAGTTTCTTGCCGCACAGGGTACAGTGGAAATGCCTGCTGCCACAGCTATGACACAGGAAGTGACCGGCTTCACAGGTCTTTCCGCCAGACGTATCCTTACTTTTGCCACAATTAGCGCAAACACGGTCGCCCATACTCGCCCTCCTGATCAACTGCTAAGTGAACCGGCGGAATATCCCATCCCGCTTCTGGCTAGATTGTCGACGCCGCGTGGGCCCCATTCGAGGAGTGTGTGCAGACGGGAAATCCCTACCCCCTATCTTCGACGGTGTGTCTTCGAGACGTCCGGCCCGGGCTTTGTGCGAATCCGCCAGATAACCGCGCCGCTCGTTCGGGGTCGGAGCTTTCTCGTTCTTACGAAGAAACGAAGCCCTGACTCCATCCAGAGGAGGCTACGTGCCCGCGGAGCGGTCGGCAGAAAGGCTGAGGAGGCTTCTCTGCCGGCCGCTTCGCGGACTTGAATGGTGGCCACCTCTCTTACCCGGTCTGAAGACCGGCCTACATTCTTATGCTGCCTTAGGCAGCAGGGGTTCGTTTCGAGTGTTGATTCCTTCCACGCTCTCAGGATGAAAGGCGCGACTCGCGCGATGATGCTCGCGAGTCGCGTGGCGCGCCCCGGCTGTCGCGGCAGCGCGATTCGGGCGTCGCGCGGCGCGACCCGGATGTCGTGGCGGCGCGACTCGGGTCTCGTGGCGGCGCGACTCGGGTGTCGCGGCGGCGCGACTCGGGTGTCGCGACGGCGAGACTCGGGGGTCATGGCGACGAGACTCGGGGGTCGTGGCGACGAGACCCGGAGGTCGCGCGGCGAGACTCGGCGGTCGCGCGGCGAGACTCGGCGGTCGCGACGGCGCGACACGGGTGTCGCGGCGGCGAGACTCGGGGGTCGTGCGGCGAGGCTCGGGGGGTCGCGCGGCGAGACTCGGGGGTCGTGCGGCGAGACTCGGGGGTC
>DASQJY010000042.1:0-56669 GCA_035630815.1 Thermoanaerobaculia bacterium
GTTCAGCGTGTCGTTCCCCCTCTGCCCGAGGAGGAAGTCGGCCGCACCGAGGCCGGAGACAGTGTCGTTGCCCGCCCGCGCGACGATGAAGTCCCTCTTCTCGGTGCCGACGAGCGTGTCGTCGCCGCGGGTCCCGCGCTGGAAGTGCACGCGCGAGCGCCTCGCGGGCGCCGTCCGCACTGCCTCGCAGTCGACGGCGACGTCGCCCGCACGGATCAGCGCGCTGTCGAGGCCATCACCGCAGTCCACGATGTCGGGAACGCCGTCGTCCTCGCCGGCGCGAAGGATGTCGTTGCCGGGGCCGCCCTCGAGGATGTCGATGCCCCAGCCGGCGTAAAGGACGTCAGCGGCCTCGCCGCCCTCGAGCGTGTCGTTGCCGGGGCCTCCCCAGAGGAAGTCGCGGCCGGCGTCGCCGGTGGCCGTGTCGGTGCCGCGGCCGCCGAAGACGAAGTCCGAGCCGCCGTTTCCGGCCAGCGTGTCGTTACCGGCAAAGCCCTGGATGAAGTCACGCCTGTCGGTGCCGACGAGCGTGTCGTCTCCCGGCGTGCCCGGGATCGTCGCCGCCGACGCCGCGGGGACGGCGACGAGCACCGCGAGCGCGGCGGCCGTGACGAAGAGTGCAGTGCGCTTCACGGGCGTTCCTTTCCAAGAGGTGGATCGTGCGCACTGCACCAAATCACCGCGCTGTGTGGAACGCGTGCGGGTTCTGTTAAGCCGCCGTAAGGCTTAGCGCGTGATGAAGATGACCCGCTCGCAGCCGCCGGCGGGGTCGACCCAATCGTCCGCCCGCACGATCACGCGGTCGCGTCCTTCGCCGCAATCGATGAGATCGGTGAGACCATCGCTCTCGATGGAGATCAGCTCGTCATCCCCATCGCCACCGTTCAGGTCATCCAGCCCCGTCCCGCCCCAGGCGCGGTCATTTCCTGAATTTCCCATCAGCAAGTCGTTGTCCGGGCCCCCCAGCAACAAGTCTGGGCCGTGGTCGCCGTCGAGCACGTCGTCACCCTCGTTACCCCACAACAGGTCGGCGCCCGCGTGACCGTTTAGGTAGTCGATACCCGCCAAGCCAAAGATCAGATCCGCGCCATTCCATTCCAACTGGTTGAGTACGTCGTCGCCCAAAGTTCCCATCCGCACGCTGCCGGATACCACTCGGCCGCGCAGACGAGTGATGGCCTCGCAATTGAACACCCGATCGCTCCGGTTGATGTACACGCGGTCAAAGCCTTCACCGCAGTCGATCGAGTCGAGCGACACATCGTTCTCGCTCGCGTAGACGATGTCGTTCCCCGACCCGGCGTCGACGATGTCGGTGCCCCAGCCGGCCGCTATCCGGTCGGCCCCGCTCCCGCCGCTCAGGGTGTCGTCGCGACCGCCACCCCACAGGCGATCCCTCCCGGACTCGCCGAGGAGGACGTCGTTGCCTGCCTCGCCGTACAGGTCATCGGCGCTGTCAAAGCCGATCAGGACGTCCTTGCCGCCACGGCCGTAGATGTCGTCGCGGGAGTTCGTTCCCTTGAGGACGTTCGCGCTGTTGGTCCCCACGATGCGCTTGGCCTGAGCTGTGGGCGCGAGCACGAGAGTCAGGACCAAGGCGAACCCGAGCAGGCCGAAAAGAGATGATCGCGTCCCGGGCCCCATCGAGAACTAAAAGTAGCTGCGCAGAAGCATGATTTCCAGGCTGAGAGCGCCGATCACGTCCCGATGCTGGCGTAGGCTATCCCCATGGCCAGCCTCGACCCCAGCCGTTCGTAGTGGCCGTTCTCGATTCCCGCGCCGATCGCGCCGCCGCCGAGTACGCCGCCAACCGCACGCGGACGGAGGGGCTCGTGGCCGAGCTCCGCGAGCGCACCGCGCAGGTCGCTACCGACCGCCCGCCGGAGGCGGTCGAGCGCCACGCCGCCCGCGGGAAGCTGCTCGCCCGCGAGCGCGTCGAGCGCCTGCTCGATCCCGGGTCGGCCTTCCTCGAGCTGAACGCGCTCGCGGCCTGGGAGCACTACGACGGCGACGCCCCAGGCGCCGGGATGATCAGCGGGATCGGCTCCGTCGAGGGCGTCGAGTGCGTGATCGTCGCCAACGACGCGACCGTGAAGGGCGGCACGTACTACCCGCTCACGGTGAAGAAGCACCTGCGCGCGCAGGAAATCGCCGAGCAGAACCGCCTGCCGTGCGTCTACCTCGTTGACTCCGGTGGGGCGTTCCTGCCCATGCAGGACGAGGTGTTCCCCGACCGCGACCACTTCGGCCGCATCTTCTTGAACCAGGCGCAGATGTCGGCGAAGGGGATCCCGCAGCTCGCCGTCGTGATGGGCTCGTGCACCGCCGGCGGCGCGAACGTGCCGGCGATGAGCGACGAGACGGTGATCGTGCGCGGGACCGGCACGATCTTCCTCGGCGGCCCACCGCTCGTAAAGGCCGCGACCGGCGAGGAGGTGAGTGCCGAAGAGCTGGGTGGCGCCGACGTTCACTCGCGCATCTCGGGCGTCACCGACCACTACGCGGTGAGCGATGAGCATGCGCTCGCCCTCGCGCGCCAGATCGTCCGCAACTTGCACCGGCGCAAGCCCGACCCCCCGTGGGACGTCCTCCCGGCCGAGGAGCCGCTCTACGACCCCGAGGAGCTGTACGGGATCGTCCCCACCGACTACGCGAAGGGCTACGACGTCCGTGAGCTGATCGCGCGGCTCGTCGACGGCAGCCGCCTGCACGAGTTCAAGGCGCTCTACGGCGAGACGCTCGTCTGCGGCTTCGCGCGCATCGAGGGCTACCCGGTGGCGATCCTCGCGAACAACGGCGTGCTCTTCTCCGGGTCGGCGCTCAAGGGCGCGCACTTCGTCGAGCTCGCGTGCAAGCGGCGCGTGCCACTGCTCTTCCTCCAGAACATCACCGGCTTCATGGTCGGCAAGGAGTACGAGGCGGGCGGGATCGCCAAGGACGGGGCGAAGCTCGTCACCGCCGTCGCCTGCGCGCAGGTCCCGAAGTTCACCGTGATCGTCGGCGGCTCGTTCGGGGCCGGCAACTACGGGATGTGCGGCCGCGCCTACGCGCCGCGGCAGCTCTGGATGTGGCCGAACGCGCGCATCTCCGTGATGGGCGGCGAGCAGGCCGCGGGCGTGTTGACCACGGTCAAGCGCGATCAGCTGGCCCGTGCCGGCAAGGAATTGTCGCCGGAGGAGGAGCGGAGCATCGCCGATCCCGTGCTGGCTAAGTATGAGGAGGAGGGGAGCCCGTACTATTCGACCGCGCGCCTCTGGGACGACGGCGTCATCGATCCCGCCGACACCCGCATTTACCTCGGGCTGGGGTTGTCGGTGGCCTATAACGCGCGGATCGAGGAGCCGCGGTTCGGGGTGTTCCGTATGTAACCGGCGTTAGGCTTTGGGCGTTAGGCTTTTGGGGTGTATCGCTCCGGCCGCGACCACCCCCAAAGCCCAATGCCTAACGCCCAAAGCCAATAGCAATGACAACCACCTGGTTCCTGTTCGACCTCGGCAACACCCTCATCAAGCTCGCGTACGAGCGGGTGCTGGAGAACATCTGCCGCGACGCCTCGGTGAAGCGCGACGAGCTGATCGAGATCCTGGAGGAGGCGGGAGGCTATCGGGACATGGAGCGGGGGGCGGTGACGTTCCTCGACTTTTACGAGCTGGTCGTCGACAAGAGCGGCTACCGCGGCTCCGCGCGCGACTTTCACACGATCTGGAGCGATTTCTTCGACGGGCCGATCCTCGGGATCGAGGGGCTGCTCGAGCGCATCCGGGCGCGGTACCGCGTCGGGTTCCTGTCCAATTCGAACGAAGTGCACGCGGAAGAGATCCCGAAGAAGTTCGCGGCGCTGTTCCAGAAGGACGACCGCTTCATCTTCTCGCACCGCTTCAAGGTCGCGAAACCCGATCCCGAGATCTTCCGCCGCGCGCTCGAGGTCCTCGGCGCGCAGGCGGCGCAGGTGGTCTTCATCGACGACCTCATCGAGAACGTGACCGCGGCACGCTCCATCGGCATGCAGGCCTTCCAGTTCATCGATACCGTCTCCCTCACGCGCGAGCTCGAAACGGCAAATTTGCTTTAGACGTCCGGAATCAGCGGCGCGTATCGACTGCATGCGCATCGCGGTCGCTCTGCTGCTGCTCGCCGTTCCCCTCGGTATCTTTGCAGACACGCCGCTGCCGCTGCTGAACGACCTCTCCGGCAACCACGTCTGGAACCTGCGCGTTGCGGAAGACCTGGTGATCTGGCAGGACGAGCAGGCGATCCAGATCCTGAACATCGCGGACGGCACGCGCAAGTCGCCGATCGACGCCGACCTGTACGAGCTCGCGAACACGCGCGACGGGCATGCGCTGCTCTACCACACGGGGGAGCAGCCGCACGTCGCGGAGCTCGACCGCTCCGGCAACATCCTCAATGACATCGGCCTGCCATTGCAGGGAGTGACCACCGCGATCGCCGCGACGGCCCGGCGCACGCTCGTCGTCACGCGGAACGGGGAGGCGGTGTTTCTCGATGCGCTGGTGCCGTTCCGCGCCGCTCCGTCTCCCACCTGGGGTCTGTCGGCCGCCGCGAGCAACGATGCGTTCCTCATCGCCTGGACCTATGAGTCGAAGATGTGGGCGGCACGCATCACCGCCGAGGGGGACGTCTCTTCGCCGATGTTCCTCGGACCGGGTGTCTCCAACCCCACCATCGCCAGCAACGGCTCGTCCTTTCTCATCCTCTGGTGGACCGAGGAAGAGGAACTGCGCGGCTCGCTGGATGCCGGCTCGTCCTTCCTGGTGGCGCAGAAGTCGGGTCCGATCACGGGCGCGTACTGGGACCGCGGCGAGTACGTCGTGCTTTACGACCGCGACGGGGTGCTGTACGAGACGCGGCTGAGCGCCGGCGGCACAGTACGCGCCACGCGGGTGCTCGAAGGCGTGAACCCGCCGACCATCGACGCCATCCCGGCACGTCTTGCCTGGGTGGCCAGAGACCGGTGCGGCCGTGGTGACGTGGTGATGTTGCGCATCGGCGAGAGCACGCCGGTGCCCGTTTCCAAAGGGACGCCGCACCAGTTTGGGGCGTGGCTTTCCCGCAACATGCGAATCTGGGCGGAGCGCTCCGAGCGCACCCGCATCTATCTCGGGAACGGGACGCTGCTTTCCGCCGACGCGGCGTCCAACGTGAACCCGGTGATCGACGCGAGCGGTCCGAACGCGCTCGCGCTCTGGACCGAGGACCGCTACGTCGCCGGCGACGATTGTTCCCGCTCGCTGCACGCCGCGGTCGTGACGCCGCAGGGCGCCGTCCTCCGCACGTTCCGTCTCTCCGACGACGTCCTCGGACATGCGCCGCCCGCGGTCGCATGGAACGGGTCGCATTACGCCGTGGTGTGGGAGCGCCGTTCGGCGAACGTGCTGGTCGGCGTGCGGATCGACGCGGACGGGAACGTGCTCGACACGCCACGCACCCTGACGAACACCGTCGCGCGCTCCACGTACGTCACCGCATTGATGGATCGGCCGGCGCTGGTCTGGGACGGGGAGCGGTACGTGCTGGTGTGGGGGAACGTCTACAGCACCTATATCCCGTGGTATCCCGATCCGCCGCCGCGGTTCGACGTGCGGCGGCAGTACCTGCTGCACGATCTCACCCTGACCGGCATCGTCGAGATCCTCGACCCACTCGGCACCGAGCCGACGGCAGCCATGGGTCCGGAACGAGGGCTGCTGGCGTGGCATCTCGCGCAGATCCGCAACGTGCAACTGCGCATCGTCACCCGCGAAAGCGGCTCGACGGTCATCCAGCGCGACCTCGGCAACGTCGAAGGAACGCTGCTCTCCGCCCCGCTGGGCGATGAATTCGTGGTGGTCGTCGGCACCGGCGTCTACCGCGTCTCCGAGTACGCGGGTGTGACGCCGCAGGAGCCGCTGCCGGCGGGCGCGCTCCCAAGCGATGTGGAGGCGAACGGTGAGAACGTCTCTATCGCGTACACGCTCGACAATCGTGCGTACGTACGCGTGCTGACGACGGAGTCGCGGCCCGGGCGGCGGCGCTCGGTGGGGCGCTGAAGGCCCTATAGCCCGTTCGCCACGGTCTTCGTGAGCAGGTCTTCCCCGTACCAGCGGCGGTGGAACTCGAGGAGCGTGTCGCGGTCGGTCGCGGTCGAAGGGATCGGCTTCGTTCCTTCCGCGGGGCGGAAGAGGCGCGGCACGTTGTAGAGCACGTACTCGAAGTTGCGTTTCGAGTACTCCTCACCGAGCTTCATGAAGGACGCTCCGTCGATCGAGAACTTGGTCGTTCCCTTGTACGAGAGCTCGACGCGCGAGTAGCGCTTCGCCTTCAGCTTGTTCGCGAACTCGAGAAAAGCCGTGTGTACGTCGATGGGCGTCTGGCGGAAGCTGAGGCCCTTGAGGTCGTACACCACCACGCCCGGCACGACGTAGTACTGGTAGTGCGCCGAGACTTCCATCCCGCGGAAAGCGGCGTTCTCGTTGAGGATGTCGTTCACCGGCTCCTGCAGCAGGATGAGGTTCGCGGAGTAGCCGATCAGCGCCGCCACGAGCGGCGTGCCGACGAAGACGAGCTTCTTGTTCCGGAGCGCAGGGAGCGGGATCGAGACGCGCTCGAACTTCAACTGGCGTTTGATCATCGCCCCGAAGGACGTTTTTCTTTTGGAACGGGGTGAGCTCGGCGGCTCGACCGGCACGGCGTAGTAGGCGATGGAGAGCAGCAGCCCCGCGGCGATCGACACCACGCCGACCGGCTTGAACACGAGCAGCGCGCCGAGGCCGAAGAGGTAAAGGACCCAGCTCGAGTAGTTGATGCGGGAGCGGAGCCGCTGGGCCCGCTCGCGGTAAAAGTCCTCGTCCAGAACTTCGCTGCAATGTTTACAACGGATGGCCTTGGCAGGCACCGCACCGCCGCAGAAGCGGCATTCCTCAGAGTCGAGGTCGCTTGTCCGGCGCTTCTTGATCTCGAGATCCCCCGCACGCCGCTTCTGGACGGCGAGATCGTCCGCACGCCGTTTCGGCAGCGCCGTGTTGAGGAGCAGCAGCCCGCAACTCCCGCACGCGGCAGCGTCCGTTTCGTTCAACGCCTTGCACTCGGGGCATCGCATGCGCTTCCTTAGTGCAACCGGGCTGCCACGCGCTGCGCGTGGGTGTCAGGTGTCAGGTATCTGTGGCGTCTCGCTCGGGCGTAACACCACAGACACCCGACACCAACGGCGCGTCAGCGCCGTCTGCCGAACCGCCGCTCGATATTGAACCCCAGCTTCACGTCTCCCTCATCCACCCCGCTCCCCTGGAACGTGCTGGTTACGTACTGGTCGACGGTGGTGGCCTGGGTATTCGTCAGCAGGACTTCGAACCAGTGGCCACCGATCGCGCGTTTGATGCCGATCGCCCAGCCGAAGCCGGAGTCGAGGGCGTCGGGGAGGTCGGTGTTCGGGGGGATGAGCTCGGCGACGATGCCGAGAGGGGGGCGGACCATGTAAATGATGCCGATGGGGACGTTGAAGGCGGTGTCGAAAAGCGCGGCGGACTCGTCGCCGTTCACCGCGCGTCCCGCGTTCGAGGCGAAAGTCGGCAAGGCAAAGATTTCCGTCTTCGCGCCGAAGCGGCGGGAGAGGATGGCCTGGGCGAAGAGCGTGTTGCGGTCGCCGAGGTCGCGCTCGGTGCGCCAGTCGACACCTCCGCGGACCGCGATCGTCACCGGGACGGCCGCTGCCTGCTGCAGCACGACGTACTTTGCGGCCGCCTCGATGGTGTCGTTCGTGTTGGTGCGAGCGATCGAGAGCTCCAGGTCACGGCGCAACGCGTACGAGAAGCCGAACATCACGTCGGCGTTCGTGTCGAGACCGAACAGCGAGTGCACCTGGTCGGCGAAGCTCCCCTGCGAGAGCGACTGGTTGAAGCGGTGCGTGAACTTCAGTTCCCACAGACCCTGCGAGGGGATGTGCGACGAGGGGAGGGTCAGCAACTGCGAGCCGGTGGGAAGCTTGGCGATCGGACGATACGGATCGTCCTGGGCGATGAGAGGGCCGAGGGCCGAGGGCAGAGGGCTGAGGGCACACACCAGCACCAATGCTCGCAACCACAACCGCTTCTGTTCCCTCAGCCCTTCAATCATTCGGTGCTCCTCTGCGGATCCAGTCGCGGACCAGCCGGATCTGTGCGTCGGACAGGGGGGGCAACTGGAGAGGCATCCGCTCGCCGGTGATGCCGGCGCCGGTGATCTTCCGGTAGAGATACGAGTTGCCGGGATCGCCGGGGGCGACGCGCTTCAACTGCGGCATCTCCACGCTGTTGACGCCGACCGTGCTCGCGTACCCGCGGCCGGCGCTGAGCACCATCTGCGACTGCTGGCCGATGATGTCGTGGCAGCCGAGCGACGCGCAGGTCGGGGTGAAGATCTCGGCCTGGACGCGCGTGAACGTCGCATTCGGATCGATCGGCTCACCCGGGCCACCTGGAGAAGTCGGCGTCTTCAACTCGCCACACGCGGTGAGGAGGAGGAGCGCACCAATCAGACTTGAACGCATGGGACGTCCTTAAGGTAGCATCGCAGCGTGCATTCCGTCGACGAGCTATTCGCCGTCGTCGTTCGTGAGCAGGACGATGATGCGCGATGGACTGCGATTCAGGAGCTGCATGCGCTGGGGACCCGCGAGGTGTTCGAGCGCGCGGTGCAGCTCTGCGAAAGCGAAGCACCGGCCGAACGCATAGCCGGCGCCGACGTCCTCGGACAGCTCAATACGTTTTCCGATGACGCAATGCGCACGCTCGTGGCCATGCTCGACGACGCGGAGCCGAAAGTCATCGAGGCGGCCATTCACGCGCTGGGACAGCAGCAGGACGCGCGGACCATCGACGCCCTCGCACGTGCCGCGCAGCACGAAGCGTCCAACGTGCGCTGGGCCGTGGCCACGGCGCTGGAAGACCTCATCGCCGACGAGCGCGCCGAGCGCGTGCTGCTGACGCTCATGCGCGACGGCGATACCTCCGTGCGCGACCGCGCCACGTTCGCGGTCGGCAGTCTCACCGATCACGACACGCCGCGCATACGCGCCGCCCTCTTCGAGCGCCTGCGCGACACCGATCCCGCCGTGGCCAACGAAGCTGCCCTCGGCCTGGCCCGGCGCCGCGACGCACGGGCCATCCCCTACATCGCCGGAGCGATCGAATCCTCGGACGGCGAGATCGAAGAAGCAGCCGACGAGATCACTTCTCCCGACATGCTCACCGAGCTCCTGAAAGCCCGCGACGCAATGGGCGACGCCATGGGCCTGCAGCAGTTGATTCAGCGCTGCCGCGCGAGGCTGTAGCGTCATGGCGACGAAACGCCGCTTCGATGACGAGCTCGTGGACGCGATTGCGCGGGGAAAGATCCTCGGCATCCGCGCCGGGACGAAGCCTCATCGGATCATCGGCGTCTGGGTAGTGGTCGTGGAGCGCCGCGTCTTCATCCGTTCCTGGAGCATGAAGCCGCGCAGCTGGTACCGCACGTTCCTCGAGGAGCCGGTGGGGGTGATGCAGGTCGGCGAGCGCGAGATTCCGGTGCGCGCCGTCCGCACGCGGAGCGAGCGGCTGTTGGGCGCCGTCGACGCCGCGTATGCCGCCAAGTACAACACGCCGTCGTCGATGAAGTACGTGCGGGAACTGAACGGCGAAAAGTCCCGGGCCACGACCACCGAGCTGGTGCCGCTCTGAGGTGCACAGGCGGGGCCTGACGCCCCGCCGTGCACATCGGCGGCTGCTGTCTCAGCCCGGGGGATCGTTGTGGACGGTCGGGTCGAGGGAGATCGGGATCTGTACGTTGTCGGGGTTCGTCCAGATCGCCCGGATCGTGTAGAAGTACGACGCTCCCTCGTTCTGCCAGTTGGTGTTGTCGACCGCCATCTGGGCCGTCGTGCTGCTGGTGCGTGCGATCGAGATCGGCGCCGAGTTGTTCGTGATCGTGAGCGGCGGATTGTCGAAGACCACGGACGCCAGCTCGTCCGTCAGCGTGTACGTGATCACCATGACCTGCCCGGTCGGCACGTTGATGAAAAGGTTCTGCGGATCCACCGACAGGATCCTGCCGACGCCTGACGGAGGAGTCGTCACGGTGACGGTCACCCCTCTTTCGATGGTATCGGCGACTACGGTAGTGGTTTCCTGAGGTAGTGCGGACATAGTTTCTCCTTCTCTCTGCAATGGAGGTTGATGAAATGCCGTGGACCCACCACGGCTACGGAATCAGAGGTCGGGTCTTGGCGGAGACGCGTTGGCGAGCTCCGCTCGCCTTCGGAGTGCGGCGAGGTGAGGGTCTGCATTGCCGGTGCTGGCAATCGCGGCGGCTCGCAACCGGTAGCGCGTCGCGGCGTCGCGCGCGCCCTTCCGCTCCTGGACGTCGGCGGAGAGCAGCAGCGCCTCGCACAGGACGCGTTTCGTGACTGGATTCTGTCCGTCGGCCGCATGGAGCGGCTCGACCATCGCGAGCGATTCGTCCGCCGCCTCCGCCGCCGGCGCCGCGTTGCCGTTCGCCAGCCGCAGCGCCCCCTCGCGCTGGATGGCCGCGGCCAGGTCGCGCCGCCACGCCGGGCGTCCGTCGATCCCCACCACGGTCCGCAGCTCGCTCACGGCGCCCCTCGCCAGCTCGATGGCCCGCGGCAGGTCATTGCGCATCGCTGCCGCGAGCCTCGAGGCTGCAACCGCGCGGTTCCGGCGCATGCTGACGTTGGCCGGATCCTGCCCGGCCAGCTTCGTCGCCAGCGCGAGCTCTTCGCCGTACGTCTTCGACGCACCGGCGGTGTCTCCCTGCAACTGCTGGAGCCCGCCCGTGTAGGCGAGACAGACGGCCAGGTAGCGCGCGCGCTGCGCATCGGCCGGTGCATTCGCGGCGAGCTTCCGCCGCAGCGCCAGCTCCTCGGCGAATGCGTTCCTCGCCGACGAGAGCTCGCCGGTCGACTGCAGCGCGACCGCGTAGCGGTTGATGGAGGTGGCCAGGTCTTCCTGCCACTTCTCGTTCGACGGGTCCTGCTGCAGCCGGCGCCGGTCGAGCGCGACCGCCAGTCCGTACTCGTGCAGCGCGTCGCGCATGTCGCCGGCCGCCTCGTAGGCCGCGCCGAGGTTGCCGTAGCCGTAGCTGAGCTCCGCCTGGTAGCGGGGGTCGTGCGGATACGCGCCGGCGAGCCGGCTGGAGATCTCGAGATAGGCCTTGAAGTGCCGCAGGGTCTCGGCGGAGTTCCCCTCGCGCCGGCGCGCGTCGCCGAGCCAGAAGTGGGCGTTCGACACCGCGAGCTGCCACTCCGCCTGCGACGGATCGCGCTGCGCCGCGGCGGAGGCGTGCCGCAGCGATTCCTCGAACATCTTCACCGCCGCGTCGAGCTTCCCTTCGTTGAGACGCACTTCCCCCAGCTGTGCCAGCGCGAGCGCGTTCTTGTGCAGGTCGTTGCCGCTCAGCTCCTCGGGGGAGAGCGACGCGAAGTAGTCGAGTGCGCGCGAGGCGGCGCCGTCGAGCACGTCCAGGCGGCCGACCGCTTCCAGCTTCGTCCGGAGGTCGCCCACCATGAAGCTGACCAGCTCCTCCGCCTGCCTGCGGCGGCGCTCCGCGTCGCGGCGCGCTTCGGTGATGTCGGCCACGTACTTGACGGCACTGGCGATGACCAGGACCAGTACCACTGCCAGCGCCGCCAGGCGCAGCCGCCGGCGCGGCGTGTCGACGATACGCCTGAGGATGGCCAGGGTCTCGAGCGCCGTCGGGCGGTCGGCCGGGGCCATGCTTTTCAAGCGGTCGACCAGCGACGTGACGTCACGCGGCTGGCCGACCATCGGCTCGGTGATGCCAGCCGCGGAGCGCATCATGAGTTGTGGTGCGGTGAGGTCGAGTGGGTGCGGGTCGCGCTCCGTGAACAGCTGCTGGATCAGCAGGCCGAATGAATACATGTCGCTGGCAGGCGTGGCCACCTTGCCGACCGCCTGTTCGGGGCTCATGGAGCCGGGGGTGCCGACCGCGATGCCGTGTGCGGTCACCGGAAGCGCGACCTGGTCGCTCGGCGTGAGCGGGCCGGAGCCAACCGCGAAGATCAGCGTTTCCGCTTCCTCGATCCCAACCGGACCCGCGGGCGGCGGAGTGTGATCTTCGTCCGCGTGCTGCCGCGCGATCCCGAAGTCGAGCACTTTTACCGTGCCGTCGTTCGCGATCATCACGTTCTCCGGCTTGAGGTCGCGATGCACGATGCCTTTGCGGTGCGCTGCGGCGAGCGCGTCGGCGATCTCCATCGCCACCCGCAGCTTGCGGGCGCGGCTCATGCCGACCTCGATGCCGCGCTCCAGGGTCACCCCTTCCACGAGCTCGAGCACCAGGAAGTCCCCTTCCTCCGCCTCGATGTATTCGTAGATGCGGCAGATGTTCGGATGGTCGAGCGAGGAGAGCGTGCGCGCCTCGCGCAGGAAGCGCCCGCGCGCCTCGGGACTGAGGCGCCGGTCGGCGCGGATGACCTTCAACGCGACGGGGCGGTCGAGCCGCTCGTCGACGCCGCGGTACACCTCGCCCATGCCGCCGGATCCAAGGATGCCTGTGACATGAATGTGGCCGATACGGGTACCGATCATGGGATCGAGGTCATTATCGATCACGGTGAGGCGCGGGAGCTGTGAATCCCTCCCGTGGGCACTACCGAAATCTATCAATCGCGCTCGCATGATCGTCCTCTACAATTCGCCTCATCCTCAGACCCGAGCGCATCATCCCGGTTCCGCGAGCGAAAGTCGTAAGCGGCTGGTAGCGTTCTGGTGGTTTCTCACATGGCCCGGTTCCTCTTCGAACAGTTCTGCCTCGACTCCGATCAGAAGGCGCTGCTGCGCGGCGGCGAGCCGGTGCGGCTGACGCCGCGCGCCTACCGTCTATTGGAATACCTGATCTGCCAGCGGCCGAAGGCGGTGAGCAAGCGCGAGCTGCTCGAGCAGGTCTGGCCGGGGACGTTCATCGAGGAGGCGAACCTCAAGACGCTGGTGCTGGAGATCCGGACGGCGCTGGAAGAGCGCGGCGGCCGCGCGGGGGTGATCCGCACCGTCTTCGGGTTCGGCTACGCGTTCGCCGGCAAGGCGGAAGAGGAGCCGCGTATCGAGGAACGCCCGGTGGTGTCGGTACGCTGGCGCAGCCGCACGGTCCTGCTGCCCGAGGGGGGACACCTGATCGGACGCCGCAGCGATTGCGCCGTGACGATCGACGAGCCGTCGGTGTCACGCGTCCACGCGCGCCTCGACGTCACCCGCGACGCGCTCCGCATCCATGACCTGCACAGTAAGAACGGCACGTTCGTCGGGGAGACGCGCGTCGAGAAGGAGCACGACCTCTTCGACCGCTCCGAGGTGAAGATCGGCGAGGTCATCGTCGAGATCGCGCGGCTGGCTCCCGGCGAGGTGTCGACCATGACGATCGCGTAGAGGGAGAGAGGGACGACGGGGGGCCTCCGGCGGGCCGGTGTGACCGGCGGCACTTGTTTTCGCACGGACGGCGCCTGTCGCGAGAGGCGTGCGTTCAGCCTTGGGCAACCAGTGCTGCCGGTCACACCGGCCCGCCGGAGGCCCCCGGTCGTCCCTCTCTTACTTCTTCGCCGCCGCCACCATCTGCTCCACGTCGGCGAGCAACTGCCTGGCGTCGTAGACGATGCCGTCCTTCACCACGAACCGGACGCCGCCGGCGCGCTCCACCTTGCCTGATTCGTCGTTCACACGGATTGCGCCGGTGCCGTACAGCACCTTCAGGTTCGCGAGCGGGTTCGCCTCGACCAGCACCAGGTCGGCCAGCATCCCGGCGCGCACCAGGCCGTACTCCGGACGCTTCCCGCTCGCCTCGTGCAGCGCCTCGGCGCCGTGGAACGTCGCGGCGCGGATCACCTCCAGCGGATGAAAGCCAGCCTCCTGCAACAGCTCCAGCTCGCGGATGTAATCGAACCCGTAGAGCTTATAGATGTAGCCGGAGTCCGAGCCGGCGGTCACGCGGCCGCCGCGGTTCTTGTACTCGTTGATGAACGTCATCCAGAGGCGGTAATTGTTCTTCCACTCGATCTCGTCCGCCGTCGTCCAGTCGAACCAGTACGAGCCGTGCGCCTTCCGGCTCGGCTCATACCACTTCCAGAGGGAGGGGAGCGTGTAGCGGGCGTGCCATTCGGCATTCATGGCCCGCATCAGGTCGCGGCTGGCCTCGTAGATCGTGAACGTCGGGTCGAGGTTGAAATTCAGCTTCAGCAGCTCCTCCATTACCGCGTTCCACTTCGCCGAGCCCGGCGCCGCGGCCTGCTTCCAGAGGCGTCCCGCGTTGCCGAAGCGGTGCGACTCGTCGAGATAGTTGTAGTCGGCCGGGTAGTCCTGGATCGTGCGCGCGTCGAACAGCGACTCCGGCAGGCCGTACCAGTGCTCCATCCCGTCCAGGCCGAGCCGCGCCGCTTGCAGCACGTTCATCCGCGCCACTCCCATCTGCGAGAGGTGGGTGGTCGTGCCGAGCTTCAGCTTCTTCGCCTCGTCGATGAGAGCGGCCAGAATGTCGGGATCGTAGACAGGGTCGCCGCCGCCGATGATCTTCAGGCCGGCGCCGCCGTTCTTCGCGACCCACTGCACGAACTTGCGCGCCTGCTCCGGCGAATCGACCGCGCCGCCGTCCCACATGCTGCCGTCCGTGAAGACGTACGGCACGATGCGCGGCGCCACGATCTCGTTGCGCGCGCTCCGGTCGCGCTCGTGCACCGTCCACGGCAGCCCGTTTCCCGAGCCCGGATCGCGCACCGTGGTCACGCCGTGCGCGAGCCAGAGCTTGAACACGTACTCCGCCGACGTTCCCTGCTCGGTCCCGCCGGGATGGCCGTGCATGTCGATGAAGCCCGGCAGCACGTACATCTTCGAGCCGTCGATCTCCTTCGTGGCATCGGCGGGACGCCGTTTCGGGTCGATGGCCACTTTCGGGAAGCCGACGCTGCGCACTTCCTTGATGCGGTTCCCTTCGATCACGACGTCCATCGGCCCGATGGGAGGCGCGCCGGAGCCGTCGATGACCGTCGCGCCGCGGATGATCAGACGCTTGAACGGCCCTTCGCCCTCATTCGGGCGGCGGTCGGGCGCATACGGTTGCTGCGCCTCCTGGGCGGTCGTCGTGGCGGCGGCAATGAGAAGGATGAGCAGCGCAAGCGACTTCTTCATTGCGCGCGATTGTACGGGGTACCATCGGACCACGGGGTACCATCAAACTATGAGCGACAGCATCTCCGATTTCCGCAACCTCTATCAGGCCGAGCACGAGAGGACCCGCAAAGTGCTGGAAGCGTTTCCGGCAGACCAGGCGGAGTTCAAGCCGCACGAGCGCTCCAGCAGCGCCCTGAAACTGCTGCAGACGTTCGTCGTCGAGCAGAACCTCCTCCTGCGCGCCGTCCGCAACGAGCAGGTCGTCGGCAGCGGCGGCTTCGGCGCGGTCCCGAAGTCGTGGAATGAAGCGCTGGAGGCGCTCGAGACGCAGCATCGCGAGATCATGGAGCGGCTCGAAACGTTGAAAGACGGCGAGCTGCAGACCGTGCAGTTCATGACCGGCCCCGGAAAGATGGGCGACTTCGAACCGCTCCACTTCCTCCGCTTCATGCTCTTCGACCAGATCCATCACCGCGGTCAGCTCTCGGTCTACGTGCGCATGGCCGGCGGGAAGGTCCCGGCCATCTACGGCCCGTCCGGCGACGAGCCGTGGAACTGATCCGGCCGCTGACCGAAGCGGATCTCGGCGCCTATGCCGTCCTGCGCCGCCGCGCGCTCCTGGAGTCGCCGCTGGCGTTCGCCGCGTCGCCGGAGACGGACGTAGTGGTGCAGATCGGCAACGCGCCGGACTGGATGCTCTTCGGAGCGTTCGCTCCGGAGCTCGCCGGCGCGGTCGGTCTCATCCGCATGCGCCATCCCAAAGCCGCGCACAAGCTGCATCTCTGGGGGATGTACGTCCTGCCATCGCACCGCCGCCGCGGACTCGCCGCCGCGCTGCTCGCCGCGGCCGTGCGGCACGCGCGCTCCATGGATGGGATCGCATGGATCCAGCTCGGCGTCACGCATGCAGCCGCCGAGGCCAGACGGGTGTACGAACGGGCGGGATTCGTATCGTGGGGGAGGGAGCCGGATGCGCTGCGGTGGGAGGGGGAGAGCGTGGGGGAGGAGCACATGGCTCTCGACCTGCGGTGAAGCTGGTGTCGGGTGTCAGGTGTCGGGTGTCTGGGGTTTTTCGCCTGGACGGCACTCGCGGTGAGTTGCATCGGGCGAGACACCCCAGACACCTGACCCGCCAACCGACACCCGCTGCGCAGCAGCGCCACGGGTGCATAATGGTTACCGTAGAGCTGGAAGAACCACCCTCGCATGCTCGTTGCAGGCCGACGCTACCAGGAACATGCAGACGCTGACCCTTTTACACTCGGAATCCTTTCCGATCGGGCGTTACGCCGATGTGCTGACGCGTGAGTCGATTGCCTCCTCGAGGCTCGACAATCTCGACCAGCTTCTCATCGGCGACGCGTCGTCGTTGAGAGTAGTCCTCGTCGATCGCGGCAACATCAACGGCCGCAAATCGGCGCTGAAGCTCGATACCCGCACGGCCGTGGTCGGCGTCGGGCTCGAGGAACAGCCGCACTGGCTGGCCGACGACAGCATCTACCTCCACCTCCCGGAGAACCCCGCCACCGGCGTGCTGCTCAGCGCCGTCAAGCGCGCGTACCAGTTCCTCTACCAGAAGCAGCGGGCCGACCATCTCGAGAGGCAGCTCAGCGAGCGCACCCGCGAGCTGCAGGAAGTCTCGGAAGTGGGCGTGTCCCTGTCCACGGTCCGCGACCACGCGGTGCTGCTCACCATGATCCTCAGCAAAGCGCGCGAGCTCTCTCGCGCCGACGCCGGGTCGCTCTACCTGCTCGACGAGTTCGACGGCAACAAGGTGCTGCGCTGGAAGCTGGCGCAGAACGACTCCATCGACGTCGAGGGCTTCGAAGAAAAGATCCTGCCGATCACGCGCAAGAGCCTGGCCGGCTACGTGGCCATGACCGGCGAGACGCTGGTCATCGACGACGCGTACGACCTGCCGGACGACGCGGAGTACGAGATCAACCGCTCCTTCGACGAGAAGAACGGCTATCTCACCCGCTCCCTCCTCGTCTTCCCGATGACGAACCACGCCGGGGACGTGATCGGCGTGCTGCAGCTCATCAACCGGAAGAAGCTGGGCGCCCCCGCGCGGCTGACCGCCGGGAACGTGCCGGACAACGTGATCTCGTTCCTCGACGAGACCGCCGACATCATGCGCGCGCTCGCCAGCCAGGCCGCGGTCGCCGTCGAGAACAACCTGCTGTACGAATCGATCGAGCGGCTGTTCGAAGGCTTCGTCACCGCCGCCGTCACCGCGATCGAACAACGCGACCCGACCACCTCCGGTCACTCCTTCCGCGTGGCCGACCTCACGGTCGAGCTGGCGCGCGTCCTCGACCGCATCGACTTCGGGCAGTACGAGCAGGTGAAGTTCACCCCCGACCAGGTGCGCGAGATCCGCTACGCCTCCCTGCTGCACGACTTCGGCAAGGTCGGCGTGCGCGAGCAGGTGCTGGTCAAGGAAAAGAAGCTCTACCCGACCCAGCTCGCCACCATCCGCGGCCGCTTCGAGTTCGTCATGAAGTCGGTCGAGAACGAGGCCAACCGCCGCAAGGTCGACTACCTCCTCGAGCACGGGAAGACCGGCTTCGACGAGTTCGGCGCGCATGTAGATGCGGAAATGACCGAGCAGATCCTGAAGCTGCAGAAGGACTTCGCGTTCATCGCCCAGTCCAACGAGCCGACCGTCCTGCCGGAGGGCGACTTCCACTACTTGCAGCAGCTCGCCGGCCGCGACTACGAGGACATCCGCGGCGACCGCCGTCTCCTGGTCGACCCGGAAGAGGCGCGCATCCTCTCGATCCGCAAGGGCAATCTCGACGCCACCGAGCGGCTGGAGATCGAGAGCCACGTCACGCACACCTTCAATTTCCTGCTGAAGATCCCCTGGACCCGCGACCTGGCCAAGGTCGCCGAGATCGCCTACGCGCACCACGAGAAGCTCAACGGCCGCGGCTACCCGCGCAAGCTGAGCGCCTCGGACATCCCCATCCAGTCGCGCATGATGACGGTCTCCGACATCTACGACGCCCTCACCGCCAGCGACCGCCCCTACAAGCGCGCCATCTCCACCGAGCGCGCCCTGGACATCCTGCGCATGGAAGTGGGCGACGGCCTGCTGGACCCGGATCTCGTCACCACCTTCATCGAAGCAAAGGTGTACGAACGGGCCGGCGTGCTGCGCACGTAAGGCCGATCGCTTCCGCGCGACGCAAGATCGTTGACGAGCTAAGCAAGCTCGCTTAAAAGCTCAGCGCACTCCAAGCTCTTACCCGCGCACCGCCACCCAGATCAGGTACCGACCGCCCTTCTTCCCGTGACCGCGTGCGGTCACTTCCTCCGCGTCGAAACCTGCTTCGCGGAGGCGTTTGGTGAAGGCGGCGTTGGGGGCGGCGGACCAGACGGCGAAGATGCCGCCGGGGCGGAGGGCACGGTGGGCGGCGCGCAGGCCGGCGGGGGTGTAGAGCTGGTTGTTGGTGGCGGCGGTGAATCCGACGGGGCCGTTGTCCACATCGAGCAGAATGGCGTCGAAGGCGGCGCGCGAGTCGCGAATGATGCGGGCCACGTCCACCTCCTCGATGGTCACGCGCGGATCGTCGAGCGCGCCGCGGGAGACGCCGGCGAGGGGGCCGCGGTGCCACTCCACGACCGCCGGCACCAGCTCGGAGACCACTACCGCGCTGTCGGGAGTGACGCGGTCGAGCACCGCGAGCAGCGTAAAGCCCATCCCCAGGCCGCCGATCAGGACGCGCAGCGGACGTTGTCCGAGGCGGTCGCAGACGATCGTCGCCAGCGCATCCTCGGAGCCGTGTACGCGGTTGTTCATCAGCTCCCAGTTGTCGACCCGGATCGAGTACTCGGAGCCGCGCTGGTAAAGGCGCATCTCCCCGGTGTCGCCCGGGATGGAGGAGGTTGCGAGTAGCGTCCACGGAATCACTGCGCTACATTAACCTGCATGCGCGCGCTCGTGTTGCTGCTCCTCGGAGTGCTGGCCGCCGGTTGCGTGACCAGCTCTCCCGATGCCGTTGCGCCTGCGTCCTGCGCCGATCCCTCCTCGGTGGCCGGCACGTGGCGCGACCACCGGATGACGCAGGTCGGCCCCGGCTACGTCACGGTCACGTTCCGCTGCGACTGCACGTTCGAGGCGACGATCCAGGGCCTCGTGATGCGCGTGAAGCAGAAGGGAACGTACGACACCGCTGCGGGGGAGCTCCGGTTCGGGAACGAGACGAAGTGGCCGTTTGAGCTGGTCTCGGACACCCTCGTGATCCACGAGGCGGGCGAGCGTCACGAGTTCGGGCGCGTCGAGACGAAGCGCTGCGTCACTTCTTCCGCTCGTACTTCCAGTTCCGCGACTTCCCCTCGCTGATCCACTCCACCGCCTGCGCGATCCGTTTCGTGCGCGTCCCTTCCTGCTTTGCTTCCGCGATCCACTGCGCGTACTCCCGTTTGTGGCTCGGCGGAAACGCTTCGAACGTCGCCAACGCACCCTTGACGCGCCGCAGCGCGGCCAGGAGCCCGTCCGGCGTCTCCAGCGGTGAGGGAGTCGTGCGCGGTGCACGCACGATCTTCACCCCCGCCTCGTTGAGCGCCACCGCCTCGCGGATCAGCTCGAGGAGCTTCTTCTCCGGCGGCAGCTCCGAAACGTCCGCTACCTTCTCGCGGAAGGCCGCCTGGCTGCGCATGAGGGACGCCTTCCAGAAGCCCCAGCTCACGTGCTGCTTGAACGCGGCCATGCTGCCGACGATGCCGTTGTGGTCGAAGTGCGGTGCGCCCCACTTCAGCGACTCCTCGATCTGCGGATCCGCCTTGTGAAACGCATCCCTGAGCTTCTCGAGGATCGGCCGCGCGAACGACGCGGCCTTCGCGATGTAGGCGTCGAGCTGCGGTGACCTTTCCCCCATGGCGAAAGATTACTCCGACAGCGCCACGGCGAGCACGATGGTGCGCTTGATCCCGTTGAAGATCGGCTCGATCTCGCAGCTCTCGTGCAAGGCGTGCGAGCCCTCGCATGGCGTCGTCCCCATGCCGACGGCCGGCACTCCCGCGAGGATCGCGGCGCTGGTGTGGTTCGAGGCCGTGTCGGTGATCGACGGCTCCTGCCCGAACGCGCGGAATACCGCCTCCGCCGTGCGCACCATCTCCGAGTGGCGATGCCCCGGCATGCTCGCCACCTCGGAGACGGAGACCACGTCCCGCTTCACGGTCATCCCGGCGCGCTTCGCCTCCTCCTCCACGATCCTCTGGATCTGCGCATCGAGCCCGTGCAGCTCCTCGGCGACGGTGGAGCGAAGATCGACGCTCATCCAGGCATCGGGGGCCTTGGCGTTGAACACGTCCGCGGCGCCGAGCATCCCGACGTTCAGCCACGACGTCTCCGGCACGTCGAGCGCGTACAGCCGCTCGATCGCCCGCGCGAGCGGCAGCGTCGCCGAATGCGGCGGCGTGCGCGACCGCGTATGCCCTCCCGGCCCGATGACGTGGTAGCGGTGCCAGTAGATCCCGGTGCCGCCGTACGTGAAGCCGTTGAAGCCGCCGTCGAGCGCGACGAAGCGGTCGATCTTCTTCGCGTGCTCCGCCAGGAAAGAATCGGCGCCGCGGAACGAGGTCTCCTCTTCGACCGTGAAGAGGAACGTGAGGTCGCCCTTCGTCTCCACGCGCGCCTCGTTCATGGCCCGGATCATCGCCAGCAGCGCGATGATGTTGCGCGTGTTGTCGCCGACGCCGGGCGCGTGGATGCGCCCGTTCTCGATGCGCGTCGTGACGTCCGTCTCGATCGGGAAGACGGTATCGAGATGCGCGTCGAAGACGACGTGTTTCCCGCCGCCCGTGCCGCGGCGCGTGCCCATGACGTTCCCCGCGGCGTCGCGGTGCACGTCCTCGAGGCCGTAGCTTCGCAGCAGCGCCTCGATCGCGTCCGCGCGCTTCGCCTCCTGTCCCGAGGGCGCCGGGATCTCGGTGATCTCGCGCCACTGCCGGACGATCGGCTCGCGGTCGCGCTCGACCGCTTCCAGCGCACGCGCGACGTCCGGACGCTGCGTGAGCGTCCGCATCTCGTCTACCGGCACGGGAAGGGCCGAGGGAGCGGGCACCGAGGTGCGGCAGGCGGCGGCGATGAAAAGAAGAGGGAAGAGGAGGGGGCGAAAACGCATAAGCGCGAGATAGTAACCTCGTCGCTTTGCGTTACGATGATCGGGCAACACAAAAAAACGGAGGACGTCATGGCCAAAGGCAACAACGCCCGCAAGAAAGAAACGAAGAAGCCGAAGAAAGACGCCGCCAAGAAGTAAGGACGTGTTTCGACTCGAGACCGAGCGACTGCTCATTCGGCCGTGGCAGCCGGACGACCGTCCGGCTCTCGCGGCGCTGACCCAGGACCCCGAGGTGATGAAGTACGTGCACGCGGGGCAGCCGTTCAGCGAGCAGGAGCTCGACGAGCTCTTCACGCGTCAGGCGCGGCTGCTCGCCCAGTTCGGCGTCTGCATGGGCGCACTCGTCGAGAAGTCCACCGGCCGGCTCGCCGGCGTCGCCGGAACGCAACCCCTCGGCGACGACTACGAGATCGGCTGGTGGCTCGCCCGCGACCTCTGGGGCCGCGGCTACGCGACAGAAGCCGGCGCCGCGACGATGCACCACGTGCTGCACACGATGCAGCGCCCGCGCGCAGTGGCCATCATCGTCCCCGACAACGAGCCGTCGAAGCGCGTCGTCGACCGCCTCGGCATGAAGTGCGAGGGCCGCTTCACCGGCGCACAGCTCGGCCACCGGAATCCCGATCTGGTGGTCGATCTCTTTACGCGCGCGCGGTGAACCCCCGGTCCCCCGCTCTTTGCGCGGGTCGAGTGACGTGCGACCATGACCGCATGGCCAGCATCAACTTGAACTTCATCAACCAGTCGAACGACGCGAACAACTCGAACGTCGTCATCTTTCAGAAGAACGTGGTGAACCAGGTGCTGCGCGACCTCGCGCCGGGCGAGACGCGCTCGTTCCAGCTCGGGCTGCCGTCGGCCGAACGGAACGTGCAGGTCAGCATCGCGCGCGACATGTCCGATCCCTCCCGCGCGACCGCGATCTCGCTCGCCGGCGTCCATTCCGCCGATCTCGTGATGACCGGCAGCGATGAAGCGGGGTACCAGTTCGCGCTGAAGAACGTGGCGCAGCCGAAGCGGATCATCGCCGTCGTCGGCGCCACGGGCGCGCAGGGCGGCGGCCTGGTGCGCGCGATCGCGGACGACCCAAAAGGCGGCTTCACGGCGCGAGCCATCACGCGCGACGTCAACTCCGACAAGGCGAAAGCGCTGGCCGCCCTCGGCGCGGAGGTCGTCGCGGCGGACGTCGACGATCCGGAGAGCCTGCTCCGCGCGTTCGAAGGGGCTTACGGCGCGTACTGCGTCACGTTCTTCTGGGACCACTTCTCGCCGGAGAAGGAACTGGCGCAGGCGCGTGCGCTGGCCACCGCCGCACGCGATGCGAACGTGCAGCACGTGATCTGGTCGACGCTCGAAGACACGCGCAACTGGGTGCCGCTCGACGACGACCGCATGCCGACGCTCATGGAGCGCTACAAAGTCCCCCACTTCGACGCCAAGGGGGAAGCGGACGCGATCTTCGCGGAGCTCGGCGTGCCGGTGACGTACCTCCTGACGTCGTTCTACTGGGACAACTTCATCTCCTTCGGCATGGGCCCCACGCGCGATGCGGAAGGAAAGCTCGCCATCACGCTGCCGATGGGGACGAGCAAGCTCCCGGGCATCGCCGCGGACGACATCGGCCGCAGCGCGTACGGCATCTTCAAGGTCGGGACGTCGCTGGTCGGCAAGCGCGTCGGCATCTCGGGCGAGCATCTCAGCGGGGAGGAGATGGCCGCCGCGTTCTCCGCCGCGATCGGTGAAGAGGTGAGCTTCAACGCCGTCGAGCCCGAGGTCTATCGCGGCTTCGGCTTCCCCGGTGCGGAGGACCTGGGCAACATGTTCCAGTTCAAGCGCGACTTCGAGACGTCCTACCGCGGCGCCCGCGACATCGAAGCGACGCGCCTCCTGAACCCGAAACTGCGCACGTTCGCGCAGTGGCTCGAGGAGAACAAGAGCCGGCTCAACGTCCCGAACGGTTAACCTTTCGCGCTGCGCGACGTCTATAGGTGCATGAGCGAAGTGTGTCGCGCGGATTTCGAGCAGTACTCGGTCCGCGAGCTGGTGTATCCAGGCGGGCGCCGCATGCCGCGCCACGCGCACGGCTACAGCAATCTCACCGTCGTCGTGAGCGGGGAGATCGATGAGACCACCGACGACGGGGAGCATCGTGGCCGCTCGTGCAGCGTCCTGCTCAAGCCTGCCGGAACGATGCATTCCAACTCCATTCCCGGCCGGCAGGGGACGCGCACGGTCAGCATCGAGCTGAAGCCGGCCTCGCCGCTGGCGAAGCAACTGCGGAGGTGGGAGTGGATCGAGACTCCCGACACGGCACGCGCCGCCCTCGCGTTCTATGCCGCCTTCCGCTCCGGCGTTGACGTCGAATCGACCGCGATGGCCTTGCTTGCAATCGCAACCGCCAACGCGGCGCTCGGCATGCAGCAGGCGCCTCCGTGGCTGGAGGTAGTGAAACGCATCCTCGACACGCGGTTCCACGAGCCGATCCGCTTCGAGGACGTGGCGGCCGAGGTGGGGCTGCATCCGGTGTATCTCTCGCGGGCGTTTCGCAAACATCAGGGCGTGGTGATGGGGGAGTACGTGCGCGGGCTGCGTCTGCGCCACGCGCGGCATCTGCTCAGCGCGACCGAGCGTTCGCTGAGCGTGATCTCCGCCGAGGCGGGGTTTTCCGACGCCAGCCACCTCTGCCGTGTTTTCGCGGAGGCGCATGCGGTGACGCCGAAGGCGTATCGCGCGCTCGTGCGGGAAAGAACGCGCACAGGTTGATTCCGTTCCACAACTCCGGCGGGCCGGCTCCTACATTCATGGCAGGAGGACACATGACCCGTACCGTTGCTCTCGCCGCCGCACTGCTCCTCGCCGTCTCCTGCGCCACGACGACTCCCACCTCTCCCGGTCCTGACGTGCAGCGCATCGATCGTTTTGCGCAGCGGGCGCTGGCGGCGTTTCCGGAAGTGCCTTCGCTCGGCCTGGCGGTCGTGCGCGACGGCCGCACCATTCTCACAAGCGGGTACGGGATGCGCGACCGGGAGCGGCAGTTGCCGGCGGATGCCGGCACCGTCTATTACATCGCCTCGTCGACCAAGTCTTACGTGGGCCTGCTGGCGTCGATTCTCGCGGCGCGCGGTGTCGTCGACCTGAATGCGCCGATCGGCCGCTATCTCCCCGAGGTTCGGTTCGAGAACAGGACCGTGACGCTGCGGACGTTGTTGACGCACACGGCCGGGATCAAGAACGACGCGATCGTCATGCGCACCGCCTTCACCGGCGAGCACACGCAGGCGGCGCTGATCGAGCTCCTCGGCAGGAGCCAGACGAGCGAGCCGAAGTTCGCGTACGACAACGTCGGCTATGTCGCGGCCGGCCTCGTGCTCGAGCGCGTCACCGGGAAGACATGGCAGGAACTGCTTGCCTCCGAGGTGTTCGGGCCGATCGGGATGACCCACACCACCGCGACCATGTCCCGCGCGAACGCGTGGCCGCTCGCGAAACCGTATGACATGGGACGCGACCTGACCGTGCAGCCGATCGCGAACCTGAAGAACGACAACACCATGCACGCCGCCGGCGGCGTCGTCACTACGCCGCGCGATCTGGCCCTCTGGCTGGAAGCGAACGTCAACGCCGGCCGCGTCGGTGGGAAGCAGGTCATCCCCGCTGCCGCGTTCGCGGAAGCGCACAAGCAGCAGGTGACGATGCCGGAGAGCACTTGGTACCGGTTCCGCCGCTACGGCTACGGGCTCGGCTGGTATCACTCCGAATACGAGAGCGTGACGCTCCTCCATCACTTCGGCGGCTATGAAGGATGGCGCGCGCACATCTCCTTCCTGCCGCAGCAGCGCCACGGCGTTGCGGCGGTGGTGAACACCGGAGGCACGGGCGCACAGGTGCGAGACCTGATCGCCGCGTACGCGTACGACGTCCTGCTCGGCAAGCCGAACGTCGACGAGGCGTACGCCGCGCACCTCGCAACGATGCGCGAGACCGTGGAGAAGCAGAAGGAGCGCATCCGTGCCGACGTCGCAGAGCGTGCGAAGCGTACGTCGATGCTGACGCACCCGCCGCAGTCGTACGCCGGCGCTTACGCCAATCCCGCTCTCGGAACGCTGCGGCTGCGCGTCGAGGGGAACGCGTTGCGCGTCTCGCTCGGCCCGCTCGACGCGGTGCTGGAACCGTTCACCGAGCCGGAGTCTGCGCGCGTCGAGCTGATCCCGGGCACGGGCGAGGTGCTGCGGTTCGTGTTCGAAGGAAGTAGTGGCCGTGCGACCGCGGTGCAGTACCAGGACCTGGTCTTCCCGCGCGTGGAGTGAGGTGCCGTCGAGGGGCGCATAGAATCCCCGCTGCATGCATGACGTCCTTTCCCAGGTGGTGGCGCTCGTCGTGGCGAGCGCCGTCATCGCCTACATCTGCCACCGCCTGCGCATCCTCCCGATCGTCGGCTTCCTCCTGGCCGGCGTGGCCATCGGCCCGAGCGCCCTCGGCCTCGTCGAGGACGCGGCGTTCATCGAGCTCGTCGCCGAGTTCGGGATCGTGCTCCTGCTCTTCACGCTCGGCATCGAGTTCAGCCTCGATCGCGTCTGGCGCATCAAGCGGGCGATCTTCGTCGGCGGAGGGCTGCAGCTCGGGCTGACGATCGCCGCCGTCACCGGCATTCTCGCGCTCCTCGGCATCGACTGGCGCACCGGCTTCTACACGGGCGCGCTGATCGCGCTCTCCAGCACCGCGATCGTGATGAAGGTCCTCGGCGACCGCGGCGAGCTCGGGACGGCCAAAGGGCAGCTCTCCCTCGGCATCCTGATCTTCCAGGACCTGGCCATCGTCGGGATCGTGCTGCTGCTGCCGTTGCTCGGGCGCGGCAGCGGCTCGACGCTCGAGATCGCGCGCGGCCTCGGCATCGCGGCGCTCATCGTCACGCTGATCGTGATCGTCGCGCGCCGCGTGATGCCGGTGATCCTCGAGCGCGTCGCGCGTACCTGTTCGCAGGAGATCTTCCTCCTCACCATCATCGCCATCTGCCTCGGCACCGCCTGGCTCACCAACCTCGCCGGCGTCAGCCTCTCGCTTGGCGCATTCCTGGCCGGACTGGTGGTGAGCGAGAGCCGCTACAGCCATCACGCGTTCGCCGAGATCCTGCCGCTGCAGATCCTCTTCAGCGCGATCTTCTTCGTCTCGGTCGGGCTGATCCTCGACGTCGCATTCGTGCTGCACCATCCGCTGCTGATCCTCGCCGTCGTGGTCGCGATCGTGCTGCTGAAGGCGCTCATCACCGGCGTCGCGGCGCGCATCCTCGGCTACACCGGCGCGGTCGCGGGAGCGACGGCATTCCTGCTCGCGCAGGTCGGCGAGTTCTCGTTCGTCCTCGCGCGCGTCGGCCGCTCCTCCGGCCTCTATCCGGCGGGCGCCGAGGGGATGGGTGCGCAGACGTTCATCGCCTCGGCCGTCCTGCTCATGGCTTTCACGCCTCTGCTGGCGCGCTTCGGCCGCTGGCTCGAGGAGCGCCGCGAGAAAGTGGTGGAGGCCGAGACTTCGGGCACGTCCGACGCGACCGTCGAGCACGTGGCGATCGAGAACCACGTCATCGTCGCCGGCTACGGTCCGGCGGCCCGCTATCTCACGCGCGTGCTGCGCGACTCCGGCGTGCCGTTCGTGATCCTCACGCTCAGCCCGACCGGAGCCACCGAGGCGCAGCACGAGGGGTTGCGGGTCATCCTCGGGGATTACAGCAGGCGCTTCCTCCTCGACGTGGCCGCGATCGAGAGCGCGAAGATGCTGGTCGTGCCGGACGACACGGCGGAGATGACCCGCCGCGTGGTCGTCGTCGCGCGCAGCGTCAATCCGACCCTGCAGATCGTCGTGCGCACGCACTCCGCGACCGAAGTCGACGAGCTGCTCGAAGCGGGAGCGGACCAGGTGCTCGTCGACGAGCTCGAAGTGGGCGTGCAGCTCTTCACGCGCGTCCTCTCCGAGTACCGGGTCAGCCTCGGCGAGATCGACGATCACGTCACCACGGTCCGCGCCGGCGGCTACGCCGCGCTTCGCACCGGCATCTCCGACGTGCCGCTGGTCATCTGCGACGACCTCGACGAATCCTGCTTCGACACCCGCACGTTCACCGTCCGCCGCGGTACCGCCGCGGAGCCGGTGACGATCGGCGAGCTGGCCGCGAGCAGCGGCGTGCGCGTCGTGTCGGTCGAGCGCGACGGAGAACGGATCGCCCCGCCGCCGGACGACTTCGTGCTCGCTCCCGGGGACCGCCTGAACGCGCGCGCGAGCGCACAGGCCTTCGCCGCCGCGGCACGCTTGCTGCGTCCGACTCCCGCCAGCGAGGAGGAGACCGCCCCGGTGCGCACCATCCATCTCACCCCGGAGCAGCAACGCGCCTGCGAGCACGCCGCCAAGATGCCGCCCGACGTCACCTCCGCCGCCAGCGGCTGCGAGGAATGCCTCAAGCTCGGCGACACCTGGGTCCACCTCCGCATCTGCATGAAATGCGGCCGCGTCGGCTGCTGCGATTCCTCGAAGAACAAGCACGCCAGCAAGCACTACAACGCCAGCGGCCACCCGGTCATCCGCTCCTACCAGCCGCACGAGGAGTGGGCGTGGTGCTTCCCGGATGAGTTGATGATGTAGCGTAAAATCGCACCATGGACTGGCGCCTCCACATCAGCGTGAATCCCGGCATATGTCATGGACAGGCCTGTATCACCGGTACACGAATCCCCGTGACGGTGGTGCTCGACAACCTGGCCGCCGGTATTTCCCACGAAGACATCCTCGCCAGCTACCCGCGTCTCACGAACGACGCGATTCAAGCGTGCATCGCCTACGCGGCCGATCTGGCCCGCGAGGAAGTCGTCGCGCTTCCCGCCTGACCGGTGAGATTCAAGATCGACGAGAACCTGCCGGAGGAGCTCGCGCAGATGCTGCGCGATGCGGGATGGGACGCCTCCACGGTCGTCCAGCAACAGCTCGGCGGCGTCAGCGACGAAATCGTAAGCAACGTCTGCGATGTGGAGGACCGCGTCCTCGTGACGTTCGACCGCGGCTTTTCGAACATACGCGCGTACTCGCCGGCGGAGCATGCCGGTATGGTTGTCTTTCGACTGAAGCGGCAGGACAAGATCCACGTGCTGGAAGTCGCGTCGCGGCTCGTCGACGCGCTCCGTCAGCGTTCACCAAACCGAGAGCTTTGGATCGTTCACGAAAACTGCATCCGCATTCGATCCGAAGCGCGCCCGGGTGACGCCGATGCATGATGTACCGATGCAGACGGTGAATTGATGCGACGGTTCGAACGGTACGTCGCGATCGGCGACAGTACGAGCGAAGGGATGGACGATCCCGACGGCGAGGGCGGTTATCGCGGGTGGGCGAACCGGCTGGCGGAGCGGATCGCGGCGCAGCAGGGGAGCCTGCTCTACGCGAACCTGGCCATCCGCGGACGCAGCGCGCGGCAGATCCGGGAGGAACAGCTCGCGCCGGCACTGGCGATGAAGCCGGACCTCGCGACCGTAGTCGCGGGGATGAACGACATCATTGGACGGCGGTTCGATGCGAGCGCCTTTGCGGTCGACCTCATGGCCATGCAGCGTCCACTGGTCGAACAGGGTGCGACGGTGCTGACGTTTACGCTGCCCGACCTGCGGCCGGTGATGCCGCTCGCGCGGTTCCTCGGATCGCGAGTGGTGGATCTGAACGCCGCGATTCGCGATGCCTGTGCGGCGACCGGCGCGATCCTGTGCGACGTGGCGTTGTATCCGGTGGCCTCTGATCCGCGGCTCTGGTCCGACGACCGCCTGCACGCAAACTCCATCGGCCACGCCCGGATCGCCGACGCCCTGGCCTGGCACCTCGCCCTTCCGGGCACCGACGAGTCATGGAAGGAGCCGTTGCCGTCGCCATCGCGCACGACCGTTCTTGACATCGCCCGTGCGGAAGTGGCGTGGGCACGACGACACCTGCTGCCGTGGGTGTGGCGGCATCTGCAGGGAAAGTCGTCGGGCGATGGACGCAAGCCGAAGAGGCCGGAGTTGCTGCCGATGTGACGAGATGGCTTCGGGCGTCAGGCGTCTGGGAGTCACTGTCGTCCGGGCGATCACGCCCAGAGGCCTGACGCCCGACGCCAATCTCGATCAGATATCCTCCGGCCGCCATGTCCCGCCCCCTGCACCTGTACTCGCTCTCGCGCATGCTCGCGGAGCCGGCTCATTCCTTTCGTGTCTCGGACGACCTGGAGGTCTTCGATCGCAGCGGGACGCTCGTCGAAGTGGTGTACGTCGAAACGCCTGACTTTCTGGCGCGGGCGCGGCAGCGGTTGAAGGAGCAGCCGAAGGCGACGCAGCGTTTCGTCAGCTTCGCGCCGGTGCCGCGCGTGCTCGAGGCCATTCCGGCAGCGACGGGCGGGCTGGATGGGGAAGCGCGGGCGACGCTGGAGCGGGCCGGCTTTTCGCGGAAGCAGATCGACGCGTTGCGCGAAGTGTTCGTCACGGAAGAGGTGGAAGTGCGGGAGGAGGAAGGGTTCGCCCACCTCAGCGCGTGGCTGTCGCGGGAGCAGCGGCGTGTGAGCGCGGTGGATGTGCGGGAGCGCATGAAGGTGATCGCCGAGGTGGCAGGGCTCGACGAAATCGCCGCGGCGCGGAGGCTGGCGGCGATCGGCGTCCCCGTCCAGTTGCGCGTGGAAGTCACGCCGCGCGAGCTCGGGTGGATGGAGCTGGTCGAGACGCTGCGCTCGATTCCGGGCGCGCGGGTACACGTCACGGTCGACGAGGCTTACTGGGGCCGCGCACAGGCGAGCGGCGCGACGCTGCTGTGGGACAACGTCACCACGGAGTTTCGCGAGCGCAAGCCGAACGTCGCGGATGAGGGGGAGTGGGAAGCGTACGTCATCGAAGGCGGCGATGTGGCGTCGCTCCAGCCGAAGACGTGGACCGGCGCCGCGGGCGTGCTGCGCGGCCTCTTGTGGCGGGACGTGCAGCACTACATGACCGAGCACGCGGAACTGATCGACGACGTCATGAGCGCGACCCGCGCGCCGGCACTCGCGTGGGCGGTGCTCGATCCGGCCGGGCTGCAGCTGCTGAACGTGGAAGAGACGTTTCCGCAGCTGGCGGTGCGCAGGCCGAAGGAAGCGTTTCCCGAGGCGCGGGCCTGGCTGGAAGCACAGACGCGGGACTGGGCAGCGCCCGCGACGGACAGTGACTGGCGTGGCTTTGCGGAAGTGGGGTTCTGGGCGAAGCGGTGGGGAATCAGCCCCGCCATCATGAGCCGCGAAGCGGCTCATGATGGCAGTAAGTTGGAAACCCTCGCCGACGTCGTCTTTGCCACAGGCGAACTGCGCGAGGAGACCCTCGCACGTTTGAGGAAAGAGACCCTCACCGCCTCCATCACCGACACCGGCGAGGGCGTCACCGCTCACTGGATCGCGCCGGTTGATCGAGATGTTGACCTTCAGCACGAGACCGTCCGGCGCCTCGATCTGTTGCGCCGGCTGTACGCGGACCGGCAGGCGTTCGGTGCGCATGTCTACGGGAACGTCTCCGCGGAGCTGAAGCGCGACGTGCCGGCGGAGCAGTTCCCCGTGCCGTGGCTATTGCGGCTGCACCTGATGTTCGTCCGGCCGGAGCTGACGTGGGACGAGTACGTCGCCGAGGTCATCTCAGTGCGCTCGCGCATCGCGGCGCTCGCGGCGCGGATCACGGCGGCATTGACCACCTGGTTCCGGCGCGATAAGCCGTTCACGATCTTCGAGGCGGGAGTGGACGCGGAGGAGTGGGATGCGATCTCCGCCGCTCTCTCATCTCTGCCGAGGCTTCCGCGCACGGCGGTGGACGAGTGGGGGATCGAGATCGAAGGAGCGGCGCGCGCGTGGAGCGCGGGCACGCCGCATTTCCACGTCCCGTATGAGAACGCGCTGAACGCCTACGTCTCGGCGATCCACGACTTTTTGGCGCAGTCGTGGCGGTTCTTCGTCGCCAATCCGCAGATCGGGCGCGGGTCCCCCGAGGCGCGGGAGAAGCTGGAGAAATGGCTGGCGGAGGAGGGCATCACCCGCGAAGTGCCGACCGAGCGACTGGCGCAGGCGCTGGAGGCGTTGAAAGCGTTCCAGAAAGAGTTTCGCGCGCGCTTCCCCACCGCGCCGGCGATCGAGCAGGAAGAGCGCGAGCGGCTGTGGGAGCTGTGGGCGGTCTGGTGGGACTTTGCGTTCTACCCGCGCCGCAAGCTGGCCAACGCGGTCAAGGAGTCGAAAGCGGCCATCGACGCTCGGCTCGACGAGCGGCGGCGCGCGCTGCGGCGCCGGTTCCGCGAGCTCACGCTCAGCAACGTCGACATCCACGCCGAGCACGAAGGGCTGTGGATCACGCTGGACGTGCAGCACGTCCCGAACGTGGTCAACGCGTTCGCCGAAGCGCTCGCGCACGTCATCGACGTGCTGCGGCCGCCGGCGGAGCAGCATGCGTTCGACCGCTACGTCCTCGACCTGGTGTGGGAGCGCGTGCATCTCGTCCCGCTCGTGCGTGGGAAGTCGCTGGAGCGCAAACGGTGGTCGCTCGACATCGCCACGCTGCCGCGTCCGGACGAGAATCTGCAGGATCACGCCTGGAAGTTCGTCCAGCGCCCGATCGACCACGCCACCTGGAACGTCCTCGGGCTCGACGAATGGCCGTCCAACGTCGCGCCGGTCGCGCGGAGGCTCGTACCCGCCGTCGCCGCGTGGCGCGATGCGCTCGACCACCTCGCCGCGTTGCGCGGCATCCCGGAAGCCGATCCGGACGTGCTGATCCCGCACTGGCGCGACGTGGTGACGGTCGCGACGCGGCGTGCGGAGGACGTGCAGGAACTGCTCGCGCAGATCCCTCGCCAGTTCTTCGCCGCGCATGACGACGCGGTGGACACACTGCAGGAGTTCGCGCGCGGGATCCGGGCCATGGTGGCCGATGCCGAGCCGCTCGCGTTCGACACAGCCGAAACGGCGAGGGCGGCGGTCGCGGAGACGCTCGTGCAGGCCGCGGCAGCGATCGGCGAGGTCTGGACCGACTCCGAGTTGCCCTAGCGCGCCACTGGATGTACATTCTCCTCGGCGGCGGCTCGCGCCCAACCTCCTCGATCTTCCCCCGGCGAAGATCCTCGTGGAGGCAAAGGAGGGGATACCTCCGAGCCGGCATGACGGACTTCGTCTGCCGTGGCGGGATTGCCGGGGGATCGCGTTGCGGCGTGAACGAAGGAGCTCGTGATGCCGAAAGAGAAAGACCTCAAGCGCGTCGTTCGTGCGCGCATGGAAAAGACCGGCGAGTCGTACACCGCCGCTCGCGTCCAGACCCTCAACAAGAAAGCAGCACCGCCACCCGATTACGCGGCACTGTCCGGCGTGGCGGAGGAGACGGTGAAGGAGAAGACCGGCCGCTCGTGGGCCGAGTGGGTCGAGACGCTCGACGCGTTCGGCGGGACGGAAAAGCCGCACCGCGACGTCGCCGCGTACGTCCACTCACAGGGCGTGTCAGGCTGGTGGAGCCAGTCCGTCACGGTCGGCTATGAGCGCATCAAAGGCTTGCGCGCCATCGGCCAGCGCCGCGCCGGCACGTGGGAGATGACCAGGAGCCGCACGTTCCCGGTTCCGGTCTCGACGCTCTTCGACGCGTTCGCGAATGCGAGGAAGCGCGCGAAGTGGCTGCCGGGCGTGAAGCTGACCATCCGGACCTCGCAGAAAGACCGCTCCATGCGCGCCACCTGGCCGGACGGCACGTCGCTCGAGATCGGCTTCATGGCCAAAGGCGACGCGAAGAGCGCGGTCGCGGTGGCGCACACGAAGCTGCCGGAGAAAGCGGTTGCCGATCAGTTGAAGGCGTACTGGTCGGAGCGGCTCGACGCGCTCGCGGATGTAGTCAGTTAAAGTAGCCGGCGATGCGTCGTCTTCTCCTGCTGCTCGCGCTGACGTTCCCTCTCTCCGCCGCGACCTTCAAGTCGCACGACGGCACCGTGCTGCACTACGAACTGGTCGGAAAAGGGGAGCCGGTGGTGCTGCTCTCGGGCGGCCCCGGGTTTTCGCCGGAGTACCTCCGTCCGATCGCCGACAAGCTCGGCGGAAAGCATCAGTTCGTGCTCTTCCATCAGCGCGGCACCGGGAAATCGGTCGTCGAGACGCCCAACGCCGAGACGCTGGCCATCCCGAAGCTGGTCGGCGACCTCGAAGCGCTGCGGCAGGAGTTGAAGCTCGAGAAGCTGACGCTCGCCGGCCATTCGTTCGGCGGCATTCTTTCGATGATGTACGCGCGCGCTCATCCGGAGCGCATCCGCGCGATCGCCTTCATCGACGCGGGCGGTCCCACGCTCGCGTCGGTGAAGAAGTTCGAGGCCAACATCAACGCCCGTTTCACCGCCGAGGACACGGCGAAGATCAAGGAGTGGTCGGCGCCGGAGAAGATGAAGGACAACAGGCGCCGCGCGGTGCTCGAGATCACGAAAGCGAAGACCGGCGCCTATTTCGCCGATCCGAAGAAAGCGGCGCCTCTCATCGACGCGATGACCGAGGAGTCGTTCCACGACGGCGTGTTCTGGGGCATCGTCTTCCAGATGATGGCCCTCGACCTGCGCGAAGGGCTGGAGAAGGTGAAAGCGCCCGTCCTCGTGATCCACGGGAAGCAGGACCCGTTGGAGAGCGCGGAGGAAGTGCACGCGACCTTTCCGGGCTCGAAGCTGGTGATGATCGAGAACGCGGGCCACTTTCCGTGGCTGGAGCAGCCGGATGTGTTTTACGCGGCGCTGGGGGAGTTCCTCGGCAGCGTCTAGTTTGGAGTGCGGCGACCGCAGTCGCCGCTTTTACTGCGTGATTCGGAGGCGCTGCCGTCCGCACGCAGTGAAAGCGGTGACTGCGGTCACCGCACTCCAAAATCTTCCAGGGACATCTCCTCCAGGAGTTTGCGGCACACCTCTCTCCGCGATTCCCGACGCGCGTGCAGCCACTCCTCGGCGCCGTCGGGCAGCCATTCCGGCACCTCCACATCCGAGAGCGAGGCGCGCAGCACGTCCATGAGGGAGTTGCCCTCGCGGCGTGCGCGGCCGAAGAGCTCCGTGAGGCCTCGGACGCCGGCGTTGTCAATGAGGACGGCGGCGGCGACCGCGCGTTCGGCTTTGGTGACCGGCGCGTCGAGCCTGCGGATCGAGGCCGCGGTCTGGCGCAGCTCCGCCTCCGTGAGACCGGGGACGCCGAGGAGCGTGCGGGAGAGGTGGCCGACCTTTTCGAGCCACGGGCCGAGGCGGTGGAAGAGCAGGAGCAGCTCGAAGGCGCGCGCGTCGTCAGCGGCGGGCGGGTAGAGCCGCCGCGCGATCTTCGCGATCCGCTCGACGTCGTCGAAGCGTGAGGCGCCGTCGAGGTCCTGGTAGTAGGGGCGGAGGAAAGTCTCGAGTTGCTTCACGTTGTCGTCGATCTTAACAAATGCGTATTGACAAATGTGAAGCGGCGACACATATTGCTGTTCGCGCATGTATTGAAACGGAGGCAATGATGATCACAGCACTGAAGGCACACATCGGCATCAACGTCCGCAACGTCGAGACGAGCATCGGGTTCTACAGGAAGATGCTCGGCATCGAGCCGTCGAAGGTCCGCACCGGTTACGCGAAGTTCGACGTCCAGAATCCTCCCCTCAACCTCACTCTGAACGAGAACCCGGGCCTCAAAGACGCCGGCGCGCTCTCGCACCTCGGCATCCAGCTCTCGTCGACCGAGGACGTGCTCGCGTACCGCGACCGCTGGAGCGCGGAAGGGCTGGAGACGCGCGAGGAGATCGGCACCGACTGCTGCTACGCGGTGCAGAACAAGAGCTGGGTCATCGACCCGGACGGAAACGAATGGGAAGCATTCGTGGTGCTGCAGGACAACCTGGCCGAGGTGAAGCAGGCGAGCTCGTGCTGCACGGTGGAAGGGGTTTGCGCGACAGCGTAAACGGTGTCGGATATCAGGTGTCAGGTGTCTGGGGTGTGTCGCCCGGGCGTAGAGCCACAGATACCTGACACCCGACACCAGGCGGCAAGTCCGAGGAGCTGACTCGCCACTCCTTCTTCACATTTCGCGGCCGCTTTCCGTGTACCCTTCCCCCGTGCGGCAATACCTCGCCATCCTGCTGCTGCTTGCGGCGGCAGTTCATCCCCTCGTGCACTTTGGAGACACGCTCGTCTCCTGTCCGTGCGTGCATGGGGCGATCGTCGAGATGGCGCCGCCCAGCGTCGCGCCGAATGCGGCGACGCCGCAGGCGTACGCCGCGGCGGCGCCGTCGTTCCTCGCGGTCGCCCGCGCGTCGGAGCTCCCTGCGCGCGCGCCGCCTGCTGCCTGAAGACTTTCCCCCGCACTCCCACCGGAAAACTTCAGGAGCTTTTTTGATGCGCACTTTCGTCGCACGGCTCGGCCGTGCTGCTTTCGTTATTCTTTTTGCCGCAACCGCGTTCGCTCAGAACGCCACCATCGTCGGCCGCGTCTACGATCCCCAGGCCCAGCCGGTCGGCGACGCCACCGTCACCCTCGTCGAGCTGCGCCGCAGTGTGAAGACCGGCGCCGACGGCTCGTTCCGGTTCGAGAACGTCCCGCCGCGCCACTACCACATCTCCGCCGAGAGCCCGCGCCTCGGCAGCATGATCGGTGAGGCCGACGTGGCGGCCGGGCAGACGCGCACGGTCGACGTGGTCATCGATCCGCTCGTGCACACCGAGGAGATCGTGGTCACGGCGAGCGCCGACTCGAGGCGCGAGTCGGAGGTCTACCAGCCGGTGAACGTGCTCAGCGAGGAAGACCTCGCGGCGCGCATCCGGCCGACGCTCGGCGAGACGCTGGCGCAGGAGCCGGGTGTCTCATCGAGCTCCTTTGGGGCCGGTTCCAGCCGCCCAATCATCCGCGGTCTCGGCGCGGACCGCATCCGCGTGCTCGAGGAAGGGGTCGGCACCGGCGACGTCTCGAACATCAGCCCGGACCACGCGGTGAGTGTCGATCCGGCCAACGCGGAACAGATCGAGATCGTCCGCGGACCGGCCACGCTGCTCTACGGCAGCAACGCCGTCGGCGGCGTGGTGAACGTGATCAGCAACCGCATCCCGTCGCGCTCCGTGACCGATCCGCTGACCGTCACGCTCGACTCCCGCTACAGCAGCGCCAGCGAAGAGAAGTCGAACATGCTCGTCTTCGACGGCGGCTTCCGCGAGCTCGCGTGGCACGCCGACTTCACGGCCCGCGATACGAACGACTACGAGATCCCAGGGGCGCTGGTCGAGAACAGCTCCCTGCAGTCGCGCAGCGGCACCGTCGGCGGCTCGTGGATCACCGACGGCGGCTTCCTCGGCGCCGCGGTGACGAACTTCACGACGAACTACGGCGTCCCCGGCGACGACCCGGTGCGCATCGACATGGAGCAGCGCCGCTACGACCTCCGCGGCGAGCTCGCGCAGCTCGGGTTCTTCAGCAACGTGCGCCTCCGCCTCGGCGTGACGGACTACGAGCACGTGGAACTGGAAGGGGAGGAGATCGGGACCGAGTTCACGAACGACTCGTTCGAGACCCGCCTCGAAGCGCGGCATCGCCCCTTCGGCCGGATCAACGGAACGTGGGGCGTGCAGGTCACGTCGAACGATTTCGTGGCCGCGGGAGAAGAGGCATACATCCCGCCGAACTCCTCGACGGCGAACGCGATCTTCGCGTTCGAGGAAATGCCGGGCGAGCGCTTCGATTTCCAGTTCGGCGCGCGGTACGAGCATCAGGAAGTGAACGTCGAATCCGACACGCTGCGCGACCGCCACTTCGAAGGGTTCTCCGGCTCGGCCGGCGCCATCTGGCATCCGCGCGACGGCTACATCCTCGCGCTGTCGCTCGCGCGCGCGGTGCGCCTGCCGACGGCGACGGAGCTGTACGCGAACGGACCCCACGCCGCAACGCGGCAGTTCGAGCGCGGCAACGAGGCGCTCGATGAGGAGACCTCGTCCGGCATCGACATCTCGTTCCGCCGCACCGCGGGACGCTTTCGCGGCGAGCTGAATCTCTTCAACAACTCCTTCGACGGCTATATCTACGAGTCGCCGACCGGCGAAATCGAGGACGGCTTCCCGGTCTTCGAGTTCATCCAGCGCGATGCCCGCTTCCGCGGCGTCGAAGTGTTGACGCACACGCATCTGGTCAGCCGCGGCGAGTCGCATCTCGAGCTCGACCTCGGCGGCGACTACGTCCGCGCCACGCTCGCCGACGGCGCCGGCAACCTGCCGCGCATCCCGCCGATGCGCGCCGGCGCCGGTCTGCGCCTGCACGGCGGCCCGCTCAGCGCACTGGTCGAGGTGCGGCACACGTTCGAGCAGGACGAGATCGCGAGCTACGAGACGAGCACCGACGGCTATACGTTCCTCAACGCGCACCTCGGCTACCGCTTTTTCGTGAAGAACACCGTGCACGACGTGATGCTGCGCAGCCACAACCTCACGAACGAATTCGCCCGCCAGCACACGTCGACACTCAAGGAACAGGCGCCGCTGCCGGGAAGGGACATCACGTTGTCGTACAGGTTGCTGTTCTGATGAGGGAAGCGGCGAGCGCCGCCTGAAACATCGGCCCTCCCTCTCCGTAGACAAACGGAGATGGAGGGATTCCGATGAGAATCGCATCGCTCGCAGCCGTCACGCTGCTCGCCGCCGCCCCCGCCTTCGCCGGCTGGACCGACGAAAACGACTGTAAGTACACGGCGGGACGCCGCGCCGCGACTCCGGCCGCCGGAATCACGCGCGTCATCATCCACGCCGAGTCGGGCTCGCTCGCCGTCGACGGCACGGCCGGGGCCACGCAGGTCGTCGCCAGCGCCACGGCCTGCACGTCCGAGGAAGACTTCCTCCCGAAGATGACCATCACCCTGCGCAAGTCGGGCTCCGACCTGCACATCGAGGCCAACATCCCCGAAAAGACGATCATCTTCGGCTTCTTCTCCGCGCGGCTGGACATGAGCATCACCTTGCCGGCCGGATTGCCGGTCGTGATCGACGACGACAGCGGCGCGATGACCGTCTCGAACACCGGCGCGCTGACGATCGACGACGACAGCGGCTCGATCGATGTGAAAAACGTTCGCGGCAATCTCACCATCCACGACGACTCCGGCTCCATCGACGTCGACAACGTCACCGGCAACGTGCTGATCGAAGACGACTCCGGCGAGATCACGGTCCGCAACGTCTCCGGCAACATCGAGATCGAAGACGACTCCGGTGCGATCACCGTGGCGCGTGTCGAAGGCTCGCTGCGCGTGCGCGAGGACGACAGCGGCTCGATCGTGGTCCAGAACGTCCGCCGCGACGTCACCATCGACGACGACGGCTCCGGCTCGGTCGACGTCACCGACATCGGCGGCAACTTCCACGTCGCCCGCAAGACCAGCGGCCACATCTCCCACGAGCGGGTGGCGGGGCGGGTTTCAATTCCCGAGAACTAGTTTGGAGTGCGGTGACCGCAGTCACCGCTTTTCCTGATTTACGGTAGCGCCTGTGCGGACGGAGTAAAAGCGGTGACTGCGGTCACCGCACTCCAAACTACGCCAGGATCGCTTCCGCTACCGCCCTCACATCCCCCGCGTTCTCGAAGAAGAACGTCGGGTTCTCCGCGCGCAGCATGTCCGCGGGCGTCTTCCCCGAGGCCACGGCGATGGTCGTTGCCTCATAGGGCACTCCGCAGCGGACGTCGTAGATCGAATCGCCGATGATCACCACCTCGCGGCCGCGGAAATGATGGCCGAGGAGCTCCGACGCGCGGCGGACGGCGAAGGGGGGGAGCTCGGTGCGGTCGGCGGAATCGCTGCCGAAGGCGCCGAACGGGAAGTAATCGTTGAGGCTCGCGCCTCCGAGCTTCAGGCGTGCGCCCGGCTCGATGTTGCCGGTCAGCAGCGCCAGCACGACATCCTCGCGCTCGTGCAGCAGTGCCACCAGCTCGCGGATGCCCGGCATCACCTGCACGCGCTCCGGCGTCGCGTTGCGCGCCAGTCCGGCCAGGTAGACCTTCCACAACGCCTCGAAGCGCGCCTCCACGTCCACGGCAGCGAAACCAGCGTCGCGTAAAACCATGTGCGTGATCTGCGGATCGGTGCGTCCGGAAAAGTCGTAGCGACCGAGGTCGCCGTCGTAGCCGTACGTCTCGCGGAGCGCATCCGCAAAGGCGGCGCGCGACGCGCCGCGGTCGGTGAGGAGAGTGCCGTCGATGTCGAAGAGGACCAGCCGCATGGGGCGCCGAATGTACCAGTTTTATGTTTTGTAAAGGCGGGGGCGAACGGCCCGCTTACCATATCGCCCCATGTCTGACATCTCGCGCAGAAGCTTCCTTGCCACGACCGCGGCCGCCGTCGCAGCAGCCGCCGTCACGCCGTCCGCCCTGACTGCCGCCCCCGCGTCCAAGCCGCTCCGGATCCTGATCCTCGGCGGCACCGGCTTCATCGGCCCGAACCAGGTCCGCTACGCCGTCGAGCGAGGCCACAAGGTCACGGTCTTCAATCGCGGCAAGACGAATCCCGGCACGCTGCCCGCGGGTGTCGAGCAGCTCATCGGCGATCGCAACGGCAAGCTCGACGCGCTGAAAGGGCGCGACTGGGATGCCGTCATCGACAACCCCTCCACGCTCCCGCGCTGGGTGCGCGACGCGGCGACGCTGCTCAAAGGGCACGCCGACCAGTACATGCACATCTCCACCATCTCGGTCTATGCCGACAACTCCAAGCCGAACGCCGACGAGACCGCGGCCACGATCGTGCTTCCCGATCCGACCGTCGAGGACGTCACCGGTGAGACGTACGGCGGCCTGAAAGCGCTCGCGGAGAAAGAAGCGGAGAAAGCGTTCCCCGGCAAGACCACCATCGTCCGTCCCGGCCTCATCGTCGGCGCGGGCGACAACTCCGACCGCTTCAGCTACTGGCCGGCGCGCATCGCACGCGGCGGCGAGGTGCTGGCGCCCGGCAATCCGACCGACCGCGTCCAGTTCATCGACGCCCGCGACCTCGGCGAGTGGACGATCCGCCTCCTCGAGCAGAAGACGTACGGCGTCTTCGACGCCACCGGCCCGCGCGATCCGCTGACCATGGCGGAGATGCTGTACGGCATCAAGGCCATCACCACCGCCGGCGCGCAGTTCACCTGGGTCCCGGCCTCGTTCCTCGAAGAGCAGAAGGTCTCCCCCTGGATGGACATGCCGGTGTGGGTGCCGACGGAAGGCGACTCCGCCGGCTTCGGCTCGCGCAACGTCAGCAAGGCCGTGGCCGCGGGACTGACGTTCCGCTCCCTCGCCGACACCGCGCAGAACACGCTGGCCTTTTACGATGCGCGTCCCGCGGAGCGGAACGAGAAGGTCCGCGCCGGCATCAAGCCGGAGCGCGAGAAGGAAGTACTGGCCGCGTGGCACAAGGCGCAGGCGGCGGCGAAGAAATGACGCGATTCCTCTGCGCGCTCGCGACGGCAACTCTTGTCGTCGCGAGCGCGGCGGCACAACCGGCAGTTCTCCCCGAACGCGCGCGTCCTGACGCCGTCAACGCCGCGCTCCGCGACCGCCTCGACAACCTCCTGCCGCAGTTGATGCGCGAGAGCGGCATCGACATGTGGGTGGTGATCAACCGCGAGTACGCGGAGGATCCGGTCTACCTCACGCTCGTGCCGGAGCCGGTCTTCGCCGCGCGCCGCACCACCATGCTGGTCTTCTTCGACCGCGGCGCGGAGAAGGGGGTAGAGCGCCTGACGGTCAACCGCTATCCCTTCGGCGAGTACTACCAGGCCGCATGGGAAGGCGGCGATCTCGACGCGCAGTGGAAGCGTCTCGGCGAAGTGATCCGCGAGCGCGACCCGAAGAAGATCGCCATCGACACGAGCCGCAACTGGCCGTTCGCCGACGGCCTCACGCACGCGCTCCACGAGCGGCTCATGGAAGTGCTCGACGCCCCGCTGCGCTCGCGCGTCACCAGCGCGGAGCGGCTGGTCGTGCGCTGGCTGGAAACCCGGACCGCGCTCGAGCTGCAGGCGTATCCGCACATCGTCTCCATCTCGCGCGCCGTGATCGCCGAAGCGTTCTCGAACAAGATCATCACCCCCGGCGTCACCACCACCGCCGACGTGGCCTGGTACATCCGCCAGCGCTACGCCGACCGCGGGCTGCCGATCTGGTTCATGCCCTCGGTGAACATCCAGCGCCCCGGCTTCCGGTGCGAGTCCGCGACCGCGTTCTGCGGCCAGGAGGGCACCATCCAGCGCGGCGACGTCCTGCACACCGACGTCGGCATCACCTACCTCCGCCTCAACACCGACACGCAGGAGATGGCGTACGTGCTGAAGGTGGGGGAGACCGACGTCCCGGACTACCTGAAGCGCGCGCTCGCCACCGGCAACCGCTGGCAGGACATCCTGACCTCCAACTTCGTCACCGGCCGCACGGGCAACGAGATCCTCGCCGCCACGCGCGCCGCGTCGAAGCAGGAGAACATCGACGCGACGATCTACACGCACCCGCTCGGCTTCTTCGGCCACGCCGCCGGTCCCACCATCGGCATGTGGGACAACCAGGGACCGACCGCGGTCCTCGGCGACTGGAAGCTCAGCCCGAGCACCGCGTATGCGATCGAAGGGAACGTCAAGGTAGCGCTGCCGGAGTGGAACGGCCAGCTCGTGCAGATCAAGCTCGAACAGAGCGCGATCTTCGACGGCAAGACGGTGCACTACCTCGCCGGCCGGCAGACGGAGTGGCACGTGGTGAAGTAATCTCCGCGCCGCCACCATGCGCCGTGCGTCACTCCTCGTCCTCTTCCTCACCGTATTCATCGACCTGATCGGGTTCGGGATGGTGATCCCGTTCCTGTCGTTCTATGCGCGGGAGTACGGTGCGAGCGGCGTGGCGGTCGGCGCGGTAGTCGGCGTCTACTCGATCATGCAGTTCTTCTTCGCGCCGGTGTGGGGGAGGCTGTCGGATCGGGTGGGACGGAGGCCGGTGCTGCTCATCAGCCTCACCGCCAGCACAACGGGGTACCTGCTCTTTGCCTTCTCGCAGAGCCTGACGCTGCTCTTCGTCTCGCGCGTCATCGCCGGGATCGGCGGGGCGAACATCGGGACGGCGCAGGCGTACATCGCCGACACCACCACGCCCGAGAACCGCGCCAAAGGGATGGGGCTGATCGGTGCCGCGTTCGGCCTCGGCTTCATCCTCGGGCCGCCGATGAGCGGGATCCTCTCCGCGGTCGGCACGAGGAACGGGCTGCACGGCAACCTGCTGCCGGGACTCGTCGCGGCGGGACTCTCGTTCACCGCGTTCCTGGTGGCGCTGGGCGTGCTCGCGGAATCGAAGCCGCGCGACCTCGTGCCGCGCTCCGGGATCCCGCCGCAGTTCGACCGGCGCATCTGGCGCGAGCTCGCGTCGAACAGGCTGCTCGCCTCGCTCATGGCCGGCCTCTTCCTGACGCTGCTGGCGGTGGCGGGGATGGAAGTGAGCGTCACGATCCACGGGCGCGACCGCTTCGATTTCAAGCAGCTGGACATGGCCTACCTCTTCCTGTTCATGGGCGTGATCGTGGCCGGCATCCAGGGAGGACTGATCGGCAAGCTGGTGAAACGCCTCGGCGAGCAGCGCGTGATCATCATCGGCGCCGCGTCGTTCGTGATCGGCTTCGTGCTGGTGCCGTCGATCTTCCGCGTGCCGCTGCTGTACTCGGTGGCGTTCTTCATCGCCATCGGCCAGGGGCTCTGCTATCCGGCGCTGACGTCGCTCGTCTCGAAGGTGGCGCCGGAGAACGAGCGCGGCAGCCTGCTGGGGCTGGCCACGTCGGTCGGCTCGCTGGCGCGGTTCCTCGGGCCGCTGCTGTCGGGCTTCCTCTACGACGTCGCACGCGTGGCGGGCGCGTTCTACGGCGGAGCGGTGCTGATGCTGTGCGCGCTCGTGATCGCAGTTCGCATGCGAACTCGCTAGACTTCCGCGCCATGGCAATTTTGAAAGTGTCCCGGCTGGGACATCCCGTCCTCCGCGAGAAGGCCTCCGACGTCGAGCTCAAGGACATCAAGGCAGGCAAGTTCAAGTCGCTCATCGACGACATGGTCGAGACGATGCACGCGTACGAAGGTGTCGGCCTGGCCGGGCCGCAGGTGCACCTGCCGCTGCGCGTGTTCGTGTTCGAGGTGCAGGAGCGCGTGGCCAAGCGGCGCGGGGTGAAGCAGGTCGGCGTCGGCGCGATCTTCAACGCGACGTACGAGCCGATCGGCACCGAGAAGATCACGGACTGGGAAGGCTGCCTCAGCGTCCCGTTTCTCGGCGGCGAGACGCCGCGCTTCAAGCGGGTGCGGCTGAAAGGCTTCGATCACGACGGCGATCCGCTCGAGCTGGAGGTCGAAGACTTCACCGCGCGCATCTTCCAGCACGAGGTCGACCACACCGACGGCCACGTCTATCTCGACCGCATGCCCGACCTCACCACGCTCGGGTATACGATCGTCCTATGAAACACCTGCTGTGCTGCCTCGCGCTCGCGCTGCCCCTCTCCGCCGCGCCGGCGGTCGAGGACCTGAAGTGGATGAGCGGCCATTGGAGCGCGACCATCGACGGCGTGCAGATGGAGGAGCTCTGGTCCACCCCCGCCGGCGGCATGCTCCTCGGCATGCACCGCGACGTGCGCCCGAACGGCAAATCGTGGTTCGAGTTCTTCCGCATCGCGGAGACGAAGGACGGCGTCGTCTACTTCGCGCAGCCCGGCGGAAAGCCCCCCACCCCGTTCACGCTGACGGAGTCGAGCGAAGGGCGCGCGGTGTTCTCCAATCCCGAGCACGACTACCCCCAGCGCATCATCTACACCCTCCGCGACGGCCAGCTCTGCGCCCGTACCGAAGGGGAGGGGCATGCGGCGGAGGAGTGGTGCTGGGGGCGCTCGGCGAAGTGATGGCGACCCCTCACCCCGCTGGGCGCCTGGTCTTCTAACGTCCGTACGTTCTATGCGGACGTCGTTCGAATTGCCACGCGCAGGCGCCCATCTCCCTCTCCCCTAAAAGGGGCGAGGGGCTACAAAGCAGCGTGTCACGAGCGGTAGGGTTTGTAGCCCCTCGCCCCGCGTCGAGCGGGGAGAGGGATGCTCGGCACCTGCGCGTTCCAATCTGCACTTCCGGCGCGATCCGGGCGAAGCGGCGTTAGAAGACCAGGTGCCGGGCCGGGTGAGGGGCTGTGCCTCACGCGACGGCAGAACATTCACCGCGCGTCCGGATACCCCGGCTCCGAGGCGCCGCCGGCGTTGAAGGCGCTGACGCGGAGGTTGGGCCAGCGGACGGTCGCGTGGTGCGTGCCGGCGTCGGTGCCGGCGATCCAGTGCCATTCGCCGTCCGAGCCGAGAGCTTCGATCCGATACTGCTCCGCACCCGCGGACGGCTCCCACGTCACCTCGTAACGGTCAGTGCCCAGCTGGCGCAGGCGTACGTTGCGCGGTGCATCGGGACGGGGAGGAAGCGGCGCCAGATCGGCCTCGCGGTAGACGACGGCGCGCACTCCGTCAGCGGGCGTGCCTTCCTGCAGGCCGATGAGCGCTTCGCCCGCGAACGGCGCGGCCACGCTCGGTTGCTCGAACTGGTCCGGTGCCAGCGTCCGCGTGCCGCGCGTCTCACCGACGTCCTGCAGGTTGCGGTCGAGACGCTTTAACGCGAGGTACCAGTTCGCGCCGGTGTAGCGCAGCGCGACGACGTAATCGCGGCCGTCCCACGTCACGTCGCTCGTGGCGGGGTAGTTGAACAGCTCGCGCATCGCGGCGATGCGCAGGCGGTTGCGTCCTTTTACGAGCACCGTGGCACGCGTGCCGTCGAGGATCAGGAACTCGCTCCCGCTGCTGGCGATCGACGTCCCGAATCCGATAGGGAGCTCGAACGGGACGTCGTCGGTGGGGCTGCCATCGGGCGTCAGCAACAGCGCGAATCGGCGGGGATCGGTGAACGGACAGGGAGGCGCCGCGAGCTCGCAGGGCGCCATCGAGATTTCGGTCCAGAGCACCAGGACATGCTCGCCGTCGAAGGCGACCAGCGGCGGTTGCACTTCACGCCTCGTGGAATCGGGAGGTGCCAGCGGCAGCGGCAGCGAGCGCGCGGCCGACGGGATGCCGGCGGCGGAGACGCGTGCTACGCGCAGGCGGCTGCCGGCCGTCCACACCACGACCCACTGTTCACCCGTCCAGACCACGCTGGCGGGATACAGCGCCGGCGGCACCATCTCAGCCAGGACGATCGGCTCTTTGTCGACCGCTCTGCCGTCGGCAGTGATGCGCATCGCGGTCAGCTTCCTGCCGTCGCGCTGGACGCCGAGCTGGTACGCGCCGCTCCACGCGAGCTCCCGCGCCGCGATCGTCCCGTGTGCGACGGGCGCTGCCGGCAGCGGCTCTCCGTCCGGCGTTACGAGTGCGGAACGGACGGTGTCGGCAGACTCGGTCCAGGTGGCGAGCACGTTCCCACCGCCCGCGCCGAGGATCGGCTGCGACTGGCGCGAGAAGCCGAGCGAGAGGAGCTCGGGGGCACGCCGCTGCCCGTCTACCCCGATCGCCACCGACACCACGTGCCTCTCCGTTGTGATCGACGGAAACAGGAGGACCTGGCTGGTGCCGCTCGACGGAGCGGCCGCTTCCTCAGGCGTTGCGAATCGTACCGTCCGGAGCTCATTGCGATATCCCTCCAGCGCCGAGAATGCGACCATGGCTTCACCGCCCGTGCTCAGCACTCCCAGCGGCACGATCGAACCCGCGTTTTCCGCGAGCAACCGCACCGGCGACAGTGTCCCCTCGGCGTCGTTGGTGAAGGTCACCGCCCTGAGGTGCTGCCGGACGTACGTGCCGGCCGACCAGACGATCAGCAACCGCCCGGACGGCGTCAGCGTGACCACCGCGTCCTGCGGCCGGTACGGTCCTTCCGAGGTCCCGTACCAGTCCGCGATGGTCCTGCGGCGTCCGGCACCGTTCTCCGAGATCAGCTGCAGGAACAGGCCGGGCGGTCCGTTCGTCACCACCGCGAACTCCCGCCCCATCACCACCACGTCGAACTGGTTGGCGGCTTGCGGGAGGGGAATCCCTGCCCGCACGATCTTTCCGTCGCGGTCGAGGAGCGCCGCCTCGGCGTAGCTGTACGAGGGCGACTGCAGTGCCAGGAAGTACTCACCGTTCCAGGCGAACTTCGCCGGAACGGGATGCGGCAGCTCGACCGTGCGTACCGCGGTGACCTTGCCCGCGAGGTCGATTTCGATCATGACCGCGCCGAGCTCCGCGTTACCCCGGAAAAGCGCGAAGGAGTCTCCCATCGCGACGAGCTGCATCGACCAGTAGTCGCGCATCTCCGGCAGCGCGAGGGGAAACGACCGCGGCGAGACGCGCCGCCCGTTCGCGTCGCTGAACGCACCCATGACCTGCCTGCCCAGATATCCCATGTCCTCCTGCCAGACGGTCAGGAAGCGGCCGCCGGCGAACGCGGTGTGCGCTTCGGCTTTCGCGTACGGTGTCGACGCGACCTCGCGCGGCGCGAGCTCCCGCCCGGCGGCACCGGCGGAGAGCGTCGTCAGTGAGAACAGCAGCAGGAGCAGGGTTCGCATCGATGTGCGACTCACCGCACCGATCGCCGCTTACCCGGATAGGGAGGCGACACCGGTGCCGAGGAGCCGCCGGCGTTGAACGCGCGGACGCGGACGGCTGGCCAGGCGACCTCCACGCTGCGCACGTCGGAACCGACGCGGGCGGCTTCGATCCAAGCCCCGCCGGGCGTCTGTACCTCGACTAGGTACAGCTCGACGTCGCCGGACGGGGAGGGATCCCACGTCACCTCGTAGCCGGACCTGCCGGCCTGCCGCACGCGCACGTTCTGCGGCGGGGCGGGAGGGGTGGGGAGGAGCGCCAGTTCCGACTCGCGATAGACGGTGGCGCGGACGCCTGTCGGGATCGTCCCTTCCTGCACGCCGATGAGCGCGTCGCCGGAGAAGGGAGCGGCCACGCTCGGCGGCTCCTGGACATCGGGCGTGAGCGTCGGCGTACCGCGCGGCGCGGTGACGTCGTTCAGGGCGCGGTCGAGGCGGCGCAGCGACAGATGCCACTGCGCGCCGCGATAGCGCATGGTGACGACATAGTCGCGGCCGTCCCAGGTCACGTCGCCGGTCACGTTCCAATCGAAGAGATCGCGCGTTGCGGCGACGCGGAGCACGCTCGGATCGCCGTCGAGGACGATCGCGCGCGTGCCGGAGAGCACGAAGAGCTCGCTGCCGCTGCTGGCGATCGAGACCGGGGCGAAGAACTGGAGTGGCAGCTCGAACGTGTTGCCCGCCCGCGCGCCGTCGCGCGTCAGGGGGGTGGCGAAGCTCTTCGTCTCGCCTCCGTCGCACGGCGGAAACATGGAGCAGGGGGGCTGCTGCGATTCGTGCCACACCAGCAGCGCGTGCGTGCCGTCGAAGCCGAGGACGGGCGGGCCGATGTACCGGCTCCACTCTGCCGGCAGCGGATGTACGTCCAGCGTGCGCGGCACCGAGGCGAAGCCGCCGCGCGACACGTCGACGACGCGGAGCCGCTCGCCGTCGGTCCAGACCACGAGCCAGTAGTCGCCGGTCCACACCACGCTCGCCGGCGGGCCCGAGCTTCCCGCGCCGAGGTTGCCGATGACGATCGGCTGATCGTCGAACACCGTGCCGTCAGGGGCGATGCGCGTCGCCAGGACGCGCGTGTTGTCGTGGTGGAGGACGAGATGATGGGTGCCGTTCCACGAGACCTCGCGCGATGCGAGGACGCCGTTCGCGACGATGGCGCTGGTGCCGGCGGCCGTATCCGCGACGCGCACCGTATAGCCGTCGCCGTCGCCTTCGCTCCAGGCGGCGAGCACGCGTCCACCACCGGCGGAGAGGATCGGCTGCGTCTGGCGCGACCAGCCGATCGACAGCACCTCCGGCGCGCGCGCCTCGCCGTTCTCCTCGATGGCCGTCGCCAGAATGCCGGTGGGATACACCGGCTTCGGATGGACCACCAGGATGATGCTGTTGCTCGCGGCCGCGCTGGCGCCGAGGACGAACGGCGTCTGCAGCTTCAACGATTCAGCGGCGCGGGCGCCGCTCGCGTCCATCAGCACCGTCCACAGCGACACTTGTTCGCCGTCGATGTTCACGTACGCCGCGAGGTATCCCGCGCTCGTACGCGTCACTTCGAGCGGCATGAGCACGCGGCGATGCGTCGCAAGCACCGACGGCTCCGAGAGCGTGCCGTCGCGGCGGAAAGTGATGGACTTCACTGCAAACTCGTCGTTGGCGCCGCCCGCCCACACCACGAGCACGTCGCCGTTCGCTTTCGGCGTCACCACCCCATGGGTCACGCGGTACGTGTCTGGCGTCTTGCCGCTCGCCCGTTCGATGGTCTTGTGCTTCTGGACCGCGTCAGTGGTGATGGTCTGCACGTGAATGCCGTCCCACCCGGTCGTGACCGCGACGAATTCGCCGTTCGCGACCGTGATGTCGAAGGCGTACGTGTCGTACGGGATGTCGATCGCGCCACGCACCACGCGCCCTTCGCGGTCGAAGATCGCTCCCACGGCCTGATACGTCGCGTTGCGCTGCACGATGGCCAGAAAGTGCGTGCCGTTCCACGCGTACGCCGCGAGGAAGTGACCGGGCAGCGCGACCGCGTGGATGGAGGTGACGCGCCCCTGCAGGTCGATGTGCGCCATGAGCGTGCCCTGCACGTTGTCGCGCCAGAACAGCGTGTACGAGTCGCCGCTGGGGATGAGCCGCATCGAGTGCGGGTTCGTCATCACCGGAAGCGCGAGCGCAAACGCCTGCGCAGACCCGCCCCGCCCCGTGACGTCGCTGAATGCGCCCATGACCGGGGAGCCGAGGTACCCCATGTCCTCGTGCCAGACGGTCAGGAACCGCCCACCGGCAAACGCGACCTGCGGCGCGATCGTGACGTAGCTGGTCGGTGCCGGAAACGGCTGCGCGAGCTCGCGACCGGCCGCGCCGAGGGAAAGAGACGTCAGCGAAAGGAGCAGGAGCAGGAGGGCACGCGTGGGGGTGAGCATAATAATGTTATGGCGTTATGCCATAAGTGAGTTCAGGAGTCCAGTGCGAATGGCGCTCTCCGAGTGAGCAATCAGCCTCTCGGAGCGGCCAGTCAGGCTCTTCGAGTGACTGGTCAGGCTCTTCGAGTCAGCGTTTGGCCTCTCCGAGAGCCTAATCGGTCACGCGAAGAGGCTCATCGGTCACCCCGAGTGCCTATTTACTGACCGCGACACACTAAACGGCCACTCCGCGACGCAATTCAGCCACGTGCCGTGTCACCGCGGCCACTGCTGCAGCGATTTCGGGCTCCGTCGTATAGCGCGAGAGCGAGAAGCGCACCGCTCCCATGGCCACGCGCAGGGGTTTGTGCATCGCTTTCATGGTGCCGCTCGGCTCGACCTTGCCGGAGTGGCAGGCGGCGCCGGCGGAGACGCAGACGCCGTCGCGGTCGAGAGCGCGGACCAGCTCGTCGGCGGCGACGTCGTGAAAGGAGATGTTCGCGGTGTTGCCCAGGCGGGGCTGCGTGCGGCCGTTGACGCTCGTCTCGCCGATGGCGGCGAGCTCCGCTTCCAGGCGGTCGCGCAGGGTGCGCACGGCGTCGAACGACGAGAGGGCCTCGGATGCCAGCCGGGCGGCGGTGGCCAGGCCGACGATCGACGGGACGGGCTCGGTGCCGGAGCGGAGGCCGAGCTCCTGGCCGCCGCCGTACCAGAGCGGCTGGAGCGTGAGCCCTTTGCGGATCGTGAGCGCCCCGACGCCTTTCGGGGCGTGGAACTTGTGGCCGGAGATCGTGATGAAGTCGGCATCGAGCTCCCGCTGGTCGACCGGGATCTTCCCCGCGGCCTGGACGGCGTCGACGTGCAGCAGCGCGCCGCGTGCGTGGGCGAGCCCGCCGATCTTCGCGACCGGGTGAATGACGCCGGTCTCGTTCTGGGCGAGCATCACCGAGACCAGCAGCGTCCGGTCGTCGATGGCTGCCTGCATGGCGTCGAGGTCGATCGCCCCTTCCTCATCCACCGGCACCACTGCCAGCTCGATCTGTCCGGCCCGCTCCAGCGCGCGGAGCAGCGTGAGCACCGAGGGGTGCTCGACGGAGGTCGTGACCACCTTCCGGCGGCTCGGGTCGCGGTCGAGGAGGCCGCGGATCACCAGCGCGTTCCCCTCGGTGCCGCAGCTCGTGAAGATGACCTCGGACGGCTCGCACCCGAGCAGACGGGCCACGCCGCCGCGCGACTCCTCCACCGCGTCATGGGAGCGGCGGCCGAGAGAATGGATCGCGTGCGCGTTGCCGAAGTGCTCGCGGTAGTACGGAGTCATCGCCGCGATGACTTCATCGGCGACGCGGGTGGTGGCGTTGTTGTCGAGGTAGATCGTCACGGCGCGCATTCTACGCTTTTGCGCTTCTCTGACGGATGCGATGCGCCGCCGTGACGTTGCCTGTCCAGAGGCCGTTTTCACTCACCAATTTTTTATGTTTGCAGAAACGGAGGCGTGACCCGGGATGCCTAAGATGACTCTCATACGAGCGCACCGTTTTCGAGAACCGGCAGCGTGTTGTATGAGAGAGAGCAACGGGTCGGGTGAGCAATCACCCGGCCCTTTGTATTTGGCGTTGGGGTCTGGGCGTTAGGCGTTCGGGTGCTCGCCCGGACGACGAAGAACACCAAGCGCCTAACGCCCAAAGCCCAAAGCCTCTAGAAGTTCAGGAACTGATCCGGCGGTGACGCCGCGTCGTACTCGGCCTGGAGGTCGGTCTTGTGCTTCCACTCGATCTCGGCCAGTTCCATGAACAGGCGGCCCAGTTCGGTCGTGGTGGGAACGCGCTCGGCGAGGAATCGGTAATGGCTCTCGGAGTCGCGCTCGCGCTCGAGGGCGTATTTGAGGGCGCGGCTCATGTCGAGGTTGGCGATCTCGGCCGGAAGCTCCAGGTTCACAGGCGCCGGGTCGGGCGGGTTCGTGCCGAGGGTCTCGCGGTACTTGCGCTCGAGCTTCGCGCGGTGCACGAGCTCGACGTCCGAGAGCTGCAGCATCCGCTGGCGCACCTCGGGTGTCGCCGCGCGCTCCGCCAGCTTCTGGTAGTAGCAGCGCGTCGCGACCTCGGACTGGATCGCCTCGCGAAGAACCTCTTCGACGGTGGTTTCGAGCGGTTTCATCGGCCCGCCAGCATCATATACGTCGAGCCGAGCTACGCGCCGCGATAGAGGTCCGGATTCGGAGCGTCCGTGTCGTCGAAGGGTGCGTCGCGCAGCGGCTGGCCGATGCCGGTGCCGCCGGCGGTGCCGCGCTTGTCCATCTCGCCGTAGTACGGGCGGTAGCCCATCGGCGCGACCGGGAAGTTGGGCGGCACGACCAGGTCGCGCAGGCCGACCACCGCACGCGCACGCGTGTCGATGGCCATCTCGTAGTCGCGCGTCATGTAGATCGCGTCCTCGGGACACGCGTCGACGCAGTAGCCGCAGAAGACGCAGCGCAGCAGGTCGATGTCGTAGCGCTGCGGGAACTTCTCGCGCGTGCGCTCGTCTTCGCCCGCCTCGATGGTGATGCATTCCGCGGGGCAGGCGGTCGAGCACATGTAACAGGCCACGCAGCGGGTCGTCCCGTCCTCACGCGAGGTGAGGATGTGGCGGCCGCGGAAGCGCTCCGAGTAGACGCGCTTGACCTCCGGGTACTGGATGGTCGGCAGTCCCTTGATGTTGACCAGGTTCCTGAGCAGGTGCTTGAGCGTGCGGAACATGCCGGCCACGACCTGCGGCAGGTAGACGCGCTCGCTCAGGGTGAGCGTCTGACGCTCGACTTTGACGACTCCGGGAGAAACGCGCGTGAGCGACATCAGCGATCGAGCTCCCCAGCGATGATGTTCAGCGAGCCGAGCGCGGCGATCGCGTCGGGAATGGTCTGTCCGGTGATCATTTTTCCGAATGCCTCGAAGATCGGGAAGCAGGGGGGACGCGCACGTACGCGATACGGATGCTTCGTGCCGTCCGAGACGATGTAGAAGCCGACCTCGCCGTTGCCGCCCTCGACCTGGAAGTAGGTCTCGCCGACCGGCGGCTGGATGCCGTGCATGATCAGCTTGAAGTGGTAGATGAGCGACTCCATCTCGTTGTAGACCTTCTCCTTCGGCGGAAGGGCCACGTACGGGTTGTCGACCATCACAGGGCCCGGCGGGAGGCCGCGGTCGATGGCCTGTTGCAGGATGCGGATCGACTGGCGCATCTCCTCGAAGCGCACCAGGAAGCGCGCGTACGTGTCGCCTCCTTCGGCGACCGGGACGTCCCAGTCATAGGTCTCGTATCCGAGGTAGGGGCTCGCCTTGCGCACGTCGAACGGCACGCCAGTGGCGCGGAGGCAGGGGCCGGTGAAGCCGAAGTTGATGGCGTCCTCGCGGGAGATCACGCCGACGCCGTCGACGCGGTCGCGGAAGACGCGGTTCTTCATGATCAGCGCCTCGACGTCGTCGATGAACTTCGGCAAGGTGCTGACCAGGTGCTGCGCGTGCGCCATGAAGGTCGAGGGGACGTCGATGGCGATCCCGCCGACGCGGAGGTAGCTCGGCAGCAGGCGCGCGCCGGAGCAGGACTCCGCGAGCGCGATGATCTCCTCGCGGGGCTGGAACAGCCACCAGAAGTTGGTCAGCGCGCCCATGTCGACGAGGTTCGTGCCGATGCAGATGATGTGGTCGGAGATGCGGTAGAACTCGGAGAGCATCAGCCGCACGTGCTGCGCGCGCGCCGGCGCCTCGATGCCGAGGAGCTTCTCGACCGTCATGCAGTAACCGACGTTGTTGATGATGGCCGAGCAGTAGTTCAGCCGGTCGGTATACGGGATGACCTGCTGGTAGGTGTGCGTCTCCGACATCTTCTCGAAGCAGCGGTGCAGGTAGCCGATCTCGTTCTCGGCGCCGACGATGGTCTCGCCGTTGAGAGTCACCACCATGCGCAGCGTGCCGTGCGTGGCGGGATGAGAGGGCCCGAGGTTGAGCGTCACGCGCTCGAAGTCTGATTCTTCCTCGGTCTGCTGGAACTCGGGCGCGATCTTCGGCTTGATGATCGAGACGCCCTGCTCGGTGAGCAGCCAGCGCTGCGCCGGATCGTAGTCCTTGCGCAGCGGGTGACCCTGGAAGTTCTCGTGGGTGAGGATGCGGCGGAGGTTCGGGTGGCCCTCGAAAACCACGCCGTACATGTCCCACGCCTCGCGCTCGTACCAGTCGAAGCCCTGGAAGACGCCGACGCTGGTGGGGATGTTCTCCCCCTCGGCGACGCGCACCTTGAGGCGCACGCGCTCGTTGTTCAGCAGCGAGTAGAGCTGGTAGATGACGTCGAAGCGCTTTTCACGATTCGGGTAATCGGCGCCGAACATCTCCAGCGGCAGCGTGAACTGCAGGTCGGCATGATCGTGCAGCGCGCGGAGGACGTCGACGATGCGGTCCTTCTCGACGAGGAACGTGACCATGTCCTGGCCGGGCTCCTGCGTCAGTGCCGGATTGGCGAGCTTGGCGAGGATCTCGGCGCCGCGTGCGTCGGTGGCAGGCGCGTCGACCGGAAGGTAAGGCTGGCGGTTCGTCGGCGCGGGGCCGGTGTACGGGATGGCGCTGAGCTTGGTGAGGGTACTCATCCTCGGCGAATCTCCCCGCGCTCGATCTTTTCTTTCAGCTTGAGGATGGCGTACATCAGCCCGTCCGGGGTCGGCGGGCAGCCCGGCACCCACATGTCCACCGGGATGATCTCGTCGATGCCCTGCACGACGTGGTACGAGCGGTAGAAGCCGCCCGACGTGGCGCACGCGCCCATGGCGATGACGTACTTCGGCTCCGGCATCTGGTCGTAGATCTTCTTGAGGACCGGCGCGATCTTATCGACGATGGTGCCGGCGACGATCATCAGGTCCGCCTGTCGCGGCGAGAAGCGCACGACCTCGGCGCCGAAGCGCGAGATGTCGTAGTGCGACGAGACCATGGACATGAACTCGATGGCGCAGCAGGCGGTGCCGAACGGCAGCGGCCAGAGGGAGTTGCCGCGTGCCCAGTTGACCACCTGTTCGAGCTTGGTGGTGACGTAGGTCGACCCGCCGAGATCGTCGAGCCGGTCGGCTTCGCCGGGAAGGGTGATGAGACCCTTCTCGGCACCCTCGCCGGGCGCGACGCCGGCCTTGCGCGGGATGATCGAATCTGATTTCTCAATCTTCTGAACTGGCATAAGTTGACTCGGGATTTCGTCGCGATTCGCAGGTTGCGGATTGCGGTCAGGCGACCCCGCCGTGGGCGCCGCGATTCTATGTACTAGAGAAACTTTTCACAAGCGACGCAAATGCCCCCAGCAGGGATGCGAGAAGGTTGCCTGTCGTTTGGAGTGCGGTGACCGCAGTCACCGCTTTCACTCCGGCAGCCGCAGCTGCCGCCTTGTGCGTTCAGCGTCGCAGGCGCGCAGTGAAAGCGGTGACTGCGGTCACCGCACTCCAAACGGATGGCGAGAGTTCGTGAAGCCCGGGTCTACAGATCTTGTGCTGCCTTCGGCAGCAAGCGGCTACCTCCGGAAAAACGCTTCCAGTCTCTCCGCCACGTGCTCCGACCGCCATTGCTCCGCCACCTCCCGACCGCGGGTGACGAGGCGGGCGCGGAGGGCGGGGTCGCTGAGGAGCTCGATGAGGCGCTCGCCCAGCTCGACCGCGTTGTCCTGAGGAGCGAAGAGCGCATAGTCGTGCCGCTCATCGAACGAGCGGTGCCACGGCGTGGACGTGAGCACGCACGCCACCCCTGCAGCCATCGCCTGCGGTGCCGTAAGGCTGAAGCCCTCCTCGGGTGCGACGAGGATGTCGCAGGAGTGCACGAGGCGCGTCATCTCGGCCGTCGTCAGCGCGACGTGGAACTCCTGCACGGTGTCGAGCGGCTCCTCGCGCGATGGTGCCCACGGCGAGACGCGGATGAGGTCGAGCTTCTGATGGAACCAGCGCGCATGCGTGACGGCGCCATAGCCGTCGGAGACGTCGCTTCCGGAGAGCAGCACCCGCGGCAGATCGTTCTCACGGCGTCCGTGCGCGCGGAAAAGCTCCTCGCCCACGATCACGCCGATTCGCGTGACGTCGTCTGTGGCGCCGATCACGAACTCGTCGCCGCTCGCGTCGTATTCACGAAAGTCGTCGACGTAGACCCACTCGGCGCGCGAGGGGCGCCAGGTCAGCGGCAGCCCCGTCGTTACGATGCGCACGCGATGACCGCGGGCGACCAGCACATCCGCTTGCGCGAGGACGGTATGCAGCCGGGCCGAGGGGTCGGTGTCTTCGGCGAGGTAGGCGAGGTTCATGTCCGTCCCGGTAACATGTGGCGATGCCGCATCCGATCCCGCCGGAGGAAACTCGCAGCATCGAGCAGTTGCGCCAGCAGTATGACGTGGAGCGCAAGCTCGCGCGACGCCTGCACGAGGCACCGAATACACGGGGGATGTACAGCGCCGTTTACGACGAGTTGCTGCGGCGCGTTCCACATCATCCCGCCGTCGCGCAGAAGAGCGACGCGGCGACGCAGGCCGCGGTGGTGGCGCTGCAACTCCGGTTGCTCGAGCCGTTCCTCGCCGCGCGGCCCCGTTATCTCGAGGTGGGAAGCGGCGACTGTGCCCTGGCCATCGAGTTGAGCCGGCGGTTGCCGCGCGTCATCGCCATCGAGGCGGGGAGCGAGATTCTGAGCGGAGTCGATGGCGCCGGGAACGTGGAGATCGTGGTGAGCGACACGCCTCCGTATCCGCTCCCCGATGCGTCGGTCGATCTCGCGTTCAGTTCTCACGTCATCGAGCATCTGACGCCGCGGGATGCGTTGCTGCATCTCCGGGACATCCGCCGGCTGCTCGCGCCGGGGGGGCGGTACGTCTGCGTCACGCCGAATCGTCTGTGGGGGCCGCACGACGTCTCGCGTTACTTCAGCGACGTGCCCGAGGGGCTGCATCTGCGCGAGTACACCCACAACGGGTTGCTGCGGTTGCTGCGGCGTGCGGGGTTCAGACGCGCGCGGGTGGTGGCGCGGCTGGGGGAGGTCGATTCCCTGCGGTCCGACCTCGCGACGCGGACGATGGAAGGATTGCTGGCGATGGCGCCGGCCGCGATCCGGCGGCGCGCGCTGGAGGTGCTGTCGCGCGGGCTGCATGCGCCGTTACGCCGGTTCGAGCAGGTCATCGTGGTCGGGTACGCGTAGGAGGGGACGACGGGAGGCCTCCGGCGGGCCGGCGTGGCCGGCAGCACTTGTTTGCGCACGGACGGCGCCTGACCCGCATTTCTCACCAAGGGGATAAAAAAGCCGCCGCCCCGTGCTATTAAGTTGAGTGTCAGCAACAACTTGATGGCGACGGAGGCGGCGGCGTGAGACAGACAGAGTGTAACGGGGAACAGCTGAGTTTCCAAGGGGTG
>DASQJY010000043.1:0-85960 GCA_035630815.1 Thermoanaerobaculia bacterium
GCTGCTCGAGGACGCGGGCCCGCTCGACGCGGTCTACCTGCGACTGGGAGCCGAAGCCCATCGTCTTGTGGCCGACGCGCTCCTCGACGATGCGCTCGAGGCCCTCGAAGGCGCCGCCCAGGATGAAGAGGATGTCCGTCGTGTCGATCTGGATGAAGTCCTGGTGGGGATGCTTGCGACCGCCTTGCGGCGGCACGTTGGCGACCGTGCCCTCGAGGATCTTGAGCAGTCCCTGCTGCACCCCTTCGCCGGAGACGTCACGGGTGATCGAAGGGTTGTCCGCCTTGCGCGCGATCTTGTCAATCTCGTCGATGTAGACGATGCCGCGCTGGGTCTTGTCTTTGTCGTTCCCGGCGGCCTGGTAGAGCTTGAGGATGATGTTCTCGACGTCCTCACCGACGTAGCCGGCTTCGGTCAGGGTCGTCGCGTCGACGATCGTGAACGGAACCGAGAGCATGCGCGCCAGCGTCTGCGCCAGGAGCGTCTTGCCCGTGCCGGTGGGGCCGATCAGGAGGATGTTGGATTTCTGCAGCTCGACGTCCGCCCGCGTGTTGCGCTGCTGGTAGTCGATCCGCTTGTAGTGGTTGTAGACCGCGACTGCGAGCTTCTTCTTCGCCCGCTCCTGGCCGATGACGTAGAGGTCGAGGAACTCTTTGATCTCTTTCGGCTTCGGAAGGTGGCCTGCTCCCTCGAGCGCACCCGGTTCGTCTTTGCGGTCCTCCGCGATGATGTCCAGACAGATGTCCACACACTCGTCGCAGATGTAGACGGTCGGGCCGGCGATCAACTTCTTCACGTCGCGTTGCGACTTGTTGCAGAAGCTGCAACGAAGCACGTCGCCGCTGTTCCCCTTCTTCGACATGTCCGATTGGTCCTTTTGTGTGCTCGCCCAGAATTGAACTCCTGAGCGTCGTTCAAGTCAACTCAGGTTCCGTGATACTCCATTCCACTCCCGGTAGCGGCTAGTCCCGCTTCGAGATGACCTGATCGACCAAACCGTATTCCTGCGCCTGGTCTGCCTGCAGGATGTAGTCGCGGTCGGTGTCCTTGTCGATCTTCTCGATCGGCTGTCCGGTGTGGTTCGCCAGGATGGCGTTCAGGCGCGCTTTCATCTGCATGATGTCGCGGGCGTGGATCTCGATCTCGGTGGCCTGGCCGCCGAGCCCGTGCATGAGCGGCTGATGGATCAGCACGCGTGAATTCGGAAGGCAGTAGCGCTTCCCTTTCGTCCCGGCGGCGAGCAGGACCGCCGCCATCGACGCGGCCTGGCCGATGCAAATGGTGGCGATGTCGGGCTTTACGTACTGCATGGTGTCGTAGATGGCCATGCCCGCGGTGATGGAGCCGCCGGGCGAGTTGACGTAGATCGAGATGTCCTTCTCGGGGTTCTCGGCCTCGAGGAAGAGCAGCTGGGCGATGATGAGGTTCGAGACGTTGTCGTCGATCGGCGAGCCGAGGAAGATGACGTTGTCTTTGAGCAGCCGCGAGTAGATGTCGTACGCGCGTTCTCCGCGCGACGTCTGCTCGACGACCATTGGGATCAAAACCATGGATTGGTCTCCTTCACGGCGAGCATTCTAGTGGTGTCGGGTGTCAGGTGTCGGGTATCCGGGGTTTTTCGCACGGGCGTAACACCTCAGACACCTGACACCTGATCCCCGCGAATCAAGCGCGGGCGCTTGATTCGCGCAGCACCAGCTCCAGCGCCCGATCCTGCGCCATCGACGCCCGGAGGGCCTCATAGCCGCCGTCGTGCTTGAGGTGGTGCTTCACGTCGGCGAAGTCGCGGTCCTGTTCGCGGGCGGCGCGGCGGATCTCCGCGTCGACTTCGACGTCCGAGACGGTGAGGTTTTCCTTCTTCGCGATCGCTTCGAGGATCAGGCCGCGCTTCACGCGCTTCACTGCCTCGGGGCGGAACTCCTCGCCGATCTTGCGCCAGTCCAGGTTCGCGGTCTCGAGGTTCACTCCCTGCGAGACGAGGTAGCGGGCGTAGTTGTTGAGCGACTTTCCGAGCTCGTCTTCCACCAGCGCTTCCGGAACGTCGAACTCGTGCGACGCGAGTAGGCGCTCGCCGACCTGGTTGCGCTTGAAGCGCGTCGCTTCCATCTCGCGGTGGCCGCGGATGTCGGTGGAGATCTTCTCGCGCATCTCGTCGACCGTTTCCCAGCCGCCGACGCTCTTCGCGAACTCGTCGTTGACTTCCGGCTTGTCGCGCTGCGCGAGCGCTTTCATCGAGACCTGGAAGTGGACGGTCTGCCCCTTCCACTCGTCGCGCACCGCCTCGTCTCCGAAGGTGCGGGAGAAGGTCTTCGGAGCGTCCTCGGGCTTCATGCCCTGCAGCGCCTCCTGCAGCTCCGGCAGCGCGCCTTCTTCACCGATGGTGATCTCCCCCTGCTGGGTCTGCGGCTCGCCGCCTTCGGGCGTGGAGGTGATCTCGATCATCGCGACGTCGCCGTCCTCGGCTCCGCGGTCGACGATCGGGCGAAGGTGGCTGACGGAAAGGCGCATCCGCTCGATCATCGCCTCGACGTCGGTGTCGGTGACCTCGATCTGCGGCTTCTCGAGCTCGAGGCCGCGGTACTCGCCGAGCTCGATCTGCGGCTTCACCTCGAAGCGCGCCTTGAACTTCATCGGCGCGCCGTCGATGAACGGATCGACGTGCTCGACGATCGGCTCGCCGACGGCCTCGAGGCCCTTCTCTTCCATGACTTCACGGAAGGAGGAGCTGAGGACGCGGGTCACGACCTCTTCCTGGATCTCCTTCGCGAAGCGGTTGCGGATGACGCTCGCCGGGATCTTGCCGGGGCGGAAGCCCGGGACTTGCGCCTGGCGGGCGAACTCGCTGGTCACGCGGTTCGCTTCGCGCGACAGCAGCTCGGCCGGAATCTCGACCTCGACGGTCTTCTGGACAGGGGATACGTCTTCAAAGTTCAGGACAGTCATATTTGCAGTGGTTTTTCGAGGATTTGGTGCGAAAGGCGGGACTCGAACCCGCACGGCTTTGGGCCACTGGATCCTAAGTCCAGCGCGTCTGCCAATTCCGCCACTTTCGCGAAGGGTGCGAGTCTATCGGAAATTCGCCAAGAGGGTTGGTGCCCCCACCAGGACTCGAACCTGGAACCAACGGATTAAGAGTCCGCTGCTCTACCAATTGAGCTATGGAGGCAAGGGAGCCGCTACAACAAACGGAGGCGGAAAGTATTTCCGTTGCAAGCGTTTGTCAAGCTTCGGCCGGAAGCTGTTCCCGCACGAGATTCGACGCCCGGCGCATGTAGTCCCATCCGGAGAAAAGCGTCATGAGCAGCGAGAGCCGGAAGAGCAGCTGCGCGAACGGGTAAAACGACGGCAGGAAGGCATTCACCGCGATCACGCATGCCAACGTCACCGCCTGCAGCACGGTGGAGGTCTTTCCCCACACCGAGGGCGGAAAGCGGGTGATCTGGATGCGGGTGTACATGAGATAGACGAAGAAGACCATCAGCACGTCGCGGATGAAGACCGTGAACGTGAGCCAGTTCGGGATGGCCACGCGCGGCAGCTCGGCCAGCGTGTAGTAGAGAAAGCCGCACACCATCAGCGTCTTGTCCGCGGCAGGGTCGAGAAAGGCGCCCAGCTTCGAACGGAGGTTCATCCGCCGCGCGATCGCGCCGTCGAGGATGTCGGTCACGGCCGCGGTCACGAAGATGACGAACGCGGCGGTGTACATCCGCTGCGTGGAGACCCAGAGGAAGCACGGGACCAGCGCGAGCCGGCCGAGGGTGAGGATGTTGGGGAGGTGGCGCATATTCGGTGTCAGGTGTCGGGTGTCAGGGATCTGGGGTGTGTCGCCCGGGCGAGAAAACCCAGACACCTGACACCCGACACCCCGCGAAGCGCCAACCAGATCAAGAGGCTTCTTCGCGGAACTGGTCGATCGCCGTTCTCTTGAGGTAGATCGTCTTCCCCTCGGAAATGAGGAGGTTCTGGCGCATGAGGTCGTGGATCAGGCGCGACACGGTCTCGCGCGAGGTGCCGATCATGTTTGCGATGGCCTGGTGCGTGGGACGCGTCACGGCCACATAGCCGTTGTCCAGCACCTTCCCCTGGTCCTTGGCCAGGTCGAGGAAGAAGCGGGCCAGGCGGCCGTACACGTCCATCGTGGCGAGCGATTCGATACGGCTCGAGGCGCTGCGCAGGCGGCGCGAGATCTCGGCCAGCACTTTCTTCGTGATGTCGAAGTTCTGGGCCATGATCTGGAGGAAGTCGTTGCGCCAGATCGTCATCAGCTCGAGCGGCTCGGTGGCCACGACGGTCGCGGAGCGGGGCTCGTCGTCGAGCAGCGCCATCTCGCCGAAGAAGTCGCCCGGCCCGAGGAGTGAGAGGATGATCTCCTTCCCCTCGGGCGAGATCATCGTGACCTTCACCTGCCCCTCGCGGATCAGGCAGAAGATGTCGCCGCTCTCGTCGGCGTAAAACACGACGTCGTCCTTCGCATAGCGCCGCGGCTTCGCTACGGCCGCGATCGCCGCGAGCTCGCGGTCATCCAGGTCGGCGAAGAGAGGGAACTTGCGAAAGAAGGCGGTTTGCATCGGAACGGGCGAGATTGTAACTGGTTGTCGGTTGTCAGTTGTCAGTTCTCTGTGCGGTGTCCGGCGGACACGCACGGACAACCGACAACTGACAACCGACAACAACCCCGGCTAGACTGCACGAAGTGCCGATCAAACGCATCATCCCCGTTTCGTCCGGCAAGGGAGGCGTGGGGAAGACCACGTTCGCGATCAACTTCGCGCTGGCGCTCTCGCGGCACGGCCGCACCATCCTGGTCGACCTCGATACCGGCACCTCGGCCATCCGGAACGCCATCGACGTCCCGATCGGAAAAGACCTCTACCACTTCTTCCGGAAGAACGAGCCGCTGGCAAACTGCGTCAGCACGCTCGACGACCGGCTGGACCCGGAGCGCCGCTTCCGCAACTTCGGCTTCATCGCCGGCCCGCTGCACCTCATCGACGAGATCACGAACTTCGGCGCGGCGCACAAGGCGAAGCTCATCGCCGCCATCAACACCCTCCCCGCCGATTACGTGGTCCTCGACATGCGAGCCGGGCTCGACGCGAACGTGATCGATTTCCTTCCATTCTCGAACTCCGGGATCCTGATCTTCACGCCGCACCTGCCGAGCGCGACGCTGGCCGCATCGGACATCGTCAAGGCGATCCTGTTCCGCAAGCTGCGCCTCATCTTCCGGGAGGGGTCTCCGTTCTTCGAGACGATCTCGGACAGTACGTTCTCGTTCAGGCTGATCAACGACCTCATCGACCAGGTGGAGGACGTGTACGACTCGTCGGTGCAGAACCTCGACGCGTTCGCGCTCGACCTCGCGCAGAACCTCGGCGATCACGCCATCACGCGGACGGTGCAGAACACGATCGACGAGTTCCGCGTGCATTACGTGCTCAACCTCTTCAACGGCGTCGAGGATTCGTTCAACACTGCGGTCAAGCCGTTCCTCGACAACCTGACGAGCAACGTCTCCGCCCGCTGCGGCGTGACGAACCTCGGCTGGATCACGCGCAGCGACGCCATCCACCGCGCGAACTGCAACCGCCTCCCCGCCCTGTTGCTGCGCGACGAGAAGAAGGCGCCGAAGAAAACCGCGCTGGACGTGGACGACATCCGGGCCATGGTCGGCCTCGACCCGCCCACGCGCACGCCCGCCGCACCGAAAGGCGCGCAGCCCGCGCCTCAACACGCCGAGGACGATCACCTCACCCGCCAGCTCGCGACGCTCAAGTCGATGTTCGAGCAGAAGAAGAACGACGACTTCTACGCGAACTTCGACTACGTCACGCAGCGCACGCTCTTCACCATGAAAAACCGCCGCCCGAGCGAGCTGGGCGACGTCCGCATCTACACGCCGGACGAGATGCTCACCGCGCTCTTCGCCAAATCCAACGTGCCCACTACGATCGACTGGAGTGAACTGGAGTGAAAAAGACCCTGGCCGCAGTTGCTGTAACCCTCCTTGCCCTCCCCCTTGCCGCCGCCGACTCCCCCAACCTGCAGATCGTGTCGCGCATCCGCCAGGAAGGCTTCCGCAACAGCAAGGTGATGACTTACGCGCAGACGCTGACCGACACGATCGGCGCGCGCCTGACCGGCTCCCCGAGCATGAAGAAGGCGAACGAGTGGACTCGCGATGAGCTCGCGAAGATGGGCCTCGCGAACGCGCACCTCGAGCCGTACGAGTTCGGCCGCGGCTGGTCGTCGGACTACGTGTTCGCGCGCATGCTCACGCCGGACGTGCAGCAGCTGTACGCGCTCCCGCTGGCCTGGTCGCCCGCGACGAACGGAGTCGTGCGCGGGAAGGTCGTGAAGGCGAAGCTGGAAACGAAGGAAGACCTCGTGGCGAACAAGGGAAAGCTGGCCGGCGCGATCGTGATGATCGCGGAGCCGAAGGAGATGAAGCCGCAGGACGTCGCGGCGCTGGAACGCTACGACGAGGAAGAGCTCGAGCAGCTGTACGCGTACGAGGTCCCGCGCGAGAACACGCGCAGCGGCGAGTACCGTCGCCGCCGCGAGTTCCGCAAGCTGCTGGCGCAGTTCGCGATGGACGAGAAGATCGCGGCCATCGTCCAGCCGGGCAACGGCGAGGGGGGCGTCTTCCGGGTGCAGGGGGGAGGGACGTGGCGCACCGACGAGCCGGTCGGCGTGCCGGCGATCGGCCTCGCCCCGGAGCACTACGCGCGCATCGCGCGCCTCCTCGACAACAAGACCGAGGTCGAGCTGGAGCTGGAGCTGCGCGCGCAGTTTTACGAGGAGAAGACCTCGTGGAACACGCTCGCCGAGCTGCCGGGGAGCGACAAGCGCGGCGAGGTGGTGATGCTCGGCGCGCACCTCGATTCGTGGCATACCAGCACCGGCGCGACGGACAACGCCTCCGGCGTGGCGGTGATGATGGAGGCGATGCGCATCCTGAAGTCACTCGGCATCGCGCCGAAGCGGACGATCCGCATCGCGCTCTGGTCCGGCGAGGAACAGGGCCTCCTCGGCTCGCGCAACTACGTCGACCAGCGCTTCGCCACCCGCGGCACGCCGAAGGACCCGGAGCAGGCGAAGCTCCCGCCGTGGTCGCGCACCACGGATAAAGGCGAGCTGCTGCCGAAGCCGGAGCACGCGAAGCTGTCCGCCTACTTCAACCTCGACAACGGCACCGGAAAGATCCGCGGCATCTATGCCCAGGAAAACGCGGCCGCGGTCCCGCTCTTCACCGCCTGGCTCACACCGCTCCACGACGTCGGCGCGACGACCGTGACCATGCGCAGCACCATGAGCACCGATCACATCGCCTTCGACGACGCCGGCCTCCCCGGCTTCCAGTTCATCCAGGACGAGGTCGAGTACAACCGCCGCACGCACCACACCAACTGGGACTCCTTCGAGCGCCTCCAGCGCGAGGACCTGATGCAGGCCGCGGTGGTGGTGGCAACGGTCGTGTGGGAGGCGGCGAACAGGCCGGAGATGATGCCGCGGAAACTAGTGCCATAAGCCGAAGGCGGGTGCGCCGTCGTCCCGAAGGAGCAATGCTGCGCGTCCTGCGGTGGTGCTGAACCGTTCCCAAAGGATGGTTAACCATCTCCGGACATGCTTAAGCATCTCCAGGAGATGCTTAACGACCTCGGAGAGATGCTTAACGATCCCCGGGAGATGCTTAACGACCTCCGGAAGATGCTTAACGACCTCCGGAAGATGCTTAACGACCTTCCAAGAAACTCCCGTCTCTGTCGCCCGCTACGCGGGCTCGTCAGGTGGCACGTGCCAACCCCGGCTGACAGCCGGGGTCTATTCCCTGGAGCCGCCTACGGCGGCAGACTCGCCCGCGTAGCGGGCTTCAGGAAATAGCCACCGGCTTCAGCCGGTGGAATGGGGGCTCATTCATTGAGCCCGCGTAGCGGGCGACAGTCATGCTCACCAGAAATACTTAGCTCGCGTCACTGTCCAGAAGATCCGCAGCGTGTCCTTCAGCGGCTTGTAGTGGCTGGTGGCGATGCCGTCCACGAACCCCAGCTCGATCGGGATCGTGACGATGGGGAAGCCTTTGCGGCCGGCGCGGACGATGACTTCGCTTTCCATGTCGAAGCCGTCGGTGCGGAGCTCGAGGGCGCGCAACAGTTTCGCGGAGTAGAAGCGGAAGCCGCTCTGGGAGTCGGTCACGCGCACGCCGGAGGCGAACGAGATCGCCCAAGCCGAGAACCGGTTCGCGCTGCGGCGGCGCGGGAGCATCCCTTCGAAGAGATGCGCGCGTCCACCGATGATCAGGTCGGCGTGCCCTTCCTGCCGCTCCTCGATGAACTTCGGGATCTCTCTGGCGAGATGCTGGCCGTCGGCATCGAGCGTGATCACGCCGTCGAAGCCGCGCTCCAGCGCCCAGGCGAAGCCGGTCTTCAGCGCGCCCCCTTTGCCGCGATTCACTTCGTGGCGCAACACCGTCGCGCCGACTGCACGCGCCACTTCGCCTGTGGCGTCGCGCGAGCCGTCGTCGACAACCAGCACCGGCTCGAGCTCTTTGCGTGCGTCGACCACCACGCGTGCGATGGTCCGCTCCGCGTTGAGCGCGGGGATGATCACGGCGAGGCGCTCGCTCACGCGGCCTCCCGCGAGACGACCGCGCAGACCACTCCGCCGCCGGCGGAGAGCGTGTTCACGAGCACGTGCCGGAGTTGCGCGTCGCGCGTTTCGCGCGTGACCGGCAGCTCCCCCTCCTCGAACCCTGGGGAGGCGTGAAGTTTCTGCTCGTCGAGCGCGATCAGGGCCGCGGCGAGCTGCAACCCACCTCCTGCCGCGTATTCGCCGAAGATGCCTTTCGTCGCCACGACCGGCGGGACTCGCGTGAAAAGACTTTCAATTGCGCGTTGCTCCAGTGCATCGCCACGCACGGAGCCGTTCGCCGAGGCGTAGATCGCGTCGATGTCCGGCAGCGAAAGCTCCGCGTCTTCGATCGCTGCACGCATTGCGTTCGCCACAGCTGTCGGATCGGTTCCCCAATCGGAGATCGATGCGCTCGTATCGCGAGCCATGCCGAAGCCGCTGAGGTAGCCGTACGGCTTGCGCGTTCCGCCGCCGGCGACGAGCATCGCTCCCGCTTCGCCGAGGACCAGGCCGTTGCGGCGGCGGTCGAAGGGACGCGCCGCTTCATCGGCGTTGCCGTTCGCATGCGCGAGCGCGCCGATGCGATCGAGCACGCTGAACAGCATCTCGTTCGCTTCCTCGACCCCGCCGATCAGCGCGGCGCGGACGTTGTTCTTGAGCAGTTGCGAGGAGGCGAACATCGCCGCCGCGAGTACCGACGACTCGCGCTGGGTGATCGTGATGTTGAAACCGCGCAGTCCCCATTCGATGGCGATGTGGCTGCCGGGGGCGTTCGCCACCGACTCCGCGAACAACTGCGGAGGCGCGAGCGCGGCCCCTTTGGCAACGTACTCCTGCATGTACTCGACCGACGTCTGCACCGGCCCGAACGCGGTGCCGACCGAAACGCCGGTGTCGTGCTCGAGCGTCCCGCCGCAATCCTCGATGGCGAGCTTCGCCGCCGCGACGCCGAGGCGCGAGAGCACGTTCATCCGGCGCATCTTCATCGGCGCGATGAACTCCTTCGGTCTGAAATCGGTCACCAGCGCCGCTTTGTGTGCGGAGAGGCCGGCGGTATCGAAGCGCTCGACCTCGGCGATGGTAGTCTGCCCGGCGGCGAGTTGCGCGCGGAACGCCTCGACGCCGATTGCGCCGGGCGCGATGACGCCGATGCCGGTAATGGGGATGCGACTCAAGGCGCGGGGGTTATAGCACGCGGCGAAAAGCGAGCGAGACGTTGCTCCCGCCGAACCCGAACGTGTTCGAAAGGACGTTCGCCATGGCCATCGGGCGAGGGGTGTGGGGGATGTAGTCGAGCGAACAGTCGTCAGCGGCCGTGCCGAGGCGGAGCGTCGGAGGGGCAATCTGGTGCTGGAGAGCGAGCACCGTGACCACCGCCTCGATCGCGCCGGAGGCGCCGAGGGTGTGGCCGAAGTAGGACTTGCTGGAGGAGACCGGGACGCCCGCGCCGACGGCGGAGATGATCGCCTTCGTCTCCGCGGAGTCGTTCAGGAGCGTGCCGGTGCCGTGGGCGTTGACGTAGTCGACCGTGGCGAGCCCTGCTTCGCCGAGCGCTCCGAGCCGTGCTTCAGCGAGCGCTCCGCGCATGGCGGCTTCAGCGCCGCGGCCGTCTTCGATCGGTGCGGTCGGATGATGCGCATCGCATGACGCGCCGTAGCCGCAGAGCTCCGCCAGGATGGTCGCACCGCGCGTTACGGCGTCGTCCCACCGCTCGAGCACGAGATAGCCGGAGCCTTCGCCGAGGGTGATGCCTTTGCGGGTGGCTCCGAACGGCGAGCAGGGCTCGGGATCGACGGCCTGCAGGACGTTGAAGCCGCTGTAGGTGAGCCGGCAGAGGGCATCACTCCCTCCGGCGAGCGCGACATCTGCGTGTCTGGAGCGGAGGAAATCGGCGGCCATGCCGATCGCGGCGCCGGCCGATGCGCACGCGGTGGCGTTCGAGATCACACCGCCACCGAGATTGAAGACGCGCGCGACTGCGTCCGAGGGTGCGGAGGTCGGCTGCTGCAGGACGCGCGAGGCGGGCTCGCGCCGCCGTCCGCGCACGAGACGGCCGAAGTAGTACTGCTCCCCTTCCAGCAGCCCGCCGGTGGAGGTGCCGGTGGAGACGATGGCCCGGGCGATGGGAGCGCCATTCGCCTGCTCCAGCGCTTCCTTCGCCGCGATCACGGCCAGCAGGTCGGTGCGCGAGAGGCGCTTCGCCTCGCGCTTCCCGATCGGTAGCTCGCCCGCGAGGTCCGCGAGCGCTTCCGCCGCGAGGTCGGTAGGGAACGTCTCGCCCGGGAAGGCGGTCATTTTCCTGATTCCCGCCCGCGACTCGACGATGGAGCTCCACACCTCGGCTTTATTGCGGCCGATGGAGCAGATGATGCCTGCGCCGGTGACGGCTATCCGCGTGGAAAGGTCAGGTTTGCGCATGCGTAGAAGCCGCGAGATAGAACCTGCCCCGTACGGCTTCTACTCCAGCGATGTGTCCGACTCCGCTGAAGCGGAACGTGCCGCCGAACTCCACTTCGAGGGTCACCGTGCACACCAGCTCGTCGCCCGGCTCGGGCGTACGCAAGACCTCACAGCGATCCATGCCGGTCAGGAACCCCTGCTCCTTCAGCACCAGCCCGCCCGCGAACTGCGCCATCGCCTCCAGCACCATCACACCGGCGGGGAGGATGTCGTTCGCGGTGCAGACGTATACGCCTTCGACGGTTTTCTCGTCGATGCGGCGTACGGCGCTCGCGGCGCGGAAGGGGATCTGATGGGGAAGGTTAGCGAGCCAGGACACGCAACTACGCGCTCGCCTGCTGCGCCAGCCGCGCCTCGACAAAGTCGGCGAGCGTGGCCACCGACTTGAAGTAGTCGCGGGCCGCGCTCTCGTTTTTCACCTTGATGCCGAACTCCGTCTCGAGCATCACCACGATCTCGAGGGCGTCGATGGAATCGAGGCCGAGGCCGCCGGCGAAGAGGGGCTCGCTGTCGCCGATGTCCTCGGGGGTCATGTCTTCGAACTTGAGCCGCTCGATGAGCAGCTCCTTCAGTTTGCGTTTCAGGTCCATAGATCGGGTCTCAGTGTAGCAGTCGCGGAAGCGGCGGCAGGCAGGGTCTCCCAGGCGATGCGCGGGGCGATCACGCCGCGCCACTTCTGGAGCTTCACGAGGAAGAAGAACAGCGCCAGACGGAAGCGGTTGTCGTGCCGCGCGAAGATATTACCGGCCAGGACGCCTACGATCGCCTGCAGCAGCCCGAAGCGCTCGGTGGGATTGAAGAAGACCTCGAGGAACTCGCGGTCGTAGAAGTACTCGATGAAGCGGAGGTATTTGTCGAGGCCGCGGGTGAACTCACGCTGGTACTGGTTCAGCGCGGTCATCGATCCGGTGCGCAGGCGCGCGGCCGCGGCGGCCGAGGCGATGTCGGCCGACTTCATGGCCATGAAGACCCCGGTCGAGAAGATCGGGTCGAGGAAGCCGGCCGCGTCGCCGATGAGCGCGAAGTTCGGGCCGGCGATCGTCTCCATCCGGAACGAGAAGTCCTTGCGTGCGTGGATCTGCGTCACGCGCTCCGCGTCCTTCATCTTCTCCGCCACCCACGACGAGCCGGCGATGGTCCGCTCGAGCAGTTCCTGCGGCTGCAGTCCGCACTGCACGTAATGGTCGCGGTCGACGACGAGGCCGACGCTGGTCAGCTCGTTCGTGACCGGGATCAGCCAGAACCAGGCGTTGCGCAGGACGACGATGATCGTGCTGCCGCCGTCCTTCCCTTCCGCGCGCGGAACATTTTTGTAGTGCGCGAAGAAGGCGACCTTCTTCAACGACTCGACGTCCGACTTGCCGCCGATCTTGCAGCCGACGATGGAATGGTGGCCGCTCGCATCGATCACGAAACGCGCTTCGAGGTCGCCGTTCACCACGACCTTCTCCGGGTTCGAGATGTCGACGGAGGTGACCGGCGTCTCTTCGCGGACCTCGACCCCATGCTTCGCCGCATTCCGCAGGAGCAGGTGGTCGAACTCCGCGCGCTTGACCTGGAAGGAGCGGCGATAGGGGTCGGTGAGGCGCTGGTCGAAGCGGAAGCCGGCGCTTGCCTGGCCGTCGCCGGTCACGAAGTAGGCGCCGTACTTCGGCACCGACTCGCCGCAGGCGATGTCTTCGGTGACGCCGAGGCGCTCGAAGAGGTCGTTGTTGTACGGGAGGAGCGACTCCCCGATCTGAAAACGGGGGAAACGTTCGCGCTCGAGAAGCGTTACGGAGAACCCCTGCTGTGCGAGGAGGGTGGCGGCGGTCGAACCCGCCGGGCCGCCGCCGATGACGATTACGTCGCGCATCGCGGGAGCCAAACGCCTGAAAGGGTGCATGTTATTCTGCCGGACCGGCCCATGTTTCAACGTTTTCTGACCCTTGTCAAAAAAGAGCCGCACGCGACCGCCTTGATAGACGGCGACAGCGGTTCCGTCACCACGCGCGAGCAGCTCCTCGGCCGCGCCGAAGCGTTCGCCGCAACGCTCACTTCCTCCGGGATCCGCGAGGGGGACGCGCTGGCCGTCCAGCTTCCGAACTCACTCGAGTTCGTGGTTGCCTTCCTCGCCGCCTGCAAGCTGCGCCTCGTCGTTGCACCGATCGATCGCGACGCACCGGAGAGCGAGGTCGCGAAAATTCTCAGCCACTTCGCCATTCGCGGGCTGGTTTATCGCTCGGATCGCCTCTCCGTGAGTGTGCGCGACATCACGGAACGCCCCGCCGTTCCGTCCGTGGCGCGCCTGATCAAGCTCACGTCGGGCTCGACCGGGACTCCGAAGGGGATCGTGACCACCGAGACGAACCTCATCGCCGACTGCACGAACATCTGCGCCACCATGGACATCCGTCCAGCCGACCTGAACCTCGGCGCGATCCCCTTCTCCCACAGCTACGGCTTCTCGAACCTGGTCATGCCGCTGCTGGTGCAGGGGACGCCGGTGGTCATCTCGAACGATTACCTGCCACAGTCGCTGATCGAGCTGGCGAACCGCCATCGCTGCACGGTCGCGCCGCTCATCCCGATGGTCTTCGCGCATCTCGCCACCGCTGCCCACGGCCGGTTCGAGAGCGTCCGGACGTTCATCTCCGCCGGCGCACCGTTGCCCGCGGCGACGTCACGCCGCTTCCGGGAGCGTTTCGGCGTCGACATCCATTCGTTCTACGGCTGCAGCGAGTGCGGCGGCATCACGTACGACCGTCTCGGCGGCGCGGTGGAGCGAGGAACGGTCGGTGCGGCGATGGAGAACGTGACCCTGACCACCGACGGTGCGCGGCTGTCCGTTCGCAGTGCGTCCGTGGCAGCGGGCTACCTATTCGACGCGACCACGTTCCAGCCGATCGAGGCTACGTTCACGACGGACGATCTCGCGGAGTTGCGCGAGGACGGCGAGCTCGCGCTCACCGGACGCGCGGGGGATCTGATCAATACTGCCGGTAAGAAAGTGAACCCGCGCGAGGTCGAAGCGGTGATCCTGCAGATCGACGGCGTGCGCGAGGCGAAGGTCTACGGCGAGGCAGCCGGCGCGCGCGGAGAAGTAGTGGCGGCGGTGGTGGTCGGGACGCCGAACGTCACGCGCGAGCTCGTGCGCGAGTTCTGCCGCGCGCGGCTCTCGTCGCACAAGGTCCCCCGCATCGTGAAGCTCATTGACGAGATGCCGGTGGATGAACGGGGGAAGGTGAAGCGGGCGGCTCTGGCGACGCTTTGACCCGCTTCGTGCGCCGCAGCTTGAGGCGCAGCAGTCCGAGCTCCGCTTTCACCCAGATCTTCACGCCGCGCAATGCCATCCGAATGGGCGCCGCCTCGAGGTTGAAGTACGCCTTGATGCGCCGCCCGTCATTCAGCGCACCGGCCACACCGGCGGCCCGCCGCCCTTCGGCGATCGCTTTGAAGCGGCGGTTGTAGATCCGCATCATGTGGTAGCTGACGAACGCCGGCTTCGGCCCGAGCACCGGCATCCAGTGGAACTTCTTCATGAACTTGTAAGCCGGGATGACCACGAAGATGTAGTACTGCGCGGTGTCGATGAGCATGGCGGCGCTGAGCAGGTCCGCCTCGCCCATGTAGTAGTACTTGTCCTTGTACGCGGCGCGGAAGAAGCGCCAGTAGGAGCGGATGAACGTCTCGTTGAGCTCCGCGATCGCGGCGGTGAGGTCCGCTCCCGCCACGTCCTTCTTGATCATCTCGACGGTGGCCTCGGCGCTGAACGCGGCGTGGTCCAGTCCCGGCGAGTAGTACGGGTCGAGGAAGACGGCCGCGTCGCCGACGAGCGCCCAGCCGCGGCCCATGTACTGCTTCGTCGCATACGCGAGCGTGGAGTAGAAACGGAGGTCGTCGAGCCGCGGCTCGGCGTCGACGAGCAGTTCGGCGAGCGACGGGATCGCTTTCAGGAAGCCGATGAAGTCTTCCGCCCGGTTCTTGCTGTGGTGCAGGTCGATGAGCCGCTTGTCGAAGACGACGCCGATGCTCGTCTCGCCGTTCCCGAGCGGGATGACCCAGATCCAGTAGCCGTAGCCGGTGTAGTGATTCGTGCCCAGGCGGCGCGAGCCGATGTTGCCGCCGGCGATGCCGAGCTGCACGGCCAGCGCGTCGATGTTGCGGACATTCTTCCAGCGGCACCAGATGGCGGCGGTGGGATGCTCTTCGTTGCGCTCGATGAGGTTGAGACGGCGCCCGAGGAAGTTCACGCGTCCGGTGGCGTCGACGACCCAGCGGCAGGTGAGCTCGCGCGTTTCGCTTCCCACCTCCACCACCAGGCGGTGGTCGAAGTCGCCGATGGTGATGTCCTTGACCTTCGCGGGGCGCCATAACTCGGCGCCTTCGGCGACGGCGGTCGCGAGCAGGTGCTCGTCGAGCGCGTCGCGGCGCAATTGGAACGACGGAACGGTGCTGCGGACGAAGGGGCCGGTCTCGGACGCGTTCGCGTGTCCCGTCACCTTGTCGTTCTGGAACCAGTAGCGGAGGCCTTCCTTCGGCAACTGTTCGCGTTCGAGGTGCTGCCACACGGCCAGGCGGCGGGTGAGGAACATGGCCGACATCTCGGTCGTGGCCTCCCCCACCTTTTCGTCGAATGCTTCCGCTTTCTCGACGATCAGGACGCGCAGGTCGGGGCGGTCACGGCGCAGGAGGATGGCCGTCGACGCGCCGCTGAATGCGCCGCCGAGAATGATGACGTCATAGCGCTCGGACATTCGGGTTTCCAAACGCGGCCAATTCTAGAAAATTCGTTCCCAGAGTTTCTGGATGACCACCAGGCCACCGGTCAGCAGGATCGCGAAGTAGACGATGGTGGCGAGGTTCATCAGGTGCCCGAGCAGGATGCAGACGCCGTCGCGCTGCAGGAGCCCGATGGCGAAGAAGAGCAGCGCGACCGCCGGAAGCGTGTTGCTGAACGGGATGAGCCCGAAAGGCATCATCAGCAGGACCGCGCCGAGGATCAGGGCGAGGTTATTGACGACTCCCATGAAGCCGCCGGAGGTGAGCCCGCGCATGCGCCGCGGTTTGCTGACGCGCTCGAGGCGCTTGAACCAGTGCATCCCCCTGGCCATGCCGGCGCGGAGTTTCTCGGACGAGACCGGCCGCCGCTTCAATTTCTCCGGCAGCCAGAGGGGACGATTGACGAGCCGGCTGATCGAGAGGAGCAGGATCCCGCCGCCGAATACGGTGCTGACCCCGGGAATCGAGACGGGGACGAGGAAGATGATGGTGAGGAAGGCGGTGAGCAGCATCATCCCTTCCCGCCCGATGAGGTCGCGGATCTCGACCAGCGTCACCCCCTCCGGTGGAAGACGGTCCATCGTCGCCTGCATTTTTTCGGCGAGCGAATCGCCATCGCGGTCCATCGAAGTCATCCATTCGCATGATGCTGGATCAGCGCCAATGCGGGCAAGGGCGACGGGGAGAGACCGACGGGAGGCCTCCGGTCGTCTCTCCCTCGCCCTAGTGCCGCAGCGCCGCGACCGCTTGCTCGGCTTGCCAGAGGTGGCGGCGCTGGTGGGCGACCAGGATGCGGAACGCGGAGAAGACGTTGTATTTCACCCGTTTGTCGAACGGCGAGATGATCTTCACCCTGCCGAGATCGAGTCCGCGTGCGGTGTTGAGCAGCTCGCTCAGCTTCGACTGCAGCGAGGCGAACTCGCCGAACGCATCGGCTTTCGCGCGCACGGCGCGGGGGACGAAGGGGGCGGTGGTCTTGGTCTTCGCGCGGATCGGCGGCTCGAGGAACCAGCGCAGGATGCGCCCAAGGAGGTCCATCTTCGGGTTCTTCGCGGAGGTGAGCTTGCGCTTACGGGCGTCGTCGAGCGCGGCGCGGAGGACGGGAAGGAACGACTCGCTGGAGATGCTGAGGTGGCTGAGACACTCGGCCGCCGACCAGCTGCTCGGATTCGGGCGGACCGTGAAGAGGCGCGCGTCGGTGGACTGGATGAGCGACCACGCCCGGCGCGTCGCCTCGTTCAGCTCCTTCTCGACATCCTCCAGCGCATCCGTGGCCATGTGTGGTGGAGTTTACGCCGTAACGTCAGTCCTTTTCCCGCATCGCCTCGCCGAGCTCGCGGGACCGGCGAGTAGCTGCCTCCACGGCGTTCATGAGCGTCGTGCGCACGCCGCCATTCTCCAGCGTGTGGAGTCCGGTGATGGCCGTGCCGCCGGGGGAGGTGACCATGTCCTTGAGCCTTCCCGGATGCTCGTTCGTCTCGAGCAGCAGCTTCGCCGACCCGAGCACCGTCTGCGCCGCCAGCAACTGCGCCGTCCTTCTGGAGAGACCGACTTTCACCCCGGCATCGCTCAGCGCCTCGAGGATCAGGAAGACGTACGCCGGTCCGGAGCCTGAAAGCCCCGTCACCGCATCCATCTGCGACTCTTCCAGGATGACGGTCAGGCCGATCGCGTCGAAGATGCGCTTGGCATCGGCGAGATCCGATTCACGGGCATGCTCCCCTCCCGCGATGGCCGTCGCCGCCGCATCGACGAGCGCCGGAGTGTTCGGCATGGCCCGGATCACGCGAGTCCCGGAAGCCAGTCGCGCCTGGATCGTCGCCACCGGCACGCCCGCGGCGATCGAGATGACCAGCGCGTCGCTCGAGATCGTCTCCCCCACCTCCGCCAGCACGCGAGCCATGATCTGCGGCTTCACGGACAGCACGACGATCTCCGCCCGCGCCGGCACGCCGTTGTCGGTGGTCGCCTCGATCCCGTACTTTTCCCGAATCTCGCGTACGCGCTCTTCGCGCGGCCCAGAGGCCGAGATCTGCGCCGGCGCAAAGTCGTTGCCGCGCAACAGGCCACGAATCATGGCCTCAGCCATGTTCCCGGCGCCGATGAAGCCGATGGTGCGGGTCATGGTTGCCTCTTCAGGTAGGCGGTGAGCTGATCGATCACAGGATCGAGATCGCGGTTCACAATGGTCCAGAGCTGCAAGTAATCTATCTCCTGATAACGGTGAACTAGGATGTTGCGCAATCCAATCATGCCCGACCAATCAAGGTCAGGAAATTCGGCGCGAATCTCCGCCGATAAGTTCTTTGCTGCTTCTCCCATCACGATCAAGCATCGGACGGGACCGTCGTGCAGATCGAGTCGGTCCGCGAGGGTTTCTGCGGACAGACCGCCGATGTGGCCAATCGCTCGCTTCGCTGCGTCTCTGATGTCGCGCAGATAGCCGAGGTCACGCGAGGTCAAGCGCCACCGCCGAAGTGAGGATCGCCCGCTGGCGGTAAGGGTTCAGGCTCCGCTCCACAGAGCGCCGAGTAAGTAGATCAACATCACGCGCGAAGATCTCCCGCAGCTCGTCCTGCATGTGCACGTGATCGAACAGGCTCCACTCCGCATCAGGCGCGAACGACACCAGCACGTCGACGTCGCTATCAGGGCGAAACTCATCCGGCCGGAGAGCGCTCCCGAAAAGCGCAAACTCCGTGATCTTCCAACGGCGGCAGAAGTCACGGAGTTTGTCTTTGTCGATCTCGATCGCAAGGGTGGACATTGTCCGGTCAGTTTAACGGCTACTCGATCGTCTGGAGGTACCGCTCCAGTTCGGCTGACAGCGCGGGCAGTTCATTCATGACCACGTCCCACACTTTGAGGTAATCGACCCGGCCGTACTCATGGACCAAGATGTGCCGCATTCCCTTCATGGAGGTCCAGGCAAACTGCGGGAACCGTTCGTGAGTTGCAGGTGACAGCCTGCCGGCGACTTCCCCGATGATTGTCAGACAGTGCAGTATCCCGTGGCGAGTCGCGATAGACGTCACGAATTCGTCGTACGACTTGCCGCCGGCGAGTGAGAGCGCATCTGCCGCGTACGAGCGGATGTCTTCGAGATAGCCCAGATCGCGCTCAGGCAACGTCAAGCAGTACCACCGACCTCAGGATCGACCGCTTCCGAAAGCGGTTCGTGCTCTCTTCGACCATTTCCCGCTCCACGAGGTCGACCTTGCGTCCGAAAATCTCCGCAAGCTCGTCATGTGCCCGGACGAAATCGAACAGCGACCATTTCGCGTCGGGGGCAAACCGCACCAGCACATCGACATCGCTGTCGGCGCGAAACTCCTCCGGCCGCGTCACACTCCCGAAAAGCGCAAACTCCGTGATCTTCCACCGGCGGCAGAAGTCACGGAGCCTGGCTTTGTCGATCTCGATCGCGATGGCTGCCATGGGCGTCCAGTTTACGCCGCGTTCACCCCGTGGCACTTCTTGTACTTTTTGCCCGAGCCGCAGGGGCAGGGGTCGTTGCGGCCGACTTTGGCCTGGGTGCGCTTGGTCGGGGCGACCGGTTCTTTCGGGGCGCCGGAGAAGGTCATCTGCTGGCGCGGGGGCTGGGGCGGGAGGGCGCGCTGAACGCGGGCTGATTCCTCACGGTCCGTCGGCTGCTGCGAGGTCGAGCCGGAGCCGCCGGCGAGCTCGATCTTCCAGAGGATCTTGACGACGCGGTCCTGGATGCGCTCCATCATCGACTGGAAGAGGTCGAACGACTCGCGCTTGTACTCGACCAGCGGGTCGCGCTGGCCGTAGCCGCGGAGGCCGATGCCTTCCTTGAGGTGGTCGATGTTGAGGAGGTGATCCTTCCACTGCTGGTCGATGACCTGAAGCAGGAGGTACTTCTCGTTGAGGCGCATGTTGTCCGCGCCGATCATCGACTCCTTCTCCTCGTAGCGCCTGTTGACCGCCTCGACGATCTTGTACTTCACCTCGTCGCGGCGGTCGCTCTCCAGGTCCACGTTCGCGGTGCGGAGGTCGAGGCCGAAGTAGTCGTACAGCTCCGCGTTCAGCTCCACTTCATTCGGATTCTCGCGGTTGTCTTCCGGGTAGTGCGTGTCGACGAGGAAGCCGACGATCTCGTCCGCCGCATTGAGGATGTACTCCTTCCCCTCGCGGCCATCCAGGATCGAGCGGCGCAGCGTGTAGATCGACTCACGCTGCTTGTTCATCACGTCGTCGTATTCGAGCAGGTGCTTGCGGGCCTCGAAGTTGCGCCCTTCGACCTGCTTCTGCGCCCGCTCGATGGCGCGCGTGACCATGCCGTGCTCGATCGGAACGCCTTCTTCCATGCCCAGGCGCTCCATGAGGCCCATGATGCGATCGCCGCCGAAGATGCGCATCAGGTCGTCTTCGAGCGAGAGATAAAAGCGCGACGACCCTGGATCGCCCTGGCGGCCGGAACGGCCGCGGAGCTGGTTGTCGATGCGGCGCGACTCGTGACGCTCGGTGCCGACGATGTGCAGCCCGCCGACGCTGACCACGTCCTCATGGTCGCGGTTCCACTGCTCCTTGATCTGCTCTTCGATCTTCTTCCGCTCCGCCGGCTCCTCGATCTCGCGCGTCTGCTGCGCGGCCATGAACTCCGGGTTGCCGCCGAGAAGGATGTCGGTGCCTCGGCCGGCCATGTTCGTGGCGATCGTGACCGCACCCTTCCGGCCCGCCTGGGCGACGATCTCGGCCTCGCGTTCGTGGTACTTCGCGTTGAGCACGACGTGCGGCACACCGCTCTTCTTGAGCGCGGCCGAAAGCGCCTCCGATTTTTCGATGGAGATCGTACCGACCAGCGAGGGCTGTCCGGTCTTCTGCTTCTCCTTGATCTCCTGCACGATCGCGTCGAACTTCTCGCGCTCGGTGCGGTAGACGAGGTCCGACTGGTCCTTGCGCTGCATGATCCGGTTCGGCGGGATGACCACCACTTCGAGCTTGTAGATCTTGTCGAACTCCGCCGCCTCGGTATCTGCCGTACCGGTCATGCCGGCCAGCTTCTCGTACATGCGGAAGAGGTTCTGGAACGTGATCGTGGCGAGGGTCTGGTTCTCGCTCTCGATGCGCACGCCCTCTTTCGCCTCGACGGCCTGATGGAGACCGTCCGACCAGCGGCGGCCGGGCATGAGGCGGCCGGTGAACTCGTCGACGATGATCACTTCGCCGTCGTTGACCACGTACTCGACGTCCTTCTTGTAGAGCGAGACCGCGCGCACCGCCTGGGTGATGGCGTGGAGCATGTCGATGTTCGCGGGGTCGTACAGCTCGATCCCGCCGAGGAGCTTCTCGGCGTGCAGCACGCCCTCCTCGGTGAGGACGGCCGTGTGCTGCTTTTCGTCGATCTGAAAGTCGGTGTCCTTGATGAGCTTCGGCACGATGCGCGCCGCGGTGTAGTACTTCTCGGTCGATTCTTCCGACGGGCCGCTGATGATCAGCGGCGTACGCGCTTCGTCTATCAGGATCGAGTCGACCTCGTCGACGATCGCGTACACCGGATCGCGTTGGACCATCGCCTCCAGGTCGAACTTCATGTTGTCGCGGAGGTAGTCGAAGCCGAACTCGTTGTTCGTTCCGTAGGTGACGTCGCAGCGATAGGCGACCTGGCGCTCGCGGTCGCCGTGCGGATTCTGGATGACGCCGACGGTGAGGCCGAGGAACTTGTAGAGGCGGCCCATCCACTCGGAGTCGCGGCGGGCGAGGTAATCGTTGACCGTGACGACGTGCACGCCGCGGCCGGTGAGGGCATTCAGGTAGACGGGCAGCGTCGCCACGAGCGTCTTCCCTTCGCCCGTCTTCATCTCGGCGATCTTTCCGCGGTGGAGGACCACGCCGCCCATGAGCTGCACGTCGAAGTGCCGCATGTTGAGCACGCGCTTGCCGCCTTCGCGGCAGACCGCGAACGCCTCGGGGAGGAGGTCCTCGAGCGCCTCCTGCAGCTCGGCTCGTGCCGCCTTGATGGCGTTCTCATCGCGCGGCACTTCGCGCTTCGCTTCGTCGATCGCCTCGACGAACGGACGGAGCCGTCCGCGGAACTCTTCGGTCTTCGCGCGCAACTCGTCGTCGGACAGCTTGCTGATGGAGGGCTCGAGAGCGTTGATGCGCTCGACGATCGGGCGCATCGCCTTCACGTCGCGCTCGTGCTTCGAGCCAAAAATGGCAGTCAGGATCTTGTCAATCATGGTGATCTCTCAATTTCAAAAGCTGGCGGCAGCAATGGCCGCGCCTGTAGGCAGAGGAGGAGAGGAGCTCAGCAGCAGGGCGCGGGAGCGCGCGGCGCGGCGGCGCCGGTGAGCGGCGCCAGGAAGCGCCGGATGGGGAGGCTCGAAAGGTACGACCGCGGTTCACTCGCGGAGCGCACGAAGCGCGTCCGTCCGATGCGGATCGCACGGTGGCCGCGGCGGGAGTCGCGGGCCACGGCCACGCTCGCGAACACCGGCCGGACGGAAGCCGCTTCGGTGAACGCGCCGAGGACGATCGCGAGGAAGACGAAGAAAGTCATGCGGTCAAAACGAGAGCACAGGGTATCAAAACTACTGCCTGAGCAGGTCCAGGCGGTCCAGGGTCATGTACGTCTGGTGCCCCAGAAAGATGACCAACGAAAAATAAAGGACGGCAATTGCGGTCCGCTGCATGACCGTGACTTCGTAGAAATGGGCGTCGGTCTGCTCCCGGTCCAGCGACGCGTACACCTGAAACGCGGCGAGCACGAGAATGAGGATCGTGAGCGGGTTCGGCTGGTCCCACACTTTGTAGACCAGCGCCGCCCCGCCGAACACCCACATCCATTTCGTGATGGCCGCCGAGATGCGTCCGCCGTCCAACATGCCGATCGGCAGGAGGTTGATGAGGTTCAGGCCGAAACCGAGGAAGGCGATGAGCAGCCAGAGCGGATCGTGAATCCATTTGTAGATCTGGAGACACGCCAGCGAGGCGAGAGTGCCGGCGAACGGGCCCGCCAGGCCGATGATCGCGTCGTCGTAGGCGGTCCGCGGCTGCCCTTTCAGCGTGACGGCGCCGCCGACGAAGGGGATGAAGACCATGAACCCGGCCCGCAGCCCCTTGGCGCGGATGGCGATGGCGTGGCCGACTTCGTGGATCAGCGTAATGACGACGAAGCCGATGACGACCGCCAGCGGCCACTGCGTCGTATAGGCCGCAATGGTGACCACGAACGAGCCGCCCGCCACGGCGTACTGCGCCGCGCCGAACCCTTCGAACGGGTTGACGAAGAGGATGCGGACTTTCTCGAAGAGGAGGAGGAACACACCTTTCGTCTTCAGCGCCCAGACGCCGAGGAGCAGGAGAAGCCCTGAAAGGAATTTAGGCAGCGAGCGGCGCCCGGAAGTTGTGGAGTCCATGGACCCGGGCCATACAACGCCGGATTGACGCGGCTATTCCGGAGATGCCCGAGAGAGACGACGGGAGGCGTGCGTTACGATGCGCGGCGATGTCCGATGTCGACGCACTCAGGAGCCAGTTGCGGGAGCGGGGATACCTGACTCATGGGATCGAACGGTGGTTTGCGCTCGATCCCTGGAGCTCGCGGACGTTCTGGATGGAGCTGGCGATCGTGGCGTCGAAGGCGGCGGTGGTCATCGCGGTCTTCGGCGCGCTGCCGTTTGCGGCGGTGATGGTGTTCCGGAACTACCCGCTGCACGCGTTCGAGACGCTGGGGCTCTTCCTGACCTACGCCGCGGCGTGGCTGATCGGTTCGTACGCCCTGGTCGTGCTCATCGCCCTGATCCTCAAACTGAGGCCGGCGCTGCCGATCGACGGGCCGCGTGCCTTGCTGGCGATCTCCTTCGTGGCCGCCGCCATCCTGGTCGCGCCGTTCATGATCTGGTGGTACGCGTTCGACACCGCGCCGGCGCTGACGGAGCTCATCGTCGGCGTGGTGCTGGCCGTGATCTTCTTTCTCGTCGCCACGATCGTCGTCTCGGCGGCGCTGCTGTCGTTCTCGATCTACGAGCTGCAGCGCGTTCCCGCGATCCATCAGAAACGGCGCGGGATGCCGATGGCCGTCGCGGCCGCCGCGCTGATCGCGCTGCTGTTCGTGCCGGCGTACGCCAACCGCGAACGGATGACGCTCGAGCCGATGGTGGTCACCGAGCCGACCACGGCGAGGGTGGCGCTGATCGCGGTCGACGGCCTCACCTCGGAGATCCTGCAGTCGCGCCCGCGCCTCCTGCCGCACTCGGCCGCCATCTCCACGATCCCCGCCGCGTCCACCACCGAGCGCTGGGCCTCCCTCGGCACCGGCGTGCGCACCGAGGAGCATGGCGTCCGGGCCATCGAGGGAGTCCGCTTCCGCGGCGGCCGTCACGTCCTGCAACGCATTTCCGGCGCCGATGCCGTCCTGATGCATGCCGCGCCGCTCCTCGGCATCGCGCGCCGTGAGCCGCTGCCGCCGACCGTGCGCCGACGCGACTACATCTGGGAGCTCTTCGCCGAGCGCGGCGTGTCGAGCCTGGCCGTGAACTGGTGGGCCACCGCCAGTTCGACCGAGGATGCGGGGCTGGATGTGATCGGCCCGGAAACCATCTTCGCGGATGCGAAGGGCGATCCGCTGCGCGTCGACGCGCTCGCCACCGGCCGCTTCCTCGAGGAGCTCGACCGGCAAAAGCCGCGCTTCGCTACCGTCTATCTGCCTGCCCTCGACGTCATCCTCAATCGCATGCACCGCGACCGGTCGACGCAGCTCGCGACGTCGCTGCGCGCGCTCGACGGGCTCGCCAACGCGGTCGCACTCGTGCGAGCACGCGGTTACGAAGTGGTGGTGGTGGGAATGCCGGGTGAAGCGCAGCGCGGTTCTGCTGTCGTTGCGTCGTCGATCCCGATCCGGGCCGGAAACGCCTGGGATGTCGCACCGGCGCTCCTGACCATCCTCGGCTTTCCCGTGTCGGCGGAGATGCCGGGCGGCAACACTCAACATCGCATCGCCAGTTATGGGCCGCGCTCGACGAGCGGGCCTGCGCAGCAACTCAACGAAGAGTATTACGAGAATCTGAAATCGCTGGGGTACATCCAATGATGAAGAGACTGCTGTTGTTTGTCCTGATCGCGCTGCCGGTGATGGCCCAGCGCACGATGACGTTCGAAGACCTCGCCGCCATGAAACGGATCGGCGCGCCTAAGATCTCGCCCGACGGGAAGTGGGTGGCGTACGACGCCTCGACCATCGACCTCGCGGGGAACATCCGCCGCAGCGCGATCTACCTGATCCCCTCCGACGGCTCCGCGGCCGCGCGGCAGCTCACCGACGGCACCAAGCAGGACGAAGGTCCGGAGTGGTCGCCGGACGGGAAGAGCATCGCGTACGTCTCGAATCGGGAAGGTGCTGCCAAGCAGGTCTACCTGTACGACCTCGCCTCCGGCAAATCGCGCAGGGTGACCTCTCTCGCGAACGGCGCCGCCTCGCTCAAGTGCGTCCCGAACGGCTCCGGCCTCGTGCTCGTGTCGGACGTCTACCCCGACTGTGGCGTCGATCCGGATTGCACGAAGCAGAAAGACACCGCTGCCGCGGAAGCGCCGTCCAAAGCACGCGTCATCGACTCGCTCCTCTTCCGCCACTGGAATGCCTGGCAGGCTCCGACGCGGGCGCACATCATCCACGTTCCGCTGAATGGTGCGATGCGCGACCTGACGCCGGGCGCGTTCGACGCGCCCCCCTTCTCCGTCGGCGGCGGCGACGAGTTCGACGTCTCGCCCGACAGCAGGGAGCTCGTCTACGCGCGCAACACGGAGAAGAACCCGGAGCGCTCGACCAACTCCGATCTCTACCTCGTCTCCCTCACCGGCGGCGAGGCGAAGAAGATCACCTCGCGCACCGGCGCCGACACGTCGCCGAAGTACTCGCCGGACGGGCGCTACATCGCCTACCGCTCGCAGTCTCGCAACGGCTACGAATCCGACCTGTGGGAGCTCTGGCTGTACGACCGCGCGGCCGGCACGTCGCGACGCATCGCGGCAGACTTTCCGGACTGGATCAGCGAGGTGGCCTGGACCTCGGACTCGAAGTCGCTGATCGCCGACGCACCGCTGAAGGGAAAGAACGCGCTGTACGAGGTCACCCTCGACGGACGCGCCACGCTCCTCGAGCACAGCGGCTCCGCCGGATCGATTGACGTCTCGCCCGATTCGAAGACGATCTACTTCTCCCTGTCGACGCTCCGCCGTCCGGCCGACATCTACTCGCTCACCCGCGGCGGCAAACTCACGAAGTTGACGCGAGAGAACGATGTGCTGCTCGCGCAGCTCGCCCTGGGGACGACCGAGGACGTGTGGTGGGAGGGGGCGGACGGCGCGCAGATCCAGGGACACCTCATCAAGCCGCCGAACTTCGATCCCTCGAAAAAGTACCCGGCCATCGTGCTGATCCATGGCGGGCCGCAGGGCGCGTGGAGCGATTCCTGGTCGTATCGCTGGAACCCGCAACCGTTCGCGGCCCGAGGGTACGTGATCCTGATGCCGAACCCGCGCGGCTCCTCCGGCTTCGGGCAGCAGTTCGTCGAGCAGATCTCGCGCGACTGGGCGGGCCGCGTCTACACCGACATCATGAACGGCGTCGACAAGCTCGCCGCGATGCCGTACGTCGATGCCTCACGCATGGGCGCCGCCGGCGGCTCCTATGGCGGCTACATGGTCAACTGGATCCTCGGCCATTCGAACCGCTTCAAGGCGCTGGTCTCGCACGCCGGCGTCTACAACCTCGAATCGATGGCCGGGGTGACCGAGGAGCTGTGGTTCACGGAGTGGGAGTTCGGCGGCCCGTACTGGGACAACCCGGAGGACTACGAGAAGTGGTCGCCGCACCGCTTCGTGAAGAACTTCGCCACGCCCACCCTCGTCACGCACGGCGAGCTCGACTACCGCGTGCCGATCGGAGAAGGCTTCCAGCTCTTCACCGCCCTCCAGCGCCGCGGCGTCCCCTCACGCCTGCTCTACTTCCCGGACGAAGGCCACTGGGTGCTGAAGCCGCAGAACTCGAAGCTCTGGTTCCAGACCGTGGGCGACTGGTTCGATCAGTGGCTGAAGAAGTAGGCGGTGGGCTTTAGGGGTTAGGCGTTTGGGGCTGAGCGACTTCGGGGGTACACCCCGAACGCCTAAAGCCCCTCGCCTAACGCCCGTGTTCTACAGCCTGCTCGCCCCGCCCGTCGGGACGGTGGTGCTGCCCATGCCGCCGCCGCCTTCTCCCGGGCCGAGGGCCGGACGGGCGACGGTGGAGGTGATGCCGACCGCTTCGGCGTACTTGAGGTACGTGTCGATCGATGCGATGACGACGCGAGCTTCAACCGTGATGAGATCGATACCGACGAGGGAGATGCGGACCCACGCGTCGACGACGATGCCCTTGTCGAGAATCCGGTCGAGGACGTCGATGAGACTGGTTCCGCCCGGGGCGCGTTCGACAGCCATGACTTACCTGCCTTTCCTCTCTTCAGACTTCCTCTCTGCAGGAAGCTCACGAGTGGTGTTGAGTTGACGTTCGAGCTCGGCGATGCGGTTGCGGAGCTCGTCGTACTCCTCGGGCGCGGGTAACGCTTTCGCGTCCGCCGAGTAGAAACGGTCCGACCGCCACCAGTTGATGCCGATCGCCTCCGCCTTGTCGATCGAACAGATCACGAGGCGAAGCTGGATGGTCAGCAACTCGACGTTCGCCAGCGACACTTTCACGTCGCCCGCGACCACGAGTCCCTTGTCCAGGATCTTGTCGAGGATGTCCACCAGCCCTTGCGGCTGACGCTGGAGCCCCCCTCGATCTTCGATTGGCAATCGCGCCTCCCCCTTCAATGCTGCGGGTGAACGTGTACCACATCACTCCCACATCTTCAAAGGACCGAGTTTCATGTTGAGCTGTTCGTCCGAAAGACCGAACGTGCTCTTCAATTCGGCCATCTTTTCCTCGAGCTTCATCAGCGCATTGCCGAGGCGCTCGATCTCTTCGTCCGTGAGATTGCCGGCGTCCATGCGCCGCAGCGCCTGCCGCTCGAGGAGGCGGCGTACGAGCTCGACGATCGACAGGACGAGCTTCGCGAGGCCGTTCTCCACGATCTCCGCGTCGGCCGAGATCCGCTCCGGCACGATCGAATCCGTGAACGAGAGCGCTTCCCGCAGTTCCTCTTCTTCATTCGCGATCAGCATCGGCGAAGACCTCCAGCGGCCAGGGTCCGGACAGGAGAAACGGTACCGCGGGAGACAACGCGCGCAACTCCTCGCCGGCGGCTTTCACTTCATCCAGCCGTGCCCGCTCGACGAGCGCCGCCAGCTCCACCGAACGCTCGTCGCGATGCTCCCAGCGCTTCTTCACGGAGAACGGCGCGAACAGGCGATCGGCCGCCTCACGGAATGCCGGATCGACGTTCGACGCCTGCTGCGCCGCGTGCAGGGCGCGCAGGTAGTCCGCGCCGCTGGTGAAATCGTGGCGGTCGGGACGGAGCATCGTCGTCGCGGCCGCGACCTTCAGCGTCATCTCGACGTGATCGCGGTGCGCGGTCAGCACCTTCTTCCAGCGCGTCAGGTGCGCCGCGCATTTGCCCAGCGCTTCGTCCGGACTGGCGAGCGAGAGGCCGTAACGGATGGCCACGAACGTCGCCGCTTCGAGCAGGCGTGCGCGGACTCCCGCGACCTTCAGCAGCAACTCGCGGTCGCCGACCGGCTGATCGTCCGGAACCTCGACCGCGCTCAGGTAGAGATCGCCGACCGGGATGGCAGTGGCGACCGGCTCCACGTCGTCGCGCAGCAGGTGCGCGCCGATGACCACGGACTTCATCGCTTCCTACTCATCGCTTCGACGTCCGGATGATGGCGTCGACGTTGGCGAGAACCACGTTCAGCCCGAGATAGAGGAGATCGACGTCGCCGATCGAGATGACCGCCTCGCCGGCGATGATCACGCCGCGGTCGAGGAGGTGATCGAGCGTTTCGAGGAGCGGAAGCTCTTCCAGTTCGTCAGACATGGGCGAATGTGTAGGGCGGCCACGGACCGGTCATGCCGAGAGTGAGCCCTTCGCGCTCGTAACGCGCGGTCAGCTCCCCATGCAGTTCCTGCAGGAGCGATTCCTCATCGCGGTTGATCAACACGTTGATCTGCGGAAACGCCCCCTCGCGCCGCGCACGGGTTTCGGCAACCGTCTCGCAGCGCAGCCTGGCCAGCACCGCCTGTTCGAGCTCGGCAACCATGCTGTCTTCCGCCACGCGGGCGGCGCGTTTCTTCTCGTCGTCGAGCTTCTTGCGCAGGAGGAAGGCCTTCCCCGGCGGCGCGGAAGCGATCTGCTCGTGCAGCTCCTGCAGCGAGGCCACGCGCGTGGAGAGCGCTTCGTTCCATTTCGCAGGCTCGAGCTCGATCTGCAGCGTCCACTCCTGCTTCCCGTCGAGGCGCTCCAGCGTCTTCGCGAGCAGCTCGTGATTTTCGTCGAGGTAGGCGCGCAACGCCTCCTCGCTGCTGAAGAGCGTGAAGGCGCGCAGCGGGACGAGCGCCGTCAGCTTCATCAGCTCACTGACCACCGCCTGGTGGCGGTACCCGATCGCGCCGAGCCATTCGAGATCTTTGGCCCGCGTGTCGATCGCATCCTGCGAGAACGCCTCGGCGTCGACAGGGGTGAAAACCGCGCTGACGCCCGCGGCGGTGGTGGTGCCAAAGCGGCGCGTGCCGTCAATTCCCTCGGCGTCCGGCGTCACCGAATCGCGCGTCACGGCGTAGACGTAGAGAACCACGCGGCAACTATAACGGAACGAGTGACGCCAGCTCATCGGGCGTCATCGGCGGCCGGTCGCGGCGCTCGATGAGCACCGCTTCGCCGAGCTCCGCCAGGGCCGCCAGCTCGTGCGCGCGCATGGAGCGGTCGCAGTCGTCGCCGTGCTCCGGCGTGACGTAGTTCGCGATCACCGCGCCTACGCTGATGCCGCGCGCTTTCACGTTCTCGATCAGGCGCTTCGTTTCCGCCACCACGATGCGCTCGGGGCGGGTCACCACGATCACCGAAGCGCGGTCGGAGCGCAGGGCGGCATCGACCGACTTCAGCTCCTTCGAGGCGCGCACGAGCTCCTCGCCCAACGAGCCGGCCGGGATGAGATCGCGATAACGCAGCAGCAGGCGCATGAACTCGCGGACCCACTCGCCCGCGGCCTGGGGGAGATCGAGCAGTCTGAGAAAGTGTCCGGTCGGAGCGGTATCGACGATGACGCCGGAGAGCGTCTCGTCGGCGATCAGATCGGCGAGGCGGGTGATGGCGAACAGCTCGTCCGCCCCCGGCGGCGCGATCTCGATCAGGCTGCGCATCGCCTCCGTGTCGTGCCCGAGGGACATGCCGCGGGGGGTGAGCGCATCGACGGCGTCGACGATCTTCTCGCCCACGCTGTCGCGGAACTTTCGCCACTTGGCCTTCGTGTCGATCGCTTCGACCGTGAGATTGGGCGGCGTTTCCGTGAGCAGCCGCGGGAGGGAGTGGGCGGGGTCGACGGAGATCACGACGTAGTTTTTGTCCGGGTTCTGTCGCGCGAGCTGCAGCGCCATGGATGCCGAGCAGGACGTCTTCCCCACACCACCCTTGCCAGCAACCATTTGGAGTGCGGTGACCGCAGTCACCGCTTTTCCTGGCTGCGGCACTGCCTGCGCGGCTTCGCCAACAGTGAAAGCGGCGACTGCGGTCGCCGCACTCCAAACTCGGATCCGCTCAGGGCTGTCCAACGGTACGCATGCTCGTGGGGCGTAGACGACGCGACGGCCGACGTCGATCGTTCCCTCCCGCCACCTGTTCACGATCACAAACGGCACTTCCAGAGGCACTTCTTCGATCAGCCGGAGGGTCTGCTCGATCACCAGCGGTTCCGGCAGCGTGACCGGGACGAACACCGCGTGCTCCGTGAGCAGCTCGCGTCGCGCGCCGGCCTGGGCGTCGAGCTCCTCGATGAACGCATCCATCGCGTCGCGCGGGTCGCGCCGGGTGAACTGGCGGACCATGGCCCGATGCTTCTCCTGCATCGCGTCGAGCGCCACCGCGAGCTGGTGGAAGTGATCCGACGACGACAGCATGCGCAGCGTGTGTCCGGTCGGGGCGGTGTCGACCACGATCATGGCGGAGGGGTTCTGCTCCGCCAGCTCGCCGATGTGCATCCACGCCATCAGCTCGTCGACGCCGGGCATGGTCAGCTCGAAGAGGCGGCGCAGCTCATCGCGGTCGAGGTAGGTGCCGCGGTCGCCGATCTCGACGATCGAGTCGAGGTGCGTCGACAGGAACTTCGTGTACAACGCCTCGGCGTCGAGCGACTCGATCCGCAACGGCAGCTCGAAGTCGTGCAGGTTCGAGGCGGGATCGGTGGTGAAGAGGATGACCTCGCGCGTCCCGGCGTAGTGCAGCGCGGCCGCGATCGAGATGGTGGTCTTCCCGACGCCACCCTTACCGCCGAACAGCACGATGCGCGACGAATCGAGCTCGTCGAGCTCCGAAATCACTTGCCGTAGCCCGTGTAGACGCCGATGCCGCCGTCGTCCTCGTCGCGGTCGGCCGCGTGCTGGCGCGCCAGCTCTTCCTTGCGGGCGCGGATGTCGCGCAGGGCCTGGAAGACCTCCGCCTCTTCGCGCACGTAGTCCTCTTCGCCGATCTCGCCGAGCTCGAGCCGCATCTGCAGCTCGATCAGCCGCTCCTTCCATGGCTGGTCGTTCATCAGCTCCTCATCCGCCATCTTCTGGATGGTGCGCATGATCCACTTGAAGCCGGAGATCGGCCCCTTCAGCGGGAGGAGGAGGATGTCGTCCAGCAGGAACGCCATACGCTATGGTCTCAGAAGTCGGGCGATCGCGTCGCGAATCGTGGCCGCCTTTCGCCGCGTCCGCTTCGGCACGGCTCCCCAGGCAGGCAGCGGCTGCGGCGGCCACTGGCCCGGATTCGCCAGCTCCTGCCCATTGTAGAACTGCGGGACGACGCGGCTGGTGCGGACGTCGAACACGGTCCGCGTCACCAGCTTCCCCAGGCCGACGTCCGAGAAGAGCGGCGTGTAGTAGAGGCAGCGGTCGAAGTAGAAGTGCGTGACCTGCGAGAGGCGCGTGCGGCCGTTGTCGACGATCGGCGAGCCGCCGTGGAAGAGGTTCGCCGACCAGATCAGCGACTGCCCCCGTTCGAGCTTCAGCTCCACCCTCTCGCCCCGTTTCTCGTGCATCAGCGCCTCCACGAAGTCCTCGTAGAGGTGGTACTTCTCGTATCCCACCGTCCCCGCCGCCGTCACGCCGATGTCGTGCATGTCGAAGCGCGGCAGCTTGTGGGAGGCGTGGTAGTAGTGCAGCGGCCCGTTGCGCAGGTCGACGTCTTCCAGCGCCGTCCAGACCCCGCACATGAACCCGTACGGGATGCTGTCGAAGTGGATGATGTCGCTGTGCGTCCGCTGCTGCGACCCGACCCGGAAGTTCAGCGTCTGAAACGGGATCGGCTCCCGCTGATAGAGAATCCGCAGCAGCTCCAGCACCCGCGGCGCGGTCGCCACTTCCTTCACATGCTCGTTGAACGTCCACGCATCCTGCACGCGCGTCTCATCCGAGTAATACGGCTCCGCCCGCGGCACGAAAAACGGCCCCAGCGACTCGTTCAGCTTGTCGATCGTGTCGCCGGAGATCCGCGGGTCGATGATCACGTACCCGTTCGCCGCAAAGAACTCGACCTGCCGGCGCGTCTCCGCATCGAGCCCGCACGTCTCGAGCGCGGTCGCGAAGAAGGGGGAGTCGATCCAGGGGCGGTTCATCTCTGTGGCCAACAGTTGTCGCGAGAGATCTGTTTCGTCGCCTGATGCTGTCGGGTGTCAGGTGTCTGGGGCTTTCGGACTCACGAGACATGCGCCGCGAGCCGCAACACCCCAGACACCTGACACCCGACACCTACGCGTCAGCGTTCCGCCCGCTCCAATTTCAACCTGATATTCACAAAGTTATACGGCGGCCACGGCCCCGTGTACAGGAACGACAGCTTGTTCTCGTACTTTTTGGCGATCTCGGAGATCTGGTCGTCGAAGGCGCGGGTCTTGTCGCGCTCGACGAGGAAGGCGGCGTTCATGATCATCTTGTCGCCGATCGGCTTGTTGGAGCGCGAGGCGATCGCCGCGTCGCGGAGCGCTTCGTAGATCTCGGTCACGTAGGCGTCGGCCTTCGCCTGCAGCGCCGACTCGACGACGCGGCCGAGCTGCATGCGCGAGAAGTAGGTCGAGGTCGAGGTGTTCGACTGGATCTCTTCCTTGAGGCGGCGGATCTCCTCGTTCTCGGTCTCGATCTCCTTGATGACCTGGTCCTTGTCCCAGTTCACCTTCAGGCCGAACTCGATCTTCCCTTCCATCTTCTGGAGCACGTCGCTGAGCGCCTCGTACGTCCCCTTGAGGAACTCCTTGATGTCGTTCTCGGTGCGGAAGACGGTGCCGAAGCTCATTGGAAGGACCGTGAAGTCCTTCATCACCAGCTCGTTCACATGCTCGTGGGCGAGCGCATTCTCACGCGTCGGATCGAAGACGATCAGCGGGCAGTTGGAGACCACCGCCGCGAATTCGCGGAACGGAACCGTGTAGACACGATCGCCGCGGCCTCCGATGCCGACCGGGCCAAAGTCCCGCGGCGGCTCGGTTTTGATGATGCAGTAGACGTACTTGCCCTGCTCCGTATCCGATTGTGACCCGTGCTGCTGTTCGCTCATCTCTCTCGACCTCGGAAACGCCGCCCCGAAGAATACAATAAGCCGAGGTTGCAAGCCCCAGACCTCCGGACCATCACGCGCGGAATCGAGAAATGGTTCGCGCGGCATCAGCGCCCCCTCCCCTGGCGCGCCGCGTACGAGCCGTACCACGTCTGGGTCTCCGAGGTGATGCTGCAGCAGACGCGGATGGAAGTGGTACTGCCGTATTTCGCCCGTTTCCTGGAGCGTTTTCCCTCGGTCGCCGAGCTGGCGGCAGCAACCGACCATGACGTGACCGCGGCCTGGTCGGGCCTCGGGTACTACCGGCGCGCGCGGATGCTCCGCGACGGGGCGGCCGCGGTCATGGAGAGGTTCGGCGGTGCGATTCCGGCGTTGGTGGACGAGCTGCTGACGATCCCCGGCATCGGGCGCTACACCGCCGGCGCGATCGCCTCGGTGGCCTTCAACAGCCGCGCGCCGATCGTCGACGGCAACGTCACCCGCGTGCTGGCCCGCGTCTTCGGCTCCGACGGCCAGACGTGGGAACGGGCCGAAGCGCTGGTGCACGCGTGCCGGAAGCCGCGCGACTTCAACCAGGGACTGATGGAGCTCGGGGCGCTGATCTGCACGCCGCGCAATCCCTCCTGCCTGGTCTGCCCTCTGCGCGAGAGCTGCGTCGCGCTGGCCACGGGACGCGTCGACGAGCTGCCCGCGCCGAAGCCGAAGAAAGCGACGCGCGAGCTGCACATCCCGCTCTACCTGGTGCGCGACCAGTCCGGCCGTGTGCTGATGCGGCGCGAAGCGGGTCCGCTCATGCACGCGATGTATCACCTCCCGCACGGCGACGCGTCGCTGCTCGAAGCCGGGCCGCTGGACGTGGTGCGCGGCGCGCTCCTCGGCACGATCAGGCACACCGTGACCACGCGGAAGATCGAGTTCGCACTGTACGACGCAAAACTGCGGGGAGACACGGCCGGCTACGAGTGGATCGATCCGGCCGCGATGGCCGAGGTGCCGCATCCGTCGTATGTGGCCAAGGCGCTGCGGCTTGTTAAACTCAGCAGATGCGCGGGTGTGTGAAAGCGTCCCTCCTCCTCCTGATCCTGGTCTCCTCCAGCCTCGCGGCCGACTGCACCTGGTCGCCGCGCCAGTCGACGCAGTTCCGCACCACCGCCCTCGACCTCTCCGTCGACGGCCCGTTCGTCTGGCTGGCCACGGGATACGGAGTGCAACTGCTGGAAGGGACGCGCGGCGTCGACTCGCTGGCCAGCCCCGGCCTGACGCGCGTCGTCCAGGCGGACAACCTCGGGCTGGCGTACGCCGGCAGCGGTGCGCGCATTCACGTCGTCCGCCGCGACGGCCGCAAGCTCACGCTCATCCGCTCCGTGGACGCACCCGGAACGGTGCAGGACCTCGCGCTGGAAGGCGGCTATCTCTTCGCCGCCACCACGAACGGCATCGCGCACTACGACCTGCTCGACCGCACGAATCCCGTCCGCACGAACGTCGTCCTGCACACCTCCGCGCCGAGCGTGACCATGCTCGCCTCGACGCGCACCACGCTCTATGCCGCCGACGGCGACGCGACGGTGGAACTGTTCTCGCTGGCCATCCCCGCGCTGCCGCAGAACGTCGGGACGCTGGAGGCGATGCCGCTGGCGACGTCGGTCCACACCGCGAGCGACAACCACCTCTACGTCTCCGACCGCTTCGGCCAGCTCACCGACGTCTTCTCCGGCACCGCGCGCGTGGCGCGTCTGCCGTTCGGCGCGACGTCCTTCGCGGCCGCGGCGGACCGCGTCCACTACATCGCCGGCCCTGACCGCACCATCCGCGCGATCGATTTCACCGCGCCGGAACGCCTCATCGAGCGCTTCGAAGCGCAGCTCGCGCCGACCGGCGGCACCGACAACGCCATCCACGCGCTGGCGCGCAGCGGCGACATGCTCTACGTCGCCGCCGGCGACGTCGGCCTGACGACGATCGACCTGCGCACGATCGCCCGCCCCTACCCGCTCGTCAGCTACGGCACCGGCGCGACGGCCAGCGTCCGCGTCGCCGGCGACAGGGCGTGGTTCGGCGATGCGAACGGCAACATCACCGAACAGCGCATCGATGCCACAGGCATCAGCCTCACCACCGAACGCACCCTGCAGGCCGGCGCGGGTCAGACGCTGCGCGACGTACGCGACAACACGCTCCTGGCGACGAACGGCGCCACCGCCACCCCCTGGCCGCTCACGGGCACGCCGGTCGCCTCCCCCAGCGTCACCTTTCCGGACGTCATCGCCAACGCGGTCCTCGGCAACACGTCGGTCATCGCGCTGCTCGTGAACGGCTCGCTGTACTCGGGCGGGACGAAGATCGCGGTGCCACCGCTGGCGCTCCTCGCACGGCACGGCTCCTCGATCGTCGCCGCGGAGTTCCGGGAGAACGACGGCGACACCGTCCTGCACTACTGGGCGAACGGTGATCTCGCCACGCCGGCGCGCACCATCACCATCGACGGCGCAGCGGTCGGGAACATCGCCCTCGACGCCACGCGCGCCGCGATCTTCACGTTCAACGGCATCAATGTCGTCGACCTGGCGAGCGGCTCCGTCCGCACCATCGCCGGCTCCAACCAGAGCATCCCGCGCCAGCTCGCCTTCTCCGGCGACGACCTCCTCGCGCTCGACGAGCGTTCGGTGCTCGTCTACGCAAACGCGCAAACGCTCGCGCGCGAACAACGCCTCCCCGCCGTCTCCGTTGCCTTCGACACCGCCGGCGCGATCGCCGTCATCGCCACGAACGAAGGCATGGCCGCGGTCTCGCGCACGACCACGCTGCCGCAGGCGGCAACGCCGTTCGCGAACGACTACTACACCAAGGTCCTTGCCGCGGGCGAGCACGTCTATCTCTACAGCGAAGCCGGCGTCGACATCTTCCACCCCGCGCCGTTCCGCCGCATCACCGGCGTCCGCGCGCCCGGCGCCATCGACGCGGCCGCGACCGCGACCACGCTCTACACCCTGGCCGCGAACGGCACCGTCTCCGCCTGGTCGACCTCCGGCGTGCTGCTCGCGCAGGTCACCCTCCAGGAACCGACCGGCGAAACGCAGCCGCTCTCGATCCACACCGCGGGCGGCGCGGTCTGGGTCTCGCTCTCCACCGGCTGCACGACCGGCACCTGCGTGCGCAAGACCGTGGTCCTCGATCCCGCCACCCTCCTCTTCGCCACCGCCATGGACGGCGGAGTGCGCGACCTCGCCGTCTCCGGCAACCGCGCCTACGTGCTCGTCGATGCGCCGAATGACATCCGCGTGCTGGACCTCACCTCCCCACTCCAGCCGGCGCAGCTCATGGCCACCCCACGCCCTGCATCCGCCACCTCCATCGCCTACGAAACCGGCCGCGTCCACGTCCTCGGCGACAAGCTCTACACCTACTCCGCCGCAGGCCTCGGCCTGCAGAACGAACGCTTCACCGCCATCACCCCCGACGACTCGCAACGCATCCGCATCGACGGCACCTGCGCCATCATCACCGGCCGCTCGGAAAATCCGGAGCTCTACGCCCTCCCGCCCTTCCTCCCCTCGACAACCTTCGACGTGCCGTCTCCGGTACGCTCGATCGCCGTCACCGAGGGTCGCGCGTATCTCCTGACCGCACATTCGCTGGAGGTGTGGTCGACCCACCCGTTGCCACAACCGGGCAAACGCCGCAGCGTGCGGTGAGTGCACTGCTCACGTGGTGTGTCGGGTGTCAGGTGTCAGGGGCTTTTCGCCCGGGCGACACACCCCAGATACCTGACACCCGATACCTGACACCACACTCACAGATAGACTTCCCCCCATGAAAATCGCCTTCTCCGAAGAGCCGCACGCCTACCGCGTCACCCTTTCCGATCCGCCGCTGCACATCCTGGACATCACCATGCTCGAGGAGCTGCGCGAGGCGCTGGGGCGCGTGACCAACGACCGGCATGCGCTGATCATCGACGCGTCGGGTGAGAAGGCCTTCTCCGCCGGCGCGAGCGTGCAGGACCACCTCGGCGATCGGATCACCGCGATGCTCTCCGCGTTCCACGACTGCTTCCGCATCCTGGCGCGTCTCGACCTCGTCACCGTCGCACTGGTGCGCGGGGCGGCGCTGGGGGGCGGCTGCGAGCTCGCGCTGGCATGCGACTTCGTCCTCGCCTCCGACCGCGCACGCTTCGGCCAGCCCGAGATCAACCTCGGCGTCTTCCCTCCCGTCGCGGCGTATCAGCTCTCGCGTCAGACGAGCCCTCGCAAAGGACTCGAGCTGCTCCTGACCGGCGACGCGGTCGACGCGCAGACCGCGGAGCGCCTCGGCCTCGCCAACGCCGTCTTCCCGATCGCCGAATTCGACGCGCGCGCCGAGGAGTGGCTGCAGCGGCTCTACCGCCAGAGCGCCTCGACGGTGCGCTTCACGAAGAAAGCGTTCCGCCTCGCCCAGGCAGCCGATTTCGAAGACCGACTCGCTCGTGTCGAGCTCCTGTACCTGGAAGAATTGATGCAGACCACCGACGCCAACGAAGGCCTCAACGCGTTCATCGAAAAGCGGAAGCCGGAGTGGCAGGGCCGCTGATTCGCCGTTTCAACACGCCGTAACGGACCTTCGTCCCAAATCCTCGCCGAAGTGGCCGCGGGTCTGGTCAAATCTCCAGCATGTCCAAAGCGCTTTCGGCCGCGCTCATCGCCACATTCCTGCTCGCCGCATGCAGCAGTTCCACGCCACCGTCCGATGACGCACCCGACGCGCACTGGAAGGCCCGCATGCGCACCGAGCTGTCGGCCGGAACGAAAAGCGATCCGGAAGCGCGCGACCGCTGGCACTGGGAACAGCGCGCGTATCCGGCGGGCCGGATCCCGATCGAGGTCCATCGCGCGGCCGTGCAGCGCGAGCTCATGACCGGCGGCCGGACACGCGCACAATCGGACGACCAGTGGCAGAACCTCGGGCCGGCGCCGCTGCTCGACATCACGTACGGCCTCACCACCGCGCAGAACGCGAGCGGCCGCGCCCTCACGCTGGCCATCCATCCTCACGATCCGAACCGCCTCTTCCTCGGCACCGCGCAGGGCGGCATCTGGAAGTCGGCGGATCGCGGCACGTCGTGGCAGCCGGTCGCCGAACAGTCGCTCCCGACGCTGGCCATCAACATCATTCGCTACAAGCCGGACGATGCGAACGTCATGTACGCCGCAACCGGCGAGCCGAACGGCAGCACGAGCATTCACGGCACCGGCCTGCTTCGCTCGACCGACGGCGGCGAGACGTGGCAGACGCTCCCGAGCCGCGGCAACGGCTGGACGTTCGAATACGCCGCCGTGACCGGCCTCGAGTTCGATGCCCGCGATCCGCGCACGATGTATGTCTCGACCGCCACCATCGTCACCACCTCGAAGTTCTTTCCGGCGCCGCCTCCCCAGCCGCAGACCGGCATCTTCAAGTCGACGGACGGCGGCGAGAGCTGGACGCTGCTCCACGCCGCCACGCGCTACAAGCTCGCCAACGGCACCGACTCCGCGAGCGTGGGGATCCGCGACTTGGAGTACGGCGGGGCGAAGGCTCCCGATCTCCTCTACGCCAGCGAATGGCATGGCGGCGTCCTGAAGTCCGAGGACGCCGGCCGGAGCTGGACGTTCGTCACGCCGAGGAAAGCGAGCGGTGTCGGCGACCTGCCGGCCGCGGTGCCGGCGCTGAGCTACTTCGACGGGCGGATCCGCCGCTTCGTGACGCTGAACCGCTTCACGAACCCCGCGGCCGAGCCGGAGCTCCGCCGCATCGAGCTCGGCGTCTCCCCCGCGAATCCGCGCGTCGTCTATGCCGGATACGACGTGCCGGTGAACCAGCTCGATTACGACGGAAACGGGCGTTTCGAATCCAGCCGCGACCGCACGGTGGCGCGCGGTCTCCTGTTCAAGTCGGAAGACGCGGGCGCGACGTGGCAGTGGCTCGGAACGGTGAAGGACGGCATCCCCGAGTACTGCGGGATCCAGTGCGCATACGACAACGTCATCAGCGTCAATCCGGAGAACGAGAACGACCTGCTGCTCGGCGGCATGGCCAACTACAACCTCTACCAACCCGAGCCGGTGATGGATCCGGCGCGCATCATCCAGCTGCCCTGGCGCGGCATGGTCCATCGCTCGATGGACGGCGGGAAGAGCTGGGTCGACATGACTCCGCACTGCGCGCGGCTCACCGCTCAACCGCTCGGGAACGACGGCACCGCACGCGTCTACGGGTGTGCGGAGATGGACACGACGAAGGTCGTCCATCCCGACGTCCACGACATCGTCTGGGGCCCGAACGGCAGCGTCTACGTCACGAACGACGGCGGCATCTACCGTACGACCATTCCCCGTCCGGCGCAGACCGAGAAGACAGTAGGGCGCCGGCGATCGGTCGGCGTGCGTTCGGGAGCTCCGTTCCCGGGGCTGGCCTATACGTGGGAGAACCTCAACGACGGGTTGTCGACGCTGCAGTTCTATCGCGTCGACTCCCATCCGACCGACCCCGACGTCGTCATCGGCGCCATGCAGGACAACTCCAGCGGCTACTGGGACGGCTCGACGTGGGAAGGGTGGGGCGCCGGCGACGGCACGATCGCGTTCTTCGATCCGGTCGACCCGCGGTACGTCTATCTCGGCACGCCGGGCGAAGTGCACCGTCACGACAACGGCGGCGAGAAAGACTTCAGCGAGAGCTCCGGCTGGACGTATGGGGTCTTCAGCTTCGACACCGTGGCCGAGGGAGAGACCACGCCATTCATCACCGTCTTCGCACTCGATCCGGTGTCGCCGAACATCACCTACGGCGCGAGCAATCGCGCCCTCTATCGTTCGACCGAGCGCGGCGAACGCTCGACCCGGCTCACCCCCGGAAAGGACACGAACGGCTCCCCGACCGCGATCTCGGTCTCGCGCATGAACCACAACATCGTCTGGGCCGGCACCGCGACCGGCTCCGTCTATCGCTATGACATCGCGGCAGACGGCACCGCCACGGTCAAAGAAGTGGGCGCCGGACTGCCGAACCGCCAGGTCAGGGCCCTGGCCGGCGGATACGACAGCGCCGACACTGTCTACGCCGTCTTCAACGGGTACGACGCCAACACGCCGGACACGCCGGGGAAGGTCTTCCTGAGTACCGACGGCGGCACGTCCTGGCGCAACATCTCGGGCAACCTGCCGGACGTCCCGGCCACCGGCCTCGCACTCGACCCGTTCGACCCGAACAGGCTCTGGCTCTCCACCGACACCGCCGTCTACTCGACCGCGGACGGCGGCACCATATGGACTTCCGAGCGCCGGAACATGCCGGTCGTCGCGGTCCAGGACATCCACTACAACGTGAACACCGGATATCTCGTCATCGGTACGCACGGACGAGGGGTGTGGAGGATGAAGGTGGGAGCGGGGGCGGGGGTGGCGCGGCGCTGAGCGCTCATTGATGTCAGGTGTCGGGTGTCTGAGGTTTGACGGCTCGCGGCAAATGTCTCGTGAGCCGACAAGACCCAGACACCTGACACCCGACACCATTTTCGTCGCCTCAAATCACAATTTCACCGCACAGTAACGGACCTTCGTCCCAATTCTTAGCCCGAACGGCGACAGGTCTGTTCCAATGACCGGTCTCGATCCTCGGAGGCCAAATGTCCAAAGCGCTCACGGTTGCGCTCACCGCCGCATTCTTCGTCGCTGCCTGCAGCAGTTCCGTTCCGCAACAGGACAGCGCTCCCGAACCGAAGTGGAAAGCGCGCATGAAGCTGAAGAGCGCGCAGGGGGAGCTCTCCACGGGGAAACACGACGATCCGGAAGCGCGCGACCGCTGGTACTGGGAACAGCGCGCGTATCCGGCCGGCTCCGTGCCGATCGAGGTCCATCGCGCCGCGGTGCGGAGCGAGCTCGCGAGCGGCGGACGGCACCGCGTCGAGGCAGACGAAGGGTGGGAGGGCATCGGCCCGGCTCCGCTGCGCGACATCACGTACGGCCTCGACACCGCGCAGAACGCGAGCGGCCGCGCGCTGTCGCTGGCCATCCATCCGTCCAACCCCGACGTCCTCTTCCTCGGCACCGCGCAGGGCGGCATCTGGAAGTCGACGGACCGCGGACAGAGCTGGCGCTCCATCGGCGAGCAGACGCTGCCCACGCTGGCCATCAACATCATCCGATACAAGCCGGGCGACGCGAACGTCCTCTACGCCGCCACCGGTGAGCCGAACGGCAGCACCAGCATCTACGGCAGCGGCCTGCTGCGCTCCACGGACGGCGGGGAGACGTGGGCGCCGCTCCCGGACCGCGGCGACAACTGGAACTTCGAGTACGCGGCCATCACCGGCCTCGAATTCGATGCCCGCGACGCGCGCACGATGTACGTCAGCACCGCCTCGATCGTCAACTCGATCTTCCGGCCGCCGCCAAACCAGCCGCTGACCGGCATCTTCAAGTCGACCGACGGCGGCGAGAGCTGGACGCTGATCCGCGTAGCGACACGCCACCCGATCGGCAACGCGCAGTCGGCGAGCGTCGGCATCATCGACCTCGAGTACGGCGGCCCGAATGCACCCGACCTCCTCTACGCCTCCGAGTGGTACGGCGGCATCGTGCGCTCCGAGGATGCGGGACGCACGTGGAAACTGGTCACGCCAAAGAAGATCAACGGCGTGGGCGACCTGCCGGCGAAGGTCGAAGCCCTCAGCTACTACGACTCGCGCACGCGCAGTTACCGCACCCTCAAACGTTTCAACAACGACGGCACCAAGGCCGAGTTCCGCCGCGTCGAGATCGGCCTCTCGCCCGCCAATCCGCGGGTGCTCTACGCCGGCTACGAAGTGTCGGTGAACCTGCTCGATTACGACGGCAACGGGCTCTACGAGCTGGGACGCGACCGCCAGATCAGCACCGGCCTGCTCTTCAAGTCGGAGGACCGCGGCACCACGTGGCACTGGCTCGGCACGTTCAAGGACGGCATCCCGAACTACTGCACGCAGCAGTGCACGTACGACAACGTCATCACCGTCAACCCGGAGAACGAGAACGACGTCCTGATCGGCGGCTCTGCGAACTACTCGCTGATCGTCCCGGAGCCGCACGACAACCCGACCCGCCTCGTGGAGATGCCGTGGCGCGGCATGATCTACCGCTCGCTCGACGGCGGAAAGAGCTGGCTCGATACCACTCCGCACTGCACGCGCATCAGCGCACAGCCAACGCGCAAGGATGGCCCGATCAATAACCCGCTTCCGGTCTACACGTGCGTGGAGATGGACCCGACCAAGGTGATCCACCCCGACATCCACGACATCGTCTACGGCCCGGACGGCGCCATCTACGTCGCGAACGACGGCGGTCTGTATCGCGGCAGCATCGCCAGACCGCCGACGGCCCCGAAGCCGGCCGGACGGCGCCGCTCGGTCGGTACCGGACCCCGCGGACAGCTGGCGGGCCTGACGTACACGTGGGAGAACCTGAACAACGACCTCTCCACGCTGCAGTTCTACCGCGTGGCCTCCCATCCCACCGATCCGAACATCATCCTGGGCGGCATGCAGGACAACTCCTGCGGCTACTGGAACGGCATCACCTGGGAAGGATGGGGCGCCGGCGACGGCACGATCGCGATCTTCGATCCCCTCGATCCGAACTACGTCTACCTCGGCAGCCAGTTCGGCGTGCATCGCCACGACGGCGGCGGCGTCAAGACCTTCACCGAGGATTCGGGGTGGCACTACGACGTCTTCATCCCGGACGATGACGAGAACCCGTCGTTCGTGCCGGTCTTCGTCGTCGATCCGGTCGAGCCGAACATCACGTACGGCGCCAGCGACGTCGGTCTTTACCGCTCCACCGAGCGCGGCGAAAACTCGAAACGCCTCGTGCCGGGACACAGGACCAACGGCACGCCAACGTCGATCTCTGTCTCACCCCTCAATCACAAGACCGTCTGGGTCGGCACCAGCAACGGCTCGGTCTACCGCTATGACCTCAACGACGCCGGCACCGCGGTTACCGCGGACCACCGCACCGGCCTCCCGAACCGCTACGTCAGCGCGGTCGTGGCCGCCTACGACAGCCCCGCCAAGGTCTACGCGGTCTTCAACGGCTACGACGCCAACACGCCCACGACTCCCGGCAAGGTGTTCGTGAGCACCAACAACGGCACGTTCTGGAACAACATCTCGGGCAATCTCCCGGACGTCCCGGCCACCGCCCTCGCGCTCGACCCGTTCGACCCGAACCGCCTCTGGCTCTCGACCGACGCCGCCGTCTACACCACCACCGATGGCGGCACGACCTGGACCTCCGACCGCCGCAACATGCCCGTCGTCGCGGTCCAGGACATCCACTACAACGCAAACACCGGCTACCTCGTCATCGGCACGCACGGACGGGGAGTGTGGAGGATGAAGGTAGGGGCGGGGACGGCGGCTGCACAGAGGTGACCGCTGGTGTCAGGCGTCAGGTGTCGGGTGTCTGCGGTGTTGCGGCTGACGGCACATGTGTCGTGAGTCGTAAAACCGCAGACACCTGACACCCGATCACTGACACCCGACTCTACGGCTGCTGCTCGAACTCCACAACCGTATCCGCGTCGAGCTTCACGAACATCTTCTTCGACGGCGATTGCGCGGAGGGAAACGTGGCGATCATGACCACGCCGGAGCTCTTGCCGTCGCAGCCGACCGGCATCGGGCGCATCACCTTCAGCTCACCGTACTGCTTCGCGATCGTCTTCCCCGAATCGCTGACCCACTCCAGCGGAGGCGCCTGGTTCTTGCTGATCTTCGCCGCCAGCTCCTGCGCTTCCTGGAACGTCAGCTTCCCGGTCAGCAGCGTCACCACCTGATAGGGGCGAGCGGTCCGGTTCACGAAACGATTGACGCACGCCGCGGAGGCGGTTTCAGCAGCGAGCAGGCACACGACGAGTAGGGAAGTGAGACGCATACTGAGCAGTAGACAGCGGCCAATCGAGAGGTATTCCGTTCCGGATCTCCTCCCACCGCTCGATCCGGATCTGACCCTCCCGCACCACCAGCGCTCGCATCGTGGTCACCCCGATGAGCGCCATCGTCACGAGGAGCGGCACAACCGCTTCGCGCAGCTCTACCCGCGTCAACTGCTCGAACTTCCCATGCACCGGCAGGAGCGTGGCCATGAACGCCGCTCCGGCGAGCAACGCCGCCCCCACCGCGGCCCGCAGAGAGACGAACGCCAGCGCCACGCAGACCGGAAAGATCGCTACCAGAATCCAGAACCGCGACTCGTACACGTTGCCGAGGAGCACGATCATGCGGCGCATGGCCACGACGGCCACGACCAGGCCGGCGGCCAGCGACAGGCTGCCGAGGATCGCCGCGGGCGGGAGATCGATGCGCACCTCGTGCGAGGCGAGCCGCGCGATCCCGAACGTCGCCAGCACCGCTCCGAAGACGTAGCCGAACATCCGCGCCGCGAGCGACGGACCTCCCGGCCAGAGCTTCATGATCGCCAGCGCGAGCAGCACCGCCCCCGCCGCAAACCACCCCGCCACGTGCAGATGGATCCGGTCCGCTCTCTCATACCGCCGCACCAGCTCCGCATCCGCCGGATCCGGCTCCAGCCGCTCGCGCACCGTATCCCACGGCGACGCATAGACGATCACCGCGCGCAACCCCGCATCGCGCAACACGAGCAGCTCCAGAGTCGATACGCCCAGGTTCACGATCCACGCGGCCAGCAGCACCTGACACGCCGTAACGAGCGCCAGGCGCCAGAACGTGGGGCGCGGACGGAATTCATGCATCGCGTGACGCGAGCGGGAACTCTTCAGGATGCTCGATCGAGCGCACGGAAAGGTCGACGTCCAGCTCCGGCCAGTAGAGATGATCCGCGGATGGCCACTGGACCGCCGTGAGCTTTGCCACCGACGCATTCGCGAACCAGGGGAACTCCTTGAACGAAACGAAGAGCTCACGCCCGCCCAGCCACAGCCAGAAGCCGTGCCGCGAGATGTTCGTTACTTCAACGTCCGAAGTGGCGCTGCCATGCTGCGCGGATGTCTCGTTCATGAGCTTCCACCATCCCTCGAATGACCGTCAAGCGTACACCGCCGCGCCGACAAGGCCCAGAAGCCCGACGCCTGAAGCCACCCCTTGGAAATCCGCAGATCGGTCTCTCGTGGCGCAACCCGCGCCCCCGCGCAACGTACTAACAATCAGCCCTCAGTGTGCGCTGGCGAGGCGCAGCCCCTGTGTCATCATGACTTCGATGGACGTCGCACCCGAGACCCCGCGGCGGCGGTTTTCGCCAGCGCTCCTGCTCTGGCTCGGCAGCATCGTCACCATTATCGTGACGAGCTACGTCGATTCGCTCCTCGACAGGTTCAACGCCTCCATTCCCGGCCTGGGCGTCGTCGAGTTCGCCTCCTGGCTGCTCTTCATCGCCCTCACGCTGTACGGGTTCGCGACCGCCGCCCGCTGGCTGCTGCGGAAGGTCTTCTGGACCGTCGGCCGCCGCCTCCTGCTCAGCTACGTGATGATCGGCGTCCTGCCGTTCTTCCTCTTCGCGGTGCTGCTGACGGCCATCCTCTACGTCATCGCGGCCGTGGCCAGCCAGGCCAGCTTCCGCGCCGAGCGGCAGTCGAGCCTCGGCCATCTCGAGGCGCTGAACTCCGAATACGCCACCCGCGGCATGCGCCCGCGCCTCGAAGGGCTCGAGCTCTACGACACCGACGACGCCACCGGCGAACAGCTCCCCCCCTGGCTCCGCGAGACGAGCTACAGCGGCTTCGCCCTGCGCGAAAAGACCCCCCTGCTCGTCTCCGCCCGCCGCTACCCCGGCGACCGCACGGTCGTCCTGGCCATCCCGATGGACGAACGCTGGGCGCGCCGCATCGAGGATCACGGCGGCATGGTCGTGGCCACGAAGATCGCCGAGAAAGAGCGCGAGGGGATCTCCATCAGCGGCGCCGACGCCGAGTTCGACGACTTCAGCAAGCGCGGCATCCGCCTGAGCCGCATCTTCTTCTTCGACATCACCGAAGAGGGCGGCCTGATGAACTGGGAAGACGGCCGTCCCGATCCGCGCAAGCGGCTCTTCACCGCCATCTCGAACCCGGTCTCGAACCTGATCCAGTTCTACTTCGGCGGCGCGACCAACTCGCAGATCATGCGCGCCATCTTCTGGACCCTGGTCGGACTGGCCGCGGCACTGATGCTCGCCTACTTCGTCGCCAGCGCCTTCGCGGCGGTCCTGATCTTCTCGATCTCGCGCGCCGTGAACCGCATCGAGAAAGGGACGCGCGCCGTCGAGCGCGGCGACTTCTCGTACCGCATCCGGATGAAGCGGCACAACCAGCTCGGCGCGATGGCCCAATCGTTCGACCGGATGACCGAGTCGATCGCGTCGCTGCTCGCCTCGGTGACGGAGAAGGAGCGCCTGCAGAGCGAGATCGCCATCGCCGCCACCATCCAGCGCAACCTCCTGCCGAAGGAAGGGCCGAAGTTCCGCGGCGTGTCGTTCTCCGCCCACTTCGAGCCGACCGCCTCGATCGGCGGCGACTACTACGACGTCTTCAACATCGACAAATCACGCCTGGCCGTGGCCATCGGCGACGTCTCCGGTCACGGGCTTTCCACCGGCTTGGTGATGGCGATGGTCAAGGCGGCGATCACCACCCTGGTGGAAGAGGGGGCGGACGAGACCTCGCTGTTCGTGCGCCTGAACGAACTGGTGTTCCGCTCGACCGAGCGCCGGGCCTTCATGACGCTCGCCTTCACGATCTTCGACCTCGAGCGCGGCACCATCCGCCACACGAACGCCGGCCACCTCTACCCGTACCTCCTCCGCCGCGGCGAGAACGCACCCATCTCCATCGAATCCCCCTCCCTCCCCCTCGGCGTCCGCGAGCACCTCGTGACCCAGACGGCGGAAGTCGACCTGCAGGAAGGGGACGCCATCGTCTACCTCTCCGACGGCATCGTCGAAGCGCAGGACGAGAACGGCGACCCCCTTGGCTTCGAACAGCTCGAAGCGCTCCTCGCTACGCAGACCGAGGCCGCGCCATCCACCATCCGCGACACGATCCTCGAGGCCGTGGCCCGCCACTCCGGCAGCCGTCCGGCGGACGACGACCGGACGGTGATGGTAGTGCGGTTCGACAGCCTGATGAAGCCGTACCGGGCGGTGACGGTGGTGGCGAACGAAGTGGAGACGTCGGTGGCTACTCCGGCGTGATGGGTGTCGCCCGTGGCGCGTCCCCTCATCCGGCCGTTGGCCACCTTCTCCCCGCTCGACGCGGGAGAAGGGCTACTAAGTTTTGTCTCTCGCGAAGAAGTCCATTAGTAGCCCCTCGCCCCGCGGTGAGCGGGGAGAGGGTGCCCGAAGGGCGGGTGAGGGGGCGCGCCACAGGCGCGAGGGTAGCGACCTACCGGTTGATCCCGATCAACACGCTCCGGCCTGGCGCGAACGCCGCTACCTCGTCCGGCGACCCGAAATGCTGCGCGTTCAGCGCGTTTCGCAGCACGACGCGCACCTCGAGGCGCGGTGAGAATCGCCACCCCGCGCCGAGATCGATCTCGGTGTAGCCCGGACGCTCCACTTCCACCGGACCCGGCCGGTCGTCGCGGCCGTAGGCCGAGACGGTGGCGAAGACGGAGGCCCGTTCCGCCGCCCAGCGAAGTTGCGAGTGCAGCACGGGACCGCCGATGTCGTCGAGCGGGTCGCCGTTGTCGGCTTCCCCCTCGGCCATGGCGGCGCCGAGCGTCCATTCGAGGTGCTGCATCAGGCGGAAGGCCGTTTCCAGCTCGACGCCGCGGATCTCGGCTTCGCCACGGTTGCGGAAGAAAAAGTCCGCCCCTTCGCGATAGCGCTCCACGAGGTGCTCGATGCGGTAGTCGTACGCATACAGCGCCACGCGTGCGCGCGAGCCGTTCCAGCGCACGCCGCCGTCGAGCTGAAAGCTCCGCTCCGGCTCCAGGCCGGGGTTGCCGGTGATGAAGCCACGGCCGCTCACGCCGCGGAAGTAGCGGTCGGAGAGCGTCGGCTCGCGATAGCCGCTCGCCACCTGCACGGTCGCGCTCACATTGCGGAACGGTCCCGCGGTCAGCGCACCGTAACCCGACAGCGCCACGTCGTTCGTGTCGCGATCGCCGAAGAACCCGGCGCGATTGCGCGTGGTGACATGATCCACACGCCCGCCTGCCGCGAACTGCAGCGCTTGCGTGATGCCGCCGTTCCACGAGGCGAAGAGGCCCGTGTCGTGCCGGTCCGCGTCCTCGACCGAGCCCGATGCGCGCAGGTCGAAGCGGCTGACGAAATCGACGCCGGCCACGAGCCGCGAGCGCGAGCCCGCGCGCTCGCCCGAGAGGCGGAACGACGCGTCGCGCGCCTTCACCGCCGCGCTCTCGACGCCGGTCGTGCGAATGCGGTTGGTGGTGATCGAGTACGAGCCGACCGAGCCGCGCACCGCGGCCGAATCGAACATCCCGGCGCTGACCAGGTCGAGCGCGATCGTCGCGATCGTCGCACGCTCGTCGGGATAGGTGGTGAGCACGGTATCGCTGGTCGGTGCACCCACTTCGCGGGCGATGCTGGTCATCACGCCCGTGCGCAGGCGCCCCCAGTCGGCATCCCGGACGTAACGGAGGGACAGGCCGCGGTCGCGGTACTGCGAATTCGCGATCTCGTCGCCGTTCGCATCCTGCGCATCGTCGGCAGTGCGGGCGTGCAGCGAGGCCAGCACCGCGCCGCCGAGAGCGTCGGTGGAGACCTCGGCGGCCACGCTTTGCGTGCTGGTGCCGCCGAACGAGCTCCACATGTCGTAACGGTATTCAGGGCTGCCGGGGACCGGGTCGCGCGGCCGCAGGTGCACCACTCCGCCGATGGCGTCGGAGCCGTAGGCGACGGAGCCCGGGCCGCGCGACACCTCGATCGAGCCGAGGCTGAGCGGATCGACGAACGTCGCCGAAGGTCCGGCACGCCTCTCCGCCACGATGCGCGCATCGTCGATGAGCAGCAGCGTGCGCCCGCCGGCCAAGCCGCGCACGACCGGAACGGCAGCAGGCCCTTCCCCTCGCAGCGTGACCCCGGGCGTGGTCGCAATCGCTTCGCCGATGTGCGCCGGCTTGCGCTGCTCGATCTCTTCCGAGCCGACCACCACCGGCGCGGCCGCGGGCGTCCCTTCGATGTTCGGGGTGGCACCGGTCGTGACCGTGATCGTTTCGCGGTACGCCGGCTCGAGTCGCAGCTCCGCCGGAAGCGATTCGATGTAGATCGGCGGGAAGATCTCGCCGCGGCTGCCGACGATCACCAGCGTCGCGGGCAGCTTCGGATCGGGCGTGAAGGTGAACCGTCCCTCCGCATCCGTGCGGGCGGTGCCGCTCTGGTCGACCACCGACACCTGAGCGCCGGCGATCGGGTTGCCGCCCGGATCGAGGAGACGCGATTCGAAAGCGAAGAGGGGAGTAGCGAGGAGCAGAACGAGGACCGTTCGCAAATACATGGCGTCAGCGCAGGCCGGCAGCAGTCACGGCCACGGGGGTCACCGGCTCGTTGGTCCGCGGGATGACCTCGTTCTCGATCGCCTTGCGAATGTGCTTCGCGATGCGATTGATGTAGTTCACGGTCTCGCGGAACGGCGGGACGCCGTCATACTTCCAGACGTTGCCTTCGCCCGCGTTGTACGCGGCGACGGCCAGGTCTGCATTGCCTTCGAACTTGTTGAGCAGCCAGCGGAGGTACTTCGTGCCGCCGTGGATGTTCTCGCGCGGATCGAACGAGTTCGTCACGCCGAACCTTTTGGCGGTGGCCGGCATGAGCTGCATCAGGCCCCGCGCGCCTTTGTTCGAGACGATGCGCGGGTTGTAATCCGACTCGGCCTTGATGACCGCGGAGACGAGCGCCGCGTCGACGTCGAACTTGCTGGCCGCCTCGATGATGATCCCGTTGTAGGCGGACGAGAAAAGCGGCCGGCTGTGCTCGCTGTAGCGCCACGAGCGTTTCGGAAAGACGCCGCCTTCTTCCACGATCTTCTTCACTTCCGCGACGACCTCGGCCGTCACGATCTCGTCGTCCACGATCCGCTCGATGCGCGTGAGCGGCAGCGAGAGCTTCCCGCCATCCTTCAGCTGCAGATGGATCGTCTCCGCCTCGACGGCGTAGGTCTCGATCTTCATGTTGCGCCCGTCAGCGAACAACGCAATGCTCGCGCTCGCCGCGTGGGCGGAGAGCAATACAGCGAGCGTAGCGACGGCGTGTTTGATCATTCGGGGGTGCCTGTCTGAACACTTAGACGCGCGGCGATTATGCCGGGTTTCACGCCCGCGGATGAAAACTGTCGTACATCTTCTGCAGCCGGGCGCGGGAAACGTGGGTGTAGATCTGAGTCGTGGAGATATCTGCGTGCCCGAGCATCATCTGCACCGACCGCAGGTCGGCGCCGTTTTCGAGCAGATGGGTGGCGAAGGCGTGCCGCAGCACGTGCGGTGAGATGTGCGCCTTGATCCCCGCGTCGCGGGCGTACTTTGTGATCTTCATCCAGAACGCCTGGCGCGTCATCGGACGGCCGCGGTAGTTGAGGAAGAGATGCGGGTCGGAGTACTGGTCGAGCTCGGGACGGGCCCGCTCGACGTATTGCGTGATCACGTCCCTGGCCGTATCGCCGAACGGCACGATGCGCTCCTTGGATCCCTTCCCGATCGTGCGCAGGAACCCCGCGTCCATGACCACCTCGTCGATCCGCACCTTGATCAGCTCACTGACGCGCAGGCCGGTCGCGTAGAGCAGCTCGAGCATGGCCGCATCGCGCAGTCCGGCCGCGGTGGTGCGGTCGGGAGCGGCGAGCAGCGCCTCCACCTCCGCCGGCTGCATCGACTTCGGCAGCGTCGACCAGAGCTTCGGATTCTCCAGGTTCTCGGTCGGATCCTTCTTCAGGTGCCGCTCCGCCACCAGGAAGCGGAACAAACCCCGTATCGCCGCCAGCGCCCGCGCCACCGAGCGCGCCGAAATGCCGGCCGTGCGCAGCAGCTGAAAGTATTTGACGATGTGAATGCGCTCGACGCGATCGATCTCCAGCTTCGAGTCGTTCAGGTAATGCCCGAAGTGCCGCAGGTCGACCGAGTACGCCGACAGCGAGTTCTTCGCGAGCCCCTTCTCGACCGCCAGGTAGTCGAGAAAGATCGGCAGGTAAGTGACAAAGTACGGCCCGGTGGGCTTCTTGTCAGGATCGGTGGAGCGGGGTTTCTGCTGGGGCACGGTGGGAGTGTAGCGGGTTCCCCACTGTCATCCTGAGCGAGGGGGAAAGGGCGGTGGGAAGCGAAGGACCCCCTGCGGTGCGCGATGAGCGCGCTGTAGGAAGGGGGTCCTTCGCTTCCCACCCGCGCCCCCGCCCCCGCTCAGGATGACAGGGTGGCTTCATGCGCGACCACGTCCGCCATGTACGAGCTCCTCACGAACGGACCCGAGAATACTGCGCGGAAACCGAGGCTCTCGCCGATCGCGCGGTACTCGTCGAAGACGGACGGGTGCACGTACTCGACGACGTCGAGTTTGTGGCGCTTCGGCTGGAGGTACTGGCCGATGGTCACGATCTCGACCTGGGAGGCGCGCAGGTGCTGGAGCACTTCCACGACTTCGTCGCGCTGTTCGCCGAGGCCGAGCATGAGGCCGGACTTCGTGACCACGTGCGGATCGACGCTCTTCGCGTGGCGGAGCACGTCGAGGGAGCGCTCGAAGCGGGAGCCGGGGCGGACGTGGCGGTAGAGGCGCGGGACGGTCTCGACGTTGTGGTTGTAGTAATCGGGATGCGCCTCGACCACGGTGCGCACCGCCTCGAGGTTGCCGCGAAAGTCGGGAGTCAGCACTTCCACCGCCGCCTGCGGCAGCGCTTCGCGCAACTCGCGGATCGTTTCGGCGAACTGGCGTGCGCCGCCGTCCGGCACGTCGTCCCGGGTCACCGAGGTGACCACGACGTGCTTGAGGCCCATGCGCTTCGCCGTCTCCGCGACCGCGCGCGGCTCCTCGAGCGACGGCGGTGCGAACGGCAGGCCGGTGGTGACGTTGCAGAAGCCGCAGGCGCGGGTGCAGACGTCGCCGAGGATCATGAAGGTGGCGGTGCCGCGGGAAAAGCACTCGCTGCGGTTCGGGCAGGCCAGCGACTCGCAGACCGAGTGCAGCTCGCGCTCGCGCAGCATGGTCTTGATCTCCCGCAGCGCGGAGAGGTTGAGCTTCTTTTCGCGGATCCACTCGGGGAGTCGTTGGGTCATAGATCGCCGCGCATTCTACAAACAAAAAGTGCCGCTTCTTGCGAAGCGGCACGGGGCTGGGATCGATGTTGGGGAACTAATGACCCGCGGGAATCGCGAGGCTCTTCTCCAGGCAGTTGTGGATGAGCTTCTCGGCTTCCGGTTCCGGGATGTTCTTCACGATCGCGACCTCGGAGACGAGGAGGTACTTCGCGCGATCGTACATCTTCTTCTCACGGAAGGAGAGGCTCTTCCGCTTCTGCACTTCATTCAGGTTCTTCAGTACTTCGGCGACGTCCTCGAGCTTGCCGGTTTTCATCTTCTCGAGGTTTTCGCGGTAACGGCCTTTCCAGTCCGTGTGGCTCTTGACCTGTTTCTCTTCGAGCAGGCCCAGGAGACCTTTGATCTCCTTCTGCTGGTAGAGACGGCGAAGACCTACACGGGCTGTGTTCGTGATCGGCACCACCAGCCGCGAATTATTCGCGAGAAGGCGCAGGTGGTAATAGCTGTCTCCCTGCGGCATGATCGGCGACTCGCCGATATGCTCCACCACGGTTACTCCGTGGTTCGGGTAGACGAGCTTGTCCCCGACCTTGAAACTAAGTTTGACTGACGACAAAGTGAGGCTCCTTTCGGAAAGCGCTTAGGGCTACTACTAGAGGGATCGGCATTCTACGTCAGCGGTGCATGGGCGTCAAACCATCAAAAGTGCAACGCTGCTGCTACACACGCGTGTCGCAGAGGTTCGCAGACCTGCAATTTTCGCGCGCAGAGTGCCAATAGTCCGGAGCGGTAGCGCTACTGGCGATGTGCCAGTTGTTACCGCATTCGCCGGATCAACTGGTGCAGCTTGTCCATCCCCTCTCTCCGTTCCGACTCGCTGCCGGTGAGGAGATCCTCGATCAGTTGCAGCTCCGTCTGCAGCTCGAGCTGGGTCGCGGCATCGGGCATTTCCGACACCGTCGCGGCCGGAATCGGACGGGGAGCGATCGCGGCGATGGTCCCACTACCGCCGAGCGCGTCGCGCATCCGCTGCGCGCTCGCCCGGACGGAGGGGAGCTCGTTGTTGTTCAGCGCGCGGAGCAGCGCTTTCGCGCTGGCGACCGCTTCGGCATACGGACTGGTGGCGAGATCGACGATGCGCGCCTGCACGAGAGAGAGCTCGATGTTGCCGTAGCCGCCGTCCTTCTCCGCGGTGGCGATCACCTTCGCCGTCACCTGGCGCGAGATGGCCGGCAGGTCGATCGGACGGAGCTCGCCCGGCTGCAGCCATGCCTTCACCTCGAACGACTGCTGCTGCAGCTGCGACGCTCCCTGGGGGATGAACTCGACGTCGAGCCGCTCGACCCACACCGGCCGGTTCCTGCGCACCAGCATGCGCCGCGAGGGGACTTCCACGATCACGCGGTAGACGTTCGCGCCACGCACTTCGTTCGTTTCCATCTTCTCGGCGTTCGGCTGGACGGAGAACTCCTTCGTGATCCGCCCCGCTTCGAACCGTTCATACGTCGCGTATTCGTACGAGCCGTCGGCGCGGCGTCCGCGCAGGAGCTCGATGTCTTCGTCGACGATCCGCTCGAGCAGGTCGGTCGGCAGGTCGCGCTTGCTGGCCTCGGCCACGCGATCGACCACCATGGCGTCGTTCACCACCTGCTCCATGCTTTCGCGAACAGGCGGCGATTGCGCGAACGCAGCGCTCGCAACGAGCGCAATCATCAGAAACCATTTCATGCTTTCACCCCCAGCTCCCCGACAACGCTCGTCCCCGCCAGCCCGTCCGACGGCAGCTCCAGCAACTCGCAGATCGTGGCGCCGAGATCGCCGAACGTGGAGCGCGTCCCGAGCGGGCGCGCGCCGCGGATGCGCGGACCGGCCACGACCAGCGGCACGTACTCGCGCGTATGGTCGGTGGAGACGTCCGTCGGATCGCAGCCGTGATCGGCGGTGATGAAGACGAGATCGTGCTCCTGCAAGGTATCGAGCAACGCGGCCAGCTCGCTGTCGAACGCTTCCAGCGCCCGCGCGTAGCCGATCGGATCGTTGCGATGGCCGTACTTCGAATCGAAGTCGACCAGGTTCGTGAAGATGAAGTCGGCGCTCGACTCGCGCACCAGGTCCATGGTCTTGCGCATCCCGTCGGAGTTCGACTCGGTGCGGATCTCGGTGCCGATGCCGACGCGGTCGAAGATGTCGGCGATCTTGCCGAGACCGACCACCTCGCGGCCGGCTTTGTGGGCGCGCTCGAGGACCGTCTCGCCGGTCGGCCGCACGGAAAAGTCCTTCCGGTTCGCGGTGCGCTTGAACTGGCCGCTGCCGCTGCCGAGGAACGGCCGGGCGATGATCCGGCCGACGTTGTGCTCGCCGCGCATCAGCTCGCGCGCTTCCGCGCAGATGCGCCACAGCTCTTCCACCGGAATGACGTCTTCGTGCGCCGCGACCTGGAAGACCGAGTCCCCCGACGTGTAGACGATCGGCGCGCCGGTGCGCATGTGCTCTTCCCCGAGCTCGTCGAGGATCACGGTGCCGGAGGCAGGCTTGTTGCCGAGCGTCTTCCGTCCGATCCGCCGCTCGTACTCGTGCATGATCTCGGCGGGGAAGCCGTGCGGATAGGTACGGAACGGGTCCTTCACCACGAGCCCCATCATTTCCCAGTGGCCGGTGGTGGTGTCCTTCCCCGCGCTCACCTCGGCCATGCGTCCGTAAGCGGCCGTCGGCATCTCGGTGGTGGCGGGTGCAGGGAGCGTGTGCAACAGCCCGAGGCGGGTCAGCGTCGGCAGGCTGGGATGCTGCGAGTCGAGCACGTGGCCGAGGGTGTTCGACCCCTCGTCCCCGAACTCGTGTGCGTCGGGAAGCTCGCCTACGCCGAGGGAGTCGCAGACGATGACGATTGCGCGATTTTTCACGGGGGGGATGATAGCGCGGCGAGGGTCAGACCCTGCTCCCGCTGCTGCTCGAGTGCCGGCGCGGGACCGAGAGATGCGGCGGCAGGGGGATCGTCGACGAGAACTTTCGCGAGATCGTGGCCTGGATCGCGCCGAAGGCGATCGGCTCCTGGAGCCGGACCGCGGTGCGGGTGATCTTCTCGCTGCGGACGTACGTCCCGTTTCTGCTCCCACAATCTTCGACGACGAACGTGCCGGCGTCGATGGTGATCACCGCGTGATGGCGGGATACGGTCCCGGCGGCCAGGACGACGCGGCAATCCTGCGCTCGTCCGACCGTGTTCCGGCCGTCGTACAGGAGATGGCGCTCCCCCTCGCAGAGCAGGACCGCCACCGCGACCGGCGCGGAAGCTTCCGTGTCGACGTCGGCCGCAAACGCGTATCCGAACCCGTGCACGGTGCGGATGTATTGTGCCGAGCGCGCGTGATCGCCCAGGACTCGGCGCAACTCGCTGACCACGCTGGTCATGTTCGTCTCGCTGACGAAGGTCGACGGCCAGAGCGCGTCGTAAATCTCTTCGCGCGAAACGGCGCGAGGCCGCTTGAGGAGGAGCATCCGCAGTAACTGCCGCGCCTTCGGCGAGAGATGCTGCTCCTCACCGTTGCGCAGCAACATGTGGGAGCCGCAATCGAACGTGAGCTCGCCGAAGCGGAAAATGCCCGATTCGTTCGTTCGCATGGGATACCTTCATGGACTGTAAGTTACGGTACACCATCTTTGCCGACCTCCACAAATTCACCACAAAAGGACCACACCTGGCGTCAGGCCCGGTCGCAACTTGGAGCCACTGGAGGTCATCGTGGCAATCCGAAACACATTCATCGCTCTTCTCTTCGTCTCCGTGACCGCGACCGCGTTCGCGCAGACAGCGGGCTGGACCGAAAACGCCGGCAACACCACCACGTTGAACAACGTCGGCGTCGGCACTACGGCGCCGGGTGCAAAGCTCGACGTCAATGCACCCAATGCACTCGGCATCAGGACCAGTGGCTGGGCGGTCGCCAGCGCCGGCTGGTACTCACCGGACCTGAGCTCGGGCATCAATGGCTGGAACGGAAATCTGTGGCTCCGTTCCGGAGGAATCGACGCACGCTTCATTCTGAACACGTCCGGACAGCTCGGCCTCGGCATCAACCCCGCGGCCGGAAACCTGATGCACATCAATGGCATCACCCGAGGCGAGGACCGTTTCGAAGTGCGCAAGGGCGGCTCCGACTCCATTGCCGCGGGCAGCGGCTTCTTCCTCGGCGACCCCGTCGGCGACTGGGTCGGGATGCAGATGTCGGCCGCCAAGGGGCTGGATTTCTGGACGCAGAACAACGGCTGGTCGCGCCGGATGACGATCACCACGGACGGCAACGTCGGCATCGGGACAGTGACCCCAACGCAGCGGCTCGACGTCAACGGAAACATCAACGTCAGCGGGAACATCAACGCGAAATATCAGGACCTCGCCGAGTGGGTGGAAGCAACCTCGCAGCTGGCGCCCGGCACGGTGGTCATCCTCGATCCGGCGCGGAACGACGGCGTGACCGCATCCGCGACCGCCTATGACACGAGCGCGGCCGGTGTGGTCTCCGCGCAGCCCGGCATCTCGCTCGGGGAACGATCGGAGTCGAAAGTCCAGGTCGCGACGACCGGGCGCGTGCGCGTGAAGGTCGACACCAGCAGCGGCGCCATCCGGATCGGCGACCTTCTCGTTACGAGCGACACGCCCGGCCGGGCCATGAGGTCGGCGCCCGTGGACGTAGCCGGCATCCCGATGCATCGACCCGGCACGATGATCGGCAAGGCGCTCGAGCCGCTCGAGAAAGGGCAGGGGGAGATTCTCGTGCTCCTCACCCTGCAGTGAAGGAGGCACGTCATGAAGCGAGCCGATCGTTCTCTCGTTCTCGCCTTCTTCCTCGTCGCCGCGCTGAGTCTCACCGCCGCGTCGAAAGCGAAGAAAGGTTTCGTGAAAGTGCTCGTGCAGCATGGAGTGAACACCTCCGTCCCCGACCAACTGCTGGCCGGGATCGACGGTGAGGTGGTCCGGCGCTACGAGAGCTATACCGTCGTCCAGATGGAACAGCAGGAAGTGCAGGCCTTCGCCGGACGCGCCCGGCAGTCGGGCGTGGAGGTGGAGCTGGTCCGGCATTACGACCAGGTGTTCCTCCCGGGCGCCGTGACCGACGCACGTCTCGGCGCAAGCGGCTCGCATCCGGGCCGCCTGCTCGTCGAGCGGTATCCGCAGGGGCGCGAAGGGCTCTACGTCGTCCAGTTCGTCGGGCCGATCCTGCCCGAGTGGCAGGAGGCGGTGAAGAACGCCGGCGCAAGGGTGTTCACGTACGTGCAGTTCAATTCACTGGTCATCGTCGCGAACGACGCCGTTGCCGCGCACCTCGCGGCGCTGCCGTACGTCCAATATTGCGGCGTCTTCCAGCCATTCATGAAGGACCAGAAGGCGGCGAAGACGACCGGGAAGACGCGCAATTACCTGGTCCATCTCGCCAACGTGCCGGGCGTGGAGAACGACATCCGGACGATCCTGGCGTGGGGCCGCGAGACCGGCGAGCCGCGCCGCGGCATCGAGAACGAGCTGCGGATGCCTGTGCGCCTCGACGGCTCGCGCGTCGATCAGGTGCTGGCGCTGCCGCTGGTGGTCGGCATCTCCTCCCCCGTCGAGACTTCGTTTTCCGACGAGCGCGTGACCGCCGCGACGGGTAACCTCATCGTGCCGATCACGGGGCAGCCGCGGAATCGTCCGCATTACAAGGAGTGGCTCTCCTCGGTGTGCCCGTACTGCACCAACCTCGCGGCGGAGAACTTCTACGCGGGCATCGCCGATACGGGACTCAACGGCGGCAGCGGCAGCGGGGCCGTGCACCATCCCGACCTGGCCGCCGGCCGCATCCGCTGGGGCGCAAACTTCAACAATCCGTCGCACTGGTATTACAGCGCCACGCAGGCCGATCTCTACGGCCACGGTTCGGCGGTGGCCGGCGTCATCGGCGGCAGTCCCGCCTCCGGCGGGCAGACGGATGAAGGTGGGTTCTTCTACGGCACCGGCGTCGCGCCGTCGGCCGGGATCTTCGTCACGACCATCGATGCAGGACAGGCGACCGTATCCGGGACGGTGACGGGCGCGCTCGTCGCCGACGCCAGCACGAACGGTGTCTGGGTGCAGAACCACTCGTACAACCGCTACACGCATCCCGACGACCGGGAGGATTGCGCGGAGTTCTTCGACGGCCTCTATGAAGCGCTGTCCCAGGAGTTCGACCAGGCCGTCATCGATACGGGCGTGACCATCACCACCTCGGCGGGGAATCGCGACCAGCAGCCTACGCGTCCCGCCGGCTGCGGAAGCCCGTTCATCGCCGAAGCGCTGACACTCCCGCCAGCGACGGCGAAAAACGTCGTCGCCGTCGGCGGCGCGGAGAATGTCCGCGGCGGCACGTGGCCGTGCCACGACTCGTCGTCCGAGGACTTCGACAATGTGATGACGAACAGCAAGAACAGCACGCGCTACACCGGTTACGCCAGCTTTTCGTCCAAGTGGTACATCAAGCCCGATCTGTTCGCTCCCGCGTCGCGCGTGGCGGTGCACCAGTCGACGGCGGTGACGCCGACGCTGAATTTCTGCAGCAACTTCGGTCCCGGCGTGCCTCTCGGTACCGGCGATCTTTACATCGGCGGCACCGGGACCAGCTTCGCCGCGCCTGTCGCCGCCGGCGCCGCTCTCCTCGCCAGCCGCCGCTACGCCGAGACGGCCAAAGTGAACGGTCAACCCATTCCGGGGGCCGCGAAGCCGTCGCTGGTGAAAGCGATGCTCATTGCCGGAGCGGAAAGCATGTACGGCGGCTCCGATAGTCAAGGCGCATTCGATCCGGCGCCGAACTCCCGGCAGGGCTTCGGCCGACTGTCTCTCGACCGGGTGGTCAGCCAATACCCGGCCCGCGTCTACGTCAACGAGACCGCGAGCCTCCCCAGCGTCAGTTCCACATGGTCGCAGACGTTCAAGGTTCACGATCCGGCTCTCCCGGTGACGGTGGTTCTCGCATGGACCGACCCCGCGGGGATGCCGCCGAACGACAACGGCACGCCGCTCGTCAACGACCTCGACCTGCTCGTGGAGATCGGCTCGCCCTGTTCGTACCGCCACACCGGGAACGACCTGCTCTGGGACAGCTGGAGGGAGGAGGAGGTGTCGCTCGCGCAGAACTGCACCGCCACTTCCGCGGACCGGGCCAACAACGTGGAGATGGTGAAGTTCTATCCGCCGGCGGGCCTCACGCAGTTCACCGTGCAGGTGCGCGCCACGACCGGCAACATGACCGGCGGCAGTCCGCAGAAGTTCTCCGCCGTCATCTACAACGCCGGCGATCCGGCCGACACGTTTGCGCCGCTCACACCGGCGTCGCTGGCCGCAACGGCTTTTTTCACCGGCACGACCTGGTCCACGGATCTCGCGTGGCCGTCCGTCACCGGGGCGACCGGTTATGAGATCCACGTCTCCACGAACGGCACTCACTTTACGCAGGCCGGCACCTCGGCCACGAATTCCTTCAGGCACCACAGCCTCGCACCGTCCACCAGCTACCTCTACAAAGTCCGCGCGGTGAGCGCGGCCGGCAAGTCCGACTTCACGCCGCTCGACCCGGCGACGACCGTTGCCTTCGCCGACGGCGACCTGACGAACGCGCGCATCCGGGCTGCCCACATCACCGAGCTGCGCACCGCCGCCAGCGCCCTGCGAGCCGCCGCCGGCCTCCCGGGCTACGCCTTCACCGACCTGGCCCTCACCGTCGACCTGACGCCGCTCAAAGCGCTCCACCTGGCGGAAGTCCGCACCGCGATCGACGCCGCCCGCGACTCCCTCGGCCTGGCGCGCTCCGGCAACACACCGTCCCTGACCGGTTCGCTCATCTCACGGGCCGCGGTGGTCTCGTTGAGAGAGGGCGTTCAATGACCGCCCGTTGGGTCACGCGCCTCCCCACCGGCGGGTCAGCGGCTAAGCCCGCGCTCAGTTTCTGATCCAGCGCCGCCGAAGCGAATTCGCGAATTCCTTCGGTTTTTCACGATCTGCGTCCCGGCACCCCGGTTGCGAAATGGGGGCGTCATGACGAAACGACTTTCTCTCTTTCTTCTCCTGCTGATCGCGGTGCCGCTGGCCGCCCAAGAGTTGTCGCCGGCGGCCCGGCAGATGGACCGCTGGTTCCACGAGGCCGCCGCGGAGTTCGACGTGCCGGTCGAGGTGCTGCAGTCGATCGCGTACGTCGAGACACGCTGGAGCCACCGGATCGTGGCCAGACGCGACGCCGAGCGCGGCTGGCGCCATACCGAGCGCGAAACGGAGCACGAGCACCAGCCGGCCGCGTACGGCGTGATGGGCCTGCGCGACGACGAGCACTTCGGGCACTCGCTTCTCGACGCGGCCGCGCTCATCGCCCGCACGCCGGACGAGCTGCGGCTCGATCCGCAACTCAACATCCGCGGCGCCGCGGCGCTGCTGAAACAGTACGCGCCCGGGCTGACCCGTGACAGCGCGGTCGAGCTGTGGGAGGGGGCGGTGGCGCGGCTCTCCGGGATTCCGCAGCCCGGCATCGCGCAGATGCACACGTACGACGTCTTCAACGCGATCGTCTCCGGCCGCGCGGGCGACCAGTTCCGGATCGCGCAGCGGGAAATCTCCCTGGAAGGGATCTACGGGACGGAACAGCTGGCGATCCTCTCCGCACCCCGCCTGACCATCGACGCCGGCGGCCGCGCCGACCGGATCGGCACCGACTCGACGGATTATGGTCCCGCGGTGTGGGACCCGGCCGCGACGTGCAACTACGGCGCGGGACGCAGCGCCTCGATCACGCATATAGCGGAGCACATCGCGCAGGGCTCCTACGCCGGCACGATCTCCTGGTTCAAGAACTGTACGGCCAGCGTGAGCGCGCACTACGTGGTCCGCTCGTCGGACGGCCAGGTGACGCAGATGGTGCGCGACTTCGACACGGCGTGGCACGTGGCGTCGCACAACAGCTACTCGGTCGGCATCGAGCACGAGGGCTACGCCGACAACTGCGCCTGGTACACCACCGCGATGTACAACGGCTCGTCCGCCCTGACGCGCGACATCGCCGACTCCCACGGCATCCCCCGCACCGCCACCTACGACGCCTCCCTCGGCTGGGACATCGAGCTCCCGCAGTCGTCGGTTTTCAAGATCAAGGGCCACACGAACTTCCCGACCACCAAGACCTGCCCCGGCGCCTGCTTCGACTGGCCCCGCTTCCGTTCGCTCGTGATCGGCACGGCGTGGTCGTCCATCGTCGACAACACCACCGCCGGCCGCTTCACCGCCAGCGCGAACTGGGCGGTGTCGAGCTACAGCACGCAACGCTACGGCACCGACTACCGCTATGCGACGCCGGTCGCCGCCTCGGATACGGCGTGGTTCAAGTTCAACATCCCGACCACCGCCAACTACGAGGTTTTCGTCTGGTACCCCGCCAACGCGGGCTACAACGCCTCGACACCGTACATCGTGGCCACGTCTTCGGGGAACGTCACGCGCACCGTGAGCCAGCAGGTGAACGGCGGCACGTGGGTGAGCATCGGCGTGCACCACCTGAACGCCGGTGATTACAACGCGGTGGGCGTGAGCCGCTGGACGAGCGGGACGGCGTACGTGATTGCGGACGCGGTGAAGCTGGTGAGGAACTGATTCTTATGGAGTGCGGTGACCGCAGTCACCGCTTTTACTCCGTGGCGCGACGATCGTGCTTCTGCGAGGGAAAGCGGTGACTGCGGTCACCGCACTCCAAACTACGTCAAGTGTTCGTGGATGAGTGGGCGGTCGGCGGGTTTGTCATCCCCGAACGTGACGAACGCCAGGAACCTTGGCGCCAGGTCATCGGACGGAGCCCTCTTCCCAAGCTGCACCCTGGCGATCACATCCCCCGCCCGCACCTCATCTCCCGTGTTCCTGTCGAACATGACGCCGGCGGCGTAGTCGATGACGTCGTCGGCTTTTTTGCGGCCGGCGCCGAGGTCGACGGTGTACATGCCGGCCTGGTAGGTGTCGATATGGGTGATGAAGCCGGAGCGGGGGGCTTTGACCTCGACCACGGCGGTCGGCTGGGGGAGGAGCGAGTAGTCGTCGACGATGGCGGGGTCGCCGTTCTGGGCGGCGATCCATTTGCGGCACTGGTCGAGGGCGCGGCCGGAGGAGAGGGCTTCGGCGAGGGCGGCGTTGGCCGAGGCTTCGTCGAAGCGGCCGGACATCACCAGGACGCGCTCCGCCTGGGCGCGCGTCACTTCGAGGACGTCGGCGGGGCCGTGGCCCTTCAATACTTCGATCGTTTCTACGATCTCGTTCGCGTTTCCGGCGGCGACGCCGAGGGGCCGGTCCATGTCCGTGATGAGCGCTTCGACACGCGTGCCGGAGCCGGCGGCGGCGGCGATGAGGCTCTGGGCGAGCGCTTTCGAGTCCTGGTAGATGCGCATGAAGGCGCCGCTCCCGGTCTTCACGTCGAGGATCAGCGAGGACGCGCCCATGGCCAGCTTCTTCGACATGATCGAGGCGGTGATGAGCGGGAGCGACTCCACGGTGCCGGTCACGTCGCGCAGCGCGTAGATCTTCTTGTCGGCGGGGGCGATGCCTTCCGTCGACGTCGAGATTACGCAGCCGGCGTCGGCGACGCAGCGCTCGAACTCTTCGCGGGAGAGGCGGGCGTTGAAGCTTGGGATCGCTTCGAGCTTGTCGAGCGTGCCGCCGGTGTGGCCGAGGCCGCGGCCGGAGAGCATGCCGATCTGCACGCCGCAGGCGGCCACCCAGGGCGAGAGGACGAGCGATACCTTGTCGCCGACGCCGCCGGTGGAGTGCTTGTCGGCGATGAAGTCGTAGCTGTCGCGCAGGTGCCACTGCTCGCCGGAGCGCAGCATGGCCTGCGTCAGCGTGGCCATCTCCTCGGCGATCATGCCGTTGATCGCGATCGCCATCAGGAGCGCCGACATCTGGTACTCGGGGATGGTCCCGCGCGTGAAGCCTTCGACGAAAAACTCGATCTCGCGCGGCTCCAGCGGGGCGCCGCGGCGTTTCTTGTTGAGGAGCTCGTAAACGCTGTACATCCCGTGAGTTTATCCCGAGCGCAGCGAGGGATCTCCGGTTATACCGCGACGGCCGCAGCCACAGGCGCAATCCTCGCTGCCGCACCGGGGACCCCTCGCTTTGCTCGGGATAAACTCCAGGAATGCGTGCCGTGATCCTTCTCTCCGGCGGCCTCGATTCCGCGACCGTCCTCGCGCTGGCCAACGCCGGCGGCCGCGAATGCCATGCGCTGTCCATCACCTACGGCCAGCGGCATGCGGTGGAGCTCGAGGCCGCGAAGCGCGTGGCCGCCTCCCTCGGCGTGGCGGAGCACGTGGTGCACTCCCTCGACCTGCGCGTCTTCGGCGCGAGCGCACTCACCGGCGACATCGACGTGCCGAAGGACGCGGTGGGCGCTCCCGGCATCCCGGTCACGTACGTTCCGGCGCGCAACACGATCTTCCTGTCGCTGGCCCTCGGGTACGCGGAAGCGCGCGACGCGCAGGAGATCTGGATCGGCGTGAACGCGCTCGACTACAGCGGTTACCCCGACTGCCGTCCCGAGTTCATCGACGCGTTCCAGCAGGTGATCTGGAAGGGCACCCGGAGCGGCGTGGAACACGGAGAGCCGCGCCTGGTCGCACCGCTGCTGCACATGACCAAGGGGGAGATCATCCGGCGCGGCATTGAGCTCGGCGTCGACTACTCGCTCACGCACTCGTGCTACGACCCTGCAGACGACGGACGGGCCTGTGCACACTGCGATTCCTGCCTCTTGAGGAGGAAAGGGTTTGCAGACGCCGGGATCGCCGATCCCACTCCGTACGCATGACGTGCAGCCGAAGGGAAGACTCGCTGCACCGACGGGGATGACTCGGTGCACCACGAAGATCAAACGTACAGCCAGCGAGAAGACTCCGTGCACGGATGAGAAGACCCCGTCCCCTGAAAAGATGACTCCGTGCAGTAATGGCGTGACTCCGTGCATCGACCGCATCACCCGCTGCACGGAAAAGATCAGCGCGTGCAGCCGACGGGATCACCCCGTGCACCGAAAAGATGACTCCGTGGCACTACTTGTATCGCAGCGAGTCACACGAGTATGAACACGGCTGATCCGAGGATGGCTCGCGCTGATGAACTCGACAGCGCGAAGTTACGGCAGGAATGCAGCGAGTCTCGTGAAGAACAGTCGCGACCATCGACGTCAATGACCTGAGTTACGCGGCCGTCGACACGCGTAATGCGCGGCGTGACACGCGTGATGCGCTCGACAGCGCGAGTCATCCGTTCGATGCACGGTCTAACGTCGTCGGTAGTCGCGCCTGATCCGTTCCGTGCACGCTCTGATCCGATCGGTGCTAACGTCCTTCGAAGCGGACACCGCCACCTACGATGCGCATCACTGAGATCTTCTTCTCGATCCAGGGAGAATCCTCCCACGCCGGGCGTCCCTGCGTGTTCGTACGGCTGACCGGGTGCAATCTCCGGTGTACCTGGTGTGATTCCGAGTACACCTTCACCGGCGGAGAGCGGATGTCCATCGGCGAAGTGGTTGCGCGCGTGCGGAGTTACGGTTGCAACCTGGTGGAGATCACCGGCGGCGAGCCGCTCGCGCAGAAAGAGGCGTTCGAGCTCATCGAACGGCTCTGCAACGACGGGTTCGAGGTGCTGATCGAGACCTCCGGCTCCATCGACATCACCCCCGTCGACCGGCGGGCGAAGCTCATCCTCGACATCAAATGCCCCGGCTCCGGCGAGGTCGAGAAGAACCGCTGGGCCAACCTCGACGACCTCCGGCCGCACGACGAGCTGAAGTTCGTGATTGCCGACCGCGCCGACTACGAATGGGCGCGCGCGCTGATCGCGGAGAGGCGGCTCGACCGCTGGACCGTGCTCCTCTCGCCGGTGTGGGGGAGAATGGACATGAAGGCGCTGGCCGAGTGGATGCTGGCCGACCGCGTGCCGGCGCGCTTTCAGACGCAGCTGCACAAACACATCTGGGGAGCGGACGTTAAAGGGGTGTAGAGCATGGAGTATGACCACGGGGTATGACCAGACTCGATCACATCGGAATCGCAGTGAAATCGCTCGACGCGGCGCGCATCTACGAGGTCCTGGGCCTCGCGGTGCAGCACGTCGAGACCGTCGAGACGCAGCGCGTGAAGACGGCCTTCCTCTCGGTGGGCGACTCGAACCTGGAGCTGCTCGAGCCGACCTCCCCCGACTCCCCCATCGCGAAGTTCATCGAGAAGCGCGGCGAGGGGATCCATCACCTCTGCTTCCGCGTCGACAACATCGAGGAGCACCTGGAGCGCCTCGAGGCGGAGGGGTACCGGCTGGTGAACGAGGCCCCGGTGCCGGGCGCGCACGGCTGCCGCGTGGCGTTCCTGCATCCTTCCGCGGGAAACGGCGTGCTCATTGAATTGAGCGAGAAGATCGATGATTGAAGGCTTCGAGCTCGACTCGCTGGTGATCGCGAATCTCGTCAACCCGAAGGAGAAGTTCTTCGGCGTGCTGCGGGCGCTGTCGCCGGCCGGGATCACGATGCGGGCGATGAATCTCGACTCGTTCGACGACTGGATCCACCAGATCGCGCGTGCCGAGGAGGCGGAGCTGGAGATGGTGACGATGTTCGTGCCGCTCTTCCGCGTGGAGCGCATCTTTCTCGACGAGCCGGCCGGCGCCGTGAAGTCGTATTCGCAGCGTTTCGAGCAGGTGGTCGGGCAAAGCGTGCGCGACTATCTGGCGCTCGCGAACGACGGCGGAAACGGCCGCTCCGTATAATCCGCGCTCGAACTCGATTTTCCGGAGGAATCAAGTTGTCACGAAACACACGCATCCTGCTGTCCGCATTGCTGCTCCTCACCGTGGTCTTCGTCGCCTGCAAGGGTGGTGAGGAGGAGCTCGCCGAGCCCGAAGCGTTCAGCTTCGTCGTTTACCCCGGCTCGCGTTACCTCGGGCAGCTCACCGAGAACACGAAAGCCGCGCACAAGGTGATCAACCCCGCCGCGGAGCCGCCGCCGACGGCGATCTACGACACCGACGCGCCGATGGAACAGGTGGCGGAGTACTACGCCAAGCAGTACGGCTACCAGATCGTCCCGGAGGCCAACCTGAACCTGAACGCCGCCAAGCCGCCTGCCAGGTGGCGCACGGGCGACCTCGCCGCCGACACGAAGGCCATCGAGTCGATCATCAAGCAGATGAACCTGCCGACGGACGTCTCCAAGGCCACCGGCGCGTACAAGGCCGCGGACATCGAGCCGCGCCCGAACCGCCCGCGGGTGACGGTGCAGCGGCCGTACTTTGACGTCCTGACGTCGCAGGTCGTGGACCGGACGATGATTCTGATGTCACGATGACGCCGCGCATCGCGCGTCGTCATCGTGATCCCGAGCGATAGCGAGGGATCCGGCGGGCGGGGGACGTTTAACCATGAACACCATCCTCATCGCCGGCCTGGGCCTGATCGGCGGTTCCGCCGGGATGGCCTTGCGCCGGGCGGGGTGGCGGGTGCGCTTTCTCGATCCGCACGTCTCGCTCGAGGACGCGCAACGCGCGGGCTCGGCGGACGAGCGCGTCGAGACGTTCACGGGCGACTTGATCCTGCTGGCGACGCCTGTCGACGTCGCGGTCGACCAGCTACGCACGCTCGACACGACAGCCGTGGTCACCTCGGCGTGCAGCGTCATGCGCGCCTTGCGCGAGGTGGCGCGCGGCACGTTCATCGCCGGACACCCGCTGGCCGGCTCGCAGGAGCGCGGCCTCGGCGCGGCAACAGCGGACCTTTTCGAAGGGAAGCCGTGGTTCGTCGACGGAGACCATCCATTGGTGGATGAGCTGGTGCGCGACTGCGGTGCGATGCGCGAGCGCGTCACGGCCGAGGAGCACGATGCCGGCGTGGCGCTGACCAGTCATCTGCCACAGGTCCTGTCGACCGCACTCGCGGCCTACCTGCACGAATGCGGCGAAGACGCGCTGCGCTTCGCGGGCGGCGGCCTGCGCACGTTCCTCCGTCTCGCGGGGAGCGATGCCTCGGTGTGGGCGCCGGTGCTCGAGGCGAACCGCGACAATCTGGCACCGCACGCCGCGCGCGTCGCGGAGCTGGTGCGCGAGCTCATGGACGGCGACGCGCGCGGCACGTTCGCGAAAGCGCAAGCAACGTGGCGAGCGTTAGCAGAGAAATAGCGGCCGGCAGGCACGCCGGCGGGCCCTCTACACATGGCGCCGCGGCTCTCTCCAGCCCTCCCTGTCGCGCCGACCGTTCTGCACGCCGATGGCCCAAGCCGTGAACGTCAGTCACCTCGGGAGGCAACAGTGCAGCTCACGGTGGTCGGCGGCCCGGCGGCGGAATTCGCGGCGGCGACGCACGATCCCGCCCTGGTGGTGCTGTCCGTCGCCATCTCCATTCTCGGCGGCTGGGCGGCCACGGAGCTCGCCGAGCGGATCCGCGACACGCGCGGCCGTGCGTGGCTGCCGTGGCTGGCGGGCGCGGCGCTCGTCGATGGGATCGGGACCTGGTCGATGCACTACACCGCCAAGCTGGCCTTACGGCTGCCTGGGGGCCTTTATTTCGACTGGCGGCTCGTGCTCCTCTCATACTTCGTGGGCGCGGCCGGCTCCGCGGCAGCTCTGGCGGTCCTGCGGCACGAACACGCTTCTCCAGGTCGCGCGGTCGCCGCGGGCGTTCTCCTCGGCGGAGTCGGCATCTCAGGGTTGCATTACACCTCCATGGCAGCGATCGTCGGCCCCTCGATGCGGCACGATCACTCACCGGCGATGGTCGTCCTTTCGATCGCCGTTGCTACCAGCATCGCCAGCATGGCCGCATTCCTGTTGCTACGGACGCTGGCCGTGACGCCAGGCGGCCGGAGTTTCCGCAGGCCCGTTACGTGGCTCATCCGCGGCATGGCCAATCCGGCCATGCACTACACGGCCATGGCCGGTGTCGCGTTCTCCTCACGCGCAGTGCGTTTGCCGGAACATGCCGTGAGCATTGGCGCGATCGGCGTCATCGGCATCAGCGTCGTCCCGGTGACGGTCCTGGTCGTGGCGTTGCTCACCTCTTTCATCGACCGGCTGCGGAAAGAGCGTGCCGTGCTGGACAAACTCTTCGACCAGACACCCGAGTCCGTGGTCGTGACGCGGGAGGACGGCAAGGTCGTCCGCGTCAATCGCGAGTTCACGAGGCTCTTCGGCTATTCGCCTCAGGAGGCGATCGGCCGGCGGCTCGACGACCTGATTGCGGCCGCCGGCGACGCCGGCGCGGAACATGCCCCGTCCGCTCAGGGCCGCACGCCGATCGACGGCTGGCGGCGCCGGAAGGACGGGACGCGCGTCCGCGTCGGGGGAGTGCGCGTCCAGGTCCCGATGCCCTCGGGCGAGACGGAACAGTACACACTCATGCGCGACGTCACCGAGCAGACCCGGGCCGAGCAGGCGCTGCGGCTGTTTCCGAGGCGGCTGATCGAGACGCAGGAAGCGGAAAAACAGCGCATCGCGCGCGAGCTTCACGACGAGGTCGGGCAGATGCTCACCGGCGTCGGGATGCTCCTCGGAACCACGGAAGCGATCCCAGTGGAGGCACAGGGGAGGATCGCCGAAGCGCGGGGCGTGCTCCGCGACCTCACCGAACGCGTCCGCAGCATGAGTCTGGACCTGCGTCCGGCCATGCTCGAGGACTTCGGCCTCGTTCGCGCGCTGCACGTGCTCGTTCCACGATACGAACGGCAGACCGGGATTCGCGTTCTCTTCGACGACGGCGGGCTGGGTGGGCGGCGATTCCGTCCCGAGCTCGAGATCACCGCCTACCGGATCGTCCAGGAGGCGCTCACCAACGTCGCCCGGCACGCGCAGGTGCAGGAAGCGTCGGTGCAGCTCTCGCTCGGTGCCGGATCGCTGCGCGTCGCGGTCGAAGACCGTGGCACCGGTTTCGACCTCCGGCGTCCTTTGACCGGCACCGTAGGACTGGCGGGCATGCGGGAACGTGCGGCCGCCGTTGGTGGCGAGCTGACGCTGGCGCCCACCCCCGGCAGCGGTACGCGCGTCGTGGCCACGCTCCCACTGCAACCCTCCGGAGGCCCCGCGACGGAGCCGCTGGAACCGGACCCGTCATGAACATCGTCATCGCAGACGATCACAGCGTCGTACGCCGCGGACTGCAGCAGATCATCGGCACGCAGCCGGCCTGGAAGATCGTGGCCGAGGTCACCAATGCCGACGACGTGCTCCCGGCGTTACGCGAGACGGGCGCGGATCTCCTCGTCCTCGACGTGGCCCTGGGGGGCCGCAGCGGAATCGACCTCCTCGCCAACATCCGCAGCGAGTTCCCGGCGTTGCCGATCCTGATGCTCAGCATGTACCACGAAGAGCAGTACGCGATTCCCTCCCTCCGGGCCGGCGCGACCGGCTACATCCAGAAAGACAGCACGCCGGAGGACCTGATCGAGGCCATGCGGCGGGTCGGCACCGGACGGAGGTATTTCAGCGGCGCCGTGGCCGAGCAACTCGCCGCCGAAGTCCTCGAAGGCCGTAGCCGGGCACCGCACGAACGCCTATCGGGACGCGAGCTCGAGGTCTTCCGTCTCCTGGCCTCGGGAAAAGCCGTCGGCGAGATCGCGGCCATGCTCCACCTCAGCGTCAAGACCGTGAGCACCTATCGCTCGCGCGTGCTCGAGAAGACCGGCTTCCGCTCCAACGCCGAGCTCATCACCTACGCCGTCCGCACCGGTCTCGTCTAGGCGGGAGAGGAACCGACGCGAGGATGCGGGTTTGTCCTACACGCCGCACGCGTCGTGTCTGACCTCGGCGCCGTGGGCGGCTGTGTTGTAACAGCACACATGTCCAACACCCTTCATGCCGCCACCGGCGCGGCTTCCGCCATCCGTGTTCTCATCGTCGAAGACAGCGACGCCGACGCGCAGGTCCTGCAGGCGCTGCTGAACTACTACGGTTGCGAGAGCACGCGCGTGAAGCGCCTGTCCGACGCGCTCGACGCGCTGCGGGCCGGGTCGCCCGACGTAGTCCTCCTCGACCTCGGCCTGCCCGACAGCAGCGGCATCCAAACGCTGGAGTGCCTGCTGGAGATCACGCGATCCGTTCCCGTGGTGATCCTGACCGGAGCGAACGACGAGGCGATCGCCACGGCCGCCGTCGCCTCCGGGGCGCAGGACTACCTTCCCAAAGGGCTCACCGACGGCCGCACGCTCGTGCGGTCGATTCAGTATGCACGCGAGCGCCACCGCAGCGAGCAGCGCCTCCGCGCGTCGGAAGAGCGCTTTCGGGCTCTCGTCGAGAAAAGCGCCGACGGCATCGCGCTGCTCGATCGGTCCCGCATCATCCTCTATACCAGTCCCGCCATCACCAGGCTGCTCGGCTGGGAGGTGGAGGAATTCGAAGGGCGCGACGTCCTCGCCTTCGTGCACGAAGACGACCGTGAAGAAGCGCGGCAGTCCTTCGACGCCGTCCTGACCGGCGCATTGCAGAACCAGCTCACCGAGCGCCGTTATCTCTGCCGCGACGGCAGTTGGCGGATCTTCGAAGTCACCCGCACCAACCGGCTCGCCGATCCGGCCGTGGGCGCAGTGGTGATCAATTACCGCGACGTCACCGAGAAGCGACGGCTCGAGGAGCAGGTTGCCCAGGGACGGAGGGTCGCTTCCCTTGGCCGCGTGGCCGCGTCGGTGGCCCATGAGTTCAACAACGTCCTGATGGGAACCCAACCGTTCGCCGAGGCCATCCGCAAGCGCGCCGCGGCCGACAAACAGGTCCGGGCAGCCGCGGAACGCATCCTCGAGCAGACCAGGCGCGGCGCGCGGCTGACTACGCAGATCCTGCGCTACACCAATCCCGCCGAGCCGCGCTTCGAGACCTTCGACCTCGGCGCGTGGATCGGATCGTTCGATGACGAATGGAAGAATCTCGTGCAGGATCGCTCGTTGCACGTCGACGCGGGCGAGCCGCTCGTGGTCCGTGCCGACCCGATGCAACTGCACCAGATCGTCACCAACCTCCTCGTCAATGCGCGGGACGCCACCCCGGCCGGCGGCGCGATCCGGATCGGAGCCGCACGTGCGACAAGTTACCCGGTGATCACCAGAACGGTCCCCGACGCCGAACGGTTCGCCACGCTCTACGTCCGCGACAACGGCTGCGGGATCGAGCCGGCCGTCCAGGAGCGGCTGTTCGAGCCGCTCTTCACCACCAAACGGCACGGCGGCACCGGTCTGGGCCTGGCCGTCGCACACCAGATCGTCACCGACCACGCCGGCCGCATGCTGGTGGAGTCGGAACCGGGACGCGGCGCGTGCTTCCACGTAGTCCTTCCGACGTCCCGCGAAGCCTGATCGCAGCCGCAGGGATGGCATCCGGCGTCGGTCGACATGGCGATCGCGACGGTCGGCTGGCTGAAGCGGAACGGGGGGAAACTCATGCGCCACGTCGATGAGATCAGCGCCTACATCGCCGATCGCCTCGGCGCGATGGACTTCGAAGAGATCCGCATTCGAGGGATGGCCATCGCAGCCGAGACCGGCGGCGAAGACGCCGCGTCGGAGATCGCTGAGCGCTGCAGAAAGAACGGCCTGCTGCTGACCACCTCCGGCACCGCGATCACAATGTTTCCGCCGCTCACCCTGGATCGCCGGACGGCGAAGCAGGGGCTCGACATCCTGAAGGGCGCGCTGTCGTAGAGCGAACCAGGCGGCTGCGTCAGTTGGTGCGCGAGCTCATGGACGGCGACGCGCGCGGCGCGTTCGCGAAAGCGCAAGCAACGTGGCGAGCGTTAGCAGGGAAATAGCGGCCGGCAAGTAGAAAGACAGCGGGCGGTACGCGACCTTCACGACATGCGTCCCCTCGGGCACGATGAACCCGAGGAACGGGCCGTTCACATCGACGACCGGGAACGGCACGCGCCAGCCGGGCCAGTTGGGGATGCTGCTCACGATGAGCGTCGTGCGGGGGGCGAAGATGCGCAGCGTGTACCGGTCCACCGAATGCCGCTCGATTGCGACCGCCGCATCGGCCGTGGTCCAGGGCGCGGTGAGCTCGGACTGGAAGCGGCGCGGCAGGCGGTCGACGATGGCGGTGTAGCGGTAGTCCGCGTGCTCGCGCAGCCCGCCGCCGAGGAGCACGTTGCGGACGGCGTAGAAACGCGGGAGAACGTTGCGGTTCTCGTAGATGCGGCCGCCGGGGCCGTCGTAGATCGGGCCGTCGAATCGGGAATCAGTGAGCTCGCGATCGGCGACCACGTACTTCACGTTCAGGAAGTCGAGGAGCGGCGACGCCGTGTCGTTCCACTTCGCGTAGTAGTCGCCGGGGTTCCAGTCCACCACCTGCGCGAGCAGCGTCACGTAGCGGTTGTCGGCCATCGGATCGTGTACGCGCACGTCCTCGAGACCAGCCATCGCCGCAATGTTTGGATAGACCTGCCCGCCGGTGCCGAGGATGCGGAAGGGGGCGGAGCTTTGCGCCTGCAGGCTTTGTAAAGAGGCCACGACCCCCGTGCGCGGGTAGAGCTCGCGCGACGGGAGGACCGGATGCCAGTGCGCGATGGCGGCCCACAGCTCGACCACCGTCAACAGGGCGGCCGCCTGGAAGTGCACGCGCGGGATCGTCAGCGCGAACAGCACCGCCACGCTCGGGAGGAGCGAGAGGATGGCCGTGATGCGATGCGAGGGCGACGGGAACGGCACCGTGCGCAGGAACCAGAACATGGTCGCGGACACGGCCAGCGTGCCGAGGAGGAGAGGCACGCGCGTGTCGCGGCGCGTCCAGTCGATCACCGCACCGACGAGGATCGCGCCGAACCAGCAAATCCCCAGCCGCATGCGCATCGGCGGCGCGAGTCCGGCGAAGGCGTGGAAGAGCGGCGTGATGTACGGCCAGCCGAGGATGATGGCCAGGGAGCAGATCGCGCCGAGGACGTAGAGCGTCTCGCGCTGGCGGAAACGGCGGCCTCGGATGATGAAGATCGCGGCGGCGATCGTGGAGGCGATGGCCAGCACGCCGGCGAAGCCGCAGATCGACTCGAGCGTGGTCGGCCCCCAGGGCCGCTCGATCGGGAGATGGCCGAAGAAGCGCGGCTGGAGCAGCAGGACGGCGGAGAAAAAGTCGGAGAACGGCGGGGTGATGTCGCGCGTCGCCCTCACCTCGGCGAACCGCTGCGACCGGAGCACCGCCTCGGCGAACGGCACCAGGAACGGGGATGCGATGAGCGCGGCCACGATGGAGGCGGCGGCGACACTCAGCAGCGGTTTAAACACGCGTTTCTCGATCAGCGCCACCCATAAACCAAAAGGCGCGGCGATCAACCCCACGTGAAACACCGTTTCCGGATGTCCGCTCAGCACAGTCGCGGCGAAGATCAGCGTGGCGATGATGAACCGCCGCCGCGTGACCCCGTCGAGCAGCTTCTCGATGGCCAGCAGCACGCCCGGCAGGAACGCCGAGGCCGAGGCGATGGGGAACTGGAGCCAGGTCGTCATCCAGGTGGAGAAGGCGTAGACCACCGCCGCCACGACGCTGGCGAAGAGCGAGTAGCGCGTCCTGCAGAACAGGAACGTCAGCACCAGCGCCACGAGCAGCCGCATCGCTGCCTCGGCGGTCTGCGCGTGGTTGAGAGCGAGCGGCAGCGTCACGAGGTGAAACGGCGAGAGGGGCGTGCTCTGTCCGTTCGCCAGCAGCGGGTAGCCGGAGCCGGCGGAGTCGTTCCAGAGCGGCACCTCGAAACGGCGCCACGACTCGCGTACCTGGTGCGTCCAGGGGATCACCTGCATGGTCAGGTCGTGCAGGTTGAGGTTGGAGACCTGGTACTTGTCGACCGGCGGACGCCCGGGCGCGCGGATCTCCGACCAGGGAGGCGTCAGCTTGATCACGTCCGCGGGGATGATGGTCACGTCCTGCGTGAGCGGGCGCCAGAGAAAGAGCAGCACCAGCACGAAAAAGAGCGCCGCCACGCGGCGCGGCAATGCCACATTTGCACGTCGCAGCAGCCAGACGCACACTCCGTACAGCACGCCGACGTAGAGCCAGGTCAGGTTCATCGCCCGGACTCGCACGGTATCATCCGCCGCCGTGTTCAACCCGACGTGGTTTTACGCCGGCGCGGTCTATGCCGCGGCCGTGGCGCTCGCGAGGCGGGCGGGAATCGACCTCCCCAGGAAGGTGGCGGTCTTCTTCTACGCGCTCGTCTTCGTGTTCATGTACCTGCCGCTGACGCAGGACTACGTCAACCTCCCGGTCGATTTCCTGCGCACGCTGCCGCCGTGGGCCTACACCACCACGGAGCGCGTCGCGGCCAACAACCAGACCAACGACATCCCGCTGCAGATCGTGCCGTGGGCGCACCAGGTGCGCGAGTCGTGGCGCGCCCTCGAGCCGCCGCTCTGGAACAACTTCTCGGCGACCGGGTACCCCCTGCTGGCCAGTGCCCAGAGCTCCGCGCTGTCGCCGTTGCGCATCATCGGCCTGCCGCTGTCGCTCGCGCACGCGATGACGTTCGAGGCGGCCATGAAGATCCTGATCGCGCTGACGTTCATGTTTCTCTGGTGCCGGCGCAGGGGGTATTCGGAGCTGGCCAGCGTCTCGGGCGCGGTGGCCTTCGGCTTCTCGACGTTCCTGCTGGTCTGGCTGCACTTCCCGATCGTGGCCACGGCCTGCCTCGTGCCGGCGGTCTTCTACGTCATCGACCTGCTGGCGGAGCGGCGGACGTATCCACGCTTCGTGGCGGGGGCGGTGGTGTGGGCGGCGATGCTGTTCGGCGGACATCCCGAGACCGCCTCGCACACGTTCTTCCTGGCGACGCTGTACGTGCTCTGGCTGGTGGTGGTGGAGCGCACGGTCCGCTGGAACATCTTCCTCACCCTCGGCGGCGCGCTGGCCATCGCGGCGCTGCTCGCGGCGCCGCTGCTGGCCACGTTCTCCGAGACGGTCACGAAGTCGAAGCGGTACCAGGAGCTGGAGCGCAACCCGCTGGGCGTGGAGGTGCCGTTCTCCGACTGGTACTCCGCCAAGCTGCTGATCAATCCGCAGTTCTACGGCGCGGCGCCCGGCGAGACCTGGGGCCCGTCGCACGCCGAATCGATCACCGGCTTCGCCGGCACGCTCGGCCTCGCGGCCTGGTTCGCCGTGCTGGCGCACGTGCTGTCCACTCGCTCGTGGCGGTCGCGGGAGATGTTCTTCGTCATCGCCACGGTGATCGTGGTGGGGGTGATCGTCTCCTGGCCGGTCGTACGTGAGCTCTTCCACGTCGTCTTCCGATTGGCCGCAAACGCGCGGCTCCGGCTCTTCCTCGCGTTCCTGCTGTCGATCCAGACCGCGGTGTTCATCGATCTGTTCAAGCGGGACCGTCGCGCTGCACTCATCGGCATCGGCGCCGCGGCCGCGCTGCTGGCGTTCGTGATGCTGACCAGCGACTTCATCAAACCGGAGCATCGTGAGGCCGCCCGGACGGCGATGTATCCCGGCATCGCGCTGCTGGTGCTCGCGGCTATCGCCGCATCGGTGAAGCGCAACGTCGTGGTAATCCTGCTGCTGCTCACCGGCATCACCGCGGAGCTGTGGGTGATGGGCCGCGAGTGGAATCCCGTCGTCTCGATGGAGTGGATGTATCCGAAGACTCCGATGCTGAAGGCGCTCGACGAGCTGAAGGCGAAGGTCCCGCCGAATCAGCCGTTCCGCATCGTCGCGAACGGCGCGATGATGTTCCCCAACACCTCTGCTGTTTATGGCTACGAAGACATCCGCGCGCACGATCCGATGACCAACGCGCGCTACATCAACTTCCTCTCCCTGACCATCGACTACGACTCCGCGAACTACTTCGCGGAATGGAACGAGTGGGAGAACCCGGTCCTCGATTTCCTCAACGTCCGCTACATCCTGACCACGAAGCACGGCGAGCTGCCGCCGCGCTTCCGGCTGGTCTACGACGGCGACGACGGACGCATCTTCGAGAATCCCGACGTGATGCCACGCTTCTTCGCCGCGCGCAACGTGCTGCTCGAGTTCCGCGACCCGGTCTTCGACGCGGCGCTGAAAGAGCTTCGCGACTGGTCGCAGACCGTCTACCTCGACAAGCTCACGCTGGAGGAAGAACGGCAGCGCGGCGACTTTTTCAACGCCCGCCCGCCGGACGCGCCGCTGGCCGTCACGACGATCAAGGAAGCGCACCCGACGAGCTACCGCCTGCACGTGAAGGCTCCGCGCTACTCGATGATCGCCAGCAGCGTCCCCTGGTGGCCGGGGTGGCAGGTCGAGCGCAACGGCAAGCCCATCGAGCCGATCCGCGTCCACAACGCCTTCCTCGGCTTCGCCGTCCCCCCCGGCGAGTCGGAAGTGCGCGTCTGGTACGACCCGTCGTCGTTCCGCTACGGCGCCCTCGCCTCGCTGGCGACGATCGCGGCGTTGCTTGCGTATGGGATGTGGGGGCGGAGGTGGGCGTGACCAATACCTCGCCCGTGCCACGACCCCTGATCCGGCCGTTGGCCACCTTCTCCCCTGTGAGGGGAGAAAGGCTACTAATTACCCCTCTCGCGAGAGTGAAAATTAGTAGCCCCTCTCCCCGCGTCGAGCGGGGAGAGGGTGGCCAAAGGCCGGGTGAGGGGCCGTGCGGCCACGCAAAGCGTTCATCCGGGCACCACGCGAGGACCGAGAAGTGAATCCCACCTGGCTCTACGCCGGCGCCGTCTACGCGCTCGCGGTCTTCCTCGCGCGGCGCGCGGGCGTCGAGTTGCCGAAGAGGGTTGCGCTCTTTTTCTACGCGCTGGTGCTGATCTTCTTCTGGCTGCCGCTCACCAGCGCGTACATCAACTTCCAGGCGGACATCCTGCCGTCGCTGCCGCCGTGGCGGGACGTGACGAACTACCACTACCAGTACACCTACGAGCTGAACGACCTCGCGCTGCAGATCGTGCCGTGGGCGCATCAGGTGCGGGAAAGCTGGAAGGCCCTCGACGCACCGCTCTGGAACCACCTCTCCGGCAGCGGCTATCCGCTCCTCGGCAACGGGCAGTCCTCCGCGCTCTCGCTGCTGCGGTTCCTCACGCTCCCCCTCTCCCTCGGCCACGCAATTACGGCCGAAGCCGCGTTCAAGATCCTGATCGCGCTGACGTTCTGTTTTCTGCTGTGCCGGCGGAGGTACTCGCTGCTGGCGAGCACGGTCGGCGCGGTGACGTTCGCCTTCAGCGGCTTCCTGACCGGCTGGCTGCACTTCCCGATCGCCACCGCGGCCTGCCTTGCGCCGGCCGTCCTCTACGCCGTGGACCTGCTGGCGGAGCGGCGTACATATGGGCGCTTCGTCTTCGCGGCGCTGCTGTGGACGCAGCTCCTCTTCGCCGGGCATCCGGAGACCGCGGCGCATCTCTTCTGGCTCGCGGGGGTGTACCTGCTGTGGCTCCTCTTCGCGGAGCGCATCACCGCCGACCGGAAACGCCTCGTGCTCACCCTCGGCGGAGTGATGACCGTGGCGGCGCTGCTGTCGCTGCCCTATCTCGTCCCGCTCATCGAGACCGGTCTCAAGTCGAAACGCGCCGCGGAGCTGAAGGCGGCCCCGCTGCAGGGGGGTGCCCTGCCCTACAGCGACTGGCCCTCGGCCGTGGTGATGCTGCAGCCGCACTTTTTCGGGCAGGTGCCGTACGAGATCGACTGGGGCCCCGCCGACACCGAGCCGCTCGGGGGCTACGCGGGCGTGCTCGCGCTGGTGGCCTTCCTGGCGAACCTCGCCAGCGTCATCGCGCGACGCGCGTGGCGCTCGCGGGAGATGCTGTACGCGATCCTCACCCTCTTCATCCTCGGCGTCCTCTTCAACTTCCCGGGCGCCGGCGAGCTCTTTCACTGGATGATGCCGATCGCCGCCCACGCGCGCGTGCGATTGCTCTTCACGCTCCTCGGCGCCCTGCAGGCCGCCGCCGCGATCGACTTCGCGCGCCGCATCCCGCTCCTGGTGGGCGTGCTCGGCACCGGCGCAGTGCTGCTCTTCCTCCTGAACTGGGTGCACTTCGCCAACGCGTATCGCTTCGATACGGCGGTGCTGGCGATGTTCCCGAGCCTCTTCGTCCTCGCCGCCGCCACGCTCGTGGCGATGACGCGCAAAGACGCCGCGGTCATGCTGCTGCTGGTGGCCGTCATCGCGGAGCTGTTCGCGTTCGGCCGCGCGCGGCCGATGCCGCTGCACGAGCGGGCGCTCTATCCGGTGACACCGGTCATCGCAAAGCTCCAGGAGCTCGCCAAGCAGCATCCGCCGCGCGACCCGTTCCGCATCACCGGCTTACACGCGCAGCTCTTCCCGAACGCGAACGGCGTCTACGGCCTCGAGGACATCCGTGCCCACGATCCGATGGGGAACGCGCGCTACCTCGGGTTCCTCAAGCTCACCGCCGACTACTCGGTCACCGAGTACTTCGGCGTGTTCATGGATTCCACACGCTCCGTGTTCGATTACCTCAACGTCAGGTACGTGACCGTCGACCGGCACTTCCCGCCGCTCGACCCGTCGCGCTACACGCTGATCCACGAAAGCCGCGACGGGAAGATCTTCGAGAACAGGAACGTACTGCCGCGCTTCTTCGCGGTGCGCAACGTGATCCTCGAGTTCCGCGACGAGGTCTTCTACAAGCAGCTGCGCGAGCAGAACGAATGGGGCGTCACCGCGCTGCTCGATGAGCTGGAGCTCGAATCCGAACAGATGCGCGCCGACTTTTTCAACGGCCGCCCGGATGACGCGCCGGTGGCGAAGGCGTACATCATCGACGCGACGCCGACCGACTACCAGATGCGCGTCGAGGCGCCGCGCTGGTCGCTCGTGGTCAGCAGCATCCCGTGGTGGCCGGGGTGGAAGGTGGAGCGCAACGGCGTGGAGGTGAAGCCGATCCGCGTCAACGCGGTGTTCCTCGGATACGCGGTGCCGCCCGGCACGACCGACGTGCGCGTCTACTACGACCCGCCGTCGTTCTGGTGGAGCGCGTACATCGCGCTGGCAACCCTCCTCGCGCTGGCGGCCTGGCCCTGGCGGCGCCGGTGGAGAGCGGCGTGAGCTGGTCGCGCAGGCACGTGGCGGTGCTCGCGCTGACGATCGCGATCGCCCTCCTGCGCGTCGCCTCGACGCACCGCGTCTTCAGCGCCACGATCGACGAGCAGGCGCACATCGCCTCCGGCTACGACTGGTGGGACGGCAAGTACACCACCGATCCGACGCATCCGCCGCTGGCGCGCATCCTCTTCGGCCTGCCGCTGCGCATCCTCGACATCCCCGCACCGCAGAGCGACCACTTCGCCGCGCGCGGCAACGACCTGCTGCATCACGACGAGCAATACCGCCGCAATCTCTCCTGGCCCCGCCGCGCCAACCTGCTCTTCCTCGCCCTCTCGATCCTCGGCGTCGCCTTGTGGGGCGCGCGCCTCTTCGGCCCGACCACCGCCTGCCTCGCGGCGATCCTCTTCTCGCTCCTGCCGCCGATCCTCGCGCACGCGGGCGTCGCCACGACCGACCTCGCCGTCGCCGCGGCGCTGCCGTTCGTGATCCTGGCGATGGATTCGTGGATCAGCCAACCCGGCCTGAAACGCGCCACGATCCTCGGCCTGGTCGTCGGCCTCGGCTTGCTGACGAAGTTCTCCTTCGCCCCCTTCTGCGCAATCGTCTGCCTCGTGCTGGTGGCAGTGCAGTGGCGCGTGCTGCGCCGTGCACATCTGCTCGTGTTCGCGGCCCTGCTCTCCCTGGTCGTGGTCTGGGCGGCGTACCGCTTCCAGTTCGCGCCGATGAGCAGAGTGGACGACAAGGCGCATCCGACGTTCACCCGTCTCGCACCGAGCCTGCTGCGCTTCTCCGACGAAGTGCCGATCCCCGCCCCCGGCTACTTCGCCGGACTGGCGGCGGTCGCGCTGCACGATCGCGAAGGCCACTACGCGTACCTCCTCGGCGAATGCCGGCAGCTCGGCTGGTGGTACTACTTCCCGGTCACGCTCTTCGTGAAGACGCCGCTCGCGTTCCTCATCCTCGCCCTGTGGGGAGCGCGCTCGCGCATCCCGCTGGTCATCTTCCTGGCGCTACTCGCCTACTGCATGACCGCGTCGATCAACATCGGCGTCCGCCACATCCTCCCGCTCTACGCGCCGCTTGCACTGCTCGCCGCCCTCGGCCTCACGCACATCTGGCGCACGACGCGCGGCCTCGACTTCGGCCGCGTGGCCGCCGCCGGGCTCGTGGCGTGGCTGGCTGTCGCGGGAGTGCGCTCTCATCCCGACTACCTCGCCTACTTCAACGAGACCGCGGGCGCATACCCGCAGCGCATCCTCGTCGACAGCAATCTCGACTGGGGGCAGGACCTCAAACGCCTCTCCGGCTACGCCCGCGAGCGCGGCATCGAGCGCATCGGCCTCCTGATCGCCACGACCGACGACGTCTCCCGCTTCGGCCTGGCCGCCTACGGCCTCGAGCCCTACGTCCAGCCCCACGGCTGGATCGCCGTCTCCCACACCGCCCTGGCGTACAACAACTGCCAGTCCGAGGGATACCGGTGGCTCCGGAACTACCAGCCGGTGAAGAGGATCGGGAGGGGGGTGGAGGTGTATTGGATCCCGTGAGATTGGTGTCGGGTATCGGGTGTCAGGTGTCTGGGGTGTTGCGGCTCACGAGACATGTACCGCAAGCCGCAAAACCCCAGACACCCGACACCTGATATCCGACACCCTCTACCGGAACTTCTTGTTCAACCTCTCCCGCGCGGTGTTATCGACGCGAGCCAGCACCGGCGCGAGCACTTCGCGCTGCGCTTCCACGAGCTTCGCGATTCCTGCCTTCGCCAGCCCCAGCATGGACTGCATTTCTTCGTCGCTGAAGGTGGCGCCTTCGGCGGTTCCCTGAAGCTCGACGAAGCGGCCTTTGCCGGTGGCGACCACGTTCATGTCCACGCCGGCTTTCGAGTCCTCGGCGTAGTTGAGGTCGAGCATCGGGACGCCGCCGATCATGCCGACGGAGATCGCGGCAACGAAGTCGATGATCGGCCAGCTCTGCATGTTGCCGTCGGTGTAGAGGCGCGAGAGCGCGAGCACGAGCGCGCAGTAGGCGCCGGTGATCGAGGCGGTGCGCGTGCCGCCGTCGGCCTGGATGACGTCGCAGTCGAGCCAGATCGTCCTCTCGCCCATCAGCTCCGTGTTCACCGCGGCCCGCAGCGAGCGGCCGATCAGGCGCTGGATCTCCTGCGTGCGTCCGGACTGCTTCCCTTTCGCGGCCTCGCGCTCGACGCGGTCCGTCGTGGCGCGCGGCAGCATGCCGTACTCCGCGGTGACCCACCCCTTGCCGCTGCGGTAGAGGAACGGCGGGACTTTCTCCTGCACGGAGGCGGTGCAGATGACGCGCGTGTCGCCGACCTCGATCAGGACCGAGCCCTCGGCGTGCTTCACGAAATTCGCGCGGATGGCTACGGGGCGTAACTCGTCTGGTGCGCGTCCATCGACGCGCGGCTTGGTGGTCAAACCGTCACCCTTTCCTCGATCACCGCGCCCTTGGGCACGACGACAATGCCACTTTCCGTGACGGTGAAACGCTTGCGGTCTTCTTCGGGGTCGTACCCGATGATCGTGTTGGGCGGGAGCTTCACGCCCTTGTCGATGATCGTGCGGCGGATCTTCGAATGCCGTCCGATCTCCACGCTGTCCATCAGGATCGACTCGTCCACGTCCGCGTACGAATGGATGCGCACGCGCGGATGCAGCACGCAGCGGTTGATCGTGCCGCCCGAGATGATCGTCCCGTCGGAGACGAGCGAATCGGTGGCGATCCCGATGCGCTGCGACTTCGAGTCGGCGAAGACGAACTTCGCCGGCGGCAGGTGCATCGGCGCCGACACCATCGGCCAGAGCGGGTTGTAGAGGTTGAAGAGCGGCGTCACCGCGACCAGGTCCAGCGCCGCCGCAAAGTACGAATCGACCGTACCGACGTCGCGCCAGTAGCCCTGGTTGATCGCATCCTCGCCGGGGATGTAGTTCGTGGCGAAGTCGTAGGCCATGACCTTCGACCGCCCGTACATCTCCGGGATGATCTCCTTGCCGAAGTCGACGCCCGAGTTGCGCAGCGCGTTGCGCTGCAGCACGTCGATCATCACGTTCGCCTTGAAAATGTAGTTCCCCATCGAGGCCAGGATCATGTCGGGGCGGTCGGGGATCGTCTTCGCCCCCTGCTTCGGCTTCTCGACGAATCCCGTGACGCGGTAGTCGTCGTCGATCTCCACGACGCCGAAGTGATGCGCCTCCTCGACCGGCACCGGGATGGTGGCGATGGTCAGGTCCGCGTCGTTGTTGATGTGGTCCTGCAGCATCTGGTTCACATCCATCTTGTAGATGTGATCTCCGCCGAAGACGCAGACGTACTCGGGCTTCTCGTCGAAGATCAGCTCCAGGTTCTGGAACACCGCGTCGGCGGTACCGCGGAACCAGAACGGGCCGCGGCGCATCTGCGCCGGCACGATGTCGACGTACTGGCCGATCTCCGGGACCAGCCGCCAGGTGCGCGTGATGTGCTCGATCAGGGAGTTCGACTTGAACTGCGTCAGCACCTTGATCTTGAAAAAGCCGGAGTTGATGAAGTTGTTGATGACGAAATCGACGATGCGATAGCGCCCGCCGAACGGCACCGCCGGCTTCGCGCGGTCTTTCGTGAGGGGAAACAACCGCTCGCCCTGCCCGCCGGCAAGGATCATGGTCAGGACGTTGCGGCGTGCGAGAGTTCCGTACATTCGGCTCCGATCAGGTGCGAGATTCTTTCCAAGATGGACGAGCGGCGCAAGCTCGGTCCTATACTTTCCCGCGCCTATGGCCGAAAAGGACTACTACGAGCTGCTCGGGGTGAAGAAGACCGCTTCCGAGGCGGAGCTCAAAAAAGCGTACCGCGACCTCGCCAAGAAGTACCACCCCGACAAGAACAAGGGGAACAAGGACGCGGAGAACCGGTTCAAGGAGATCTCCGAGGCGTACGCGGTGCTGTCGGACACCGAGAAGCGGGCGCAGTACGACCGCCTCGGGCGCGAAGCCTTCGGTCCGGGCGGCGCGAATCCGTTCGCCGGCTTCGACTTTTCGCAGTTCGGCGGCGGGGGCGGCCGCGCGCGCCGCAGCAGCAGCGGACGCCGCGGCGCGACGATGGACTTCACCGACATCTTCGGGGACCTGTTCGGCGGCGGCGGCGGGGGCGGCTTCGATCCCGAGCCGCAGCAGGAAGCGCAGGTCGACGTCACGATCGACTTCCGCGACGCGATCCGCGGCACCACGATCACGCTCAACGTGAACGGCGAGCCGATGAAGGTGAAGATCCCGGAAGGGATCGGCGACGGCCAGAAAGTGCGCGCCCGCCGCGGCAACATCCCGGTCCAGATCACGGTCCGCGTGCGCCCGCACCCGTTCTTCGAGCGCCGCGGCGACGACATCTACATCGACCTGCCCATCACCATCGGCGAAGCGATCCGCGGCGCCGAGGTGGAGGTCCCGACCCTCCACGGCCCATCGCGTATCCGCATCCCGGCCGGGACGCAGGCCGGACGGAACATGCGCCTGACCGGCAAAGGGGTGAAGAAGAAGAGCTCCGCCGGCGATCAGTACGTGCGCATCCAGATCGTCATCCCGCCGGATGCACCGCCGGAAGCGGTTGAGCAGCTCGAGGCGGCGTACATCGAGAATCCCCGCGCGAACCTGAAAGCGTCGTTATGAACATCCAGCTCCTCCGGGCGGACATCAACTCGCTCAAAGTCGACGCGCTGGTCGCTCCGGCCGACCAGAAGGCGCACGACCGTCCGGCCGAGGACACAGGGCGCGCGGTGGTCGTCACCGGAGGCAACCTGCTGGCGCGTTTCATCATTCACGTACACGTCCCGAACGTCACCGACGACGACGCCGACGCGAAGCTCCGCGCCGCCACGCTCGCCGCTCTCGACCGCGCCGAGGAGCTCGCCATCGCCTCCATCGGCCTCCCGGCCATCGCCACCGAGCCGTTCGGCTTCTCGACCGAGCACTGCGCCCGGGTCATGCTCGCCGCCACGCTGCAGCACCGCACGCGCGCACGTTCCCTGCAGCGGGCAGTCTTCTGCCTCTTCGGCGCCGAGGAGTACGCGGTGTTCGAACGGGTACTGGGAGAACTGAACCATTGAGTGAGACCGGACAGATCTACGTCATCGGCGATTCGCACATCGGGCTCGCCGACGGCAGCGAAACGAAAGTCAACGCCTGGCTGGACCGCCTGATGGCGCTGCGTCCCCGCGCGCTCTACCTGAACGGCGACCTCTTTCACTACCTGATCGCGCACAAGAAGTTCGTCACGCCGTCGGTCGAGAAGGTGATGGCCAAGTTCCGCGAGGTGCGAGACAGCGGCGTGGCCATCCACTACGTCGAAGGGAACCGCGACTTCTTCCTCAAGGGGTCGTTCGTCGAGGACGCGGTCACGGACGTCGGACTCGAGTACACGATCCCGGCCGGCACGAACCGCTACCTCATCGTGCACGGCGACATGATCAACGACAAGGACTGGCCGTACCGCTTCTGGCGGTACGCCTCGAAGAACCCGATCTCGAAGCTCGGCGTCGACCTGATCCCGAAGAAGATGGCTCGCAACTTCGTCGACAGCGTGGAGCAGCGCCTCTCGAAATCGAACTTCAAGCACAAGGCGCGCTTGCCGCTCGAGCTGATGGAAGCGTACGGAAAGAAGCGCGCCCGCGACGGCTTCACCCACGTGGTTTTCGGCCACTTCCACAACAAGACCGTGATCCCCGCCGGCCGCGCAATGACCGTGACGGTCCTGCCACCCTGGTACGAGTCCGGCGAAGCCATGCGCATCAACCCCTCCACCGGCGCATACGACTGGGTCGTGGTCTAAGCGGGACGCTTTCCGTCGAGGCACGGAAGGGGAACGACGAAGGGCCTCCGGCGGGCCGGCGTGGCCGGCAGCACTGGTTGCCCAAGGCTGAACGCACGCCTCTCGCGATAGGCGCCGTCCGTGCGCAAGCAAGTGCCGCCGGCCACGCCGGCCCGCCGGAGGCCTCCCGTCATCCCCTCCATGCCTCGACGAAAAGCGCCCCGCCTAGCCCGCATTTCTCACCAAGGGGATAAAAAAGCCGCCGCCCCGTGCTATTAAGTTGAGTGTCAGCAACAACTTGATGGCGACGGAGGCGGCGGCGTGAGACAGACAGAGTGTAACGGGGAACAGCTGAGTTTCCAAGG
>DASQJY010000044.1:0-97575 GCA_035630815.1 Thermoanaerobaculia bacterium
GATGTCGGCGACGCGCTCGCGCAGATAGTCGTCCTCGAAACTGGCGAAGCGCGCCTGTAACTCTTCCTGCACTTCGGCCAGCGCCCATTCGGCGTTGACCTGTTCCTCTTCGATCTTCTGCGTGACCTTGTCGGCGAACGAGGCGTCGCCGACGATCATCGCGTGGGCCTCGAAGATCTGCGCGTACTCCTCCCCCATCGAGCGGCTGACTTTCTGCTTGAGGTCCAGCAGCTCGTCGCGGGTTTTCGTCAGCGACTCCTGGAAGCGGCGCACCTCGGAGCCGACTTCCTCTTCGCGGATCGGGATGCGGTAGACCTGCGCCACCCGCTTTTCCACGATCACGGCGCGGCCGATGGCGATGCCGGGCGAAACGCCGACGCCTTTGTAGGTACGGATATCGCTGCGGGTCTGAGCTCCGGGCATCAGCTCATTCTACTTCGTCGAATTTCGCGTCGATCAACTGCTCGATCGCGTCGAGCGCGTCGCGCTCATCGGGACCGTCGGCGCGGAGCGTGACGCTGGAGCCGCGGCCCGCGGCGAGCAGCAGGATGCCGAGGATCGACTTGCCGTCGACTTCCTCATCGCCTTTGCGCACTTTGATGTCGGACTTGAAGCGCGCGGCGGTGTGCACGAGCTTCGCGGCGGCGCGTGCGTGGAGGCCCAATTTGTTCTTGATCTCGATGGCCCGCTCGATCAAGCAGTCGCTCCGGCGCGTTTTTCGGCGTGCAGGAGATCGGACGCGACACGGATCGCCTTCGAGCCTTTCTCGCTGATCACGTGGGCGAGCGTGGAGACGTCTTTCGCCTCTTCCTTGATCATCGCGAACTTCACGATCATCGGCAGGTTGACCCCCGTCACGATCTCGACGCGTCCCTCCTCGAGGAACTGGAGGCTGATGTTGCTCGGCGTGCCGCCGAACATGTCCGTGAAGATGATGACGGCGCGCTCGCTGCCGATCTGCGCCAGTCCGGCGGCGATTTTGTCGCGCGCGGCGTCGACGGTGTCATTCCATTCGAGCGGCACGGCGACCATGCCGGCCACGTCGGCTTCGATCTGGCGCGCGGCGTTGAGCAGCTCGTACGCGAGATTTCCATGGGTAACGATCAATGCCCCAATCACGGGACCTCCCTCTGCGGGGCGAATCATAAGGCCAATCCATGAGGACCGGACGGAAGACGCCTCACCTCTTGCAGTCGCGGTGCACGGTCTCGACGCTGTAGCCGGCCGCGCTCAGGTCCTCGCTCAGGCGCTGGCCGATGGCCACGGAGCGGTGCTTGCCCCCGGTGCAGCCGATGCCGATCGTGAGGTAGCTCTTCATCTCTTTGCGGTAGCCGGGAAGGACGTAGCTCACGAAGTCGAGCAGGCGTTTGTAGAACTCTTCGTACCCTTCCTGTCCGCGCAGGTATTCGACCACTTCCGGGTCGAGGCCGGTCTTGGGGCGCAGGGATTCGACGAAGTGCGGGTTCGGCAGGAAGCGGACGTCGAACAGCAGGTCGAGGTTGTACGGCAGGCTGTACTTGAACCCGAACGTGATCACCGTGACGAGCATCTGCGGCTCCGTCCCGGCGATCTGGAACTTTCGCATCACCTCGGCCTTGAGCTCGTGGACGGAGAACTGCGAGGTGTCGAGCACCATGTTGGCGAGCGACTTCACTTCCGTGAGCTGGTCGCGCTCCGCCTGGATCGCTTCGAGGAGCGGGCGGTCTTTGGCGAGCGGGTGCGGGCGGCGCGTCTCGGAGTAACGGCGCGCGATCACCTCGTCCGTCGCCTCGAGGAAGATGAGCTGCGTGTTCGGGACGAGCTTCTGCAGGGTCTGGCGATAGAAGTTCGGGAAGATGGTGGCGAAGTCGTGCGTCCGGACGTCGACCACCACCCCCACCCGGTTCGCCTTCTCGTGCGAGGAGACCTCGTCCAGGTAGCGCTCGATCAGCTCGATCGGGAGGTTGTCGGTGCAGTAGAAGCCGAGGTCCTCGAGCGTCGACTGGACGTAGCTCTTGCCTGACCCGCTCAGGCCCGTGATCACGACGAGATATTCAGGTGCGTTCGATCCCAACTAGCGCTGCCTCCGCGTTCGGTCGATCACGTCCGGTGCGAATCGCGTGCGCGAATGCATGCTCCGCATCTCCGAGCTCGCCCTTTCTTCGCGATTCGACGGCGGCATCTCGCCGGTGTTCCCCTGGCGGGCGATCTGATCGTCGATACGCTTCGTGAAGTCGCGTGCGGAGTCGTAGCCCTGCAGCTTCATGAGGTGATTGCGCGCCGCGACTTCGACGAGCAACGCGAGGTTGCGCCCCGAGGCGACCGGGAGGCGGACGTACGGCTTGGAGACGCTGAGAAGGTCGTATGACTCCATGCTGATGCCGAGCCGGTCGTACTCGGTGCCTTCGACCCACTTCTCCAGCCGCACCACCAGGTCGATCGGCTTGACGTCGCGCGTCGACGCGACGCCGAAGAGGTCCTTGATGTCGATGATGCCGATGCCGCGGAGCTCCATGTGGTGGCGCAGCATGTCGTTGGAGTAGCCGAGGAGGACGTCGTTGGGATGGCGCTTGATGACCACCAGGTCGTCGGCGATGAGGCGATGGCCGCGGTAGACGAGGTCGAGCGCGCATTCGCTCTTGCCGATGCCGCTGTCGCCGAGGAGCAGGACGCCGATGCCGTAGACGTCGAGGAGGCCCGAGTGCATGGTGATACGGGGGGCCATGTTCTCCTCGAGAAAGTACGTGGTGCGGGTGATCGCGGTCGAGGACATGGCCGGCGTCGAGAAGAGCGGCACCGAGCGTTTCTCGCACTCGACGCGGAACTCGTCGAGCGGGGTGATGCCCTTGGTGACGATGAAGCAGGAGATGTCGAGGCCGGAAACGTCGCGGATGCGCTTCTCGCGCAGGCGCGGGGGAAGGCTCTGCAGATACTTCGTCTCCGAGGCGCCGATGATCTGCACGCGCCACGGCTTGATGTATTCGTAATAGCCGGCGAACGCGAGTCCCGGCTTCTGCACGCGGGGCCGCTGGATGACGTTGTGCAGTCCGTCGTCGCCGGTGACGAGCTTGAGCTGGAGGTCGTCCATCTCGCTCGAACGAAGCGACTGGACGGTAGTCTCGATGTAGTCGTCGTCGTGATTGCTCACCGTTGAAGTGTAGCGCGCCTTGCGGCGCGGGTATCGGGTGTCAGGTGTCTGGGGCGTGTCGCCCGGGCGATCAACCGCAGACACCTGACACCCGACACCATGCTTTACTCTGTGCCGTTGCATGACGCTGCCAGCGCACACTCCGCGTCCGCTCCCGAAGGCGGCGATCGTCGCCGCTCTCTGGGCCTGGCTCCTCCTCCTGCTCCTCACCCACTCCTTCGATGACTCACCCTACTCCTACGGCTGGGCGCTCTTCGAGGCGCAGGCGCACCGGCTCCTCGGCGCGGTGGTGAATCCCGACGCGGCCATCGTCTACAACTTCACGTTCTTCCTGTACGAAGGGCACTGGCTGGACTGGAACCAGGCGCAGAACCTCAAGCTGCCGCTGCATTCGTTCTCGGTGGCGATGCTGGTGGGGATCACCGGCTCGTATCTGCTCGCCAGCCTGATCGTGAACTTCGCGTTCGCGGCGCTGGTGGCGCTGGCAGCGGTGACGCTCGCCGACCGCTTCGCCCTCGGGCGCGGCGCGACGCTGGTGGCGCTCCTCACGTTCTTTTCGCTCCCCCTCTACGTCGAGTACCTCGGGCAGCCGCTGCAGTATGTCGCCGGGCCGGCGGTGAGCTTCCTCGTGGTGATGAGCGTGATCGCGCTCGCTCCCGAGGATGCGCGCAACCCGTGGATCGCCGGCCTGGCCACCGCGCTCGCGCTGCTCAATTACGACCCGTACATCTACGTCGCCGCGCTGGTGAGCTGGTTTCTGTTCGTGAACCGCTTCGCGCGCAAACGCGACTACGTCTTCTACGTCATCGCCGCGGCGCTGCCGAGCGTGTTCTGGACGCAGTACCTCCGCTTCATCAGCGGCGGCGCGATGACGAAGCATCTCCGCCGGCAGTTCATCGAGCCGGTGGTCGAGGCGTGGACGAACTTCGCGCGCGCGCCGCTGGACAACATCCTGCTGCCGTTCGTGGCGTCACACGTCGGCGTACACGTGGCCTTTCACCAGGTCATCGCCATCATCTACTGGCCGTTGCTGGCAACCGCGATCGGGCTGCTGATCCGGCTGCGGCCGCGGATCGACAAGCGGTTCGCGCTCGCGGCGCTGCTGCCCTGCTTTCTCGTGCTGGAGCAGATCGTGGCCGCGGGGTGGGACTGGGAGCTGAATCCGCGCCGTGCCATCCCCGTGGTCCTGGCGTTCGGCTTCGCGTATGTTTACGCCGTGGACGCGATGTGGTCGCGGCGCGGGTGGCGCATCGCGTTCATGGCGCTGTTCTGTCTCAGCGCAATTCTGGCCACCGCGGATACGCTGTTCCGAAATCCCGGGATGGCGTTCCTGCGCACCGGACAGGCGATGCAGCGGCGGCCGCAGGATGCGATCGGCTTTGGCTACCGCAAGCTCGATGAGCTGCCGAAGCTCGTGCACAACGACCACCCGATGATCTGGCGCGACATGGGACGTGCGCGGCTGGAGCGGTCGCGCGCCGGCGTCTTCGCGGTGACGCAGGCGATGTGCCTCCTTCTTTTCACCGGCCTGTTCTGGCTCACTGCCCGCGCGCGGATCCTGCCGCGCTGGTCGCCGTACGCGGCGGCGGGGTTGTGGGTGGTCAGCCTGATGCGGTTCCTGTCATGAGCAGAAGGACCGTCGTCGCCATCGTCTGGGCCTGGATCGTCCTGCTCACGGTCACGCACTTCGGTGCGCGGTCGCCGTACTCGTACGGCTGGGCGATGTTCGACCACGACTCGGCACGCATCTCCGGCGCGGTGGTGAATCCCGACGCGCTGCTGATCGCGAACGTGACCCGCTTCTTCTACGACGCGTCGCCGCTGAACTGGGGCTCGCAGGAGGCGGAGAACCTCCGCCTGCCGCTGCACTCGTTCACGACCGCGATGTTGATGTCGTTCACGCGCTCGTTCCTGCTGGCGAACGTGCTGGTGAACGTGCTTTTCGCGATGCTGGTGGCGCTGGCGGCGGTGAACCTGGCCGAGCGCTATCGCATCCGCCGCGAAGCGACGCTGGTCGCGCTGCTGACCTTCTTTGCGCTGCCGATGTACGTCGAGTACCTCGGGCAGCCGCTGCACTATGTCGCCGGCATCTCCGTCAGTTTCCTGGTGGTGATGTCGGTCGTGGCGCTTGTCGTAGCCGGCGACGACGCGCGTTACGCGGCGCTGGCGATCGCGATCCTGTCGCTCAACTACGACCCGTACGTCTACATCGCGGCGCTGGTGGTGTTGTTCGGCCGGCGCCTGAAGTGGTCCCTCCTGCTCGCCGCCATGCCTGTCGCCGTCTGGGCCATCACGCTGCGCGTCCTCAGCGGAAACACCATGACCACGCACCTGCGGAAGTGGTTCGTGCTGCCGGTGCTCTCCGGCTGGGTGGACTTTTTCATGGCCCCGCTCGATCGGATCCTGCTTCCCTTCGTCGCCACGCACGTAGGGCTGCAGGTAGCGTTTCACCAGCTCATCGCCATGATCTACTGGCCGCTGCTCGCGGTCTGCGTCTTCCTGCTCGTGAAACTGCGGCCGAAACTGGAGCTGAGGGTCGTCGCGCTGCTGCCTCTGTTCTTCGTCCTCGAGCAGCTCGCCGCCGCCGCCTTCGACTGGGAGCTCAACCCGCGCCGCGCCATCCCCGCGGTGCTCGCGTTCGCGTTCGCCTACCTCTATGCAATGGATCGCGAGTGGCAACGCTGGCGCATCGCCTTCATCGCCTTGTTCCTGATGAGCGGCCTGCTGGCGATGAGCGACACGCTGTTCGGCAAGCCCGCCATCGCCTACCTGCACACCGGGCAGGCCATCCGTCACGACGTGCACGACATCGTCCGCGCGGAGCGGATGCGTCTCGACACGGACTCACTCCCCCGCCTCACCCGCGATGAACCGATCACCTGGCGTGACGTCGACCGCGCCAAGGCTCAGAATCTCGGCACGTTCGCCGTCACGCAGACGATGGGCGTGCTGCTGCTGTTTGGATTGTTCTGGCTGACGGCGCGGGCGGAACTGCTGCCGCGCTGGCTGCCATGGGCGGCAGTGGCGATGTGGGCGGTGAGCCTCGTGCGCTTCGTCTCGTAGGCGCCCGAACGGTGTCGGGTGTCAGGTATCTGGGGTGTCTCGTCCGGGCGACAATCCCCAGACATCTGATACCCGACACCTGACACCACCCCCCCACCGCCGGATCCCTCGCTACACTCGGGATGACGCGTCTGCGCGCGTCAGAACTCCGGTGCGATCAGCCCCAGGTTGTTGTCGCGCCGCTTGTAGATCACCGACACCTGGTCGGTGTCGATGTCGCGGAAGACGATGAACTCGTTCTTGGAGTCGTCGAGGTGCAGCGCGGCCTGCTCGATCGACATCGGGCGGATGGCGATGTTGTTCGTCTTGATGATGCGCGGCATCCCCTCGTTCGCCTCGTCGGTCAGGCGGCCCGGCTCGAGCACCTGCACGGCCCACTCGGTGATGTCGGGAGTGAAGGCCGTCTCGCCGTTGCCGTGGCGGTGATGGTCGCGGATCTTCTTGCGGTTCTTCTGCGCCTGGCGCTTCACGTGGTCGAGCGCGGAATTGGCGGCGTCCTGCATCGACTCGTCGGAGGTCTGCACGCTCTTGACGTCGTGCTCCTTGCCGGTGATCAGGATCTCGCAGATGTTGCGGTACTTCTCGACCTGCAGCACCACGCGCACGTCGATCACGTCGTCGAACAGCTTCTCCTGGATCTTGGCGAGCTTGGTCTCGAGCATCGCGCGGAGGTCGGCTGGGATGTCGTAGTTGCGGCCGGAAATCTCGGTTGCCATCGTCACACCTCTCAAAAGATTTGCTTGCGGTCCGTCGACGAGGGGATGTTCAGCTCGTCGCGGTACTTCGCCACGGTGCGCCGTGCGATGTTGATGCCTTCATCGTTGAGGATCTTCATGATCTTCGAATCGCTGAGAGGCTTGCGCGGGTCCTCGTTCTCGATGTAGCTCTGGATCTTCTTCTTCACGGTCAGCGACGAGATGTCCTCGCCGGTATCGGAATCGATTCCGCTGTGGAAGAAGTACTTCATCAGGAACAGGCCGCGCGGCGTGTGCATGTACTTGTTGGACACGACGCGCGAGACCGTGGATTCATGCATCTGGATGTCGTCCGCGACGTCGCGCAGGACGAGCGGCCGGAGGAAGTCGATCCCCTTCTCGAGGAACTCGCGCTGGTGCTTGACGATCGATTCGGCCACCTTGTAGATCGTGCGCTGGCGCTGGTCGAGTGACTTGATGAGCCACACCGCGGAGCGGATCTTGTCCTTGATGTAATTGACCGTTTCGCCGTCGGACTTCGAGTCCATCGAGTTGAGCATCGAGCGGTAGCCGCTGTTGATGCGCAGCTTGGGCATGCCGTCCTCGTTGAGGACGATCACGTATTCGTCGCTGACCTTGTGCACGTAGACGTCGGGCTCTACGTAGATCGCTCGCTCATTGGAGTATTTCCTCCCCGGCTTGGGATCGAGATGCTTGATCAGCTCGACGATGCCCTCGAGCGTCTTCATGTCGATGCCCAGGGACTTCGCCAGCGGGACGAACTTCCGCTGCATGAACTCTTCCCAGTGATCGCGGATGATCACTTCCACGAGGGGCGTGTCGATCTCCAGGAAGCGCAACTGGAGCAGGAGGCACTCGCGGAGGTCGCGCGCGCCGACGCCGATCGGGTCGAGCGACTGCACGGCCTTGATCGCGGTCTCCACTTCCTCCGGCGTGTAGCCGCCGGACGCGGCCACCTCGTCGTCGGTGGCGCGGAGGTAGCCGTCCTCGTCGATGTTGCCGATGATGAACTGCGCGATCTCTTTCGTCCGCGGCGAGGCGTCGGACATCGAGAGCTGCCAGCTCAGGTGATCGGAGAGGTTGGGGGGGCGGGTGAGCGTGTTCTCGATGGGGAACTCTTCGTGCTCCTCCCCCATCCCGCGCGGGTTGTAGCCGTACTCGATGTAGTCCTGGAAGTACGCGTCGTAGTCGATCTCGTCGAAGGAGTCCTTCTCCTTCTCCTCCTTCGTCTCCTGCTTCTTCGCGTCCTCGGCTTCGTTCTCCGCTTTCGCTTCCTCGGCCTGGGTCTCCTCGGTCTTCACTTCTTCAGCGGATTCGTCGAGGAGCGGGTTCTCGAGCAGTTCCTGGTTCAGCACTTCCTGCAGCTCGAGCTTCGACAGTTGCAGCAGCTTGATCGCCTGCTGCAACGACGGCGTCATGATCAGCTTTTGGCTGAGTTTGAGGTGAAGCTTCTGTTCAAGTGCCAACTTCTGGGGCCTTCCTCGCTCAGTTTAGATTGAATGTCTCGCCGAGATAAATGCGCCGGACTTCCGCGTCGGCAGAAAGGCTCTCCGGCACGCCCTGCCGGAAGATTTCGCCTTCTTTGATGATGTAGGCCCGATCGGTGATCTTCAGCGTTTCCCGCACGTTGTGATCCGTAATGAGGATCCCGATCCCCCGGGCCCGCAGTTGCGAAACGATGCGTTGAATCTCGAAGACTGCGATTGGATCGATTCCTGCAAACGGCTCATCTAGCAAAATGAATGCCGGATTGATCGCGAGGCTCCTGGCGATCTCCACGCGCCGCCTCTCCCCCCCTGACAGCATGTAAGCGCGGCTCCGCGCGATGTGCGTGATGCCGAACTCCTCGAGCAGCGCACGCGTCCGGCGCTCGCGCTCCGCGAGCGGCAGGCGCATGGTCTCGAAGACGGAGAGGAGGTTCTCCTCGACCGTCAGTTTCCGGAACACGGACGCTTCCTGCGGCAGGTAGCTGATCCCGCGCTGCGCCCGCAGATACATCGGCAGCTCGGTGATGTCGTCGTCGCCGAGGGAGACCGTCCCGTCATCCGGCTTCACCAGCCCCACGATCATGTAGAAGGTGGTGGTCTTCCCCGCCCCGTTCGGCCCGAGCAGCCCGACGATCTCCCCCTGCCGGATGTCCACCGAGACGTCGCGCACGACCTTGCGCCCCTTGTAAACCTTCACCAGGTGGGTTGCCGTGAGCCGCAGCGGCTCGGGTTTGACGGAGGCATCAGCCATGCGCGGCGGAGATTATCAGACGAGAGGCTCCGGCGCGGGCGTACCGTGAACGGAATTGAAAATTGAAAATTGAAAATTGAAAAATCGGAGCTGCCCACTCATGCAGCGAACGGAACGATCTCCAACTCTGCCGCCTTGTCGGCACGCTCGAGGATCTGCTCCACGCGCGCCAACGTGACGTTGTCGAGCAGGTACTCGTTGCATCGTTCGCACTGCAGAACAGGCAGCTTCTTGATGATGACGATGGTCGCCCCCGAGACCTTGAATGGCAGATCGGTCGTCGCTGCCATCAGCTTCCCGGCACAAACGAGGCACTTCATGACCGCCCTCCGATTTTTCAATTTTCAATTTTCAATTTTCAATTTGGCTCCGAAGGCAACCGGCCCTCCATCCTCCGCCTAACCCTCGTGCTTGTACGTCCCCTGCGTCTTGCCGTCCGAGCTGAGGACCTGGACACGGTCCTTGGCGATGTCGAAGACGATCTGCTGGCCGGCTACGTTTCCTTTCGGGTCGGTGATCGTGGCGGGCTTGCCGAAGACGTAGATCATCTTTTTCTCGACGTGGTAGATCGCCTTGTCGCCCGTCCCTTTGCGGCCGGTGGACGTCTCCCCCATCGCCACGCCGTTCTCCGCTTCCATCCGCTCCACCTTGCGGTTCTCGTCGAGGAAGAGCGTCGCTTTCTCCGACTTCAGGTTGCGCGTTTCGTCGACGATCGAGACCTTGCCGAGGAGCTCGACGCGGCGCTCGTTCTTGCGGGCGATGAGCTGGTCGCTGTTCGCCTGCATCGGGGTCTTGCGCGCGACATCGGTGGAGGTGTTGTAGAGCAGCGTGCGCACGTTGCCGCGCGCGGTGATGCTGTCGCCGGCGCCCTGCACCTGCAGCTCCTGCGAGAGGATGGTGTTGTTGTCCTGCCAGGCGCGGACGTTGCCGGTGAAATGGGCGACCTTCTGCGCCTGCCGCATGATCAGCTCATCGGCGTTGACGAAGACCGGCTTGCCCGAGGGGAAGAGATTCGTGCCGTCCGCCGAGGCGCCGGTGGTTTTCGCCTTCGACGCGAGCTGCGCGATCACGGAGCCGGTTGCGCGTGCGGTCTGCGCGCGCGGGGCGAACTCGATCTGCTTGGCCTTCAGCGTGTGGCCGTCGCTGACGACCGTCGCCTGCCAGCCGGGATCGGTGGTGAGCAGGATGCGGTCGCCAGTGATGTCGTAGGTCGCGCGGAATGCCGAGGCGGTGGTGCGCGGGTCCGTGTAGCGGAACGCGCCCTCGAGAGACGCGGTGCTCGCCTTGCGCGTGCCGGGGTCGAACCAGACCTTCACGTGCTCCGCGGTGATCTGGCGCGTTTCGGGTCCGAGCTCTTTCATCACCACGGACCAGTCGGCCCTGATCTCGCTGACGGAGCGGTTCGCGAGCGCGATCCGGAAGTTGCGCGCCACAATGTCGCGCTGCGGCGGGCCGTCGAGGATGGCCCGGGCCATGTTCTCGGCGCTGATGGCGTTGATGGCGTTGATCTGGCCGTCCGGCCCGAGCTCGGTGTTGAAGAGGTCGCAGGTGATCTGTTTGCGTCCGCCGAGGTCCTCGCCGGGGGCGGTGTTGGCAGCGGTGACGATGACCACGTTGCCGCGCCCTTCGAGCGCGACGATCTGCTTCCGGTCCGGCGTGAAGCGGCCGATCATGTAATCGGAGCGGAGGCTTTCCGGTCCGCGGTCCATCTTCACTGCTTTGGTGAACTCGACCACGTTCTCGGTGCGCCGGAAGAGGCTCTCCTCGCCGGCGATGGTCATCGGCTGTTCGGTCGGGTGCTGCGGTGCCATGGTGGCGGTGACGTTCTTGTGCAGCCGCAGCGTCTCGCCCGCGACGTCGAGGTCGAGCGCGCCGGCCTTGCCGTCCCACCGGTCGACCTTGAACTCCACCGGGATGTCGTTCCTCAGCCGGCTGCCGTCGTAATGGATCTCGGCGGTCTTGATCTCGATGCCGTCGGTGGAGGTGACGCGCACGCCCCCCTTCGCCTCGGCTGCCTTCGTCTGGCTGTTGAATTGCGCCTGGGGGCAGGCGATCACGTAGGTCAGGCCATTCTGACGGTGAAGGGTGAGCGTGACCCCTTCCAGCGTGGTCCAGCCGGATTCGAAGGAGACCAGGCGAGTGGCCACGATCTCGGAGACGACGCGGCCGCCGATCGTCTGCACGTCGCGAAAGGCGCGCGACTCGAGCAGCGGGTCGTCGCCGGGCCGCTGTGTCGAGGTGACGGCTACGCCCGGCTGCCGCGGTGCGCGGCGCGAGGCGGTCCAGTTGGCGACGATCACTCCGACGAAGGCGAGAAATGCGATCGGCAGCGCATAGCGAAGGACACGGATGGTGCGCTGCATGTTCGAGCGACGTAACATCTTCACGGCTCAATTCGTTCCGGCACGGCGTACGATTTCGCCATGCGTGCTCATGTGATTCTCGGTACCGCGGTCCTGCTGCTCTTCGCGACCGGTGCCGCCCCCGCCGCCGACGACCCGCAGGTGACGGAACTGCTCGCCGCCATCAAGGGAAAGGAGAACCGTCCCGCCGGCGAGGTCTTCAAGAACGTGACGCTGCTGAAGGACGTGCCCGCCGCCCGTTTCCTCCGCATGATGGACGTCGGCTACAGCCAGTCCCTCGGCATCGGCTGCGATCACTGCCACGTCGAGGACCGCTGGGAAGCAGACGAGAAACGCCCCAAGCGCGCCGCCCGCGAGATGATCATCCTGGTCAAGGAGATCAACGCCCGCCTCGGCGAGATGCAGGAGATCGATACCTCGGACGCGGTGGTGAACTGCACCACCTGCCACCGCGGCTATGTGAAGCCGGCCCTGCAGATGCGGTAAGGGGCTAGAATCGCGTCGGAGCAACCGATGGGAAAACCACGCTCACAAACAACGTTCAACGAGGGCGACGAGCTGTCGTGGAGCAAAGCGGGCCCGTATGCAACGAAACTCTCCGGCGGAGCTCGAACGGTAGTCGCTCACGGTGCCACTCCTGAGGAGTCGGAACGGCGAGCCGCACGGCTGTGGGAAACGCGGGAGAAGCAGATCGCGGAGGTCGCGCAACACGGGACCGACGAAGGGTTGCGAGTGGCGTTCGAGGAGCTCGCGCTGTCGTGGTCGTCGGCAACGGCACATCTATCATCCCCTGCGAAACTGGTCGAGCACCCTGCCTATCGGCAGATTATCGGGCTGGGCCCCGCGGTGCTGCCCCTGATGCTGCGCGATCTGGCGCAAACCCATCGCTTCTGGTTTCCCGCGCTCCATGCCATTACGGGCGAGAACCCGATCCCTGACGATGCGGCGGGTGATGTCGAAAGGATGACAGAGGCGTGGATGGGCTGGGGCGCCACGAACCGCCTCATCTGATGCGCGAGTTGCTCGAACAATTGTTCCCGCGCCTCCGGAACACTACTTTCGAAATCACGAGTCCCCGAGACGGCCGGTACAACTGCATCGCCTGGGCTGCTGGTGAAACCCATCGCTGGTGGTGGCCGGGCGAGGCACTATTCTCATTCTGGCCTGCCGGTGTGGAGCGCCAAGAATCTCTGGCCAGTTTCGTTGCTGCATTCGCCACGCTTGGTTACGAACCGTCCGCGTCAGGTGACCACGATCCGGACTACGAGAAGGTTGCGATCTTTACCTCGAGTGACGGCGTGCCCACCCATATGGTGCGGCAACTACCGAACGGCTCATGGACGAGTAAGCTCGGTGGGCTGGAAGACATCGCGCATGTGAAGGTGAGCGGAGTTGCCGGCGCGGAGTATGGCCACGTAGTTGCGGTTCTTCAGCGCCGGCGGGCTTCGCACCCCTAGCGCGCAAAGACCTCGTCGGCCGGGATGACCTCGATGTTGCCGGCCTTGTACTCCGCGTACCGCCTCTCGGCTTCTTCGGCCCAGAGCTGGTCGTTCTCCTCGTCGGAGAGGTTATCGAGGCTATCGAGAAGCTGACTCGCCAGTTCGGCGCGCGACGTCAAGGGCAGATCGAGCGCTTCGGCGACGATGTCTTTTACATCTCTGCTCATGCACGGATTTTAGCAGGCAACGGCCGCGCTCACCGCACGTCAACCACGTTCAATCTCACCCCGCAATACCGGTCCGGCTCGACGTGCACGAGGAGGTCGACGGTGCGGGTGAGCATCGAGGCGAGCTGCTTCACTCCGGGCCAGAGGACGCCGGTGGCGCGGCCGGTGGCGTCTTCGAGCGAGAGCTCGCAGCAGTCCTCGGCGAAGGTGCGGGTGGCGGTGACCGTGACTGCTCGCACCACGAAGAGCGGCTGGGTGTTGCCGGCGCCGAAGGGCTGCAGCAGTTCGTGCGCTTTCATGAACTCTTCGTCGATGTCGGCGAGCGTCAGCTCGGCGTCGACGCGGGCTTCGCGGCGGAACAGCACCTCGTCGAGGGCGTCGAAGCGTTCGTGCAGGCGGCGCTGCAGTTCGGCGACGTTCGTACGAGGAAGGGAGAAGCCGCAGGCGAACTCGTGGCCGCCGAAGTGGGTGAAGAGATCGGAGACCGCTTCCAACTCGCTGTGCAGGTCGATGGTCGGGATGCTGCGGCCCGAGCCGACGCAGAGGTCGCCTTCGATGGTCATCACCAGCGCGGGGCGGTGGTAGCGCTGGGCGAGGCGTCCGGCGGTGAGGCCGACCACGCCGCGATGCCACCCCTCGCCTGCCAGGACCAGCACGCGCTCGCCGCCGCGGATCTGCGTCTCGGCAGACTCGCGGACCTGGATCTCGACCTGCTGCCGCTCCGCGTTCATCCGGTCGAGCTCCGCGCAGATCTCCCACGCCGACTCCTCGTCGGCCGCAGCGAAGAGATCGATGGCCGTGTTGGCCGAGGCGAGGCGTCCGGCCGCGTTGATGCGGGGACCGATCTTGAAGCCGACATCTACAGCTCGTAGAGGACGCCCGGCCAGCCCCAGCCGCTTCAGGAGCGCACGCAGGCCGGGATTGCGCACGTCGGCCAGACCGGCCAATCCGAGGGAGGTAATGGTGCGGTTCTCGCCGATGAGAGGCGCGACGTCGGCCACGGTGCCGATGGCGGCGATCTTCAACAGAGAGTCCACTGACATCTTCTTTCCGCTTCGGCGAATGAGCTCGCAGCACAGCTTGAACGCGACGCCGACGCCCGCCAGCTCCTTGAACGGATACTCGCAGCCCGGCTGTTTCGGGTTCAGCACCGCGGCCGCCTCGGGGAGCGTGCCCGGCGGCAGGTGATGGTCGGTGATGATGACGTCGATCCCGCGCTCGATGGCATGGCGCACCGGCTCGATGCTGGTGATGCCGCAATCGACCGTGATGACGAGCTTCACGTTCCGCTCCGTCAATACCCGCTCGAGCACCTCCATCTTCAGGCCGTAGCCGTCGACCAGACGGTGCGGGACGACGAAGCCGGCGTCGGCGCCGAGGGAGCGCAGCACCGTCTGCAGCATCACGATGGAGGTCACGCCGTCGACGTCGTAATCACCGTAGATCACGATCCCCTCTTTGTCCCGCACGGCGCGCGCGATCCGCTCGCAGGCGTGTGTCATCCCGTGGATGGTGGCCGGGTCGTGCAGGTCGCCGATGGCCGGCGCCACGAAGCGCCGGAACGACTCCTCATCCGACACGCCGCGGCGGATGAGCAGCGAGCGCAACGTCGCGTTCGCAACCGGGATGCGCGGATTGTCCGGAGGTGCTGGAGTGATGGTCCAGGAGTCGTGAATCACGTGCAGATACGGTAGCGCAGACGGGGCTCTCTACGCTTTGTAGAGTCGCTCACGGCTGCGGCGCGGCTCCTCCCGCGAATTCGTGATCGATGAGCAGGAAAATGTCTTCGGGACTGACCCGCTCGTCGGCGTTCGCATCGGCCGAGGTAGAGATGCCCGGCTCCGCGCCGAAGAGGTAATCGGCGACCGCGTCGATGTCGGCGAAGGAGATGACCTCGTCGCCATCGACGTCACCCCGCGTCTCGGAGGAGAGCCCCAGCAGCGCGACCGTCGCGCTGTGATAGCTGTCGATCAGGAGGTCGTCGCGGCCATCGCCGGTGGCGTCGGCGAACGTGAGGTTGTTGACCCAGTTCATCACAAATGTCGCGGTCGGCTCCGGACACGAATCGGCGGCCAGCGGGAACAGACGGATCCCTTCGTGGGTGGAGGCCAGGAGCCGTGTTTCGCCGTCACCGATCTCGCCGATGGCCAGCTTCGCTGCCAACGGCGTGCTGCACTCATAGCCCGGTGTCAGGGCGGCGCCGGTGAACATCTGCAGCCGGACGGAGGAGAAGCCGGAGCTGAAGGAGACCGCCACGTTTCCGCCGCCGGCCGCCGTGTCGGCGATCCCGGTCGTGGCGAGCGAGCCGAGCACGCTCCATGATGCCGTGTCGTAGACCGTCAGGCCGGTGGACGTGGCCACCACGAGCTCGCGGGACGAATTGCCATTCAGGTCAGCGACCGAAAAGTCGATGAGATAGCCGTCCACGGTGAGCGATTTCTGAATGATGTTCGACGCGCCGTTCAGCAGCACGACCGCCTCGCCGCCCCGGATGACGATCTCGTCGACGGGATCGCCGTCGAGGTTCTCGATCAGCATGTTGTCGCCGGATTGGACCTCCCCGAAGCCGCCGCCGTTGCTCGTGAACTCAGGCAGGCGCGTGATCCCGTCCCACGTGTGCAGGACGCCTCCGATGAGCGCCGCAACTTCCAGCGCGGCATCTGCGTCGAGTTGCCCGATCCCGACAGCGTGCGTGTACCCCCACTGGGGCAACGTCAGCTGTCCTTCGGAGATCCCGGTCATGACATCGAAGATCTCGATCACGCCGCCGTCGCCGCTCTGCGACGCACGCGTGCCGACCACGTACTCGAGCCGGCCGTCGCCGTCGAGATCGCCGGTCCCGGAATGGTACGGCCCGTCGAGGTCGAGGCTGCGCCAGCTGTACTGCGTGCTGGCGGCGGTGCCGATGTAAAGGTAGTCAGGTCCGCTCGAGGATCCACCGGCGCCCCAGAAAACCTCCCTCGTCCCATTTCCGTCGAGATCTGCCGTCCCGACGCCCATCGTGCCGTGGTCCGGGTTGTCGATGTGCCAGAGCAGCGCGCCGTCCGTGGCCGACCGCCCCTGGATGTCACCCCATTGATTGTTTCCGGTGATCACCTCGTTGACGCCGTCGCCATTCGCGTCGCCGACCGCGAGCGAGTCGAACCAGGGAGAGGGCAGCGTGGTGACGGCAAACGTATCGCCATGCAGGATCGAGATCGGCTCGGAATAGGAACTGTTGTTCTGGAAGACGATCTCCTTCTTCGCATCAGCGTCGACGTTGCCTAGATCGAAGGCGCCGAAGCCACCCACGTAGCCCCATTTCTGGACCTCGGCCGCGCCGTCGAGGACATGTCCGCCAAGCGCGCCCACCACGATCTCCTGGCGGGCATCACCATCGACGTCACCGATGCGCACGACCGCGCCGCCATAGCCGGCGGCGGTCCATTGCAGCTCGAGCGTCACGCCGTCGTAGACATGGGCAGCGTCGCCCGTGACGACGACGATTTCCGGCGCCGGATCGTCATCGACGTTTCCGAGCGCGACGTCGTTGGCGGCCGGACCGGCGGGAAGCGTGACCGTCACCACGGGAGCCCCGAGCGATCGCGGATCGTAGATCGCGAGCTTCAGCCCCCCGGCCACGATGACCTCCGCACCTCCGTCGAGGTTCCGGTCGCCGGCGGTCACGCCGGTGCACACGGTGCCCGGGCCGTGCCACGAGGTCACGTATGTTCCGCCGCGCGCGCTGACGGCGAACGGCGACCCGTCGAGGGTGCACGAGATGAGCTCCGGCTTGCCGTCTCCGTCGAGATCGTAGGGGATCAGGTTCGCCAGCCCGACCCCGTCGGAGATGGTGCCGTAGCGGAACAGCGGGGCGAAGCGAAGCTCCTCCGCTGCAGACGCGGCAAGAGCGACCGCCAGGCAGAATCCGAGGGAACAGGTCGTACGGATGAAGTTCGTCATCAGGGCTCCGGAGACTCGCATCTCTATTTGACCGCCATCCGCAGCTCGGTGAAGTGCACCGCTTTTACCTTCAGCCCGGTCAGCGAGGCGTCGGTGAACGTCAGGGACGGCAGGCCGTACGCGGTCCGCGCAGCCTGCAGCGCCGCCCGCAGCTCTTCGACGTGCACGCGCTTGATGATGGTTGGAACCGCATCGGTGAAGACCGCCGCGGCGAGTCCGGCGCTGACGCGGTAGGCGTTGACGGCGGTTCGCAGCTCCGTCACGTGCACGCGCTTCACTTTCGTGGCGCCCACGATCGGAGGATCGTCGGTGAACATGACCGTGGTCGCCGCATCTTTCACGCTGTCGATCGACTTTGCTCCGCCCGAGTCGACCGTACGGACCAGGTAGAGGTACGTCACGCCCGGGGTGCGGCCGTTGTCGGTGAAGCTGTTGGTGAGGCTCGTGCCCGCGACGGCGAACGCGCTGCCGTTGAAGCTGCGTGCAACCTCGTACGAGGCCGCACCCGAAACCGCGGGCCACGTGACCTGCACGGAAGTGGCGCTGGTCGCGATCGCATTCACCGAGGGGGGCGTCGCAAGCCCCGGCACGTTGACGGTCTGCGTCAGCGGCGCGGACTGGCTGGCGAGATGGACGCCCGCGCCTTCGTAATACGCGGTGATGGTGTGCATCCCCTGCGGAAGCGCGGAGGTCGTGAACGTCGCCACGCCTCCCGTGAGCGTGCCGTGCCCGAGGAGCTGCGCTCCTTTGCGGAAGGCAACCGTGCCGGCGGCGGCCGGGGCGACGGTCGCGGTGAAGGTGACGCTGCTGCCGGACGAGGAGGGGTTCGGCGTCGAAGTCAGCGTGGTAGTGGTCGCGGTGCCGCCCACGATGATCTGTCCGTTCACGAGCTGCAGCTTGTGGTTGTAGAGGCTCTCGGTGAGCGTCCCGGTCTGATTCGCGAGCAGCGTGAGCCCGGCATCAAACGTCAGAGCGATCTGCGTCCCGTCCGCCAGACCCGGCGCAACGGCCACGACCAGCGTCCCGATGCGATTGCCCGGCGCCGCGGCGTTGAGCGTGAACGGGATCGCGTTCGAGGTCACGGAGAACGATCCCACGTAGCCGATCGACCCGGCCGTGCCGGCGGTCCGCTCGTAGAGCGGTGTCAGAGACTGCAGCACGCCGTCGCGCTCGAAGGAGATGCCGGTCACCGAGCCTGCAGGCGAGGCCGTGAGCTTGAACGAGAGGGCCTGGATGCGGCTCGACGCGGCGAGGTTCACGCTCAGGGGCGCGCCGCTGACGTCGCGAATCGAGAGCGGCACGGAGACCGAGCTGCCCGAGAGCGCGCGGACGCTGCCGGCGGTAAAGGTGTCCTGCGCGGACGTGGACGCCGTGGCGAGCACCATCGCGGTGCTGCAGAAGAGGATGCGCACGCACACCGCCAGCGTGCAGGTACCGCGAACGAGTCTTGTCACGAGGGCTCCAGGACCGGGTGCTAAAGCTCCGTGCAAGGTAACACGATTCGGGACAGTTATTTCTCGAACGCGCCCATCTTCCGGAACTTCCTGTACCGCTCGTCGAGCAGTTGCGGCACGGTCAGTTTCTGCACCTCGCGCAATGCACGCTCGAGTGCGCCGCCGAGCAGCTCCGCCGCCGCCGTGCGGTCGCTGTGCGCGCCGCCGGGAGGCTCGGGAACGATCTCGTCGATGATGCCGAATTTCCTGAGGTCCTGCGCGGTGATCTTCATCGCCGCGGCCGCTTCCGGCGCGGCCGACGGGCTTTTCCAGAGAATCGCCGCACACCCCTCGGGCGAGATGACGGAGTAGACCGCATGCTCGAACATCAGCACGCGATCGCCGACGCCGAGCGCGAGCGCTCCGCCGCTCCCCCCCTCCCCGATCACCGCGACGATCACCGGCACTTCCAGCGCCGCCATCTCGCGCAGGTTCACGGCGATCGCTTCCGCCTGCCCCCGCTCCTCCGCGCCCATGCCGGGATACGCCCCCTGCGTGTCGATGAGGCTGATGACCGGGAGCTTGAACTTCTCCGCGAGCTTCATCACCCGCAGCGCCTTGCGGAAGCCTTCCGGGCGCGGCTGGCCGAAGTTGCGGATCACCTTCTCCTTGGTGTTCCGCCCTTTCTGGTGGCCGACCACGCAGCAGGGGATGCCGCGGAAACGGCCGAAGCCCGCCACGATCGCGGGATCGTCACCGAACTTCCGGTCGCCGGCGATCTCACCCCAATCCTCGATCAGGAGGCCGATGTAGTCGAGCGTGTAGGGGCGCTGCGGATGGCGTGCGACGAGCGTCTTCTGCCACGGCGTGAGGTTCGAATAGATTTCGGAAGAGACTTTGGTAAGCTTCTGCTGCAGGTCGGCGAGCTCGGCCTGACGGGTCGGCTGCTCATCCATCGCAGAGAGCTCTTCGATTCGCCGCCGGATTCTTACGATCGGCTCTTCGAATTGCGTCGGGTCGGCGGTCATGTGGCGTGACCCTAACAAAGAACTATCCATGCTGGCAACTGAAGAGACCTCACACGCGTCCCTCCTCGAATCGCACGCGCACAACGAGCGGATGCGTCACATCCCGTCCATCCCCTGGATCGTGCAGAAGCTCGAGGGCGACGTGCGCCACAACCTCGACAGGCTGTGGCTTCCCTACTCGGATCTGCCGGCCAGCGATCCGCGGCATCCGGCGCTCGAGGCGGAGTTCCGCGCGCTCTGCAAGTCGCTGGACCGGGTCGCGGACATCGCCCGGCGCCACCGCGGCCACCCTCACCCGCCGAACGAGCTCGGCAACCGCGTCCACTGGAGCCTCAGCCAGACCGTGTCCGCCCTCAACGCCGCCGACGCCGAGACGTTCGGCCGCCGCTTCCCCTTCCAGACCTTCGAGCGCTCGAACGCCGAGCCGCTCTGGGCGACCGTGCTCTCCGTGCTCCAGCACATCCATCGGCTGATCGACCTCGTCCGCGAGATCGACCCGCAGATCGACGAGCGGATCTACGAAGGGCTGGTGCAGCTCCAGGAACCGCTGCGGCGCGAGCCGATGGCGTAGCGCTGCGCTCACGAGTGCCGGTCCGAGTCTCACGAATTCAGTGGGAACCCTCAGGATACTCGTGAAGGTCACTCAGGAAATCGTGAGTGCCGGGCACGGATGTCGTGAAGGTCGCTCAGGACGTCGTGAGCGCCGACACGGACATCGTGAGCGCCGGCACGGACGTCGTGAGCGCCGCCACAGACATCGTGAGCGCCGCCACGGATGTCGTGAGCGCTGCAACGGACATCGTGAGCGCTGCAACGGACATCGTGAGCGCCGCCACGGACATCGTGAGCGCCACCACGGACATCGTGAGCGCCGACATTGGTTTCTCTACCGGACGAACAGAAGCAGTCAGAGCGGTAGCTGCCGCCACCGCACTCCATATGAATTCGGCGCGGGATTGATATGGAGTGCGGTAACGCTAGTTACCGCTCTGACTGCCTCTGTTCGTCCGGTAGAGAAGGGCACGCTGCTCGTACAGGTCGACGGTCTCTCTCGCGACCCGGTCCCAGTCCCACTGCATAACGCGGGCGTAGTTGTGCGCGCCCATCGCTGCGACATCCTGCGCGCTCGTGGCGCGCTGCATGGCGTCGAGCAGCGCATCCCCTTCGTAAAGAAAGGCGCCACCCTCGTCGAGCATCCCGCCGATGCAGCCGCGGCGGACCGCGATGCACGGCTTCGCGAACGACATGGCCAGGATCGCGGCGCCCGAGGTGAAGCCGTGCCGATACGGGAGCACGACCGCGTCGCAGGCGTTCATGTAGAGCTGCACGCGCTCGTCGGGGACCGCGCCGGGCGCGAAGGTGATGCGCGTGTTGCCACTCGTGCGGCGTTGGAGCTCGTGCAGGAGCGAGAAATCCGGAACGCTGCCGGCCAGCACGAGATGCGCGTTGCCGCCGAGGCGTTCGAAGGCATCCAGGAGCTGCTCGACGCCCTTGTACCTGCGGATCCAGCCGAAGAGGAGGAACACGAACGCCCCGTCCGGAACGCCGAGGGTCCGCCGCGCATCGTCTCGCGTGACGCGGTTCTCGTAATGATCGGTGTAGCGGCCGTGCGGGATGGTGATCGCCTTCTTCGCGAACCGCCCGAGCTCGCGCCGCCCTTCATCGCAGTGGAGGATCAGCGCGTGAGCGAGACGCAGCGTGACGGCGGTGATGAGCGCGTCCCGCAGTGGGCGCGGGTTGTCGTGGCGCCGCAGGTCGTGCACGGTCCAGACGATCCTCACGCGGGTGAGACGCGCACGCACGAGCATCCCGAGGTAGCGCAGGACCGAAGACGCGGCGGTATGGACGTTGTGCAGATGCAGCACGTCGGGGCGGCTGTCGACGAGCTCGATGCCCGCACGCCGGAGCGCGCCGGCGAGCAGGGTCTCGTAGGGATTGAACTTCCAGCGCGAGACGAACCGCACGCGCATCACAGGATGTTCAACGGATCGACGTCGATCACGACCTCGACCCCCTTCCACTTGCGCGTGAGCAGCACCGCCTCCACCGCGCGGCGCAGGTTCGTCCGCTGCGGGGAGCGCAGCAGGATCTGGTAGCGCCAGACTGCCTTGATGCGCGCCACCGGGGCCGGGGCCGGTCCCTGGACGCGCGTACCGGTGAGCGGCTCGACCGCTTCCTCGAGCATCCTGCCGGCGTCGCGGGCTGCCCCTTCCACGTCCATCAGGCTCTCGCCGCGGAAGAGGATGGCGATCATCGAGGTGACCGGCGGGTAGTGAAACGTCTTCCGGAACTCGATCTCGGCCTGGTAGAACGACTCGTAGTCGTGGCGGAGGGCGTGCTGGATCGCGTAGTGGCCTGGGAACGCGGTCTGGATCGCGACCTTGCCGCGCAACTCACCGCGTCCCGAGCGGCCGGCGACCTGCGTCAGGAGGTAGAACGTCTTCTCGGCGGAGCGGAAGTCGGGATAGCCGAGGATGGAGTCGGCGTTGAGGACGCCGGTGAGCGTGACGTTCGGGAAGTGATGCCCCTTGCTGAGCATCTGGGTCCCGATCAGCGCGCGCGTCTCTCTGCGGCGGAAGCGGTCGAGGATCGCCACGAGCGAGCCCTTTTTCCTGGTCGAGTCGCGGTCGAGCACTTCCACCGGCACGTCCGGGAAATCGCGGCGGAAGCGCTCTTCCACCTTCTCGGTGCCGAAGCCGATCGGCTGCAGCACTTCTCCCTGGCAGAGCGGGCACTTCGACGGGATCGGCTTGCGCAGGCCGCAGTAGTGGCAGAGCAGGAGGTTGTCGCGGCGGTGCACGGTCAACGTGACGCTGCAGTCGCGGCAGCGGAACTCGTGGCCGCATTCGCGGCAGAGCAGGTACGGCGCGTAGCCGCGGCGGTTCATCAGGATGATGGCCTGCTCGTTCGCGTCGAACGTCTCGCGCAGCATCTCCTTCAGACGCCCGCTGATGATGACGAAGCCTTTGTCTTCCTTCTCCCCTCGCTCTTTGCGCAGGTCGATCAGCTCCACCTCAGGCAGCGACCGCGCTTCGACGCGGCTCTTCATGTGCAGCAGCGTGTACTTGCCGCGCGCGGCGTTCTCGCGCGATTCGAGCGAGGGCGTGGCCGAGCCGAGGACCACCGGGATCTTGCGGTTGGCCGCGCGGACGACCGCCAGGTCGCGCGCGTTGTAGCGCGGCGTCTCTTCCTGCTTGTACGCGCCGTCGCCTTCTTCGTCGACGACGATCAGGCCGAGACGCTGGAAGGGGGTGAAGAGCGCGGATCGCGGACCGATGGCCACGTCCACTTCCCCCCTCCGCGCGCGCCACCACTGGTCGAAGCGTTCGCTCGCCGAGAGGTTGCTGTGCAGGATGGCGATGCGCTCGCCGAAGCGCTCCTTCAGGCGCGAGGCGAAGACCGGCGTGAGCGAGATCTCGGGCACGAGCAGCAGCGCCTGCTCTCCCCGCTTCACCACTTCCCGCATCAGCTCGATGTACACCTCGGTCTTCCCGGAGCCGGTCACCCCCTGCAGGAGGAACGGCGCAAAGTCGCCGCCGATCGACGCTTTCACCGCCGCGATGGCCGCGAGCTGTTCGGCCGAGTAGCGGATCTCCCCTGCCCCCGCCTCTCCCAGTCCGGCCAGGAAGGCATCGAGCGTATGCCGTCGCGCGCGTCGCTCGATGCGCACGACCTGCTTCTTCACGAGCGCGGAGAGCACCGCCGCGCTGACGCCGCCATGCTCGAGCGCGCGCACCGAGAGCTCGCCGCCGCGCGTCTGCAGCAGCTCGACCGCGGCCTGCTGTTTCGGCGTCAGCCCACCGGGATCGGTCTCCAGGACGACGAAGCGGTCGTAGCGGACTCCTTCCGCGTCGCGGAAGCGTTCCCCGACCGAGATGATACCGGCGTCCTTCAAACGGTCCACGGCGCTGCGTGCGACTTTCATCTCCTCGAAGATCGTGGAGACTGGGAGCGGGCGTTTCGCCAATTCCGCTACGAGAGGGAGGTCGGATTCGAGGATCTGCTTCGATGAGAGTGCGGCGTCGATCGCTTCCGCCGAGGCGGTCAGCGTCGCCTGACGCTTGCCGCGAGAGGCCATGTTCGCCGGGAGCGCGACGCGGAGCATCTCGCCGAGCGGGGCGATGTAATACTCCGCGGCCCAGCGGCAGAGGTCGATGATCTCGGGGATGAGCGCCGGCTCGTCTTCATCGAGGACGGAGCGGATCGGCTTCATCTTCGCCGCGTCGACCGGCGTCTCGTCGAGCAGCGAGACGACGAACCCGGTGGTGGTCTTCGTGCCGAGGGGGACTTCGACGCGCGAGCCGAGCCGTACGGCGTCGCGCAGCGCGGGCGGAATGGCGTACGTGAACGTGTCGTGGACCGCGAGCGGGATTGCGATGGCTGCGTACTCGGAGATACCGTGAGGCATTCGCCGCAAGCCTATATGACGACGAACGATCGCATCGCGAAAGAGTTCTGGGACCGGGAGGTCGTGGAGCAGACGCACGTGAGCTGGATGGGCGATCCGGTCGTGCGCGCCTACATCAACGAGTCGATCTCCGGCTCCCCCGGCATGTGGCCGCTGGACTGGTTCCAGGCCTTCCTCGGCGGGCGGACGTTCGCGCGCGGCCTGAGCATCGGCTGCGGCTCGGGCGGCCTGGAGCGCGACCTCCTCGCTCGCGGCATCTGCGCGGAGATGGACGCCTTCGACGGCTCCGCGGAGTCGATCCGCATGGCCACCGAGGAAGCGGCGCGCGCCGGGTTGTCGGGCCGCTTGCACTACTCCGTCGGCGACTTCAACGAGCCCCGCCTGCCGCGCGCCGCCTACGACATCGTCTTCGTCCACCAGGCCATGCACCACGTGGCCAAGCTCGAGAAGCTCTACCGCGCCATCCTCCGCACGCTGAAACCGGAGGGACTGCTCTACCTCGACGAATACATCGGCCCCTCACGCCACGAATGGACGGACGAAAACTTCGCCCTCCAGCGCTCGATTTACGACGCCCTGCCCCCCTCCGCCCGCACCATCGACCTCCTCCCGATGCCCATCCAGACGCACGACCCCTCCGAGGCCATCCGCTCCGGCGAGATCGTGCGGGAGCTGCAGGTCGGCTTCGAAGTGCTGGCCCGCCGCGACTACGGCGGCAACGTCCTCGCGACGGTCTACGCCTACACCGACGGAAGCGTGACCCGCGAGTTGCTGGACCGCGAGCGCGCGCTGCTGCGCGAGGGGGCGGAGTCGTATCACGCGGTGATCGTGGCCAGGCCTCGGCGCGCGGCGGCGAAGCTCATCGCGCGTGGGAGGTATTTCGTGGTGCCGAAGGTGAGGCGGGTACTCCGCGCGCTCCACCGGTCAGCACGATGATGGCAGCAACGAAGCTTCGTGTCTTCGCCCTCAGATCCCCAGCTCCGCCATCACCTTCTTCATGTCGTTCCAGACGTCCTTCTTCGCCGCGGGCGTGCGGAGCAGGTACGAGGGGTGGAAGGTCGGCATGAGCTTGATGCCGTTGTAGTCGAGCCATTGGCCGCGGACGGCGGTGATCGAATAGGCGCGTTCGGTGAGTGATTGCAGCCCGAAGCGGCCGAGGGCCACGATCACTTTCGGCTGGATCAGGGCCACCTGGCGCTGGATGAAGGGGCGGCATTCGTCGAGCTCGTCCGGCTCCGGGTTGCGGTTCTCCGGCGGGCGGCACTTGATGACATTGGCGATGTAGACGTCGTCGCGGGTGAGCTTCATCGCCTTGATGATGTCGGTGAGGAGCTGGCCGGCCTTGCCGACGAACGGCTCTCCCCGCTCGTCCTCGTCGCGTCCCGGCGCCTCGCCGATGAACATCAGGTCGGCGTGCGGGTTGCCGGTGCCGAAGACGACGGTCTTGCGCGTGCCGGCCAGGCGGCAGGCGGTGCAGTTGTGCGCCGCCGCGGCGAGGGCATCCCACTCGGAGACGCCGTCCGCAGCCTCGGGAACGGCGATTGTCGGGGCCACGGAGATGCGGGCGGGGACCGTGAGATCGAGATGGGTGAATCCGAGGTCGCGGAGGAGCGCGAGCTCGTGGAGCACGTCCGGGTTCATGCCGCGATTATCGTCTATACTCGCGGCCGTCCGAACGTCCTGAAAGAGAGACCACAATCAAATGAAGAAGTTGACGAAGCTCGCGCTCGCGCTGCTCCTGCTCTGTTCCATGTCCGTCCCCGCGTTCGCGTCCCGCAAGGCGGACGTGAAGATCATCAACCAGAGCAAATGGGAGATCCACCACATCTTCCTCTCGTCCTCCGCGGACGAGGAATGGGGTGAGGACCAGCTCGAAGACGACATCCTCGGCAAGGGCGACTCGCTGACCCTCACCAACATCCCCTGCGACCTGTACGACATCAAGGTCGTCGACGAAGACGGCGACGAGTGCGTGATCGAAGAGGCAGACCTCTGCCGCGACAGCAGCTACTGGAAGATCACGGACAAGGCGCTGCTGGAGTGTGAGGGGTACGAGTAGGTTCTTAGTTGCTGGTTGTTGGTTCAAGGGGCCGTTTCGTCAGGCGTAAAGGCACCCTCAACCAGCAACCAGCAACTAGATTCTCGCCAGAATCAAATCCAAAAGCCGGTTCGCGATCACGCTCTTCGGCGCCTTCTCGAGCCGCGTGGTGCCCCCGTCCTTTGCGATGACGAGGACCTCGTTCTGCGGGGAGTCGAAGCCGATGGTGTGGTCGGAGACGTCGTTGGCGACGATCAGGTCCGCGCCTTTGCGCTGCAGCTTCTCGCGGGCGTTCGCTTCGACCGAGTCGGTCTCGGCGGCGAAGGCGACGATGAAGGGGCGGGGGTCGAGCCTGGCCACGTCGGCCAGGATGTCGGGGTTCTTGCGGAGGGTCAGCGTCAGCTCGTCGCTCCCCTCTTTCTTCTTGATCTTTTTGTCCGCCACGTCCGCGGCCGAGAAGTCGGCGACGGCGGCGGCCTTGATCACGACCTGGTGATGCGGAGCGGCGGCCATGACCGCGGCGTGCATCTCCTGCGCGGTGCCGACGCGGGTCAGGTCGACGCCGGCCGGGGCGGCCATTGAGACCGGACCGGAGACGAGCGTCACGTGCGCGCCGCGCCTGCGGGCGGCTTCGGCGATCGCGTAGCCCATGCGGCCTGAGGAACGGTTGGAGATGTAGCGCACCGGGTCGAGCGGTTCGCGGGTGGGGCCGGCGGTGACGAGGATGTGCTTCCCCTCCAGGTCGCGCGCCGCAAAGTACGACTTGACGATGCCGACCAGCACCGGCACGTCCGGCATCTTCCCCGCTCCCTCTTCGCCGCAGGCGAGGAGGCCGTTCACCGGCTCGATGATCTCCACGCCGCGAGCGCGTAACGTGGCGATGTTCTGCAGGACGGTCGGATGCGCGAGCATGTGCGTGTTCATGGCCGGGGCCACGGCCACGGCGTTGCGATGCGCCAGGGCGTAGGTGGTCAGCGCGTCGTCGGCGATGCCAACGGCGAGCTTGGCCAGCGTGTTGGCCGTGGCCGGCGCGACCAGCAGCAGGTCGGCCCAGCGCGCCAGCTCGATGTGATCGACGCCGCCGTGGCCGGGATCGCCCCACTGATCGCTGATGACGCCGTGGTTGGAGACGGCTGCGAGAGAAAGCGGAGAAACGAAACGCGCGGCGTTCGGCGTGAGGATTACCCGAACGTCCGCGCCGATGTCGCGGAGGCGGCGGACCAGCTCGGGCGTCTTGTACGCCGCGATACCGCCGGTCACTCCGAGGACGATGTTCATTGGTGTCAGGTATCGGGTGTCAGGTGTCTGTGGCTTTGCGGCTGACGAGACATGCGCCGTGAGCCGGAAAGCCCCAGACACCAGACACCTGACACCAGCTTACTCCGCCGTTTCCAGCGCCGTGGTCTCTTCCGCGGGGGGCGTGAGCTGCCACTTCACCGTGTTGCGCTCGACCTCTTCCATGGCCACGCGCGTCGGTTTCACGTGACGGCTCTTCACGCGCGACGATGCTCCCTGAATCAGCTGTTCGGCCCTCTTGGACACGAGCAGCACGTAGCGGAACTTGCTGTCAATTCCTTCCGGCAGTCCTTCCATTGCGATCCTCCTCTTTGAATCGCTCGGCCATCCTGCCGATAGCTTCGAGCGCGGTCTTGGTCTGTAGTTTCTTCGCGATGATCGCCGCCTTGAGACATTCGGCCGCGACCTCGAGATCGTCGTTGATGATGATGTAGTCGTAGAAGTCCTTCCCCTCGTTGATCTCGTCGATGGCCTTGCGCAGCCGCAGGTCGATCTCCGCGGCCGTGTTCAGCCCGCGCTGGTGGAGACGCCGCTCGAGCACGTCGAGCGACGGGGGGAAGATGAAGACGCTCAGCGAGCGCGGCTGCAGATCGCCGTCCTGCGCGATCTGTTTCGCTCCCTGATAGTCGATGTCAAGGATCACATCCTGCCCCGCGGTCAGCCTGCCTACGACCTCGGAACGGGATGTCCCGTACAAATTGGCATGAACGTGTGCATGTTCCAGGAATTCCCCCGCCGCCACCATGTCGAGGAAGTGCTCGTGCGAGACATAGTGGTAGCTGATCCCCGCGATCTCGCCCGCGCGCGGCTGCCGCGTGGTGTGGGAGACCGAGAAGTAGAGCTCGATGGTGAGGGCGCGGAGGCTCTCCGTGACGCGGTTGATCAGTGTCGTCTTTCCAGCGCCGGACGGGCCCGAAATGATGAACAAAGTCCCATCCGAGTGGAAGTTACTCGACATTCTGTACCTGCTCGCGGATGCGCTCCACCTCCGTCTTCAATTCTACGACAAGGGTGCGGATGGCCGCCGAGCGCGACTTCGAGCCCATGGTGTTGATCTCGCGAATGGTCTCCTGCGACAGGAAGTCGAGCTTCTTCCCCGCCGCTTCCTTGCCGCCGATCGCTTTCTCGATCTGGTCGAGGTGGTGCGCGAGCCGCGTCAGCTCCTCGGCGATGTCGCCCTTCTCCACCATGACCACCACTTCCTGGGCGATCCGCTCCTGGGAGACTTCCACGTTGGCCGCGGCCGCGAGCTCCTGCACGCGGGCCTTGTAGGAGGCCAGCAGCTCGTCTCGCACCTGGTCGCGGAACGTGGAGAGCTGCCCGGTCAGCCCGCGGATCGACTGCACGCGCGCGGCGATGTCGTCCCGGAGCGAGACGCCTTCGCGGGCGCGCAACTCGCGCATGGCGGTGAAGGCGGCGCGGACGAGCTGATTCAGCCCTTCCCGTTCGTCGTCCGTGATCTCGGCGTCGAGCGCTTCGACCTGCAGCAGGTCGGGGATGCGCATCAGGTCGCTGCCGGTCATCGTCGACCCGAGGCCGAGCTCCTCGGCGATGGAGCGCAGCTGCGGGATCACGGAGTTCGCGATCTGCGTGTTGATGCGGACGTTGTACTCCGGCTGCTGCGTCCGCTGGACGCGGATCGAGAGGTCGACCTTGCCGCGCGAGAAGAACTCGGAGGCGAGCGCGCGCAGCGGCGCTTCCATGTCCCACATGTACTCGGGCAGGCGTACCGAGACTTCGAGAAAGCGATGGTTGACGCTCTTGGTCGTCACCGTCGCGAAATAGCGCGCGGACAGCGCGCCGGAGGCACGGCCGAAGCCGGTCATCGACTGAATCATGTTTCGTTCACCCAGCGCTCTGCTTCGTCGGCCACGGCGTTCATCGCCAGCTCGACTTTCAGGCGCCACTCCTCGACGTCGCCGTCACGCGGCACGACGAACGGCTCGCCGTAGACGTACACCGATCTGGTGAACGGCCACGGGACGACCATCCGGTCCCACGATGCGAGCAACTTTTTTTTTTAGCGGCGAAAGCCATCGGCAGGATGGGCAGGCCGGTCATCTGTGCCGCAAAGACCACGCCCGGCTTGGCGACGCGCGCCGGCCCCTTCGGCCCGTCGGGCGTGAAGACGAGATTGCTCCCCTGCTTGCGCGCCCGGCGGATGAACTCCCGCAGCGCCTCGTTCGCGCCCCGCGACGACGAGCCGCGCACGGTCCCGACGCCGTACCAGCGGAACACCCGCGCGATGATCTCGCCGTCCTTCGACCGGGAGGTCATGACGGTGATCGGATCGCGATACTTCGAGTGCAGCATCAGCAGCAGGTGCGCGTGCCAGAACGAGAGGATGTACTGGGGCGTGTTCTCGATCCGCTCCGGGTGCAGGTGCGTGGCCCGCAGCGAGCCGTTCAGCACGCGGATGAAGATCGTGGCGAGGATGTAGAGGATCTGTCTGCCCATTTACGCGATCACCTCGTCATCGACGAACTGCAAGTCGTACAGCTTCCGATACACGCCGCGGCGCGCCAGCAGCTCTTCGTGCGTACCCGCCTCGACGATGCGTCCCTTGTCCAGCACCACGATCTTATGCGCACTGCGGATCGTGGAGAGCCTGTGCGCGATCACGAGCGTGGTGCGGCCGCGCATGAGGTTGTTGAGCGCCTGCTGCACGAGGCGCTCCGATTCCGTGTCGAGCGCGGACGTGGCCTCGTCGAGCACCAGGATCGGCGGGTCCTTGAACAGCGCGCGGGCGATGGCCAGGCGCTGGCGCTGGCCGCCGGAGAGCAGCACGCCACTCTCCCCCACCGTGGTGTCGTAGCCCTGCGGGAGGTTGGTGATGAACTCGTGCGCGTTGGCGGCCTTCGCGGCGTCGATGACGAGCTGCTCGTCGACGTCGCTGCGGCCGTAGGCGATGTTGTTGCGCACCGTGTCGTTGAAGAGGATCACTTCCTGCGTCACGAAACCGAGCAGGCGGCGCAGGGAGAGGAGCTTCGCGTCGCGGATGTCGACGCCGTCCACGGTGATGCGTCCCTCGGAGACGTCGTAGAAGCGCGGGAGCAGGTTCACCAGCGTCGACTTGCCGGCGCCGCTGCCGCCGACCAGGGCCACGATCTCTCCCGGGGCGACGTCGAGGTCGATGTTCTTCAGTACCGCCTCGTTGCCGTACGTGAAGGTGACCCCCGCATAGCGGATCCCCTTGCCGACGCTCTGCAGCTCGACCGCGTCCGGCTTCTCGGTCACTTCATTCGGGACGTCGAGCATCCGGAAGACGCGCTCGGCCGCGGACAAGGCGGTGTTGAGGGAGAGGTTCACCTTGTTCAGCTTCTTGATCGGCGCGTACATCAGCGCGAGCGCGGTCAGGAAGCTGACGAACTCCCCCGTCGTGAGCCGTCCCGCGGCGATGCGCGACTGCGCGTAGTAAAAGAGCGCGACCATGCAGAGCCCGGCCAGCAGCTCCATGACCGGCGAGGTCAGCGCCTGGATGCGTTGCGCGCTCAGGTTCCAGCGCAGGTGCTTGCGCGTCGCCTCGCGGAAGCGGCCGATCTCGAACGGCTCCATCGTGAACGCCTTCACGATGCGCACGCCGCGGATCGTCTCCTCGAGCAGCGTCGCGATCTCGGCCATTCTTTCCTGGGAGCGGTGCGTGGTCTTGCGCAAGCGCTTCCCGAACTGCACCACGGGCGTGACGATCAGCGGCGCGCCGATGAGGCTGACCACTGCCAATACGGGGTTGAGGATGAAGAGGTAGACGATCAGGCCGACCAGCGTCACCGACTCCTGCAGCAGGTCGCCCATGCGCGTCGACACGGCGGCTTGGATCGCGTCGGCATCCGAGACCACGCGGCTGACCATCTCACCGGTGGAGCGCTTGGAGAAGAAGCCGTGGCTCTGGTGGATCATCCGCTCGTAGAGCTGGTTCCGGAGATCGCGCACCGTCGAGAGGCCGACCTTCTGGAACGAATATTCGGAGGTGAACGACGTGATCGCGCGGAGGATGAAGACGATCAGCAGGATCGTCAGCACGCGCTTCCACTTCTCGGACGGCGCGACGTCCCACCAGCGGTCGAAGCGCTGCTTGGCGCGATACACCGGCGGCAGGTTCTCGCGCAGCTGCGCCTCGGCGAACGAGAGACGCGGGTTCTCCGGTGCGACGGTGCGCTGCACGCCGGGGGGGCTGAGCACGTCGTCGAAGAGCGGCTGCACGAGCGCGGCGAGCACCGTCTGCGTCAGGGCGAAGACGATCATCGAGCCGAAGGCGACGATCGCCCAGGCACGGTACGGCCGGAGATACCCGTAAAGACGGCGCAGGACGCTCACGCGGGCACCATCTTATGGATTTCTTCGGCCACGCGCCGCGCCGTCCCCGGCTCGCCGAGCTTGCCGCGCACCGCCGCGAGGTCCGCGCAGACCGCCTCGTAATGTCCCGGCTCGACGAGCGCGCGCACTTCCTGCGCGATGCGGGGGCCGTTCACGTCGTCCTGGATCAGCTCCGGCACGATCCGCTTGCCGGCGACGATGTTCACCAGGGAAAAGTGCGGCAGCCGCACCAGGCGCTTGGCCAGGAAGTAGTTCGCCGCGCTCAGCCGGTACATCACCACCACCGGCGTGCCGAGGACCGCCGACTCCAGCGTCGCCGTCCCGGAGGAGGACAGCGCGACGTCGGCCGCGGCCACCCCTTCGCCGCCGTCGTGCGCGCGGACCGAGACCGTGATGCCGCGGTCGTGCATGATCCGGTCGAGCTTCTCGCGCGAGATGGTCGGCGCCTGGATGATGTATGCGTTGACGTTCCGTTCTCGCCGCAGGATCTCCACCGCGTCGAGCATCGGCGGCAGCAGCGAGAGCACTTCCATCCGCCGCGAGCCCGGCAGGAGCGCGATGCGCAGCTCGTCCGGATCGCGGGGCGGCTTCGGAATGTGGGCGAGCTGCTCGATGAGCGGATGCCCGACGTACGTCACCGGCACGTTGTGCCTGCGGTAGAACTCTTCCTCGAACGGGAAGATCACCACCATCCGGTCGACGTACTTGGCGATGTGCCGCACTCTCCCGGTCCGCCAGGCCCACAACTGCGGGGAGATGTAATAGACGACGCGCAGGCCGAGCTCTTTGCAGCGCTTCGCGACGCGCAGGTTGAACTCGGGATAGTCGACCAGCAGCACGACGTCCGGCCGCTCCTGCTCGATCCGCTCGATCAGCTCCTTGAACACGCGCCGGAACATCGGCAGGTGCCGCAGGACGTTGAAGAGCCCCACGATCCCCATCTCCCGCGCGTGGTGCAGCAGCGTCATCCGCTCGCGCGCGAGCAGGTCTCCGCCGATGCCGAACATGGTCAGGTTCGCGTCGAGCCTCTTCAGCTCGCGCACCACCTCGGAGGCATGCAGATCGCCGGAAGCCTCGCCGGCAACGATCGCGACCTTCATCTGCCGAGCGGGAACGGGAACATCAGCCAGCCCAGGGCGATGCCGCCAAGAAAGAGCGAGCAGAAGATCACGAGAAACGAGCGGATGCGCTCGCGGCGCTCGTGTTTCCAGAGCAGAGAAAAGAAGGCCGCCGTGGCCGCGGCATAGATGAACATCAGCACGATGTGGTTGCGCAGGAAGCTCACCGCTTCCTCCCCATCGAGATGTCGTAGCAGTCGAGCACCAGCAGCAGGTTCATGAGCCCCGCGCTGAGCGTGAACATCCGGCCGTACTCGAACGTGGCCGCGTTGATGCTGCCGGACGTGCCGAGGCCGCGAGCGATGAAGTAGAGCGTCCCGGAGCCCATCGAGCCGATGGTCGCCAGCAGCGAGAGCATCGAGCCCTTCGCCTCGGGGAGCGTGTAGAGCGCGCCGTCGACGCCGAGGCCGAGGACGAAGAGCAGCACGATGATGGCGCAGAACGCCGCGGCGAGCGCGCGGCGCCCGAGGTAGAAGTGGCCCGCGCCCGGGACGAGCAGCGCGAGGGCCATCGAAGCGAGAGCGCGCGACTTCATTCCGAGAAACGCGCTCCGTTCAGCTGCTCGAAGTGCGGCAGCAGCTTGCCGTACGTGACGTCGAGCTCCTCCGGCACCAGGCGCGTGCGCGCCGTGACGCTCATGAAGTTCGAGTCGCCGCTCCACCGCGGCACGATGTGCAGGTGGTAGTGATCGGCCACGCCCGCACCGGCCACCGTGCCGAAGTTCATCCCCACGTTGAAGCCGTCCGGGCCGTACACGTCCGACAGCACGCGCTGCGCTTCGGCGGTGACGCGGATGAGCGCCTTGAGCGACACGTCCGTCGAGTCGTACAGTCGCGCCTCGTGCGCCACCGGCGCCACCATGAGGTGGCCGTTCGTGTAGGGATACTTGTTCAGCATGACCAGGGCATCGCGCGTGCGGAACAGCGTGAGCGCCGAGCGCGGATCGTCCGTCGTCGCCGCGACACAGAAGATGCAGCCGGCCGGCGCATCGGGTTTTGGGGCCGTCAAGTAGGGGTATCTCCAGGGAGTGAAGAGAGTTTCCATGCGGGTGAGTCGAAATTGAAAATTGAAAATTGAAAATTGAAAGATCGGAAGCGCATCGCCTGGTTCGATTTTTCAATTTTCAATTTTCAATTTTCAATTGCTGCCGTGTCTTACTCCCCGGCCGCCGCGGGCTCCGGCGCCGTCTCCGCGGCACCTTCCGCCGCCGGCATCTCCGCCAGCGCCTTGTTGATCAGCTCCTTCAGCTCTTTGCCCGGCTTGAAGTACGGGATCTTCTTGGACGGCACTTCCACCTTCTCACCCGTCTTCGGGTTGCGGCCGGTGCGCGACTTGCGGCTGCGCAGGCGGAAGCTGCCGAAGCCGCGGAGCTCGATCTTCTGGCCGGCGCGGAGCGACTCCACGATCGAGTCGAAGACGATGTTGACGATCGTCTCGGCCTGTTTCTTGGTGAGCTGGACCACCTTTGCGACCTCGTCCACCAGCTCGGCCTTGGTCATCACGCCGGAGTTCAGCTCGATGGTGTTCTCGTCGTCCTCGTGCTCGTCGTGATCGAGCTCGAAATCATCGTTCTCGTGTTCGTCCAAGGCCATCCTCCTGGTCGTCGCTACTTGTACAGAAACTGCGGCAGCCGGCGGCTCGCGACGCGCTGCAGCAGCGCATCCGCGTCGCCGCCCGTCAAGAGCTCGAGCAGGCGATCCTCGCGGCGCTTCGGCCACAGCTTCGTCGGCTCGCCCTTGATGCCGGCGAGCTTCCCCGCCGTCCGGACCGCGTCATCGATACTTCCGAGCTCGTCGACGAGCTTCAGTTCCAGCGCCTGCTCGCCTGTGAAGATCCGTCCGTCGGCGATGCGGGCCACGTCGGCGTGTTTCATCTTCGTGCGGCGTCCGTGTGCGACGTCCCTCACGAATTGAGAGTGCAGCTGCGTCACGATTCCCTGGAAATACTGCCGCTCCGCATCCGTCAATTCACGGAACGGCGAGCCGGCGTCCTTGAGCGCGCCGCTGGTGATCGTCTCCGGCTTCATCTTCGCCCACTGCACCAGCTCCTTCATCTCGAACCACTGCAGGATCACGCCGATGGAGCCGGTGATCGAGCCGGGATTCGAGACGATCTGGTCGCAGGCGGCGGCGATGTAGAAGCCGCCCGAGGCCGCGACGCTGTCGAGCGAGGCCACGATCGGCTTGCCCGAATCGGCGCGGGTCCGGCGGATCGCGGAGTAGATCTCCTGCGAAGGCGCGATCGCTCCGCCGGGGCTGTTGATGCGGATCACGATCGCCTTGACCGAGGAGTTGTCGGCGTACTTTTTCAGGAGGTCGAGCGTTTCGCGCGCCTCCATGATCTCCCCTTCGATCGGGATGACCGCGACCTTGTCGCCGCCGAGGCTCAGCTCCGTCGACTCGCCCGCGAACGACGCCGCCATGAGCGCCAGGATGAAGAAGCCGATGAACAGCACGGCGCACCCGGTCAGCGCGCCGAGGAAAAACGAGCCCGCGCGTGATTTACGCGCAGGCGGCGGCGGTGGCGGAACGATCTGCGGGGACTCGAGCTCGGACATGCCTCAGACTCAGCTCTGCTGCGGGTTGGGCTCCGGGGTGACGGCAGGATCTTCCTGCTCTTCCTGCTGCGTTTCCTGCTCGGGCGCCGGCTGCTCCAGCTCTGCCACCGGCTCTTCAGGGTGATGCTCTCCCTCGTGACCGTGGCCGGCGTACTGCGCCCGTTCTTCCTCGGTGAGCGGCTCGATGTCACGCGTGGTGAGACCGATCTTCCGCTCGTTCGCGTCGATCTTGATGATGCGCGCGCGCATCGGCTCCCCGACCGCGAACGTCTTGTCGAGCTTCTGCCGCGGGTCGCGCTGCACCTCGGAGACGTGCGCGAGACCTTCCACTCCGTCCGCGAGCCGGATGAACAGGCCGAAGTCGGTGATCTTCGAGACCACGCCGATCACGTCGTCGTTCAGGTGATGGTCCTTCGCGAAGTTGTCCCACTCGTTCGGGAGGAACTCGCGGATGGACAGCGACAGGCGCTGGTTGTCGCCGTCGACGTTGATCACGCGCGCCTTCACCACGTCGCCCTTCTTCAGCACCTCGCTCGGATGCTTGAGGCGGCGGTGCCACGACATGTCGGAGATGTGAATCAGGCCGTCGATGCCGTCCTCGACCTCGACGAACGCGCCGAAGTCGGTGAGGTTGCGCACCCGTCCCTCGATGACCGTGCCGACCGGGTAACGATCCGAGATCGTGTCCCACGGATTCGACTCGAGCGCCTTGAGCGAGAGCGAGATGCGGCGGTTGGCGACGTTCACGTCGGAGACGACCGCTTCCACGACGTCGCCGATGTTCAGCATCTTTGCCGGATGGCGGATCTTCTTGGTCCACGACATCTCGCTGACGTGGATCAGCCCTTCGACGCCGTCCTCGAGCTCGATGAACGCGCCGTAATCCGTGAGGGAAACGACGTTCCCCTTGACCTTGCTGCCGAGCGGGTAACGCTCGGCCACGTCGAGCCACGGATCGGGAGACTTCTGCTTGTATCCGAGGGAGACGCGCTCCGAGCTCGGATCGAACTTCAGGACCGCCACCTCGATCTCGTCGCCGACGTTGAAGTACTCGGACGGATGCGTGACGCGGCCCCAGGAGATGTCGGTGATGTGCAGCAGGCCGTCCACGCCGCCGAGGTCGACGAAGACGCCGTAATCGGTGATGTTCTTGACGATGCCGTGCGTGAGCTCCCCTTCGCGGAGGCGCTCGAACGTGGCCGCTTTCGCGGCGCCCTGCTCGACTTCCACGATGGCCCGGCGCGAGAGGACGATGTTCGTCCGCTTCTTGTCGAACGAGACGATCTTGAACTTCATCTCGTGCCCCTTGAGGGCGTCGAGGTTCTTGACCGGCTTGGTGTCGATGAGCGAGCCCGGGAGGAAGGCCTTCACGCCGCCCACGTCGACGGCCAGTCCGCCTTTGACGCGATCGACGACGCGGCCGCTGATCGGCTCGTCCGCCTTGTACGCTGCTTCGATGACGTCCCAGACCCGCATACGTGCCGCTTTTTCGCGGGAAAGGGCCACGTAGCCGGTGGAGTCTTCGAGGCGCTCGATGAAGACTTCGATCTCATCGCCGCGCTTGACCTTCACCTGGCCGTCGAAACCGGTGACTTCTTCGACGGGGAGGAGGCCTTCCGACTTGTAGCCGATGTCGACGACGACATCGGAGGCCGTCACCTTGATGACACGGCCCTTGATGATCTCGCCCTCGGACAGCGATGGTTTGCTGTAGAGGTCGAGCAGCTCGTCCATGCCGAGGTTCTCCAGATTTCCATTTCCGGAGTCCGCCTGCCGCGGCTCTTTCGGCTTCTTGGTCTCGTCATTGGACGCCATGTACTGGGGAACCCCCTACCGATATTGAAATCGCCTGCGCACGGCGCGTCTCGGCGCGCCCCTTCAATCAACGTAAGTTGTTGATACAGGTCGAAATCGGGAGTGTAGCGGCGGGGTATTGAGGAGTCAAGGAAGGAAGGAACGCTCCCTCACGGATTTCACTATGACTGCAACGACTTCCGCGATGGTGAGCGCCGAGGTATCAATGACGGTGTAGGTCTCATCGTGCATCAATGGAGAGTCGGCGCGGGTACTGTCCTGCCTGTCACGCTGCACCGAATCCGCCAGCACGGTTTCGAAATCGACGGTCTGCCCTTTTGCGACGAGCTCCGCGTGGCGGCGACGGGCGCGCACGTCGGCGCTCGCTTCGAGGAAGAACTTGTGCGGCGTTTCCGGAAACACCTTCGTCCCGATGTCGCGCCCCTCGAGCACGCCGCCATCGCGGCGCCCGAGCTCCTGCTGCATCGTCACCAGCAGGCGACGCACGGCCGGGATGGCCGAGACGTGGCTGGCCGCCATGCTGATCTCGGGCGTCCGAATCTCGCCGGTGATGTCTTCCCCGTCGAGAATGACGCGCGGCGGATCGCCGGGCACGAACTCGATCTTCGACCGCGCCGCCAGCTCCTCGAGCGCCTTGTCGTCCCCGACATCGAGCCCCCGCCGCACCGCCGCCAACCCGATCGCGCGATACATCGCCCCGGTGTCGATGTGCGGCAGGTTCAACTCCCGCGCGACGAGTTTGGATGCGGTGGTCTTGCCAACCCCGGACGGACCGTCGATGGCCACGATCAGCGCCACGGTGTCGCTCCCGTGCCAGCAGTTTGGAGTGCGGTGACCGCAGTCACCGCTTTGACTTGCCGCGGAGCGGCAGCGCGCGTTGATCCGCACTCGTGCAGCTCCGAGGCACGCTCGCCGGCTCCGCCGGCAGTGAAAGCGGTGACTGCGGTCACCGCACTCCAAACTGCTGGCGCAGGGACCACGTTACCCGCGGCCTCGGCGTGTCTCGCGCGTGGGGCGTGCTTCGTGCGCAGACCGGCGCGCGACCGGGGACTTCGGGCGCGGTCCGGCGACCTTCGTGCGGGAGCTGGAGGTGCTCTTCGTCGAGGCGGCGCGCTTTGTGGCCGGCTTTTTCTTCGACGTGGTGGCCGGTCGCGAGGCGGCGGCCTTCTTCTTGGCGGTGGGGCGCGCGGGAGTACGGCGCGGCTTCGGCTTGGCCGGTTCCTGCATCGTCTCCAGCATCTTCACTTCTTTCGGCGAGAGCTCGCGCCAGTCGCCGGCGGCGAGCTTCGGGTCGGCGATCGGACCGATGGCCACGCGGCGCAGCTTCGAGACCGGATGCCCGACCGCCTGGAACATCTTGCGGATCTGCTGCGTCCGTCCTTCGCGCAGACGGACCTCGTACCACGAGTTCCCTTCGTCCTCGCCTTTGCCGAGCGAACGCCCGGTGGTCTTCATCCGCGAGATCTCGCACGGGAGCGTCCGTTTGTTGTCGATGGTGATGCCGCGCTCGAGCTTCTCCACGATGCGCTCGGTGGGGACCCCGCGCACCTTGACGTGATACGTCTTCACCGACCCGTGCTTCGGATGCGAGACCTTGAACGCCAGGTCGCCGTCGTTGGTCAGCAGGATCAGCCCTTCCGAATGGAAGTCGAGCCGGCCGACCGGGTAGATGCGCTCGCGCACACCTTTCACCAGGTCGATCACGGTCTTGCGCCCCTGCGGGTCTTCGACCGTGGTCATCACTTCTTTCGGCTTGTAGAGCAGGATGTAGCGATGGGTCTCGGGACGGGTGATCAGCTTCCCGTCGACTTTGACGTGATCTTTGACGGGATCGGCTTTCGATCCGAGCTCGTTGACGACGCGCCCGTTCACCGTCACCCGCCCCTCGCGGATCATCGCCTCGGCTTCTCTTCGCGATGCGAATCCGGCGTGCGCGATGATCTTCTGCAGTCGCTCGAGTTCCATCTAATCTTCGTTCACTTCGGTGCGCGACGATTCTAACTGAGTTTCATCGGCAGCAACCTGCGACTGCTCTTCCAAACTCGTGCCTTCATCCGCGGACGGTGTCGTTTCACCCTCCGGCGCGCTTTCATTCGGCTCTTCGATGATGCCTTCGCCGGTCGGTTCCGGCGCGGCGTTGATCGCGGCCACGAGATCCTCGTTGATGTTCTCGCCGATCAGGTCTCCGAACTCCTCGAGACGCGGCAGGTCGCGGATGTCGTTCAGGCCGAAGTGCACGAGGAAGTCTTTCGTGGTGCGGTAGAGGAACGGCGAGCCGACCACGTTCTTGCGCCCGCCCACGCGGATCATGCGCCGTTCGAGCAGGGTGCGGATGGAACTGCTCGAGTTCACGCCGCGGATGTCCGAGACCTCGGGGGCGGTGATCGGCTGGCGGTACGCGACGATGGCCAGCGTCTCGAGCGCGGCCAGGGAGAGACGGTTCTCCCCTTTCTTCGCGAAGTACTTCTTGAGCACCGAGTCGTGCTCGGCGCGGGTGGTGAGGCGCCAGCCGCCCGCGGCCTGTTCGAGCATGAAGCCGCCTACGCGCTCGTCGAGATTGCGCTTGATGTCGTCGAGCTGGGCGGCCACCGCTTCCTTCGTTTCGTCGAGCGACTCGGCCAGATCGTCGATGCGCACCGGATCGCTGGAGAGAAAGAGGATCGCTTCCAGTGCAGCGCGCAGTTCGTTTGCTTCCATCGCCATGACTACGAATTATCGAACAGCGCGAACGTCGCGTCGTCGATCTCCTTGTGCGTATTGTTGATGAGGATCTCGCCGAAGTTCGAGCCCTGCTGCAGCGCGATGCCGCCGAGGCGCACCAGCTCCAGCATGCCCAGGAACACCGCGATCAGCTCGTTGCGGTCGCGCCCTTCGAGGAACCACTGCAAACGCAGCGGCGCTTTCTCCTGCAGCTTGGCGTAGAGCTCGCGCATCTTGTCCGATACCTTGTGCGAGAGGCGCTGCAGCTCGATGGCCTGGGGATGGTTCTGCCGGTAGCGCACCAGGGCGGTGCGGAACGCGTCGATGAGGTCGAAGAGTCCGACGTCGCTCATGTCCACTTCGTTCGGCTCGTCGGAGCCGGGCGGCGGGACGCGGGGGCGCGCCCACATCCCCATGCGCAGCACGTCGAGCTCCGCGAACGATTCGGCCACCGCCTTGAAGCGCTGGTACTCGAGCAGCCGGTCGACCAGCTCCTTGCGCGGGTCGTCGACGTCGTTACCGTCGCCGCTCTCGTCGCGCGGCAGGAGCATGCGCGACTTGATGTTGATCAGCACCGAAGCCATGTAGATGTAGTCGGCGGCGATGTCGAGATCGAGCTCGGTCATCGTGTCGAGGTAGTCCGTGTACTGCTCGGTGATGAGCACGATGGGGATGTCGTAGATGTCGATCTCGTGCTTCTTGAGCAGGTGCAGCAGGAGGTCGAGCGGGCCGTGGAACGTGGGGAGCGTGACCTTGTACGCCGTGGCGTCGCTCTCCGGCTCCGGCATGGCCGCGCCCTGCGTGATCGGCTCGGCCACCGGCGCATCCGCGACTTCGTTCTTCTCTTCGTCGCTCATGAGCCGAGCTCGGGGTAATCGATCTTCATCGCCTTCCGCACCTGTTCCATGGTCTCGGCGGCGCGCTCGCGTGCCTTGGCGTTGCCGGCGCGGAGGGCGTTCCAGACGATGCCGGGATCGCGGTCGATCTCTTCACGCCGCGCGCGGATGGGCGCGAGTTTCTCGATCATGATCTCGGTCAGCAGCTTCTTGTCCTGCACGCAGCCGATCTGCGCGGTGCGGCATTCATGGTCGACGCGCGCGATGGTGGCGTCGTCCGAGAAGAGCTTGTGGAAGTGGAACAGGTTGCAGATGTCGGGGTTGCCCGGATCGGTGCGGCGCACGCGGTTCGGGTCGGTGAACATGGTCGAGACGAGCGTCCGGATGTCGTCCGCGCTCGCGCTGAGCGGGATGGTGTTGCCGTACGACTTCGACATCTTCCGCCCGTCCAGCCCGGGGACTTTCGGCGTGGCAGTAAAGAGAGGTTGCGGCTCGGGGAAAACGTCGCCGTAGAAGTTGTTGAAGCGGCGGACGATCTCCCGCGACAGCTCGAGGTGCGCGGCCTGGTCTTCCCCGACCGGCACGAAGTGCGCGCGGTAGACGAGGATGTCGGCCGTCTGCAGCAGCGGATAGCCGAGGAAGCCGTAGGTGTTGAGGTCCTTCTCCTGGAGCTGCGCCTGCTGGTCCTTGAACGTCGGGACCCGCTCCAGCCACGGCAGCGGCGTGCACATGGAGAGCAGCAGATGCAGCTCCGCGTGCTCCTTCACCTCCGACTGCAGGAAGAGGACGCAGCGCTCCGGGTCGAGCCCGGCCGCGATCATGTCCCCGACCGCGTCGAACGTCGCCTGCCGCACCTTCGACGGATCGGCGTAATCCGAGGTGAGCGCGTGCCAGTCCGCCACCATGCAGAAAGACGGATACCGGTCCTGCAGCTCGACCCAGTTCTTCACCGCGCCGAAGTAGTTGCCGAGATGGATGCGGCCCGTAGGGCGAAGGCCGCTGAGTACGTATCGCTGAGAGGGTGAATTCAAGTCGAAGCTCACGTGGTCGAGATGGCGGCGCAGTGTAACGCATGACACGCGCGCGCCGCTGGCTGCAGTGGAGGCTGCAGTGGAGGCCCCTACCCCACCTTCACCGGCCTGCTGAACTCCGAGCTGAAGAACTGGACGTACTCGCCGTTGAAGTAGCTCGACGACTGGTGCCCGATGGCGGTGATCCAGAGGCCGCGCAGGTCGGCTTCGTAGCGGAGACGGAAGTAGCTGTCCGTCGTCCCCGGCGGCTGCGCGGCCTCCAGCCATTCTGGCGTGCCGAGATACCGTTGCCCCTCGGCGAAGCCCTGCGCGTCGACGGCGGCGTTGGCGTAGAGCTCGGGCGACGAGCTGACGGTCAGATCGTTCAGGGGGGTCCGCAGGGAGAGACGCGTGAAGCCCTCGATGATCGTTCCCGTCCCGTCAAAGTACGCGCGGAGCAGCACGGGCGTTCCGGGCACGGCGGGGTTTGCAGGCGTACCGGCGGTGGGGCCGTCCAGCCTGACGTCGATGCCGCCGAGGCCGTTCCCCTCGATCCTGTTCCGGCTGACGGTGGTGAGGGCGTTCACCGCCAGCGCCACTCCGAACTCGGCGTTGTTGGCGATGACGTTCTCCAGGATCTCGTTGCGGCCGTGGATCAACCGGATCGCTTCCCCCATGAAGATGCCGCTGGCAAAGTTCCCGAGCAGCGCATCGGTGTGCGCGCCGACGCCGATCCTGTTCCGCTGCACGAGGGCACCGCGGGTCCAGAGGTAAGCGCCGCTGCGGACGTTGCCGCTGAGGACGTTGTCCTCCACCGTCACCGTGCCGCCGCCCAGGACCTCCAGACCGCGCCCGCCGTTGGCCGCGGCGCGCTCGCCGGTCGGATCGACGCCGAGGTAGTTCCGGGCGATCAGATGCGCTCCCGGCCTGGGCTGGACGATGGTCATGCCGTTGCCGCGAAAGTTCCCGACCGCCAATCCATACACTTTCGTGTCGACCGTCCGGAAGAAGAGACCCGGCCCGTCCGCCACCGCGTGGGAGCCGTCGAGGAAGATCTCCGGACCGGCCGGGTTGGTGTCGGGCTGCGTCCGCCCGTCGATGACTATGCTGGCCGCCGTCACTTCGGGCAACGGCGTCCGCGGCCGGATCGTGTACCACCCCGCCTCCGGCAACGGCTCGAGCATCGCAAACGAAATCCGGCACGCCTGCCCGTCCGCCGCGCAAAGCGCGTTTGCATCGACGATCGCCTGCCGCAGCGACCCCGGCCCGGAATCGGCGACCGTGACGACGCGCAGCTCCGTCGCCTGGGCAAGCAGCTGGGTGGTCAGAAAGAGCGAGAGCAGGAGCCGTGTCATCGGACCTACTCCGCCTTCACCGGCCTGCTGAACTCCGAGGTCGCCTCTACCTCGTACTCGCCGCTGAAGTAACTCGAGCGCTGCCGGGCGATGCCGGTGATCCAGCTGCCGCGGAGATCGCCTTCGTGGCGGAGCGTGAAGCTCAGGCCGTTCATGGTCGCGGTGCCCAGGAGGCGCTCCCCTTCGGCGAAGCCCTGTCCGTCCACCGCGGTATTCGCGTAGAGCTCGACCGCCCGCGGCGTCGCGACCACGTTGTTGGCACTGCCGGCGCGGGTGAAGCCTTCGATGATCGTGGCGGTTCCGTCGAAGCGGACCGAGAGGATGGTCGGCGGCGCCGGGATCTCGGCGCTGGCGGGGGCGTCGACGGTGGGACCGTCGAGGCCGATGTCGATGCCGCCCTGGACGTTGTTGAAGATGCGGTTGCGCTCGACGACGGCGACGGCGTAGATGCCGAGGGCCACGCCGAAGTCGCGGTTGTTGGCGATGACGTTCTCTGTCACCGCCGCCCTCCCGTAGCCGGTGCCGCGCGGGCCGATGAAGATGCCGCTCGCGCCGTTGCCGATCGCCTCGTCGCTGTGCGCGGCCACGCCGATGCGATTCCCCGTCACCTGGACGTTCCGGCACCAGAGGAAGGCGCCGCTCCGCCCGTTGCCGCTGAGGACGTTGTGCTCGACGAGCGCGAAGCCGGACAGGACCTCGACGCCGCGGCCGCCGTTCGGCGCCGCGCGCGAGCCGGTCGGGTCGACGCCGAGGAAGTTGCCCTGGATGACGTGCTGGTCGCCGGTGCGGATCGAAATGCCATTGCCACGAAAATTACCAATCGCCAACCCATACACGCCGGTACGGTACGTACCAAGGGAGAGGCCGGGCCCGTCGGCGTTCACCGCCGACCCGTCGAGGAAGACCTCGGGGCGATCGGGATGGACGTCGGTCTGCGTGCGGCCGTCGACGAGCATCCAGGGAGCCGTCACTTCCGGCAGCGGGGTGCGCGGCTGGATCGTGTACCAGCCCTCGGCTGTGGGCGGCTCGGCGATCAGGAAGCGGATCCGGCAGGCGCGCTCGTTGATGGTGCAGAGCGCGTTCGCGTCGATGATGGCCTGCCGCAGCGATCCCGGTCCGGAGTCGGCGGTGGTCGTCACGTCGAAGTCGCGGAAGTGGGTCACGAACTGGGTGCCCTCAAAGCCGAGGTCGCCCCACTCCACGCTCGCGCTGTAGAAGATCAGCGTTTCGAGGAGCAGCTCGATTTCGAATGCCGCCTCGAACGTCGAGTGAGCGGCGACTGCCGGGAGCGCGCAGACGATCTGTCCCACTCCGGTGGTGCAGCTGAGGGCGGGGTCGACGGCGATCACGCGGGCCAGGCTGGTGACGCGCAGGAGGAGCTTCGCGTCCGTGGCGGCATAGCCGGAGCGGTTCTCGAACGAGACGCGCACCGTCCCCCGCTTCTGCGCGTCGAGCGCCGGAGGCGCGCTCACGGTGACTTCGGCCGAGGACTGGTCGAGCCAGTCGGCGAGCAGCAGATAGGAGTTGTTCGCGGGATTCGGGTCGGCCTGGTCGGACCTGACCGTGAGGTCGAACCGCATCGGGCGGACGCTCGAGTGCGATCCCGTCCGCGCCCGGAACGTGACCGACGTGCCCGGCTCGACGGCGTCCGCCACGCAGCGGAACCCCGCCTCTACGCGAGCGCAGCGCGGATCGATCCTGTCATCCAGCGCCTGCACGGAGTCGACGACGACGTTCGTCGCCCGGTCGGGTCCGGCGTTGGCGACCACGATCGCCACCTCGGCCGGCTGGGTATGGAAGACGGCGCCGGCGGGAGCCGCGGAGATGGAGAGATCGGCGTTCTGGGCGAGGAGGGGGGTGGCAAGGAGGAGGGCGAGCAGGAGTCGGGTCATGGGATGTCGAAATAAAGATACGCGAGTCGCGCGCGAAACGTCGCGCCCGCGCGCATATCGCCTGTGGCACGGGGTCGCGTTACAGGCGAGAAGCGTGGTTCTCGGCGGAGCCGTGGATCTCGCGCAGTGCATTAACCCCATCGCGCACGCCTTTAACGTGATCGCGGAGATAGTTGAAGGTCATGATTTTCACCTTCAGTCTCACCTTCAGGACAGTTGAACTCGTCGATTTTCATCTTGAGTCTCACCGGGAGGACAGTTGAACCCCATGATTTTCATCTTGAGTCTCGCCTGGAGGACAGTTGAACGTGACGGCGATGGAGTTCAAGGTGATCGAACATGGGCTTGATCCCATGAGCGGTCACCTTCAGTCCCGCGTCGCGGCTTCCGGGACCGGGATTCCGAGGAGTGCGCGTGCGGTCTCCTCGGCTCGAGGCAGGTCCTCGTCGATCGAGGTGATGGCCAGGTCGCGCGCCTTCTCCATCAGGTCGTAGTCGCGGAGGATGTGGCCCATGCGGAAGCGCATGGAGCCGGACTGGCGGGTGCCGAGGAACTCGCCGGGGCCGCGGATCTGGAGGTCATGCTCGGCGACTTCGAAGCCGTCCCGGGATTTCTCGAAGAGCGCCAGGCGGTCCTTCGTCTCGCCGGATGCTTTCTCATCGCGGAGGAGGATGCAGTAGGACTTGCGCTCGCCGCGGCCGACGCGGCCGCGCAGCTGGTGGAGCTGGGAGAGGCCGAAACGGTCGGCGTCGACGATGAGCATGATCGAGGCGTTCGCCACGTCGATCCCCACCTCGATCACGGTCGTGGCCACGAGGATGTCGAGCTCGCCGCGCTTGAAGCGCTGCATCGTCTCCTCTTTCTCGGCCGGCTTCATCCGGCCGTGCAGCATGGCCAGCCGGCGGTTCGGGAAGCGCTGTTTGGTCGCCTCGAAGCCCTGGGTCAGCGGCTTGAGGTTCGACTTCTCCGACTCCTCGATGATCGGGTAGACAAAGTACGCCTGCGCCCCCTCGCCGAGCTGGGCGTCGACGAAGTCATAGACGCGGTCGACGTCGGCGGACGACCGCACCGCGGTCTTGACGCGCTGCCGTCCGGGTGGCAGCTCGTCGATGACCGAGAGCTCGAGGTCGCCGTAGATCGCCAGCGCGAGCGAGCGCGGGATCGGCGTGGCGGTCATGACCAGGATGTCGGGGAGCGCTCCTTTGGAGAAGAGCTTCTGGCGCTGCTCGACGCCGAACCGGTGCTGCTCGTCGACGATGGCCAGGCCGAGGGACTTGAACTGGATCGCCTCCTCGAGCAGCGCGTGGGTGCCGACCACGAGCTGGATGTAGCCGTCGCGGAGGCCGGCGACGAGCGTGCGGCGCTCGCTCGCACCCATCGAGCCGGTCGCGCGCGCCATGATGACCGAGCGGTCATTCGTCTGGATGTTCGTCTGGTCAAGCAACTGCTGGATGCGCTGGAAGTGCTGCTCGACCAGGATCTCGGTCGGCGCCAGCAGCGCCACCTGGTGGCCGTTGCGGATCATGATCAGCGCCGCGATGAGGGCCACGATGGTCTTGCCGCTGCCGACGTCGCCCTGCAGGAGGCGGTACATCGGGCGCTCGGAGCGGAGGTCGTCCGCGATCTCGCGGAGCACACGTTTCTGTGCACCCGTCAGCTTGAACGGGAGCACCCGTTTGACCTCTTCGCGGATCCCGTCGTCTACCTCGATGATGCGCGATTTCTTTGTCGTCTCCTCGTTCGCGCGGCGGACGCGGAGCGCGAGCTGGAACATGAAGAACTCCTGCAGGATCACCCGCAGGTGTGCCGGCGACCGCTGGCCGAGGAACGGTCCGGTGAGCTCGTCCGGCTGGTGGAGCGTGCGGATGGCGGTCTGCAGGTCGATCACGCCGAGGCGGTCGCGGAGACCGGGAGGGAGCGGATCTTCGAGGAGTGGGAGCGTCTCCAGCCCGGCGGCGACGATCTTCCGCAGCGCCTTGACCGGGATGTTGCCGACCTTGGAGTAGATCGGGACGATGGCCCCCTCTTCCTCCTCGTTCCCCTCGAACTTCTCCCAGTCGGGGCTTTCGATGGTCAGCGCGCGGTACCCGGTGGAGCGCGGCGCGCCGTAGACCGCCAGCCGGTCGCCCTGCTTGATCTGATCGGCGAGAAAGGCCTGATTGAACCAGATCAGCTTCACGGAGCCGGTGCCGTCGTCCAGCACCGCCTCGAAGAGCCGCATCCGCTTCACGGGCGAGACGCGCGCGTGCGCCGAGACGATCCGCCCGCGGATCAGCACCGGCACATCGAGCGAGCGCCCCAGGTCCGCAATCCGCGCGGGATGCCGCCGGTCCTCATAGCGATGAGGGAAGAAGTGCAGCAGGTCGCGGATCGTCTCCACACCCGCGGCCCGAAGCAGCTCCGCCCGGCCGGGACCAACCCCTTTGAGGAATTCGATGGAGGTGTCGGGTGTGAGCACGCGGTTATTGTGCGGGAGGTGTGCGGGATAGGTGCGTTTCTCTACCGGAGGTGGACCGACGAAGGGCCTCCCGTCGTCCCTCTCTCGTGGGCCTAATCGAAAACCGCCTTCATCGCAATCAGCCCGATCTTCAACAGATCCCCATTGTGCAGCGTCACCGGCACTCCGGTGGGGATGCGCTGGTCGTTGACGTAGGTGCCGTTGACCGTGCCCACCTCTTCGAGGACGTGGTAATCCTCGCCGCTGCGGATGATCTTGGCGTGGCGGCGGGAGACGGAGCGGTTGTTGTCGACCGGGGTGAGGTCGACGTCGGGGAGGATCCCGGTGACAGGGTCGGCGCGGCCGATGGTGGTCTCGTCGCCGTTGCTGAAGAAGAAGGCGGTGCCGGTGGCCACGTCCACCAGGCGGTGGCGGGTCGCCTTTTCGGCGGGGGCGATCACGGTGGCATCCATCGAGACGTGATCGACGTCCACCTCGCGCCCGACGAGCTTCTCGAGGAGCGTGTTCGCCTCGCGGAGGCGCTTCGAGTATTTGCGGATGATGCGCACCGCAACCTCGGGGTTCTTGCGGAGCATCTCATCGAACCGCGAGCCGTTGATGGCCACGACGTGGACCTCCGTCACGGCCACGGCGTCGGCGGTGCGGGGCATGGCCTCCAGGATGGCCATCTCGCCGAAGAAGTCGCCCTTCTCGAGGCGGGAGAGGACGTGCGATTCGCCGCCGATGTGCTTGATGATCTCGACCACCCCGTCATGCACGATGAACATCTCGGTGCCGAGGTCGCCCTGGGCGAAGATCTTATCGCCGGCGGAAAAGGCGAGCTGAGAGTCTTTCAGCGGATCGCGCATCGATCCGCCTGTCGTCTTGAAGACGGCCTTCATCCCTCTGCCAGCCTCGTCGCTCATGATGTGACCGCTGCTTCCGTGACGGTGAACGCCCGATCCCGGGTATCGAGACGCACTGTCCTGCCGACCGGCATCAGGAGATTGTTTCCGTGATGCCCGATGGGGAGGTTGCGTACGACTGGGATCTGCAGCGGCTCGAAGAATTCGCGCAGAAACGCGAGCAATTCCGCGTCGTCGCCGCAATCCTTCAATGTGCCGATGAGTACACCCCGGACCGCCTGCATTCTGCCAGACAGGCGTAGGTGGGTCAACATACGGTCGAGACGGTAAAGCGGCTCGTCGACGTCTTCCCAGAACCAGATGCCGCCGTCGACCCAATAGTCGTACGCCGTGCCGACCAGCGACTGCGTCAGGGCCAGGCAGCCGCCGAAGAGCGGCCCTTCCGCTTCCCCTTCCACGACCACGTCGCCGGCCGCGAATTCGCGCGTGAGCGGCGCCCCGCCGCTGAGCATGTCCCAGAACCACCGTTCGATGTCCGGACTGAGCCCGCCGCGGAAGTCGAGGTTGATCATCGGGCCGTGAAAGCTGGCCACGCCGACCTGGGTCGCGAGCGCCTGGTGGATGGCGGTGATGTCGCTGAACCCGACCAGCGGCCGCGGATTCGCGGCAAAGGCGGCGTAGTCGATCCGGTCGAGGATGCGCATGGCGCCGTAGCCGCCGCGGGCGAAGAAAAAGGCGTCGTACTCCGGCGAGCGGAAGGCGCGATTGAGCTCCTCGACCCGCTCGTCGTCGGTCCCGGCCAGGTAGCCGCGGTGGCGGCGGTCGACGTTCGCGGCGATGGTGACGCGATGCCCGAGCCGCTCGATGGCCCGCGCGCCTTCGACGATGCGCGCCCGCTCCGAGGGGCCGGAGGAGGCGAGGATGGCGATGTGGGCGTGTTGTGGGATTGCTCGCGGCGCGATGAGGCGGGGGGACGGGATTGAGGATTGAGGATTGAGGATTGAGGAGGAAGAAGAATGCACGGGGACATTCTCCGATGCTTTCTCCTCAATCCTCAATCCTTCATCCTCAATCCCGAAGGAAGAAGCGTGGAGCGAACCTGTAAGCCGAATTTTGTCTCCCTTCACGCTTGCGCGTTCAGGGCGAGGATCATTCGTCTGCCGCTCGCATTACTGCGGCGGTCGAGCAACCTACCCGGACACTCGAACGGACACGGGCGGGTCCATTGCGTCCCTATTTGGTCTTGCTCCGCAGGGGGTTTGCCATGCCGTCGACACTCACGTGCGACGCGGTGCGCTCTTACCGCACCGTTTCACCCTTACCTCGTTCCACCTCGCTTGCGCTCGGCGTCACGGTCGGCGGTTTGTTTTCTGTTGCACTTTCCGTCGCGTCACCGCGCCTGGCCGTTAGCCAGCCTGCTGCCCGTAGGAGTTCGGACTTTCCTCGATCCGGTCCCTCGCTTGCGCTCGGGACTTCGCCGCGATCCTCCGGTTCGCTCCACGCAGGGAGGATAACAGCGCCGACGGGATTTAATTCTGCGAGGTAAATTGCTGCTGTTTTAGTGACTTAGTAACGATGTCGGCGTGCCGACATCAAAATTTCAGCCGGTTTTTGTCGTCGGAAAAGTAAGCATCCCAGTCGTCGCCGAGCTCCGGCTCGCTGCTCGACTCGGTCTCCATCTCCCGGATGAACGCGGCCGGCGCGATCACGCTCACCTGTCGCCGCTGCACGCGCGCCGCGAGGCCGGCGTCGGCGGTGACGACGCTCCACCCCCTCCCCTGCGCGGCCCGCTCGGCGATCAGGTCGTCGGCCTTGCGGGTGCCGCTGAAGACGACCGTCACGTTGCCGAGATGGCGGCCGAAGCTGTGCGGCTCCGGACCGTCGAAGATGCAGGTGACCCTGGTCTTCTTCGCCCGCGCGAACCCGGCCAGCAGGCGGACGAGTCCGCGCTTGGACTCGTCCCCGTGGCGGTCGACGCGCATCGCTCCGAGAACGTTGCTGCCGTCGATGAGGAAGGGCATGGTGAACCCGCGCTACCTCACTACTTCGGCACCGCTTTCACGGCGGAGCTCTTGTCGCGCAACGACGCCGGCACCTGCGCCAGCGCCTGCTGGGCCTGGGCGCGGGAGTCGAAGTGCCCCCAGAACACGCGGTAGCAGGAGCGCTGGCCGAGGGTCTGGGGGACGAACCAGAGGTTCTCCCCTCCGTCCCGTATCGCCTTTTCGAGGTTGGCGGGATCGCAGAGGATCTGGATCTGCACCGTGTAGTTCCCGGTCGGGTTGGCCGCGTATTCACGGGCCATCGCGTCGATCCGCTCGCGGCCGGCGGGGACGCGCGCGGTGACGCGCGGCAGGGCCTGGCTGGTGCTGGTCGCCGGCGGCGCCGCCGTGATCTGCATCGGCGCCGGAGGGGCTGCTGCCGCGGTGGTCGTGGTCGTGGCCGCGGGCGCCGGATTGATCACCGCCGGGGCCGGCGCGGTCTCGGTGACGGTCCCGGTAGGCGTGATGACGGCCGGCGCCGCGGCGGCAGTGCTGGTCGTTTCCGTGGCTGGAATCGCGGGAGGAGTCGTGGCCAGCGGTGCGGCTCCCGGATCGCGGCGCGCCGGCCGCTGCGCGACGAGGTTGTCTCCGCTCTCCTGCCGCCTCTGCCACCAGAGGAAGCCGAAATAGCCGGCCGCTCCGAGGATGGCGATCGTGAGCAGCGCCAGCACGAGACCGTAACGGCCGCGCTTCGCCTCCGGCTCCGGAACGGACCTCGCGGCCGCCGGTGCGGCGGCCGGGATCTCCGCGCGGCGGGCGGTCTCGAGCTGCGCTTCGTCGAAGCCCCAGCTCGGCTCCTCTTCCGCTTCAGCGGGGGCCTCGACGGACGTCTGCACCGGCACCGACCGCGCGTCGCGCGGCGGCGTGTCCCAGGTCGGCATCGGGGCGGGTGTCGCCCCCACCGGCTCCGGCTCGAGCGGCAGCTCGTCCGGCTCGTCCCAGACCGAGGCGGCCGGCAGCGGAGCCTCGTCCGCCATCTGGTGCGGCAGCGGCTCGACCGCCGTGTCGTCGAGCGAGAGCCCCGGCATCGTCGGCGCCTGCGCGAACGCATCCATCTCTTCGTCCGCGGTGTCCAGCTCGAACTCCGGCGTGGCCGCCACCGCGGGAGCGGGATCGTTCCAGAGATCCGCGGCGTCGGCGACTCCCGCCGTGGCGAAGTCGTCGAGCGCAAACTGAGGTTCTGCCTGAGGTTTTTCGGCACGGCTGAGGATCCGGAGGATCGACAGCGCGTGCAGCAGCTTGTAGACGTTGAACGTGTCGCGGTTCGAAGCCGTGGCGACTTCCCCCGCCGTCTTCGTGCCGTCGATCTCCACCGCGATCGCCTCGGCGTCCTCATTCAGGCCGAGGCGGCGCCAGACATCGTCGAAGTCAGCCGTCTTCGTGAAGACGGCCTCGCCGCCGTCGAGCACCTGCTCGAAGCGGGCGCGGTCCTGCTCCGTGACGATCAGCTCGACCAGCACCTGCGGCAGCGGGAAGAGCGTCCCCTCGTCGCGCTTGGGCAGGTAGTCGGCCACGATGGTGAACGAGCCGTCGGTCCAGGCGGCGATGGAGCGGATGACCCCGACCACCTGGACGCGGCGGGCCCAGGTCAGCTCCTTCCGGGTGATGAAGCCGAGGTTGAGCAGCGCGTCGCCGAGGGTCTCGGACTCCTTCCGCTTCGCCAGCGCCTGCTTCACGTGCTCGCGCGAGACCTTCCCCGCGCGCATCAGGATCTCGTCGATGCTGTCGGAGCGGTCGTTCGTGCTCGCCGACAGGATGTCGCCACCCTTGAAATAGATGATCTTGATGATGCCGTCGTTCTCGAACCGGATCGCTCCGGTGAACTGCTCGCGCCACAGCTCCACGAGTCGTTCGATGAGTTGGATCTGGCCGATTTCGCCTTCCAGCATTGCTGCCCCGCCCCTTCTTCCGCTTACTGTCCGTTATGGACGGCGCGGATTATCGCATCTGCGGCGAGCTTCATTGTTGTCGGTTGTCAGTTGTCGGTTGTCTGCGCCTTTATGGCGTTGGGCCTTAGGCGTTGGGCCTTTGGGGTGTTTCGGCTTCGGGAGCACACCCCAAACGTTTAAAGCCAAACGCCTAAAGCCCTACTCCACAGACAACCGACAACTGACAACCGACAACACCGTCACCCCGCATGCAGCTCATCAAACAACGACTGCCCCACCTTCCGCCCCAGCACGTTCATCAGGTCCTGCGCGCTGGCCTGGCGGATGGCGCTGACGCTGCCGAAGCGTTCCAGGAGGAGGCGTTTGCGCTTGCCGCCGATGCCCGGGAGGTCGTCCAGCTCGCTGTGCAGGGTGCGCTTGCTGCGCCTCCGGCGATGGGAGGCGACGGAGAAACGGTGGGTCTCGTCGCGGACCATCTGCAGGAGCTGCAGCGCCGGGTCGCGCTTCTCGAGGCGGAGCGGCTCGTCGCGATCGGGGACGTAGATCTCCTCCTCCCGCTTCGCCAGGCCGGCGATCGGGATCTCCTCGATGCCGAGCTTGTGCAGCGCCGCCAGCGCGGCGTTGAGCTGCCCGCGGCCGCCGTCGATGAGGATCAGGTCCGGCAGCTCCTTGTTGTCCTCCAGCACCCGGCGGTAGCGGCGGTCCACCGCCTCCGCGATGGACCGGAAGTCGTCCGCGCCGATCACCGTCTTGATGTTGAAGATCCGGTACTGGTTCTTGTCGAACTTGCCGCGGTCCATCACCACCATGCCGGCCACGGAATCGCTCCCCTGGATGTTGGAGATGTCGAACGACTCGATCTTCTGGATCTCGCGGTCGGCCCAGCCGGTGGCCTGGCTCAGGATCGTGCCGAGACGCTGTCCGGCGATCTGCAGGCGGTCCTGGGTCGACTTGCGGAACCGCGACTCGTGCGACAGCCGCGCGTTGCGGTTCGCGAGGTCGATCCGGTCGACGCCGCGCCCGCGCTGCGGCACGCGCACCTGCGTCTTCCGGTTGGCCTGCCTGGCCAGCCACTCCGTCAGCAGGTCCTTCTCCTCCACCTCGAACGGCACCAGGATCTCCTGCGGGATGAAGAGGTTGTCCTGGTAGTAGCGCTGGAGGATCTCGCTGAGGAAGTAGCCCTGCTGGTAGTCCGCGACCTTCTCCCAGAATAGCTCCCGCCGGTCGACGACGTTTCCGCCGCGGATGACGAAGAGCTGCACCGCGACGTCGCTCCCCTCCTCGTACAGCCCCCAGACGTCCATGTCCTCGTCTTCTGCCGAGGCCACCTGCTGCTCTGCCTGGATGCGCTCCACGGTGCGGATCAGGTCCCTGTAGTACGTCGCGAGCTCGAAGTTCTCCCCCTCGGCCGCCCGGTGCATGCGATCGCTGAGGCGCGACTGCAGCTCCTTCGTCTTCCCGCCGAGGAAGAGGACCACGTCGTCCACCATCTCGCGATAGAGGTCCGTCGTGGTCAGCCCGACCACGCACGGGCCGAGGCACTGGTGCATGTCGTAGTACAGGCAGGGGCGCACGAGCGCGTTCTTCCCTTCCCGGATGTCGAGGTCGCAACTGCGTAGCTTGAACTGGTCGGCGACCAGCTTGAGGATGCGCCGCGCCGTTCCGGCGAAGAAGGGTCCGAAGAAGAGGTCCCCTTTCTTCCGGTCCATCCGCCGGGTGAACACCACCCGCGGGTAGTCCTCGGACATCGTGACTTTGAGATACGGGTAGCTCTTGTCGTCCCGGAGGAGGATGTTGTAGCGGGGCTGGTGCCCTTTGATGAGGTTGTTCTCGAGGAGGATCGCCTCGAGCTCGTTGTTCGTGGTGACGAAGTCGATCGCGTCGATCTCGTTGATCAGCGTCATCGTCTTCGCGTCGCGCGCGCCGCGGCCCGCGATGTACGAGGTGACGCGGTTCTTCAGGTTCCGCGCTTTGCCGACGTAGATGACCTCTCCCGCCGCGTTCTTGTGCAGGTAGACCCCGGGCCGGTCAGGAATCTCTTTGAGGCGCTCTTTGAGCCGATCGAGGCGGACGGACATCAGGAGGCGGTACAACAACTTTCGACCCCGCTGTCATCCTGACAGTTTTACCTTCTGCACCGCCTTCCACGCCGCGTCCTGGATCGCCCGCGCATCCTCGGGGGTCGGGTTCTGCTCGCGCAGGGCGTCGTCATACACCTCGCTCTTTACCGCCAGGTGCTTGAACTGATACGGAGCCCCGTGCGCCGGCTTGTTGTAGATGAACGAGTAGACGGTGCAGGCGACGAGGTATGCACCGAACGCGTCCTGGTGCACGCCGTCCCAGTCGAGGCGCTTGAAACGCCCGCGGGAGGTGAGGTCGGTCCACGCCAGCCCCACCGGCACGACCGGCATGTTCAGCCGCTTCGCCGACTCGAGGGCGGCGGCGTTGTGCGCGGCCGGGCTCTCGCTGCGCCACACCATGTAGAACAGCGGTTGCGCTCCGCTCTTGCGCACCGCGGCCGTGAAGCGCCCGAGGTAATCGTTGAAGAGCGCCGCGTTCCGGGTCGGGCCGACTCCACCGCCGCCGCCCTGAATCAACACGTAATCCCAGTGCTCGACCCACAGCTTGCGCAGCGCCTCGGTGTCGTTCCAGAGTTGCTCCAGCGAGACGCCGCTGCGGGTGACGGCGTCGACGCGCAGCGGACGCGGCTCGCGCGCACCGACCTCCCGCGTCATGGCCGGAATCTCGTTGTAGTAGACGAGGCTGTTGCCGAGGTAGAGGACCGAGATGACCTTCGGATCGCGCGGCTTGCGGGTGACGGTGCGGGTGGCGTACTCCGCCTTGCGAAGCGCCGGGCAATGCGCCTTGTAGCCCCGCAACGTAGCCGCGGCCGGCGCGAGCTTCGGCATCGCCTTCGTGACTTGCGGGCAGCCGCTGTGGTGGAACACGTGGGCCGCTTCGTCGATGAAGACCCGGTCGGGAAGCCGCTCGCGGAAGGTCACGGAGGTGTCGCTGGTCCGGACGATCTCGATCTTCGGCTCGTCCGCGAAGGCAGCTGCGGACGTGGCGAGCAGGAAAGCCAGCAGGAGTTTACGCATCGAGGCTCCTCAGGAGCTCTCCCGCAGCGGTGCGGAACGGGTCCGTCCACTCGTGCCCGCCTTCGAAGACGCAGCGCGTGACTCGCGTCGTCGCTTCGAGATAGCTCAGGTCTTTGTTGAGCTTTTCCTCAGAGTACCACTCGTCGCGCGTCCCACGGCCGAGGAGCACCGGCGGCAGCGTGACGCCGGGATCGGCGTGAATCTCGGGAGGGATGTCGCCGCCGAGCAGGATGAGACCGGCCGGTTTCGCAGCGTACGCGGCAGCCCGTGCGGCCATCGCTGCCCCCTGCGAGAAGCCGGCGAACACGAGCGTGCGAGGAGGCGGCAGCGCGGCGAGGATGCGCCGGACGTAGGCGATGTTGTCGGCGATCGCCACCTCGCGGTCGAGGCCGGTCATCCAGCTCGCCACGATGCTCTGCGTCCGCGTATAGAAAGGATGCAGCGCCTGCACCGCCACCACCGACCAGCGCTCGACCCCGGGGATCCGTTCCAGCTCCGCCAGGTGCGCCGTCGCGTCCTCCCCATACCCGTGAAAGCCGACCAGCAGCCGTTCCGTGCCGCGGTCTTCGTAAAGGTAACGCCCGTGAACCGAGGTCTCGATCGTCTGGATTTTCATAGTCAGCGTGCTGACTGGTCAACACGTTGACGAGTCAGTCGGACGCTCATTGTATCTGGACGAATGGTGTCAGGTGTCGGGTGTCAGGTGTCTGAGGCTTGTCGCCCGGGCGAAACATCCCAGACACCTGACACCTGACACCCGACACCAACATTTCCCCGCTTAGAATGCGCGGCGTGCATTTGATCGTCGTCGTCCCCTGCTTCAACGAAGAGCACCGGCTCCCCGTCGACGCCTTCCGCGCATTCGCGCCGGAAGGGTTGCGGGTCGAGTTCCTCTTCGTGAACGACGGCAGCACCGACGGGACGCTGCGCCTCCTCGAATCGCTGCGCGCCGCCGATCCCGCGCGGAACTCCGTCCTCGACCTCGAGCGCAACAGCGGCAAGGCCGAAGCCGTCCGGCGCGGGATGCTCGCCGCCATCGAGCGGAAGCCGGACTACTTCGGCTTCTGGGATGCCGACCTGGCCACCCCCCTCGGCGAGATCCCGGCCTTCCTCCAGGTGTTCGGCAACCGTCCCGAGATCGAGATGGTCTTCGCCGCCCGGGTCCGCCTCCTCGGCCGCTCCATCAGCCGCAACCCCGGCCGCCACTACTTCGGCCGCGTCGGCGCCACCCTCATCTCCTCATCCCTCGGGCTGGCCGTATACGACACGCAATGCGGCGCGAAGCTATTCCGCACCAGCGACCCCATCCGCGAGCTCTTCGCCGAGCCGTTCATCTCGCGCTGGATCTTCGACGTCGAGATCATTGCCCGCCTCGTCCGGCAGCGCGGCCGCGACGCCGCCGCCCGCGCGATCTACGAGCTCCCGATCATGACCTGGCACGACGTCAAAGGCTCGAAGGTGAAATCGACCGACTTCGGCCACGCGCTCAAGGACCTCTGGAAGATTCATCGCGCATACAATCCCCGCCGCAATGACTGACGTCCTGACTCGCGTCACCGACGCCTCCCTCTCCTCGCTCGCGCAACACCTGATCGGATCCGAAGTGCTGAAGGTCTCCCGGGAGGTCACGGCGCTGATCCGCTCCGGCCGCTCCGTGGCCAACCTCACCGTCGGCGACTTCTCGCCGAAGCAGTTCGGGATCCCCGAACCGCTCCGCGACCTGATCGTGAAAAACCTGCTCGCCGGCGAGACGAACTACCCGCCGTCCGAAGGGACGCTCGCCCTGAGGGAGAGCGTGGCGCGGTTCTTCCGGGAGCAGCTCGGCCTCACCTATCCCGTCGAATCGATCATGATCGCCGGCGGCGCGCGCCCGATCATCTACGCCGCGTATCAGGCGGTCGTCGATCCCGGCGACAAGGTCATCTACCCGACCCCGTCGTGGAACAACAACCATTACACCTACCTGGCCGGCGGCGTGCCGGTCGAGCTGGTCGTCGGCGCGGACACGAACTTCATGCCCACCGCGGAGATGATCCGCCCGCACGTCCGCGACGCGCGGCTGATCGCCGTCTGCACCCCCCTCAATCCGACCGGCACGGTCATGGCCAAGAGCGAGGTCGAAGCGATCGCCACGCTCGTGGTCGAGGAGAACGAGCGCCGCCGCGGCACCGGCGACCGCCCGCTGTATTTATTGTGGGACCAGGTCTACTGGATGCTCACCTTCGGCTACAACAAGCACTACGCGCCGCCGCAGGTGGTGCCGGAATCCGCCGCGTACACGATCTTCGTGGACGGCATCTCCAAGGCGCTGGCCGCGACCGGCATCCGGGTCGGCTGGACGGTCGCCCCGCCCGCCGTCACCGCACGCATGTCCGACATCCTCGGCCACATCGGCGCCTGGGCTCCCCGGGCAGAGCAATTGGCCGTGGCGCAGTTCCTGACACAGCACGACGACATCGCCGCCTTCCACGACACGATGATCCGCGAGCTCCGCCTCCGTCTCGACACCCTCTATGACGGCCTCATGGCCATGAAACGCGACGGCCTCCCGGTCGACGCGATCGCGCCGCAGGGGGCGATCTACCTCTCCGCCCAGTTCCACCTGCTCGACCGGTTTCGCACCAACGAAGAGATCCGCGTGTTCCTCCTCAACGAAGCCGGTTTCGCCGTCGTCCCCTTCCAGGCCTTCGGCCTCAAACAGGAAGACGGCTGGTTCCGCCTGAGCGCCGGAGCAGTGAGCGTGCCCGATTGCGTGGAAGGCCTGCAGCGCGTGCGCGAAGCGCTGACGGCAGTCGCGCACTCGTAACGGCACTCGCGACCACCGCACCTACGCCGCCCTGCTGCCGAAGGCTGCTCAAGATCTGTAGCCGCCGGCTTCAGCCGGGGGTATGGGTCGGTTCGTGCTCGAGCCCGCAAAGCGGGCGACAGAACGTCTGCCACTCGAGCTCGACTCGCCAAGCCGGCCTGTGCCATTTAATGAATAGATTCCGTTGTTACATTTGTAACTTTCCACTAGAAATGTCACTAGGCACCTCTCTATACTGACGCCCATCAGGAACCATTGAGTTACACCCGTCGCGCACACCGGAGGGACGCTGGATCCGGACCTGTGTTCGCTGGTGCGTGAGGCGGATGACGCGGTGGTCCTGCGAGCCGGGGAAGGGATGGCACCGCTCCCCCCGGAGCAGTGGAGGGTGCTGTCGAAGTTCTCATCAACCATCAACTGCCTATTGATGTCTTCAGGAGAACCAAACATGGCCAGGAAATTCCGTTACTTCACGCTTCTCGCAGTTCTTGTCAGCGTAATCGGCTTCAACGTCGCGACGCCGCCGGCGGCCTACGCGATGGCCGCGACGCCATGCACCGACCGCTACAACGGTTGCATGTCGGGCGGCGGCGGTTACAACTACTGCGACGGCATGTGGTGCGGTTGTATGTACTCGACCTACGGGTACGTCTGCTAGAGCAACTCCCGCCTGTCATTAGGCAGGCATTCCGGGATCGCCAGATCCCGGTCACCGCGGCGGCTGGGGAGATCCGTGGAGGCTTCGGCCCGAACGACTTCCCACCCGCCGCGCACTGACATCAGGGATGCCGCCGCTGCTACCGTCATGATTACCAATTGCTTTGCCATCAGGAGGTCGTCGAGATGACGGAACGCCGTCTCGCCGTACGCAGTCTCGTTCTACTCGCGCTGCTCGTCGCCTGCAGCACCTGGACCGCCTGTCGCCGCGCCGAGGGACAGTGGCGCGGGAGCGTCGAACAGAAGGGGGGGACGAAGGTCGTCTCCAACGAAGGGGAGGGTCTCGACGCCGGCAAGGTCCGCGAAGAGCTCCGCCCGATCTGGAAGATCGGCGGCCAGCCCGGCCAGCCGGTGTTCTCGCTGGTCATGTGGGTGGAGCTCGACGCCGCCGGCAACGCATACGTTCTCGACTATCGCCCGCAGCAGATCACCAAGCTCACGCCCAACGGCACGGTGGCGGGACAGTTCGGCACGCGCGGCGAGCAGCCCGGTGGGCTCAGCAAGAGCCGGCGCATGGTCTGGGTCGACAAGAAGCTCTACTTCGCCAACGAGGGCAACGGCCGCATCGAAGTCCTCGGCGAGAACGGCGAGGTCTTTCCCCCCGTCGAGCTGCCGCAGGTGAAGAACCCCGGCGAGATCTTCTTCGCCAACGACCAGTTCTACGTCTCGCGCCGGTTCGTGCCGGACGGCTCGTTCATCCACGCGTACGACCGCAGCTGGAAGTTGAGCCGCGCCATCCGTCCCGCGGCACCGATGGCCGATCGCCTCGACGTGATCCGGTCGCACAACACCGTCTGCACCGCGCCGGACGGCATCTGGATCCTGCACATGCTGCTCAACCAGATCGTGAAAGTGGGCTGGGACGGCCAGGTGCTGCTCGAGACGTCTCGCGATCTCGACTGGAACTTCCCGAAGGACGAAAAGGGGCGCGTCATCCCCGAGCTCCTCGTGCACCGCGCGTGTGCCGTCGACCCGGCGGGCAACCTCTACGTCATCTACAGCAATCCCGAGGACTGGAAGCGCGGCAACGACGTCTACAAATTCGCGCCGGACGGCCGCCTGCGCCAGAAGGCCTTCACGCTGCCGGTCCACAACGCTTCGATGATGCGTTTCGACCGCGAGGGGAACTTCTACTTCGCGGACGGCACCTCGCTCACAAAGGCCAAAATCGAACGAATCGAGGAGAAGTAAGGCATGGCAAACCAGGAAGGCCGCGATTACGGGAAGTGGGTGGTGGTCGCGCTCTGCGTCGCGGTCGCCGCGAGCCAGATCTACGTCATGCAGCAGAACCACGACCTGAAACAGCGGGTAGCCAATCAGAGCTCGGTCACCGGCGCGACGAAGTTCGCCAGCACGAAGTCCGACCGGACGGCATTCGAAGCCAGCATGACCGGCCGCTGCGAGCCCTCCTGGACGCGCGGCCAGGCGCCCTCCCCCACTCGCCCGCTCGACGTGTCCATCTACTTCTCGCTGAATCGCGACTGCATGTCGTGCATCGAGGACGTGGTCGGCCAGTGGAACGGCGTGATGCGCAACGAGATGGCAAAGTCGCTGGTCGTGCGCGGCTACACCGACATCGACGGCACGCGCGCGAAGACCACGCTCGAACGCGACCTGAAGCCCGCCTTCCCGGTTACCGACGTCGACGAGGTCGAGCAGAAACTCGCTGCCGCCGGCGTGACCACCACGCCGGTCGTCTTCGTTTCCGAGCCTTCCACCGGCCGCGTGCTGATGACGTACGCGCCGCTGGTCGGCGAGAAGGGAGATCGCTCGCTGGTCGAGCGTCTGGCAGCCGTGCTGACGCCCTGTTCGTAATGCCGGTCAGCGCAGCGTGACCCGCGCTTCCTGACCTTCCGCCGCCGCGACCATCCCTTCCCACCTGCCGCCGTTCGGCCCTGCCGCGCGCGCGGTGAAGTTGCCGGAAGGGACGCCGTCGATGACGGCGAACCCGTTGATCACCGGCCATTCCTGCTGGAGCGGTCCGCGGCTGACGGAGCGGAACGGTTGTCCCTCGGCGTCGAGCAGCATGACGCTCGCGACCGCGCCCGTTCCGGTGAGCTCCGGGATCTCGATCGTCACTCGCCCGGCGCGCGGCAGCATGACCGGCACCGGCTGCCCCGGAACGGCGATGCCGAGGGCGATCGTGGCCGCGCCGTCCGCTCCGACGAGCAGCCGGAACGATCCGGCCGGTGCGCCGGGAACCCGCGTCCGGCCGCCCTCGCCCGTAGTCACGGTCTGCGCGAAGACGAGCTGGCCGGCGGGATCCAGGAGTGCGACGCCGATGCGCGCCGGCGGCATGCCGGCGCTGCTGGTCACGTCGAGCAGCAGCCCCTGTTCCGGCTCCATCATGAGGCTCAGGCCGTCGGCGCTGGTGTCGTCCGAGGGCAGCTCGAGCGGCAGCGTGGCCCGCGCATAGCCGTCCTTCGTGCCGGTGAGGCGGTAGCTGCCGCGGTCCAGGTTCGTCAGCTCGAACGCGCCGTAGCTGTCGGTGGTCACGCGTGGCGAGAGCACACTCGAGCCGCCGGCCACCGGCTCGGCGATCACGGTCACGCCGGCCAGCGGAGAGCGGGTGACGCCGTCGACGACGGTGCCGGACGCGCGGGCGCTCGGCAGGTCGACGTCGATGGTCTGGTCACCGCCGAGGGTGACGGCGCGTTCGTGGTGCAGCCCCGATTGCGCGACGTTGACCGCGAGGCGGTGCTCCCCGGCCGTCAGCCCCTCGATGCGGAACGCGCCGCCACCGTCGGTGACCGTGGAGCCGGAGGAGTCGACGCCGACACCGCTCACCTCCACCGTGGCGTTCGCGACCGGTTGTCCGTGCCTGCGCACGCGGCCGCTCAGCGTCACGCCGCCGCCGAACTCGAGATCGAGTTGCGCCGGCGATCCTTCACTCACACTCACCGACTTCTGGGCCTGACGCCCGTTCGGCAGCCGCGCGGTGACGGTCCAGTCGCCGGCATGCACGCCTTCGATGCGATAGGCCCCCTGCCCGTCGGCGTTTCCTTCCCGCAGGGCGTCGAGGTTGTCCATCGGACGCTTGGTAGCCATGATCTGCAACTGCGACATCGACTGCAGCGGCAGCCCGAGGATGCGCCCGCTGATGACTCCCGCGCCCTGCTGCAGGCGCAGCTCGACGCCGTCGACGGCACGGTCGCTGATCTGCACTTCCTGCCGTGCGGTGCCGTAGCCTTCTTTCTGCGCCGCGACGCTGTAGCGGCCCGCCCCCAGCCCCGTAAAGCGAAACGCTCCGTCGCTGCCGCTGACATCCTCCTCTGCCATCCCGGGTCCGGAGGTCAGTAGATTCACCGGTGTGCCGGCGAGCGGGCGTCCGCTGCCGTCGACGACGCGTCCCGAGACCGCGAAGCCCTCGGCCAGGCGGAGGTCGACGCGGTTGTCGCCGCTGCGCACCTCGATCTCCCGCACCGCGGGCTGATAACCCGGCTGAGTGGCGATGACGGTCTGCGCGCCGAGGGGCACTCCTTCCATCCGGAAGCGTCCGTCGCCGTCGGTCTGCGAAGCGCCGGCGACTTCGAGATCGAGCAGGCGGTCGGGCATGCGGTTGCTGTGGCGCAGCGTCACGCGCGCCGCGATCGCCGGCTGGCCGTTCGGCATCGACACCGTTCCCTCGAGCGCCGCGCCGCGATGCAACGTGAGGTCGACGTCCTCGATATTCCGCCCTTCGCCGACCTCGAGGACGACCGGTTCGCCGGAGACGAACCCTTTCGCCGACGCGCTCACCGCCATCTTTCCCGGCTCGAGATCCTGCAGCACGTACGTCCCCGCGGCGTCGGTGTCGGCGACCGAGCCGGAGAGTCCGGCCGGCAGCGCCGCATCGACGGGACGGATCGCGACGACCGCACCGGGGACCGGCTCGCCCTGCTCTGTCTTCACCCTGCCGCTGACGCGCGCGGCCGGCTCGAGCACGAGCTGCACCGGTTGCGACGGCGGCATCTCGAGCTGCGGCAGCGTGGCCGCGACGTAGCCGCTGAGGCGGGCGATCACGTCGATGGTCTCGCCGTGAGCCAGTCCGTCCAGGCTGAACCGTCCGTTCGCTTCGCTCTTCGTCGAACGGATTTCCTGCCCCCCCGCCAAAAGCTCGCGGGCTTCGGCGCGAACGCCGGTGGCGCTCGGCGGGAAGGCCGACACCGTCGCGCCGGTGAGCGGCTTGCCGCGGCGATCGGTGACCGTTCCGGTGAGCGCGAGTCCCCGCTCCAGCGCGATCTCGCCGAGGTCGTTCGCCGCGCCGCTCTCGATGGCGATGTCCTTGACCGTTCGCCGGACGAACCCGTCCGCCTTCGCCGTCAGCTCGAAGCGCCCTGCCGGAAGATGCTCGAACCGGAAGCCTCCCTCGGCGTCGGAGAACGCCTCCAGCGGCTCCTCCTCAATCTCGTCCTCCGCGCGCAGGAAGCTCGGCAGGCTGTCGCGCGCACTGCTGCGCACGAGCCGGATTTCCGCCGCCGCAACCGGGGCGGCGCGCTCGTCGACGATCCTGCCGAACGCCCCCATGCCGCTGGTCAGCACCAGCCGCAGGCCCGACTTCACGGCCGCCGGGGCGAGCTTCTCCGCCACCGTCAGCGTGGCCGGTGCAAAACCGGTCCGCGAGGCGCGCAGCGTATACGCGCGGCGCGGCAGCACCTCGATGCGGAACGTGCCGTCATCGCGGCTCATGGCGCGCGCGGCGATTCCCTCGGGGCGCGTACGGAAGCGGAAGAGCGCGTCGGAACTGTACTCGTCGAACTGGATCTCCGCGCCGCCCACCGCTCTGCCGCTGCCGTCCACCACGGCCCCGGCCAGCGTCGCCGTCGGCTGCAGCGCGAACGTCGGCCCGCTCGCGTTCGGCCCCCGCTTCGCCGACGTCTTTTCGCCGCGCGGGAGATGTCCAGAGGCCGCGGCCCGCAGGTCGCCGCTCGTCTGCGCGGGGCGCGCGAGGACGTACGTACCCTTGGCGTCGCTGCGGACGAACGCCGCCGGATCGTCCGCGCTCCACACCAATGCTCCCGCGATCGGAGCGCGGGAGTCCGCGTCGAGCACGCGTCCGGTGAAGCGGTCCGGCGCCTCCAGCATGACCGCGAGCGGAGCGCTGGGCTGCTCCGGCGAGGCGTGCTGCAGTGGCGTGCGCGCGCTCCGTCCGTCGCTCGCGGCGATCGAGACGCGCAGGTCGCTCCTGCAGGGAGCGTAGATCGTCGCGCTTCCTTCTTCGTTCGTCGTCGCGAGCAGCACGCTCTCCGTCGAGACGCGTGCACCCGCGACGGCTGAGCCGTTCCCGTCGCGGACAGTGAGCGGACGCGCGCACGCGGCCTCCGCGCGCAGGTCGATCGAAGATGCGGTAACGCGCGACGCGCGTGCGAACGCGAGCTCGCCGCCGGTGGCCGCGACTTCGAGGCTCTCCCCCGCGCTGCGCGGCAGCACCACGGTTCCGCTCTCATCGGTCGTTCCGGCACGCGACGCGGCGATCCAGCCGTCCGGGCGCTGCCCCGAGGTCGGCCACGCCGCGACCCGCACCCCCGCCACCGGCGTGCCGTCCGCGCCGAGCACGCGCACGCGCAACGGCGCGTTGTCCTGCGTGCGCAGCGGCGCGAGCTCGATCGGCGCGAGCAGCGGCAGCAGCGACGTCTCGGCCGGCACGGCCCCGGTCGCGCGGACGATGACGCGGTACATCCCCGCGTCGGGCGCGGCGAGGCGGAAACGTCCGCCCGTATCCGTGCTCGCCGACGTCAGGGCCTCGCCATTCTCCGCGACCGGCAGCAGAGCCACCTCCGCTTTCGGCGACGGCTTGCCGCGCGCGTCGAGCACCCGTCCGCTCACCTCGATCGTGCGGGGAGCGGGCGCCTGGTCGGCGGCGAGCAGAGCGAGTAGCGCGAGGCTCCCGAGGACCATCGGCATCGGCTACTTCAACGGCTGCGGCGGCTTGAAGAGCACGTCGTCGATGGCAGGATTCACCTGCACGACGTAGCGCGTCTCTCCGGTCGAGTGGGCGATCATCACCCCCTCGACGTTCCGGTAATCGCCGAGCTGGACGGGGAAGAGCTTCTCGCCGCCCCACGGCATCTTCGCGTTCCGGGCGCGCTGCACGAGGAGGTACGACGCGGCGTCGATCCAAAGCAGTATCTCGTCGTGGCCCGGCCGCTTGAGCGATAGCTTGTAGGCCGGCTTGTTCCCGACCTTCTCGCGCCCGAGGAGCTTCAGCTCGGCCCCCTTGGCCGGCATGTCGAGCAGGTCGCTGCGAATGAGCAGCCCCGTCTGCCACGCCCGCAGCTCCTCCGCATCCATCTTCCGCGGCACGCCATAGTCCGGCCCACGGAAAGGATTCGAGATCCAGCCCAGCTTGCCGTCATACGCGGTGATCAGCGTCTTCCCCGAATACGCGGTGTCGCGCTCCTCGGTGCGGATCATCCCCGGACGCTTCCAGACCCAGGTGAACGTGGAGACGGAGTTCGTCCCCTTCAGCAGCAGCGACTCCACCTTCTGCCAGCGTGCCTTGCCGCCGATGGCATCGAGGTGGCGCCGGACGATCTCGTTGGCATCCGGCTGCGCGCCGGCGTTACCGAGGAGGAGCAGGAGCATGGGAAAGAGAAGGAAGGGGCGGCGGGACATGGTCATAGTCGGCAGGTGTCAGTAAGGGAAGAATTCTAGCAACACTTCCGGCCAGCGACAACTCACGCACAGCGGGCCGAACAGCAACGCCCGCCGCCCCGGATCTGCGTCAGCCGCAGCAGGACGCCGCGACGGCAGGCGCACCCTTCTGCGATCCCTGCGGTACACCGCAACCGCATCCCGTTTCGCCCGCCGCCTTGGCATCCGCATCCCTGACGCAGCAGGCATCCGTTTCCCTCGGGGCCGGACCTCCGCAACACGTCGACGCGGGCTGTTCTGCAACTGCATTCAATTCGGTCATGTCGTCTCCTTTCGTTGCGTTCCAGAGACGGGAACGGGTGTCGAAAGACGCATCTGCGTCTTTTGGCTCCCCTTTCCGTCTATCTTTAGAGGACCGAATGGAAACGAACCAGACTATCGACGTAGCAATCGACGTAGCAGCCGCGTGGCATGAGCTGGGAGACCGCCTGCGCGTCTACGTCTCGCGGCGCGTGAACCCCGGCGACGCGGACGACGTGGTGCAGTCCGTCATGGTGAAACTGCTCGAGCGCCGCACCGACATCGGCCCCGGCTCCGTGCGTGCGTGGCTCTTCGCCGTCACGCGCAACGCGGTCGCCGAGTACTACCGCCAGCGCCGGCCGGACGTCGATCTCGACACGTTCGGCGACGTTCCCGAGCATGACGCCGCCGATCCCGCCGACCGCATCCTCGGCAGTCTCACCGACTGTCTCGAGCCGATGCTCGGCACGCTCTCCGCCCCCGACGCGGACGTACTGCGCCGCATCGACCTGCACGGCGAGGCGCAGACCACCCTCGCCGCCACCCTCGGCATTCCACTGTCGACCGTCAAGTCGCGCATCCAGCGCGCCCGCACGAAGCTCCGCGCCGCTTTCGACTCCTGCTGCGCGATCGAGCTCGCCCGCAACGGCACCCCGATCGGATTCGAGCGCGGCTCAACGTGTACGCCGTCGTGTACCGCCGAAGAGCCGCGCTCTTGACCTTGTAGGATGCGCTCCGTGACGTTCGTCCGTGCGCTGCGCCAGCTCGCTTTCATCGAAGGAATCTCCACCCTGGTCCTCTTCGGGATCGCGATGCCGCTCAAATACTTCGCCGGCCTGCCCCTCGCGGTGCGCATCGTCGGCTCTGTACATGGAGCCTTGTTCGTCGCCCTCGTGGTGATGCTGCTCGTGGCCATCCGAAAGGTACCGATCTCCCTCGCGCTGGCCGCTGCCGGAATCGCTGCCGCCGTAGTTCCCGGCGGCCCGTTTCTCCTCGATCGATACCTGGCGCGCTTCGACGTCGCCGGCTAGGCCCCCCTGTCATCCTTATAGATATGGAGTGCGGTAACGCCAGTTACCGCTTTGACTGCTTCTGTTCGTGCAGTAATCCGAGGCTGGTGCAATCTCGCCTCTTGGCACAAGCGAAGGCTGGACCTGCTTGCGTTGCCGGACGGACAGAAGCAGTCAAAGCGGTAACTGGCGTTACCGCACTCCATAAGCAGGCGAGCCCGTCATTCGTCCCGGGGGAGTGGTACCTTTCCGGAATGCCATTCGCGTGGGAGAGGCTGATCGGCTTGATTGCCGAGCGGAAGATCGTGCCGGTCATCGGACAGGATCTCCTGCAGGTGAAGACGCCTCTCGGCGAAATGGCGCTGTATCGCTTCATCGCGCTGCGCGCGGCGGAACGGCTCGGACTCGAGCCTCCCCCACCCGATGCCGCGAACCCGCTCCACACAGTCACCACGCAGCATCTCGAGAACCGCGGCGACTGGCAGGAGATCTACTCCACGGTCTGCGAGGTGATCGGCGAAACGGAGTCGTTCGAGCCGCCGGCGGCACTCGCTGACCTGGCAGCCATCGAGCCGTTCTCGCTCTTCGTCACCACGACCGTCGACCCCCTGCTGCAGCGCACCCTCGACCAAATCCGCTACGGCGGCGAAGACTCCACGCGCGTGCTGGCGTTTACACCCGGCCGCACCAGGGATCTCCCCGACGCGACCTACGACTCCACCGTGGCCACGGTCTTCCATCTCTTCGGCAGGTACAGCGTCTCTCCCGACTATGCCGTCACCGAGGAAGACACGCTCGAGTTCATGCACCTCCTGCAGTCGGACGTGAAGCGGCCGCAGAATCTCTTCCGCGAGCTGGCGCAGCGCGACCTGCTCATGCTCGGCAACAGCTTCGACGACTGGGTGGGCCGTTTCTTCATCCGCCTGACCAACCAGGAACGGGTGTGGGTGGCCAGGTCGACGCAGAGCCGCTTCGTCGCCGACGAGCGTGTACGCCACGACGCAGGCCTGCTGACCTTCCTCCGCCAGAGTCCCTCCATCAAGGTCTATCCCGATGGCAACCCCACCGACTTCGTGGCCGAGCTGCGCCGCCGGTGGGAGCAGCGCGCGTCCAGGCTGGCGCGCGAGGGAAAAAGCGACCCTGTTCTCGAGATCACGCCCGGTTCGGTCTTCGTCAGCTACGCCAGCGAGGACCGAGCGTTCGCGAAGGCGATCGCCGACGCACTATCAGCCAGGGGACTGGATGTCTGGTTCGACCGCGACGAGCTCGGGTCGGGCGACGATTTCGGGCGGAAGATCGAAAGTGCCATCGATCGCTGCGCAGTCTTCGTCCCCGTGATCTCGAAGGCTTGCGGCGATTCGCGGCGTTTCTTCTTCCAGGAATGGCGCGCCGCCATCGATGTCGCGAAGAAGGCCAGCTTCACGGCGCGCTTCGTGATGCCGGTGGTCATCGACGACATCGCTTACGATGACGAACGAGTGCCTCGCGAGTTTCGCGGGGTGCACTGGGAACGCGTTGCTGCCGCAGGCCCGGAGCCGCGGTGGGTGGAGGAAGTGCGGAAGGAAGTGCGGGCCTTCCGGAAGGTGTCGATGGCGGGGACGGGATGAAGCCGCAACCGCGCGTCGATTCCGAACATCCCTGGCCAGCGCTCCTCTCCTTCCGCGAAGATGACCAACGCTATTTCGGCGGGCGGAACGAGGAGGTGGAGGCGCTGTACCGTCGCATCGCGTCCAGCCGCCTGACCCTGCTCTTCGGTCTCTCCGGCCTCGGCAAGTCGTCCCTGCTCCTGGCCGGTCTCTTTCCGCGGCTCCGCGGCGAGCATTACTTCCCCGTCTACATCCGCCTGCGCTACGGCCGCGACCTGCCGCCGCCCGTCGAGCAGATCAAGACGGAGATTGCCGCCCAAGCCCGTGACCATGGAGTCGAAGCGCCGGAGCCGCGCGCCGGCGAAACGCTCTGGCAGTACTTTCATCGCCCCGACTCCGACTTCTGGGACGACCGCAACTATCCCGCGACCCCGGTGCTGGTGTTCGACCAGTTCGAAGAGCTCTTCACCAGGAGTCGCGAGGTGGCCGGGCAGGCGAACCAGTTCATCGAAGAGCTGGCCGATCTGGCGGAAGGGGTCGAAGGCAATTACCGGCTGCTGATCGGCATCCGCTCCGACTACCTCGCCCAGCTGCAGGGGATCAGCGACCACGTGCGCGCGATCTTCGCAAACCGCTACGAGCTTCACCGCATGAGCGGCGCCGCGGCACTGGAGAGCACCCTCACCGCCGGAGGACACCTCCTGGACGAGGACGTTGCCCGGCGCATCGTCCGTTTCGTCGCCGGCGCGAAGGAGAGCGGCGACGCGCAGTCCGTGGAGGAACTGCAGGTCGAGCCTGCGCTTCTCAGCCTGGTCTGCAGCGAGCTGAATGCGACGCGCCTAGAGAAGCACGAGCCGAAGATCACCGCCTCGATGCTCTCCGGGACCAAGGACGAGATCCTCTCGCGGTTCTACGAAGCGAGCCTCGCCGACATCTCTCCGGAACTTCGCGTGCTGGTGGAAGACAAGCTCGTGACGCGCGACGGGAAGGCGCGCAATTTCATCTCCGAGCAGACTGCGCGCGAGACGGCGGGGGTGACCGAGGAGGATCTCGGGAAGCTCGTGCACCGGCGGCTGTTGCGGTTCGAGGAGAGCGGGTCATCCCGGCGCATGGAGTTGACCCACGACCTGCTCACCGCGGTCGCCGCCGCCAGCCGGTCGACGCGCGAACAGCGCCGCCAGCTGGCGGAGGCCGAGCGCGCACGCGCCGAGGCCGAGCAGCGGGAAGAATCAGCGCGCCGGAAGCTTCGCCGCAGCCGCGCCGCGATGCTGGTCTTCTTCGTCCTGCTCGCTGCCGCCATAGCCGGCCCGTTCTTTTCCGCCCGCTGGATGGCCACGGGCGCGAAGAAGGTCGAAGCCGATTCCGCCTTCCGTCTCGCCCTGCAGAAGCTTTCCTCAGAAGAACCGGCCGAAGGACTGGCGTATCTGGCGCGCGTCATCCGTCTCGACCGGCGGAGCTCCGCGGCACGCACGCTCCTCTATCAACAGCTCACCACCCGCACGTGGCCGGTGCCGATCGCGTCGTTCGGGCCGGGCATCCATATCGCCGATGCCGCGTTCAGCGCGGACGGCGCACGCGTCGCGCTTCGCTCCGGCCGCGTGATCGAGATGTGGGACGTGGCGAAGGGTCAGAGCCTCGGCCGCATCGACGCCGGCTTCGAGCCACAGAAAATCGAGCTCGCCTCCGACGGCTGGACCGTGCTGCTCTCCCCCGGCGCGTACGCCGCGCATGCGCGGCAGCCGGCGTTCTGGAATCCGCGCCTCGGCCGGCCGAAATCGCGCGCTGACGTCCATGAGCTTCCGGGCCTCGCCGGCTGCGCCAACATGCAGGTGTTCGACGTCAGCCCGAACGGACAGGAGCTCGCCGTCGGTTGCCCCGGTCTCATCATCGCATCCGTTCGCGGGGACCGGCCAGCGGAGACACTCGTGCCGCGGTATATCTATGTTCAGCGTGCCCGCTTCGCCCCTGATCCGCGTTTCATCCTGGTGGACGGCACTACCATCGTCCATCGCCAGCCGGACGGCGCCGCCGCCGTCAGGCATGACCTCGATCCGGGCTACATGCTGGCGGGGATCAGCCGCGACGGAGGACGCGTGGCCATCACGACTGGTGAAGGCGAGGTCGAGATTCGGGACCTCGCCCGCTGGAAGGAACTCGTACGCTTCAGTAACCATTCGACGGCCCCGAGCGCGATCTTCGACCGCTCCGGCAGCATCATCATGACGACCGCGGACGACGATCCCGTTCGTCTGTGGAAAGCCGCCGACGGCAGCAGGCTGCTGGAAAGAACGATCTCCATTCCGGATCTCCGGGTGGCCGATTTCAGCCTCGACGACGCGCGGATCTTCACCGCCTCGGATCGGTTGGCGCGTTGGTGGACCGTATACGACGGTGCACCGCTGGGAATCCCCATCGTCGATCCGAAGATGCTGTCCGCGCACCTCGACGCAGCCGGAAACATCGTCACGGTTTCCAAAGGGGTGCACGTGTGGCAACCCGCACCGTCCGTTCTGCCGCCCGTACTGGAAGCACGCATCACTCCATTGATGGTATCTGCCGATCGGAAGACCGTGCTCGTTCAGGATGAACATCGAAAGCTGACGGCGTTCGATACCGTGTCGGGCAAGCGCCGGTGGACGATTCCGGAGCAGTTGGAGGTCGTCGAATTCGACTCGGACTTTTCGCGGCTGATCGCCGCCAGCGGTCAGACGCTGTCGATCGTCGAAGCGGGAAGCTGGCGTCCGCTCTGGTCGATGGCCCTGTCCGCGTGCTCGCCGTCGTACTTTTCACGCGGTGGCACCGTGATCTGCATGAGCGCAACCGATGCGGGGGAAGTGACGTTCGTCGTCCGCTCAGCGGCAACCGGAAAACGGGTTGCGGCGCCCATCGACGGGCGGGGCCGCTCGTTGATTGCGGTTAGTCGCGACGGATCGCTGCTGGCATTTCGATCGGGAGGAAAGGTCGTCATCTGGCACGTGCCCGCGGGCCGTGCAGCCTTGACCGTCGAGGGCGCGGACGACGTAAAGGCCAAATTCAGTCCCGACGGCCAGTCGGTCGTCACGGTGTCGGCTCGTGGCGTTCGGGTGTGGAACATTGGCAGCGGCACGTTCCGCGTCGTGAGACCTGACGAGGACGGGACGCCTCTGGACGCGACGTTCAGTCCGGACGGAGGGCATCTGGCGGTGAGGTTCGAGGATGCCGTGGCGCTGTGCGAGGTGCAGACGCTCGACTGCAGTGAAGCGCTGTCGCATCCCGGAGTGTTCCGCGTCGATTTCAGCCTGGGCGGGAAACGCATCGCCACGGTCGATTTCGAATCCGTGCGGACGTGGGACGTAGCGACAACGCTGCCGCTGACGCTCCCACTGACACACGACCACCCCGAGGTGGCTTTCTGGAGCGATGACACGAACATGCTGCTCGTGTCGGAGGACCAGCTCCGCCGCGTCTCTCTTCCGGCGATCGACGACGAAGAAGACGCCGGGCGCCTGGCCACGATCGGCGAGGCGCTCGCCGGCGCCCGCATCGATCGCCTCGGCGTCACCGAGCCGGTCGACGGAACGCAGGCGCTCGCGACGCTCGAAACCGAATGCCGCGGCGTCGCGAGCCCGGCCTGCGACATCGTTCGCTGGCTCCGGACGCAGCCTGAAAAACGAACCATCTCCCCCACCTCGAAGCTGACCGTCACCGACTACGTGACGCGCACGCTGAAGGACGCATCACCAAGCGAATGGTGGCGCCTGAAAGCGCTCTTTCCCCACGAGCCCGCGCTGAGATCGGAGCCGTGATCACGCAAAGGATCAGCGCGCGCATGGTCATCCCCTCCCCCCGAGGCGCGCGACGCGTTGCGTCGACGCGCGTTCCAGCGACTCGCGCGTCGCGGCACTGAGCGCCGCATCGCCGGGCAGCAGCTCCAGCGCTTTGCGCGAAGCCTGCAGCGCGGCGGCGCGGTCGCCGGAGGCTTCGAGGGCCTCGCTCAGGCTGTCCCACGCATTCGCGGACCGCGGGTGACGTTCCGTCGCGAGCGTGAACACCGACACCGCCTCGGCACGACGGCCACGCTGCAGGAGGCGGTAGCCGATGCCGTTCAACACGGTGTCGCGCACCAGGCGGCCCGACTTGGCGTTCCGCAGCAGCTTCAGTCCGTCGGCGGCGCGGTCGCTCTCGAACAGTTGCACCGCGCGCTGCTGTTCCTCGAGGCCGGCCAGCAACTCGCCGAATTCCGGCGCGGTGCGGATCGGCGCGAACGCCTCCATCGTGCGGACCTCCGCGAGTGGCGGCCCGAACGGCGAGCTGAGAAGGACGTCCAGCCAGTGCATCGCGCGCTCGATGTTGTTCGCGCCGGCCGCGGCCTCGGCGGCCGGCCACGCAGTATCGCGCGGGCCGCGGCGGCCGAGCTCCCACGCCTTCTCGAGCGACGTCAGCGCCGCGCCGAATTCTTTCGCGCGCAGGAGCGACACGCCGAGGCGCAGGTTCGCCTCGGGGTCGCCGGGATTCGCGCTCACCTTGCGGCGGTAGCCCTCGATCGCAACCGGCCAGTCCGCGCGCGCGAACGCGGCGCCGAGGCTTGCGTCGAACGAGCCCACGGCATAGGCGCTCGTGATCTCCGGGCGCATCACCAGCTTCATGAACGACAGCGTCCGGTGAATCAGCGCGCGGGTGATCTCCGTATCGTTGAGCAGCTCGAAGCCGTGCAGGCCGCCGCTGTAGTTCTCGACCGTCCACGGCGCATTGGCGGCGAGCGCGCGGGCGAGCAGCTTGTCGACCCGCTCGTTCAGCACCGGCGCGTCGAGACCGGCGCGCACGAAGAGCACCGGCAGGTCGGTACGCAACTCCCCGACTTCGGCATCGCCGTAGTATACGACCGCGCCGCGGAGATAGTCGCGGCCGCGATCCATCGCCACCGGCAGCCCGACGCGCACGTTCGCCGAGGCCGACCAGACCACGATGCGCGACGCGTCGATCTTCAATTCGGCCGCACGCGTGCGCAGATTTTCGACCAGCGCGCCGAAGTCGGCGATCGGGTCGGCTTGCGCTGCCTGATAAACCACCGCAGCCAGTCCGGCCGCGGCCGTCGCTTCTCCCCAGCCGATGTAGAACGGCCACGTCGTGTAAGCGGCTGAACCGGCGTTGGCGAAGATGACCACCGGCACGACGCTGTCGTTTGCAGGCCGGTACAGGTCGAACTTCAACCCGTTCCGGTACTCGAAGTCCTTGCGGACCGAGATCGCCGCGGGATCGGCTTTCGGATAGAAGAAGCGTTCCTGCGCCGCGGCCGGAACGATGACGACGAACAGCAGCAAGGCGATGAGCTTTCTCATGGCTGCACGGTGCCACCGCGCGGCCGCGCACGGAATCGCGGCGGGATGGAACGGGTATGCGAGGGACGAAACGGGGACGGTTTACAGTAGCGCCCAGTGAAAGCGAACGTGAAGGCGCGCAAATCCTTTCTGACCGCCGGCATCGTCGCCGCGTGCGCGACGCTGTTCGGCATCGGCGAGACGCTGCAGTACTACCTCCGCTCGCGGCTGTGGGGCTATCCCTTCACCTGGACCGGCAGCCTGTCGGAAAACGTGCTGACGTCGTTCGTCCTCGCCGCGCTCACGCCGGTCGCGTTCTTCATGAGCCGCCGCTTCCGCCTCGGGCGGCGCGTCATGCGGCAGCGGCTGCCGCTGCACGCGCTGGGCGGACTCGCATTCGCGATCGGCGCGGTCTTCGCCATCGCGGCGCTCGCCGTGGTCCGTAAACCGGTCCTGCAGTTCGAGCCGACGGCGTGGAAGCTCGGCACGTTCTACCTCCTCTTCTACTTTGCGATCTACTGGGCGATCGTCGGCGCGATTCACGCCGCCTATTACTACGGCGAGGCGCAGGCGCGCGAGGAACGACTGGTCCGCGAGCGGCTGGAAGTGCTGCGCAGCAAGCTCAATCCGCACTTTCTCTTCAATACGCTCAACGCCATCTCCACCATGGCGCTGCAGCGCGACCACGAGCGCGTCACCCAATCCCTCGGCCTCCTCGGCGACATGCTGCGCGCCACGCTCGACGACTCGCTGCCGCAGGAGATTCCGCTCGCGCGCGAGCTCGACCTGACGGACAAATACCTCGCCCTGCAGCGGATCCGTTTCGCGGACCGGCTGCGCGTGGAGCGGCAGATCGATCCCCGCTCGCTCGATGCACTGGTCCCGAGCATGCTCCTGCAGCCGCTGATCGAGAACGCGATCGTGCACGGTGTCGGCGCGAAGCCGGGCGACGGCTGGGTGAAGATCGAGACCCGCCCGGTCGATGGCCAGCTCGTGCTAACGGTCAGCGACTCGGGCAACGGCTTCGCGCCGCCGCGTGCCGGTGACAAGAGCGACGGCAACGGGATCGGTCTGGCGAATACACGCGAGCGGCTGGCCACGCTCTATGGCGGCGCGCAACGGCTCGCGCTGCAATCGCTGCCGGGCGCCGGCGCGCAGGTGACGATCGAGATTCCACTGAGGCGCGGCGCATGATCCGGACCGTCATCGTCGACGACGAGCCGCTCGCGCGCGAAGGCATCCGCCTGCGGCTCGCGGGCGAGCGCGACATCGACGTGATCGGCGAAGCGGCGGACGGCGCGGCAGCGGTGGAGCTCGTGCGAGGGGAACTGCCGGACCTGGTCTTCCTCGACGTGCAGATGCCGGGCATGAGCGGCTTCGACGTGCTGGCGGCGATCGCCGGCGAGCACCTGCCGGTGATCGTGTTCGTCACGGCGTACGACCAGTACGCAATCCGCGCGTTCGACGTGCGGGCCATCGATTACCTCCTCAAGCCATTCACGAAAGAGCGGTTCGACGAAGCGCTGCGCCGCGCGCGACGCGAGCTCACCCACCGCGAGGAAGACGGCGGCAACTCGCGAATTGCCGACCTGGTCAGCGATCCGCTGACGCGCCTCGTGGTCCGCAACCGCGACCGGTACGTGCTGCTCAAGGTCGAGGAAGTCGACTGGATGGAGGCGGCCGCGAATTACGTCGAGGTGCATGCGCGCGGCAAGTCGTTCCTCGTGCGCACGACCATCTCCAGCCTCGAGCAGAAGCTCGACCCTCGCCGCTTCACGCGCATCCACCGCTCCACCATCGTCAACATCGACCGCGTGGCCGAGATCCGCTCCGACGCCCACGGCGACTTCGACGTCCTGCTCGCGAACGGCAAAGTTCTGCGCATGACGCGCGCCTATTCGGAGCGGCTGCTGTCGTAGGGCGCGTTGTCACGCGGACGGAAGAGCGGCTCGGCGATCGCGGGGAACGCGCCCTCACGCAGAGCACTACCGCACGATTCACTACCGCATACACCCTACTCCACAGGCACGAAAAAGATGTCGTAGACCGAACGAGGGGTGGGACGGTTGGATACGTCGGCGATCCACACATCCGACTGGTAGCGGAACGTATTTCCTGAAGAGTCTTGGCGGCCGGTCCAGTGATACTCGAGACCGATTGCGGCCACTCCGCTGCCGTCGACCGGCGACAGTTCGACGGCCTGTGAGATGCCGTCGTGATTGAGGTCGCGCCAGAGCAGCAATTGTGACCATACCTCGTCTCCGGCATCGACGACGCGGTCCTGGTTTCCGTCGAGCTCGGCGAGCGCCACGAATCCATTGGGTGCGGGCGTTCCGTCTTTCAAGGTGACCGCATTGCCGAACAGCTCTCCTCCATCATCGATCGTCCCGTTGTAATTCCGATCGAGGCACAAGAAGGCCTGATCATCGCCAGCAGCTGTCCAACCGATGAGCACGCGCTCGCCAGTGGCACGAATGTCGAACAGCACTGGCGACTCAGCACCAGTCAACCGATAGGGACCGTGCGCGAAATTGATGACAATCGGCGAGTTCTCCGTCTGCCGGTCTGTACAGATTGCCGCCACGTCCATCGTAACGAGAATCATGACGGCGGCAGAGGTCAACAGTCGCATCAGCGGTTCCTCCGTAGCCGATCCTGCGCGTTATGTTCGACAACGACGCGCGCAATCGGTAAACAGCGTGAGCAGATCCGGGCATCTCCCCCTGGGGAAGTCGCGACGATCATTCGGTTGCGAAATGAAAGCCGCGAAGGTCGTTCTCGTTTCCCGCAAAAGGAGCAGGTCCCCTCTCCCGCTGCCTTACGTTCCATATCGCCGAATTCCGCGATACAGACCGCGCAGATCGAAACGCCGGGGCCCTCGGCGACATCATCTCGTTCGCGGCGGCAAAATGTACAAAGCATCGGGTTTCCTGCTAGCGCCGCAGACCGTAGCGCGCTGCGCTTATCACGTAGGTCGATCCTGGCAGGTCCCAGTGCACGCATAGCGGAAGAACGTGCCGCATCCCCTGGGCGTGAAGTAGCATCCGCCGCCGATGTTCGAGCAAAAAATCATGCCCAGGCCCGACATGTCCGTACACCAGTCCGAAATGACGCTGCATTCGCAATAGGGATAGTCATTCGTGACGCCGGGTTCCTTCCACCGCGATGATCCAGCTCCGTTTCTCGAGATATCGACGCCGGTCGATCGCTTCCCCTATCACTCTCCCTTATATTCGGACCCAGTTGCGTGAACAGCTCGCGTGCAAGCCGCGATTCGAACACCGATTTCGCCCGTTCCCTGAACCGGCGAAGTGGTTCGTCGACGAGTTGTTTCCACTGCGGGCTCGACGCATCGATCTCGAAAAGCTGCGGCGTGAGCAGCGCGAGTGCCTCTTGAATGACGGCGCGTTGCTCACTGGTGAGCTCCGGGTGCTCCGCCCGAGCAGTCAGAAGGTGATGCGCCCATATGGCAGATTGCTTGGAGCTCGGCATCTGGCCGACCAGAGTGGCGCGTTCCTGAACGGGCTTCAGGCGTAACGCCTCATACGTCAACGCGACGCTCTCCGAAGGTGAGAGCGTTTTCCGAAACGCGTCGGCGTTAGTAGTGGTGGAGTCGTTACCGGAGACAGGTGACAGCAACCCCAGAGAGATTACCAACACAAGGTTCAGCATCGACCTGATTCCCTTCGGCGCTACTGATTATACGGAACGCCGCACCCTTGGTGTCGAGGCTCTATTTCTCCGGCAGTGGTCCGACGAAACCCTGCCGCGCTTCTTCTCTCCCCACCGCCCCGTGTCTCCGCGCCCAGAACGGAGACTCAGGCCAGCGCTGCTCCAGCAGGTAATAGGCGCGCCGGCGTGCGAGGTAGGCGTCGTAGTGGCGGCGCACGTCGGTGGCGTAGAGCCGCGCGTGCTCGTCGTTTCCGCCGAGGGTGCTCGACGCGACGCGGGCGGCCTGGATGCCGGATGCGACGGCGTAGCCGATTCCCATCGACGACAGCGGATCGAATCCCGCTGCCGCCTCCCCTGCCGCCAGCCAGCCGTCGCCGGTGACCGGGTCCAGGATCTGCGAATGCGCGGGACAGGCGACCGGGCCGTGCACCAGCTCCGCGTCGACGATCCGCAAACGCGTGCGCCGCGCCGCACCGAGCTGCTCCAGCCAGGCGCCCGCCTCGTGCAGCCGGTTCGCGCGAACCACGTCCGCGTCCGTCATGAACGCCACCGCCGTGCGATTCTCCGGCAGGCGGGCCGAATACCACCAGCCGTCTTCCACCGCCTCCACGAACGTCGCCGCCTGTGAATCGTCGCCTCCCTCGAAGACCGCGACGAGGCCGGTCAGATGATCGTCCTGCGTCGCACGCGCGCCATGCTTTCGCGCGAACGCCGCGTGGCGGCCGGTCGCGTCGATGGTGAAGCGGGCAGTGAGGTCCGTCTGCTCGAAGAGCGTGCCGGTCAGGAGCGTCCCGCCGCGCTCCGTCACCAGGTGCGCGAGCCCCGCGTCGAAGCGGGCGCGGTCGAGATGCCACGCATCGCCGCCGCCGGTGAAGAGGAAGTCGCGCGAGACGGCGTCCGCACTCCCCCACGACGCGCTGGTGGCGTACGCGCGCCGCTGTCCCTGCTGCCCGAGCAGCCCCTCGGCATCGAGATACTGCAGCAGCGGCACGACGCCCGGCGACAGCGTCTCGCCTACCCGCCAGCCGTCGTACTGCGACCGTTCGATCACCACCGGCCGCAGTTTCGAATAGCGCAGGAAAGTCAGCGCGGCGGCGGTGCCCGCGGGCCCGCCGCCGATGATCGCCACGTCGAAGTCAGTCATTCTGCTGCTTGCAGCGTGGATCGTCCGGCGGGAGGCCGTTGCACGCCGCGATGGCGTCCTCCTCCTTCATAAACCAGGCGAGCGTGAAGTAATTCGTCGGCTGCGCGTACGACGCCATCACGGACAGCTGGTTGATCGGCGCGCCCACGGCCACAGCGGCAGTGGTGAACCGGTCATGGTTCCGTTCCTTCTCCACAAAGTACGGATACATCCGCCCCTCGGGCGACTCGTTCTCATTGAGGATGAACCCCATGTACGACCAGCCGATCACGAGATTGCCGATGTTGTTCGCGCCGCGCGTGTAATAGACCTGGAACCCCGAGGCCACTCCGGCCGCGGCCTGCTCCTCCGCGTTCATCGTGCCGGTGAGCACGTGCATCGGCGCCTGCGGCGGCCACCAGTACGTGTAATACGTCGGCGGCGTCGGAATGTCCGTAATGCTGGTTGCATTCGGCTGCGGCCGTAATGGCGGATCGCTGAAATTCACGTACTCGACGGAGCACTGGTAAAAGTCCGACATCCACGGCCCCGACATCCGCTTGGTCAGGTCGCCCGGCTCGCAGCCGTCCTGCACGACCAGCCACTTCGGCGGCGTCACTCCGGCCGGGCCGTACCTCCCGAACCACGACCCGGTCTCGTCGCCGAGCGTGCTCAGTCCGTGCTCGCGGTACCAGCTCTCATCTTTGTGAACCTTGATGCGATAGGGGTCGCTGTAGATGACCGGGTTGCGCACGTTCCACGACGTCTCGATCCCCGGCGACATCGGATGGCCGACGCAATTGCCGGCCGACGCGCGGTCGAGCGGGTGCACGCGGTTCGGCCACCGCCGCGGCGTGCCCGTGTTGAACTTTCCCTGCGCCCACTGCCCGAGGAGGAAGTACTGCGTGCGCGTGAGCCCGGCGTACTTGTCCTGGTCCTGGTTGGTGACCGAGTTCGAGCCGGAGTTGAGCGGCACCATCGGCACGCCGTTGTGGAAGAGCGTCTGGTGCGGCGGGGAGAGCTCGTTCTTCGACGAATCGCGGAAGTAGGAGAAAAACGCCTTCCGGTTCGCCGCGTTCGCGGCGGAGGCATCGCGCGGATCGAAGCGCGGCGAGATGAACGCCACCATCGACTGCACGTTCGCCACCCAGATGTAATCGCCGATGCGCTCGAGGATCGGCTCCACGTCGCGCTTGTAGTTGGCATCGTACCCCGGGTTGAAGCCGCCCCAGCGCGCGTCGTCGTACAGCTCCGGCACGAGGTTCTGGTAGCGCACCGCCACGTCGAACATCACGTCGTCCATCGACGAGATGTTGCGCAACTCGGGCGCGTATTTCGGCGAGCCCACCATCGCCCACGCGCTCAGCACGATCGGCTCCGCCTGTCCCTTCAGCTTCAGGCGGCACCAGACCGGGCCATCGGCGATGTCGTCGTACCAGGTGTCCTGGCCGGTGTAGGTCGCGATGGGAATCTGCCCGCCCGCGCGCCCGAAGCCGCCCAGGACCACCAGCCGCCCGGAGCGGGTCATCATCATGTCGCCGAGGGTATCGATCTCGTACGGCACGCGCGGATTGTCGGGATCGATCGGCGGGAACGCGCCGTGCGGGTAATTCGACGGGATCGTGCCGCGCGAGAACGCCGCCTTCTCCCCCGCCCTGCTCACCGTGCGCGGACCGGGATCGATGATCAGCTCTTTCTGCCGCCGCTGCTCGTCCGTGATGTACCAGTTGCGCAGCGCGGCATCGTTCGTCGGCGTCGGCGGCGACGTCGGGTCGGGATAGTAGTTCGCGTTCTCCGTCTCCGCGTTCGGATCGCCGGCCAGGTAGACGTTCCCGACGAACCCGTCGTTGTTGTACCAGACCGCCTTCTTGTTCGCGAGATGCACCGTCCACTCGATCGACTCCACGCTCGGATCATCCAGCGTGATCTCCCGCCCCGGATCGTTCGGATCCTCCGAATCGAACGCAAAGATCCGGAACTGCGCCCCCTGCCGCCTGATCCGCCCCTCCGCATCCTTGAACTTCTTCACGAACACCGGCCGCCCGCCCGCCATGCGGGGAGTGCCGTCCGCCGTGCACTCGATCGGCAACCCGCCGATCGTCTCCGGCTCGAGATAAAACTCGTCCGGACTGTTCCCCAAACGCGGCACCCCCACCGCCGGATGCACCGCATACCGCGTGGGCCCCTTGTTCCCGGAGGACCGCCGCGGCGCCTGCGCCGCCAGCTCCGCCGCCGCAACGCCCGCAACGGTAGTGACCGTGATGAACTTTCGCCGAGTCCATTTGGACATCTCTCACCTCATGGGCGAGAAGTGTAACGGACGAGGGCGGTTCCTCCGCGTGGGTGGCCCGAACCCGCGACTTCCGTCGTGACAGGCCGGTGTTCGCGAGTAGAGCAGCGTGTAGCTGCCGCGTGAAAAGCGCTCGGGTGAGCGCACGGAAGTGCTTATCTGGGCGCATGAAAGTGCACGCTGGACCGAATGACCGTGCTCACTGGGGTCGCACGAAAGTGCTCACCCAACCATATAAAAGTGCTCACCCGACCGTGTGAAAGTGCTCGCCAACCGTATGAAAGTGCTCCTACGACCAGTTGGGAGCCCGTGTCGGCGGACAGGCGAGGGACGTAGCGACGCATTAACATGCAAACGTTCCATGGCTTCAGCGCCGCGACACGTCCGGATCTTCCTTGCCTCGCCCGGCGATGTCGCGGGAGAGCGGGAGATCGCGCTTCGCGTTCTCGACGATCTGCCGTACGACCCGCTGTTGCGGGGCAGGATCACCGTCGAAGACGTAGCGTGGGATAAACGGGGAGCCGGAGCGCCGATTCTCGCGGGCGTGACGCCGCAGGACTCCATCGCGGCTGGCCTTCCGCGACCCAGCGAGTGCGACATCGTCGTGGTGATCTTCTGGTCGCGCATGGGGACTCCGCTGCCGCCGCAGTACCGGAAGCCGGACGGATCGCGGTACGAGTCGGGCACGGAATGGGAGTACGAGGATGCGGTCCGCGCCTACCGGGCGCACGGCTCGCCGTACGTGCTGCTATACCGGCGGAAACAGCCGGTGTTGTTGAACGCCGATGATCCGGACTTCGAACAGCGGCGTGCGCAGTACGAAAAGGTGAAGCGCTTCTTCGGCGCGCTTCGTGACGCCGACGGTGCTGCAACGGGTGGGTATACCGAGTACGAAGTTCCAGGCGATTTCCGGCAGCACCTCGAGCACGACACCAAGAGCCTCATCGCACGCCTGCTCAACGAGCAACGGCGCACCGGTCCCGCGTCGAGCGTCGCGCTGCCGGAGCCGTGGAAAGGATCACCGTTTCCCGGCCTGCGGGCGTTCACCGCTGCCGACGGGCCGATCTTCTTCGGTCGGGAGCGGGAGATCGACGCGCTCGTGGCGAAGATTCAGGAGCATCCGTTCGTCGCGGTCGTAGGGGCGAGCGGAAGCGGGAAGTCGTCGCTGGTCGCGGCGGGTGTGATTCCGCGGCTCCGGTTGACCGCGGCCAGTGCCGGCCTCGCGGAGTGGCCCGTGCTGCAACTGACGCCCGACTTGCTCGGCAACGGCGATCCGTTCGCCAGTTTCGCCGCCGCGATCCTGCAGGCGCTTCCCGGCGTCGCGCAAAAGGGGCTCGCCGCGGCGTTGAGCGCGGAGCCGGGGCTGCTCGCGACGCTTCTGCCGCCGCAGACGCTCGTCTACGTCGATCAGTTCGAAGAGCTGTTCACGACCGTTCAGCCATCGCTGCGCGCGCCGTTCGTGGACGCGCTGCCACGCGCGCACACGATCATCACCGTCCGCGCCGACTTCTACGGCTCCTGCGTGGAGATGCCGGCGCTCGCGCGGCTCATCGAAGACGGGACGTTTCCGCTTGGCGCGCCGGGGATGGGCGCACTGCACGCGATGGTCACCCGGCCCGCCTCCCGCGCGGCCCTGACGTTCGAGGAGGGACTGCCGGAGCGCATCCTCGACGACACCGGACAGGAGCCGGGAGCGCTCGCGCTGATGGCATATACGCTGGATGAGCTGTATCGCCGCGATCTCACCCACGCCGATTACGAGGAGCTCGGCGGCGTGCGAGGTGCCATCGGAAAGCGTTCCGAGACCGTGTTCGGCGCCTTGGATACCGAAGCGCAGGCAGCGCTGCCGCGCGTCTTTCGCGAGCTCGTCGAGGTGGACGAACGCGGTACCGCGACGCGGCAACGCGCGCCGTTGACCCGGGTCGCCGCGACGCAGGCGGCGAAGCGGTTGACCGACGCGCTGACCGAAGCGCGACTGCTCGTGCGGACGCGCGGCGCGAACCATGAAGCAGTCGTGGAGGTCGCACACGAGGCGCTGTTCCGCAGTTGGCCGCGTCTCGAGGCGTGGATCGGCGTCGCCGCCGCCGACCTGCGTCTCCTCCGTCACGTACGGAATGCCGCCGCCGAGTGGGAGAGCAGCGGCCGCCGCGACGACTTCCTCTGGTCGCACGAGCGGCTCGAGCCGGTCTACGCGCTTCAGGCGCGCATGAACCTCGAGCTCGACGCAGTGGTCACGGCGTTCATACGGCCGGAATCCGAGCGCATCCTCGACGCCATGCGCGAGGGACTGAGCGATGCGCGCCATCGCGCGTCTATCGAACGCCTCGTCGAGATCGGACCTGCGGCCGTGCATTCACTGGTGGCCAGCCTCCAGTACGCGAGGGACCGCGAGACCCGTTCCGAGATCTACGACGCGCTGCGGAGCTCCGCCGAGGTCGCGGTTCCCCATCTGCTGGAGACGATGATGCGCGGCCAGGCGATGGCGCGCGCTCGTGCGATCGAAGCACTCACCCATGTGAATCCGGAGGCCGGCGTGCATCTGCTGCCGGAACTGCTGGCCGACGGCCGGAGTCCCGAAGTGCGCGTTGCCGCCGTGTTTCTGGCGGCGTATGCGGAAGCGGAGCAGGCGATCCCCGCACTGTGCGCGATCGTGGATGGCGACGATCCGGCGCTCGCACGGGCGGCGTTGGTTGCTCTCGCGACCTTCGACTCGCCGGTCACGCTGGAACGGTTGCTTCGGGCGACGGACGGCGAAGTGCCGGTCGCGTCGGTCGCGCTCGAGCTGATCGCCGACCTGGCCGGACGCAGCCTGACCCGCGGCCTTCCCGCCGACCAATACCGGCTGCGTCCGTATCTTTCCCGGAACTTCGTTCTCCATCAGCTTCCGGCGCTCACGCAAGCGGCCGCCCACCTCGCACGAGCATCCCCGCGGGACTCGATCAAGACCGAGAGCACTTTGCACCGGCTGCTGGATGCGAAGCTGATCGAGGTCGCGGTGGCGCATGACTCGCCGGACGCGGAGATTGAGACACTCTTCCGCATCCTGGTGGACACCCGCAGTCCCGCGATCGCGGACTTGCTGGGCTCGCGCTGGCGCCGCCTCCAGTGGCATGCGGTGCGAGCCGTTCGCGAGCTCGCCTCGACCTCCGATGGGCCGCGTCACCTCCACCTGGGACTGGAGATCGACGATCCCAACCTCCAAGCGCGCCTGCTCGCGCTACTGCGCCACGAGGACGCGCAGATACGAGACGCCGCAGAGGAGATCCTCGACGGCATCAATCGCCGCGAGTGACGCCCCCACGCCGCGCCGCGTAAGCGTCTCGAACATCCCCGAGGCGATTCTCGTGAGCCTCGCCTTCGGAGTCGTGTACTTTGGTGCCGCGTTCACGCCCGGCGTGGTCGTGGTGCGGGCGACGCTGCGATTTGGCGGATCATGGGGTCACTGGCAGGGATCATGGGGTCACAACTTCGTTTTTCTGGCTCGTGTAACTTGTTGACGCACCGATGCTTATCGGGGGGCCGTTCCGCGAATTTGGCGATCACATAGTTATTGACAGGGTGCAATGATGTGGCAGTGGAACACCGAAGGTATGACCCCATGGCCTTAACTCTCGGTCGAGCTGCGTTTCGAACCCCTCCCCCCACACCGCAAGGGCGTTCTCCCGGGTCGTCGCTACCTGCGGCGCGAACTGAGACATCCGCGGCGCAGCCGAGTCGTGATCCAGGGGTCTCTCGGTTCCGGCGGGCGCGACGACCGTCACCGACTCCGCCACGGCCGTCGAGCTGCTGGGGCGCGGATCTGGCGTCGAGCTCGTGAATGTCGCGGTGTTCGTCACAACGCCGGGGCTCGAACCGGGAGCGACGCGGACCCTCAACACGAAGGTGGCCGCCTCCGACGCCGGAAGTGTCGCCACCGTGCAGGTGACCGTGCCGTTCGTACCGACCGCGGGCGCGGTGCAGGTGGATCCCAACGAGCTCCCTATGTACTCGAACAGCAGCTCCGCCGGGAGCACATCCGTCATCACGACATTCGTTGCCGCGTCGGGTCCGACGTTCAGGATCGTGATCCAGTAATCGAAGAGCGAATTCGGCCGCGCGCGCGTCGTGCCCGTGTGATTCTCGATCGACAAAGCGGCACCCGAAACAAGCTTTCCACCCGGCGCCGTCACTGGAAGGCCAGAGAGAGAGGAAGGACGAGGAGACAAAGAAGCGGCGCGATCCGTGTGAGCAAACGAGGGCTCCGTTGATAGGGGTTTTCGCCGAGTGCAACGCAAGTGTAAGTCAGGGGCCGGGCTGTTGTGCCGGGAACTTCGACAGGGAACTTCGGGTGGGGGCACCCGTGGCGGGTCAGACCTTCGTTTCTTCTCCAGATTCGAGGACTCACTCCGCGCTCTGAGGAACCAACGCGCGTTATAATGCCGTCCCTCACGAACAACGAAGGAGCGCGGCATGGGCGACGACACCACGTGGACCCGGCGTCGGTTTCTGCAGCTCGCGGGTGAGGTCGGTGGGGCGGCTGCCGTCTACGAGTCGATGGTCGCACTCGGCATGCTGCGCGTGCCGCCGGACGCATACGCGCAGCGGCTGGAGATCGAGCCGGGCTCCGGAACCGGCAAGACGATCGTGATCCTCGGCGCCGGCATCGCCGGGCTGACGGCGGCGTATGAGCTGAAGCAGCGCAACAGCGGCCACACCATCATCATCCTCGAGGCGAACAGCCGCCCGGGCGGCCGCAGCTACACCGTCCGCCAGGGAAACGAGATCGTCGAGCGGCACGGCGACGAGGTCGTGAGGCAGAAGTGCGAGTACGACAAGGACCAGTACCTCAATGCCGGTCCGGGGCGCATCCCCTACCACCACCGCCTCGCGCTGCACTACTGCCGCGAGTTGAAGGTCGCGGTCGAGCCGTACGTCATGACCTCGCGCGCGAACCTCTACCAGAACACGATCCCGGGCAAGTACTTCGCCGAGCCGATGCCGCACCGGCGCATCCTCAACGACACGCGCGGCTATGTCGCCGAGCTGCTGACGAAAGCGATCCAGAAAGGTTCCCTCGACGATCGCATCCCGGACGCCGGGGAGCGCACTCTATTGCTCGAACTCCTGGCGAATTTCGGACCGCTCAACAGCAGCGGCGACTACAACGGCTCGCAGCGCTCCGGCTACTCGATCCAGCCCGGCGTCATCACTCCCGGCAAGATCGAGGAGAAGATCCCGCGCGACCGGCTGCTCGGCTCGAAGTTCTGGCTCGACCGGATGTATCAGCCGGAAGACTACGAGTGGCAGCCGACGCTCTTCCAGCCCGTGGGCGGCATGGACATGCTCGCGCGGGGGTTCCTCCCCGTCGTCGAGCCGTTCATCCGCTACAACCGGGAAGTCACGAGAGTGTCGACCGAGGACGGAAAGGTCGTGGTGCGCCACCGCTCGGCCGGCAAGGCGGTCGAGGAGGAGACGGTCACCGCCGACTGGTGCATCAGCACGATCCCGGTCTGGATCCTGAAGCGGCTCATCGATCCGGGCAAGTTCAGCCAGGCCTTCCTCGACGCGCTCGCCGCGCCGAAAGGAGCGCCGACGTGCAAGGTCGGCTGGCAGGCGAATCGCCGCTTCTGGGAGCTCGACGACGAGATCTACGGCGGCATCTCGTACATCAACCACACCATCACGCAGTTCTGGTACCCGTCGAACGGCTACCTCCACCAGGAGAAGGGCGTCCTCACCGGCACGTACAACTACGGCACCCGCGCGGAGTTTCTCGGCGCGAAGGATCTCGACGAGCGCCGCCGCATCGCCGCCGAGGGAGGAGAGTTCCTGCATGGGCGCGCCTTCCGCGAGGCCGTGCCGATCCCGCTCGGACTGTCGATCGCGTGGCAGTACGTGCCGTATGAGGAAGGAGGCTGGGCGGACTGGAGCAAGGCCGATCCGAAGCACTACCGGACGCTGCTCGAGCCCGACTATGGCGTGATCGTCGCCGGCGACCAGGTCTCGTACCTGCCGGGCTGGCAGGAAGGGGCCATGCTCTCGGCGCACCACGTGCTCGCCCGCATCGCAGCGCGTCAGCCGGCAGTGCGGCTGAAGGCGCCGGAGGTGAACGTCGTTCCGGATTCGCGTGGCATCACCGAGGGCTCGGGGCCGGGCCGCGGCGGCGCCTCGTAGAACGGGCACCGCTCCTCGCGCCGACGAAGCCGCGAACCGCCGCTCACCTCGAGGAACCAGGCGCTGCGGTCGCCACCTCCGGGGAACAGCCCGGGCGCCGGAATATAGGACTCACCCGCCGACCCGAGCTTCATCGTGAACTTGTCCATCTGGTACATCAGGCGCGCACCGGTCTGATGCGGCAAGAGGGCGAGGTGTGAGTAGATGGAGATGCGTGGCTCACTCTTCGGCTCATAGAGGTAAAGAATGAACCGGTTGCCGTTGCCCTGCCGGAGCGAGCGCCAGTTCTCGACTCCGGGATTCACCGCCGGTCGGCCGAGTCTCGCAACGTCAGCCGCCGTTGCTGGTTTGCCATCGACGAAGGGTAACGTGAGGGCGCCGGAGTTCCTTTTCGGCGCGTTCTGCACGACAGTGCAAGCTCGAACCCGCGACCGCGGGTATGACAGGTCGAACTATCCCTTCTTCAACGACCCCGCGACCTTGTAAGTACTGAAGATCATTCCGAACGGCATTGCTTGTGTGCTGACGAGCTCGAGTGAGCTTGCCGGGGTTCCCTCCACAAAGAAGCGCTTCCCGGTGCCCAACACAACCGGATAGATGGCCAGCACGACTTCATCCGCCAGCGGGTATCAGCGGCAAGGGGCGATTAATTTAATCCTCCCCAACGATGACGCGTGCTTCGCCGACCTCCTCGATCTCGGCGAGCATCTCGATTTCGACGCACGCGCCGAACGGAAGCTGCGCGGCGCACATCGCGGTCCGCGCGTGCATCCCCCGTTCACCGAAGAGCTGTACGAACACTTCCGACGCGCCGTTCGCGATGACGTGCGGCTCCTGAAAGTCGGGCGTGCCGTTGACCAGCACGAGCAGTCGCACGATCTGTTTCACGCGGCTCAGGTCTCCGGCCGCCGCGCGGAGCGTGGCGAGGAGCTCGATGGCCACGCCGCGCGCCGCCTCCTGTCCTTCCTGAACCGTGAGGTCCCTTCCGAGTTTGCCGCACCACACCTGGCCGTCTTTCTTGGCGAGACGGCCGGAGATGGACACGAGGTTGCCGGTGCGCACGTAGGGCGCGAAGATCGGCGTGTAGCCGGCGACGATCGGCGGCGGCACGTCCGGCAGCACGATGTTCATCGCGGACAGCCGTTCCTCGATGCTCGCCATCATGCGACGCTCCGGTGCAGCTCATCGACGAGCAGCCCGATCTGCTCGACCGAATTGAACAGGTGCGGCGCGATGCGGATCGTTCCCTGCCGCAGGCTGGCGATGAAATTCGCCGCGCGCAACCGACGGTAGAGCGCCTCGGTGGCCTGGGGCGAACCGGCGGTGAACGAACCGAACGCGGCGCGCTGGCCAGGATCGAGCGGACTGGCGGGCGCGCATTGGGACGGCAGCCGGTCGAACAATGTGTCGATGAGATAGCGGCCGTGGCGCAGCACGTTCTCCGGACCAATCCGCACGACGAGGTCGACCGACGCGCGGAACGCGGCCAGGTTGAGATTCAACTGCATCGCCGATTCCGCGGCATCCCATCGCTTGGCGTCGCGGGATGGTTCCGGGCCATCGAACCGCAGAGACGCGAAATCGCTCGTGTCCTGTGCCGTCCAGTAGAACGGTCCCGGCAGCAGTTCGTCGAGCCGTGCGTCCTTGACCCACAGGAAGCCCGTGCCGTACGGACCGAGCAACCACTTGTAGCCGGCGGACACCAATGCGTCGGCGCCCAGCTCATGCACGTCGATCGGCACCCCGCCGCACGACTGGCTGGCATCGAGGACGAACCACGCCCCTGATGCACGGCAGGCCGCGGCGATGCGCGCCGCGTCCAGGAGCGCGCCGCTGTCGAAGCGGGCGTGACTCAGCGACACGACGCGCGTCCGTGAGGTGATTGCGCCGATGACGTCGTCGGCCGCGATCACGCCGTCGCGCGGCGCGACGACCGTCAACTGCGCGCCGGCGCGCGCTTCCATCGGCTTCCACACCGCATGATGCAGCGGGAAGTCGCCGCCGGCGATCACGATTCCGTCGCCGCGGCGCCAGTCGAGGTGTTGCGCGATCGCCTGCAGCCCGGTGCTCGCGCCGGTCGTCAGCGCCACTTCGTGCGCGCGACCGCCGATCAACGTCGCGATCGAGGAGCGCAGCGCGTTCGGCACGTCGAAGAAATTAGCGTCGTCGAGGTGGTGCGGAAACCTGTTCGCCTCGATCGAGGATTCGGCCGCGGCCGCGGCCACGCGCGGCATCACCGCGTGAGCGGCAATGTCGAGGTACACCGCGTCGTCGATCGGGAGCCATTCAGCGGACCATTCATTTCGTTCGTTCATCGTGAGCGAGTCTGCGTCGCGGCGGGCGAGCTGTCCAATAGATCGTTCACATCGCTATAATCTCGATTTCAGATCGTATGGAAATGCGCCAGCTGCAGATGTTCGTCATGCTCGCCGAGGAGCTGAACTTCACGCGCACGGCGGAGCGGCTCAATACCGTGCAGTCGAACGTCACCTCGCACGTGCGCCACCTCGAAGAGGAGCTCGGCGTGCGGCTGTTCGACCGCTACCCGCGGCGCCTCGTGATGACGGACGCCGGGACGCAGTTTCTCCCGTATGCGCAGCGGGTGCTGGCGACGGTGGAGGAGGCGCGGCGAACGATGCGATTCGGCGACGAACCGGCCGGCCCCCTTCGCATCGGCGCGCCGGAGAGCATCGTCACGTATCGCCTGCCGCCGGCGCTGCGGCGTTTTCGCCAGCGGCACCCGCACGTCATGTTGATGCTGCGCCCGTATGTCGACTGGCCGCTCGCAGGGCCGCTGCAGAACGGCGAGTTCGATCTGGCCATCCGCATCGCCGATGCGGTCGGCGAGAAGACGCTCGGCTCGCGCCGCATCGGCGCGGAGCGCATCCTGCTCGTCGCGGCGCCGGAGCACCCGCTCGTGCAACGCGCCGCGGTCCGGCCGAGAGACCTCTCCGGACAGCACCTCCTGCTGACCGAGGAGGGTTGCGCATATCGAAAGAAATTCGAGCGCATTCTGAAGGCGCGCGGCGTCCTGCCGCAGGGCGTGGGGGAGTTCGCCAGCGTCGAGGCCATCAAACAATGCGCGACCCTCGGTATGGGCATCGCCCTCCTTCCGGAGGTCGCCGTCGCGCGGGAGATTCGCAGCGGAGCGCTGCGCGTTCTTCCCTGGCGGGGTCCCGACGTCAGCATGTCCACGCACGTCGTCTGGCACAAGGACCGTTCGATGACGCCCGCCATGCGTGGCTTTCTCGACGCGCTCGACGACACACTCGCGCCCCGACGTTGAGCGCGTTCGCGGCGCGACGAGACGATGTCACGCCTGCAATTGCCGGCTCATTTCCTCGTCGCGCGCGGCGTCATCCAGCCGTCCGAGATCCCGCAGGGCAACGGCGCGGTTTGCATAGAGGTCGGCGACGGCCGGTGCTCTCGTGATGGCCTGATCGAGATCCGCGACTGCAGCCTCGAGCCGTCCGTTCTCGTAATGCAGCACCGCCCGGTTGGCCCAGACCAGGCCGTCCGATGAGTCGAGCGCCAGCGCGGCGGTGTAGTCGGCGAGCGCTTCCTCGTTCCGGCCGAGCGACTCGTACGCCTGCGCGCGGCCGAGATGCGGCAGGAGCTGGCGCGGCGCCAGGTCGAGGGCATTGGTGTAGGCGGCGATCGCCTTCTCCGCGTCGCCGGCCAGGTTGTACGCCTGGCCCAGGTTCGTGTAGACCTCGTGATACGGCTCGGAAAGCTCCGTGGCCTTCCGGTAATCCTCGGCCGCTTCGGCGAAGCGGCCCATCTTCAGATACACGCTGCCGCGATCGTTGTAGTACTCCGAATAGCGTGGATCGATCTCCATCGCCTGCCCGTAGTAGCTCAGCGCCTCTTCGTAATTGCGCGTCGACGTGTGGACCTGCGCGATGTTGTAGAGCAGCACCGAACGATGGAGCCGGTACTCCTCGTCCGTCAGGTGCAGGTTCAGCCGCTCGAACCCTTCCCGGCACAGTTTCGCCGCCTCTTCCACCCGTCCCTGCAGGTGGCGGATGAAGGCCACGCCGTTCAGCGCGAAGACGGCCAGATAGTGTTTCTCGTTTTCGGACAACGTGGTGTGCTCGATGACGGCGAGCGACTTGTCGAGGAACTCCTCCGCCTTTGCCAGGTCCTTCTTCGGCAGGAAGCGGCAGTGGAGCATCGCCATCGTGTAGTAGATGCTGACCAGGTCATTGGGCGCGTCGCATTTCGTCAGCGCCTCGTCATGAACCAGCCGGTACGCATCCTCGGCCCGGCCGATCGCCACCATCGCGTTGAACAGGCCGGAGACGATCTGCCAGCGGGTGAAGGAGCCCTTCGCACTGGTGCGCGGTTCGTCGAGATGCGGCACGAGGGCCTCGCCGAAGGTCAGGGCGTCTTCATAAAATCCGTAGTGGTTGTAGATCACCAGGATGATCGACCGCCAGTGCAGCGCCCGTTGCGACTGCCCGCTGGTCATGCAGAGGTGAATCAGCAGCGGAAGGTAGTTCTCCGACTGCTGGATGTTGGCGAGGACCAGATGCTCGAGCTCCCCGATCCGCCGTTCCATCGCCTCACCATCAACCGCCTCTTCAGGGCCGCCGATCGCGAGCCGCTCGATGGTGGCCTCGCGCTCGTCGAGCATCGCCGCCGCCACCTCCCCCACACCTTCGTCGACGACGAAGATGAGCTCCAGCGGCAGGCGGTCGAGCCGCCGCCGAACCAATTCGCGGAAGAAGCGCGACCCGAGCGCTCCGGCACCGTCGAACCCGTCGCAGACGAGCACCAGGCGGCGGCCGTTCCGCGGAAGCCACTCGGACAGCAGATCGATCAGGCCGTGGACGAGCCGGTAGGCCCGGTCCACCGGATAGCTGCGCACACGCTCCTTGACCGGTCCTGAATCGGTAAGGCTGGCGTTCGCCATCGGAAAGCGGCGGCGCAGTTCCGGAATCGTCAGCGCCAGCGCGTACGAATGCGCGCGCACCAGCTCCGGCGCCGCCGCGTCGATCGCCGGCACCAGCGTCCGGAAGAGATCCGCGACTCCGCCCCATGCGCCATGCGTCTCCAGCCGGCACGACACTGCCAGTGCGTCACAACCGCGCTCGTGTGCCTCGGCCAGCTGCTCCTCGATCCATTGCTGCCGTCCACGCCCGCGCGGTGCTTCGACGATACGGCGCGTGCCGCCCTGCATCGCGAGCGCGCGCTCGCCCGCGTCCATCAGCAATTCTGCGGTCATACGCTCGACCCCTTCCTGAACCAGAGCTGCCTGAGCCAGAGGCCCATCCCGGAAAGAAAAAACAACGCGAAGAAGATGGCCGCGATCATCGGCATCAACGAGTCGCCGGCGCTGCCGGCCGGCGCTCCGTTCCGCACGCGATCGACGAGCAACATCAGGTAGTGGTAGAGCAGCGGGAGCTGGATGAACACGAGGAGCAGGAACGCCAGCGCTCGCCCGATCAGCCACACTCCCGAGTAGATACGGATCATCCGCTGCTCGCGGGGCGCAATGTGACTCTGGTCGATCGCCGGGCCGGGCCGGCGGAACAGCCGTGCCCGGACGTTCCGCAGGAAATCTTCCGTGTCGTGCATCAGCCTGCGGCAGCCGAGGAGATTCGAGAAGACGTAATAGAAATCGGTGCGGAGGAAGAAGTAGCACTGCCACAGAACCCGCATCAGATAGATGAAGAGCAGTGCTCTGCCGAACTGCAGGATTGCAGGATCCGCGGAGACCCAGCCGCGGGCGCCTGCGAAGAAGAACACGACCAGCACGCTCGCGCTGAAGACATCCACCAGCGGCCCGCCGAGCAGCGGGAGATACCGTTGCCGCCGGGGCAACGCCCAGATCCCCGTCATGTCGGTTTCCCAGGTCAGAAACCACAGCTGGCTGCCGATCGCGAAGCGGCACGAGACGCCGCGTGCCCGCGCCGCCACGACGTGCCCCATCTCGTGCAGGAACGTGGTGAAGAGTCCCGTCACCATCAGGAAGAGCAGGCCGGCGGCGGTGTTGGCCGGGAAATAGGCCGCCCGCCATCCCGGTACGATTGACGGCTCGAACGCCACGGCTGCCGCCGCGAGCAGCGCAAGCAGCGCTCCCGCTGTCAGGGTCACGGGTCCGAAGAACCGTCGTGCCCACCGTGGCGAGATCCATTCGAAGTGATACTTCCGCGCGGTGACGGCTCCGGCGTCGCCGGTGGCCGGACGGACGAACCCGTGCGCTTCCACCGTGGTGAGGAGGTCCTCCATGTCCGGCGTCTCGCCGTGCCGCTCCAGATAGCGGCGCTGCGCCTCACCGACCGTCAGGCCGGAAGCGAGATCGTCGAGAATCTCTACAGCCTCCACCGGCAGCAACAGGAATGTGGCCGTGTCCTTCCTGCCGACCAGGACGCCGTCCGGCTCCGGCTGCCGGGAAAGAGTCTCGACATGAACGTGTGTGTCGGATGAATAGCGGGGCATCGGATTGCGGATCCGTTTCTACGAAGGAACTGCAGGAGGCAGGGAGAGAGGAGATACGGGACGCCGTACGTCGTCCCGTGGCATCAATCGGCTAGTTGGCGCCGATCCAGTCGCAGAACCACTCCGGGTAACAGGCGCGGCACTCGTACATGGCGGCCGTCGTCTTGACGGTTTCGACTTTGCGGATCGCAAATTTCTTCATAGAACTCACCTCCTTCGGGTTGAGCTCAAATCGCGCGCGCAATTTGTTATGGCTGTACGCCCGGAAGGTTACTCGCATTTATTTCCTTTGCAATCTTTTTGTGACGACTTTCCCTCTTTCGGTAACACCTGACAACGAGGCCGGACTTGCGGGATGCGCGGGAGGACGGCGTTGCCGTCGTCTCCCAGCTCCTTTTCCGGCGCGTTCCGCACGACAGTGCAGTACCATCGGGGCGTCCGTTCACCCACACAAGCGAAGAAGGAGGCGACCCGATGTCGAATCTGGCCGATCTGCGTACGCTCCTCGAAGAATCCCCCGATTGTGTCGTCCTCGTGCTGATCACACGTCCATCGAATCAGGATCGGATCGGCACGGTGCAAACGAAGGCGGAGAACACCATCGCCAACCTGAACCCCACGGGATGGAAGTGCGTCTCGTTTGCGTCGGTGCCGGAAGCGCCGCCGCCAGGCAGCGCGCCGCTGGACGAGCTCTTCACACTGCTGCACACGGAAGACCCCGAGGTCGACGGCGTGGTGCTCAGCGCCGGCGAAGACCTGAACCGGCCGGCCAAGTACTACACGCTGAAAGAGATCGACTCCGGGCTGGAGCTGGTCAAGGCTTTCAGCACGAAGGCGGCAGGCTGATGAAGCTTCGCACCCTCGGCATCCTCTGCACGACCCTCGCGCTCGCGAGCGCATGCAAGTCGGCCCGTCCGACCTCCACGCCTCCCTCCACACCGTCGCAGCTCGACGTGATGATTCGCCTCAGCGAGGCGCGGGAGAACGGCGAGAACGTGCCGACCACGTTCGGCACTACGCCGCGCCTGGTGGACATCAACTCGAACATCGTCATCGACGTCACCGCGCCGCCGCTCGGCACCACGGTGGCGAGCTCGCAGCTCGTGGAAATCAGCCAGAAGTTCCGCGCCTCGGCCGCGGCGATGCCGGATGCCATCCGGCGCGGCCACACCGCCGACCCGACCAGCTCCGGTTTCGCCGCCGAGCAGACGGCCATCAACGCGATCTTTTTCGCTTTCGCCCAGAACGCGGAGAGCTACATCAACGCGCTGAAGGCGTCGAGCGACCCGGCCGTGAGCGCGCGGGGCGCCCAGTTCGAGAACGCCATCAACGACGTCCTCGAGACCAGGCAGCCGTCCATGAACGTGACCGCGACGAAGCTCCAGGACCTGCTCGTCCAGGAAGCCGACTGGCTCACCGATCGCCTCATGCAGGAAGCGCAGTCCACCGCCTCGCAGGCGCCCACCCGCGCGCTGATCCTCGCCGCCGCGAGCGCCGCCAAGCCCGACGTCTTTCTTCCATTGCCGGAGTACAACAACATCCCGCCCGGGGTGCCGGTCACGTTCGACAAGCTGCAGCATCTTCGTTCGCCCGGCGCGGTCGCGGCGCTCCAGGCGAGCTTCGCCGAGGCGAAGGCGGTCGCGCAGCTGGGGAACGAGTTGCGCAGCGGCACGACCGACTTCCGCACCGCGGCGAACGACATCCTCAAAGCCAACGGGTTCGACGTGCAGGCGCTGGTCACGAACTTCCAGGCCGTCGTCACCGACGTCCAGAGCCTCAGCGCGACCGACCTGACCAACGCGGCGCAGGCGATCGCGAACGCCATTCCTGCCGCGCCGGCGGCGGGCGACGCACCGGCCGTCGCCTCGATCAGGCAGCTCTCCACGACCCTGACCACGAACGTCTCGCTGTTCAATGCTACCCGCGCCTCGCTGCAGCAGCAGCTCGCGAACCTGTCGCCTCGACTCGTGAGCGCGCAACTGCAACAGCAGGCCGCGGATCCCGTTGCCGCACTGATGACGATCGCCGCGCAGATCAGCGCCGCGCAGGGACTCGTCAACGACGGCTTCAATGACCTCGTCAACCTGGGCGGACAGGTCCGATCCACGCTGACCGCGGTGCAATCCGTCGGGACCGCGCTCACCGGTCTCACCACGCAGGTCGGCACGCTCACCGACGCGACGCTGAAGCAGAGCCTCACCAGCGCGCTGCAGTCCGTGCCGGCGACGGGCAAGCTCGCGACCGACCTCACCGGATTGCAGACGGCGGTCGACGCCACCACCAAAGCCATCAACGCCATTCGCGCCAGACTCAGGCCGAGCGACGTCGCCTTCGCCAGCACTCCTCCCTCCTCCTCGACCATCGTCGGCTTCAACGCGCTCGAAGACACGTACCTCGATCTCCGCAGCGCGCTCCCGGACCGCAAGCCCGGCGACGTCGTGGCGCTGCAGGCGTGGATCTACGAAGTCACGCCGGGGCCGAACAATACCTTCACCCTCGGGCAGGTGGTCGAATCGCGCACGCAGCAGTTCGAGATGACGCGCTTCGGCTTCTACGCCGACGCTTCGGCTGGCGTGACTTTCGTCCACTCCGAGTTCACGCCGGCCGGCCAGACGGAGCCGACGCAGCAGTTCGCGCCGCAGGTCTCGCTCCTCGGCCACCACCGCCCCTGGCCGAAGATGGAGGAAGCGGCGAACCGGCGGCCGCCGTGGTACACCGGCCTGGCGCTCGGCCTTCACATCATCTCGGTCGACCTGAACAAGGACAACCAGCTCGAGCTCGGCCTCGGCGTCACCGCCGCTCTCGGGTCGTGGATGCAGATCGGCTACGGTGCCAATCTGACTCTCGACGAAGGACGTTACATCTTCGTCGGCACGCAGCTCTTCCGCTTCCTCACCAGCCTCGGAATCAAAGCCCCCGCCGCCAAATGACCACGACCGGGAGGGCCGGCACGATGCCGGCGCTCCCGAATCGCTCAGTTTGGAGTGCGGTGACCGCAGTCACCGCTTTTCCTTCGGCAGCCGCAGCTGCCGCCCTGTGCGTTCAGCGTCGCCCGCACCCAGTCCAAAGCGGTGACTGCGGTCACCGCACTCCAAACTGCCTGCATGTATCCGAGCGCATTGGCGCACCGGCGGTAGGGAATTGCGTATCCCGCGGCTCTCCGAATTTCAGGAGGGCCTGCATGGCTTCGAAGAAGAGCTCCAAGAAATCGTCCAAGAAGTCGTCGAAGAAATCCACCAAGTCATCGAAGAAACCACAGGCACCGGCGAAGAAGAGCGCGTCGAAGAAAGCCGGCGGCGGTATACCGGTCGGCCTCGAGGACGACATCTATCAGCGGATCTGGGACGCCGATGTGCGCGAGGGCTCCGGCCTCCGTGCGATCCGCAAAGGAACGAGGATCACGGAGTCGCTGGAGAAGAGCGGCTACGTGGTCGTCGACGAGCCGGAGGCGGGCGAGCAGGCCGGCAAGGACCACGTGCTCATGCCCACGGTCCACATCCCGCGGAGCAAGCAGAAAAGCTACGACCGGGTGGAGCAGCTCTTCGACAACTACATCCTGCTGGAGACGAAGCCGGAGCCGATCGCGGCGGAGGAGCGGCAGGAAGTGCAGGACTTCATCGACGACATCCTCGACACCGCGCCGATGCAGGTCGCTCGCGAATACATCGAGCGGCGCAGCGGCGAAACCATGACCGAGGACGTGTGGTGGAACGTCGTGCAGCGGGCCTGGTTCGAGCAGTTCAAGCTCGGCGGCGATCCGGCCCTGAGCGGCTTCGAGCACGTGGCCGTCGGTGAGCTCGACGATCGCAAGGTGCAGGGCTACCACTTCTGGTACAAGTACCACGTCGACGAGAATTTCCGCTTCGACACTCTCCGTCGCGACCTGATCCAATACCTCGGCAACGAGGAGCCGGGCGACAAGACCCCCGACGTGGCCACGATCAAATTCGCGTGGGAAGCGTTCGACTACCAGCAGAAGAAGACCGTGAAGCGCACCAAGCCGGTCGGCGGCTTCTGGATCGGCCCGAGCATCGAAGGCCTGCTGGCCCTCGGAACGGTGCGCTTCCACGAGACCACGGACGCGCCGAAGGAAGCCGTGATCAACGACGCGAAGTACCGGCTGGAATTGATCCGCAGCACCAGCAAACGCAACATCCGCACCTTCTATCCGAGGTTCATGCAGATGGTGTGAGCGAGCGGCTTCGAGGGCGGGCGCAACGCCCATAGGCACTAACTTACGCCTCCACAGACAAAGCGCGCGTCGGCGCGCTGATATCTGCGCCTGCGTTTTGGAAGCAGCAAGTGGCGCGATCTCGCTCGACAAGCGCGCTCGATCGCGGTCAGGCTGAGCGACGGTTGG
>DASQJY010000045.1:0-78831 GCA_035630815.1 Thermoanaerobaculia bacterium
ACCCGTTCCCATTCCGAACACGGCAGTTAAGCTCTGCATCGCCGATGATACTGCGCGGGCAACTGCGTGGGAAAGTAGGACGCCGCCGGGATTATGAAAGGCCCTCGGGGATATCCCCCGAGGGCCTTTCGCTTTTCGGGGAGCCCGTATGGAGTGCGGTGACCGCAGTCACCGCTTTTCCTTACGTGCGAGCCTGCGCTGGCGGGAGTCAAAGCGGTGACTGCGGTCACCGCACTCCATACCGCTTGCGCGTCGTGCGTTGAATGCACAGGTTCACCATCTCCGCGGTCCCGTTTCAAATGAGACACGACACTGGTCGCGTTGCAGGACGAACAGAAACAGGAAGAGCGGTAACTCGCGTTACCGCACTCCATAAAGAGCTCGCAATCCGGGCGTTACCGCATCTCGAAGACTTTGATGCGCAGCGTACGGCCGTTCCTTCGCGGGAGCAGGATGGGGTCGAGGTCGACGAAGCGGGGGTCGCGGGCGAGGGCCTGGGCGAAGGGGGAGAACTTCGGGGCGATGACGAGCCGCGGTTTCAGCTGCTCGAGGCGCGCGAAGGATGGGTGGCGCTCGTCGCCGTACCACGGCTGGCCGAGGAGGTAGGCGATGTACAACCCGGTGTCGCCGCCGTTCTGGAGGTATCCGCTGCCGGCGATCGGGCCGGTGTGGCCGGTCTCCCACAAGGCGCGCGCGACCCAGTCCGCGGTGATGCTCGCCTCGCTGACGGGGGCTCTGGTGGTCGCCTCGAGGTACGGGACGAGCGGCGGGACATACGCGACAGCCAGGGCGAGCGTCAGGCCGATTTGCGCCAACGGATGGCGGCGCATGACCTCGCGGTTGGCGAGCCATAGGTAACAGGCCGCCGCGGCACCGACGGCGAACGGGAAGAGCGGTGCGTAGTAGCGGAAGTCTCTGCCGTAGACCGGCAGGTACGCGGCGATCAGCGCGCCGCACATGATGCCGGCGATCTGCAGGACCCGCATCGTGGCCCCGCCGCCGCGGCGGAACACCGAGGCTGCGGCGAGGAGGACGACGACCGGGGTGACGTACGCCCAGTCGAACAGGGCCAGGTATTTCGCGGCCCACGAGAGGTTGTCAGCGGAGGTTTCGAGCTGGCGCGCGAAGTTCCTGCGGCTCGCGAAGGGCGACCAGTAGTGGTACTGAGCGTTGCTCGGGTCCTCCCACGAGGTAATTCGTCCCCGCTCCGGCTTGTGGAAGGTCTGGATCACCGGGTGGAGGCGGTGCGGGCGCCTGCGGTCCCGCCAGTTGTTGTCGGGAGAGAGGATGGCGTGGTTGATGGCGCCGCTGGTCGACATGGTCAGGCGGTTCACCTTCATCGATACGGCGGCGATCCACGGCGCTGCGACCGCGATCGTGGCGACCACGGTCAGGATGCCGATGCGCACCAATGACGCCAACGGCGCGGCTGTCCTCCGCCAGGTGACGAAGATGTAGCCGGCGGTCACCGCAATCCCCAGCGGCAAGGCCACCGCTTTCGCGAGAAATGCGAGACCGAAAAACAGCCCTGCCAGCGCGGCGCGCTTTCGGTCCTGCTGCTCGAGTGCCGTAATCAGAAACGCGATCGCGCAGTAGACGAGGCCGGCCACGAGCAGATCGGGCGAGATGAACGAGCTGGCCCAGATGAGCGACGGCACGGCGCACAAGATCAGCGCGGCGGTTTCGAGGGCGCGCGGCAACTGCATGACCGCGAGCAACCGCGCGCAGCCGATCACGAAGACGACGCCGTTGAGCGTCATCACCAGGCGCAACGCCACCAGGTCGACGGCGCCGGCGCGCATGAAGAGCGCGATGAGCCAGCTCATGCCGGGGCTCCAGTACGCGCTCACCATCAGGTGGGTCTGCCACTCGGCCCAGTACTGCGCCTGGCGCAGGTACGCGACGCCGTCGGTGGTGAGATTGTCGACCACGCGCAACTGGATCGAGAGCAGAACGAATGTGTACACCGCCAGCGCGGCGGCGCGCGCGAGCTTCATCGCTGCCGCACCGACAGACGCGTCACGAAATGCAATCCTCGGCCGAACACCAGCTCGAGCGGCGGTATGTAGATATCGAGGCGCTCGCGCGTTTCCGCCACGGTCAGCCCGAGGGTCTCGAACGCCTCCGACCATTGCCGTCGCGACCAGTAGTTGTAAGGCAAGGCCACCCCATGCTTCGCGTTGCCGACCCAGTCCATGAACCGCAGCGTCGCGAAATCAAAACGCGACTCGCTGTAATGATCTTTGATCGCAACCGCGGAGGCGGCGACGCGGCGTACTTCGCGCAGCAGCGGCATCGGATCGACGATGTGATGGATGACGTCGCACAGCATGACGGTGTCATACGACCCGTCACCGAACGGAAGCTCGGTGCCGTTGAACTGGCGCACCGGAATGGCGGTGGTCGGCCGGATGAGCACGTCCACCCCTTCGATCTGCAGGTCGGGGCGCTGGCGCATGATCGCGACCGCCATCTGCCCGTCGCCGCTGCCGACGTCGAGCACCCGGGCGTTTTTCGGCAGCACTTCAGCGAAGTGTCGGCTCAATACGGAGACGCGGCGGCCGAAGACGAATTTGTCGTGGTAACGGTCGACTACGTTCACTTACGCCCCAGCCCCAATGCATTGAGGAAAAACGCGGAGAGTACGGTCTGGCACCCGAGCGCCATCGCCACGATGGAGGGGATGGCGATGCGCAGCGTCCGGGTCGGGACGAGCGGTCCGAAGGAGACGCGGCTCCAGGAGTAGACCGCGAAGAGCGTCCCGCCGATGCCGATCAGGACCAGCAGCGCCCCGGCGGCAATGCCGATCTCCAGTGTGGCGATGCGGAACAGGCGGTCGACGCGCCGGTCGGGGGGGATCAGTCCCGCCGAGACGGCAAAGGCCTTGGTGGAGATGGCGAAGAAGACCGCCTGGAAGCCGATCAGCACCGCGACCGCGGCGTAGAGGAGCGTATGCACGTCGAACGTCACTCCGAAGAGGGTACGGCTGGCCGGGATGAGCCAGGCGCCCCCGAGCACGCCGATCGCGATGAGTGCGAGGCCGGGGTAAAGGAACAGCCAGCGCGGGCTGTAGAGCAGCATGAAGCGCAGGTGCCGCCAGCCGTCGCGCCAGCTGCGCAGGTGCGGCGCGCGGCTGCGGCCGTCGGGCGAGAGGGTGGTGGGGACTTCCGTCACCTTCAGTCCGAGGAGGGCGGATTTCACGACCATCTCGCTGGCGAACTCCATCCCGGTGGTCTGCAGGTCGAGGCCCAGGATGGCGTCGCGCTCGAAGCCGCGGAGGCCGCAGTGGAAGTCGCCGATGTCGGTGCGGAAAAAGAGCTTCCCGATGCCGCTCAGGACGGGATTGCCGAGGTAGCGGTGGAGCGGGGGCATGGCCCCGGGAGCGATCCCGCCGCGGAAGCGGTTGCCCATGACCAGCTGGTAGCCGGCGCGGAGCTTTTCGAGGAACGGCATGAGCGCCGAGAAGTCGTAGCTGTCGTCGGAGTCGCCCATGACCACGTACTTGCCGCGAGCGGCGGTGACACCGGCCCGAAGTGCGCTGCCGTAGCCGCGCGCCGGGACGTCGACGACGCGCGCGCCGTGGGAGCGGGCGATCTGCTGCGAGCCGTCGGTGCTGCCGTTGTCGGCAATCACGACCTCCCCCTCGACGCCGTGCGCCTGCAGGAACCGCATCGCCTTGCGGATGCAGGTCGCGAGCGTCTCTGCCTCGTTGAGGCAGGGCATGACCACGCTGAGCTCGATCATCGGGCGCCATTATCGCTGGAAGAGAACCGACCGGGAGGCGTTTGGAGTGCGGTGACCGCAGTCACCGCTTTGACTCGCCGCGGAGCGGCACGTTCATCGCGAGAGCGGCGGCTCCGCCGCAGGAAAAGCGGTGACTGCGGTCACCGCACTCCATATCAGCAGCCGGGGGGCTGGCCTTTTGCGCGTCTGCCCGGCGGTACCCGGAAGAACAGCGCCTGGTTGAGGCGGCGGTCGCGGTAGATGAGGGCGAAGCGGCAGTCGTGTTCGAGCGACTGGAAGAGGCGGAGGTCGTCGGGGCCGGCGCGGCCGCGGGAGGTTTTGCGGTCGAACTGCCCCATGTGCTCGAAGGTCGGATCGCCCCAGATGATGCGCCAGCCGCGGTCGATGACCACCCATCGCGCCTGCGGCGGGACGTCGGAGGCGGTGGCGGTGAGGGGGAGGAAAAGCACGTTGCGCGAGAGCTCGGGGCCGTAGGCGGGATAGGTCCAGGAGTCGAACCCGCCGAGGAAGGCGATCGTGTCGTGTGGACCGGCTACGCGGTCGACGGCGCTGCCGGCGCGTTGGGGACGGAAGAAGATCGTGCGGGTGCCGCCGATCGTCGCCGCGGCGCGGGCGTAGTCGAACGGCACGAAACGGTCGCGGGCGCCGTATTCGAGGGCATGCGCAATGAAGAAGACGATCAGCGCGGCGCAGATGGCGATCGCGGCCCGCCGCGCCAGGCTGAGGGCGGCCGGGATGGCTAGCGCGCAGACGACCGGGACGAGGAAGAGCAGGTAGCGCGGGAAGGCGTTGAAGAAGCCGAGGGGACGCATCTCCAGCGGCAGGAAGACGAGGACGGCGATGAGCGTCGCCAGTGCGCCGAGCATCCGTTCGCGGCGCCGTTCCGGGGCCAGGCGCGTGAGGAGGGCCAGCGGCAGGAGGAGGACGATGAAGGTGAAGTGGGCGCCGAAGTGGGAGGAGAAGAGCTCGTAGCGCGGCCAGAACCAGTACTCGCCGCGCCACGGTACCCAGACATGGCTCGCGGAGCCGGAGAACGGTGCGGTGAGCATGAGGTAGGGCACGCGGAGCAGGTTCGCGTAGTCGCCGTAGCCGGTCTGCGCGCCGTTCGAGGCCTCGTCGCCGGAGATGCTGCCGCCGGTCGGGGAGCCGGTCTCGATGACGTTGGCGATGTACGCTGCGCCGCCGAGCAGGAGGAAGCAGGACAGTCCGAGGCCGGCCGTCAACGCGAGGTCGCGCGGGGAAGGGCGGATGCGGAGCACGCGCAGGAGCAGCGGCACGCCGGCGCCGAAGACGATCACCCCCGCGGTCGGTTTCGTGCCGATGGCGATGGCGATCGAGATCGCGGTCAGGACCATCGGCGCCCGTCCTCCGGTCACCGCCCAGCGTGCGCCCCACAGCAGCGCAGCCACACAGAAGACGGTCGTCAGGAGGTCGTTCTTGTCCGCTCCGCTCGCGAGCAGCGCCACCGGCGCCGCGGCGACCGCGAGCACCGCTTCCGCGGCCGGCGCGGACGACGTCCACCAGCGCTGCACCAGGGCGGCGGTGGCGACGAGGAGCGCGAGGAAGCAGGCGACGGAGATCCATTCGGTGACGGCGTCGGAGCCGGTGCCGAGGAGGACCTGCGCGAGCAGCAGCTCGTAATTGGACGGCAGGTCGCTGATCCGCCCGTCGGGCGCGGCGAAACGGGCGAAGCCGTGGTTGCGCGCGAGCAGCACCGCCTTGGTGAAGTGATAGGCGAGCGCATCGTGATTCGCGGGAGGGATGAATGGCGCGCGCCAGGCCACGTAGCCGAGCCAGGTTGCGACCGGCGCCCCGAAGAGCGCGGTGCGCCAGGTCAGGAGCGGACGCACGGCCCGGAACTGCGGCAGCGCGGCCACGACGAATGCCGCCGCAAGCGCCAGAACGGTGATGCGCGTGAGCAGTCCGGTGAGCGCGAGCACCCAGGTCAGGGCCAGCCATGCGGCGCTGCCTAGGACGATCGCGGAGAGGGCCTGCTCCGCGCGTTCCGTTTCCTCGCCCCGCCACAGCCGGCGTGAGAGCGGGAGGCCGGCAAGCGGGATGGCGCAGATGACGAGGAGAATGCCGATCATGCGGTCCGCAACGCGCGGGTAGAATACCCGACCTCAGGCGTACCGGTTGAGCAGGTTGCGAGTAGAGCGGGCGTGCGAGAAAAGATGACGTCAGTTCCGAATCGTGGCCGCTTCGCCACCGCCTTCTCGATCGTGCTCCTCGCCGCCACGCTGGCGATGCAGCTCTTCGCGATCGCCGTGCGCGCCGACCGCGAGCCGCACATGGACGAGAACGAGTACATGCACGCCGGCTGGCTCATGGCCAACGGCGGGAAGCTGTACGAGACCTTCTTCGAGCACCACTCCCCCCTCTTCTTCAAGACGCTCGAACTGCTCGCGCCGGAAGGGGAGCGCGTCGACGTCCGCCCCTACTACGTGCAGGCGCGCCGTCTCTGCGGCCTCTTCGGCCTGGTCGCGCTGATCGCCTTCGCCGCGCTCTTGTGGCGCGTCGGCCCGGAAGCGAGCGCGATCGGCGTGGCCCTGCTCGTCGCCACGGGACCACTCTGGCTGCGGTCGTTCCTCGAAGTGCGCGCGGAAACATTCGCCATCGCCTTCTTCTGCATCGGTTCCTACCTCGCGCTGCGATGGCGCGGCATCGCCGGCGGCTTCGGAATCGGCCTCGTCGCATTCTCCTGTCTCTGGCAGCCAAAATGGCCCCTCGCCTGCGTCGCCATCGGCCTGATCTGGCTGGGCCGGACACTTTCATTTCGGCCGGTAGAGGAGGCCTCTCGTCGTTTCCCTCTCGTGGCCGGAATGAAAGCCGCCGGCGCCGCGCTGGCCACGGCCGCCGCAGGACTGCTGGCCGTCGCGGCGATCGTGCCGCTGGACATGTGGTGGTTCTTCAACTTCGAGATGAACGTCGCGCTCGCGAGCGCCGTAGAAACGCCGTGGGTGATGAACTCGTACTTTCAGGGAGGCGTTCCGTTCCTCTTCGTGCCGGACGCCTTTCATCCGTGGTTGGTCGTGCCGGGGGCGCTGCTCGTCCTGGCGGCGTTCCGGTTCGACCGGAGCGTGTGGCGGCTCTTTCCCGTGGCGCTGCTGCTGGCGGCGTTCCTGGAAATCCGGTTCATCTATCCCTGGCCGGCCATCTGGTCTCACTACTATCTGATGTGGAGCATCGCCTCGGCTGCCGTGCTCGGTGCCGTGCCCTCGTCGCTGGCGATCCTCCTTGCCAGGACGCGGGCCAGCGAGCAGCTCGCGCGGACGATCGTTCTCGCCGTCACCTGTGCGGGCCTGCTGCTCAGCGCGATGCACGTCGTGGCGGTCACTCCGGTTACCGGCGACGCAGCGACCTACTGGGTATCGCAGAAGTACCTGCGCGAGCACCTGCAGTCCGGCGAGACGATCTGGATCGAATCGCCGCGCCATCCCGTCTCCGCGCGCGACGCGCACTACTACTGGTTCTCCGTCGGCCAGATGACTCACGCCGCGCGGGAGATGCGCAAGACGCCCCGCGGGCTGCGCTACCTCCCGCCGCCGGAGAACTTTCCGGTCTGCAATCCGGCCGCGAAGAACGTCCGCTACACGCTCGATCCGCGCCGTGCCGGCGTCGTGGAAGCGGCCGCGTGCATGGAACAACTCGTTACAACAGGTCAGGTGCGCAAGACCGTCTTCTTCGATGTCTGGGAAATACGGCTAAAATCCGCCCCCGACTCAGCCCCGGTGAAAGGGAACCCATGACCACCCGTGACTTTCGAATTGCGATTTATGCCGACGGAGCCGACGTGCGCGAGATGGTTGCCGCCCGCGATGCCGGCGTCGTCAAAGGCTTCACCACCAATCCGACGCTGATGCGCAAGGTCGGCATCACCGACTATGCCGCCTTCGCGAAGGAAGCGCTCGCCTCCACCGGCGACATGCCGATCTCGTTCGAGGTCTTCGCCGACGAGTTCGACGAGATGGAGCGCCAGGCGAAGCTGATCTCCACCTGGGGGGAGCCGGTCTTCGTGAAGATCCCGATCACGAACACGAAAGGGGAGTCGTCGATCCCGCTCATTCAGCGGCTCTCCGCTGCCGGCGTGAAGCTCAACATCACGGCCATCCTCACGCTCCAGCAGGTGCGGGAAGTGGTCGACGCGCTCGATCCGAACACCTCCGCCATCGTCTCCGTCTTCGCCGGCCGCATCGCCGACACCGGCGTCGATCCCGTCCCCCTGATGAAGGAGGCGGCGGCGATCTGCGCCGCGAAGCCGAAGGCGGAGCTCCTCTGGGCCAGCCCGCGCGAGCTGCTGAACATCTTCCAGGCCGAAGAAGTGGGCTGCCACATCATCACCGTGACGCCCGACCTGCTGAAGAAGCTGTCGATGGTCGGCAAGCCGCTCGACGAGCTGTCGCTCGACACCGTGAAGATGTTCTACAACGACGCCTCCGCAGCAGGATTCAAGTTGTGATCGTTACGCGCACCCCTTTCCGGGTCACCCTCGGCGGTGGCGGCACCGATCTCCCGTCTTACTACGAGCAGCACGGCGGCTTCATCTTCGCGATGGGGCTCGACAAGTACATGTACGTGACGGTCAACCGTCCGACCGTCGGCAGCAAGATCCGCCTCCATTACTCGCAGAGCGAAGTGGTCGACGACGTGAACGAGCTCCGCCACGAGCTCGCGCGCGAAGCGCTGCGCGCGCACGGCGTGCGCTACGGCTTCGAAGTGGCCTCCATCGCCGATCTTCCGGCCGGCACCGGCCTCGGGTCGTCGAGCTGCTACCTCGTGGGACTGCTCAACGCGCTGCACCACGACCGCCGCGATTACGTCCCGCTGCAGGCGCTGGCCGAAGAGGCCTGCCACATCGAGCTCGACATCCTCAAACAGCCGATCGGCAAGCAGGACCAGTACATGGCCGCGTACGGCGGGCTGACGGTCCTGGAGATCGCGAAAGACGGGACGGTGGCGGTGCGGCAACTGCGTCCCAGCAGCAGCGACATCGCCGACTTCGTCTCGCGCACGCACATCTATTACACCGGCGAGCAGCGCGACGCGCGCGAAGTGCTGCGCGACCAGAACGTGGCCATGCAGCAGAAGGACAGCGCTACGCACGACCGCGTCGAGGACAGCCTCTCGCGCATCAAGGACCTCGGCTATCGCATCCTCGACACCATCGAGAACTCGAACTTCGACAACTGGGGCCAGCTGCTCGACGAGCACTGGCAGAACAAGAAGCGGATGTCGAAGAAGATCTCGCTCGCGAAAGTCGACCAGATCTACGACGAGGTGCGCGAGCGCTTCGGCGTCCTCGGCGGCAAGATCATCGGCGCGGGCGGCGGCGGGTTCCTGATGCTGTACTGCCCGGAGAACCGCGCCCGGCTCGAGCAGTTCATGGAAGACCACGGCATGCCGCGCATGCACTACATGATCGAGCCCGAGGGGACCAAGGTCGTCGCGCAGATGGGACATGGATTCCTGTCGCCGCATCGCTCGATGGCGATGCAGGAGAGCGCGTGATCCGGAAAGAGCTCGGCATCCTCGGCGGTGGCATCTCCGGCATCGCGCTCGCGGCACATCTCGGGGAAGACCTGGACATCCTCGAGAAGAGCCCGCGCATCGGCGGCCTTTGCGCGACGGTGGTCGAGGACGGCTTCACGTTCGACGCGGCCGGGCCGCACATCATGTTCAGCAAGAACAAGGAAGTGCTGAACCTGATGATCTCGGTCCTCGGCGACAACGTGCACCAGAACCGCCGCGAGAACCGCATCTACTTCAAAGGCTCGCTGGTGAAGTATCCGTTCGAGAACGACCTCGCGGCGCTCCCGAAGGAAGACAACTACGAGTGCATCCACGGCTACATCGTGAATCCGCGGGCGAACGAGACGCCGGTCACGAACCTGGCGCAGTGGTCGTACGTGACGTTCGGCGCCGGGATCAGCGAGAAGTACTTCATCCCGTACAACGAGAAGATCTGGAACTACGACGCGAACAGGATTGGGACGGAGTTCGTGGAGCGCATCCCGAAGCCGCCGATGGAAGACGTGCTGAAGTCGTCGATCGGCATCTCGACCGAGGGGTATCTGCACCAGCTGTACTACTCGTACCCGACGCACGGCGGGTTCGAGGCGATCGTGAAAGCGTTCGCGGAACGCGTCAAAGGCGAGATTCACACGCAATGGCCGGTGGCTTCGGTGGAGAAGATCGAGAACGGCTGGCGAGTGGTCTCGGCGTCGGGCGAGGTGCGGGAGTACGACACCCTTGTCTCCACGCTCCCCATTCACGAACTGCTGAAGGTGTGGAAAGACGCGCCGCAACAGGTGCACGACGAGACCGCGAAGCTGCGTTACAACTCGCTGATCAACGTCCTGATCGGTTGCAAGACGGATCCCGGCCATAACTACACCGCCCTCTACGTCCCCGATCCAAACCTGCTCTTTCACCGGCTCTCGTTCCCGAAAGCGTTCGGCAGCGAGTGCGTGCCGCCGGGCGGTTCGTCGATCATGGCCGAGATCACCTCCAACGCCGGCGACGGCATCTGGGAGATGACGGACGAGGCGCTGCTGGAGCGGGTGATCGGCGAGGTCGAGAGCATCGGCTTCGTCGACCGGGAGAGCATCATTTACAAGAAGGTGGTGCGCTTCACGTACGGCTATCCGGTGTACGACCTGGAGTACCGGACGAACGTGACGGCGATGCGCGACGCGGTCGCGGCCACGGGGCTGCGTCTTCTCGGACGCTTCGCGCAGTTCGACTACATCAACTCCGATGTGTGCGTGGAACGCGCTCTCGAGATGGCGGACGAGCTGCGCCATGGATGAGAACGCGTCGTACCAGTACTTCGAGGACGTGAACTGGGGCCTGCTGCGGCTCTGGAACAAACGAAAAGGACTGCGCGTGCTCGACGTCGGCTGCGGCTTCGCCACCACGAGCGAGCACATTCAGAAGCTCGGCAACGAGGTGACGGGGCTGGAGTCGAGCGACGTGGCGTGCGAGGTCGCTTCGAAACGGCTCGCGCACATCGTCAGCGGCGACATGCTCACCGCCGACCTCGCGAGCCGGCAGTTCGACGCGATCATGTTCGCGGACGTGCTCGAGCACGTGCCGTGGCCGGTCAGCGCGCTGCGCCGCTACCTGCAGTGGCTCGCGCCGGGCGGCAGCGTGATCGTGTCGCTGCCGAACGTCGGGCTCTGGTCGGTGCGTTTCGCCCATCTCGCCGGCAGGTGGGAGTACGAGGAGACGGGTGTGCTCGACCGCACGCACCTGCGCTTCTTCACGCGCAAGAGCGCGAAGTGGCTGCTCGACCAGGGGAATCTCGAGGTGGTGAAGACGACGTACAACCCCGGGATCATTCGCCCGTTCGTGCCGCTGGCGAAGAAGCTGCTCTCGCCGAAATCGTCGGAAGCGACCGCGCCGGACGCGTTGCTGAAGTCGAAGCCCTATCAGCTCTATCTCAAGACCGCGTACCCGCTCGAGCGCGCCGTGGCGTCGCTCTGGCCCGGGATGCTCGCGTTCCAGATGATTTTCGAGGCGAAACAGAAATGACGAAACTCACGGTCTCGATGATCACGATGAATGAGGAGAAGGCGGTGGCGAAGGTCATCCAGGACATCCGCCGCGTCGCTCCCGATGCCGAGATCCTGCTCGTCGATTCGAGCAAGGACCGGACGGCGGAGATCGCGCAGGAGCTCGGCGCGCGCGTGATCAAGCAGTTCCCGCCGCAGGGCTACGGCCCCGCCATGGACCGCGCGGTGCGCGAAGGACACGGCGACATCGTGATCACGCTCGATTGCGACGACACGTACCCGGTGGAGGTGATCCCCGAGCTCGTGCGCCTGATCGACCAGGGCTACGACCTCGTGAACACCACCCGCACCTGGCGCCGCCCCGCCGCGATGCCGTACGCGAACTACCTGGCCAACCGCGTCTTCGCCCTCGGCGCCCGCATCCTGCACGGCCTGAAGACGACGGACGTGCACAGCGGCATGCGCGCCTACCGGAAGTCGATGATCCGGCAGGTGCAGTGGATCCCGAAAGGGGCCGCCCTGCCGGTGGACATGTACGTGATCCCGCACCGCATGGGCTTCAAGACCGCCGAGATCCCGATCGACTACCGCGAGCGCATCGGCGAGACCACCCTGCACCGCTTCGACTCGACGATCTGGACATTCAAGAGACTGTGGCGCGCGCGGAAAGTGAAAAAGGCGTGAGGGTGCGACGCTCGTCGCCTCGCGGTATGGAGTGCGGTGACCGCAGTCACCGCTTTGACTCGCCGCGGAGGAGCACGTGTCATCGCGAGGGCGGCGGCTCCGCCGCAAGTAAAAGCGGTGACTGCGGTCACCGCACTCCATATCGCGTGCGAGCGTGCCTCGTGATGGAGCACCCGTGACCCTCGTCGTCGCCGTCCTGTGCGGCGGCTTCGGCACGCGCCTCGGCGACCTGACGCGCGACGTCCCGAAGCCGATGATCGAGGTGGGAGCCCGGCCATATCTCGAGCGCGTGCTGCAATCGTTCGCCGAGCGCGGACTGCGCGACCTCGTGCTGCTGACCGGCTACAAGCACGAGGTCATCGAGCGGCACTTCGGCGACGGCTCGCACTTCGGCATGAACATCACGTACAGCCGGGAGACGGAGCCGCTCGGCACCGGCGGCGCGTTGCGCGACGCGCGTGCGCTCCTCGGCGACCGTTTCATCCTCACGTTCGGCGACGTGCTGCGCCGCTTCGACTACGATCGCTTCGTGCAGCAGCACGAAGGGAACTGCCTGGCCGTCTACCCCCGCGTGACCATCGGCAACACGGAGCTCGACGGCACGCGCGTGAAGCGCTTCGACAAGCGCGCGCCGGAATTGCCGTACATCGACGCAGGCTTCTCGGTCATGCAGACGTCGACGCTCGACCTGCTGCCCCAACAGGGCGCCTGCTCGTTCGAAGAGATCGTCTACGCCACGCTCGCGAAGGACGGCGAGCTCGCGGCCGAAATCGTCGACCTGAACTTCTTCGACATCGGCACGCCTGAAGAACTGGCGCGCACGCGCGCCGCACTGGAGAATTAAAGCTTGAGAATCCTCGTGACCGGCGCCGCCGGCTTCATCGCCTCGAACCTGATCCCGCGCCTCCTCGGCCGCGGCGACGTCGTGGCCGGCATCGACAACTTCTTCCTCGGAAAGCGCGCCTACGTCGCGCAGCACGAGCACTTCACGTTCCACGAGCTCGACCTGCTCGACCTCGACGGCGTGGTGAAGATCTTCGAGGACTTCAAGCCGGACCGCGTCTGGCACCTCGCCGCGAACAGCGACATCAGTTACGGGACGAAGTACACCGACTTCGACCTCAAGGGCGGCACGCTCGTCACCTACAACGTGCTCGAAGCGATGCGCCGCACCGGCGTGAAGGAGCTCGTCTTCTCCAGCAGCGGCGCGGTCTACGGCGAGCCGACGGTAATGCCGACGCCCGAGAACTACGGCCCGATCCTGCCGATCTCGCTCTACGCTGCGAGCAAGGTCGCGTGCGAGACGCTCATCACCGCCTACGCGCACAACTACGACATGCGCGCCTGGATCTTCCGCTTCGGGAACATCGTCGGCCCGAACCCGACCCACGGCGTCATCCACGACTTCGTGCTCCGCCTGCGCGAGGAGCCCGCGAAGCTCACCGTCCTCGGCGACGGCACGCAGGCCAAGCCGTACGTCTACGTCGAGGACTGCCTGGACGGGATGGAGTTCGGCGTCGCGACCGCGCCCGGTCACGTGAACGTCTACAACCTCGCCGTCGACGACCAGACCACCGTGCGCGAGATCACCGACTGGACCATCGAGGCGATGGGCATCGACCGCACGCAGATCGACGTCCAGTACGGCGACAGCCCCCGCGGCTGGCGTGGCGATGTGCCGCAGGTGAAGCTCGACACCTCGCGCATGACGCAGCTCGGCTGGACGCCGAAGCTGTCGAGCCGCGAGGCGACGCAGCGGACGATCCGCGAGACCGTCGAGCAGTTCCGCAACGGACCGATCTCGTGATGACGAAGGGGTGCATCGCGTTCGCCGTCACGGCGGCGCTGGTGCGCCTCGTTCCGCTCCAGTTCCTCCATCCGCTCAACTGGGACGAGCTCGAGTTCTGGCGTGCGACGTCGTGGATCGGGCAGGGACGGCTCCCGTTCCGCGACTTCTGGGAGCACCACACGCCGCTGATGTGGTTCCTCTTTGCGCCCTTCACGTGGCTCAGCGACAGCCCGGGTGTGGGCGCGGTGATCGCGTTGCGCTGGGCGCAGATCCCGGTATGGATCGCCACGTTCTGGCTGACCAACCTCTGGATGCGGGGTGCCGGCATCGAGCGCTTTCCGCGCTGGGCGGCGATGGCGGTCGCGCTCTGCAGCTCGCTCCTGATGATCCCGGCCGTCGAGTACCGGGTCGATTCGCTCGGCTGCATGCTGGTCATGGCGGGCCTCGTCCTCGCGCAGCGCGCGAAGTTTTTCCTCGCGGGCTTCATCTTCTGCCTGGCCGGCTTCGCGAACCTGCGGCTGGGACCCGTGCTCGTCGTGGCGGTGCTGCTCGTGCTGCTGACGACGAAACTGCGCGCGTGGCCGATCGCCACGGGCGGCTTTACCGCGCTCGCGGCCTGCCTCGCGTTCTTCGCCGCCACCGGCTCGCTCGACGAGCTGGTGCAGCAGGTATGGACCGACAACCTGGCGGAGAAGTTCGCGACGCCGGTGATCGGAGGGTTCGTGCACCGGCTGCTCGTCCCGTTCGGCGTGCGCCTGCTGGCGACGGATCGGTTGTTCGAGCTGGCCGCGGTCGACGTCGGCGGGATCCTCGTGTTGTTCCTCGGATTAGCCGGCATGCTGCTCGCGTTGCGCGTGCGCGGCAACCTCGCGACGATGGCCGTCCTGCAGCTCACGAACATCCTCTTCGTCGCCTCGATGAAGTTCATCTACAACTACCACTTCGCGCTGATCGCGATCTTCATGATCCCGCTCGTGGCCGCGGTGATCGAGCGTGTGCCGCGGCGCGCTGCTGTCGTAGCGGTGCTGGTGCTCGCGTGGAGCGTGAACGCGTTCGCGTCGATCTTTCGCGGGAAGGAGCTGGATCGCGCGTATCAGGACCTGATCATGCGCGAGGTCCACGCGCGCATCGACCCGGGTGACCGCGTCTGGAGCGGCATCACCTGGGCGCTGCGTGCGGAGCCGGCGTACCGCTTCTGGTTCCTCCCGGAGCTCGCGCGGCAGCTCGTGCGCGAGCAGCTCGCACCGCCGTACGCCATGCAGCCTCCGCCTGCCGCGATCGTCTTCGACTACAACGCGCTGCTGTGGGTGGGAACGGTGCAGCGCGAGCTCGCGCCGTACTTCATCCGCCACTACATCCCGGTCTGGCGCGAGCTCTGGATGCCGGGCATGAACGCGCGCATCCCGCCCGGCCGCACGTTCGCGTGGCGCGTGCCGCGCGACGGCGATTACCGCGTGTATGTCTCGGCGCCGCTGGCGCGGCATCCGTGGTTCAGGAATCCGCTCGCCTTCGCGACGTACAAGAAGAGCGATGCCTCGAAGTTCACGATCGAATTGCCTGAGCCGGACGCGGGGCCGGTGCAGTTCAGCGCGCCGCTGGCCGGCCTGCGCCAGGGGATGCGTCTCGCCGCGACGAACGCGTCGGATCGCGAGGTCGCCGTGATCCTGCTGCCGACGGACGACCGTGTCCTCTTCCGCCAGCCGGAAGGTGGCGCGACTCTCGAAGGGGAGACCACCCGCGTGACGCATGTGCCGAGGTTGTGGTGAAACGGGCCTTGTTCCTCGATCGCGACGGCGTGCTCGACGAGCTCGTGTACTACCCCTCGCACGACGAATGGGAGTCGCCCCGCCGGCTGTCCGATCTCGTGCTCATCCCCGGCGTCAGCGACCCCCTGCGACAGTTCATCGACGCCGGCTGGTTGCTCTTCATCATCACCAACCAGCCCAGCTACGCCAAAGGAAAGACCACCCGCGAAGAACTGCTGGCGGTACACGACGCGGTCCTCGCATCCCTCGACGTCCCGATCGCCCGCAGCTACCTCTGCTTCCACCACCCCGACGCCATCGTCGAAGAGCTGCGCATGAAATGCGACTGCCGCAAACCGGGCACCCAATCCCTCCGCGACGCCGCCCGCGACTTCGACGTCGACCTCGCCGCCTCCTGGATGGTCGGCGACCAGGACACCGACCTCGCCTGCGGCCGGGCGGCGGGATGCAAGGTCGCTCTCATCGAGAGCCAAGGCTCGGATCACAAGCGCGGGAAGGTGGAGCCGGACCTGAGGGTGCGCGATCTCAATGAGCTAGCCGACGCGCTCCAAACTACTTCACGCTCTCCCACTTCGTCTGCGTCACCTTGAGCGCGGGGTGCGAGACCAGCAGGTGCCAGACCACTGCGGCCAGGCCTTCGGTGTGCGGGGTGATGCGTTCCGGGTTGACCGGCGGGATGACCACGCAGGCGTCGGCGACCTGTTTCGTGTAGCCGCCGTCCTTGCCGACGATGCCGAAGACTTTGGCGCCGGCGTTGCGCGCTTCGTCGATGGCGCGGACGAGGTTCACAGACACGTTCTTCTCCACGCTGCCGCCGCCGACGGAGAAGACGAGCACCGCGTCCTGCGCGTTGATGCGGGAGCCTTTGAGCCATTCGGAGAAGCAGCTGTCCCAGCCTTCGTCGTTGACCCGGGCGGTCAGCTCGGAGACGTTGTCGGTCGGGGTATACGCCTCGAAGCGGCAGATCTTGCGGAAGTCGTTGACCGCGTGGCTGGCGTGTCCGGCGGAGCCGCCGACGCCGAGGATGAAGAGGCGGCCGCCTCCATCGCGAGCCGCTCCGAGGCCGGTGGCGACGCGGTCGACGTCGTCGGCGTCGATGCGGCGGATGACTTCGATGCTCTCGTCGAGGAAGGCGCGGCTGAAGGATTCCATGATTCCGATCATACAATCGCGGCGATGTCGGATTACGGCCGCATCGCCTTGGGATCGCTGGCAGGTGCGGCACTCGCCGCGGCCGCCGCTCCGCTGATCAAACCGCTCTTCTCCGTCCCCTCGCAGGGCATCGGTGCGGTGACGGTGGCGGGGTATCCGAAGGGGTGGGATCACGCGGTCGTGGCGTTGCTGGCGTTGGGGGCGTTTGTGGGTGGGGCGGTCGTGGTTTTGCTGTGGAGCAGCGCCAGAAGAGGTGTCAGGTATCAGGTGTCTGGGGCTTCTCGCCCGGGCGAAACACCCCAGACACCTGACACCCGACACCATCCCCGCACCGTCTGGGCCCTCGCCGCAATAGTGTTCGTAACCATGCTCTTCCTCCACGACCATCCCTACGCCCACATGGACCCTTTCCACGAAGGCGAGCGATTGGTGCCCGCGTGGCTGTATCAGCACGGGGCTCGTCCGTTTGCGGACGTGTTCGTGCTGCACGGGCTGGCGACCGATGGGGGGCTGGATGCGCTTGTGCTCGGCGACCCGCCGAACCCTTTGCGGACGCGGCGGCTGCAGACGGTGCTCGACGCGCTCGTGCTGGCGTTGCTCGTGCCGATTGCGGCGGAGGTAACGGTCACGAGCGGCGGGTTGATCGCGGCGGTGATCTTGTCGCTCTGCGCGTCGGCGGCGTTGTGGGTGCCGGTGTTTCCGTACTTTCGACTCGCTCCGCTGTTTCTCGCCGCGCTCGGGTTGCTGCGGTACGTGCGCACCGGACGGGGGCTGTTTCTCGCCTTTGCCAGTTCCACGCTTGGATTGCTCTGGAGTCTGGATACCGGCACGTACGCAGTCGTTGGGACGGCCGTGGCGTACGCGATCATCCGGATCGCGAAGCTCGCACGGAACGAGCTGCCGTGGAAACGCGTGCTCGTGTATGCGGTCATCGCGCTGCTGCTGCCGGTCGTGGTGCTGCTCGCGTTGCGCGGCGACGTGCGGCAGTTCTTCGTCGACTCCTACGTAATCATCCCGGCCACCAGCGACGCGGCGGGCGCGCTGCCGGCGCCGAAGCCGTTCACCGTCGTCGGCGCGCGTTACTACCTGCCGCCGGTGTTCTACGGCTTCCTCTTCGCCATCGCGCTGCTGCACCTGCGGCGCGGCGAGAAGCTGCTCGCGGCGCAGATCGGCGTCATCGCCCTGCTCTCGCTGCTGCTCTTCCGCAGCGCGTCGGGTCGCGTCGGCTGGAGTCACACGCGCTTCGCCACGATCTTCCTCGGCGTAGCCATCGCCGGATTCGTGCTGGAGCGCTTGCGGAGCAAAGTGGCGATCGCACTGATCGCGATCGCGATGGTCTTCTACCTGGAGGTGCCGCAGAACTTCCAGGCGGGAGCGAAGCTGCTGGCCGGCTGGCGCGCACGGCAGAAACCGGAAGGGCTGGTGCGCCATCCGCTCGTGCGCGGCATCTACACCAGCGAAGAGAACGCGATCGAGCTCTCGACGCTCAACGCCTACATCCAGTCCCTCGGGCCCGGACCGATCCTCGATTTCACGAACGAGCGCGCGCTCTATCTTTTCCTCCGCAGGAAGCCGCCGGCGCGGGCGTTCGACATCGGCATGCTCTCCTCGCCCCGGCTCATGCGCGAAACGATGGCGGAGCTCGAGCAGAACCGCCCCGTGGCCGTGATCCTCGGCGGCTATCCGGCCGTCGCGGTTTTCGACGGCGTCCCGAACCAGCAGCGCGTCCCGCGGCTCGCCGCCTGGATCGACGCGAACTACAAGAAGCGGACAGAGATCGGCCGCTTCACCGTCGCCACCCCGTGATCGATCTGGACGAGGCTTTCCGCCGGCTCGCGCGCTCCTCCTTCCGGCGGAAGTTCCGCCTGCAGGGGCGCGAGCTCGCCTATCTGCAGACGTGGGGCTTGCCGCATGTGATGAAACAGGCCGAGGAGCTGCTCCGCAAGCGCGTCGCGCCGGCCGCGATCGCGAACGACGGACGGCAGACGCCGTGGCGCAACCATCCGGTCTTCGTCGCGCAGCACGCCACCGGCACCTGTTGCCGCGGCTGCATCGAGAAGGTCTACGAGATCCCGAAAGGGCACGCGCTCACGGACGAAGAGCTGCGCCATCTCCTCGACGCCATCGAACGCTGGCTCGCGCGGTAAACTCCGCCTCATGCCGACTCACATTTCAAAGCCGACGATCGTAAAGGCCGCGGGGAACAAGCCGAAGGTGATCGAGGAGTACTTCGGGCGCGTCAATTCGCAGACCGGCGAGGTCTCGATCGCACGGATGAAGAGCCCGGGAGGCTGGGTTGAGCCGGGGCAGACGCCGGAGTTCGACGAGTACACCGTGGTCCTGCGCGGCACGCTCAAGGTCACGACTCGCGAGGGCTCGCTCGACGTCGGCGCCGGCGAGGGCGTCATCGTGCACAAGGGCGAATGGGTGCAGTACTCGACGCCCGGCGCCGACGGCGCGGAGTACATCGCGGTCTGCCTGCCGGCGTTCTCGATGGATACGGTGCATCGCGACGAGTGATGTCGCGGCAGGAACGCTGGTTCGTCGCGGTCGTCTTCGGCCTCTACGCCGCGATCACGCTCGCCGTGGCGCTGCATCACGAGCCGTGGCGCGATGAAGCCGATCCCTGGTTGCTGATCCGCGACGGCGGCGTCCTGACCATGCTCTCGCGCACCGGCTATGTCGGGATGCCGGCGCTCTGGTATCTGGCCATCGCGCCGCTGGTGAAGCTCGGGCTGCCGTACGTGTCGATGACGCTGCTCAATCTCGCGTTCGCGTGGGCGGCGGCGCTGCTCTTCCTGATCGCGGCGCCGTTCCCGCGCCCGGTGCGCGCGCTGTTCGTCTTCTCGTATTTCATGGCGTACGAGTACTCGGTCATCGCCAGGCCGTACGCGCTGGCGATGCTGCTGCTGTTCTGCGCGCTCGCGACGTGGCGCCATCGCGCGACGCGGCCGATGCCGTTCGCGTTCTCGGTGGCGCTCCTCGCCAATGCGACGCCGCACACGCTCATCCTCGGCGCGATGCTCGGCGCCGCGTTCCTCTACGACCGCGGCCTGAAGGCGCGCGCGCCGCTGGCGGTCATGCTCCTCGGCGGGATGCTGTCGTTCGTGCAGCTCGCACCGCCGGCGGATGCGCCCGAGGGACATGTGCTGCGCGGGGCCTCGGCGACGCGCGTGGCCTCGGCGGTATCGAGCGCGTTCTTCCCGCACCTCTCCGTGCGCGGCGGCTGGCTGCTCGGTGCGCTGGTGATCGGTGGGGCGGCGCTGGCGATCGGGAACCGCGCTGCACCGCAGATCTTCTTGTGGGGCTCGCTCGCGTTGCTGTCGGTGCTGTATGGGCTGGTCTGGATGGGAGGCGTGCGGCACGGCGGACCGGTGTTGCTGGCGGTGCTCGGCGCGCTCTGGCTCGCGCAACTGGAACGGCCGCTGCGCGCCGAGGGGGAGGTAATCTGGCTGGTCGCGGCGGTGCTCGCGCTGGCGTGCGTCAGCTCCGTCAGGATGTGGATCGATGACGTCAACCAGCCGTTCAGCGGCTCGAAAGAGCTGGCGGAGCATCTGAAGCGCACCGGCCTCGAGCGGCAGGAGATCGCCGCGCACCGCCCGCCGCACGGCGAGGCAGTGCTGCCGTACCTGCTTGGAGGAAAGAAGCTCTATTACGCGGGGATGGAGCAGTACGGCTCGTACATGCTCTGGAACGCGCAGTACAACCGCGCCTACGGGATGTACGACCATCAGGCGGCGGAGCTGGCGCGCCGCCATTTCGGCGAGCGGCCGTTCCTGTTCCTGGTGACCCGGCCCCTCGGGCGGAACGTTCCCGGATACCGCCTGCTCTTCACCACAGCCTTGCCGTTCGCCCATTTCGACGAGCAGTACTTTTTGTACGCATCCGTTCCGGAGCGGCGATGAAGCACGTCTGGCGCGTGCTCTTCGCGCTGGCGGTGCTCTGGATTGCGGCGCTGGTGCAGCGCGGAGTGCCGCTGGCGGTCGACGAGGTCGAGTTCTTCCGCGCCACGAAGTGGATCGGCGAAGGACGGGTGCCGTTCCGCGACTTCTGGGAACATCACACGCCGCTGCAGTGGCTCGTGTTTGCGCCCGTTGCGCGCCTGTTCGCGGACGGTCCGGACGTCGCCTCCATCGTGACGATGCGCTGGGCGCAGGTGCTGGCGTGGATCGCGATCTTCGCGCTGCTACTCCGTTTCGCCCGGCGCGCGTACGTCAACGCCTGGCCGGCGCTGGTGCTGCTGCTCGTGAGCTCGACGTTCGTCCGGAAGGCGGTCGAGTACCGCGTCGACGTGCCCGGCAACCTCGGGTTCATCGCGGCGATCGCGCTGGTGGCAGCCGGCGGGAGCGTGGCGCGCTGGATCGGTTTCGGCGCGCTCATGTCGGCGGCCGTGCTCGCGAACATGCGCCTCGCGCCGCTGGTCGTCGTCACCGCGCTGCTCGCGCTCTTCCGGAAAGAGGAGCGCTGGCGGTTCAACGCGCGCGCCCTCTGGATGCTGGCCGGCGTCGCCGCCATGGCAGGGTCGTTCATCGCGTACCTGATGCTCACCGGCGCGTGGACGCCCTTCCTCGAGGCGATCTTCGATTACAACGTCACCTCGGCGCGCCTGCTCGAAGTCGACACGTTCTTCGACGCGCTGCTCGCGCCGTTCTGGACGCTCGACGCCGGCGGCATCGCGTTCTGGCTCGCCGCACTCGCAGGCCTGGTTCTCGCGTTGCGCGAGCGCGGTCCGCTGCAGTTCATGGCGTTGCTCGCGCTGGCCAGCATTGCCACGGTGGCGATCATGGAAGTGCAGTACGACTATCACTTCCAGACCACGTGGCTGCTCCTGATGCCGTTCGCGGCGCTGGCGATCGTGCGCTGGCCGCGCGTCTTCGCGCTCGTCGCCGCGGTCGCGCTGGCGATCTTCGTCGTGCAACTGCTGCCGTCGTTCGGCGCGGAGATGCAGTACCAGGACGACGTCATGACCATGGTCGACCGCGTGACGCAACCGGAGGAGCGCGTCTTCGACGGCTCCGGCTTCGCTCTGCGGCGCGAGCCGTCGTATCGCTACTGGTTCCTCACCACCGGCGTGCGGATGATGGCGCAGCGAGACCTGCTCGAGCCGTACGACATCGCGGCCGATCCTCCTGCGGCGGTGATCGCTGATTACCGATTGCGCGTCTACCTGGAAGCGTTCCCGCGAACCGCCCGCTACGCGACCACGCACTACCTGCCGCTCTATCGCAACCTCTGGGTCCCCGGTATGACTGCGCTCGTCGGACCGCAACCGACGCGCGCCGGCTGGATCGCACCGCGCGCGGGACGCTACGACGTCCACGCCAGCGCCGCGCTGGCCACCCACCCGTGGTTCACGCAACCGCTCGCCTACGCCGCGACGGTCGGCCGGCTAGCCCCGCAATACGCCGTTCCGCTGCGTCGCCTGCCGCCGCTGGCGGCCGACGCCCTGCAGTGGAGCGTCGACGGCATCGCCCAACCGCGCGGCACGCGCACGCTCACCCTCCGCAAAGGCTCGCGCGTCGAGTTGATCGCGACCCCGGGCCGGGCGGCAGGGGTGCTGCTCGTTTCCCATGGAACGGACACGCTCGCCCTCGCGCCGGCAGAACCGTTCGTCTTCTGAATAGCGCAGACCGCCGGCAACGCAGGCCTGTTATGGAGTGCGGTAGCGACAGTTACCGCTCTTACTGTTTTTGTTCGTCTGCAACGCGAGCAGGTCCAGCCTTCGCTCCTGCCATCAGGCGAGATTGCACCCTCCACGCATTGCTGCACGAACAGAAGCAGTCAAAGCGGTAACTGTCGTTACCGCACTCCATACACCGGGGGATCGTTAAGCATCTCCAGAGGTCGTTAAGCATCTCTCGGAGGTCGTTAAGCATGTCCCGGAGGTCGTTAAGCATGTCCAGAGATGCTTAACCATCCTTTGGAAAATGGTGATTCAGTACACTGCCTCCGTGCAGGTCCTGATCCTTTCCGAGCACGAGGTCGAGTCGCTCCTGACCATGGAGCGCTGCATCGGCGTGATGGGTGATGCGCTTGCGGCGCTCGCGCGGGGCGAGGTGCACAATCCGCTGCGGCAGGCCATCCGGGCGCCAGGGGCGCCGGGGCTCCTCGGGCTGATGCCGGCGTGGCGCGGCGGGGCCACTCCGTATTACGCGCTGAAGGAAGTGTGTGTCTTTCCGGAGAATCCCAGGCGCGGCCTCGATACGCACCTCGGTGCGGTGATCCTGCACAGCGGGGAGACGGGGGAGCCGCTCGCGTTCATGAATGCCTCCGCGATCACGGCCATCCGCACGGCCGCGGTCTCCGCGGTCGCGACGCGCCTGCTGGCGCGTGAGGACGCCACGGTGCTGGCCATTCTCGGCGGAGGCGTGCAGGCGAAATCGCACCTGCGGGCGATCCCGTTCGTGCGCGACATCCGTGAAGTGCGGACCTTCAGCCGCAGCAGCGGGAACGTCGCCAGCGCGGAGGAAGCGGTCCGCGGCGCCGACATCATCGTCACCGCCACCAGCTCCCGGGAGCCGGTCCTGAAACGCGAATGGGTGAAGCCGGGAGCGCACATCAACGCGGTCGGCTCGAGCATTGCCGCGGCACGGGAGCTGGAGAGCGGCCTCGTCGCCGCTGCGTCGCTGTTCGTCGACCGGCGCGAGTCGACGGTGAACGAATCGGGCGACTATCTCTTCGCGTTGCGCGAGGGCGCCATCACGGGGCCGGAGCACATCCGGACGGAGCTCGGGGAGTTGCTCACCGGCAGCGCGGCCGGCCGCACGTCGGACAGCGAGATCACGCTGTTCAAGTCGCTCGGGCTGGCGGTCGAGGATCTCGCGGCGGCGGCGTTTCTCTATGAAGCCGCGGTGGCCGAGGGGCGGGGGAGTTGGGTCGAGTTCTAGAGAGCCGGGTCGTGCTCGGAGCGGTGTTCGTGGCGTACGCCGCGCTGACGTTGTGGGTGGCGCTGCATCACGAGCCGTGGCTCGATGAAGCCGATTCGTGGCTGCTGATGCGCGATGCGGACGCGCCCGCCATCCTGCGCTACGCGTCGTACGGCGGGACGCCGCTGCTCTTCCACGCGCTGATCTGGCCGTTCGCACGCGCCGGGTTTCCGTACGTGGCGCAGCAGCTCGTGGCGCTGGCTTGTGCGTGGGGTGCGGTCTGGCTCGTCCTGCATGCGCGGGCATTTCCGGCGCCGGTGCGGCTCCTCTTCCCCTTCTCGTTTTTCCCCTCGTACACGTACAGCGTGCTCGCGCGGCCGTACGCGCTGTTCATGCTGCTGCTGTTCGCGATGGCGGCGCTCTGGCGCAGGCGCGAGGAGCGGCCGCTGCGGCTCGCGGTCGTCATTGCGCTGCTCGCGAACGTGAACGTGCACGGACTGCTCGTCGCCGCGATCGCCGGGTTGCTGTTGCTGGCGGAGCGCCGTTCCGAGGTGCGGCGGTATGCACGTGCGACGGCGGTGATGGTCGCGGGCGGGTTGCTGGCGGTCGCGCAGGTGTGGCCGCGGGCGGGAGGGCAGGTGGTCGAGCGGAGCGCCGATCTGGCCACCTTCCGCTACGCGCTCGCGGAGGCGTTCTTCCCCGACATGCGCCTGCCGTTGTTCTGGCCGGCGGTGTTCGTCTTCGTGCTGATCGCGTTCGCGGTCAGCAGGCGGGCGGTACCGCTCGCGTTTCTGCTGCTGTCGGCGGCGGCGATGGCCGGGCTGTTCCTCTTCGTCTGGATGGGAGGTCCGCGCCACGCCGGGCTGCTCTTCCTGCTGGCCATCGGGGCGCTCTGGATCGCCGATGCATACGGCGGACTGCGCCTGCGGAACATCGTGATGACCGCCCTTGGTCTCTCGCTGCTCTGGGCGACGGTCACGGCGTACGACTACTGGACCGAGGAGGTGCGGTTCCCGTTCAGCGGCGGCCGGTGGATGGCGGGATACATCCGCGAGCATGGGTTGGAGACGGCGCAGATCGGCGCGGGGATGGCCCTGCTGAACACGCCGCTGGTCGACCTGCCGCGGACGCGGTTCTGGTATCCGGAGCGGCGCGACTGGGGCACGTACGCCACCTGGGGGTTCCTCGACCGGAGCATGACGGACGAGAAAGCGATCCGGATCACGCAGGGTCATTTCCGGGGGCAGCGGTGGTATCTCCTCTCGAATCGGGAGGTTCCGGGCGCCCTGCAAGGTGAGTTCAGGCTGCTCGCCCGGTCGCCGCTGCAGTGGGGGCACGTCGACGAGCGCTACTGGCTGTACGAGCCGGTGGCGCCTTAGCCGCCGTAGGCGGCGAGAGATCAATAGCCCCCGGCTTCAGCCGGGGGAAAGGGTGTCCAGGGATCGAGTCCGCGTAGCGGGCGACAGGATTCTGCCGCCCGCTACGCGGGCTCGATTTGGGGGAGCCCCCATTCCCCCGGCTGAAGCCGGGGGCTAGTGATCTGAGGCCCGCTACGCGGGCACCGATACGAGGTACGGCTGGACCGACCCACGTATAGTTGCCCCCGATGCGCTGGATCCGCTCGGAGCGGGGGCTGCTCTCGCTCGTGTTCGTGCTGCATGTGGCGATCACGCTCTTCGTGGCACTGCATCACGAGGTGTGGGCGGACGAGGGGGATCCATGGCTGCTCATGCGCGATGCGGACGTGGCCACGATCTTCCACGCGGCCTCCAATCGCGGCGTGCCGCTGCTGTTCGAGGCGACGGTCTGGCCCTTCGCGCGGGCGGGGTTCCCGTACGTCGCGCAGCAACTGATCAACCTGGTCTACGTCTGGGGAGCGGTCTGGGTGCTGTTGCGGTCGCGCGCGTTTTCGGTGCCGGTCAAGGTCCTGTTCGCCTTCTCGTACTACCCGGCGTTCGAGTTCGCGGTCATCCCTCGGCCGTACGGGCTGCAGATGCTGCTGACGTTTGCGGTCGGGGCCGCCTGGCTGGAACGGCAGGAAAGACCCGTCCGCCTCGGCGTGCTGGTGGCGCTGCTGGCGAACACGACCACGCTCGGCCTGCTCACGGCCGCGGTCGCCGGCGCGTTGCTCCTCTGGGAACGCCTCCCCTGGCGCGCGCTGGCGATCATGATCGCCGGCGGCCTGCTGTCGGTCGCGCAGCTGTGGCCTCGGGAGGGGCGGCAGCAGGTCTACACGCTGGTGCAGCTCGATACGCTCTGGTTCGCCGTCGCGAGCATGTTCTTCCCCGAGCTCCGGATCGAGGACGCGATCGGCGGCGCCGTCGTGATCCTCGGCATCCTCTTTTACGGGATCAGCCGGAACTGGAAACCGGTCGCCTTCCTGGGCATCGTCCTGACCGCGATGCTCCTCATCTATATCTTCATCTGGATGGGGGGGCTCAGGCATGCCGGGCTGATGCTCGTGGTCGCGCTCGCCGCGGTCATGATCGCGGACGCGTACGGCCCGTACCGTCGAGAACGCCTGCTCATGGCCGCGCTGGCCGTCGCGTTCGCCTGGTCGATCGTGCCGGCGTATCGCTGCTGGGTGGCGGAGACGAAGTACGCCTTCTCCGGCAGCCGGGAGGTCGCGACGTACATCCGCGAGACCGGCCTCGACCGCGACGCGGTCCTCGTCTCCCACTCCATGTTCTGGACCTCGCCGCTGGTCTATCTGCCGCAGGCGAAGATCTGGTATCCGGCCAGGGGGGCGTTCGGTACGTTCGGGCGGTGGGAGCGGACGGACTATGAATATGCCCAAATGCCGCTCGCGACCGTGCTCGAGCGGGCGCGGACGCAACTGAAAGGCCGCCGGTGGGTGCTGGTCGTGCATCAGGAGTTACCCGAAGCGTTGCGTCCGCAGTACCGGCTCCTCTACCGGACGAAGGAGCCGATCTGGCGGATGTTCGCGGAGCAGTACCTCATTTACGAGGCGTTTCCGGGCCCCTAAACCGTTGCGGAATAAGCCCGCTGGGCGGCAGGTTAGGGCTGATCCGGGCTTGACAAAGTCCAAAATCCCCGCGTAAAGTGCGCGGGTTTTCCCGTCCGGGACCAATTGTCAGCTGTACGTGTCTTCAGAAGGATAAGTAACGAATGCCAACGATCAACCAGCTTGTTGCGAAGGGCCGTGACGCCGTCAAGTACAAGACGAAGTCGCCGGCGCTCCAGTCGAGCCCGCAGAAGCGCGGCGTCTGCACGCGCGTTTACACGTCGACCCCGAAGAAGCCGAACTCCGCACTCCGCAAGGTCGCCCGTGTGCGCCTGACCAACGGTGTCGAAGTCACCACCTACATCCCGGGTGTCGGTCACAACCTCCAGGAGCACTCGATCGTGCTCATCCGCGGAGGCCGTGTGAAGGACCTTCCGGGTGTCCGCTATCACGTAGTTCGTGGCACGCTCGACGCCGTCGGTGTCGCCAAGCGCAACCAGAGCCGTTCCAAGTACGGCACGAAGCGCCCCAAGAAGGCGTAAAGGTTCAAGGATCCAACGATGCCGAGAAGACGTGAAGTTCCCAAGCGCGAGATCCTGCCGGATCCGGTTTACAACAGCCAGCTCGTCACCAAGTTCATCAATTCGCTGATGTCCGACGGCCGCAAGTCGGTCGCCGAGCGTGTGTTCTACGGCGCCCTCAAAAAGGTCGAAGACCGCGCCAAGGACGATCCGCTCAAGCTCTTCAAGAAGGCGATCGACAACGTCAAGCCGGCGCTCGAGGTGAAGAGCCGCCGCGTTGGTGGCTCGAACTACCAGGTGCCGATCGAGGTCCGTCCGACGCGCCGGACCGCCCTCGCGATCCGCTGGATGATCTCGTACGCTGCCTCCCGCGGCGAGAAGACGATGATCGACAAGCTCGCGGGCGAGATCATGGATGCCGCGAACAACCGTGGCAACGCGATCAAGAAGCGCGAAGACACGCACAAGATGGCCGAGGCCAACAAGGCGTTCGCCCACTACCGCTGGTAGTCGAATAACACCGGCACCAAAACCGTTGTATGATGTCTGGCCTCGCTCACGGCGAGGCCCTACGCAGTACCGAGCAGCACCAACTCAGCAGCTTTCCGTAGCTCCGTCTCGACCGGATAACACAGAACTGGTTCTGCGGTTCCGGACCGAGCAACGGGAAACAAACAACTGAATCAATGCATCACCTCCCCAACAGGAGGTGTGCGCGTATCGGCGGCAGATGCCGGTATGCGTGTGTTTCGCCCTGAAGAGAAAAAAATGGCACGTCAGGTACCTCTCGAGAAAACGCGCAACATCGGCATCATGGCTCACATCGATGCCGGTAAGACGACGACCACCGAGCGCATCCTCTACTACACCGGGATCACTCACAAGATCGGTGAAGTCCACGAGGGCACTGCAATCATGGACTGGATGGTCCAGGAGCAGGAGCGCGGGATCACCATCACCTCCGCGGCGACCACCGCGAAGTGGGGGGATACCCGCATCAACATCATCGATACGCCGGGTCACGTCGACTTCACGGTCGAGGTCGAGCGCTCGCTGCGCGTCCTCGACGGCGCGGTCGGTGTGTTCTGCGCCGTCGGCGGCGTGGAGCCGCAGTCCGAAACCGTCTGGCGCCAGGCCGACAAGTACGGCGTCCCCCGCCTCGCGTTCATCAATAAGATGGACCGCATCGGCGCGAACTTCGAGAACGTGGTCGGCCAGATCCGTTCCAAGCTCGGCAAGAACGCGGTTCCCCTCCAGCTCCCCATCGGAGCCGAGGACAAGTTCAAGGGCGTCATCGACCTCGTGTCGATGAAGGCGCTCGTCTTCAAGGACGAGAGCCTCGGCGCGAAGTACGACATCGAAGAGATCCCGGCCGAGCTGCGCGCGGAAGCGGAGAGCTACCGCGAGAAGATGGTCGAGTCGATCGCCGAGTCGCACGACGAGCTGCTCGAGAAGTACCTCGCCGGTGAGACCCTCGAGGTCGCCGAGCTGAAGGCGGCGCTCCGCGACGCCACGATCCACCAGAAGATCACCCCGGTGCTCTGCGGCACGGCCTTCAAGAACAAGGGCGTGCAGCCGCTGCTCGACGCGGTCGTCGATTACCTCCCCAGCCCGGTGGACATCCCGCCGGTCAAGGGCATCAATCCGGACGACGAGTCTTTCATGGAGCGTCCCGCGTCGGACGACGCGCCGTTCTCCGGCCTCGTCTTCAAGATCATGACCGACCCGTTCGTCGGCCAGCTGGCGTTCTTCCGCGTCTACTCGGGCCGCGTGGAGTCTGGCACCGCGGTGCTCAACTCGACCAAGGGCACCACCGAGCGCGTCGGCCGCCTCCTGCAGATGCACGCCAACAAGCGTGAAGAGATCAAGGAAGTGCGCGCGGGCGACATCGGCGCGGCCGTCGGCCTCCGTTCGGTCACCACCGGCGACACGATCTGCGACCCGAAGAATGCGATCGTTCTCGAGACGATGATCTTCCCGGAGCCGGTCATCGCCGTCGCGATCGAGCCGAAGACCAAGACCGACCAGGAAAAGATGGGCGTCGCGCTCGCGAAGCTCATGCAGGAAGACCCGACGTTCAAGGTCCACACGGACATCGAGACGAACCAGACCATCATCCGTGGCATGGGCGAGCTGCACCTCGAGATCATCGTCGACCGCATGGTCCGCGAGTTCGGCGTCGGCGCGAACGTCGGCAAGCCGCAGGTTGCGTACCGCGAAGCGATCACCCGGAAGTCCGAGGCGGAAGGCAAGTTCGTCCGCCAGTCGGGTGGTAAGGGGCAGTACGGCCACGTCAAGATGCGCTTCGAGCCGATGCCGGAAGGCGGGTTCGAGTTCGTCAACGAGGTCGTCGGCGGTTCGGTCCCCCGCGAGTTCATCAAGCCGACCGAGCAGGGCATCAAGGAAGCGCTCGAGCGCGGCATCGTGGCCGGTTATCCGATGACGGGCGTGCGCGCGATCCTGTACGACGGTTCGTACCACGACGTCGACTCGTCCGAAATGGCGTTCAAGATCGCCGGCTCGATGGCCTTCCAGGAAGGCGCGAGGCGCGCGAACCCGATCCTCATGGAGCCGATCATGGACGTCGAGGTCGTGACGCCGGAAGACTACGCGGGCGACGTCATGGGCGATCTGTCCCGCCGCCGCGGCAAGATCCAGCAGATGGAAGAGCGCGCCGGGGCGAAGGTCATCCGCGCCCACGTGCCTCTGTCCGAGATGTTCGGTTACGCAACCCAGGTGCGGTCGATGTCGCAGGGCCGCGCCAGCTACACCATGCAGTTCCTGGCATACGAGCCGGCACCCAAGAACGTCGCCGAAGAGGTGATCTCCAAGAGCGCCGGAGCAACACAGCGAGTTTGACACGAAGGTCTTAGGTCTTAGCTCTCAGGTCTCAGGGAAACCGAGGACAGAGGGCGGGCGGGCCTAAGACCTAATAGCTAAGAGCTAAGAGCTAAATACGGAGGTTAGATCCAATGGCCAAAGAGAAATTCGATCGCAGCAAACCGCACGTCAACATCGGTACGATCGGTCACGTCGACCACGGCAAAACCACGTTGACGGCAGCCATCACGAAGGTCCTCGCTTCGAAGGGCACGGCTACGTTCGTCGCCTTCGACCAGATCGACAAGGCTCCGGAAGAGCGCGAGCGCGGCATCACCATCGCCACCGCCCACGTCGAGTACTCGACCCAGAAGCGCCACTACGCGCACGTCGACTGCCCGGGCCACGCCGACTACGTCAAGAACATGATCACCGGCGCCGCGCAGATGGACGGTGCGATCCTCGTGGTCGCCGCGACCGACGGCCCGATGCCGCAGACGCGCGAGCACATCCTGCTCGCCCGCCAGGTCGGCGTGCCGGCCATGGTCGTGGCCCTGAACAAGGTCGACGCCGCCGATCCGGACCTCCTCGAGCTCGTCGAGCTCGAAGTCCGCGAGCTGCTCTCCAGCTACGACTTCCCGGGCGATGACATTCCCATCGTCCGCGTCTCGGCGCTCAAGGCGCTGCAGACCACCGACAACAACGACGAGTGGGCCAACAAGATCATCGAGCTCATGGACGCCGTCGACGAGTACATCCCGATGCCGGAGCGCGCCATCGACAAGCCGTTCCTGATGCCGGTCGAAGACATCTTCTCGATCTCGGGCCGCGGCACCGTCGTCACGGGCCGTATCGAGCGCGGAATCGTCAAGGTCGGTGAGGAAATCGAGATCGTCGGCATCCGTCCGACCATCAAGAAGGTCGTCACGGGCGTCGAGATGTTCCGCAAGCTCCTCGATCAGGGCCAGGCGGGCGACAACGTCGGCCTCCTGCTCCGCGGCGTGGAGCGCAAGGACGTCGAGCGCGGCCAGGTCTGCTCCAAGCCGGGCTCGATCACCCCGCACACGAAGTTCAAGGCCGAGGTCTACATCCTGACCAAGGAAGAGGGTGGCCGCCACACCCCGTTCTTCAACGGCTACCGCCCGCAGTTCTACTTCCGCACGACCGACATCACCGGCTCGGCGCAGCTGGCCGAGGGTGCGGAGATGGTCATGCCGGGCGACAACACCGCGCTCACCATCACCCTGATCAACCCGATCGCCATGGAGAAGGGCCTGCGCTTCGCTATCCGCGAAGGCGGCCGCACCGTCGGCGCCGGCACGGTCACGGACATTCTCGAGTAGTCGATTCATGAGGACAGGCGGGATCGCCTGTCCTCATCTGTTCTTTAAGGGTACGAAACCATGATGAACGAAAAGATCCGCATCCGACTCAAGGCTTACGACTACCGCGTGCTCGACCAGTCGACGAGTGAGATCGTCGACACCGCGAAGCGCACCGGTGCAAAGGTAGCGGGACCGATTCCCCTGCCGACGCAGATCTCGAAGTACACGGTTCTGCGCAGCCCGCACGTCGACAAGAAGTCGCGTGAGCAGTTCGAGATGCGGACGCACAAGCGGCTGCTCGACATTCTCGAGCCGACGACCCAGACGGTGGACGCGCTGATGAAGCTCGAGCTCCCGGCCGGCGTCGACGTCGAGATCAAGGCGTTCGGGAAATAACCGGCGGCGCCTTCAATACACACACGAACCGTGGCAACGCGGTTCCAAGGTGAAAGAACATACAAATGGCAATCGAAGGAATCATTGGCAAGAAGGTCGGGATGACCCAGGTGTTCGCTGAAGACGGCGCCCTGGTGCCGGTGACGGTCGTCCAGGCCGGTCCCTGCCTCGTGGTCCAGAAGAAGACGAGCGAGAAGGACGGCTATGACGCCGTGCAGATCGGTCTCGTCGAGAAGGTCTCGAACCGCCGCATCACCAGCGCGCAGCGGGGACACTTCGAGAAAGCCGGCGTCCAGCCGGTGCGTACGCTCGCCGAGGTGCCGTACAGCGGCGACGCGAACGTCGGCGACCGCGTGCAGGTCGACATCTTCCAGCCGGGCGACTCGATCGACGTGGTCGGTCAGTCGAAGGGCAAGGGCTTCCAGGGCGTCGTCAAGCGCCATGGATTCGGCGGCGGCCGCGAGTCTCACGGCTCGATGTTCCACCGCGCTCCCGGCTCGATCGGCGCATCCGCCTTCCCGTCGCGTGTCATGAAGGGCATGCGCATGGGCGGCCGGATGGGCGGCGACCAGGTCACCGTCAAGAATCTCCGCGTCGCCAAGATCGACGTCGAGAACAACCTGCTCTACATCCGTGGCGCCGTCCCGGGTGGTCGCAACGGACTCGTATACGTGCGCTTTTCCAAAAACGGAAAGCGGGGTGAGTAACCATGCCGACCATTGACATCAAGAACTGGGACAACAAGACGGTCGGCTCTGTCGACCTGCCGGAAGAGATCTTCTCGTACCCGTACAAGGAGCATCTCGTCCACGAGGCCGTGCGCAACTATCTGGCCGGCCTGCGCCAGGGAACGCACAAGACCAAGACCCGCTCCGAAGTGAGCGGCTCGAACAAGAAGCCGTTCAAGCAGAAGGGCACCGGCCGCGCGCGTCAGGGTGGAGCGCGTCCGCCGATCCATCGCCACGGCGGCACGGTTCACGGTCCGCAGCCCCGCGACTACTCGTACAAGATGAACACCAAGGAGAAGAAGGCGGCCCTCAAGTCGGCTCTCTCCCAGCGTGTGAAGGAAGGGAAGTTCGTGGTCGTCAACGACATGGCCGTGGCCGAGTCGAAGACGAAGGCGTTCGCCGACAAGGTGAAGACGATCGGCGTCGAGGGGAAGGCACTTCTCATCGACACGATGGAAAACACCAACGCGGTGCTCGCGTCGCGCAACAACCCGAAGCTGCACTTCGTCGACGCCCTGCACGTCAACGTGTACGACGTCGTGAACAGCCGCTACATCGTCCTGAGCCAGGCCGCGCTCGACCGTCTGACGGAGGCACTCAGCAATGAACGCTAATCAGATCATCCGCCGGCCGCTCGTCACCGAGAAGTCCACGATCGTTCGCGAAGAGCAGAACGTGATCGCCTTCGAGGTGGACCCGAAAGCGAACAAGATCCAGGTCAAGAGCGCGGTCGAGGAACTGTTCAAGGTGAAGGTCGAAGAGGTCCGCCTCTTCAACGTTCGCGGAAAAATGAAACGACTGGGCCGCTTCGTCGGCAAGCGCCGCGACTGGCGCAAGGCGTACGTGCGGCTCAAAGCAGGGGAGAAGGCGCCCGAGTTCGTCGAGGGCGTGTAGCTCGATCCCCGAGCAACCAGCCGATAAAGAAAGAAAACTATGGCTACGAATCGATATAAGCCGACTTCGCCCGGCATCCGGTTCCAGACTCATGCTTCGTTCAAGGACATCACGAAGACGACTCCGGAAAAGGCGCTGACGAAGGGCAAGCCGAAGACCGGCGGCCGCAACTCGAAGGGCCGCATCACCTCGCGGTTCATCGGCGGCGGCCACAAGCAGAAGTACCGTGAGATCGACTTCAAGCGCGACAAGCGCGGGATTCCCGCGAAGGTGGCCGCGATCGAGTACGACCCGAACCGCACCGCGCACATCGCGCTGCTGCACTACGTGGACGGCGAGAAGCGCTACATCCTCGCGCCGAACGGCCTCGCGGTCGGCACGACCATCGTGGCCGGCGAGGAAGCCGACATCCTGGTGGGCAACGCCCTCCCGCTGTCGAAGATCCCGCTCGGTACGGTGATCCACAACGTCGAGCTCAAGGAAGGCAAGGGCGGCCAGATGGTCCGTTCCGCCGGCGTCGGCGCTCAGCTCATGGCCCGCGAGGGCGACTGGGCCACGCTGCGGCTCCCCTCGGGCGAGATGCGCAAGGTGCACGCGCGCTGCTACGCCACCATCGGCCAGGTCGGCAACCTCGAGCACGAGAACATCTCGTACGGCAAGGCCGGCCGCACCCGTCACCTCGGCAAGAAGCCGCACAACCGCGGCGTCTCGATGAACCCGGTCGACCATCCGCTCGGCGGCGGTGAAGGCAAGACCTCCGGCGGCCGTCATCCGGTCAGCCCGTGGGGCCAGCCGACCAAGGGCTACAAGACTCGCCGGAACAAGCAGACGAACAAGTTCATCGTCAAGCGGAGAACCAAGTAAATGCGCTCAATGAAAAAAGGTCCGTTCGTGGATCACCACCTCGAAAAGAAGGTGGAGACGATGAACCGCGAGCGCGACAAGAAAGTCATCAAGACGTGGTCGCGCCGCTCGACCGTGACCCCCGACATGGTCGGTCACACGATCGCGGTGCACAACGGCCGGAAATTCACCCCGGTTTACATCTCCGAGAACATGGTCGGTCACAAGCTGGGCGAGTTCTCCCTGACCCGTACCTTCAAAGGCCACAGCGGCAAGAAGGTCGAGAAGTCGGCCAAGCCGGCAGGGAAGTGACGGCGAAGCCGTCATCCTGAGCAAGCGAAGGATCTAAATTATGGAAGCTACGGCAACTCTCAGATACCTGAAAGCATCGCCCCAGAAGGTCCGTCTCGTGGCCGATCTCGTGCGCGGCAAGAAGGTCGAAGAAGCGCTCAGCATCCTCCGGTTCACCCGGAAGGCTGTGGCCAAGGACCTAGAGAAGCTGGTCCGTTCGGCCGTCGCCAACGCGGAGAACAAGGAAGCCAGCGCCGACGTCGACGACCTCGTGGTCTCGAAGATCTATGTCAACGAGGGACCGCGTGAGAAGCGCATCCAGCCTGCACCGATGGGCCGTGCGTACCAGATCCAGAAGCGCAAAGCCCACGTCACCGTGCATGTCTCGGATGAAGTGAAAGCGGTCAACGAGCGGAGCGGCGGCAAGGGCCGCGCCCGCGCCAGGAAACAGGGGTAATCGATGGGTCAGAAGGTCAATCCTTACGGTTTTCGGCTGGGTTTCAACAAGACCTGGCACTCGCGCTGGTTCGCGGGGAAGAATTACGCCGAGACGCTTCATCGCGATCTGAAGCTCCGCGACGATCTCAAGGGCCGCCTCAGCCATGCGGGCGTGTCGGAGATCGACATCGAGCGCACGGCGAACAAGATGCGCATCAACATCTACACCTCGCGTCCGGGCATCATCATCGGCCGCAAGGGTGCGGAAGTGGACAAGCTGCGCGATGAGCTCCAGAAGCTCGTCAACGGCGAGGTCTACATCAACATCCAGGAGATCCAGCGTCCGGAGCTCGACGCCCAGCTCGTGGCCGAGAACATCGCCACCCAGCTCGAGCGCCGGATCGCGTTCCGCCGCGCCATGAAGAAGGCCATGGAATCGGCCTTCCGCTTCGGCGCGAAGGGCATCAAGGTCCGCGTCGGCGGGCGCCTGAACGGCTCCGAGATCGCGCGTTCCGAGTGGTACCAGGACGGACGTCTCCCGCTGCACACCCTGAAGGCGGACATCGACTACGGTCTGGCCGAGGCCCACACCACGTACGGCATCATCGGCGTCAAGGTGTGGCTGTACAAGGGCGAGATGGCCAAGGCGCGCTCGCGCCGCCGCGCTTAGTAACGAGTATCAGTAATCCAGGAGAAACCGCATCATGTTGATGCCCAAGAAGGTCAAATTCAGAAAGCAGCAGCGCGGACGCCGCCGCGGAGTCGCGACGCGCGGGGCCAAGGTCTCGTTCGGCGATTTCGGCCTGCAGGCGCTCGAGACGGGCTGGGTCACCGCCCGCCAGATCGAAGCGGCCCGTATCGCCATGACCCGCCACGTCAAGCGCGGCGGCAAGATCTGGATCCGCATCTTCCCGGACAAGCCGATCACCAAGAAGCCGCTCGAGACCCGTATGGGTAAGGGCAAGGGTGCACCGGAAGAATGGGTATGCGTGGTCAAGCCGGCCCGCATCCTTTACGAGATGGAAGGTGTGACCAGGGAGATCGCCGAGGAGGCGTTCCGCCTGGCCGGTTCCAAGCTCCCGATCAAGACGCGTTTCGTGACGCGCGAGCAGACGGAGGTCGGCGAGTAATGGCCAGCAAGAAAACAGTGACCACGCTTCGTGACAAGAGCGTCGACGAGCTTCGCTCCCGCGAGCGCGACCTGCGCGAGCAGCTCTTCAAGCTCCGTTTCCAGCGCGCCACCGGGCGCGTCGAGAACCCGATGAAGATGCGCCAGGTGCGCCGCGAGATCGCGCAGATCCAGACGCTCCTCAACGAGCGCGAGCGCAGCGCCGCCAGCGCATAAGGAACAGGAACATGGCAACGAAGGAAAAGACCGAGACCGCTCCGGAACAGAACAGCCGCACCAAGGTCGGCGTGGTGGTCTCGAACAAGATGCAGAAGACCGTGGTCGTCGCGGTCGAGAACCTCGTCAAGCACGGGATGTATCAGAAGTACATCAAGCGGACGAACAAGTTCCTCGCCCACAGCGAGCAGCCGGACATCAACATCGGCGATCGCGTGATCATCGAGGAGACGCGCCCGCTCTCGAAGCGCAAGCGCTGGAACGTACGGGAAGTCCTGGACCGCGCCAGCTAAACGTCCGTTATCAGTTGTCAGTTGTCGGTTGTCTGCGACACCGTGCAATGACAACGGACAACCGACAACCGACAACGGTTGGGGAGACATAGTCATGATTCAGATGGGAACCATTCTTCAGGTGGCCGACAACACCGGCGCGAAGAAGATCGCCTGCATCCGTATGCGCGGCGGCTCCACGGCCGGTCAGTACGCCCGTGTCGGCGACGTGATCACGGCGTCGGTCAAGGAAGCCTCGCCGGACGGCACGGTGAAGAAGGGTGCGGTCGTCAGGGCCGTCATCGTTCGCACTGTGAAAGAGACCCGCCGCCGCGACGGCTCGTACGTCAAGTTCGACGACAACGCGGCGGTCCTCATCAACGATGCGCGCGAGCCGGTCGGCACGCGTGTTTTCGGCCCGGTCGCACGCGAGCTTCGTGAGCGCAAGTTCATGAAGATCATCTCGCTCGCGCCGGAAGTCATTTAAAGGAAGCACACCATGGGACTGTACGGACGTAGCACCAAACAGACTGAAGGCCCCCGCCCGAAGCCGCACGTGAAGAAAGGCGACACGGTCGTCGTTCTCTCGGGCAAGGACCGCGGCAAGCAGGGACGCGTGCTGCGCGTCCTCGCCACCAAGGGGAAGGCGATCGTCGAGCGTGTGAACTTCACCAAGAAGCACACCAAGCCGAACCCCGGCAAGAACGTCAAGGGCGGCATCCTCGAGCGCGAGTCGCCGATCAACGTGGCCAAGCTCCAGGTGATCTGCCCGAGCTGCAACGAGCCGGCGCGCACCGGGTCGCACCGCACCGAAGACGGCGCGGTCCGCTTCTGCCGCAACTGCAAAGCGGATCTCGCCAAGTAAGAAGGAAGTAAGAACATCGACCTCTCCCGTACAACGCCGGGAGGTTCAAAGGAACCAAGATGGCAGCCAGACTCAAAGAGCTTTACCAAACCGAAGTCCGCAGGAAATTGCAGGACGAGTTTCAGATCAAGAACCCGATGGCGGTTCCCAAGGTCGAGAAAGTCGTCCTGAACATGGGCATGGGTGAGGCGATCTCCAACGCCAAGATCCTCGACGCAGCCGTCGACGAGCTCACCACCATCACCGGCCAGAAGCCGGTCGTGACCAAGGCCAAGAAGTCCATCGCGGCCTTCAAGCTCCGCGAGGGCGTTCCCATCGGCACGATGGTCACCCTGCGCGGCGAAAAGATGTACGAGTTTCTCGACCGTCTCATCAACGTCGCTCTTCCGCGCGTCCGCGACTTCCGCGGCGTGCCGACGAAGTCGTTCGACGGCCGCGGCAATTACACCCTCGGTATTCGCGACCACCTGATCTTCCCCGAGATCGATCCGGTCAAGGTCGACAAGGCCAAGGGCATGAACATCACCATCGTCACGAGCGCCAAGACGGACGAGCAGGCTCGCACGCTCCTCCGCGAGCTCGGAATGCCCTTCGGTAAATAAGAGGAACACATGGCCAAAACTTCAATGATCGTCAAGGCTGAGCGGAAGCCGAAGTTCTCGACGCGCCAGCGCAATCGCTGTAAGCAGTGCGGACGTCCGCGCGGGTTTCTGCGCAAGTTCCAGCTCTGCCGCATCTGCTTCCGTCTGCTCTCGCTCGGTGGCTACGTCCCCGGCGTGACGAAATCGAGCTGGTAGCTCGCACGACCGATTAATTCAGGAGTCACAGAATGTCGATGACAGATCCCATCGCGGATATGCTCACAAGAATCCGCAACGGAATTCAGTCGCGCCACGATCGCGTCGAGATGCCGAGCTCGAAGCTGAAGGTCGAGGTAGCGAAGATCCTCAAATCCGAGGGCTTTATCAGTAACTACAAAGTCGTCCCGCCCGAGGAAGGGAAGCCGCAGGCCAACCTGCGCGTCTACCTCAAGTACTCGGAGGACGGCGAGCCCGTCATCCATGGCATCGAGCGCGTTTCGCGTCCGGGCCGTCGCGTCTATCGCGGCAAGGAAGAGATCCCCAAGGTTCTTGGCGGTCTCGGCCTCGCCATCGTCTCCACCTCGAAGGGTGTTCTTTCGGGTGCCGAGGCGGCGCGCACGGGCATCGGTGGCGAAGTTCTCTGCCAGGTTTGGTAGCGAGCATCTGGTAAGGAGATCCTCACATGTCGCGTATTGGTAAGAAAGAGATTCCGCTGCCGAAAGGCGTCGAGGTCACGCAGTCGGGCGACGCGGTAGTCGTGAAGGGGCCCAAGGGCAACCTCACCACGCACCTCGTCCCCGGCATCAGCATGAACGTCGAGAACAACGTCGTGAAGTTCGAGCGCCGTGACGACGAGGGGAAGACCCGCGCGTTCCACGGGCTCATGCGCGCGCTCGTGGCGAACAACGTCAAGGGCGTGAGCGAGGGCTTCAAGCGCGAGCTCGACATCGTCGGCGTCGGCTACCGCGCCGAGGTGAAGGGACGCGAAGTCGTCTTCCAGCTCGGTTACTCGCACCCGGTCCGCTTCGCCATCCCCGACGGCATCGAAGTCGTCGTCGACGCGAAGACCGGCCACATCACCATCACGGGCATCGATCGCCAGAAGGTCGGACAGACCGCTGCGGAAATCCGCAGCCTGCGCGAGCCGGACCCGTACAAGGGCAAGGGCATCAAGTACTCGGACGAAGTGATTCGTCGCAAGGCCGGCAAGGCCGCGGGTAAGTAATCCCCCGCCGATCGAACTAGTTCGCGGGGAATCACACCTCCGCGAAGAGGAAAAAAGAAATGGATCGCGCAAAAGAAAGAGTCGCAGCACGAGGCCGGGTCCGGGAACGGATCCGCCGCAAGGTCTCGGGTACCACGGAGCGTCCGCGTCTGGCGGTGTTCCGCAGCCTGAAGAGCATGTACGCCCAGCTCATCGACGATTCGACCGGCAACACGATCGCGTCGGCGTCGAGCCTCGAAAAGGACGCCGGAGCCAGGGGCTCCAACACGGCGGCCGCGAAGGCGGTCGGTGCGCTCATCGCCAAGAAGGCGAAAGACAAGGGGATCACCCGGGTCGTGTTCGACCGCGGCGGCTACCTCTATCACGGCAACATCAAGGCGCTTGCGGATGCGGCGCGTGAAAACGGACTGGAATTCTAGGAGATCACATGCAGCGTCCAATGCAGCGTCCCGGACAGGGCTCTCCTCGCGGCGATCGTCGCCAGGATGACCGCAGCGAAAGCGGGATGATCGATAAGGTCGTCCATATCAACCGCGTGACGAAGGTCGTCAAGGGCGGTAAGAACTTCAGCTTCAGCGCGCTCGTGGTCGTCGGTGACGGCAACGGCAAGGTGGGCTTCGGATCTGGCAAGGCCAAGGAAGTTCCGGCCGCCATCAAGAAGGGCATCGAGATCGCGAAGAAGAACATGATCACCATCGCGCTCTCGGGCTCGACGATCCCCCATGCCATCCTCGGCCACTACGGCGCGGGCAAGGTCCTGCTCAAGCCGGCCTCGGAAGGTACGGGCGTCATCGCCGGTGGTCCGGTCCGCGCCATCCTCGAGTCGGCGGGTATCCAGAACATCCTCACCAAGTCGCTCGGCACCGCCAATCCGCACAACGTCGTCAAGGCGACGTTCGAAGCGCTCAAGCTCCTCCGTACGAAGGAGCAGTACGAAGCGCTCCGCGGCACGCCGGAAGAGAACGCGGCGGCAGCAGCGGAAGGAGCCGAGGCGTAATGGCCACCAACAACGGCAAGACCATCCGTATCCGCCAGATCCGCAGCGGCATCGGCTGCCCTGTCGAGATGCGCGAGACCCTCAAGGCTCTCGGCCTCGGCAAGATGCACCGTGTGGCCGAGCGCGTCGACACCAAGGAAACTCGCGGCATGATCGCGAAGATCCCTCACCTCGTCGAAGTCGTCGAGTAGGAGTCAAACAATGGAACTCAGCAACCTCAAACCGAAAAAGGGTGCACGCCACGCCAAGAAGCGTCTCGGCCGCGGCCCCGGCTCGGGTCATGGCAAGACCGCAGGACGCGGTGAGAAGGGACAGAAGTCCCGCTCCGGCTACAGCGGCAAGCGCGGTTTCGAAGGCGGCCAGATGCCCCTGCATCGCCGTATCCCGAAGCGCGGCTTCACCAACATCTTCAAGACCGACTACGCGGTCGTGAACGTCTCCGACCTGGAGCGTTTCGACAACGGTGCGACGATCGACGAGACGGCGCTCCGCGCGGCAGGCCTGGTCAAGGGTCAGCACGACGGCGTGAAGATTCTCGGCAACGGCGAGCTCTCCAAGAAGCTCACCGTCTCGGCCACCAAGTTCTCCAAATCGGCCAAAGAGATCATCGAGAAGGCCGGCGGCACCTGCCAGGAGATCGAGTAACGTGCCGAACGTCGTCGACACAATCCGCAACATCTGGTCGATCGAGGACCTGCGCCGCCGCGTGCTCTTCACGTTCGCGCTGCTTGCGGTGTATCGCCTCGGATCGCACATTCCGACGCCGGGCGTCGATCCGGTCGCGCTTTCGCAGTTCTTCGAAGCGATGAGCGGTGGTGTGTTCGGCTTCCTCGACCTCTTCTCCGGCGGCGCCTTGAGCCGCCTCTCCATCTTCGCGCTCGGGATCATGCCGTACATCTCGGCCTCGATCATCCTGCAGCTGCTGACGGTGGTCTGGCCGTACCTCGAGAAGCTCTCGAAAGAGGGCGAGATGGGACGCCGGAAGATCAACCAGTACACCCGCTACGGCACGATCGTCCTGGCCATCGTGCAGTCGCTCGGCGTCGCGTTCTGGCTTCGCGGCCAGGCCGCCCCGGGCGGCGCGCCGCTCGTTCCGCCGCACGTCCGTGACTCGCTGTGGGGCCTCGGCTTCCCGATCATGACCGTGATCACGCTCACCACCGGAACCGCGTTCATCATGTGGCTCGGCGAGCAGATCTCCGAGCGCGGCATCGGCAACGGCATCTCGCTGATCATCTTCGCCGGCATCGTGGTCGGCCTGCCCAGCGCGGTCGTCGACACGATCGGCGGCATCCGCACCGGCGAGCGCAACATCTTCGGCATGATCTTCCTGCTGGTCTTCATGGTGGCGGTGACCGCGTTCGTCGTCTTCATGGAACGAGCACAACGGCGCATTCCGGTGCAGTACGCCAAGCGCGTGGTCGGCCGCAAGGTCTACGGCGGCTCGAACACGTACCTCCCGCTGCGCGTCAACACCGCCGGCGTCATCCCGGTCATCTTCGCCTCGTCGATCCTCGTGATCCCGCAGACGATCGCCCAGATGATCAAGCAGCCGTGGGCGACCTCGATCGGCAACCAGCTCCGGACCGGCGAGCCGCTCTACTACCTGCTGCAGGTCGCGGGCATCATCTTCTTCGCGTACTTCTACACCTCGATCGTCTTCAACCCGGTCGACACGGCCGACAACATGCGCAAGTACGGTGGCTTCATCCCCGGCATCCGCCCGGGCAAGAGGACGTCGGACTACATCGACCGCGTGCTGACGCGCATCACCTTCGTCGGCGCGCTGTACCTGGCGCTGGTCTGCGTCATCCCGGAGTTCCTCATCTCCGGCGTGCATGTCGGCTCGCTCCCGTTCGGCGTCGGTGCGGCGCTCGACAATGCCCTGCCGATCTGGTTCACGGAAGGCATGGGCCTGAGCTTCTACTTCGGCGGCACGTCGCTCCTGATCGTCGTCGGCGTGGCGATGGACACGATGAATCAGATCGAGTCCCAGCTCGTCATGCGTCATTACGACGGCTTCATGAAGAAGGGCCGCATCCGCGGGCGCCGGGGTTAAGGCTTGAAGATCATCTTCATCGGACCGCCAGGCAGCGGTAAGGGCACCCAGGCGAAGCGGCTCGCGAGCCGCTTCGCCATCCCCCACATCTCCACGGGCGACATGCTCCGCGAGGCCGTGGCGGAGGGGACCGAGCTCGGCCGCCAGGCAGCTCCGATCATGTCCTCGGGGGGGCTGGTCTCCGATGACCTGATGATCGGCATCATCAATGAGCGTCTGGCCAAGCCGGATGCCGGGCGCGGGTTCATCCTGGACGGCTTTCCGCGGACGATCGTGCAGGCTGAAAAACTCGACACAATTGTCGGGAATGGCACAGAACCGCTCCGCGTTCTTCAACTGCTCGTCCCTGACGACGCAATCGTGCGGCGCATCACCATGCGCCGGACGTGTGTGCAGTGCGGGGCGATCTACCACTTGGAGAACAACCCTCCGGCGAACGGCAGCGTCTGCGATCGCTGCGGCGCGGAGGTCATCGCACGTGCCGACGATACGGAAGAGGCCGTGCGCAAGCGTTTGGAATCATTTCACCGTCAGACCATGCCGGTGGCCACGTACTACAAGTCGAAGAACATTCTTCGCGAAGTCGACGGGATCGGTCCCGTCGATGAGGTCTTTGAACGAATTGAGAAGTCCCTGGCGTAAACCATCGAGGATGAGATGCTCGACCGTATGAAGGGACCGACACTGAAGAGTCGCGAAGAGATCGCGGTGATGGACCGGGCCAACCGGATCGTCGTCGAGCTCCTCGAGCTGATGCGCGAGATGGTCAAGCCTGGTGCGACCACGGCGCAGATGAACGCGATGGCTGAAGAGGAGCTGGCCAAAAGGGGGGCGAAATCACCCTTCAAAGGCTACTCTCCGATGGGCCTTCCGCCGTATCCGGCGGTGGTCTGTTCGTCGGTCAACGATGTGATCGTGCACGGCATCCCGAATCGGACGAAGCTGCAGGAAGGCGACATGATCGGCCTGGATTTCGGGGCGATCTATGAAGGCTTCGTCGGCGATGCGGCGATCACGGTACCGGTAGGCAAAGTTTCGCCGCGCGCGGATGAGCTGATGCGCACGACGAAAGAGTGCCTGGAGCTCGCGATCGAGGAAATGCGTCCGGGACACCATCTGGGAGACATCGGTGCGGCCGTGCAGGAGCACGCCGAATCGCGCGGTTTCCACGTCATCCGTACGTTCGTCGGTCATGGGATCGGCCGGAAGATGCACGAGGAGCCGCAGGTCTACAACTACGGGCGGCGCGGGCGCGGGCTCGAGCTGCGCGAGGGGATGGTCCTGGCCATCGAGCCGATGCTCTGCGAGATCGGTGCGAAGCTCAAGTCGCGCATCGAGCGCGCCGGGGCGAACGGGATGGTGCAGGACGTCAGGACCGACGCCGACGGCTGGACCGCGAGGACGGTCGACGGTGGTCTCGCAGCACACTTCGAGAACTCGGTGGCGGTCACCGCGAACGGGCCGTGGGTTCTCGGCAAGTAGAGGAAATAAAGGAAGGTATGTCGAAGGAAGAAGCGATTGAAGTGACAGGAACGGTCCTGGAGACGTTGCCGAACGCAATGTTCCAGGTCGAGCTGGAGAACAAGCACAAGGTACTCGCGCACATCTCCGGCAAGATGAGAAAGCACTTCATCCGCATTCTTCCGGGCGACAAGGTGCTGGTCGAGCTCTCGCCGTACGATCTGACGCGCGGGCGCATTACCTATCGGTACAAGTAGGGTCCTAAAAAATGAAAGTCCGTTCTTCAGTCAAAAGAATCTGCACGAAATGCAAGGTCGTCCGGCGTCAGGGCGTGATTCGGATCATCTGTGAAAATCCGAAGCACAAGCAGCGTCAGGGTTAATCAGGAGCTATAGTCAATGGCACGTATCGCGGGTGTGGATCTTCCACTCAACAAGCGGGTCGAAGTCGGCCTGACGTACATCTACGGCATCGGCCGCACGCGTTCGACGACCATCCTCTCGCAGGCCGGCGTCGACAGAAATATTCGCGTCAAGGATCTCAGCGAGGACGACGTCCGCAAGATCCGCCAGATCATCACCGACGAAGGTAAGGTCGAGGGCGATCTGCGCAAGGACATCGGTCTCGACATCAAGCGTCTGATGGAGATCAACTGCTACCGCGGCATGCGCCACCGCCGCGGCCTCCCGGTACGCGGCCAGCGGACGCACACCAACGCGCGTACGCGCAAGGGACCGCGCAAGGGCGCAGTCGCCGGCAAGAAGAAAGCAACGAAGAAATAAGCTCGCGGCTCGCGGCTCGCGGCTCGCACTACCGAAGGGTGGGCGGGCCTGAGAGCTGGGAGCTGAGAGCTTGGAGCTAAGAAATGGCAACTGCACGTGGACCGAAAGCGGGCGCTCGTCGCGCCGGCACCAAGCGTAAAGAGCGGAAGAACGTTCCGCACGGCGTCGCGTCGATCGCGGCGACGTTCAACAACACGATCGTGGCGATCACCGACCCGACCGGCAACATCCTGTCGTGGTCGAGCGCGGGACGCATCGGCTTCAAGGGCTCCCGCAAGGGCACTCCCTTCGCGGCCCAGGTCGCGGCCCAGAATGCCGCTCAGCTCGCGCAGGAGCACGGCATCCGCTCGGTCGACGTCAAGGTGAAGGGCCCGGGAGCCGGCCGCGAGTCGGCCATCCGTGCACTCGCGGCGAGCGGCCTCGACATCAAGTCGATCAAGGACGTGACCCCGATCCCCCACAACGGCTGCCGGCCGCCGAAGCGCCGCCGGGTCTGAGCCGTACCGAACTCGTTTGTTTTTTGCCGGCGCGAGTCGCGCCGGCTGCTGATTTTGTACGGCGTGCAGCTGCCGCCGTACACGCAACGCGCCATGGTGGCGCGGGTGCGAACGCTAGGAGGCTTTAGTGGCTCGTTACACCGACCCCGTCTGCCGGCTCTGCCGTCGCGAGGGAATGAAGCTGTTTCTCAAGGGCGATCGTTGCTTCAAGGACAAGTGCTCGATCGAGCGCCGCAACTACGCGCCCGGCCAGCACGGACGCCGCCGTTCCAAGGTTCTCGGATACGGCCTGCAGCTTCGTGAAAAACAGAAGGTCAAGCGCATTTACGGCCTGCTGGAGAGCCAGTTCCGGCTCTACTTCCAGCGCGCCGCCAGCAGGACCGGCGTCACCGGCGAGAATCTTCTCCGCCAGCTCGAGCTCCGGCTCGACAACGTCGTCTACTCTCTCGGGTTCGCGGCCTCGCGCCCCCAGGCGCGCCAGCTCGTTCGCCACGGTCACGTGGAAGTGAACGGCAAGAAGATCAACATCCCCTCTTACCAGGCACGCAAGGGCGATGTCATCCAGGTTCGTGAGAAGAGCCGTAAGAACGACCAGATCCGCCAGGCCGTCGAAACGGCCGCCGGACGCGGCGTTCCGCAGTGGCTCCAGCTCGAGCCGGATCAGTTCCGCGGTACGGTCACGGATCTTCCGAAGCGCGAAGACATCCGTCTCCCGATCCAGGAACAGCTCATCGTCGAACTCTACTCTAAGTAACCAATTGAGCTGTCAGCTCGCAGCTCGCAGCTCTCAGGGGACCCCTGCTCCTGAGAGCTGAGAGCTGCGAGCTGAGAGCTTTTGACGCGAGGAGGCCGCTCACATGATGTGGTCAGATTTCCAGAAACCCAAGAAGCTCGATTACGATCCCGAAACCCTTACCCCGAACTACGGGCGGTTCGTCGCCCAGCCGTTCGAGCGTGGCTTCGGCACCACGATCGGTAATGCGCTGCGGCGCGTGCTGCTCTCCTCCATCGAGGGAGCGGCCATCACCGCCGTGCGCGTCGAGGGCGTTCTCCACGAGTTCTCGTCGCTGCAGGGCGTCGTCGAGGACATGACGGACGTCGTCCTCAACCTCAAGCAGGTCCCGTTCAAGCTCCACGGCTCGGGCCCCAAAACCCTTTACCTCGAGAAGAAGGGGCCGGGCGTCGTCACGGCCGCCGACTTCGAGCAGGACCCCGACATCGAGATCCTCGACATGAACGCGCACATCGCCACCCTCTCCAAGGAAGGCTCGCTGAAGCTCGAAGCGCGTCTCAAGAAGGGCCGCGGTTACGTCGTCGCCGATCGCAACGCCGACACCGATCTCCCGCTCGGCTACATCCCGGTCGACTCGATCCATTCGCCCGTCCGCCGCGTGAACTATCACGTGGAAGGCGCGCGCGTCGGCCAGATGACCGACTACGACAAGCTGATCCTCGAAGTGTGGACCAATGGCGCCGTCTCGCCGCAGGAAGGCATCAGCCTCGCCTCCGAGCTGCTCGCCGACCACCTTCGCATCTTCAGCGCGTTCGAGACCCGCATCGAGGAGCGTGAAGAAGCGGCGGCCCCCGAGGTCGACCCGCGCATGGCCGAGATGCTCGCCAAGCCGATCGAGGAGCTCGACCTCTCCGTCCGCTCCGCGAACTGCCTCAAGAACGCCAACATCCGCACCCTCGGCGATCTCGTGCAGCGCACCGAGCGCGAGATGCTGTCGACCAAGAACTTCGGCCGCAAGTCGCTCGACGAGATCAAAGACGTTCTCCAGAGCCTCGGTCTCTCGTTCGGCATGAGCCGCATGGGCGCCGGCGCGCGCGCCGACATGCGCGAGTAGTTGAAGGGGTGAACCAATGAGACATGGATATGCACACCGCAAGCTGGGCAGGACGTCGAGCCATCGCAATGCGATGTTCCGCAACCAGCTCGCGTCGCTGATCGAAAGCGAGCGCATCATCACCACTCTGCCGAAGGCGAAGGAGCTCCGTCCGCTCGCGGAGAAGCTCATCACGCTCGCCCGGACCGACAGCGTGCACGCACGCCGTCAGGCCGCCAAGCAGGTGCCGGACGACGCGCTCATCGCGAAGCTGTTCGATACCCTCGGACCGCGTTTCTCCACGCGCCCGGGCGGCTACACGCGCATCATGAAGCTCGGTGCGCGCCGCGGCGACGCCGCGGAGATGGCGATTCTCGAACTGGTCGAGCGCACCGCTGAGGCGGAAGCAGCCCCGGCAACGCCGGCGAAGGGTGGCAAGAAGGCCAAGGCCGCCGCTCCCGCCGCCGAGCCGGCCGGCGACGAGAAGCCGAAGCGCTCGCGCAAGGCCGCTCCGAAAGCCGATACCGGCGACGCCGGCGGCGAGGACAAGCCGAAGCGCGCCCGCAAGAAAAAAGAAGAGTAAGCAACTCGAAAACGCCCGCGGCAACGCGGGCGTTTTTGTTTCTACCAGCTTCCCCAGACGCGGGTGATGGTCGTGTCGCCGTCCTGGATCGTCGTGGCCGTCGATGCCGCTCGTGCGCGGAGCAGCGCGGCTCCGGCCGGCGGCAGCCCGAACGAGAGGTCGCTCGCCGCCGCCTGTACGGTGCGGTTCGCCGCGACCTCGACCACCATCTCTTCGACGCCTGCCGCCGATGCGAACTGCCAGCCGCGCATCGCGCTGAAGCGTCCGCGTCCCGGAGGAGGCGCGAGACCGTTCACGCGCCGGATCGTGCCGCCGTTCACGAGCAGCATGAGCCGGTTCGCATTCCGCGGCGAGCGCAGGCGGATCGTGACGAGGTTCCCGGTGCGCTCGCCCGTCATCGTGACGCGGGGCATCGGCTGGCGCGGTGCAGGTGCCGCGTACGTCGCCCCTCGGTTCCACGGTGCCAGCGATGCCGCGTCCTTCGCCTCGAACTTTGCGGCCGCGCGTAACGGCTCCGTGACCTGCGACGTCACCCATCGCGGCGGCAGGGTGCGCGCGTCGTCCATGTAGAACAGAGGGATCATGCGCGGCCGATCGTTCGTGTACGCCGGCTGTGCGATCGCAACGAGCGCGGCGACGAGCGCGAGCGCCGCAGTGGCCGCGCCGTACTTCATGCGCGGAAAGAGCGGTGCCCCGAGCGTCGCCAGCGCTCCGATCAGCACCGCCACCGATGCCATGAGGCGTCCGCCGAGCGCCTCGTACAGCATCGTGCCCAGCGGGAAGAACAGCACCGCCCCGACGGTCAGGGCGATCGTCGCAATCGCGGTCTCGCTCATGTGCGTCCAGGCCAGGACCGAGACGACGATGGCCGGCACGATGAAGAGATACGCGGCTCCGCCGAGGGTGAGCGCGAGCGCGACCCCGATCATGTGCCAGACGATTGCGATGCCGTAGAGCAGCGCCCGCGGATTCTCGCGCCGGTTGAAGATCGCCGCGCCGAAGAGCGCGCCGCTGATCCCGATCAGCCACATCGCCACGATCCCGGGCAGCGGACGCGCGACGAAGTTCATCGAGCTGCTCTTCAGTTGCGCGAGCTGCGACAGCGCCTGCCCGCCGACGCCCGCGATCAGCAACGCGGTGAAGGCCGCCAGCACGCCGAACGTCATCGCCCGCGGGTCGGTCTTTCGTGCGGCGATCAGCAACGCGACCAGGCTGATGACCGCCATCCAGAGCGTCCATTCCTGCGGCCACCACACCAGGAAGAGCGCGAGCACGTCAAAGTACGTGGCGTCGGTCGAGCTGCGCGCCTGCAGGTCCGCGTTCCCCAGCGTCCGCAGCATCGCCAGGGCGTTGTCGCCATGATGCTGCAGCGTCTTCGGGCTCGCATGCGCGACGTCGTCGAGCGCCGTGTGATACCAGTTCACCCCCCGCAGCGCCGCGAAGTTCACCGCCGCCATCTCGGCGCGCCGGAAGACCGTGACGTCGGTGTCGTTCGGCAGGAGCTTGTAGACCGCGTAGAAGACCGAGCTCGCCTGCGGCCGCGCCACCGCGTTCGCGAAGTGCCGGATCAGCCACCGGTTGCCGCTGCTCGTCTCGAACATGTTGCTGCCGCCGTACGTCCCGCGCATCTCGACGCTGATCACCGCCGCGACGTCCTTCGAAAGCTCCGCGTCCGCGACGAAGGCTTCCGCGCCGACGAGGCCGATCTCCTCGCCGTCCGTGGCCAGGAAGGCGACGCGATTCACGAAGCGCTCGTTGCGCACCGCGCGCGCGACCTCGAGCATCGTGGCGATGCCCTGTCCGTCGTCCGAGGCGCCCGCTCCCGCGGCGACGGAGTCGTAGTGTCCCGTCAGGAGCAGCACGTCTCCTTTGGCCGCACCCGGCACGCGCGCGAGGATGTTCTCCACCATCGCGCACGCCGCGCCGGAGCTGCAGGCGAAGCGGCGCTGCACGACCGTCTCGTATCCGAGAGCGCGGAACCGCGCCTCGATCCGCTCGCGGACCCGCCGGTTGGCGGGAGAGGCGACCGGATGAGGGACGTTCTCCGCCAGCAGTTCGCGCAGCACCTGCATCGCTCGTGCGGACGAGAACTCGTTCGCCGGGGCGTCCGTCCCCTTCGGCGCCGGTCCGTCCGAGCGCAGCAGCACGATCGCGAGCACGACCGCAAGCGGAAGAAGGACGGCGAGAGCACGGCGCATGTGCCGCGATTCTAACGGCCCGCGCAACCCGGCGCTGTTTGCGCCGTATCTCACCTCACACGGAGGATTCGATGCGCAAACTGATCCTGGGCGTCCTGACCCTGCTGCTCGCAACCGCCACGTACGCGGCGGAGCTGAGCGAAACCATCGACAAGACCTTCGACGTCCGTCCCGGCGCGAGCGTCACGCTGACCAACGTCAACGGCGGGATCACCGTCTCGGCCTGGGACCAGCCACGCGTCCGCGTCATCGCCCGCAAGTCGGTCGACGGCGACCGCGACGAGTTGAAGGAAGCCCTCCGCGAGCTCCGCGTCGACATGCAGGCCCGCGACGGCGGCGTGGTCGTGATGACCCATTACCCCAAGAACGGCGGCGGTGGCTCCTTCTTCGACTGGCTCCTCAGCGCCGGCAACCACATCGACGCCGAGGTGCGCTACGAGCTCACCGTCCCCCGCTCCATGAGCCTCGACATCGAGAACGTGAACGGCTCGATCCGCATCAACAACATCACCGGCAAACACGAGCTCGACACCACGAACGGCAGGATCGAAGTCACCCGCTGCGCCGGCTCCGTCGACGCCTCCAGCACGAACGGCGCAATCCACGCCGAACTGACCAACGTGACCAAGGGCCAGGGCCTCCGCTTCTCGACCACCAACGGCCGCATCGAAGTCTCACTCCCCTCGAACATGGCCGTCGACGTCGATGCCGGCACCACCAACGGCGCCATCAAAAGCGACCTCCCGGTCGCGGCAACGCGCATCGGCGAAAACTCCCTCCGCGGCACCATCAACGGCGGCGGCACCCCGCTCCGCATCCGGACGACGAACGGCGGGATCGCAATCAAGACCCTGAAGTAGATTTTCGAGTGGATCCAACCCGAGGTAACCGGTGGCGCGATCCCATACAACGGTGAGTTACCGGCGTAAAGAGCGTCGCCGCACATGCCCCTCGTGCCGATCCCCGCACACCCGCCCCTTCATGCTCCGGATCGTCATCACGATTGCCGGCACGTTGAGGAAGCGAAAGATGTCCACCGGGGCGGCGGGGATGATGTTCATCGCGGCGGCGAGTACGGCTGCGCGGGTGTTGGAGCCTTTGGCCATCGCGAGGGAAAACGTCACTCACGGGTGAGTATGCCATCAAGCCTGTTCGAAGTACCGTCTGCGTTCCCAGTCCGTGACCACCGCATCGAACTTCCGCTGCTCCGTCCTGAAGAAGTGGAGGTAGTGCTCGATCACGTCGTTTCCGAACGCCTCCCGCGCAAACGTGCTCTGCTCCAGCGCCTCGATTGCACCCGGCAGGTTGTGCGGAACCTGCGGCAGTTCCAGCGCCTTGTAGACGTCGCCTTCGAATGCGTCCGGCGGCTCGATCCTGTTCTCGATCCCGTCCAGTCCCGCAGCCAGCGTGGCCGCGAACGCGAGATACGGATTCGCGTCCGCCCCGGCCGTCCTGCACTCGATGCGCAGTGACGGGCCGTGGCCGACGATCCGGAAGCCGGCCGTGCGGTTGTCGTAGCTCCAGGCGATCCCGGTCGGCGCGAACGAGCCGGGCACGTAGCGCTTGTACGACGCCGGATACGGCGCATAGAACGGGAAGAGCTCGCGGATGTGCTTCATCCATCCGCCGAGGAACCAGCGGAAGAGGGGAGAGCACTCGATCGGCCCGAGGTGCTCGTCGCCCTTGAACAGCGGTTCCCCCTCGGGAGACCAGAGGCTCGCATGGATGTGGCAGCTCGAGCCGGCGTAGCGCTCGTCCCACTTGGCCATGAACGTCACCGACTTGCCGTGCGACCAGGCGATCTCTTTCGCCGCATGCTTGTAGAGCGTGTGGCGGTCGGCCATCTCCAGCAGCTCGGCGTAGCGCAGCCCGATCTCCTGCTGCCCCGGTCCCCATTCGCCCTTCGACGACTCGCACGGGATGCCGGAGCGCTCCAGATGGCGGCGGATGTCCGCGATCAGGAACTCTTCCTTCGTCCCCTGGAAGATGTGGTAATCCTCGATCAGCCGTCCGATCGGCTCGAGGTTCACGAAGCTCTTCTTCGCCACCTCCTCGTACGAGTCCTTGAAGACATACAGCTCCAGCTCCGACGCCCCCATGGCCACGTAGCCCATGTCGCGGGCGCGGGCGAGCTGCTTGCGCAGGATGCCGCGCGGCGCATACGGCACGAGCTTGTCGCTCTGTTCCTCGAGCACGTCGCAGAGCACGATCGCGGTCTTGTCGAGCCACGAGGCCACGCGCATGGTGTTGAAGTCGGGCACCGGGCGGAAGTCGCCGTAGCCCTTCGCCCAGCTCGTGAACTGGTAGCCCGGCACCGTATCCATGTCGATGTCGCACGCGAGGAGGTAATTGCACGCGTGGATCTCGCTCTCCTCGACGAAGAAGCGCGCGACGATGCGCTTGCCGACCAGGCGCCCGTACATGTCGGGGAAGACCACCAGCACCGTGTCGATGTCGTTGCCGGCGACGAGGCGTTTCAGTTCTTCGAAGTCGATGCGGCCTTGCATGTTGTTTACGCGCTCGTGTCGATGTAGACGGTCTTCCACTCAGTGTAATGGTCGAGAGCCTGCAGGCCGAGCTCGCGTCCGAGGCCGCTGCGCTTCACGCCGCCGAACGGACCCTCGATGTGCACGCTGCTGCCGCTGTTGATGGAGAGATTGCCGGTCTGCACCGCGCGCGCGACCCGCATGGCCCGGCCGATGTCGCGCGTCCAGATCGAGCCGGAGAGCCCGTACAGCGAGTCGTTCGCCAGCTCCACCGCCTGCGCTTCGTCCACGAACGGCATCACCGCCACCACCGGCCCGAAGATCTCCTCGCGCACGATGGCCATCTCCGGCTTGGCGTCGAGGAACACGGTCGGCGCGAGCTGCGAGTACTCGCTCGCCTCGCCACCACACGCCAGCGTCGCCCCCTCGGAGCGCCCCTGCTCGATGTACTTCATGACCCGCTCGCGATGCGCTGCGGTGACGAGCGGTCCCATCTCCGTTTCATCCCGCATCGGGTCGCCGACCTCGATCTTCTGGAACGCCTCCACCAATGCTTTGGAGAAGCGGTCGTAAATCGATTCCTGCACCAGCACCCGGCTGCGCGCGCAGCAGTCCTGACCCGCGTTGCCGAGCGCGCTCGACGCTGCCGAAGCGACGGCGCGGTCGAAGTCGCAGTCCTCGAAGACGAGGTTCGCCGACTTCCCTCCCAGCTCGAGCGACACGCGCTTGATGTCGTCCGCCGCGAGGCGCATGACGTTCATCCCTACTTCGGTCGACCCGGTGAACGCGACCTTGCGGATCGCGGGATGCCGGATGATCGCCTCGCCGACCACCGAGCCCGAGCCGGTGACGACGGTGAACACCCCCTCGGGGATTCCCGCCTCGAGCGTGAGCTCCGCGAGCCGCATCGCCGTCAACGGCGTCTGCTCCGCGGGCTTCAGCACGACCGTATTGCCCATCGCCAGTGCCGGCGCCGACTTCCACGCCGTGATGGCGATCGGAAAGTTCCACGGCACGATGATCCCGCAGACGCCCACCGGCTCGCGGAACGACAGCAGCACCCCCGGAGCCGCGGCCGGGATGGTCTGCCCGCCGACCTTGTTCGTCGCGCCGGCGTAGTACTCGAACACGTTCGCCGCCAGCCCGACTTCGTCGCGCGCGTCGCGAATCGGCTTCCCGACATTGCGCGCCTCGAGCTTCGCCAGCTCCTCCGCGTTGTCACGAATCAGCTGCGAGAGCTTCAGCAGCAACCGCCCGCGATCGCGCGTATTGATGCGCCGCCACTCGCCATTGAACGCGCGCTCCGCGGCAACGATCGCCCGTCCCGCATCCTCGGCTGTCGCCTGCGCGACTTCGGTCAGCGGCTTGCCGGTAGCGGGTTCGATGAGCGTGGTGGACACGTGCGGCGAATGGTGCAGATCGGTTGCCAGCAGCGCACTCCTGTCATCCTGAGCGAGGCGGCCGGGCGGGCGTGAAGCGAAGGACCCCCTTCCGATAGCGCGGGCATCGTGCACCGCAGGGGTCCTTCGCTTCCCACCCTCCCATTCCCCCTCGCTCAGGTTGACAGCATTAATCCGGCGGAGGCATATCCGCCGCGGGCGCCCCCTGTGCCGTGTGCCACGCGATCGCCGCGAGCACGATCGCGCCGCCGAACAGCGCGTACACCGACGGCCTCTCACCGAGGAACAGCAGCACCCAGATCGGGTTGGCCACCGGTTCCAGCATCCCGGTCAGCGAGGCCTCGGTCGCCGTGACGTGTTTCAGGCCGCGCACGAAGAAGGCGTAGGCGAGGCCGATCTGGAAGACGCCGAGGAAGAGCAGCGCCAGCAGCGACTTCGTCGTGAGCGCGAGATCGTGCGAGATGAACGGCAGCAGCGCCAGCGACAGCACCACGTTCCCCCACGTCACCGCCGCGCGCGACGCGTGCGTCTCGCGCCGCAGCGCCAGGATCATCGTGGCGAAGAAGACGCTGGAGACGAGCGCCATCGCGTTCCCGGCCATCCCGCGCGCCTCGAACTTGCCGACGAAGAAGAGCGCCATCCCCGCCAGCGCTACCACGATCGCGATCACGTCGCGCCGGCGCATCGGCTCGCGCAGCACGAGAGGGGAGAGCAGCAGCACCCAGATCACCCCCGCGTACTGCAGGAAGATCGCGTTCGCCGCCGTGGTCCACTTCGTCGCCACCACGAACGTGGTCAGGCACGCCCCGTAGCTGACGATCGCCACCGCCACCGCCGGCGACCACCTGATGCGCACGTCGCGGCGAAAGATCAGGAACAGCGTGACCGCCGCAAAGATCGAGCGGTAGAACGTGACTTTCAGCGCCGGATCTGCAACCGCCTTGATCCCGATCCCGCCGGTGGACCACAGCAGCGCAGCAATGACGATCGAGAGCAGTCCGGCACGACGATCAGGCACGGCGCGGAGTGTAAAGGATTGAGGATTGAGGATTGAGGAGTCGACCCCCAATCCTCAATCCTTCATCCTCAATCCTCAATCCGTCTCCTCTTGTGCCTCACCGTGATCCCGTACCCGATCAACCCATTCAGGATCATCACGCCGTTGGTCACGGCGAAGACCCAGTTCTTCACCAGCAGGCTGTAGATCGTGAACCCCACCGACGCGGCGAGCTGTCCGACGAAGAGCCACGTCGAGACGCCGGCGCTGGTCTCGTCGTGCCACTGCTTCGCGATCTGGGTCGCGATAGTGAGGATGAGGACGAGGGAGCTGGCCCAGCCGACGACTTCGATCATTCAGCGGGCCGGCCTCCGTCAGTTCGCAAGATACGGTCCGCGCTCGAGCCGCGAACGGATCTCGCTTTCGGCGGGCGGACAGGGGAGCGGATCCTCGGGTGCGGGCACCACCAGCGCGCACTCGCGTACGAGCTCCGCCAGCATGTCGATCTCCAGCGGCTTGTTCAGCACCGCCGAGACCAGCTCGGGATCGAGATAGGTTTCGTTCTTCGGATCGCGCACCGCGAGGATAAAGGTCGTCGCGCCGGGGCGGGTCTGGTTGAACTCGGCCACGAACGTCTCACCGTCCCGGTTCGGCATGTCCATGTCCACCAGTGCCAGCGCGTAATCGCATTGCGACACTTTCGCCAGCGCCTCCTCGCACGACACCGCGGTGTCGACGCCGACCGGCTGATGGCGAAGGATCGTGAAGAGCATCGTGCGCAGAACGTCGTTGCTTTCGACGATCAGCACTCTCGGTTCGTCACTCATGTATTTCATTCCTCTTGAACGCCTTTCAAATCTCAAAAGGCATGCCATGAGGAGGTTCAGTTCGGCTCTTCCTTGACCGGTTGCGCCGGCGCCCCGAGGCTCGCGTCGAGGCACGTCTCGAGCTGCTCCTGCGCCATTGCCGCGGAAAGGCAGCCCGACACCGTGTCCAGCAGCAGCTCGATGTCGAACGGCTTGTGCATCGTGCCGACCACGAAGCCCTGGTCGAACGGCTTCGGCTCCAGGCCTGCGGTGAGGACGAGGACGAGCGGGCGCGTGGCCGCCGGTTGCCTGGCCAGATGCTCGAGCACACCGTAGCCGCTGAGCCGCGGCATCATCAGGTCGAGGATCACCAGCGCGTAGCGGCACGTCGAGAGTTTCTCGAGCGCATCCACGCCGTTGCGCGCCGTGTCGAGCCCGTACCCGCGGCGCCGGAGTACGGTCGTGACGAGCGCGCGGATGGCGTCGTCGTCATCGACGATGAGAATCCTTTTTTCGAGTCGCATAGCCCCGCGCCAGCTGCTCTCAAATGCAAATAACACGAGAGCAAGAGGCGGGCCGGATTCGGCGCAATCACTTGACCAGCTTGGAGATCGCCCGAAACTCGTCCGTCCCCGCTACGACCGCCAATTCGAACAGCGCCATCTCCGTCGAGCTCAGCTTCACGCCATCGCTGACCAGCCGCCGCAGCGCGATCTCCTTGTTCTCCGGAGTGCGCGACGAGACGGCATCCGCGACGATCGTGACCTGCATCCCGGCCGCCTGCAGGTCCCGCACGGTCTGGTAGACGCAGACGTGCGCCTCGACGCCCGCGACCAGCACCTGCTTCCGCTCCAGCGCCGCGAGTTGCGCCGCGAACGCCTCGCAGCCGTGCGCGGAGAAGCACGTCTTCTCGATCGGCCTGTAACCGGTCGTCTCTTCGAACGCCTTGCGCACCGTCTCGACGGTCGCTCCGAGTCCGCGGACGTATTGCTCGGTGAGGATCGCTGGCACGCGCATGACGTGGCAGCCGCGCACGAGCCGGTCGACGTTGCGCACCACGTCCTTCGTCCGGTCGATGACCGGCATCAGCTTCTCCTGTAGGTCGATCACCACCAGCACGGTGTTGCCGCGGTCGAGTCTCATCGCATGATCCTGGTCCAGCATGCGAATGCTACATCCCGGCGCCGGCTTGCGATCCGTCCATCAGCACCGTGAGATCATCGCCGGGTGGCAGCGGCAACTCCCATTCGTTGGAGCATGATCGCGGAGACGCTGACGCGGCCATACCGGGTGACCGTCCCGATGGTCGTGCTCGTGCTGCTCGTCCCTGTCTACCTCTTCATCCCCGGCCTGACGCCCGGTGACACGTTCCACGCTCCCGAGCTGCCCCTCGACCGCGTGCTGCCGCTGCGGCCTGTATGGGCGCTCGTCTATGGAGCGCTCTATGCGTTCCTGATCGTCCTGCCGGTACTGGTGGTGCGTCAGGAAGAGCAAATCCGCCGGACCGTCTTCGCTTACCTGACGGTATGGCTTACGGCCTATGCCGTTTTCCTGCTGTACCCGACCGTCGCGCCGCGCCCCGGCACGGTCGCGGGAGAAGGATTCGCGGTCTGGGGACTGCGGTTTCTCTACGATTCCGACCCGCCCTATAACTGCTTCCCGTCCCTCCACGTCGCGCACTCATTCGTTTCAGCGCTGACCTGCTACCGCCTGCACCGCGGCCTCGGCATCTTCGCGGTGTCCTGTGCCCTGCTCGTCGGACTCTCGACCCTGTACACGAAACAGCACTACGTCCTCGACGTCCTCACCGGGATCCTCCTGGCCAGCGCCGCGTACCTGCTGTTCTTGCGTAAACTCCCGCGCACGGAAATCCCCGAGCTCGATCGCCGCCTTGCACCCGTCATTGCGCTCGGGCTCCTCGGGATGATCGCTTTCGCAGTCGCGTGCTTGTGGGTGGTGTATGAATTGAGCGAAGGAGCAAACTGGAGTCAGGTGGCTCACACGAAATGAAACGCCGCTACGCCCTCGCGATTGTCGCCTCGATCCTGCTGTGCTGCACCAGCTGCGAACGCGCGCCCGCGACCAACGTTGTGGAGCGGGGGAGGGCGGATGTTGCACGGGGCTCCTACCTCGTGAACGGGGTTGGCCGCTGCTTCTGGTGTCATTCCCCGCAGAACGGCGACGATCCCTCCTCGCCGGAGCCGGCCACTCTCGGTGCGGGTGACATCCTGGACGAACAGATCCCGGTCGTAGCTCCGAACCTGACGCCCGATCGAGAGGCCGGCATCGCCTCATGGACCGACGCAGAGCTCGCGCGGGCGATCCGGCAGGGGATCGCGCGTGACGGGCGCCGTCTCCGGTCCGACCATCCTGCCGCCTACTACAGCGTCATGTCGGATGCGGATGTGCGTGCCGTGATCGCCTACCTGCGCTCCCTCCGTCCGATCCGCAAGCAGTTGCGTCGCAGTGCCCCCTCCCCCGGCACCCTGCGCCCTCTGCGGAAGGCGACATGGTCTCGGGGAGACCAATGTCGCTCCGGCGCACGTGGCGTCGGGCGGCAGATGACGCGACGGGCTGGTATCATCGCCCCTATCCTCTGACCTGCGGCTTCCCGTCGAACGAAAAAGTTCTATAGCCATAAGGAGAACACCATGGCATTCGCTTTTCCGGCCACCTGGGCGCCTCAACTCCGCAGCGTCGTGCGCATCGTCGTCGGACTCATGTTCATGCTCCACGGCGCGCAGAAAATGCTCGGGTTTCCCGATGCGGGGGCGAAGTTGCAGCCCCACGCGCCGGCGTACCTCAAGCTCGCCGGCATCATCGAGCTCGTGGGCGGTGCGCTCATCGCGATCGGCCTGCTCACCAGCATCGTCGCCTTCATCGCCGCAGGCGAGATGGCGGTCGCGTACTTCAAGCAGCACGCACCCGGCGGTTTCTGGCCGACGCTGAACGGCGGAGAGCTGGCGGTCCTTTACTGCTTCGTCTTCCTCTACCTAGCTTTCGCCGGCCCCGGCCCCTGGTCCATCGACGCAATGATCGGGCGCGGACGTACGAGACGCTGAGTTCTGCGCAGCTGATATGGAGTGCGGTAACGCCAGTTGCCGCTCTGACTGCTTCTGTTCGACAGCGGCACCATGACCACGCTGAAGATCAGCAGGAAGACGAGGACGACGACCAGCGCAATGACAGGCACGGCTTACGGCGTATCCGCCGTCGACTGCGCGATCATCAACGTATAGCCGTCGGGATCCTGCACGCGGAACTCGCCGTGCGGCAGGTACTCCGGGTACGAAATCGCGCCTGCCTCGATGCCTGCCGACAGCAAGTGGCCGCGCAGCGCTTCGAGATCCGCCGCGTACAGGTAGAACAGCACGTCCTGTGCGCCCGCGTCGATCGCGCGCGCGCTGCGCGACAACATCAGGTTGGGGCCGCGTTTCCAGTCGGGAGCCTTTGGCCCATAGAGCCACGCCCACCGCATCGGTCCTTCCGCCGGCACGGAGTTGCCGATGTCGAAACCGAGCAACCGGTAAAACGCGGCGGAACGTGCGACGTCGGCAACATGGATCTTTGGCCCCGTAGTCCTTCGTCTCACACCACCCGATGCAACGGCTCCCCTCCCTGCAGGAACAGCAGCACGTTCATCGCCGCGATCCTCGCCATCGCGTTCCGCGCCTCCTCGGTGGCCGACCCGATGTGCGGCACGATCACGACATTCGGTAAAGCCAGCAGCCGCGGATTCACCTCCGGCTCGTATTCGTAGACATCAAGCGCGGCGCCGCGCAGGTGCCCGCTTTCCAGGGCATCGCAAAGCGCCTCCTCATCCACCAGCGCCCCTCGAGAAGTGTTGACGAGATAAGAACCCGGTTTCATCCGCGCCAGCGCCGAAGCGTCGATCATGTGCCGCGTCTCCCGTGACAGCGGCGCGTGCAGGGACACAATGTCACTGGTCGCGAGCAGTTCGTCGAGAGAGTCGCCGCGGCGTATGCCGACTACGTCGAGACCAAACGCCCGCGCTCGAGTAGCCACGGCAGACCCGATGCGCCCCATACCCACAATCCCAAGGCGTTTCCCCTGCAGCGACGCGCCGAGGAGTTTGAGCGGTTCCCACTCGCAGCGTCCGGTCGCACGCATCTCCAAGTCGCCTTCCACGATCCGACGCGTCACCGCGAGGATCAAAGCCATGGTCAGGTCCGCGGTGGCCTCCGTCAACATGCCCGGCGTGTTCGTCACCGTCACCCCAAACTCCCGCGCGGCGTCGATGTCGATGTTGTTGTAGCCGACGGCGAAGTTGGAGATGCAGCGCAGGTTGGGGTTGGCTTCCAGGACGCGTCTCGTGATGGGATCCTGGAGGAGGACGATCGCGGCATCCGCCTCGGCCAACAGCGTGATCAGGTCGTCCTCGGTGCGGCCGTGTTCCGTGGGGTGGGCGATGACGTCGACGTGGGGGGCGAGGAGGTCGGTGGCGATCGACGGGAAGTCGGCGGTGAGGACGACGGTGTAGCGCATCAGGTCGTCTTGCGGGAGAGGATCCAGCCGAGCACGAAGAGGAACCCGCCGAGGGCCAGGAGCTTTACCTCGGTGCGGATCTCGCCGGCGATCAGGCCGTAGGAGAGGCCGATGGGCAGGATGATCATCCCGGCCAGTTGCAGGAGGCGGCCGATCAGGACGCTCATTGCTGCTGCTTCGCGACGATCGTCAGCAGATCGTCTTCGAAGAGGCCGGTGGGGCGCTCGGCGATCCGTCCGAGCTCCTGGCCGTCGCGGTAGTAGATGAACGTTGCGACCTTGTCGATCGACTTTCCCTTCAGCAGCTCGGCCGGCTGCTGCTTGGAGCGGTCGACGGCCACGAAGGTCACCGGGAGGTCGACGCCGAACTGCGATTTCAGGTCGTCGCTGATGCGGAGGAACTTCGGCACTTCGCGCTGGCTGTCGTCGCACCAGGTGCCCATGTAGACCTCGACCCGGTCGCCGGCGCGCACGTAGGACTTCATCATCTCCAGCACGGTGAGGTCGGGCTTGTATTCGATGCGGCGCTCGCCGTACGCCGGCACGGTCTCGACGATCTTCTCCGGCGTGATCGGGCCGACCACGAGCGGCAGGGTGACGTTGGGGACGGCGCTGATCTGCTCCTGTCCCACGGGCGGATGCTCGTCGATCGTGATCGTGACCACCTTGTCGCCGCGCTCGGTCTGGTCGACCACGCTGGTCACGCCGTCGTAGGCGCGGGCGAAGATGGTGTAGCCGCCGTCGAGGTGCGGCTGCGGCGAGTGGACGATGAAGAACTGCGAGCCGCCGGTGTCGGGGCCGGAGAGTGCCATGCCGACCGCGCCGCGGGTGTATTTCTGGAGGTTGATCTCGTCACGGATGGTGTAGCCGGGGCCGCCGTTCATGTCGTTGCGGGGGTCGCCTCCCTGGATCACGAAGTTCGGCACGACGCGCATGAACGACGTGTTGTCGAAGAACTTCTTCTGCGCGAGCTGCGCGAAGTTCCACGCGGTCATCGGGGCGTCGAACGGCAGCAGCGCGAGCTCGATCTTGCCGCGGGTCAGGTGGATCGTCGCGGTGTGCGGCTGACGGGACCATCGGACGATCTCTTCGTACTCGGCCGGCGTGCGCGTGACCGCGAGCGGGGTGTACTGCGGGCGTTTCTCCCCAAGCTTCTCCACGATCAGGTCGGCCGCCACCCGGCGCGCGACCGGGTCGGGATCGGCGAGCAACTCGCGCAGCTTCGCCGGTCGCTGCGGGCGGTAGCGCGAGGCGAGCGCGGTGATGGCGGCGAGACGGGCGTCGTTCATCTCCGAGGTCCGCTCGCGCAGCTCGATGTCGTCGAGCGTTGCGAACCAGATGCGATCGTCGTCCACGCGCGACTGGCCGTATTTCTCGATCGCGTTCGCGCGCACGATCACGTCCGGATCGTTCAGCAGCGTGCGGACGGTCTCGATCTCGTTGTAGACGAGCGCCTCCGGAATCGTCGACGCGACGGTGGAGCGCACGAGCGGACTCTCATGCTGGCGGTTCCGGTTGCGGAGCGTCGGCGCGCTGTTGGCCTCGAGCATGCGCGTGATCTGCCACTCGTCCGTCGGCCAGCGGCCGGTGAACGCGGTCGCGCCGATGTGCCGCATCACCGCGCGCGTGGCGAGCTCGCGCTCTGCCCGCGTGCCGTTGTGCCTCACGCTCAGCAGCCGCTCCCTCGCGTCCGCGTAGTTCTGGGCGACGTAAAAACCGACCACGTCGATCGTCGCCGCGCGCACGCCCGGATCCGAATCTTCGAGCGCGGCGAAGAGGCGCGGCAGGTCGGCGGCGCGGCCGGCAGCGGCGGCCGGAGTCTTCTCGAAGACGCGTGCGAGCGCGACGGCCGCGTTCGTGCGCACCCACGGATGGATGTCGCCGAGGGTATTCACGAGCAGCGGCACCGAGGCGGCGTCCGCGATGCGGCCGAGCGCAGCGGCCGCGAAGGCGCGCGTCTGCACGCCGGGGTCGGAGAGGAGCAGCTCGAGCTGCGGACGCGCGTTCGGGCCGGCGCGGCGCGAGAGAGCGTACGCCGCTTCCTGCCGCACGGCCGCCGAGGGGGAGGCGAGTGCGGCGGCTGCCGTCTCCAGCGCGTCGTCGGTCGGGAAGCGGAAGAGGAAGCGGATGGCGCGCGCGCGCAGACCTTCCGGCCACTTCTCGTCGGTGAGCCAGCGGTAGCGCTGGAAGCGTTCGCGGACGAATACCGGATCGGTGGCCAGCTTCGAGAGTGCCTCGATGGCTTCCGCGGCGACGCTGTTGTCGGGATCGGTGGTGAGCGAGAAGAGCGAGTCGGCCGCGCTCGCGTCGCCGATCTCGCCGAGGGCGAAGGCCACCGTCTCGCGCACCGCGCGCTCCGGATCGCCGGCGAGCACGAGCAACTCCTCGACGCCGGCGCGCTTCTCGGTGGGCGGATCGAACTCGCCGCTGCCGTTGGAGTCGACGAAGGTGTGCGGCCCGATGCGCCCGAGGGCCAGGGCGATGCGGCGGCGGTGGAGCGAGTTCTCGTGCTTCACCCACTGTGCGACGAGCGCGGGGTCGTACTCGCGGCGGTCTTCGAGCGCGAGGATGCGCGCCTCCTCGGCCACGGTCATGCCGTACGGTCCGGTGGGTGCTGGAACAGGCGTCACAGGCGCGGGTGTGTTCGTGGTGCACGCGACAGCGAGCAGCAGTGCCAGGCCCACGAGAGAGAACCGACCGGGGGCCTCCGGCGGGCCGGCGTGGCCGGCGGCATTTGTTTGCGCACGGACGGCGCTTTGTGCGAGAGGCGTGCGTTCAGCCTCGGGCAACCAGTGCTGCCGGCCACGCCGGCCCGCCGGAGGCCTCCGGTCGTTCTTCTCGCGTGGGCGGAGTGCAGGCGTCAGCAACATGCGCATGGCGGCGAATGATAACGTTGCCGTCTGCATGAAGGGCGTCACGATCGAGGTTCAAGGCCTCGCCCGCCGCTACGGCGCCCGCTGGGCGCTGGCGGACGTGACGTTCACGGTCCCGCCCGCGAGCGTGCTGATGGTTGCCGGGCACAACGGCGCCGGCAAGTCGACGCTGTTCCGCGTCCTGGCCACCGCCATCCGGCCCGACCGCGGGACGGTCAAGGTCGGCGGCTTCGACCTCGTGCACCAGCGGCAGGACGTCCGGAAGCTGACGGCGCTGCTCAGCCATCAGAGCTACCTCTATGAATCGCTGACCGCACGCGAGAACCTCGACGTCGTCGCCGATCACCTCGGCATCTCGCGCGCCGGCGTAGCGGCAGCGCTGGAGCAGGTGGGGCTCGCCTCGCGGGCCGGCGATCCGGTGGCCACGTTCTCGGCCGGCATGCGCAAGCGGCTCTCGTTCGCGCGCGTGCTGCTGCAGGAACCGGGCGTGGTGCTGCTCGACGAGCCGTACGGCGCGCTCGATCCGCCCGGGTTCGACCTCATCGACAGCGTCATCGGCGAGCTGAAGCGCCGCGGCGCGACGATCCTGATGGCGACGCACCAGCTGGAGCGGAGCGCGAAGCTGGCCGACCGGGCGCTGGTGCTGGAGCAGGGGAGAGTCGTATGGGAGGGGCCGGCCGAGGCCATTCCATGTTGATCGCCGCCCTGCGCAAGGAGCTGTTCCTCCAGTGGCGGACGCGCGGCCAGTTCATCGCCGTGTTCGTCTTCGGCGCGGCGGCGCTGCTGCTGTTCAGCTTCGCCATCGGGCCGAATGCGGTCGCGCTGCGGACGTTCTCCGCCGGCTTCCTCTGGCTCGGCCTGCTGCTGTCGTCGACGCTGACGCTCGCGGAGAGTTTCCACGCGGAGATGGAGAACCGGGCCATGGAGGGGCTGCTGCTCCTGCCGTCCGATCCGCGCGCGCTCTATTACGCGAAGGCGATCGCCAACTGGATTCAGCTGGCGATCCTCGGCGTGGCGCTGGTGCCGGTCATGGTGGTGCTCTACGACGCCGGGACGACGGAGCTGCCGAAGCTGCTGCTGGTGATCCTGCTGGGGACGGCGGGGCTGTCCGCTCCCGGGACGCTGTACGCGGCCATGACTGCCCAGCTGAAGGCGAAACAGACTCTCCTCCCCCTGCTGTTGTTTCCCCTGATCGTCCCAGCCCTGCTCGCGTCCGTCAAGGCAACGTCGTACGTGATCCTCGGCGATCCGATGAACCAGGCCGGCTCGTGGCTGACGCTGTTGGCAGCATTCGACCTGATCTACTGGGCGTTGTGCGGGATGCTGTATGAGAGAGTCATCGAAGATTGAAGTGACCGACGAGGATGGTGTCGGGTGTCAGGTGTCTGCGGTGTTTCGCCTGGGCGAACTTCGATGCGTGCCGCCCAGGCCTGACACCCCAGACACCTGACACCTGACACCCGACACCATTCCGGTCCGCCGCGCGCGCCCGGTCCGTCTCCTTCGAAGTATCCTGTTCAGCCAAGCCATGCGAAAAGGAACGATTTTCATTGCACTGGGTACCGCCCTGCTGCTGTTCGGGTCTTATCAGGGGCTGTTCGTCGCTCCTGCCGAGCAGTACATGGGGGACGTGCAGCGGATCATGTACGTGCACGTCCCGACCGCCTGGAACTGGATGCTGTCCGTGCTCTTCGCGCTCTGGTGCGCGGTGGCGTTCCTCTTCCGGAACAACATGAAGTGGGACTCGCGCCTCGAAGCGGGGCTGGAAGTCTCGACGCTGCTCGCGTTCCTCCTCTGCTGCCAGGGCTCGATCTGGGCCAGGCCGACCTGGGGCGTCTGGTGGGACTGGGACCCGCGCCTGACCACCACCGCGGTGCTGCTCTTCGCCACCATCGGCATCCTGGCGCTGCGCAGCGCGGTGCAGGAGCCGGTGAAGCGGGCCATCTGGTCCTCGGTGGCCACGATCATCGCCGCGGTGGACCTGCCGATCGTCTATTACTCCGTGAAATGGTGGAACTCGCTGCACCAGCAGCAGTCGACGCCCCAGACGGTCTCGTCCGCCTTTCATCTCCCCCTGCGGGTGAACGCATTCGGCGTGCTCTTTCTGATGATTGGGTTCATCATGTTGAGAACGCGCATCGCCGCGGCCCGCCTGGAGCGTGAGCTCGCCGGGCCGCCGGTCCGAATCGGAGAAGAAGCAGGAGAACTCGCTTGACCGGAGGTATCGTCAAATGACCCAGGGTGTCATCAGCGGCGGCTGGCAGTTCGTCTGGATGGCGTATGGAATCACCGCGACCGCTTTCATCGTCTATGGAGTGAGTCTTTTCGTCAGGCTGCGCGGAGCAACGACCCCATGACCCAAGAAACGCCCACTGAAACCCCTGCTGAGACGATCACCGAGACCGACCGTCTGCGCCGCAAGACGCGGCGCTTCATGTTCGGCGCGTTCGGCGTGGCGCTGCTCGCCTTCGGCGTGATCGCCGCGAGCGGCATCAACAACAACCTCGTCTACTACTGGACGCCGGCCGACCTCCGCGCCAACGGCGACAAGGCCTACGGCGCGAACATCCGCCTCGGCGGCATGGTGGCCAAGGGGTCGATCAAGCAGCTCGGCGGCTCCGCGGTCGAGTTCGACGTGAAGGACGCCACGCACGTCGTGCGGGTGAAGACTACCTCCGTGCCGCCGCAGATGTTCCGCGAGAACATCGGCGTGGTGATCGAGGGGACGATGACCCGGGCCGGCTATTTCGAGTCGAACCGGCTGATGGTCTCGCACAACAACGAATACAAGGCTCCGGAGAAGGGGCACCCCATGGACCGCAAGGAGCTCGAGCGCATGATGAAGGCGGTCGAGCAAGGGAACTCATGATCGCCGCCCTCGGACGCATCCTCATCCTCGCGTCGCTGTTCGCCTCGGCCGCGGGCGCGCTGCTCGGTTTTGCCGCGGGGCGCTCCCGCTCCCTCGATGGCCTGAACTGGGCCCGCCGTTTTGCCTATCTCTACGCGGGACTGATCATCGGTGCCGCGTTCCTGATGGAGTACGCGCTGCTGACGCACGACTTCTCGGTCGGCTACGTCGCGCAGGTCGGATCGCGCTCCGTGCCCACCTGGGTCACGATCGTCAGCCTCTGGTCTTCGCTCGAAGGGTCGATCCTCTTCTGGGGCTTCGTGCTCGGTGCCTACGTCGGGCTGGCCACGTACTTTACGCGCGGCAAATACGTCGAATACCAGCCGGACGCGATCGGGGTCTGGCTGAGCTGCGCGGCGTTCTTCAGCTTCCTGATCGCCGGTCCGGCCAATCCGTTCCTGACCGTCTCGCCGGCGCCGCTGGACGGGCCGGGGCCGAACGCGCTCCTCCAGAATCACGTGCTGATGGCGATCCATCCGCCGTTCCTCTACCTCGGGTACGTCGGCATGACCATCCCGTTCGGCTTCGCCTGCGCGGCGCTGCTGAAGGGACGCCTCGGGCACGGCGTGCTCAAGCCGCTGCGCGAGGCGCTGATGCTCCCCTGGATCTTCCTCACCATCGCCATCATGCTCGGCGGCTGGTGGGCGTACGAGGTTCTCGGATGGGGCGGTTACTGGGCGTGGGATCCGGTCGAGAACGCGTCGCTGCTGCCGTGGCTCACCGCCACCGCCGCGCTGCACTCGATCATGGTCGTGGAGCGCCGCGGCATTTTGAAAGGCTGGACCGTGACGCTGGTGCAGGCGACGTTCCTGCTGGTGATCCTCGGCACCTTCATGACGCGCTCCGGCGTCTTCAACTCCGTGCACTCGTTCACGCAGAGTGCGATCGGTCCGACCATCCTCGCCTTCCTGGCCGTGGCGCTGCTGTTCTGCATCGGCCTGCTCGCGTTCCGCATCGACAAGCTGGAGAGCGAGGGGCGGATGGAAGGGGCGGCCAGCCGCGAGGCGATGTTCCTCGTCAACAACCTGCTCTTCGTGCTGCTGACCTTCACGGTGCTGATCGGGACGGTGTTCCCGCTCATCGTTGAGGCGCTGAACGGGAAGCAGATGAGCGTCGGACGGCCGTACTTCGACTCGATGGTCATCCCGATCGGCGCGGTGCTGCTGTTCGTCCTCGGCGTCGGCCCCGCGCTGCCGTGGGGCCGGGCGACGTCCGAGCAGGTGAAGAAGGCGCTCCTGCCGCCGCTCGCTACCGCAATCGTTTTCGCGGCGGTCGGCTGGTTCGCGAACATCCGCAGCTTCTGGACGCTGCTGACCATTGCGTTCGGCGGTTACGCGGCGCACGTGACCCTCGGCCAGATGTTCCTGCCGATGCTGCAGCGCATGAAGCGCGGCGAGGCCGCAACGACGGCGTTCGTGGAAGGGCAGCTCTCGCGCGGGCGCCGCCGTTTCGGCGGCTACATCGTGCACGCGGCGGTGATGGGGGCGTTCATCGCCATCGCGGTCAGCAGCTCGATGCGCCAGCAGACGGAGCTGCACTTCACGAAAGGGCAGACGCAGAAGGTCTCCGGCTTCGACCTCACGTTCCTCGGGGCGGACCAGCGCAGCGAGCCGCATCGCACCTCGATCGTCGGCCGTTTCGCCGTGGCACGTGACGGGAAGCCGGTCACGACCCTCGAGCCGCGCATGAACCAGTACGAGGGGATGCGCGAGCCGATCGGCACGCCGGACGTACACACCACCGCCGGCGGCGACTTCTACCTCGCGCTCAGCAACATCGACCTCACCAACCAGACCACCAGCATCACGGTCTACGCGGCGCCGCTGGTGGTGTGGATCTGGATCTCGGTCGTGGTGATGGGTCTCGGCGCGCTGTTCGGCCTCGTGCCCTCACGGCGCCGCGCCGCCGCGGCGAGCCAGGTCCGCGAGCCGCTGCCGGAAGGGGCGACGGAGACCGCATGAACCGCACCGTCCTCTTCGTCGGGGTCGCGATCGCCGCGGTCCTGCTGGGCATCCTCTTCCTCGGTCTCGGCAAGAACCCGAACGACATCCGCTCGCCGCTGATCGGCAAGCAGGCGCCGTCGTTCACGCTTCGCGAAGTCGGCACCGGCCGCCTCGTCGATCTCGCCACGCTGAAAGGGAAACCGGTGGTCCTGAACTTCTGGGCCACCTGGTGCGCGCCCTGTTGGGAGGAGCACCCGGTGCTCGTCGCGAACGCGCGCATGTTCGAGCCGAACGTGCAGTTCCTCGGCGTGGTCTTCCAGGACGAGGAGTCGAAGATCCTCAACTTCCTCCAGCAGCGCGGTTCCAGCTACCCGACCGTCGTCGACGACAAGGGCAAGACCGCCATCGCCTACGGCATCGGCGGCGTCCCGGAGACCTTCTTCCTCGACGCCAACGGCGTCATCGCCGCCAAACACAACGGCCCGATGTCGCCGGACATCCTGCAGGCGAACCTGCAGAAGGTGATGAGGTAGATGGGAAAAAAGATCGTGCTCCTGCTCGTCGTGACCTTGTCGCTCGGCGCGCAGACCCTGAAGGTCCCCGACGCCGCGCAGTTCGTCGGGCAGCCGCAGGGCACGCCGGTCACGGGGGCGCAGCTCACGCGGCGCACGAACGAGATTGGCGGCCTGCTGCGCTGCCCCGTGTGCCAGGGGATGTCGGTGGCCGACTCGCCGGCGGAGATGGCGGTCAACATGAAGGGGCAGGTGCACGAGCTCCTGCAGCGCGGGTATACCGAGGAGCAGATCCTCACGTACTTTGAACGGTCGTATGGGCAGTTCGTGCTGCTGCGGCCGAAGTTCGAAGGGACCACCACGCTGGTGTGGCTGCTCCCCGCCGTGGCCCTGCTGATCGGCGCGGCGGTTCTCGTCGTGACGTTCCGGCGACTCGGACGGGTACCAGCAACCAGCAACCAGCAACCACCCACAGCGCCTGACGATGCGTACCTCTCCCGCGTGCGCGATCTCGTCAGCGGAGGTAAGTCTTGAACGCACCCACCGACTGGGGCACAGCGGTCGCGATCCTCGCGGCCGGCCTGATCCTCGGCGTGCTCTTCGTGTATCTCTTCAACAAACGGAAAAAGACCTTCAGCGAAGACCTGGTGCTGAAAGACCTGCAGGCGAAGCGCGACGCGCTCGTGCAGCAGTTGCGCGATCCCGGCGTGGAAGGCGACGAGCGTACGCGCCTCGAAGTCGAGACCGCGCAGGTGCTGCGTCAGCTGGACGCGTACAAGTCGACGGCGCCTGCATCCGAGGCTGCCGCGCCGGCGGCCGCGATGGACCCGACCGTCAAAGGCTTCCTCTGGGGCGCGAGCTCCGTCGGCGTGCTCGTGGCGCTCGGCTACTTCGTGATGCAGCAGGCCACGCCGAGGGAAGAAGGGGGCTCGCTCACCGGCGGATTCGAATCCGGCGCGCAGCAGCAGCAACAGCAGCAACAGCAGCCGCCCACGAGCCCGATGATCCAGCAACTGGAAGCGGCCGTGCAGAAGGACCCGAACAACCTCGAGCTGCGCAACGACCTCGCGCAGGCCTACCTGCAGGCGAACAACATGATGGCCGTCTTCGAGCAGACGAAGTTCGTGCTCGAGAAGAAGCCCGACGACAGCCGCGCGCTGACGTTCCAGGCGCTCGTGCGCATGGCCATGGGTGACGCCGACGCGGCCACGCAGATGCTGCAGCGCGCAACGCAGTCCAACCCGAAGAATCTCGACGGCTGGGTCTCGCTGGCCTGGATCTACGTCCAGACCGACAGGATGGCCGATGCCGAGCGCATGATCGCCGAGGCGGTGAAGCAGTCGCCGGGTGACAAGGCGCAGCTCGAGAACGTCTTCGCCTCGATGAAGCAGTCGAAGAACGGGCAGCCCGCACAAACGGCAGAAGGTCTGCCCGAAGGGCATCCGCCGGTCGACGGCGGCACACCCGCCCCACCGACACCGTCCACGCCCGCAGCCACCGGCCCGAGCGTCCGCGTGACGCTCAACCTCGACGCCGCCGCCAAGTCGCGCAGCGGCGTGCTCTTCGTCATCGCCCGCAACCCCGCCGGCGGCCCTCCCGTCGCCGCAAAACGGGTGATGGTCTCCTCGTTCCCGATGACGGTCGAGCTCAGCGCCGCCGACTCGATGATGGGCCAGCCCCTCCCTCCCAAGTTCCGCCTGGAAGCGCGCCTGGACAGCGACGGCGACGCCATGACCCGCGTTCCGACCGACCCGAGCGCGATGCAGGAGGGGGTGTCCGTGGGTTCCGCGGTCACGCTTGCGTTGAAGTAACGGCACGTATCGCACAGATGGTGTCGGGTGTCAGGTGTCTGCGGTGTGTCGCCTGACCGAGCCTCAGTGCGTGTCGCCAGGCGTAACACCCCAGACACCTGACACCCGACACCCACGCGCAGCGTGCTACGATTCACCACAGCCTCGGGGTGGCCCTCACGGGCCTGAGATCACACCCGCGGAACCTGATCCGGTTCGCACCGGCGTAGGGAAGGCAGATGAACGAACTTTTCTTCTTGTTGCTTGCCGTTTTGAACGGCCCCGCTACCGCACCCGATCCCACCTTTACCGAGAGCATCGTCGTCTCCGCCATTCGGGCGGATGAAGAGGTGCCGGTCACGAAGACCGACATCCCGCGCGCGCAGATCGAGGAGGAGTACACCGGGCAGGACGTTCCACTCCTCCTGCGCGATGCGCCTTCGATCAACGCCTACGCCGAGTCGGGCGTCGGCGGCGCCGGCTACTCGTACATCACCATGCGTGGCGTCGGCGCGACGCGGATCAACTTCACGCTCGACGGCGTGCCGCTTTCGGATTCCGAGGACATGGGGGCGTACTTTGTCGACTTCCCGGACCTCGCGCGGTCGCTGGAGAGCATCCAGCTCCAGCGCGGCGTCGGCACCTCCACGTTCGGGACGGCCGCGTTTGCGGGCTCGGTGAACATGGAGAGCATCGCCCTCGCCGATGAGAGCAGGACCGACGCGACGATCGGCGTCGGCACGTTCGGCAACAGGCAGGCCTCGGTCGGCTATTACTCCGGCGCGCTCGCGAACGGCTTTGCGTTCTATACGCGGCTCTCGTACCTCGAGAACGAAGGGTTTCGCGACAACTCCGCGACGCGGCAGCGCAACCTCTTCTTCAGCGCCTCGAAATCAGTAGGCGATGGGTTGCTGAAGCTGACCGGCTTCTCCGGACACGAGAATCAGCAGCTCTCCTTCTACGCCACCGACGCCGCCACGCTGCGGGATGACCTGCGCAGCAATCCTCTGCGCCCCGAGGAGAACGACAGCTTCGGCTACGACCTCGGCCAGCTGCAGTACATCCGGCCGCTCTCCACCAGCAGTGACATGACCGCGTCCGTGTACTACCAGCGCGGCTACGGCTGGTACCGCCTCTTCGATTTGGGCACCGACACGCTGCGGCAGTACGGCCTCGACGGCATGCTCCTCGGATCGATCGTGACCTATTCGAAGACCGCCGGCGCCTTCACCACGAACTACGGCGTGCACGTGAACCGCTTCAAGCGCGATCACACGCGGGATGATGTCGCGGCCGACAGGCGTGATTACGCGAACTACGGCACGAAAGGGGAGGAGAACGCGTTCGCGAAAGTGAGCTGGGACGCCGGCCGCTGGCACCTCTACGGCGACGCGCAGCTCCGCCACACCTCGTTCGACTATCACGGCGACGTGAACGTCGAGTCGATCGACTGGACGTTCTTCAACCCGAAGGTGGGCGCGCGCTTCGACCTCAATGCCCGCTCGAGCATCTACGCGTCGACCGGCCTCGCCACCCGCGAGCCGACGCGCAACGACATGTTCCTCGGCGAGGACAACCCTTCCGCCGCCCACGACCTCGACGCCGTGAAGCCGGAGCGCCTGCTCGACTTCGAAGCCGGCTGGAACTACCGCGGCGCCAATCTCGACCTGACCGCGAACGTATACGCGATGGAATTCCGCAACGAGATCGCCGCCACCGGCGAGCTCTCGGAGATCGGGCTCCTGCTGCGGAAGAACGTCGACCGCAGCTCGCGCCGCGGGGTGGAGCTCGACGCCGCCTGGCGCGTGCTGCCGCGGCTTCGTCTGCGAACGACCGCGAACTTCAGCCGTAACCGCATCAACGAATGGACGCAGTTCTTCGACGTCTACGACGACGAAGGGAACTGGACCGCCTCCCGTCCCTTGACCTACGAGGACGTCGAGCCGCTGCTCACCCCTTCGGTCATCGTCAGCCAGAGCGCCGACTACGCTCCTTTCTCACGCCTCAACCTCGGCGTGACCGCGCGCTACGTCGGCCGCTCGTATCTCGACAACACCAACGACGATGCGCTCGACGCGCCTGCGTTCTTCCTCGCCGACGCCAACGTCTCGTACACCGTGACACCGCAGGTGCGCGTCTCGCTGCAGGTGAACAACCTCTTCGACGCCGACCGCGTCTACCCGAGCGGCTACACCTACCGCTACATCACCGGGGACGTGGCCACGGGAGACGCGTACTACTATCCGCAGGCCACCAGGAACGCGGTGGTGCTGGTGGATCTGGATCTGTGAACTGGTTCGAGCTCGTTGCCGTCGTCATCACCCTGCTCAGCATCTGGCTGGCGACGAAGGAGAACATCTGGTACTACCCGACCGGCCTGGTCGCGCTGGTGATGTACACGTGGCTGTACTACTCGGCGCGCCTCTATGCCGAGTCGCTCCTGCAGGTCATCTGCTTCGCCCTGATGGTCTACGGTTGGTACGAGTGGCTGCACGGCGGCGCGCACAAGACCGAGCTGCCGGTGACGCGCACGCCGCGCTGGGCCTGGATCGCCGGGATCGCCTCGGGGCTGGCCGCCTCGGCGCTGACGATCGCCGTGCAGCGCACGTACACCGACAACCCGAACCCGTACGTCGACTCGTCACTCTTCGCCTGGAGCCTCGTTGCACAATGGATGACGGCGCGGAAGTGGCTCGAGAACTGGATTCTGTGGCTCCTGATCAACACCATCTCGGTGCCGCTCTACATCGCCCGTGACCTGACGCTCACCGCGGGGTTGTACGTCGGCCTGTGGCTGCTCGCGATCGTCGGATACGTGCAATGGCGCCGAACCCTCGCTCCCGCATCTGCCTGACCGGCCCGGAATCGACCGGCAAGACCGAGCTCGCCCGCAGGCTCGCGCGCGAGCTCGGCGTGCCGTACGTGGCGGAGTACGCGCGTGAATACGCCGAGGCGTGCGGGAATGCCTTGTCCGCCGCGGACGTCGAGCCGATTGCGCGCGGGTGCCTCGAACGCCTTTCCCCCGCGGACCGCGTCGTGCTGGACACGGATCTGATCTCGACCGTCGTCTACGCCCGCTACTACTACGGAGCATGTCCCGCGTGGATCGAAGAGGAGGCCCGCCGCTTTCGCGCCGACCTCTACTTTCTGCTCGACACCGACATCGAATGGAAGCCCGACTCCGTGCGCGACAACACCCCGGATGCGCGGGAAGATCTGTTCGACGCATTCCGCGCGGCTTTGGACGAATTCGAGGTGCGGTGGGAGATCGTCAGCGGCACGTTCGAGGAGCGGTGGCAGCAACTATGGAGTGCGGTGACTTCGTCACCGCTTTAACTTGCCACGGAGCGGCACGCTATGGAGTGTGGTAACGCCAGTTACCGCTCTGACTGCTTCTCTTCGTCCTGAAACCGCGAGCAGGTCCAGCCTCCGCTCGCGCCATGGAGCAAGACCGCGCCAGCCTCGGCTTGCGGCACGAACAGAGGCAGTCAGAGCGGTAACTTGCGTTACCGCACTCCATATCAGGTCGCCGCGAGTTGCGCTTACGCCGCGACCGCGACCGTGATCAGCAGCAGGCAGCCCTGCGCCGCGGCCACGACGTCGCCGTGGTGGGCTCCGGCGTCGGCGTGATGGAAATCGCCCTCGTTGAGGGCGAGGGCGCCGATGTGGCAGCTGCCGCGGATGACGAACGAATCCTCGCCGCCGTCGTGATCGTGAGCGGGGAGCACCGCGTGCGCGTCCAGCTCGAGGAGGAACGCACCGCGGCGCAGCTTCTTCGTCCGCGCGCCGGGCGCGACGGTTTTCCACGTTCCCTCGTCCGCGCGGACCGTGACGCTCTCATGTGCTCCGGGGACGCTCGCCACCGCCGCCATCACCTTCGCCCGGACCTCCGCCGGAGGCTCCACCGGCTCGATCGACCCGGCGGCAACACGGTCCAGCAGCTCCACTTCCTCGGGCGACAGCGCGTCTGACACAGGTTCCATCCGTGCATTCTACGGGCCGGGGGGCGGATTGGATTTATCGTTCCCCCATGAACTGGCTGATCAAGAACTTCCTGCGCGGACTGGTCATCGTCGTGCCGATTGCGGCGACGGTGTATCTCATCTACGTCACCTTCATGAAGCTCGACCAACTGCTGCCGATCAGGACGCCGGGGGTGGGGCTGGCGATTCTGCTGACGGCGATCGTGGGGATCGGGGCGCTGGCGGGGAACTTCGTCGGGCGCAGGGCTTTTGCGTTGATGGAGAAGTTGTTCACCAAGGCGCCGATCGTGCGGATCGTTTACGCGGCGATCAAGGACCTGTTGGAGGCGTTCGTCGGGAACAAGCGGCGGTTCGACCGGCCGGTCACGATCAGCGTCAGCGACGGCGTACGGACGTTCGGGTTCATCACCCGCGATGACCTCGCTTCGCTCGGGATGCCGGGGGACGTGGCGGTGTATGTTCCCTTCTCCTACACGTGGGACGGGTGCCTGCTGGTGGTGCCGAAAGAGCGCGTCACGCCGCTCGACGCCGACAGCGCGAGCGTCATGGCTCTGGTCGTTTCAGGGGGTGTCTCGCGACTCTGAACGCGGTCGCTTGCGTCACCCGCAAATATGAATATGATGCCGCCGTCGTGCGAGCCCGCGCACGACGCAGTTCCTCTCGACACCTGTCACCGCAACACCGAAATCTCGACACCGGACGGTAGCAGCCTAGATGGCTCAGATCTTCCACCGCAGCGCCAATACGCTCTCGCGCGTCACCATCTTCGGCGCGATCTTCATTGCCGGGTTCGTTCTATGGGTGATCGGCGGCATCGTCCGTTCTCCCTACTTCACGAACCAGGGCATCCATCGCGAGCAGGTGGTGCCGTTCAGCCACCAGCACCACGTGGGAGGGCTGGGCATCGACTGCCGCTACTGCCACACCAGCGTGGAGACGTCGAGCTTCGCCGGCATCCCTCCGACCTCGACGTGCATGAACTGCCACGCGCAGATCTGGACGAACGCCGAGATGCTCGAGCCGGTGCGCGCCAGCTTCCGCAGCGGCAGGCCGCTGGTCTGGAGCCGCGTCCATCGCCTCCCCGACTTCGTCCACTTCAAGCACGACATCCACGTGGCCAAGGGCATCGGCTGCTCGAGCTGCCACGGCCGCATCGACCGCATGAACCTCGTCTACCAGGCCTCGCCGCTCACGATGGAGTGGTGCCTGGACTGCCATCGCGCGCCCGAGAAGTACATCCGGCCGCGTGAAGAAGTCTTCAACATGAACTACGTCCCGAAGAACCAGAAGGTGCTCGGGCCGGAGCTCGTGAAACGCTACAACGTGGTCAGCAAGACGCACTGCTCCGCGTGTCATTACTAGAGGGCACGGAGCGCCCCTCCACTTCAATGAGCGATAACAACACACTGAATTTCACCGAGTTCCGGGCCCGCATCGGCGACCTGCGCGGGAAGGAGTTCTGGCGCAGCCTCGAGGACCTCTCGCGCAGCGAGGTCTTCGACGACTTCTTCGCGCAGGAGTTCCCCCAGCAGGCGCAGGCGCTCGGCAAGGGTGTCGACCGCCGCAACTTCATGAAGCTCATGGGGGCGTCGGTGGCGATGGCCGGACTCGCGGCGTGTAAGCAGCCGGTCGACGCCATCGTCCCGTACGTGAACCAGCCCGAGTCGCTGATCCCGGGCAAGCCGCTCTTCTTCGCCAGCGCCATGCCCCTCGGCGGCGTCGCTCACGGCGTACTCGTCGAGAGCCACATGAACCGGCCGACGAAGATCGAGGGGAACCCCGAGCATCCGTCGACCATCGGCGCCAGCGACGCGTTCATGCAGGCGTCGGTGCTGAACCTCTACGATCCCGACCGTTCCCAGGTGGTCCGCCGCTTCGGCGACACCGCCACGTGGGGCGAGTTCGTCGCCGCGCTCAGCGCCGTGGCGAACGGGGCCCGCGCCAATGGCGCCGGCCTGCGCATCCTCACCCAGACCATTACCTCGCCGACCCTCGGCGCGCAGCTCACGGCGTTAGCCGCCCAGTTCCCCGGGATGAAGTGGCACCAGTGGGAAGCGGTGAACTACGACAACGTCCGCGAAGGGGGCCGGCTCGCGTTCGGCCGCTACGTCAACACGCACTACGACTTCACCAAGGCCAACGTGGTCGTCTCCCTCGCCGCCGACTTCCTCGGCGAAGGGGCGGGCCACCTCCGCTACGCGCGCGACTACATGTCCCGCCGCAAGGTGCGCGCGGGCGTCACCAAGTCGATCAACCGTCTGTACGCCATCGAAGGCGGCATGTCCCAGACCGGCGGCGTCGCCGATCACCGCCTGCCGGTGAAGCCGTCGCAGATCGAAGCGATCGCCCGGGAGATCCTGGCCGGCTCGAGCGCGAACCCGTTCGTGGCCGCGCTGATCCGCGACCTGCAGGCGAACCGCGGCGCGAGCGTCGTCATCGCCGGTGAAGAGCAGCCGCCCGCGGTACACGCGGTGGTGCACGCGATCAACACGCAGCTCGGCAACATCGGAGCGACGGTCCTGGTGACGGACCCGATCGAAGTGGCGCCGGTGAACCAGCTCGCCTCGCTGCGCGAGCTCGTCCGCGACATCAACGCCGGGGCGGTCCAGTCGCTGATCATCCTCGGCGGCAACCCGGTCTTCGACGCGCCCGCCGACCTGCAGTTCGCGAAGGCGCTGGACAAGGTCCCGTTCCGCGCCCATCACTCGCTCTATTACGACGAGACCTCGAACCGCTGCCACTGGCACATCCCCGACACGCACTTCCTCGAGACGTGGGGCGATGCCCGCGCGCACGACGGCACGATCTCCATCATCCAGCCGCTCATCGCGCCGCTCTACAACGGCCGCAGCATTCATGAAGTGGTCGGCGCCCTCGCCGGCGGACTGGAACAGTCGCCCTACCAGACCGTCCGCGCGTACTGGGTCCCGAGGGGCGGCGACGATGCGGCGTGGCGCAAGTGGCTCCACGACGGCGTCATCGCGAACAGCGCCCTGCCGCCGATCGCCGTCGCCGCGGCGGCCCCACCAGCAACCAACAACCAGCAACCAGCAACCGGCATCGAGCTGGAGATCCGTCCCGACCCGACCATCTACGACGGCCGCTTCGCCAACAACGGCTGGCTGCAGGAGCTCCCGAAGCCGCAGACGAAGATCACCTGGGACAACGTCCTGATCGTGAGCCCGAAGACGTCCGAGAAGTTCGGCTACGACCCGCACGAGCGCGACAAGCTGGTGAACGAGAAGCAGACCCGCTTCGCCGAGGTCTCGTACCGCGGCGTGACGATGCGGCTGCCGATCTGGGTCGTGCCCGGCTACGCGGAAGATGTGGCCACGGTCTACTTCGGCTACGGCCGCGAGAAGAGCGGCAAGATCGGCACCGGCGTCGGCTTCAACACGTATCCCTTCCGCTTCTCGGACGCGCTGCACGGCGGACCGGGAGCGCGCATCACCATGTCGGCCGACGCGCCGAAGATCTACCCGGTGGCCTGCACGCAGGAGCACCAGTCGATCGACCCGAAGGTGGTCGGCGAGCGCGGACTCATTCGCTCCGCCTCGTTCGCGGCATACCAGCAGAACCCGAACTTCGCGAAGGACCCGCACCACGGCAGCGACGTGACCGGCCACGGTTCGCACGACACGAACATGTACCCGGCCTACGACTACAGCAACAAGCACGCGTGGGCGATGGTCATCGACACGAGCGTCTGCACCGGCTGCAACGGCTGCGTGATCGCCTGCCAGGCGGAGAACAACATCGCCATCGTCGGCAAGGAAGAAGTGGTCCGCGAGCGCGAGCTGCACTGGCTGCGCATCGACCGCTACTACCGCGGCGACGTCGACAACCCCGAGGTGTACCACGAGCCGGTGCCGTGCATGCAGTGCGAGACTGCGCCGTGCGAGCCGGTCTGCCCGGTCGAGGCGACCTCGCACAGCGAAGACGGCTTGAACGACATGACGTACAACCGTTGCGTCGGCACCCGCTACTGCTCGAACAACTGCCCGTACAAGGTCCGGCGCTTCAACTTCTTCCACTATTCCGACTACGACACGCCGGCGCTCAAGGCGATGCGCAACCCCGACGTCACCGTGCGTACGCGCGGCGTCATGGAGAAGTGCACCTACTGCGTGCAGCGCATCAACGCCGCGAAGATCGAGGCCGAGAAGCAGGGCCGGCGCGTGCGGGACGGCGAAGTCGTCACCGCCTGCCAGCAGGCCTGCCCGACCGACGCGATCGTCTTCGGCGACATGAACGACAAGTCCAGCAAGGTGGCGCAGCTCAAGGCGCAGCCGACGAACTACGCGCTCCTCGAGGAGCTGCAGACCCTGCCGCGCACCACGTACCTCGCGAACATCCGCAACCCGAACCCGGAGCTCGCTCCCGCCCAGGCGCAGCACGCCGACACGGGACACGAGGGCTAACCGATGGCCACGACCAAAGACCAGCAACCCGCACACGAGATCCGGCCGGTCACCCAGGAGGTGCGCATCCCCGAGCGCTTCCTGCCGACGCCGACCATCGAGCCGGGACACTCCTTCTCGACGATCACCGACCACATCTCCACGATCGTCCTGCGCAAGCGGACGCCGCTCGGCTGGCTGATCGGTTTCATGATGGCCCTCGGCGGCGTGGGCGTGCTCACCGTCTCGCTGGGCGTGCTCGTCGGCAAGGGCGTCGGCATCTGGGGCATCAACCATCCGGTCGGATGGGGCATGGACATCATCAACTTCGTCTGGTGGATCGGCATCGGCCACGCCGGCACGTTGATCTCGGCCATCCTCCTGCTGCTGCGCCAGGAGTGGCGCACGTCGATCAATCGCTTCGCCGAGGCCATGACCCTGTTCGCCGTTGCCTCGGCAGGACTCTACCCGGCCTTCCACACCGGCCGTCCGTGGTTCGACTACTGGCTGTTTCCGTATCCGAACACCATGGGACTCTGGCCGCAGTTCCGCAGTCCGCTGATGTGGGATGTGTTCGCGGTCTCGACGTACGCGACGGTCTCCGCGCTGTTCTGGTACGTCGGGCTGATCCCTGACCTGGCCACGCTGCGCGATCGCGCCACGAACCTGTGGGCAAAGCGCGCGTACGGCGCGTTCGCGCTCGGATGGCGCGGCTCCGCGCGGCACTGGAGCCGTTACGAGCATGCCTATCTGCTGCTCGCCGGACTCTCGACGCCGCTCGTCCTCTCGGTGCACACGATC
>DASQJY010000046.1:0-39238 GCA_035630815.1 Thermoanaerobaculia bacterium
CCCTTGGAAACTCAGCTCTTCCCCGTTACACTCTGTCTGTCTCACGCCGCCGCCTCCGTCGCCATCAAGTTGTTGCTGACACTCAACTTAATAGCACGGGGCGGCGGCTTTTTTATCCCCTTGGTGAGAAATGCGGGTTAGTGTCGAACCTGCTGGCAGCAGCCGGCGTCGGCTGGTTTTTCTTTGACGGACCTGCTGCCGTCGTTCCGCTTGTGGCTGCGAGCGTGCCTTCCGTCATAACTATCCCGAGCGTCGTAGGGCTTGCCCGGCAGGCGCATCGGCGAAGACAAATTCTGTCATCCATAACTGCAGTACTTGCAAAAATACCCCCTCAACCGTCCGACTCGCCACCCTGATAATCAGAAATATCAATATGCCGCGCTCGGAAGGCCGATTGACCGGAGAAAAGTAGTTTTATTAGTTGCAACAGTTGGCAGACGGTAATCGACTCAAGCACTCCGACGACCAGTACGACGCACGATGGCTCGCGCACCGAGCCAATACCAGTTGAAGGTCGACTCGACAGCCACGCCCTGCAGCGTGGCACGGTAGGGCTCGAGCTCGTTGACGAACAGCTCGAGGTTGTTCGTCAGCCGGGTGTGGATGGCGTACCAGTTCTGACGGCTGGAATCTGGTGTTACATTTCGAAGTCGGTCAGTTGGAATCAGGGTGAGCGTCCGGTTTTCGAACGCTGGCGGTCACGGATCGGTGACGAGGAGCGGATTGCGGCCAGCTTCCTCTCGGAGGAGCGGCTCCCTCGTCGCTGTCCGAAATTCAGACACCGCAGGCTGCCGAGGATTGCTCCCCTGGGTTCGGAACCCTCGGGGTCTGGGTTCGGAACCCTGGGGTCGAGGGTTCGGAACCCGCGCGTCGAGGTTCGGGACCCGCGCTGCAGCTCACGGAGGGCTCAAAAATGCCTTTCGAGGCTTGCGGAGCGGGTTCGGAGGCCTCCGGTCAGCCCACGGTGGGCTGCTCGCCGGGTTCCGTGGAGTCGACGCAAGCCTGCCGTTGACCGTTTCGTAACGGTCGGACCCCACCTGACGGGGTTCGGAAGGCTTAGAAAAGGCCGTCGAACCCTCGGGCGAGCCTCATGTGTCCAGAAATCAGACATTCCGAGGCTTGCGGCGAATTTGTGATGGCACGAACTCTGGGTTCGGAACCCATGGGGTCAGTCCACCGAACCCACGGTGCGAGTCCACGGAACCCCAAGGCGCGTGGGTTCCGTGGGCCATCGAGCCCCTTCCGTGGGTAGAGCGAAGGCTCCGGTTGCCTTCGTCGCGGGTTCCATAGGCATGCGAATGGGTGTCACACCGGTCGCGTGCGGGTTCGGACCCGACGGAGTCTGTCCCGGGGACCTTCAGCCGAAGGGTCGGAACCCACGTTCAGGGTTAGCGATCGCATTCTCGTGAGGTCGGGAACGTGGTCCGAGGGGTCCGTGGCCATTTCGCAGTCCCCGGAACCCAGACGCGTGGGTTCAGAGGCCAGGCACCCACCGGTGCGAGAGTCGACTTCAGGTCATCGCGCCGGCGCCGTGAAGTAGTTCCCCTCCCACCACACATGCAGCGCTTGCAGCGCACCGGTCAGGTGACGCCCCCAATGAGCGCGAAAGTGAAACGACCACTCCCACGCCGCCGCATCGGCCTCGCCGCGCTCAAACAGCACCAGCCCACGCTGCAGATCCCGATGAATGTCAGCGAGATCATCCGCAAGACTCCCGAGGACCGGCTCTTCACCGGACGACTCCAGCAGGTTGAACACCTCCCAGTAGTTGCCCACCGGCAAGCCGGTGAACCGGTCGTAAACGCGCCGCCACTCCTCATGCGAGTTACTCGCGACGCCCTCCTCCGACGCCTCCCCCTCGGGAAGGTTCAACGCCGCCGCATAAAGCGCGACCAGGAGACGAAGCGCCGTGGCCGCGTCCTCCTCCGGCCGCGCCGGAGGACTCGCTTCCGCCCATGCGCAGTACTCCCGCGCGACGTCGGCGAAGGTGAAGATGGCGGGATCGGTCACCTCGTGATGATACCGACGGGTGCTCGTGCGTAGGGAGCGAGCAAGGGACGGGATCGCGTTTCAGGACGAACAAAAATAGTCGTGCCGCTCACGGCTCGACGTCTGTCACCCGCGTATTTTGCCTCGTGCCCTCGCTCGGTCCCCGACAGTCTCACGTTGCGTTCCCTGGCCACGTCGGCTTTGCCACCGCCCTCGACTTCTTCGTCTGCGCGCCCGGCCCGCTCTTCGGCTTCAGGATGGGAAGACGCGGCGGCACGGAGGATTCGAGCGGCTCGCCGAGCTCGGCCTGCAGGGCCGTCAAGGCGGCGGAGGCGCCGATGAAGCTCCAGCGGCGCATCTGGAACGACTCCGGATTCCGATGCGTGGAGTCCGCGGGCTCCTGCTGGAGCTTGAGGACGAGGAGGTAGTACATCACCAGCGACGCCAGGTACTCCGCCTTTTCGATCCGCGCGGCGCTCGCTGCGCGGCGGATGAACTGGCAGGCCTCGCCGACGAACACCGCCGGCGGGTCGAAATGCTGGCGGGCGTAGAGCGGGCCGGCGTCGAGAGAGCACTGAAAGTCCATGATCGAACCGGGCGCGGCGACGCCGCTCGCGGGCGCGAGGATGCGCGTGACGAGATCGACTTCGAGCTCGGCGAAGTCGTGCGCCAGCGAATCGCGCCGCGTGCGCGCGAAATCGATCAGCCACAGTGCGCCGCGGATCGGGGCACCGTTGGCGTCGACGTCGAGGAGGATGTTGTTGAGGTTCAGGTCACCGTGAATGATGCCGAGCGTCTCGGGGCCGATGTCCTCGAACTTCCGCAGCACGCGGTCGACTTCCAGTGTGGAGTCCGGGTATCCGTTCTCCTGCAGCCACGCCGCGTCGGCGGCTACGTCGGCCCGCATGGCGTCGTAGTGCGCGGAGCGGTTTCGCACCACGCGGCCGGTCACCGACAGCGCGCGGTTCGGCCGGAGGTGGCGGAACCGCGCCAGGAACTGCGCGATCTCTCCGGTGAGATTGGCGCGATGCGCGAAGCCGGTGGCCGCATCGCGGAAGATCACGGTCACGCCCCGTTCGGAAGCGCGCTGCACGCGGCACATCGGCAGGTACATCGTCTCGCCCGGAACGTCCGTCAGCCTTGCTGCTCGGCTGTCGGGATCCGGGTCGCCGAATGAGCTCAGCTCGAGATCGACGCGCGGCGGCAGCCGCATCTCATGCGTGTCACGCAGAGAGAGTCCCTCGTCGAACAGCGGCTCGGCCCATGATGAACGCGGCCCCGAGGGCGCAGAGCGATGCAGCGTCTGCAGCAGGTCGTTCAGCAGTTCGTCGAAAACGGGCGCGACCTCGACGAACGAGCTCTCGCCGAGCGCGCGTCCGAGGAAGATGCTGAGGGGCTGCAGGGAAGTACGGCTGGCGCCCTTCTGCCCTTGGTGGATTCCAGAGAACGTGTATGCGATGCCGGCCACCGACGGGCCGGCGTACACGACGTCGGAGTCGATGCGTCCGGCGCGGTTGCCGATGCGCGGGCGCACGAGCCGGCGGAAGCGCTCCCGCTCACTGAGCATCACGTACGGCTCGTCGATCTTGGCGACGAATGACGCCACCGGGCGGTCCGGCGTCTCCTGGTCGTCGGGGGCGGACCCATACACCTGCACGCCGCAGGTCACGGCGCCGCTCGCACCGTCGGAGAACGGCAGGATCTGCAGCTCGCCATCCGGGAGGTCGGTGGCCAGCGAGCGCCAGATATAGAGGTACTTCTCATTCTGCAGCGCCGGCGGGAGCTCGCTCTCGTTACCGATGAGCCGCTCGCTCTTAAGGCGCTTGGCGCGTTTCGTCCATTCCGGCCGCCGCCCGATGTCGCTGAGGATCGAGGCGAGATCGGAATAGGTACGCGCGCCGTCCTTGCGCACATACCAGTCGGCGCCGTTGCGGATCGCCTGGATGATGTGGCCGAGGGCCGCCGAGCCGGTGTGGATGACGAGCGGGAGATCGGGGATGGCGTTGCGCAGCTTCTCCAACAGGATGAATCCGGCGAGCTCGGAGTCGTGGCTCTGGTTGAGCGACAGGTCGAGCAGGATGAGATCCGCGCAACGGAGGTCGGCCAGCCGTCCGCCCGGGCGGATGCGACCGGCCACGCGATCACGCACCCAGTCTTCCGGCAGGTAGGGGGGGAGCGGCTGCTGTCCGTCGAGCGACAGCGTCTCCGGCACGAACTCAAAGATGTCCGCCAGGGTCGCGGAGTCATTCTCGTAACCGACGCGGTGCTGCCCCAGGTTCGCGGCGATCTCCACCGCCTCGTCGTCGATGATCAGCACGCGCGGCCGGGTGTCGCGCAGCGAGTGCACGAACCGGCCGGTGGAGGAGGGCACCTTGCGAAGAATGGCGCTGGCCAGGTCCGGCGCTTGATTGAGCAGCACGCCCCCCTTGAGGTTCTTGACGCTGAGCATGGCGTTCATGTGGGTGACGATCTGGTCATACGCGTTGGCGAACAGGCGCGCGTACGGATGCTCGGGCGTGTACGGCACGACCCAGGCGCCGTTCGGAGCGGCCCGTACCACCGGAGGCTCGCCGGTACCGTCCCACCCCGCGACGCGCTGCAGGTCCTCGATCAGGTCCGAGCGCTGGTGATAATCGGCCTCGTCGAGGCGCATGTTCATGCGGAAACTGCCGACCACCGCGTCGCGGATCAGGTCGACCGGAAAATCGTTGCCCCACATGTGCGCGAGCATGCGCATGCGCGACGCGAGCGCATCCAGACGGAGATCGCCGCTCGCGAACAGGAATTCCTCCTCCCACGCCAGTCCACGGTGGGTGAACCGTTTCGGGCGCGCGGTGAGGAACAGCGGTATGGGACGGCGCCCGGGGACGAGTGCGCGCAGCACATACGCCGTGGACACCTCGTCCGGCGAGTGGTCCATGGCATCGGCGATCAGGTGAATGACCGGACGGTCCTCCGTCTCGCCCAGGCGGTATCCGAATGCGTGCGTGAGTGATGCCGCGAGGGCGTCGAGCACCGGCTGCGGGCCGCCGGCGATCTCGACGGCATGGGCGGGTGAGACATCACCATTCGAAAGGTATACGGTCATGCTCCTGATCTCCTTGTCTATTGCGGCCGTGGCATCGCGATCTGTCGCGCGTTCGCGACCGCTGGTCTCGATGTCGCGACCGGTGATGTCCGTGTCGCGACCGTTTCTGCTTGCTGTCGTTGGTTGATACAGACGGCCTAAGCATCGCCTCTGCCAAGATTTCCGCCATTTCCGGCCGCAATGCGCATCGTTGGCCTGAGCCGCGCACTGAGAGCGTGCAATCACTCTCAATCGACAGTCGGAGGCAATATGAAGAAAGCGCTCGGTGCCCTGTTTCCTGTCCTCACCCTGTTCCTGGTAATTACCGTTACGACTTCCTGCACGAAGACCAGCGGCGCGGCAACAAACCCCGCTCCGGCAAAAAAAGAGAGCGTCTATGAGCGCGTCGCAAGCACGAAGACGCTGCGCGCCGCCTATTTCACATATGCGCCCGCGCTCATGCGCGATTCGAAGACCGGCAAGATGACCGGCACGTTCGTGGAGACGCTCGAGCAGGCCGCCGCGAACCTGGGATGGAAAGTCGTTTGGACAGAGGAGGTAGGGTGGGGCTCGCAGATCGAGGGGCTCCTCCGGGACCGCTACGACATCGTCGGCTCGCCTGTATGGGCCAATCCGACGCGAGCGAGCCTGACCACGCTCTCCCGGCCGGTGTTTTACTCCGGAATCGGCATCTACGTCCGCAAGGGCGACAAACGGTTCCTCGAGAACCGCGCACTCATCAACGACCCGAAGGTGCGAATCGCCACAATCGATGGCGAGACGGCCGACCTCATCGCGCGCAAGCGGTTCCCGCTGGCGCGCCGGGTTTCGCTGTCACAGCTCGCCGACATTTCCGAGATGCTGCTGCAGGTCCAGTCGGGAAAGGCAGACGTTGCGTTCGCGGAGCCGTATTTCGCCGCCGCATTTCTCGCTGCCAATCCGGGCTCGATCACGAACATCGCGGCGGACGCGCCGCTCACGACGCTCGGCAACTGCTACATGATGAGGGCGGGCGAGCCGCAATTGAAGCAGGCGCTGGACGTGGCGATCGAGGAACTGCAGAACAGCGGCTTCGTGGATGAGGTTCTCAGCCGCTACGAGAAGGAGCCCAATCAGTTCTATCGCGTCGCACAGCCCTATCGCGTCGTCGCCACGAGGTGACGTATGCGCGAGACGCTCGACATTCTCTGGACATACCGGCAGGAATTCCGGGCCGGGTTGCTGGTGACGCTGCAACTGTGCGCGTATATCTGGACGATCGGCATAGTCGGCGGCACACTGCTCGGAGTTGCGGCGGCCAGCTGGAGACGCTCCATCGGTACCGTCTCACGCGCCGCCTCGTACGTACTGTCGGGCGTGCCGGTGCTCGTCCTGCTGTTCTGGCTCCATTACCCGCTGCAGATGACGTTCGATTTCGACCTGCCGCCTTTCTACACCGCGGTCGCCGCATTGTCGATCATCAACGTGATTGCGGTCTCGGAGGCGGTGCGGCGCGCACTGGAGGATTTCCCGCGGCAGTTCCTGTCCGCGGCGCGTGTCTGCGGCATCGGTCCGCGCCAGACGGTGCTGCGCGTGCAATTGCCGCTGGTGTTCCGGCAGGTACTGCCGCCGGTGCTCTTCGCCCAGATCGCCACACTGCAGGCAACGCTGTTCGCCAGCCTGATCTCCGTGGACGAGGTCTTCCGGATCGCACAACGGATTAATTCCCAGGTGTACAGGCCGGTGCAGATCTACAGCGCGCTGGCCGTGCTCTTTCTGGCTGTGTGTCTCCCGATGCACGCCGCCGCCACCTTTCTCAAGGCCAGATACACCCGCGACTATTCGGAGCGTTGACAATGTTGAAGGGAAGCGCGCTTCACAAGAGCTACGGAAACCAGGGTGCCGTCCTCAAAGGCGTCGACGTCGAGATCGCACCCGGGACGATCACGGCGCTGCTCGGCTCCAATGGTTGCGGCAAGAGCACGCTCCTGCGCGCGCTTGCGCTCATCGAGCCGATCGACTCCGGCACCGTCACCATCGACGGCACGGCCTATGACGCGAGCGTGGATGCCGGCAAGGGTGTGCCGTCGCCCTGGCCCACGGTGACCGTCGTCTTTCAGCAGTTGTTCCTCTGGCCGCACCTCCGCGTCCGGGACAACATCGCGCTGCCGCAGTCGCAGCGCGACGACCCGATGGCGGCCGGGCGCTTCGAGGAGCTGGTGCAGATCTTCAAGCTCGAAGAGCTCGTCGACCGCTATCCGAACGAGCTTTCGCTCGGCCAGCGCCAGAGAGTCGCACTCGCACGCGCGGTCGCGGTGCGGCCCACCTACCTGCTGCTGGACGAAGTGACGTCGGCGCTCGACGTCGAGCAGGTGACGTCGCTCCTCGCGTACCTCAAGACGCTCCGCGGCGAGGGCCTCGGCATTCTGCTCATCACCCACCTCATCGGATTCGCGCGCGAGTCGGCCGATCGCGTGCTCTTCATGTCCGCGGGGCGCGTCACCGAGGAAGGGGACGCGTCGATTCTCTCCGCGCCGCGGACGCGCGAGCTCGCCCGTTTCCTGGCCGTACTCGATCCCTCGGAGCCGGTCCCGAACGGCGTGCCGGCGGTATGCGCATCATGATCGACACCAGTACGGTAGCCGTGGTCGCGGACGTCCGCGAGACTCTTGCGGAGCTGCGCCGGTGTTGAGCGCGGCCGGCACGTACCGCGACTGGCGAGCGATCGACTATCGGCCCGCACTCGCTTCGCATGCACCCGATGCGCTGATCGCGGAGCTGCCGCCGCACGCCACGGTGCTCGAGATCGGCTGCAACGAGGGCATCGTCAGTTGCGAGCTGGCCGGCCGCCGTCCCGACGTGACGGTGCGCGGCGTCGACATCAACGGCGCGGCGATCGAGGCGGCGCGCAGGCGCGCTGCCGATACAGCTCTTTCGAACGTCGCATTTGCCGTCGACGACGCGCTGCATGCCGCGGGCTCGTACGACGCGGTGATGGCCATTCGCGTCCTCACCTGCTTCCCCGGCGCCGCGGAATGGGAGGCGCTGGTGCGAGCGATCGTGCGCCTGCTGCGGCCGAACGGCCTTTTCTACGCGATCGATTACCAGCTCGACGAAACCAACCCGGCGTATGCCGCGCGTTACGCGGCGGGAGCTCGCGCCGGCTGGAGACGCGGGACCTTTCGCGTGAGCGCGGCATCGGGCGAGCCGCTTTTTGTCGCCCATCACCACACCGAAGAGGAGATCGCATGTCTGTCGCGTATGTTCACGAATGTCCGTATCCGCCGTTTTCAAAGCCTCTCGATGAACGGCAACCCCGCGGCGATGTTCGAGTTTCTCGGGACGCGCGGCGAGGTGGCGCGGTGAAGGCACTTCCGCGGCACTCGTTCGCCGGCGCTCCCGCGCCGATGCGTGGTGCGGCCGAGGCGTTCCAGGCACGCTTCGGCGTCGGCTTTGCCACCCTGACGCACCTGTCGTTCGACACGCTCACCGCATTGCACGCGCGCGGAGACGACGAAGCGGCGCTGATGCGCAACGTGATGGTCGCGTCCGAGAGCGATCCGGCGATCCTGCCGGCGTTCGACCGGCTCGCGCGGATCGCGAATCGCCAACAGCCGTCGCTGGAGGAGAGGGCGGAGTATTTCGAGACGCTGCAGAGCGTCTATCGCCGGCTCGAGGGCGCAATGCCGCTCGACGGCGAGCGCCTACTCGTCGCCCCGGAGCGCGAGGGGAGAATCCTCGCGGAAGTCCTCGGGTGGCTGCGGCCGGGGCGCGATCTCGCGCCGCACGCCAAGCGCATTCCGTACGAGCACGGACTGCTCGTCGGCGTCTCGCCGTGTGGCGCGCCACCGGCGGAGCGGCTGGTGATCGTCGACGGCGCCATCGCGAGCGGGGCCACGATCATCGCGCTGCTCGACCTGCTCGCGTCGTCCGAAGTACCGATCGACATCTTCTCCGTGCACGCGGCGCGCGAGGGAGTCCGCGCGATTCTCCGCTGCGCACGCGACGCCGGCTGGTCGGTGCGGATTCACGCCGGGCATGTCACCGAGGGGCTGTCCGGGAAGTTCTACGCGATCGCGCCCGGCGGACTGGCCGTCGGCGACCTCGGCGACATGATCGACAGCGTGGCCGCGACGGTGCAGGCGTCATGATCGAGCGCCTCTTCCACTGCCGCGCGCGCGGGTCGGCGTGGAGCGTGGAGGTGCTCGCGGGCGTCTCGACGTTCCTCGCGCTCTCGTACATCTTCGTCGTCAATCCGTCCATCCTCGGGGACGCCGGGTTCCCGCGGCAGGCGGTGTTCTTCGCGACCGTCATCGCCTCGGCGCTGGCGACGCTGACGATGGGCCTCTGGACGAACCTCCCCTTCGTCCTGGCGCCGGGCATGGAGATCAACATGTACGTGGCCACGTACGTCGTCACTGCCGGACGGTTGACGTGGCAGGAGGCGCTGGGCGCTGTCTTCTGGTCCGGCATCCTGTTTCTCCTCTTCACCCTATCCGGCGTGCGCGAGGGGATCATCAATGCGCTGCCTGCCGGACTGCGGAGCGACCTTGCGGCCGCGGTCGGCGTGCTGCTCGTGGCGGTCGCGTTGAAGATCGCGGGAGTGCTGGTCTACGACGGGCCGGACCTGCGCGGCTTCGGCGTCATGGACCGTTCTGTCCTGGTGCTGGCCGGCAGTGCGATCGTGGTATTCGCGCTGGCCGCCCTGGGCGTGCGCGCGGCGGTGCTGATCAGCATCGCTGCCGGAACCCTGATCGCGATGATGCTCGGCGTCGATCCGCGTCTTCCTGCCGCATCCGCGACGGACGGCCTGTTCGCCGCGATCGGCGCCGCCGACCTCTCCGTGCTGCTGCGCCCCAACGGCTGGACGATCGTGCTGGTCCTGTTCCTGATCGACTTTTATGGGAGCGTGGCCAAGTTCGTCGGTCTGCTGCGCAATACGGAATTGCTGCAGGACGGGAAGCTGCCGCGGTTGCGCGAGGCACTGCTGATCGATGGCGCCGCCGCGGCTGGTGGCTCGATGCTCGGCACGACGAGCGTGCTGGTGTATGCGGAGAGCGGCGTCGGAATCGCGGCCGGAGGGCGCACCGGCCTGACCGCCGTGACCGCGGGCACGGCCATGCTGCTGTGCCTCGCCGCCGCGCCGCTGCTCGCCCACGTTCCGACGGTCGCAACGACCGGCGCGCTGCTGTACGTCGCGTTCCGGCTGCTCCCGAGGCCGGCGGAGCTGCGCAAGCGCGACGGCTGGGAGCTGGTGGCGCTGGCCGGGATGGGTGCGATCGTCGTCGCGACGTCCGCCCTTCACTTCGCGATTCTTTTCGGCCTGAGCCTGCATCTCGCGCGCGACATTTTTCGAGGTGTCCGTCTAAACGCGTACGCAATTGGGTCCATCGCCCTGCTCCTCTTCGGCTGGGCCGTGTCTGGATGAGGGAAAACGCCATGGAAGTCGAACTGCATCTCGAGCAGCTCGCTGTCGATCTCGACCGCGCCGCGCGCCACGCGCGGGAGCGCGTACAGAAGGCGGGCCGGCACGGCGCGTCGACGTTCGCGGACGAGAGTCAGCACCGCCGCTGGCTGCACGCGCTGCTGAATGAAATGTCGTCCGTCGTCGACCGCACCGCACGCGGCAACGGAGCGGGGAACCCGCGCCGGCTGCACGTATGGCCGGGCTACGACAGCGTCCGCCTCGGCGGCTCCCGGGTCACCTTCGAGGTCGATCGCTCCGTCCGGGAGACGCTGGCCGACTACGGGTACGAGACGGGGTTGTCGGATGAGGGCGATCAACGGGCGATGCAGACCGGCGTCGGCTTTCCGCGGGCCGAAAAACAGACCGACCGCGCTACGTTGTATTTCGACGCCGCGCTCGCCGCCCTCCCTCACGATGAACATGCGGATACGACGTTCTCCGTCGGCGGCACGCACAACTGGCTCGCCCTGAGTCCGACGCTCGGGAACGATCCCCTTCTCGGGTTCGAAGTGCGCACGGAACCGTCTTCCGCCGCGCGGCATCATTCATTCCCGACGATCGAGCTCGATCCTTCCCGGCCGCTGGAGTGGGGGAACGCAGTCGCCGCCGCGGTCAGGAGCGTGTGCGGTGAGACACCGCAGAGTTTCTGGCCCCTGCCTGCACGCCGCGGCGGCGAGCCACAGGCCGCGTACTCGGAGCGCCTGGAGAAGGAATTCGTCTTGCCGGCGCATCGCGACATCCGGAATCGCCTCTACTCGCTCTGGCTCATCGGATGCTTCGTCCCCGACCCGGCGCGCGTGCTGCTCGAAGGACGCGGCGCGACCTGGCTGGACGGTCTCATCGAAGCGTTGCGGGACGTCGAGCCGCAACGCGCGCGCAGGGTCGAAGGATTGCGCGAGCTCGAGCTCAACGCGGCGAACGGAGCAGAGCTGCCACTGGCGCGGACGCACTACACGACGTGGGGCGTCATGACCATCCCGTACCCTGTCGCCGATACGCGCAGCGGTGACGACGGTGAAGAGTCCGACGACCTCGGATCCGGAATGCTGTTGGCGAACTTCGACGTCCCGTACTGGTATTACTTCGCCATCCGGCAGTGGATCGCCTCATATTACCTGTCCCTCCGCCAGCACGAAAGCTCGTTCCTCATGGCGGAGCGGGAGTCTCACAAGGCCGCGCTGTATGCCGAAAAGGAATTGCGGCGGCAACTGTCGCATGCGGTCGGGACGGAACTGACGTATGTCGAGTTCCTGGCCAGCGTCGCCGCGAAGTCGATCGCTGAAGAGCATTTCAATCCTCGCCCCGGAGTCGTCGTCGCGGGTGTAGAACACGCGGACGTGCCGGCGGACGAGTTTCATCGCGGTTTCGGTGACCCGTCGCCGATGGAACAGGCGCTCGCGAACATCATCCGGCGGATGGAAGGGCCTGAGGGGGTGCGTCGCGATGTTTCGCTCGCGGTTGCGTCGCTCGCGGCAGTTCCTGCCGATGAGGGTCGAAAGGTGATCAGCGGCCTTGCGCACGAGGTCGCGCGCGTCGCGCTCGAGAATCGCGCGCTCGTGCGTGTCGATGATGCTGCCGTCGTCGCCGAATTCGAGCGTGACGGCGAGGCAACCAACGACGTCAACGCGGTGCCGCTCGTGGAGCTCCTCGGCCGCGCGCTGCTGGTCTCGCTGACCGTGTATTTCCGCAAGGCGTTCCCGGAATTCCAGGAAGCATCGGAAGCGGTGTGCCTGCACTCCGCCGAGGCTCTCTTTGGCGACGCCGAAGCGAGCGTAACTCTGCGCCGCGCAATCGGACAGACGTGCGCGAAGGAATGGCGCGCGTTCGTAGCGGGCTCGTACCAGACCACCGGATTCGCGCCACCATATCCGCTGGTCCGTTCGTGGGTTGCTGCAGAGCTGGCGCGACACTCCCGTCTCGAACTGCAGCTGCCCGATCCGGGCGACACGGCGCGGCTGAAACCGGGAGGTGGCGAGTTCGCTCCGCTCGTCACGCAGGCGTGGCTGACGGAAGCACTCCTCAATGCGCTGAAGCACTCGCGGCCGGTCGAGCACCCCTTCCACGCGGCGATTCGCGTCGACTGGCTCTGTCCCGACGCGGTCCTGATGGTGGCGAACACCGCTACGCCGGCCAAGGCGCAGGAGGTGTCGAAGTGTGTCGAGGCAGCCGCGCGCGGCGCGAGCAGCATCAAGGACGGCCATCAGGGACTGGCGTTCCTCGGCTACGCCGCGAAGAACCTTTTCATCGACAGGCGGCTGTACTCCGACCTTCAACCCGAGACGCACATGCTCCGGCTGCGCGTGAATTGAGGAGGCTCTATGTTGCGACGTTGGAGAGTGGTCGTGATCGACGACAACCCCGAGGGAAGTCTCGAAGCCGTATTGCTTTCGCCGCTGGTCGTGTCTCGCCAGCTTCCGATCGACGCGACGTCGGAACAGATGCGATCGGCGCTCGCTCATAACCTGCTGAACGAATACCTGCCGCTTGCGGCCGGCGAGACGTACGCGACCTACGCGGACATCGAATTCCAGATCCTCGACTTCCAGTCGCGGCGCGCCGAGTGCGCTCCGCGCAAACCGATGGTCGAGGTGGAACGCGACTTCGGACGCGCGTGGCGTCTCGTCGACGACCTCGCCGCGGATCCGCCGGACATCATCTTTCTCGACGTGATGTTCGACCTCAAGACCACGCCCGCCCGGGAGATCGAGGCCATCATCGACCAGCTGCAGCGCACCGACCGCATCAGCATCAGCGGGCGCGCTTCCGCGCGCGAGGTGCTCAGCCGCGGCGGGCTCTTTCTCCTCGGCAAGCTGCTCCGCAGCCGCGGCCAGATGCAGCAGATGCCGCTCACGGTCCTCTACTCGGCATCGCGTGAAGTCCATTCGGACTTTCGCCCTTTCGAATACGCATCCGACGGGCGGTTCGAAGTCATCGAGAAGAGCGTCCTGCGCAACAACGCCGAACGGCGGAAACAGGTGTTCCGCCGCCGCATCCGGGATTACTTCCTCGACGGCACCGTACGTCCGGAGGAAGCGCGTGCGGCGGTGGAGCTGCTCGCCTCACCCGCGGCGATCCATGGGGATCGGGATGTCCTCGTCAGCGCGTTCAGCCGCGAGATCGGCTCGAACTGGTGCTTCGGCACCATGTTCGTCGGGGAAAGCGTGGCCTACCTCGCCAGCGAGCCGGCTCGCCGCCACGCGGTGGTCGCGGACCTGGAGAGCTTCATGTCTCCTCTCGTCGCCGACGCGCGCTCGTTCGTCGACCTGTACACCTCGTCGCCGGCGCGCCTTTTCACCCACAACGGACCGATCCTGTATGCACGTCACCCTTCATGGCTGGATCCGCACATCGGCGTCCTCACCGCGAAGGGCCACGTCCAGGTCGCGTGCGAGGACCTCAACGGGCAGATGACCGACGTGCGCGCCGCACTTGAATCGGCCGTGAAGCGGCTGCCGGAAGGCCTGCGCAACGCGCTGAGCCGGTCGCTCGAAGGACATCGGGCGGGATCGCGCAAGGGTGCGGCCCTCGATGCCGTCGTGCGTTCCCTGGAGGCTTACAACAAGGAGTGGCAGGCGCTGCTCGATCGCTGCCGCATGCGCATGCCGGCGTACGACCTGACGGCGTTCTTCGCGGAGCAAGCCGGCGACTTGAAGCTGGACGTGTCGTCGATCGACGCCATCCGCACCGGAGCATGGGATCTCGACGCAAAGCTCGAGCTGCTTCTGTCGCCGTCCGAGTCGATGGTGAAAGAGCCGCTCGGCTCGCTTCTCACCGCGATCCTTCAGGGCATTCGCGGCCACGCGTACCGCGGGTGTGACCCGGCGTCCGGCGTGAACGTCGAGTTCTCGAGATACGACAGTCCTTCGACGCTGCGGATCAGCATCCGCGACCACGGCGCGGGGTTCCCGGACCTCCGTTATTACGACCCGCACGGCCGCAGCGGCGATTTCTCGACGGCGTTGCTGGCCGCCGCGGAGTGGTTCGAAGTCGAGGTCCATTCGGGCGGAATCCGGCGGCGCCCGACACTTCGCTCCAGCGAGATCGAGTCCTCGCCGGTCACGTCCGGCACGCAGTTCGACATCCGCATTCCCGCATACCGACTGGAGGCATGATGCCCATCACATACGTAGACGACAACCTCGCGCAGCGCGACTGGAAGATCGAGCACCCGATCGCGGTGCGCCAGACGATCATCGACTACCTGTCGATGCCGGAGCCCGGCGACATCCTCATCATCCATGGCGGCCAGCGCGACGCGCGCATGATCGCCCCGAGCGGCCGGGAGCTGCTGCTGGAAGCGATCCTGCGGGTCTGCGGTAACGGCGGGCGCGCGATCGTCTTCTCCGGCGGCGCACCGATCATCAGCGTCCGCACGATCCGCGAGACGCTGTCGCTCGCGTCGCTTCACGAAGGCGTCCACTACCTGATCCTGACGGCCATCCAGAACCTGCCGCTCGAGATCGACTTCCCGTCGCTCCTGCGCGCCACCCCCACCCCCGAATGGCGCATCGCCGAGGTCAAGCGGCGGCACGCGGTGCCCACGCTCTGGACGCTGGCGCTCCTCTGCCAGTCGGCGCTGCTCGCGTTCGATCCGAAGAACGTGGACGACGAGGCGGTGACGCTGCTTGGGGGGCGCGAGGCGATGATCGCCGTCCGCGGCAGCTCCGGCTTCACGGGCGACCAGCTGTTGGCGCCACATGCCTGGCACGGCGCGCTCGCCGCGCGCGCGGCGAGGCCGGTCTGTGACGCGATCGAGAAGGAATGGCCGGCAGATGCAGGGACGGACGACGGAGTGCGGCGCCTGGTCGACGCGCTCTACGACCGCTCCCGGGCGCTCGATGCGGGCACCGTCGCGCAGGCATTCTGCGCGCTCTATCGCGCCCTCCGGCAGAACCAGGAGCTGCAGCATTGAGCGCTACCGTCATAGCGTACGCGCCGCCGGTCGAAGACCGGGTGGCGGCCGCATGGCAGCAACGGCGGTCGGAGCTGATGCACGACTGGCTGCGCAACCGCTTCCTGCCTCGGCTGCAGGCTTGCCTCGCGGCGCCGGGAGCGCAGGCGTCACCGCTGCTGTTCGAACGCTTCCAGGCCACGGCGCATGAATGGCCGGCGCGCAGCGCGGAGATCCGCGCGCTCGCCGAGGATTGCGGCGAGGTGATGTCGCCACGACGCCTGGCCGAGAACGTGGCCGCCGCACTCGATCGCGACACCGCGGCGTTCATCCGCAGCACCGCCTTCGACCTGTGGGCGCTGCGGAGCGGCATCCTGCAAGCGCTCGCGGACGTCGGCGAGACCTGCGACGCCGCCGACGCCGCGTATGCGCGATGGGCCGCGGAGCCCTCACCCGCCCACCTGCGTGCGCTCGCGGCGCGATGCGAGCGCGTCGCGTCGGCGGTGGCCATACTCCCGGCGCGGCCGGGCCTCTGAAGCGAGCCATGAGACGACACGCCATGCTACCGCGCATCCTCGTCATCGACGACCTTTATGGCCGCGTCGTGGACGGCATCCATGAAGACCGCGCCGCGGTCTGCCTGCAGCTGCGGCTCAAAGACGAGACACCCGGCGCCGGCGGCGAGGTGGTGCTCGACGAACCGCTCGCGCGCGCGGTGTTCTGCCGGGGACAGTTGCCCGCCGCGGCGGCCGTGGGGGACGCCGTGGAGAACGACCTCGCCGGCACGCTGCGGCTCATCGACGGCGGGTGGCACGAACGTCCGGCCGGCACGGCGCCGTGGGCCCTGGTCCTGCTCGACCTTCGCTTCCGCAGCGGCACCGTCACCGCGGAAAGCGAGGCGCGGTATGGGCGCGGCGTCCCCGAGGGCCGCCCGGCGGACGAGCAGTCGCAGCTCTTCGGACTGCGTCTCCTCGAGGAAATGCAGCGCCGCTACCCGCACCTCCCCGTGATCGTGCTCTCCGATGCGCCACGCGACGGCGTGAGCCGGGAATCCGCTGCCCTCGGCGCGGTGGCCTTCCTCGCCAAAGGCGACCCGCGCGGCGCGGAGAAGCTCCACGACTACCTGCGTCGCCACGCCCTCGTGCCCGATCCGGACGGCGAGATCATCGGCTGTTCGATCCCGCTCCTGGTCGCGCTGCGGAACGCGCGCCGCGCCGCGATGGGCGCCGAGAGCATCCTCATCCGAGGCGAGACCGGCACCGGAAAGGAGCTCCTGGCGCGCTATATCCACCGCAACGACCCGCGCCGGCAGGGCGCCCCGCTGGTCGTCGTCGACTCCGGCACGCTCAGTCCGGAGCTGTACGCGAGTGAGCTCTTCGGTCACGTGAAAGGCGGCTACACCGGAGCGATCTCCGACCGGCCGGGCCGCATCGTGGAAGCGCATCGCGGCCTGCTGTTCCTCGACGAGATCGGCAACGTCGACGGCACCGTGCAGCGCGGCCTGCTGCGCGTGCTCCAGGAAAAGCAGGTCCGGCCGGTCGGCGGAACGCGTGCGCGCGAAGTGGACGTGCGGTTCGTCTTCGCGACGAACGAAGACATCGAATCGCGCGCCGCGGCAGAAGACGGCTTCCGCCTCGACCTGCTCGAGCGCATCCGGCAGGGCGGCACGATCGTGCTGCCGCCGCTGCGCGACAGGCTCGACGACCTGCCGGTGCTGGTCGAGGCGCTGGTGCGCGAAGCCGAGCGCGTGACGCACGGCGCAATGCGCCGGAAGATCGACGCGGGAGTGTTCGACCTGCTGCGGCGCCAGTCATGGCGCGGCAACATCCGGCAGTTGCGCACGTGCGTCATGAAAGCCGTGAACGCGCGCGCCGACGTCGAGCACCTGGTGGCCCAGCACCTCGACCTGCCACGCGAGGAGCCGTCGCCGCGTCCGCTGCGCGAAACGCCGGCGGCCAGCGCTCTCGACGAGGCGACGTTTGCCTCGGCCCTTGCGATGCTGCAGACGCTGCAGCCGGGTCCGGCGGAGCTGGTCGGGCAGTACGGCGCCCTCGAGGCCGCGTTCGCGCGTGCCGCGACGCGGTACCTGCGCGCGTGTCTCGACGCGGTCCGGAAGCCGACGCTCCGCAACCCGGCCGGCGAGATCCTCGTGCAGCCGGCCGTGAAGCTGATGCTCGGCGAAGCGAAGCTCAATGCCTCACAGGCGTACGACTTCGTCATCCGCCTGCGCAACCTCTCGCCGTCCGTGGCACAGGAGTGGGACACGGACGCGGTGCTCGGACCGCTGTTCGAGCACGCGCGAGCGCAGCGCCGCCCGGGCCGCTCCGGCCCGCGCCGCACGCCCGCCCTCCCCTTGACCGCCGCTCCATTGGAGGAAGCACATGCCTGAGATCAGCCCGAAGCTCGTCATCCGCCGGACCGAAATCCTCCCGTCATTCGTGACGCTGCTCGCCGCGACGGGAGTCTGCCTGTTCATCGTCCTCGGCAAGCCGATCAGCGAGCGCCTCGGCATCGGCGTCTTCAACGCCACGTACCAGTTCCTGCTGGTCGCGGTCCTCGGCTCGGGCGTGAGCATGCTGTTCCAGGCGATCGCCCACGCCCGCGATGCGCGGGAGCGCGGCCGCACGCTGCAGCGCGAGATCCACGAGGCGCTCGTCTGCGGGTACAACGACGCAAAACGTGCGCGGCGCCTGCTGCGGGCACGTTCGCGCTCCACCGCCGCGGCGGGCGACGCCATCGACGCCGCCGAGTACGAGACGCAGCTCGAGGCGCTGAGCAGCGCCCAGCTTTCCATCGAGCTCGCCACCCGCCGCGTCGAGCTGAATCGCCGCCTCTTCCCGCAATCCGACGCGCTGGTGAAGGCGCTGCGCGCCGTCGGCGATTACCTGAACACGATCGTCGACGAATGGGAAGACACCCGCCCGAGAACGAGCGCAGCACAGGAGCCGCTCGTCATCGCCAACCTCCCCAGGCTCGACGGCTTCCTGCGGCACTGGAAGCACTCGCCCGAGTTCGCGGACGGATTCAAGCGACCGTTCGACACGGTACTGGCGCTGCTCGAGCGTGCGCTGGCGAACGAAGCGTAATCAGATGGCCGCGCAGAGAGTGATCCGAGACTTCCGCTCGCGACGTAAACGGAATGCTTAGCACTTCGGGATAACAGTTTCGGTCGGGATCAGAGCTTGGGTCACAGCGATCTTCCTGCCGGGGAGCGGGGAACGAGGCATGCCCCTACATCCGGGCAGGAAGAAAGAGGGTTCCGGACGTCGAAACCGAAGCTGAATAGTGGTACGGCGCAGCCTAATGACGTGGGCCACTAAATTGAGTAACGTGCAAGCTAGTGTCGTGTCACGACACTAGGTGGTCGATCTGATTTGACACCTGTGTTCACGGCGGGACGGTGAAGTTAGTTAGCCGGCGTCACCTACTTGGGCTGAAGCGTTCGCCTTCACCCGAGCTACGTATCTCTCTAGTCGACCGGTCAATTCTTCGCGCAACTTCAGAGTCCCAGCGAGGGAATCTTCGTACGTCAAGAGGCGCTGCGCTTGGAAATCGAAGGGCACAGCTGCCTCCTGCGAAATCATTATGATTTCTTTTCCAAGAACATCGGCTAAACCGATCTCATAAGTGACGTTCGGATTAGCACCCGATAAATCGGCAATGATGACGCCTGCACTTGTGATACCGCGCCATATATCGTGCGGTATGAAGCGCCCATCCATACTTTTAGCTATTTGGAACTGCACGCCGACTTTGGAACAAATTTCGAAAAGAATCCGCTCCACGGCACGTGACCATGCTTGTGAATACGGCATAATTACGAAACATGTAGCCGAATCAACTTCGCGTGCTGGCGGACCAAGGAATTCAGCCGCACCGCCGACCGAGACCGGAAGGCTACTTGTACTCGGCGTTGGCCGGAACGAGTTGACGATCGTCTGCGTGAGTGTCTGTATTTCGACTCTCATCGCCTTGAGCTCGGCGGCTACGTCTGCGAGCGTGATGTCCTCAATAGCGGCGCGCTGCGAGGTGACGGTCTCGGAAGGTGTTGGCACCCGTCGCGAGAAACCCGCTAACCGCGACGGCGACTTTGACGGCTAAGTCATGGGGCGTGGTGAAGAAAAACACGAGGTGGTCTCGAAGCAGGTGCGCTTTAAAGCGCTGCACCGCACCCAAATCGTGATCCATTCGATTCGGAGGCCACGGCGTTTCCTCGTCGACCACAAACGCAAAGATTGTCTTTCCGAGTGACTTGGCACGTTCATACTCTAGCTCGACGACGGACTTCTCGGCCCCCGCCATCGTGCTGCCGAGACGGTGAGCGAGCAGGACAATCACGATGTCGGCGTCGTTTATCTCCTGATATATCGCATCTATCGGTGTCTGGTCCGCCGCAGGAAGGTTCTCAAGCAAAATTGGCGTGAGTCCATATCGCATGAGGACATCGACGACCGCAACTCGATACTCGGCGAGATCGGAGAATGTCGAAATCAGGTATACGCGCAACGGCTCGTTCATCGTGCTGCGCAATAGTAACTCGCGTCGGGCTGCTCGGCGTCCGCCTAACGTCTACTCGCGCGAGACCGCGCCCTGTGCTTGGGGGTCACAGCTTTGATCTTCTAACCGGCAGGAGCTTCGAACGTGCCGAGAGAAGAACGAAACCTAGTGAGCAGGGTCAGACCTTTGATCTTCTGGGTCAGACGTGGTCGGCGTGGTCGGGGTCACAGCTTCTATCTTCTGTCTGGGTCAGCGAGTCGACGTCAGAGCTTCGTTCTTCTCACACCTGGGTAGGCATAGGTTGACGTTCAAGCCGCTCTCAGGGCACTCCACCAACGCCGACACGTGATGGGACGGAGAATTCGATCCGAAATTGGGATTGACGGTAAAGCATTCGCCGCCGTCGCCGGACGGGGTGAAGTACGTTTGTGGTGTGTCTGCCGGCTAGGCTCGCAGCAAGGCGGTTGCGGCGTCGAACCGTGCGAGCATTAGCCTGTCAGTATTCAGCTCGCGCTCGCAGCGACGGATCAGGCTCGAGACGTATCCTTCGCTCCGCAGACGCAGCGCCGCGGCAATCGTTCGGAGCGTCTCCAGCCCCTCCTTCCATGCGAGCCACGCAACCAGCCGCCGCAGCGGACCGCCTCCCCTGCTCCGGACGAGCTCCGTCGCCTGCGCTCCCGCCTCGGCCACCGCGGCGACGACCGTCTGAACGCTTGGCCGGCCGACGGCGCGCTGCTTCAGCGGATGATCTGTCGAGCGCGGGCGGGATTCGACCACTGTGCGCATCTGCCTGGCCCACTTCTCGCCGCCGAGGTAGATGCCGTTGATCGCCTGATCCCAGAGCCGTTCCCGCGAGTCCACCCTCGCCAGCACATACTCCGTATACCTCGCTTGTGCAGCCGCCGGATCCGCATCGAACTGGACGTACACCGCCGCAAGATCCAGCCAGGGAGGCGCGGCCTCCAGTCCGGCCGTGGCGCGGTAGCTCGACCAGCGATACTCCTGCGGCCTGGCCACGAACTTCGCCCGTACTGGGTTGAGCACGACATAGCGGAGAACCTCGGCGGAGTATTCCGTATCTATGACGAACGACTTGAAGCGCCCTTGGAACAGATGTCCGGAGCGGTTGTGGCGCCGGTTGAACCAGTCCGCGTACGTGCCGTTCAGCCACTGCATCCCGCGTGAGAGATTCGCTTCGGGCGTCTGGATGACGAGGTGGTAGTGATTCGTCATCAGCACCCACGCGGTTACACTCCACCGGAAACGTTTGACGGCGTCAGCGAGCAACTGAAGGAATGCTTCGCGATCACGGTTCGAACGAAAGATGTTGCGGCGCTCATTGCCCCGAGAGGTGACATGATGAAGTGCGCCGGCGAGGTCGAGACGAAGAGGTCGTGCCATAGCACCACCGAGGTTCCCTCGGCATGCCGGTTTCGCCGAGGAATCTTCCTACGATGGAGAACGGGACGCCGAAATCACCTCGGATCGGAAACACCGCACGTCAAATACTCTACGGGTCGTAGGCTGCGTGCGTGGGAGAGAAGAACGAAGCTGTGACCCCCGGCCGCCGTTGTCCACAGTCAGATGCCCGCACCGAGGATGGCAAACGCCGCCCACGATCCCGGATGCTGCGCCGTCGGGTAGGCGGAACGCAGGGCGGCGAGTTGCGCGTCGCGTAATGCCGCGGCGGGGGTGAGGCCGGCGGCGAGGTTGCGGTGGAAGTCGACGATCAGGGTGGCCGTCTCGCCGTCTTCGATGTCCCACAACGTGCCGACCACCACCGGCACGCCGGCGGCGAGGAACGAGCGGGCGATGCTGGGCGTGCCGTCGGTCCTGCCGGTGCGGCCGCGCATCGTGCTGCAGGCCGCGAGGACCACCACCTGGGGTTGATGGAAATCAGTAGTCCCAATCTGCCGGCATCGCAGCAGTGCCGCGGGCCCGCCGTTCCCTCCCGCGAACACGAGCGCCGACTGGGACGGGTCGACGGCATCGAGGAGAGCATGTCCGGCGAAATGCACGACGTCGTAGCGCGGGGCGTCGGCGACGAACCGCTCCACCGAGGCCGCGGTGTTCTCGACAAGGACGGACGGCATGTATTCGGCGGCCACGCTCTTCGCTTCGAGCTCCGCGTCGGGCAGCGCGTCGAGCCCGAGCGCCGCGTCGCCGCGCGTGGCGGCGAACACCGCGGCCATGCGCGACGGCCAGCGCGACGGAGGCAAGGCGCGCCGCGATCCCTGAAGGAACACGGCCAGGCTCGGCGACGTGACGAGCAGGTGCTGCTGGATGAGCCAGGACTGCCTGGGCGCGTCGTACAGCGCCGCGAACGGCGTCTGCTGCAGGACGGCGTCCGGCACGAGCACGAGCTTGCGATAGCGCGCCCGCTCCGGCACCGGCGCGATGAGCAGCGAGTGCAGCTCCGCCGCTGCCGCCTGCACCTCCGCGAGCGGGCGCCGGCTGACGAGCATCCCGACGAACGCGTTCGCGCGTGCGGCCACGGTCGCGGCATCGATGCGCAGCTCGCGTACTTCAAACAGGTCGCGCGCCACCACGAAGAGCAGCAGGCGATCGCGCAGGACCGCGTATTCGATCAGCAGCGTGCCGGGGGGGATCGAGCGGCGTGCCGCCGCGACGTCGACCGGCGCCGGCGTTTCCGGCGGCGTGCCGGCGATCTGCTCCAGCAGCGCCCGCGCGCGGCCGCGCTCCAGCATCGCGAACGCAGCAGCGACATTGCGTTCGCGCAGGTGGATGTCGACCGCGTCGGAGAAGAGCTCGTGTGCGTCGTCGAAGATGCCATAGCGCATCCCGGCGTCGCTGACGTGACCGCGCTGGCGCTCGAGGTGACCGACGCCGCGCTCGAGATCGGCGAGCGCCTCCGGTACGCTTCCGAGCGCCACGTGGGCCCGCGCGCGCTCGAGGTAAAGCTGCGGCAGCAGCAGCTCGCGGCCGGCGTGCTCCTGGTAGATGATGGCGCGCGAGAGGTCGCCGGTCGCGCGCCCGGGATCGTGGCGGCGGGCGAGGGCGCCGCGCGCGCCGTCGATGTCGGCAGCCAGCGAGGCCCGGAGATCTTCATCCTGCACCTGTGCCGCGCGTGCGGCGGCGTGCCGGACTTCCTGCTCCGCGGCGGCCGTTCTGCCGAGGCGCTCCTCGACGATGGCCGCGCGGATGCAGGTGTCGGTGGTCATCGAGAGGTCGGGGCTGAGTTGCTCGATCGAGCGCTCGACGCGTATCAGCGCGCGCGCGATGTCCCATTCCCCGCGCCGCATCAGCTCGCGGCAGAGATTCGCCGCGGCCACGCGGAGCCGGAACGTATCTCCCGCCTGCGCGGAGAGGCGGATCGCGTCGACGCCATGACGGAGCGCCACCGCCGGCTGTCCCAGATATCCGTACGTCTCGGCGATCAGGAGCGCAGTCATTCCCTGGTTCCCCCGCTCGCGCACGCGCTCGTACAGCGCGAGCGCCTGCGTACCCTCGGCGAGTGAATCGCTCCAGAGCGTGGCGGTGGAGTGCAGCCGCGCCAGCTGGTAGTGCAGTTGTGCGCGCAGCGCATAGTGGGCGGTAGTGCGCTCGGCCGAGAGCAGCGCACGGACGCGTCCCGCCGCCTGCGCCAGGCGATCGGCGTCGTGAAGCGCCGACGCCGCATACGCCGCGGTCACCGCGGCCATCGGAGAGCGGGCGAGCGTGAAGCGGCCCGTGCCCTGCTCGAACTCGAACAGGGCGTCGCGAAGGTTCTCCTCGCGATACAGGCGCCGTCCGCGGCTGTAGTTCACGTGCGCGTCTTCCAGCCCGCGCAGACGCTCCGCGTGGCGCTGCAGCCGTGCGGCGTCGATCGCGGCGACCGCCTCGTACAGGAGCGATTCGCCGGTCGCGCGCCGCAATGCTTCTCCGACGGCGCGCGCCCGTGCGAGGTGCTTTGCGGCGCCTTGCACGTCGCCGCCGCGGGATGCTTCGGCCCACGCTCCGAGGCATTCGCCCTCGGCCCAGAGGCGTGTGTATTGCGGATAGCGGCGGGCAAGGTCGCGGAGCTCCGCGTCGGTGTCCGCGTCGCGAATCAGTGCGGTCCAGCTCGCGCTGTCCGGCGTCCGTCGCTCCAGCGCCGCCAGGCGTGCGCGTGCGTCGCTCCGCCACCGGTCGTCGGCGGAATTCGCCAGGTAGGTCTTCCACAACTCGGCCGCCGCGGGAGTGACGCCGAGCTGCTCGATGGCGAGCGTGAAGTTGTACGCGGCCTCCGGGAGATCCGGCTGGAGGACGAGCGCGTGGCTCGATGCGCCGAGGGAAGCGAGCAGTTCCTCATCCTGATCCGTGAGCCGGGCGAGCTCGTGACGTGCCGCGCCGAGATGAGTCCAGATCGCGGCATCTTCGCTGCCGCGAGCAGCAGTGCTGAGATAGAGAACCGCGCTGGCCGGATCGCCGGACAGCAAGGCGGCCACTCCCGCCGCGTGCTGGGCCTCGGGGGACGCATCGCTGCGCGCGATCCGGAGAGCCTCGGCCAGCGCCGGGCCCCGTGTTTTCCGCGGCCACAGCGCGAAGGTTACGGGCGCCTGGGGCGCGATCAGCCGGGCGGTGACTACGCCCGGGCGTTCCGCCGCCGCACCGCGTGCGTCGTTGAACGCGGAGTCATAGGCGAAGCGGCGCACGCCGGGGCCGGCGAGTGCGCCAACGGCGCAAACGGCGACCACGGCACCCGCCACGCGCAGGGCGCGAGCCGGCATTCGAACGATCACGGGTTGTCTTGCTGAACCCGCGGATTATAGCCGACTGCCGGAAGTGCGGCCCGCCGTCGTTCAGGGCCAGGTCGACGGCGCGCAGCCGCGCACTCCCCCCATGCCGAGGGTGGGCTGGGGACGTTTCTTCGGCAGCAGCCGCGCATCGCCGAGGTCGTAATACATGCTGAAGTGGCCGACACGTGCCTCGGGGACCTTCAGCGCCTTCTGCTCGATGTCCTCTTCGCGCTGGTTCCCGACGGTGATGAGCGACGCATCGCGCTTGAGAGGAATCACGCGCGTGCCCGAGCCGTCGAAGCGCTCGAGCAGGATTTCGGCGCGGCCGCCGTGATAGGCGAGGTCGAGCTGCGCCCATTGCGCGAGGCGGCGCACCGGCCAGTTCGACCCCTGCTCGAATCGCGTTTCTTCCTCTTCCACGGGACCGGAGCTCAGGTAGCCGCTGCGGAGGTCGAAGTACGCCGCCACGAGGTCGCTCGGCGGCGCCTTCTCGAAGCATTCCGGCCGCGGCGTGGGAGGGCAGTCGGGGCAGACGAGCGTCATGCTGGGGACGCGCTCCTCGAACGTCGGGATGACCACCAGCCTCCCGTTCCCCTGGCTGGCATTGCGGATCGAGACACGCTCGCCGTCGAGGTGATAGCGGTTGTAGGTCCGGCTGCCGCGGGTATACGTCTTCGACTGCTTGATCTCGGCGCCGGGTGCGAGATCCTCGATGTCGACCTCGACATACGGGATGTGCGGCCCGTCGCCGCGATGCATGCCGTGGGTGTCGGCGGGGAGGATGAGGCGTTTGACGAATGCGTCGGACTCACGTCCGTCGACGAAGCACGAGATTCCGATGAAGCGCACACTGAGCATTGGCATTGGCTGGCCTCCAATCACATGAAGAACTGCTGCTGGATTCGAAAGGGATCGCCGGTCAGGCTGGGCGTCTGCCGGAGGAATTCCATATCGAGGGCTACGGAAGAAACGAGGTCCTGATAGGTGAGCACCGGGTTCCTGCGTAACGTCTCGATGGCGCGGGAGCTGAAGAGGCTGCGTTTCTGAGTCGCCGGCGGTACTTCGCTCGCCTCGTCGTACTCGCCGGTCGAGGCCACCACGAGCGGATCGGTACACACGCCGGAGCGCGCACCCTGCAACGCAAGACGGAAAAAGTTTTCGGGACTGCGGCCGCAGTGCGCGAGATCCACCGGCAGCACGAGCGCCTTTCGCGTCCGCTCGGGCTTCGCGAAATCGAGGCCGGCGGAATAACAGCAGTCGAAGATGAAGGTCGGACGGGCCCCCGGGGCGATGCCGATGCTGCAGTAAAGCGCCGTCAGGTCGTCATCGAACAGGGCCACGTCGCGCGGATCGGCGGCACCGGCGGGATAGGGCACCAGCCCTTCATCCTGCAGGTCGACACAATCCCCCACGGAGCCGGGCCTCGGCGTGCGCACGCCGTGTCCGCAGAAGATGAACACGAGCTGGTCGCCGGGACGAGAGTCGCCGAGAAGCCACATCAGTCGGTCCGTGATGGCGCTCCTCGTCGCGGCCTTGTCGACGAGCATGACGACATTGCGCCGCGCGAAGCCGTAGACCTGCAACAGCAGGTCGCGCCACTTCCGCGCCTCGAATGCGGCCGAGAAAAGATTCGGCAGCAACGGTGTGTACTCCGAGATCCCTACGATCAGCGCCCGCTTCTTCATTTGCGTTCGCGATGAAGACGGACGCGGCGCCACTTTTCACACGTTCAGCGGCTCAGGCGATCCAGCCGCCAGCGCGCTTCCTCTGCCCATGACGAGGCCGGGTCGAGCGCGAGGTACACCTCGAATGCGGAGCGCGCGGCGTTGCGATCTCCGAGGCGCTCGAGCGCGAGAGCGCGATTGAACGTTGCTTCCGGCAGGCGGGGCGCGAGCCGCAGCGCCTCTTCGGCATCCGCGACTCCGCGGCGCAGTTCGTCCTGGTCGCGTTGCGCCGTGCCGAGGGCGATGCGCGCGGCCGCAAGGTCGCTCCGGTACTCGGCCGAACGAGGCGCGAGGCGCGCCGCCCCGGCGAGATCGCGCACCGCCTGCTCCCTCCGGCCGACCAGCAGATTCGCGATCCCGCTCGCGTGCCACTCGGCTCCGGAGCGCGGATTCGCGTCTTCCTTCAGCACGTCAGTGGCGACTTCGCGAACGAGTGGGTTGGCATCACCGGCAGAGCGCGTGGACGTGTAACGAACGTGCTCGAATCCAGCGAGCCGCCCTTCGAACGTGCGAACCCCCGCGTCGTGGGTGGCCGCCGCCATACGCCGCACGGGATCGCCGCGATGCCGTACCACGACCACCGTGCCCGTCAGGATCGCGAGAACGAAGCCCGCGACCAGCGGGAGGCGGCGCCATCGCTGCACCACCGGCGGCGCATCGCGCTCGTGGGCGCCGACTTCGCGCAAGACATAGAGGCAGTGGTTGCACTCCGCAACATGAGCCGACACTTCTCTGCGTGTTGCGGCATCCAGCGTTCCGTCGAGGAAAGCGCCGAGGATTTCCGGGTCGGGACAGGAGCGAGGCTCGTCCAGTACCATCAACGCGATCCTCCTCGTTTTCCCCCGGGAGTGCCGTCTGTCTCTGACGGACGCGGTGCATCACTTTCCTCATCCAGGCCGAGATCGAGGTCGTTCGTTCGCATCTCCGCCCCCTCCAATGCGGCATCGGCGGAAATTCGGGCTGCTTCCAGCTTCCGGCGCAGCTCGCGCAGACAGCGCTGCAGCCGCCGGTAGAGCGGCTTCTGGTCCATCCCCTGCGTGCGCGCGATTGTGGCGATCGTCATTCCGGCACCGAAGTGCAGACGGAACAGCAGCCGATCGTCCTGTGAAAATCCTGCAATGGTTTCCCGGATGACCTCTCCCGCGGCTTCCGCCGTGACTTTGGCGTCGGTGCTGAACGCGCCTTCCGACACCGAATCGCCGGCGACCTGCAATTCCTCGGTGACCGTGTCGACGTTCACGGGCCGCGGCCGCGGCGTGCGCTCCGGCAGACGCGCGGCGAGCTCTTTCAGCGTCTCCACGGTCAGCGTCGGATCGAGCTTGCGGCAGAGCGGAAGCGCTTCCGTCACCGAGCGACCGTCCCGATTGACGATCCTCTCCAGCTCGACGGCGATCGGCCCGAGGCGCTTCGCCTCCGCCGACGAGCGCCATTTGCCCCACTGCTGGATCCGACGGTCGAGCAGCATTCGGTGAATGACGATGTCGATGAACGTCCGGAATTTGGCGCGTCCCTCGAACGTGCGCAGCACCGCGTAATCGTTCTCGATCAGCCGTAGCTTCACTTCCGACGCGAAGTCCTCCGCCTCGGCGTCGCCCAGGAACGCCCGGCCGCAGGCAAAGCGGATCGCGCTCTCGATCGTCGCGAGTTCTTCGATGAAAAGCTGCTCGCCCTGCTCGCGTGTTAGGTATGGCACGGGTGCGCGATCCGGATCTGCCGAACGGAGATGGTCGGTATTGCGCGAATCCTATCACCCGGGGTTGGACGTCATCCGAGGTGCAGATGGGGCGCTAGGTTGATTCTTTGACCCAGCCACGGATGAAGTCGATGTACTCGCGAGCGGGCATCATGCTGAGGTCTTCGTCTGTGTAGCCGTCAGCAACCCGAGTATCGTAGAAATCGGAGGCGAAATCGGCGAAGCGATACCAGATTCGGGTGACGAGAGAATTCGCCTGCTTCAGAAGCACGCATGCGAGACAGGTCGTGAATGCTGTATCGGCACTCGCGTATGAGCGCACAGATCTTGTCGATTCGGCTTTCGCCGGAGTCTGACCGCTCGGATGCTATGCGCGGAACGAACCCCACGTAGATGATCGTGAAGAGCAACGGACGTAACAGTGGGAGATAGTCCGAGTCGAAAGGGCAGTTGACGAAAACATTGCGCGAGAAGGCGTCTCGGCGCTTCGCGGCCATCGGCTACTTCTTTCGGTCGCGCTGCAGGTACGGATCACGCCCGTGGAAGTCCTTCTCTTGAATCATGCCATCGCGGCCGTGGATCACGAGCTCCGATCGGTCTTTTCTGCTCTGCTGACGAGCCCAGGAGATCGCGTCGGCTTGCGTAGCAAACCTTTTCGAGGCGCGGTCCGCCCCCTCTCTCATGACACCCCATTCCCCCATCGATCGTGCGTACCACGTGATGAGATCTGGTCGCCTTCGCCATGCCGAAAATGTTAACACGGTGCCCGGTCGACGATTCCCAGCGTACGCCCGAGAACGGACGAACGAGGGCTCGCGGCGTAACCGTCATACCGGCGCTGCATTCGCGATGCTCGCGGCTACTTCACGCCGTTCCGCAGCTCCGTCACGTGTGCGGCGCGGATCAGGGTCAATGGAATCGAGTAAGGCACCGATGGCAGTCCCAGGGACGCGCGTGCCTGGTCGAGCGCGCTGCGTAAGGCGGTTATATGCGAGGCACGCACGCGTTGTCCGACGCCGATCGTTCCGTCCGCCGCTAGCGGCGTGAGTCCAGCCGCGGAACGCATCGCGTTCACGGCGGTACGCAGCTGCGTGATGTGCACGGCCTTGATCAGGGTCGCCATCGGCACGAGCGGATCGTCGGTGAAGAGGACGGTCGTCGCCGGTTCGCTGGGGCTGAATGCCGAGGTGTCGGCTCCGTCGAGCGTGCGCACTCGATACAGGTACGTCGTGTTCGCCACGACGCTGTTGTCGACGAACGCCGCTCCCGCCGGCGCCCCGACCTGCGCGAACAGGCCGCCGGTGCTGCGCCACACCTCGTACGAGTCCGCCCCCGGCACCGCGTCCCACGACACGCTCACCTGCGAGGTACTCACCGCCGTCGCCGTAACTCCCTCCGGCGTGAGCGGCGCCGTGACGGTGATCGTGCCGTTGACCAGTGCGAGAGTGCCGCTCGACACCGACTCGCGCACGGACGCGGCCTGATTGGACAGCATCGCACTCGGCGCGTCGAACGTCAGAGCGACCACCGTCCCGTTCGCGAGTCCCGGTTGCAGCGTGACGTTGAGCGTGCCGATCGTGCCGGGAACCTGAACGAACGTCGCGATGCAGGCGATCCAGCCCGAGCCCTGAAACGTCTGGTCGTACAGCGGTGTCTGCGAGGCGGTGAACGAGATCGACGCGACCTGCTCAGGCGGGTACAGCACCTTGAACGCGACACCGGCAATGCTGCTCCCGTCGAGCGCGGTACCGCCCTGGTCCGTCAGCGTCACCGGCAGTTGCACCGACCCGCCCGTCGTGGCGCCGTCGCTGCTGATCGTGAGCACGTCCTGCGCGCCGGCGACGGAGGCCGTCAACAAAAAAAGCGCGAAGAGGCGCCGCATGACAGGATGCGGGCAGCAAGTTTGCTGCCTCCTCGTCCGTCATGCGATACGCACTGTGCGCGATCCTGCTGGCCACCTCGCTGCACGCGGCGACGCTGCCGGCCGGTTTCACCGAGACCACCGTCGCCTCCGGCCTCAGCGCCCCCACCTCCATGGCCATGGCACCCGACGGCCGTATCTTCGTCTGCCAGCAGGGCGGCGCGTTGCGCCTGGTCAAAAACGGGTCGCTCCTCACGACACCTTTTGTCACCGTCACCACCACCGCCTCCGGCGAGCGCGGCCTCCTCGGGGTGGCCATCGATCCCGACTTTCTGACCAATCAGTACGTCTACGTCTACTACACCGCCACCACGCCCGCGACTCACAACCGCATCAGCCGCTTCACCGCCTCCGGCGATACGGCGGCCGCGGGCAGCGAAGTCATCCTGCTCGAGCTCGAGAATCTCTCCGCGATGAACCACAACGGCGGCGCCCTTCACTTCGGCCGCGACGGCAAGCTCTACGCGTCCGTCGGCGAGAACGCGGTCACGTCGAATTCACAAACGCTCGCGAACAAACTGGGCAAGATCCTGCGCATCAACAAAGACGGCTCGATTCCCACCGAAAACCCGTTCTACAACAGCACCACCGGCACGAACCGCTCGATCTGGGCCCTCGGCCTGCGCAATCCGTTCACGTTCAACGTCCATCCGAACAGCGGCCGCATCTTCATCAACGACGTCGGCCAGAGCGCCTGGGAGGAGATCAACGACGGCGTCGCCGGCGGCAACTACGGCTGGCCCGCGACGGAAGGTCCGACGACGAACCCCTCCTACATCGGGCCGATCCATCACTACGCGAACCAGAATGCCACCGAGTGCGCGATCGCCGGCGGCGTGTTCTATGCGCCGGAGGTGCGGCAGTTTCCGACCGGGTACATCGAGTCGTACTTTTTCCAGGATCTCTGCGGCGGCTGGATTCGCGCGCTGGATCAGCAGTTCTCGCCCAGCGGATTCGCGACCGGCCTGTCGAGTCCCGTCGACATCCTGGTCGGACATGACGGCAGCCTCTACTCGCTGCAACGCGGCAGTGGTCTGTTGCGCCGCATCGCCTGGGATCAGCACCTCGAGGGGGATGTGAATGCCGACGGCGTGGTGAACAACGCCGACGCGTTCTACCTCATCCATCATTTCCAGAACGGCGGTCCCGCGCCCGTGCAGGGGGGTGACGTCGACAACAACGGGGTACTGACCCTCGCCGACCTGAATTACCTGCTCGCTTACCTGCTTGGCCGCGGCCCGACGCCACTTTAGGCTGGTGGCCCTCGCAGGGCTTAGGATTGAGGATGAGCTCTGAGCGCAGCTTCTCGATCCCTACGACTCCGTAACCATCCCCACGAAAGCACGTATCTAACGAGAACCCGATGTCTGCGCGGAACCGGTTTGTCCTGATCTTCGTCATTACGCTCGCCGTCGCGGGCGCGGGGTTCGGGTATCTGGCCGGGCGGATCGTGAAGTGGCACTCGCGGGGGTGGACGGGCGTCAATTTCTATCCGGAGATGCCGCAGACACCGTCGAAGCGCGGCTCGCGGCAGGCGAGCCAGTCGTTCGGCGCCGAGGCGGGCGAAATCCTGATGGTCTACGGCGGCAGCCCGGCGGACGGACGGCTGCGGGCGTACGACCGGATCGTGAGCGTGAACGGCATCCGGATCCAGGAGCTGAAGCGGCTGCGCGAGCTCGGCGAGCGCCTGCCCGGCGGCGCGACGGTGACGTATCGCGTGCGGCGCGGCGGGGCGCTGCTGGACGTGCCGGTGCGGCTGGGGACGCCGCTGCGGTCGCCGTACATCGTGGTGAAGTCGTTGATGGCGGTCGTGGTGGCGGTGATCTTCATCGCCGTCGCGCTGATCGTCTTCGTCCGCCGTCCGGACGATGAGCGGGCGACGGTGTTCTACGCCTTTGCCCTCGTCTCCGCGATGGCCGTCCTCGGCAGTGCGGCGACGGTATACGAGGCGGCCGGCGGGCGAGGAGTGGCGCCGACCTTCGGGTTCAGCAGCGCCGGGTCGGTGTTCTTCATCGTGGTGGCGGTCGCGTACGCGCCGCTGGTGCTGCACCTGGCGCTGATCTTCCCGCGGCGGCGTCCGATCCTCGAGCGCAACCCGCACGTGATCCGCTGGATCTACGCGTTCGCGGTCATGACGGTGCTGCTGCTCCTGGCGCTGGCGTGGACGTTCATGGCGATGTTCGAGAACCCCGGCTCGAACCCGGCCTACGACGCCGGCTTTGCGGTGGGGCGGAGCAGCCGGTATTTCGCGCTGGCGATCTTCCTGATCTTCCTGCAGATCGCGTACGCCGGGCGGAAGGAGGGGCTGCTCGCGGCATTCGCGAGGCGGCCGGTGCGCTCGCTGTTCGTGATCCTCGGGCTCTTCTTCGCGACGACGGTGATGATCGGCCATCTCGGCCCACGGCAAGTGGGAATGGTCGCCGGGCTGTTGATGGTCGTCGGTCCGATGCTCGCCCTGGCCTCGTATCCGATCCTGGCCGCGGTCGCACTGGTACGCAGCTATCGCTCGGCCGGCGTGGAGGAGAAGCGGCAGGTGCAGTGGCCGCTGTGGGGGCTGATCATCGCGGTGTCGGCGAAGGTCTTTGCCTTTCTCGTGGCCATGGCCGGCGGCATCGCGCTTTCGCTCTGGCATCGGTCGGCGATCGAGTACCGCTTGTGGTTCCAGACGCTGGACATCGTGCCGATGCTGGTGTCGCTGCTGATCCCGATCTCGTTCGCGGCGGCGATCCTGAAGTACCGGTTGATGAACATCGACGTGATCATCCGGAAGACGGTGGTCTACGCGATCCTGAGCGGCGCGATTCTCCTCTTCTACGTCGGACTGGTGGGGGGACTGGGGACGCTCCTGGTCGCGGCGGCGGGCCTCCAGAACCAGACCCTGGTCATCGCGTCGACGCTGATCGTGGCGGTGCTGTTCGTCCCGGTGCGCAACAAGCTGCAGACGCTGGTGGACCGCAACCTCTTCCGCCATCGCTACGATTATCCGGAAGCGCTGCGCGCGATCACGATCGCGGCGCGCAACACGGCCGATACGCCGGAGTTCCTGACGATCGCCGCGGAGAAGCTGCAGCAGGCGCTACAGAACCGCGCGATCGTGATCTTCGTGGAGCGGCAGGACGACCTGGTGGCGGTGGCGAAGGTGGGCGTGTCCGACAAGCTCCTGGGACGCCTGCGCGTGCCGCGCTCGTTCATCGAGCTGCTGGACCGGCCGTTCGATCCCCGGCGGCGCAACCTGCCGGAGCAGACCGCGGCCGCGCTCGCGCGCGTGGAGACGGCGCTGGTGGTGCCGACCGGCTCGCGCGGGTTCATCGCGGCGGCGCCGAAGCTCTCCGGCGGAGACCTGGACGTCGAGGACATCGATTTCATCCGCCTGGCGGCAGACCAGATCGGGAACGCGATCGACCGGATCCGCATGCAGGTGGAGGAGGCAGATTTCGCGCAGGCGCGCGCGATCCAGCAGACGCTCCTGCCGCGCGAGATGCCGCGCATCGCGAAGCTGGACGTGAGCGGGATCTGGCAGCCGGCGCGCACGATGGGGGGCGATTACTACGACCTGCTGAAGCTCGGCGAAAGCGAGCTGGCGGTGTGCATCGGAGACGTGGCGGGCAAGGGGATGCCGGCGGCGCTGCTGATGTCGGGGCTGCAGGCGGCGGTGCGCGCCTCGGCGAGCAATTCGCCGCGCGATCTCTGCGAACGCGTCCGCCGGGTGGTGGTGTCGAGCCTTTCGGGCGGACGGTTCGTGACGTTTTTCTACGCGACGATCGATACGGCGTCGATGACGCTGCGCTGGTGCAACGCGGGCCACAATGCACCGATCCTGGCACGCGCAGACGGTTCCGTCATCCGCCTCGAGGAGGGGGGTCCGGCGATCTCGCGGCTGTTCCGCGATACGCCGTACACAGAGCGCGAGCTGGCGCTGCAGCCGGGGGACCGGCTGGTGCTGTTCACGGACGGGGTCTCCGAGGCGATGGACCTGCAGGGTGAGCTCTTCGGGGAGCAGCGCATCGAGGAGCTGGTGACGGACGCCCGCAACCTCGGCGCGCACGAGCTGCAGCGGACGATCGTCGATGCGTCGACGTCGTTCAGCGGCGGTGAGATCGAGGACGACGTGACGCTGGTGGTGGTGGGAGTGGCTGCGTGAGACCGAGGGCCGCTCCCCGTGTTATTCTCACTGTGTCCCCGGGGCGTTTTTATGCGGAAATTGACTCTTCTCGCTCTCTCTTTCTCCCTGCTCTCCTGCACGTCCGCGGTTGAGGCGGCAGGCACGACGTACACCGGTGAAGTGGTGGTGCGCAGCCTGGCCCCGACGCGCGTGGCGGTGTTTCTCGATACCGACAAGGATCACCAGGTCGACAACGGGTTCCTCCTGACGACCGATATCCCGATGGGGAAGATCGCGGTGCATTTCTCGGACGCGAAGCTTTTCTTCACGGACGGCTATATCCGGATTACGTCGGACAAGAAGGTCTATGACCTCCAGGTGGCCGGCTACTCGGATCCTCCCGCTCCGGCGGCGGACTCGGAAGTGACGACGCTGATCGGCTCGGCGCTGATGCACAGCAAGGGCGACAGCGGCTGCTCGATCCAGCGCGCGCACGAGCAGGATGCCGGCGCCTGCTACGCGTACGGCGCGGAGTGACGGCGCGCTCGCGGCGAGCTGTTTGGAGTGCGGCGACCGCAGTCGCCGCTTTTCCTGCCTCGGAGCCGCGCGCGTGTCGCTTGTGGCGCGGAGTTAAAGCGGTGACTGCGGTCACCGCACTCCAAATTACGACACTGGCGTGAAGCGACCCTTCGCGAATTCGCGCAGTCTGCTTACGTCTTCCCGTCGCGAGACCGACAGCGGCACCGTGGCGCCGATCGTCTCCAGCAACGACTCCGTGGTTACCGGCTCTTTTACGTGCAGTGAGCGGTAGAGCGCGGCGATGACGGCTTGTTCGATCTCGGCTCCGCTGAAGCCTTCCGTGGCCTCGGCGAGGCGCGCGATGTCAAACGCGGCCGGCTCCTGTTTGCGCATGCGCAGGTGGATGGTGACGATGTTGGCGCGCTCGTCGAGGGTCGGGAGGTCGACGAAGAAGATCTCGTCGAAGCGGCCTTTGCGCAGGAGCTCCGGGGGGAGCTTCATCAGGTCGTTGGCGGCGCCTACGACGAAGACGCCTTCCTTCTTTTCCTGAAGCCAGGTGAGGAAGGAAGCGAAGAGGCGTTGGGAAAGGCCACCGTCGGCGTCGCTGGCGGTGCTGGAGGCGAAGGCTTTTTCGAGCTCGTCGATCCAGAGGACGACCGGGGCCATGGCGGCGGCGAGGGTGGTGGCGCGGCGGAAGTTCTTCTCCGACTCGCCGACGTACTTTTCGTAGAGACGGCCGGCGTCGAGCTTGAGCAGCGGGAGGTCCCACTGGCGGGCGATGAACTTGGCGGCGAGCGATTTGCCGCAGCCCTGTACGCCGACGAACAGGACGCCTTTAGGCGGGTGGAGGTTCAGCGCTTTCGCTTCGGGCGTGAAGCCGATGCTGGCGTGCTGGAGCCATGACTTGAGGCGGGTGAAGCCGCCGAGCTCGAACTGGTTGTGGTCGGTGGGGAAGAACTCGAGGATCCCTCCCCGCTCGATGATCTCCCCTTTCCAGCGCACCACGCGTTCGATGTCGGCGGTGGAGAGCTTGCCGTCCTCGAGGATGGCTTGCGCGATCACGCGCCGCGTCTGGTGCGTGGTCAGGCCGGCCAGGCCTCGCACGAGGCGATGGACGTCGTCGCGGGAAAGGTCGACGTGTACCGGCTGCCGCGCTTTCATGGCGTCCACCACGGAGCGGATCACGGCGCGGCGCTCCGCTTCATCGGGCAGCTTCAGTTCGAAATGCACGGCCATGGAGTCGATGTCGCGCGGCAGGTCGACCGGCTCGCCGGTGATGACGATCGCGGACTGCGTGTGCGACATCTTCTGCACCAGCTCGCGCAGGGCACGGCAGGCTTCCGGCCTGGAGAGGTGCGGCGCGAGATCCTTGAGCAGGTAGATCGCGTCGCCGCTCATGTCGCCGATGTGCTGCAGCACGGCGAACGCGTCGAACGTGTTGCCGACCGTCGAGCCGTAGCCGCGGCGAAAGCCGGTGGTGACCGACCATTCGAACAGCGGCAGGTTCAGCTCCGCCGCCACCTCGGCGAGGATCGTCCTGACGCGATCCTCTTCCACAGTCTCCACCGCAATGAGGGAGTGGAACGAGCGGATCAGGCTCCGCAGGTCGTGCACGGATTGACGGTGAGACATTTGGGCAACAATCTACACCGTGAGGGCCGAGGGGCTCCGCCGGGAACCTCCCTCGACGCCTCAGGCTCCCCTCGGCCCTGAAAAGCGGCTGGACTACATCGCCCCTGCGAAACGTTCCCCCGCCTGACTCGTACTCGGAGTAGCGATGGCAATCGACAAGAAAAAGGTCCTCAACGAGATCCGCATCTTCCTGCTGATGATTCTGATCGTCAGCTCGCTGCGGTCGGCGCTTGCCGACTGGAACGACGTTCCCACCGGCTCCATGAAGCCGACCATCCAGGAAGGCGATCGCGTGGTCGTCAACAAGCTCGCCTACGACCTGAAGGTCCCCTTTACCACCATCAAGATCGTGAAGTGGGGCGATCCGAAGCGCGGCGATATCGTGGTCCTTTTCTCCCCCGTCGACGGCATCCGGCTCGTGAAGCGCGTGGTGGCGGTCTCAGGCGACCAGGTGGAGATGCGCGAGAACCAGCTCTATGTGAACGGGCAGATCGCGAAGCAATCGCCGGTGGCCACGCAGGAGCTGAACGACTACGGCCGCGCGTACGTGTTCGCCGAGAACCTGGACGGCCACCAGCATCAGATGATGACCACTCCGGACATCCCGGCGGTGCGCTCTTTCGGACCGATCGAGGTCCCGCAGGGCAGTTACTTCGTCCTCGGCGACAACCGCGACAACAGCAACGACAGCCGGTTCATCGGCTTCATCGAGCGCCGGCGGATCGTCGGAAAAGCGGTCGCGGTCGCTTTCTCGCTCGACCGGTCGAGGTTCTTTGTTCCCCGCTTCGACCGCTTCTTCGAGAGCCTGCAATAACTTGCGGGAACACTCGACGCCTTTGCCTCGTTTGTCAGCAGAGCTCACGGAGGGTTTCTGATGCGGAAAACAGTCGTTCTTGCAGTGGTGTGCACCCTGATCGCGGCCATCGCCGCGGCGCAGTACAAGGCCAACGCGCCCACCGCTCCCCCGACCGCCAAGCCGGCAGCCGGCACGCCGTCGCCGATCGTGGTGAGCGGCGCGCGCACCGCGAACCAGACCTCGTTCCCGCGCATCAGCCAGGCCGACGCGCTGAAGCTCTACAAGGAAGGGAAGGCGGTCTTCATCGACGTCCGCTCGAACCAGCAGTTCGCGATGCAGCACATCAAGGGCGCGATCAGCATCCCGGGCAGCCAGATCGTGAAACGCTTCTCCGAGGTGCCCCGCCTCAAGACCGTGATTACCTACTGCGCCTGCAGCGCCGAGCAGTCGAGCGGCCGCGCCGCGGCCGACCTCGCGGCGCACGGCGTGAAAAACGTCTGGGCCCTCAAGGGCGGCATCATCGAGTGGAAGGCGCAGGGCGGCCCGATCGCGACCGGACCGAAGTAGCCCGGGTGAGCGCGTCGGATAGAATCCGGCGCCATGTTCAAGATCGCCGAAATCTTCGCTCGCGAAATCCTCGATTCCCGCGGCAATCCCACGATCGAGGTCGACTGCCTGCTTGCCGGGGGGGCGCTGGGGCGCGCTGCCGTTCCGTCGGGCGCTTCCACCGGCTCGCGTGAAGCGCTCGAGCTGCGCGACAACGACAAGTCCCGCTACCTCGGCAAGGGTGTGCGCAACGCCGTCGACAACATCGACATCATCGCCAAAGAGATCGAGGGAATGGACGCGCGCGAGCAGGCCATGATCGATCTGGTGATGAAGCAGATCGACGGGACGGAGAACAAGGCCAACCTCGGCGCGAACGCGATTCTCGGCGTCTCGCTGGCCGTCTCCCGTGCCGCCGCGGAAGCGGCCGGGCTGCCGCTCTTCCTCTACCTCGGCGGCGCCGGTGCGCGCACGCTGCCGGTGCCGCTGATGAACGTCATCAACGGCGGCGCGCACGCGGACAACAACCTCGACGTGCAGGAGTTCATGATCATCCCGGCGGGCTTCAACACCTTCTCGGATGCGCTCCGCGCCGGCGTCGAGACGTTCCATCACCTCAAGAAAATCCTGCACGATAAGAAGCTCACGACCGCCGTCGGCGACGAGGGTGGCTTCGCGCCCGACCTGAAGACGAACGCGGAGGCGCTGGACCTGATCCTGACGGCCATCGAGAAGGCCGGCTACCGTCCCGCCGACCAGATCTACCTCGGTCTCGACGTCGCGGCGAGCGAGTTCTACGACAAGAAAAAAGGCTACCTCTTCGAGGAGGTCGCGCGCTCCAGCGACGACATGGTCGACTACTACGTCGACCTGCGGAAGAAGTACCCGATCATCTCCATCGAAGACGGGATGGCCGAGGGGGATTGGGATGGGTGGGACTCGCTCACGGGCGTGCTCGGATCGGGGACGCAGCTCGTCGGGGACGATCTCTTCGTCACCAATCCGGAGATCTTCGCGAAGGGCATCGAGCGCGGAATCGCGAACGCGATCCTGATCAAGGTGAACCAGATCGGCACGCTCACGGAGACGCTGGAAGCGATCGAAATGGGGAAGCGCGCCGGCTACCGCTCCGTGATCTCGCACCGCTCCGGCGAGACCGAGGATTCCACGATCGCCGACCTGGCCGTGGCGACGAATGCGGGACAGATCAAGACCGGCTCCGCGTCGCGCAGCGACCGCATCGCCAAGTACAACCAGCTCCTACGCATCGAGGAGGAGCTGGGCGACGCGGCGCTGTTCGCGGGCAAGGCGATTTTCAAAGCGGCGTTTTAGAACGGCCCGAGCCTCGTACCTCGTGCCTGATTGACACCCACCCGTCAGTCGGTCAAGATATTGACCTTCATGGCAGGCGAACGCGATCTGGTCGGGAGCGTCATTCAGCTCGCGAACCTCCTCACCCGCCGCCTCGGCCCCGTCTTCGAGCGCTCGAAGATCACGCCGCAGCAGTGGTCGGTCCTCTCCGCGCTCTCCGCGGAGGATGCCCCGGCGACGCTGGTCGCCCTCTCCCGCCGTCTCGGCGTGACGAAGCAGAACATGACCGGCATGATCGCCCGCCTCGAACAACTCGGCGTCGCCGAACGACAGGGCGACCCGAACGATCTGCGCTCCTCCCGCGTCCAGCTCACCCGCCGCGGCCG
>DASQJY010000047.1:0-31153 GCA_035630815.1 Thermoanaerobaculia bacterium
CGGAACCCTGTCCCGAGTGGTCGGAAGGCACGGGCGAAGCTTGCGAAGACAATTTTTTGGGTTCGGTGGGCGCGATCCAGCCCACCGTGGGCATTTCGCAGCCCTCGGAACCCATTGGCGAGGGTCCCGAGGACTGCGATTCCCCCAACTTATCGGGTTCTCTACGCCACCACGCCCGGAACTGCTCGAGGGAATGGAAGCGGACCGAGGATGCGGCACATGTCGACGTAGTCGATGAGAAGCCAGGTCGCCTCGGCGGCGGCGGTGGGGGCTGGTACTTTGCCTTTCACTGCAGAGGGTGTGTCGCCCTGACGGAAATCCCTACCTGCGCCGTCATTTGGAACATGCATGCGTCTATTCGCGGCCGCCGGCACCAGCGGCGAGACATTTCGATACGCAAGCTCGGGATGACGGGGGGGTGGGTGGCGCCTGTGGGATGCGAACCTCGCCGTTTGATGCAGGGCAGAAACAACCGGTCATCCCGAGCGTTCAGTTCCGGTTTTGAGACGCTCTGCGAGGAACACAGGCCAGGCTGTAGATCACGTGTGCGTGATCATCAGCAGGTAGCCGTCCGGATCGAGCAGGCGGAATTCGCCGCGCAGGTTGTAGAAGCGCGGCACGATCGGGTCGACCGCCAGCCCCGCCGCGGCCAGCTCCGCATGCTTCGCCTCGACGTCGTCTACGTAAAGGTAGAAGAACACCGCCTGCTGTGACGCGATCACCGGCTCGCTCTCTTTCGCGACCATGAGCACCGCATCACCGCTCTGCAACCACGCCCACACCGGTTCGTCCGTACCTGGCGGCACGAACGTGTTCTGCACCTCGAACCCGAGGGTGCGATAGAACTCGAGCGAGCGAGGCACGCTGGCCACGTGGGCGAAGGGGTAGAGCTTCCGGAACGGGATGGGCATGTTGGCCTCCGAGATTTATTCTGCCGCCCGCTTCTCGGGCTGCAGGGTTACCGTCGCCTCGCGCGTCTCGCCACCACGAAGATCGGGACGAAGCCGAGGAACATGCCGGCCACGATCATCGGGATCGCGATGCCGGTGGTGATGCGCTTCCAGGCGAGCAGGTAGATCGCGACGATCTCCAGCGTGATGCCGAGGATGGCGATGATGATGGCGAGTTTTCTGTTCAATCGGTCACCGGCGCTCGAGGTCGACGCGCATGCGGCCGAAATCGATCACCACGTTGAACTTGCCGAGGAAGTTCTGGCCGATGATGCCGACGGCGAGCTCGCGCTCGTCGGAAGAGTACATCGGGATGGTCTTGAACGTGCCGTTCCAGCCGTCGACGCCGACCTGCACGTCCTCGAGCTTCGCGCCGCGCTTGAGTGCACCGCCGAGGCCCTGGAGCGTGGCCAGGTGGCCGCCGCTCAGGCCTCGCACCGGCAGCGCGCTGATGCGCGTCTCGTTGAGGAACGTGATCTCCGACCCGGTGTCGATGATGAAGAGAAACCACCCCTTCGTGTTCACCGCGCCGCGCACGTGGGGGCGGAATCCGTTGTAGAAAAGATTCTGGTTCACGTCCGGCCGCCGGTCGACCTCGGTGAGCTTCGTGAACGTGACGTTGCGGCGGTCGAAGTCGAACGCGAGGCGGAACTCCTTCAACAGGTGCGATCCGAGGAGGAAGTCGATGCTGAACTCGATCCCTTCCTTCTTGTTGATCAGGAAGCGCATCTTCTCGTCCGGCATGATCGCCACCGGCACGTTCTCGACAGCCATCCCCCCCAGCTCCAGCTTTTCGATGAGGCCGAAGCGCACCGCGATCGGTTCGCCGAGGAGGCCGAAGAACGTTCCCTCGATATCGCCGAAACGGTTCACCGGCAACTGCTCCGCGAGCCGGTTCGAGATGATCGACAGCACCGCGCCGGAATCGATCACCGCCTCGACATTCTGCTTCCCGTTGAGCCTCGTGGCGATGCGCGGCACGTCGGGACGGCCGAACTGGAAGTGCAGGCGCTCGGTATGCGTGCCGCTGAAGCGATAGACCGGCACCGAGGCCATCGCTTTCAGGTAGTGCAGGTGCCACTTGCGCACGGTCAGGCCGTTCTTCGTGGCAATTTCCGCCCACTCCAGGCTGGGCTCGTAATTGTTCTCCAGATACTCGACCTGCGAAAGGTCCCACGCGATCTCCGCGTGCAGGGTGTGTGGCGGCTCGAGGTCGAGGGCGGCGCGGAGCAGCGCCCGCGCTTCATCGAAGCGGCCGGAGGCGAGGTATGCGCGCCCGAGCGAGGCCAGCTCGGGGGCGGAGCGGCGGGTGCGCGCTTCGGCGACGGGTGCGAGCTCGATGGCGCGGAGGTAATCGGCCTTGCGGACCATCGAGGTGACGTCCGCGCCGCGCTCGATGTCCGCGGGCGTCAGGTTCAGCGGCGCGACCGACACCTCGTTGTACAGAGAGCAGCCGGTGAGTGCCAGGACCGTCGCAACCGCGGCAGCGCGCAACATTTCCATCCCCTTTAGAAAGCGAGCCGATTGTACGGGCGTTCCCCCGGTGCGCACGGCGCGACGTAATTTCGCTACAGCGGCTTTGTAGATCTGTCACAGTCCGGCGCGCACGAGGATGCCGAGCTCGCGGATCTGGTACGCCAGCGCCTGCCGCGACATCTTCAGCATCGCGGCGGCGCGATTCTGGTTGCCGTTCACCTGCAGCAGCGACCGCTCGATCAGGTCGCGCTTGAACCGCGTGACCGCGTGCTGATACGAGCCCGCCGCGACCCGCGCCGGCGCCACGTTGCGCAGCCGCTCCGGCAGGTGCTCGACCGCGATCTCCTTCGACTCGCCGGCCATGGCGTGCGCGGCGCGGATCGTATTCTGCAGCTCGCGCACGTTGCCCGGCCAGGGATACGCGGCGAAGATCGCTTCCACGTCCTGCGCGAGCATCGAAGGCCCGGCGTGATGCTTCTCGCGCTCGACGGCCAGGAAGTGCGTGGCCAGCAGCAGGATGTCGCCGCCGCGCTCCCGCAACGGCGGCAGCGGCACTTCGACGCCGCGGATGCGGTAATAGAGGTCGTCGCGGAAGCGCCCTTCCTCGACCGCCGCATCGAGCTTGCGGTTGGTCGCGCTGACGATGCGCACGTCCGCGGAGCGGTTCACCGTGTCGCCGACGCGGCGAAACTCCCCTTCCTGCAGGAAGCGCAGGAGCTTGGCCTGCGTCGGCAGCGGCAGCTCGCCCACTTCGTCGAGGAAGAGCGTGCCGCCGTCGGTGGTCTCGATGAGGCCTGCCCGGTCGCGATCCGCGCCAGTGAACGCGCCGCGCACGTGGCCGAACAGCTCGCTCTCGACCAGGTTCTCCGGCAGCGCGGCGCAGTTGACGGCGGTGAACTGCTTCTGGCGCCGCGGCGACTGGCGATGGATGGCCTTCGCCACCAGCTCCTTGCCGGTCCCGGACTCGCCGAGGATGCAGACCGCGACGTCGCGCTTCGCGACGCGTGCGACGAGCGACTCGACCTCGCGGATCGCGGGCGATTGCCCGACGATGCCGTCGATCGCGCCGGCGCGCGCGGGACGGGCAGTTTCTTCCTGGTCGATGAGGCGGCGGAAGCGGTGGTTCTCGGAGCGCGTGCGGAAGATCGCGGCGATTGCTTCGCGTCCGTCGCTCGTCCACTGCGAGCTGCCTTCGATGTAGAGGAGCTCGCGGTCGCTGCAGGCGACCCAGCCGGGAGCCTCCTCGAGGTCTTCGAAGGACGGCGGTGAGTACGGGCCGATGGCGTTCCAGTGCCCGAGGCGGTTGCGGGTGGCGAAGCACCACGGAAGGTCGAAGTCGTGCGGCTGGAACGGAAACTCGCGCGTCGCGGCGGCGCGCAGGATGCGCAGCTCGGCTTCGGCCGGTGCCGGAGCGGGGTCGAAGAGAAGGTCGTATTTTTCGGCGAGCGCACGGGCGGTGGACTCGTCCTTGGTCGCGAGGGCGCGGCGGAAGGCGAAGAGCGCCTCGGGGATTGTTGCTGGTGGCTGGTTGCTTGTGCCGTTTCGCGCAATGCGCTCGTGCCTGCGCGTCAGCTCCGCGTTGCCGGACCTGCCGGTCGACAGCAGCGGCGCCTTGCCGTCTTCCATCCAGTTGAGCTCATCGAGGATGAGTGCCGCCGCTTCGCGGATCTGGCCGTGCACGTGCGGATGCTCGTGGATGGCCTGCGCCACGCGTCGTGCGTCGGCGAAGCGGCCGCGCGAGAAGTCGAGATGCGCCGTCAGGAGGGGGAGCTCGGAGAGACGGAGGTCGTCGCGGTTCGCGGAGTAGTAGTGGCGCAGGCGCGCGATGCGTTGTGCCGCGTGCGCCCACTGCGCGTTGTCGGCAGCGAGGTAGGCCAGCGTGAAGAGGATGCCGCCCGCGGCCCGGTCGCCCTGCGTTTCCTCGACTTCCTGCAGTGCCTCGACGGCGATGGCGCGCGCTTCATCCCACGCTCCGGCGGAAAACGTGGCGAACAGCCGGTCCATCGACGCGTCGATCCGTTCGCAGTTGTTCCGCGCGCGCTCGTGCGAGGCGCGGGCGTGCGTCGATGCCGCGGCGTAGTCTCCGTCTCCGAGCGCGCGATACGTCGCCAGCCGGGCCGCCAGGTAATGCTCCGGCGGCAGGTTCACCTCGGCGCCATGCAGTCCGCGCTCGTACTCGGCTTCCACCGTCGTGCCGCACCGCTTCAGCACGTCCTGCGCTTCGTCATTGCGCTCGAGGAGGCGCAGAACCTCCGCGCGCAGCAGCAGCGCCTCGGGCGAGTCGAGCCGTTCCAGCCTCGCGAGCGCGGTTCCGTAGTCACCGCTGCGGCGATCGGCGCGCGCGAGGACGAGCTCGTCGCCTGGATCGAGCGCGCGTGCGTCGCGATACCTGCCGCAGTCGACGAGCGCGTGCGCGTAACGGATCGCCAGTGCCGGCGTCAGGATCGAGGGCGGGACGCGGCGCAGTGCGCTCACGGTGCCGTCCGCGTCTAAGAGCTCCGTCCGTTCGAGCGCTTCCGCGGCGGCGCCCGCATCGCCCGCGTCGAGCCAGAGCAACGCGGCATGCACGCCGGTCGCGTGCGACGCGGCCACGCGGCAGATCGCGGCGCGTGACGCGGCGGGGATCAGGCGTGCCGCTTCTTCGCGGATCGCATCGCCGGCGAAGGTGTATGCATCCTGCTCGATCGCACTGACGCCGCTCACCACCAGCTCCTCCAACTCCCCGCGGAAGAGAAAGTCCTTCAGGAACGCGGACGCGAGCTGGCGCGGAACGGCCTTGCCGAGCAGTGCCAGTGCGCCGATGTAGGAGCGCTCCGGCTCCGCCAGCGCCGGCAGCGGCGTGGCGGGCGCGGGGACGTCGCCATGGGCGAGATAGGCGGCGAATGCGTCCGACTGCACGAATGCTTCGTAGTCGACGCGCAAGGCAGCGCGGGCGGCAAGCCGCGGCGCGACGATGAACGGCTGCGTTTCCGGCAGCGCGTCGGCGTCGTTCGGAATCAGCCACGTCCCGTGACGCGCGTTCGCGAGCAGTTCCACCACCTGGCGCGAGCCTTCGTCGAACGCACCTTCATTGGCGACGACGAATACGTGCTTCACGCGCGAGGTCGCGCCGAGGATGCGCTCCGCGACGGCCGGCGCCGCCAGCGTTCGATCGAAGGCCAAGGCGCCGAGCGCGGAGTACCGTTCCAGCGGCGACGCACCGCGCACCACGACCACGCGCTCCGCAAAGCGCTGCAGCGAGGTGATGCACGCTTCGTCGGTATAGCCGTAGCGTCCCTCGTCGAGAGAGCGCAATCCTTCCGGGCCCGGTGCGGCGATCGCCCCGTGCGCGGCACGCCGCATCCATTTCAGGTCCGCGGCGACGTCCCTCGAGACCCGCGCAAACGCCTCGGCGTAGATCGCGTCCGCGCGCGCCCACGCTTGCCCGAGGATGTCGAGCTGCGCTCCGATGCGCTCTGCGAATTCGTGCGCGAGCGCCACTACCGGCGGAGCATTCGACGGATCGCACGCCCTTGCCGCGACGCGAATCAGCCGCACGTCGCTGCCGCGCTTCTGGACCACCGCCCACTCCGCCGGCTCGAGCTCGCCGTCCGCGATCCCGGCAAAGTGCAGCAGCGCCTGATGCGCCGCAAACTGAGCCACCAGCGAGAGCCGGTCACGCGTCCCGAGCTCCCTGACCGCGGCCAGCGGCGTCGCATCCACCGCTTCGTCAAAGGAAAGCGAGGAGTGGCGCAACGTCGCGAGCAACGCCCGATCCCAGCCGAACGCCGCCGGCGCAACCAGGGATGCCTCCCGCCGCCGCCGCGAACTCCCTCGCATGCTCATGGATGGCAGAAGAGAGTAACGGATAGGTGTCTTTGTGGAAAGTGGGGGAACCGGCCACTGCTAGTGGTCTTCAGGCAGCAAGCTGCTCCAGCCTTCGCAGCCACGCGTCGAAATGCGGGCACTCGGCGCGGACGCGTCCCAATCCGATCCGTTGGAGCGTGAGCGGGCCGTGCACCGTTTTCCGGTACGTGGGAAAGATGCTCTTGAGCCTCTTCGACGGTGCAGTCGTGGCGCCTTCATTGATATCTTCCGGCGTCCCGGCGCCCGCGCAGATTGCGGCAAAGGCCTCCCGGCCGCCGGGCTGTGTCAGAGCTCGCGGCAGCTCGTCGGGGACACGAACAGCCACGCTTCGAACTCGTGGAGCGCGAGAAAAGGACAAGCGCTCCGCTGCTCGACTGCAAGAGTCGCCGCACGTCGGCTCTGAACTTCGCGTAATTAGTGACGCCACCCTTGAAGTTCGGTCCGTCCTTCACCCGCTTCGTAACGAGAATCGTGGGTGACAAGAACACCTGCCGTTCGACGAACGCCGGTGCCAGAACATCCTTCACGAAGCGCTCCTCCGTCTGCCCTTCGACAAGAATCAGCACCCGTTTCACGGGCGCGCTCCGAGCACATTCTTTTCCCACAGCTCGCCAAGCGCGTAGTCGTCGAGCCAGCCCGCCATATCTTGTTCACTGAGATGCCGAAAGACGCTCTGCTGCTCCTCGCGGTCGACCGTCCATACATCATCCGGTTCGAACTGATTCACGAGAGTGACCGACTGCGTAGCGATCATGACCTGCGTGCGCGCCGCCGCGGAAGACAAAAGCGATGCGAGCAGGTTGATGGCAGCCGGATGCAGTCCGAGCTCGGGTTCGTCGAGCAACACCATGGCGGGAAGATCGGGCTGGAGCAGCAGTGTCGCGAGACAGATAAACCGGAGCGTGCCGTCAGAAAGCGACGACGCGTTGAAGTAGGCGTCGCTCCCGACTTCCTTCCATTCGAGACGAATTTTGCCTTCGTTCAGCCGCGAAGGAGTCAGCCGGAAATCGTCGAAGAATGGCGCGATCTGCCGCACCGTGTCACGAATGTTTGCCAGGTGATTAGGCTGCTTCTGCTGTAGCCAGTACAAGAAGGCGGGAAGGTTCTCCGCCTGCGGCCGGAGGTACTGGTTGTCATCCACGTCGCTACTCCCTTTTGCGGCGGCGTGATCGCTGGTGTCGTGGAAGTGGTAGACACGGTAGCTTTCAAGATCTCGCAACACCTGGCGAGCGGAAGCGTGATCGTGCTCGCGGAGCTTTGATTCGCGCGCTTGCGTCGCGACGGTCCTGTCGTACGGAACAACATACTTCGCCTTGTCATGGTAGTAAGCGGTTTCGGCGGCGACGATCAGCGAGTCGTCGTTCGTTCCCGCGAGAGTCACGGAGTATCCGTTCGAAGTTGTCGGCTTTTCGGAGAACTCCAGGCGAAACTTCATCGTCGGAGAAGTTCTCCGCCCAAAGTAGAGCAGCGTGTCGGCACCGCCCTTCCGGAGTGTGTATGCGGATAGTTGCTGGTTGACGATCTCGCGGAGGAACCGGAAAGTCTCGACTAGGTTCGACTTTCCAGAGCCGTTTCCGCCGATGAACACGTTCAGCGCCCCGAGTCGCAGCGTCTGCTTCCGGATCGACTTGAAGTTCTCGACCGTCAACGTCTCAAGCTTGCGCATTGCTCAGCACGCCCCACTCCGATGCATCACCCAAGGGAGTTTACCTCGGCAGGTAGGCGCCGACATGGCCGAGTCACCCAGTCGCAAATCGCGAACCGCGAACCAACATACAATCCCGGCCCGATGAACGACCTGGAGATCGCCACAGAGGCGGCGCGGCGGGGGGCGAAGGTCCTCCTCAAATACTGGGAGCATCTCGACAAGGACGACGCCGACCTGAAGGCGCGGAACGACTGGGTCTCGAAGGCGGACCGGGAGAGCGAGGAGGCGATCGTCGCCTTCATCCGCGAGCAGCGCCCGGGCGACGGCTTCCTCGGCGAAGAGGGGGGCCGCAGCAGCGGGACGGAAGCGGCGTCCGGACGGACGTGGGTCATCGATCCGCTCGACGGCACCTCGAACTACCTCCAGCACTTTCCGATCTGGTCCATCTCCATCGCCCTGCGCAGGAACGAGGAGACGATCGCCGGCTTGATCTACGAACCGCTGCGCGACCTCTTCTTCACCGCCGAGCGCGGCGCGGGTGCCTTCCGGAACGGTGAGCCGATGCACGTCTCGTCGCACGGGGCGCTGGAAGGCTCGTTCCTCGCGACCGGCTTTCCGTTCCGCGCGCAGGAGTATGTCGAGTCGTACGTGGCTATCTTCACCGACATCATCCGCGTCTCCAAGGGGGTGCGCCGCGCCGGCTCGGCCGCGCTCGACCTCGCGTACACCGCGGCGGGGGTGTTCGACGGCTTCTTCGAGATGCACCTCGCGCCGTGGGACGTGGCGGCAGGCGCGCTGCTCGTACAGGAAGCGGGAGGCGTCGTGACCGATTTCTCGGGCGGGCAGCGCTGGCTCGAGCGCGGCAACATCCTCGGTGCGACGCCGCGCGTGCACGAGGAGCTGCTGCGCGTCATCGGACGCCACACGAATGAGGACGCGCTCGATCACCGCAAGGGAGCGCGGCTGGGCTTTTGAAAAAGAAGCTCCCGCGCGCGTTCTACTTCGGCGACACGGTCGGCATCGCGCGCTCTCTCCTCGGCTGCGTGCTCTGGCGCCGTCTGGAGCACGGCGAGCTCCTCGCCGCGCGCATCGTCGAGACCGAGGCCTACCTCGGTGCGAACGACCTGGCCAGCCACGCGCGCAAGGGACTGCGCTCGCCGCGCAACGAGTCGATGTACCTCGAAGGGGGCCACGCATACGTCTACTTCACGTACGGCATGCACTGGTGCATGAACGTCGTGACGGGGGAAGCGGACATCGCCGAGGCGGTGCTGCTGCGCGCGGCGGAACCGCTGCACGGCATCGAGGTGATACGCGAGCGGAGGCCGAAGGCGAAGAAGGATCACGACCTGATGAACGGGCCGGGCAAGATCTGCATGGCGCTCGACATCGACCGCCGCCTCGACGGCCAGAGCCTGCGCGGCGACGCGCTGTGGCTCAGTCCGCGGGATATTGAAGTCGCGGAGGACGACATCGCCGTCAGCCCGCGCATCGGCATCGACAACTCCGGCGACGCCGCGGCGTGGCCGCTCCGCTTCTTCCTGCGCGGCAACCGGAACGTCTCGGCGTACCGCCATGTCTGACCACTACCGGACGCTGTCAGAGCGCGCCGAGTTCCGCCACAAGATCGAGCGCTCGGAGTTCCTCGGCATTGCGTTTCCTGTGGTCACGGACGAGGAGTTCTTCGCGGAGCTGGAGCGCACGCAGAAGCGCTACTTCGACGCCACGCATCATTGCTGGGCCTTCCGCCTCTTCGAAGGTGCCCGCTCCCGCAGCTCCGACGCTGGCGAGCCCTCCGGCACCGCCGGCAAGCCGATCCTCGCCGCCATCGAAGGCGCCGCCCTCCACGACCTCGGCGTCATCGTCGTCCGCTGGTACGGCGGCATCAAGCTCGGCACCGGCGGCCTCTCCCGCGCCTACCGCGACACCGCCGCCGAAACCCTGCGTGCCGCTTCCCTCCTCGACCGCTACGTCTACCAACGCATCCGCGTGCGCGTCCCGTTCGACGCCCTCAGCCACGTCTACCGCCTGATCGACGCACCGAACGTGGTGCTGGTGGACGAGAGATATGGCGAGGAGAACGACTTCTTCTTCGACGTGAGGCTGTCGTTCGTGGAGACGTTCACGAAGCAGCTCACGGAGCGGCGGCTGGGGTATGAGCTCGCGGTATGAAGTTAGTGTGTGCCCGACTCGATGCGGTCGAGACGCGTCTGCAAATGCGCAACGGTCTCTTCGAGTGCCGTCAGGCGGCGGTCCAGATCCTTGTGCGAAAACTTGATCATCGCCTGCGTCTCCGCGGCACTTCGCTCGATCTTTTCGTCGAGGCTGGCGCACGTCCGCAGGGTTTCCTCGCTCAAGTGTTGAACAGTTTCGGCGAGCAACTCGAAGCGGTGTTCGATCCGCTCGACGGCGATATCGAAGTGGCGCCGCGTCTCCTGGTGCTCCGCAGCAGTCTCCTGCCGGATGGACTCCAGCAGCCGTTTCAGTTCGTCATCCACGATTTCAATCTTACCTCGGCTGGAACCGTTGGATCGCTCACTCCTCCGTGACGGTCGTCTTCGCCAGCCGGTCGCCGGTGCGGGAGCGTCCGAGGACCACGAGCATAACCTCGAGGACGTTCCAACCCGGGATCACCAGGGGAAAGTTGCGGAGGAGGGAGCGGGCGTAGCCGCAGCCTTCGCCTTTGGGGGTGAGCACGCGCAGGCCGAGGAGCTGTTTGCCGATGGAGCGGCGACGGAAGCCGTCGCGGAGGAGCATGGCCAGCATCAGGATGGCCAGGGCGGCCCACCAGACGAGCTGGATGCCCTTCGGGGAGGTCGTCCAAGTCATCGCGTAGCTCAGGGCCGACGTCGGCAGGATGAGCAGCAGCGCGATCGACAATGCGTCGACCAGGAAGGCCGCGATCCGGAGGAGCTTGGTCTGCGAGTTATCTGTCATGAAACCTCGTCGGGCGATTGTCGTACAACCGTCCAGCAGGTGTCGTATGAACAGGTCGAGGCAAGCGCTTTATTTACTCCCGATCGCACTTCTCATGGCGGTCGCGTGCGGACGTGCTGAAGGAAACCACGGAGCCCGCGGCAACAGGAAGGCGAAGGTCACGATCACCCAGAGCTGGCCCGCGTCGAGCGTGGACCAGTTGCGCGTGTTCGAGGTCGAGGGCAGCGTGAAGATCGACGCGGCGCAGACGGACGAGATCTCCCTCGTCGCCACCGCCTCGGGCGACCTCGACATCGACCAGAGCAAGCCGAACCAGGGGCTGTTCGAAACGACCATCGAGGGGAAGATCCTGAAAATCGGCCGCCGCGAGCATCGCCGCAAGGGGTTCAAGTTCGACATCCCGCTCCTCTTCGGCCGCCACAAAGAGCGCATCGACTACGTGCTGCGCGTGCCCGCCACGGTGTCGCTCGACATCAGCACGGTCAACGGCCGCATCGTGACCCGCGGCGTGGACGGTGCGACGGACGTCGCGACCGTGAACGGCACGATCGACGTCGAGACCGGCGGCACCAGCGAGCTGCAGGCGACCACGGTGAACGGCCGCGTTCGCGCGAAGTTCACCCACTCCTTCCAGGGAGCGCGGTTCAAGACGGTCAACGGCGGCGTGGAGGCGACGCTGCCTCAGAACGCGTCGTTCAACGTCGACCTGTCGCAGGTCAACGGCGACTTCGAGGCGTCGTTCCCGCTGAGCATCCACTCGAATCCCGGCAGCCGCCGCGTATCGGGTGAGGTGAACGGCGGCCAGCACGAGCTGAAGATCACGACCGTGAACGGCGACGTGCAGCTCGCGCGGCTGAACTGACGGAGAGGCGACGAGGGGCCTCCGGCGGGCCGGTGTGACCGGCGGCACTGGTCGCCCAAGGCTGAACGCACGCCTCTCGCACGAAGCGCCGTCCGTGCGCAAACAAATGCTGCCGGTCACACCGGCCCGCCGGAGGCCCCTCGTCGCCTCTCCGTTATGATCCGCCTGTGACGGACGCGCGCGCGCAGAGGATCCTTCCGTACGCGCTGTTCGTGCTGTTCGCCCTCGCCGCGATTGCGCCGGTTCGCAACTACGACTTCTTCTGGCACCTGGCCACCGGGCGGTGGATCGTCGAGCATTGGGCGCTGCCGGCTGCCGACCCGTTTGCGATCGCCAGTGAGAAGCACGCGTGGATCAACGGCGAGTGGCTGTTCGAAGTCGCCGCATATGCCGCGCAGCGGGCGGCCGGGCTGGCGGGGATGTCGTTCGTGCGGGCTTTGCTGGCGGGGGCGATCTTCGTCCTGGTCTTTGTGAAGACGAAAGACCTGCTGCTCACGGCCATCGCGTTCGCCGGGGCGATGCAGACGTTCGATCTGCGCCCTTCGTCCGCGGCCATGCTCTTCGTCGTGCTCGCGATCGCGTCTCGCGGATGGATTGCGCATGCGGCGATCGCCGCGTTGTGGATCAACATCCATCCCTCGGCGCTGCTCGCGCCGGGGATCGCACTGCTGGTGACGCGGCGGCCGTTGCCGGTGATTGCGAGCGCGCTCGGCCTGCTCGTGAATCCGTACGGCTGGCGGGCGATCGCGTCGCCTCTCGAGCTGATGTCGTTCGTGCAGAGCGGCGCGTTCGTGAACGCCGAATGGCTGCCGAGCAGCATCACGCGGTTCCCGCTGCTGTACCTCCTCGTGCTCGGCGGTGCGGCGGCGTTCATCGTCAAGCACAATGACAAGCGGGACGAATGGTGGCGCGCGCTGCTCTTCGCCGGCTTCGCGTACCTGGCCCTCCGGCACGTGCGCAACCAGCCGCTCTTCTTCGCCGCCTTTCCGTTGCTCGTGCCGCGATTCGAGCTGCGCAAGCCGCTCGTGTACGCGACTGCTGCAGCGGCGATCCTGCTCGTGGCGGTAACGACCGATCACCGGCTCGGCGTGGCGCCGGAGCGCTTTCCGCTCGAGGCGGTGGCGCGTCTGAAAGCGTCCGGGCTGAAGGGAAACATCTACAACCCCGATCAATTCGGCGGCTTCGTGATCTGGTCGTTCTATCCGGAACGGCGCGCGCTCACGGACGGGCGTAACGAGCTCTATCGCGAATACATCCCGGAGTACGCGCGGGCGCGGGGGGATCAGAGGGCGTGGCGGGCGCTGTTGAAAAAGTACGCGATCGATCTGGCCGTGGATGAGCATCGCGCGCCATTGCCGGTGCTCGATGCGGCGACGGGACAGCGCCGCGAATTGCCGGCGTCGCTGGTCTACTGGCCGAAACGGGATTGGGCGATGCTCGCGCGGGACGAGGCAGGAATGGTGTTCGCGCGGCGTGCGGCGTTTGCGCCGGACGTCATCTCACGGTGGGAAATCCCGCGTTAATTGACGGTTTCGTGCGGATCGGAGTAGCGCAGCTCTTCTTCAGGCCAGCGCTGCTGCAGGACGCGATCGAAGTGCGGCTTCACGATTCGCTCGAAGCGGAGCTGGAAGCCGGGGACCAGCTCCAGGATCGCCTTGCGCGCGCAATCGACGAGGCAGCGCGCTTCGCGGTGCGTGGTCGTCCGGTCGCTGCTGATCAGGTTCAGCGTGAGCTCGGCGATCATTCGAACACGACGTACGCGGCGGCGTTCAAACAGCGCGGAGTCCGACTCCGTGTGTGATTCGTATTCGAATTTTGGCATCGTCTTCATCCGCGTCAAACCGGGGGTCGCGGAGGCACATTCCACGCGCGCGGTTACAACCTTTTCAGGCGTGCTCGCGATCGCCTTCCGCCCAGATCTCGTCGGCCAGCACCGGGTCGACGCGCGCGTCGTAATAACGGATCGCCGAACGCGACACGGCGTAGACGGCCGCGTAGTTGAGGGCACCGCCGGAAATGACGCCGACGAACGGGATCACCTTGGTGAGGCGGTCGCGCAGGAAGCGCGCGCCGATCTTCTCCGCGATGAGGCCCCCCTCGATCGTGGCGGAGCCGATCATCGCGGCCACGCTCTGCTTCCCGATGCCGACGCCGGAGCCGAGCGCGATGCACGACAGCGCCTCGGCGAAGCGCTCGCGCGCCGTCGGCTCGTGGCCGTAGATCGTGGCGATGCCGAGGATCAGGCGGAACTGCTGGTAGACCAGGTAGGCGAGATCCGCGCCGAGCGTGCCGATGGCCGCGAGGCCGAGCGGGAGCCCGGTCACCGCGCCCGCGGCGGCGCAGCGGATGGCGGTGCGCCGCGCCAGGACGCGGGCGTGCTGCGCGGGCTGGAAGTCGGGCGCTCGCTCGCGCAGCTGGTCGACTTCCTTCCGCAGTTTGTCGGTGTCGATCTCCTCGAACATCGAACGGAAGAGCTCCTCGAGCACCGTATCGGCACGCCGTTTCATGTCTCTGGCTTTGCCCATGGTTTGTTCGACGATTCTGCGGGTCGTGTTCTGCGGAAGCTCGAGGGCCGGCGCGAATTCCATGTGAATTTGTTTACTCGGAGCTTTTGCTCTCGCTCTTCGATTCGGTCTTGGCGGTCGATTCGGACTTCGTTTCAGACTTCGTCTCGCTCTTCGTCTCCCCTTTATCGGAAGACTTGTCCGAGGACGGCGAGGAGCTCGAGGACGGGTTCGAGCTGGAGCTCGCGTAGTCCGTCTTATAGAACCCTGAACCTTTGAACTGGATTGCAGGGGACGAAAAGAGTTTCTTCATCTCACCGCCGCATTTCGGGCAGATTTCGAGCGGCGGATCGGAGAAGCGCTGGATGATCTCGTGGCGTTCGCTGCACTGCTTGCACTGGTATTCGTAAATCGGCATGTTGTCGTTCTCGGGAACCTTAACGCGTTGCGGCTGAGGCCGATTTCAAGAACCGGGCCCTCACTGGGGAGTGGAATCCGAAATGCGCGCCAGCCGTGCGCTCGAGCTCTCCTCTGCCGCAAGCACTTTCCCATCACGGAAATAGACGGCCGCGACTTCGCCGGTTCTCGTGCGGTAGTACCACGCCTCGAACGTCGTGCCGGCGCGGCGCTGCTTCACCGACCAGCCGGGCATCGGCTTGCCGAGGATGTTCGCCACCTGGCGGTGGGACATCCCCTTGTGGAGCTCGAGGAGCTTCTCGCGCGTGACCGCGAGCCGGTCGGCGGCGAGCGCCAGCCCGCGGCGGGCGTGATCGCTCTCCGGATGCTTGATCAGCACCGACCGGTAGAAGCGGATCGCATCCTGGTAGCGGCCAGCGCCCGCGAGATCGTCGGCGAACTCGAGCTGCAACCGCTGCCAGACCTGCTGCGCGCGGCTGTGCTCGGGATGGCGCACCACGAAGGCGCGGACGGAGTCGGCGTAAACCTGCTTGTGGTCGGGCGAAGCGCCGGGGGCGACGGCGGCCGGTTTATGGCGGAGGACGTTCCGCCACTCGGACTGCGGATCGGGCGGTGGATCGCCCGCGTTGCAGCCGGCGGCGAGCAGCGCCAGACCCGCGAAAACAAAGGAGAAAACTCGCATTCGATGCTCAAAGTAACACGGCGGCGGCGTTCCTTGACACCGTGAGAGAGCGGGGCCGATAATCGCCCAGCCTTTTGAGCGGTCGCTCGAGGCCGGGCAAGTCCCAGCAATCGGAGGATTTATGGCTGTGAGGGGCGAGGAAGTCGCGAGCTCGATCGACGCGCAGGTGCGCGAGTCGATCGAGAAGATGGTGGCCGAGATCCGCTCGTCCGTCGAGGACGTGCGTGTTCTGGTCGACCAGCAGCTCAAAGCCGCCCTCCAGAGCGTGCAGGCAGACGTGAACTCGATCACGTTCCTCCCGCAGATCCGGAAGTCCATTACCGAGCTGGAGGAAGGCCTCGAGGCCGATCGCCCCGCACCCGCGGCTGCCGAACCGTCCGCCTCGGGTGCGACACGGGTGAAGACCGCCGTGCAGCAGATCGAGCGCGGCAAGTCGCAGGTCGACGTGCTGAACTCGCTGCTGGAACAATGCCTCGAGTTCGGTTCCCGCGCGGCGCTGCTCATCCTCCGCGGAGAGACGTTCAGCGGCTGGAAAGGCGTCGGCTTCTCCACGCACGGCGGCAACGACGAGATGATCAAGCGCTTCAACGCGGCGCCGGGGCTGATCCCGGAGCTCGACCGCGTGCTGCGCAACGAGCAGGTCGTCGCCTGGGACGGCGCCAACCTGGCCACGCGCCTCGGCGTCAGCGGTTCCGACCGCGCCGTCCTGGTGCCGATGGTGATCAAGGACAAGGTCGCCGCGGCGGTGTACGTCGATGCGGTCGGCGACGTGGTGTCGAACTTCGACCAGGATGCGATCGAGCTGCTCGTCTTCACGACCGGGCTGCTGGTCGACACGCTGGCCATCCGGAAGAAGATCCCCTCGCCGAGCCTCAGCGAAGGGTCGGCCGCATCCGCCGCTGCTCCGGCGCCCGCGCCCGCGGCGAGACCGGCTGCCGCGGCTGCTCCGCAGGCGGCACCTCCTCCCGCGCCCGCACCTGCGCCTCCTCCCGCTCCTGTCGCCGAACAGCCGGTGCCGACGCGCACCGATGCCGGTACGGTCGCGATCAACGCCGCGCAGTTGCGCGAGATGATGGCGGCGCAGCGGCCGAGCTTCAACGTCCCCTCGGACGAGGACTTCGGAGGAGGCGGCCTCGGCGTTCCTCCGTCGCCCGCTCCCGCACCCGCGCCTCCACCACCTCCGCCTCCAACACCTGCTGCTCCTCCCGCAGCGGCGGCTTCGCCGGCCGCGAGCGACGATCGCCCCTCGACGCAGTACATCCCCCCGGCCGGCCTGGCCCGCGGCGGCGTCCTCGGCAGCGGCGGCAGCTCCGAAGACGCGAAGAAGCACGACGAAGCCCGCCGCTTCGCCCGCCTGCTCGTCTCCGAGATCAAGCTCTACAACGAGTCGAAGGTGGAGCAGGGACGGAAGAACAGCGACCTCTACGAACGCCTCAAGGAAGACATCGACCGCAGCCGCCAGATGTACGACGAGCGGATCGGAGACGATGTTCGCAAGGTCTCGAACTACTTCTACGACGAGCTCGTGCGCATCCTGGCCGACGGAAGAGCGGACGCGCTGGGACTGTAGGTGCTTCGCAGTTGCTGGTTGCTGGTTCATGGTTCATGGTGGCTTCAGGCTGCGAATCACAAGCAACCAGTAACCAGTAACAGTTACTCGGCACGGCTCACGCACTAGCAGCGCCCGTGTTGCAGTTGCTCCGTGGTAAATGGCGGCTCGTTGCCGTCGTCGTGGTCGTTCTTGCCGCCCTGATCGGCACCACGCTGCTCTTCACCCGGGGAGGTCGCGAGACCGCATCCGAGGAGGAGGCGGCGGAGGTGCTGGCGAAGCAGGAGGCGCCTCCGGACCTGCAGAAATTGCGCGAGCCCTACCTCGCCGGCGTCGAGGCGGTGAAGGAGAAGAAGGCGGCCGAGGCCATCAAGCACCTCTCCTCCTTCCACTTCGGGCCGCGTGCGGTCGAGGAGTACCGCCTCTACTATCTCGCCACGGCGTACGAACAGGCCCGGAACCCGGTCGCGGCGCGGGCCACGCTCGCGAAGCTGATGCGGCGCACGCCGCGGCTGATCCACGCACACGAGGCGTCGCTGAAGCTCGCCGCGCTGTACGCAGACGCCGGCGATGGTGCGCATGCCGCCGACATCTACGCCTCGGTTGCCCGCAGGGCCACGGATCCGGCCGTCACCGCCGCCGCACGCTGGAACACGGTGCAGCAGCGATTGAACACCGGCGACGTTCCGGGGGCGCTCTTCGCCGCGCGCAACATCCTCATCCACAGCCCGCGCGCGGAGCAGTGGAAAGACGCCGCGGATCTCGTCCGGGCGCTCACCGGCACGCCGGAGAACAACCCGCTGCCGCTCACGCCGTCCGAGCGGATCGAGCGGGCGATCGCGCTCATGCAGGCGAACGACTCCCAGACCGCGCTCGAGGAGCTGACCGCGCTCGAGCCCTCCGCCCCCGCGCATCTGCGCGACTCGATCCGGCTGCAGCGGGGCATCGCACTGCACCGGCTTCGCCGGTTCGAAGACTCGAACAAGGTGCTCGAGCCGCTCACGTCGGGCCCGTTCAAATACGCCATCCCCGCGCTCCGCCACGCCGCGCGCAACTACTCCATCGTCGCCGCGTCCATCAATCCGAAGACCACCAAGACCGTGAAGGAGAAGAAGCGCACCGGCACGATCAAGCAGAAGGTGGGCAAGGGGAAGAAGCGCAGGACCGTCTCCAAGCCAAAGTACGCGACCGTCTTCCGCAAGGTGGAGCTGATCGACCTCGCCAAGAAGAACAAGAAGGACGAGTACGAGCGGCTCGCCAGCGAGCGGCTCAAGGACCTGCTGCAACTTCAGCTCGACACGAACGCGCGCCTGGACGTGCTCAACTCCCTGATCGCACGCGCGGAGGCGAAGAACCAGGACGCGTACGTGATGGAGCTCGTGCCGCAGGTCGTCAAGATCGATCCGCTGCTCGACCCGGCACTGCAGCACTTCTGGGACAAAGCGTGGGCCGCGTACGCCCGCGGGGATCTGGCCACCGCGAAGAAACTCTTCCGCTTCATCGCCGACACCTACACGCACGTCAACGTGCGGCGGCAGTCGGACTACTGGTACGCCCGCACCATCGAGCGGCAGGGGCAGAAGGCGGAGGCGAAAGCGATCTACCAGAAGCTCGCCTCCGCACCGTACGCGGACCTCTACGCGATGCATTCGATCCAGCGGGGAGCGAAGCGCGACGAGAACAGGAGCAATCCGCTGAAGCGCGAAGGTCCGGACTGGCGCGAGCTGGCCGAACGGCAGATGCCGCGCGAGCTGCAGCTCGCGTACGAGCTGACGGCTCTCTCTTCCATGCGCGATGCGCTGGAAGAGATTCGCCGCAACTCACGGCGCGAGAACGTCCGCTTCGCCGAGGCGCTGATGGCGGATTACCACAACGCCACGAACGACAAGATCGCGATGTACCGCTCCATCCGTCGCGCCTGGCCGCAGCTCGCCACGGTCGAACAGGACTCCGCGCCGGCGTACTTTCTGAAGATGTACTACCCGCTGAAGTACGGCGAGGAGATCGAGGAGCGGGCGAAGGAGCGCGGGCTCGATCCGAACCTCGTCCGCGCGCTGATCCTGCAGGAGAGCTATTACAACCCCAGCGCGAAATCGCGCGTCGGCGCGACGGGCCTCATGCAGCTCATGCCGCCGACGGCGAAGGAGCACGCCGGCAAGTTGCGCATGCCGTTCGCCGTCTCCCGCCTCGAGAACCCCGACGTCAACATCCGCCTCGGCACCTTCCACCTGAAGATGCTGGTCGACATGTTCCGCGGCAACACCTACTTTGCGGTCGCCTCGTACAACGCCGGCCAGGGCAACGTCCTCAAATGGCGCCGCGGCGCCCCGTCGAAACCGGTGGACGAGTTCCTCGAATCGATCCCCTTTTCCGAGACGAGGAACTACGTGAAGCGCGTGACGATGCTGAGGAGCGCGTACTCGCGGCTCACTCTATAGGTGTCAGGTATCGGGTGTCAGGTGTCTGCGGCTCATCGCTCGGACGACAGAAGCTGCGAGCGTCAGGCGTCTGGAACTTATCGCCGGGCGACACACCCCAGACACCTGACACCCGACACCTACGGCTCCGCCGTTAGCCCTTCCACTTGATCGTGCAGCCGAACGCCTTCGTCTCCGTCCTCGCGATCTCGCGTCCGTTGAGCAACGCATTCAGCGCGCCGGTCAGCCCTTCCACCTGCCGCTCGGCCGGCTTCGCCGAATCGTCGACGTAGCCGCGGTAGCGCACCGTGCCGGTGCCGTCGACGACGAAGACGTGAGGGGTGACGCGGGCGCCGTAGGCGCGGGCGACGCTGCTGTCGCCGTCCTTGAGGTAGGGGAACGGATACTGCTGGTCTACCGCGCGCGCTTTCATGTGCGCCGGCGACTCGTCGGGAATGTCGTTCGGGTTGACGAGGTAAAAGTGCGCGCCTTTGTGCGTGAAGCGGTTCGCCAGCTCGATCAGGCGCGGCTCGAACGCTTTCGCGTACGGGCACTTGTTGCACGTGAAGACCACCACCTTCAGCTTGCCGTCGTCCGGCTTCATCTCGATGGTCTTGCCGTCGACCGCGTTGACCAGCGAGAAGCCGGGCGCCTTCGCACCGGCCGCCAGCTCGTCGCCGAATGCCATGGTCGCCGCGAGCAGTAACACCACAAATACGAGTTTTCTCATTTCAATCTCCTGAGCGCGTCACGCAGACGCTGAATGGTTTCCTGACGGTTGAGACGCCCCGCGTGGCGCCACAGTTCCTTGCCGTTCCGGTCGTAGACGATGGTGATCGGGATCTCGCCGTTGATCTTCAGCAGGTTGCCGAGCTCCTCGAGATTGCCCGTGTAATAGACGTTCGGGAAGGCGATCTTCTGCTTGTCGAGGAACGACTCCGTTTCCTCCCGCTTCGCGTCCGGCAGCATGTCGTCGAGCGACACCCCCGCGATCGCGACCTCGGGGCCGAACAGATCGTCGATCGCGCGCAGGTCGGGCATCTCCGCGACACACGGCGCGCACCAGATAGCCCAGAGGTTCAGCACGCGCAGCTTTGCGCTCTTCGGAAAGACGGTCGCGATCTGCGACGCCTCTTTCATCGGTCGCAGGTCGGCCGCGAACAGCGGCAGGGTAGCGACGCTAAGGGATAAAGCCGCGAATCGTGCGAACTTTCGCATCGGGACGGTCCACCTTCACTTCGATCGTTCTGTACGACTGATCCTTCTTCGTGCTTTCGGTGTGATAGCTGAGCAGATACTGCGAGCGCAGGTCCTGCTCCAGTGCCTTGTACGTATCGCCGAGCTGGTTGACGTTACGGATCAGGTACGCCACGCCGCCCGTCTCCAACGCCAGCGCGCGCATCGTCCCACCCCCGCCCATGCCGCCGAATCCCGAGAACCCGATCCCGATGAAGTAGAGCGGCACCCGCGACGCGCGGGCGTACGTCAGCATGTCGTCGTACGTCAGGCGGGAGGTCGTGTCCGCGCCGTCGGTGATGACGATCAGCGCCTTGCGCCCCTGCACGTTGCGGAAGCGATAGAGGCCGGTGACGATCGCGTCGTAGAGCGACGTGCCGCCGGACGCCTTCGGGATCGCCTCGACCTGCGCCTGCAGCGTGTCGACGCTCGAGACGAACGGCGCGTTCCTGGTCGGGTCCGACGCGAACGCGGCGATGAACGCGCGGTCGCCTGTCTTGATGATGCTCCGGAAGAAATCGACCGCGGCCGACTTCGCGTCGTCCATCCGCTTCTCCATGCTGCCGGAGTGGTCGAGCAGCACGCCGACCGAGATCGGAAGGTTCGCGGCGTAATTGAAGCTGGAGATCTTCTGCGCCTTGCCGTTCTCGAACACGGAGAAATTGTTCTGCTGGAGATCGGCGACCGGCTGGCCGTCGGCCGTATTCACCGACACCGGCAGCTCGATGAGGTTCACCTCGATCTCTTCGACATAGCGGTCGCCGGAGAGGAACAGCAGGTCGCTCGCCTCGTACCCGGTATCGTCGTACGCCGAGGCGCGGACGTAGTCGACGCCCTCCAGGCGTGCGGTCGGGATGCTCAATGCGTACGGTGGCCGCGTCCACTCCTGCAGCTTCTTGTCGCCCGCGTACAGCACCACGTTCCTGATGGCCGTCCCCTTCGGGTTCTGGAGGCTGAGCTTGAAATGCGACACGCCGTCGGGCGTGACGGTGCGGGTGATCTTCAGCTCCAGCGGCGTCTCGCGCTCGTTCACGATGAAGGCGTCGGCATCGACGTAGCGGCCGCGGGCGTCGTAGCCGACCGCGCGCACTTCGACGCGTTTCGGCAGCTTGCCGAGGTCGAGCTCCGCGGTGAACGGCGGCTTGTTGCGGGCCACGATCTTCTTCCCCTCGACCCAGAACTCGACGCGCGAGACCGGCGGCAGCACGTCGACGTTGACCACGAACAGGTTCACCGCGACGTCGCGTTTCGGGGCCCGGATCTTCACCGCGCCGACCGTTTCCGGGACCACCCCTTCCGCGAACACCCCCTCGGCGTCCTCATCCTCGCCGGCGACGTAGAGCTTCCCCGTCGGTGCGAGCGTGAACTTCTCCGAGGTCCTGGCGATGATCACCGGCGCCCCTTCTTCGAGGGGCATGACCAGCCGCACGTCCACCTCGGCCTCGCCGGCCGCGAACGTCTGGATGGTGGCGACGGTGGTGCCGTTCTCCGGCACCGGATAGCGGAAGTTGCGCACCACCTGTCCGTTCTGGATGAACGAGCCCTGCAGGAAGAGCGGCGCTTCGCCGGCCGCGTCGGGCTGAGGGAAGCGGAAGGTGATCCGGGCAACGACCCCCTGGTCCCCGTCGCCGAGTGCTTCCAGCGCGATGGTGAGCGGCTTCGCCGGCTCCTCCTCGCCGAATGCAGGGAAGGAGAGCGCGAGCACGAGCAGCGCGAACAGGGCGTTTCGCATGAGGTGGAGCACGAGGATAGACGGTCTGCACTTATTGAGACGTTCCAAAACGCTAAACGCTTAGGCGTATACCCTTGCCCGGTGAACGTCGCGGCGATCGCCGGCCTATCCGGCGCCGGCAAGACCACGCTCATCGTCCAGCTCATCCGCCGCTTCGCCGCGCAGGGAAAGCGCGTCGGTGCGATCAAGCACACGCACCACGGACTGAACGAAGAGCACCGCGGCGATACGGCCCGCTTCCTCGAGGCGGGGGCCGACCCGGTCATCCTGGCCGGGGCGGGGGAGGCGGTCATCTTTCGCGGTAACGGCAGCGATCAAGGCACAAGCCGCGCAAGATACGACGATGCGCACGAGCTGCTCGCGCACTTTGACACCGACCTCGTCCTCGTCGAAGGTTTCAAAGACTCGGATGCGTGGCCGTCGGTGACAATCGACGCTCGCGGCCGTCCTACTGTCGACGACGTGATGACCCGACTGGATGTAATGTGGCGCTCGAAATGACCCCTGCTTTGCGCTATCGCGCGGTGTTGTTCGATCTCGACGGAACGCTCGTCGACTCGTACGGCGCCCTCGCGGAGGCGGTGAATCACGCCCGCCGCAGCGAGGGTCTGGACGAGCTGAGCTCCCTGCGCATCCGCGACTTCGTCGGCGAAGGGGTCGAGCGCCTCCTGCAGCGCGCGTTCGAGCGGAACGAGGTCTCCCGCGACATCGTCGAGGCCTTCGAGTCGCGCTATGGCGAGGTCTGCTGTGCGGAGTCGAAGGTGCTGGAGGACGTCGACGCGACGCTCAACGAGCTCTCGACGCTGGGAGTGGAGATGGCGGTCTGCACGAACAAGCCGACGGTCTTTTCGAAGAAGATCCTCGACTTCCTCGACCTCTCGCGCCACTTCCGCGCCATCGTCGGCCCCGACCTCGCCGGCGCGCGCAAGCCGGACGCGAAGCATCTCGCCGTGACCCTCGAATCCGTGCAGTGCGAACGCGGCGAAGCGCTCTTCGTCGGCGACATGCCCATCGACGTCAGCGCCGCCCGCAACTGCGGCATCGACGTCGCCGTCGTCCCGACCGGCTCCTCGACCCGGGAGCAACTGGCGGCCTCCGAACCGGATCACTTCCTGGAGAGGTTCGCGGATTTGATCAAGATCGTGAGGCGAGAGGCGGCGTGAGAGCGAAGTACCGCTTCGTCTTCTTCGACGTCGACTCCACCCTCGTCACCATCGAGGGGATCGATGTCCTGGCGAACGGCAACCCGGAGATCGTCAAGCTCACCGAGGCGGCGATGAATGGAGAGCTCGCCCTCGATGAAGTCTACGGACGGCGGCTCGAGATCATCAGGCCCACGCTGGCCGACGTGGAAAAACTCGGCGAAACGTACACGCAGTCGCTCGTAGACGGCGCGGAGGAGACGATCGCCGCGCTCCAGCGCGCGGGGGTGGACGTGCATCTCGTCACCGCCGGGATCGCGCAGGCGATCGCGCCGCTGGCGGCGAAGCTGAACATCGCGCCGCGGGGCGTGCATGCGGTTCCGCTCGAGTTTCACGAAGACGGCTCGTACAAGGACTTCGATCGCCGCTCGTTCCTCACGCGCCTCGGCGGCAAGGAGCTGGTCGTGCACGCGATCCTCGCCCGGGCCAAAGGCAAGTCCGCGTTCATCGGCGATGGCGTCAGCGACCTGGAAACGAAGCCGGCGGTCACCTGCTTCATCGGGTTCGGCGGCGTGGCGCGCCGCCAACGCGTCGAGGCGAATGCCGACGTTTACGTGACGGATACGACGCTGCGCGCCGTGCTACCGTACCTTCTCGAAGAGCCATGAACGAACAAGCGCGCTACTTCGTCCCCGGCCCCACGTGGGTCCGCCCCGAGATCCTGCAGGAGATGACGCGGCCGATGATCGGCCACCGCAGCCCCGAGTTCAAGGATCTCTTCCGGCGCATCAACGCCGACCTCAAGACGCTGTTCGGAACACGCCAGACCACGTTCGTCGTCACCGCGTCCGGCACCGGCGTCATGCAGGCCGCACTCGAGAACTGCGTCAAGCAGCGCGTGCTCGTCACGACCTGCGGTGCGTTCTCCGAGCGCTGGTACAACATCGCCGAATCCCTCGGATACGAGGTCGACCGTCTCGACGCCGGCTGGGGCAACACCATCGAGCCCGACGCCCTCGCCGATCACCTCGCCCGCCATCACCGCGCGCACTACGACGCCGTCACCATCACCCACAACGAGACCTCCACCGGCATCACCAACGACGTCGGCGCTCTGGCCTCGGTCGTGCGCGATGAAGCCCCCGAGGCCCTCGTGCTCGTCGACTCCGTCTCCGCCCTCGGCGGCATCCCGGTGGAGTTCGACGGCTGGGGAGCGGACGTCTGCCTCGCCAGCGTCCAGAAATGCATCGCCCTCCCGCCGGGCATCACCGTCACCGCCGTCTCCGAGCAGGCGCTCGCGCGTGCGAAAAAGCATCCCTACCGCGGGACCTACTTCGACTTCCTCGCCTACAAAGACAAGGCCGACGAGGACAGCGTCCCCTCGACCCCGTCCATCCCGCACTTTTACGCGCTTGCGAAGCAGCTCGACCACATCATCCGCGGCGAAGGACTGGACGCCCGCTTCGAGCGCCACCGCCGCATGCGCGAGATCACCCACGAGCGGACGCGAAAGTACGCAAAGCTCGCGTCGGACCCCGCCGCCGCTTCCGCAACCGTTACCACGCTCGCGCCGACGCTCCCCCCCGAGGGCATCCGCGCCGAGATGAAATCGCGCGGCTACACCCTCGGCGGCGGCTACGGCATCTGGAAAGACACCACCCTCCGCATCGGCCACATGGGAGACATCACGGTCGCGGATCTGGAGGCGATGCTGGATGTGCTCGACGAAGTGGCGCGCGGCTGACGCCGCGGGTATCGGGTGTCAGGTATCTGGGGATTGTCGCCCGGGCGAAGACCCTCAGATACCTGACACCTGATACCCGACACCATTTTTCGCGAAGCCCGTACAATCCGCCTCGAATGTTCAAAGTCCTCGTCACCGACACGATTGCCGAATCGGGGCTCGACATCCTTCGGGCGGCGGACGACGTCGACCTCGACTACCGCGCCGGGCTCAAAGGCGCGGAGCTCCTCGCGGCGGTCGCTGAAGCCGACGCCCTGATCACGCGCAGCGGTACGGCGGTCACGCCGGAGCTCCTGAATGCTGGAACGCGCCCCCTGCGCATCGTCGGGCGCGCGGGCGTGGGGCTCGACAACGTCGACGTCGAGGCTTGCACCGCCCGCGGCGTCCTGGTGATCAACGCGCCGACCGCGAACATCATGTCGGCCACCGAGCACACCATGGCCATGCTGCTCGCGCTCTGCCGCAACATCCCCGAGGCTCATGCGAGCGTGAAGCGGGGAGAGTGGACGCGGTCGAAGTTCCTGGGGACGGAGCTCGACGGCAAGACCCTCGGCGTGATCGGGCTGGGACGCATCGGCTCGCGCGTCACCATCCGCGCACGCGGCTTCGGCATGCGCGTGATCGCCTTCGATCCCTACATCGCCGATACCGCGTACGACAAAGTCGGCGCGAGCAAGGTCTCGTTCGACCAGCTGCTACAGCAGGCCGACATCATCACCGTACACACGCCCGCCACCGACGAGACGCGCGGCATGATCGGCGCGCGCGAGCTGGAGAAGATGAAGGACGGCGCGATCGTCCTCAACATCGCGCGCGGCGGCATTTACGACGAACAGGCGCTCGCCGATGCGTTGAACGCCGGCAAAGTCGCGGGCGCGGCCATCGATGTCTATGTCGAAGAGCCGCCCGGCCCAGATCATCCGTTGCTCAACGCGAAGAACATCATCCTCTCGCCGCACATCGGCGCGAACACGATCGAGGCGCAGGACCGCGTGGCCGTCCAGACCTCGGAGATGGTGATCGAGGCGCTGCGCGGCTCGATCTTCGTCTCCGCGGTGAACCTGCCGTTCGAAGGAACGGCAGACGCCGACGCGGCGCCGCTGATCCGGCTCGCCGAGAAGCTCGGCAACTTCGCGGCCCAGGTGCTGAACGGCCCCGTGAACCGCGCCGAGATCGAGCTTTCGGGCATCGAAGAGCGGCTGACGAAGATCCTCTCCGTCGCGTCGTTGAAAGGACTGCTCACGCCGCATCTCGCGGAGACCGTCAATTTCGTGAATGCCGAGCAGGTCGCGCAGGCGCGCGGGATCGCCATCGCCTCCACCTCGCATCCGACGCCGCGCGATTACGCGAACCTGCTGACGTTCCGCGCCTCGTCGCCGACCGAGGAGGTGTGCGTCTCCGGAACCGTGTTCCACGAGAAAAACCAGCGCATCGTGTCCGTCAACAACTTCCGGGTGGAGTTCAAGCCGGAGGGACACCTGATCTACATCATCAACCGCGACGTCCCGGGCGTGGTCGGCAAGGTCGGCACGCTCCTCGGCGACCGCGAGATCAACATCGCGGAGTACAACCTCGCGCGCAACGAAAGCGGCGGCAACGCCATGGCCATCATCACCGTCGACTCGCGCCTCGACAACGAAACGCTCAACTTCCTGCGCTCTTACCGTGAGATGGTGGAAGTGAAGCAGGTAAAGTTGTAGCGCATGCACTACCGCAAGCTCGGAAGGACCGGGATCACCGTCAGCGACATCGGCTTCGGCGGGTGGGCGATCGGCGGACCCGCGACCGCGGCAGGAGTTCCCTACGGCTGGGAGAAGGCGAGCGACGACGAGTCGCTGGCCGCGATCCGCCGCGCGCGCGAGCTCGGCGTCACGTTCTTCGACACTTCCGACTCCTACGGCTTCGGCCGCAGCGAGTCGCTCCTCGGCATCGTGCTCTCGCGCAAACGCAACGACGTGGTCATCGCCACCAAGGTGGGCGTGGCCCGCGACGCGGAAGGGAAACTGCGCAAGGACTTTTCGCGCGAGCACATCCTGCACGCCGTCGACGGCTCGCTGAAGCGCCTGCGCACCGATTTCATCGACCTCTACCAGCTGCACAACCCGACGCTCGACGAGTTGCAGCGCGACGACATCCACGAAGCGATGGACCGCCTGCAGGAAGCGGGAAAGATCCGCTTCTGGGGCGTCTCGATCACCACCCCAGAGGAGGGGATCGAGATCATCACGCGCGGCTGGGGCTATACGCTGCAGGTGCTGTACAACGTGTTGAACCAGGCGCCGGCGACAACGCTTTTCCCTCTGGCGAAGGAGAAGGGCTACGGCATCATCGCCCGCGTGCCGCTCGCCTCAGGACTGCTGAGCGGCAAGTTCCGCCCCGACACCACGTTCCCCGCCGACGACGTCCGCCAGAACTTCCTCACCCCGAAACGCCTCGAGGAAGTGCTCCCGCGCGTCGACGAGGCCAAGTCGATCATCGGCGGCACCGCCCGCACTCTCACCGAAGGCGCGCTGCGCTTCGTCCTCACAAACGACGCCATCTCGACCACGATCCCCGGCATGCGCAACATCCGCCAGGTAGAGATGAACGTCGCCGCCGACGAAGTCCGCATCCCCCAGGAGGTCGTGGACAAGCTGACCTCGCGGCTGGGGGACTACAACTTCTACCAACGGCACGGGATCCGGATTTAGGCACCCCACACGCCTGAGGCACGGCCCCTCACCCGGCCGTTGGCCACCCTCTCCCCGCTCGACGCGGGGAGAGGGGCTACTAATTTCCCCTCTCGCGAGACGCAACGTTAGTAGCCCTTCTCCCCGCGTCGAGCGGGGAGAAGGTGGCCAACGGCCGGGTGAGGGGCCGTGGCGCAGGCGAGGGGCGTGCCTATCTCACTCCAACCGCACGTCGTCCAGCCGCAGCTCGAAATCCCCCGGCTCCGGACCGCCGGCGAAGATGATGGCGGTCAGGTCCCTGCCATCAATGTTGCCGAAGCTCGCGATGGGGAAGGTGTGGTCGGTCCAGTCGGCGCCGCCGGTGAACGTCTTGACCAGCGGCGTGTAGCCGGTGCTGGTGGTGAAGAGCATCACCCGATACGTCTTGCCGTCGCCTTTCGCGCGGAAGCGAACCGCCTTCTTCGACGACACATCGGCCGGTTGGAACGGCACGGCGGCGGGGCTGAACATCGCGCCGGACCAGGCGTACGGCAGCGGTCCGACGATCGTGCCGCGCACGACCAGCGCGCCGTCGGCGACGGAGAGGTCGCCCGTCGACTTGCCGCCTGCCACTGCATCCGTCGACAACATCCAACCGGCGCCGAACGCCGCCTTCATGGTGCCGTCGTTGAAATCGCTGATCGCTCCTGAGTCCAGGCCGGCCGGCTTCGCGCCGGTCGCCGCGTTGGCGGTGGCGACGCTCTTCGCGTAGGCAGCGCGGTCGAACGGAACGCCCCCTTTCCAGATGCCGGCGATGTCGCGGGTGGCGGTGATGTCGGTGGTGGGATCGCCATTCACGAGCAGGAGATCCGCGCGCAAGCCCTTCGCAACACGACCGCGATCGGCAAGCGCGAACGCCCGTGCGGGCGCACTGGTCGCCGCGACCAAGGCCTCGGTGGGAGTGAGTCCCGCTTCCACGAGCAGCTCGAGCTCGCGGTGGAGAGCGCTGCCGTGCGCGGTGCCGGGATTGCCGGCGTCGGTGCCGGCGAGGATCGGCACCTTCGCCGCGCGCAACTGCTTCACCGAGGCGACCGCGGCGGAGTAGTGGACCGGCGGCTGGCCGGGACGGCGGGGGAAGGACTGCTGCAGCTGCGCCAGCTCCGGCTTCGTGAGATAGGGCGTCATGCGGGCGTCGTTCGCGAGCGTGCCGCCGCCGCTCGTGCCGGTCACGCTCATCAGCACAGTCAACGTCGGCGTGACGAACATGCGCCGCTTCGCAGCGTCGCGGCCGAACGCCGCATCCGGCTGGACGTCGACGAACAGATGCACCAGCGCGTCCGCACCGGCGTTCATCGCTGCCCGTGCGCCGGCGAGGTCGCCGACGTGGACGACCGCCAGCTTTTTGCGCGCGTGGGCCGCATCGACCACGGCTTTCAGCACTTCCGCCGACACGGTCGGCATCTTCATCCCGTACGTGTGGCCGTCATCCAGCACGATCTTGATGTAGTCGGAACCCTCGGCGATGCGCGCGTCGACGAACGCCTGCGCCTCCTCCGCTTTCGTGATGGTCGGGATGGTCATCCCGTACTCCGTGCCGTGGCCACCCGGCGCGGTGACGAGCGTGCCTGCGGAGAAGAGATCGGCGCGGCCGTTCGCTTTCCCCGCTGCCTGTTCCTCCTTCATCGCCTTCACGAAGCTGTAGCCGGTGAACATGTCCAGCTCCGTCGTCACCCCGAAGGCCAGCGCCGTCCGGAGCGCGTCGCCCCAGGTGTGCGTGTGGGCGTCGATGAACCCCGGCAGCAGCGTCTTCCCCGTGCCGTCGATCACCGTCGCGCCCGCCGGAGCCTCGATTTTCGAGGAAACGGCGGCGATCACACCGTCGCGCACCAGGACATCGCGCGGACCGCCGACGCGTTCTCCATCGAACAGCCGCACGTTCCGGAAAAGCGTGGTTTGGGCGTGTGCGGCGAAACCGGACGCGAGCAGGAGCACGAGCAGAAAGTTGCGCATGCGAGGCAATCTACTCCCGAGCGAGCGCCGCCGCGACGCGCAAACATCATCAATTACGGCTGACGAATGTCATGGGGGATGACAATCGAGGTCCGGAAGCGTTCTCCATTTGAATGCCCAACCGCACCATCTCCATTCGTGGCGCTCGCACCCACAACCTCAAGAACGTCTCGGTCGACATTCCACAGCGGCAACTGACCGTGGTTACCGGGCCCAGCGGGTCGGGAAAGTCGTCGCTCGCGTTCAATACGCTCTACGCGGAAGGCCAGCGGCGTTTCGTCGAATCGATGTCGACGTACGTCCGCCAGTTCCTGGAGCGGATCGACCGGCCTGACGTCGACGCGATCGACGGGATCCTGCCGGCCATTGCGATCGAACAGAAGAACTCGGTCAAGAACGCCCGCTCGACCGTGGCGACCGCGACCGAGCTCGCGGACCACATCCGTCTCTTCATGACCTACTGCGGCGAGACCTGGTGCCCCGACTGCCGGACGGTGGTGAAAAAAGAGCATCCGGAGTTCATCACCCGCGACATCCTGGAGATGCTCCGCGGCAAGCGCGCGATCGTGCTCGCGCCGGTCTTCTTCGATCCCGATCACCGCGAGGTGGTCATCGAGCAGCTCGTGAAGGCCGGCTACTTCCGCCTCTGGATCGACGGCGAGGTGCGCGACATCAACGAGGTCGACACGTCGAAGTTCACCTCGTTCGAGCTCGTCATCACCCGCCTGCGCATCGAAGAAGCGCGCCGCCAGCAGATCACGGAAGCGATCGAGCAGGCCTTCGAACTCTCCAAGGGCAACGTGAACGTGCTCGAGGAATCGGAAGAGGGCTGGCTCAGCCACCGCTTCACGTCCCACTTTGCCTGCAATAAGTGTGGGGCCGAGTTCGTCGAGCCGACGCCGCACCTCTTCTCGTTCAACTCGCCGCTGGGCGCCTGCACGAACTGCCAGGGCTACGGCCGGATCATCGGCATCGACATGGAGAAGGTGATTCCGAATCGCGCGCTGCGGCTCGACGAGCTGCCGATCGCGCCATGGAACTCCCCCGGCTACGAGGATTGCTACGAAGATCTCGAGAAGGCGGCGAAAAAGTATCGCCTCCCGCTCGACGTGCCGATCAAGGACCTGACTCCCGAGCAGTGGGAGCTGCTCTACAACGGCCGCAGCAAGTGGTACGGCATCAAGGGATTCTTCGACTGGCTGGAGACGAAGAAATACAAGATCCACGTCCGCGTGAAGCTGGCCAAGTACCGCAGCTACGAGCCATGTCCGGAGTGCCACGGCTCGCGCCTGAAGCACGTCGTCAATCACGTAAAGTTCCGCGATCTCACGATCGGCGAGCTGTTCGCGATGG
>DASQJY010000048.1:0-3990 GCA_035630815.1 Thermoanaerobaculia bacterium
TCCAGCGTCATGCTCGGCCCATGCAGGTTCAGCGCGTACGAGACGCGGTTCGCGATGCTGGCGGCGCTGCCAGGCACCCCGACCCGTTTCCCCTGCGCGCTCGCCTCGGCTCCGAACAACTGGTACTCGCTGTACATCACCCCGGCATAGACGCCGACCTGGCCCGGCAGATCTCCTTCCGTCGGCATCTGCAGGCGTGCGCGCGTATAGCCCGCATCCTCGATCGCCATCCAGGCGTGCTGCAGAAACAGCCGCTCCTGCGGATCGAGATACTTCGCTTCCTTCGGCGAGATATTGAAGAACAGCGGGTCGAATTCGTCGACTCCGGCGATGAAGCCGCCCCACTTGCTGTAGTGGTGTCCCCCCTCGGTGCGATCCTCGCTGAAGTACTCGCGCCAGTCCCAGCGCTCCTTCGGCACTTCGATGATGCAATCCCTGCCATCCCTCAGGTTGCGCCAATACGCCTCGAGATCGATCGCTTCCGGATAGCGTCCACTCAACCCGATGATTGCGATCGGGTCGGATTCAACCTGGCTGGCCGAAGAGATCCTGAGCACGCCACGCCGCCGGATCGAGACCGGGCCTCTGGCGGCAGGCCCAGGCGCTCGCGAATCGGCGTTACGCGGCCGTCCCTGCCATTTGCCGCTGTCGGGTGCCGCGAACAGTGACCCCAGCCGGGCGGAGTGAGACTGGACAAAGTAGCCGGCCAGCTCGCGGATGGTCTGGTACTCGAAAAATAGCGTCTTCGGCAGCGGCCCGAATGTCCGCTCGAGGAGGCTTGTCAGCTCCATCGCCAGGATCGAATCGATCCCGTAGGTCTCCAACGGCGCCTGCGGATCGATCTTACGGGCTGGAAGCTTCAGCACGCCCGAAAATTCAAGCAGCAGGTGATCCTGCGTCTTCTGCGCAAACTCGTCCGGCGGGACTTCGGCCAACGCCGCAGACGGGTATTCAATCTCCAGCTCCGGCACGGCGGGAGTGCCCAGCAGGAAACGGCGCATCTGCGTGAGCTCGCCCTCCGCGACAAGAAGCTGATCGTGCGGGAGGGTTAGGCTGCGATAGAACGCGGCCATACCCGTGACCGTCTGCATCGCAGTGATGCCGGTCGCCTTCCGCACCAGTTCCAGGCTGCTCTGATCTGGAGACATCGTGCCGGCCTGCCACAACGCCCAATTGATCGACCGCGTACGCCCGGACCGTAGCCCTTCTGCCACCTGGCGATTGCGGTACGCCGCGAACTGGTCCATGAACGCGTTCGCGGCGGCATAGTCAGCTTGACCGAGGTTCCCCTTCGCACCGGCGATAGAAGAAAAGAGGACGAAGAAGTCGAGCGAAAGATCGCGCGTCGCGAGATCGAGATTGACCGTACCGGTGACTTTCGGCGCCAGCACCTCCCGGAACTCGACATGCGGCTTCTTCAGGATGAAGTTGTCGGCAATCATTCCGGCGCAGTGAAGAACACCATCGAGCCGTCCGTACTCGTCACGAATGCCGGCGATGACCTGCTCGACGTCGGGTGGCTCATTGAGATCCACCTGCCTATAGCTCACACGGCCTGGTGGCGCCGAGAGTTCGCTCGAGCGCGAGCGTAGTGCCTCAGTGAGCGCCGAGCGCCCCGTCAGGATCACTCTCGCGTCGTTGGTGCGACTCAGGATCTCCCTGGCAAAGAGAACGCCGAGCGCACCGAGACCGCCGGTAATGAGGTAGACGCCATCGCTGCGGAACACGACGGGCAGCGTTTCGGCATCGGCCGACACCTCCTGCCAGCGCAATACCTGCCGCACACCGTCCTCGTAGCGAATCAACGTATCCAGCGCGTGCGTTTTCTCTTTCCGCAGGGCCTGCGCCAGATCCTCCACCGTCAGCGCCGGACTCGTCATGATGAGTTGTCCGATGAATTGCGGATTTTCCTGCGCCGCGGTCTGCAGCAACGCCGACAGGCCGGCGAACAGGAGCTGCTCCCGCTCACCGGCGACGACGATCTGGAACAGCACCTTGCCCCGCGGTTTGCTCTGGAGAATCGTTTCTATGCGCTCGAAACACGCGAGCGCGTACTCGCTGAAGCGGTCCGCGATCGTCCGTTGTGGGTGCGCCTGCAGCGATACGCATTGGCACTGCGGCAGCAACGACGTCAATTGCTCCGCGTCGCTCGTCGGTGGCTCACACAGCACGACGTGGTGCTCCGCGTATTCGACATGGCCCGACGTCTCGACGACACCTGTCTGCCAGACCGGCGCCGCAAGCAGGGTCCCGGTCGTCCGGCTCTGCGTCGCACCTGCCCTGACCTGCTGGCTCAGCACACGCAACGACAAGCCGCGCATCTGTACGCACACGCTGCCTCGCTCGTCGCAGAGATCGATGTCGAGCCTGAGCACTGAATCGGTTGGCCGCGTTCCGGGCACGTACCGCACCCACGCAATCATGTCGGCGGCGCATCGCGAGAAGACCTGCAATGAGTCCAGTGCGAACGGCAATCGCGGTTCGTGAAGGTCGTCGAGTGGACCGTCGATCAATCCCACGGCGGCCTGGATCGCGCTGTCCAGCAGGCTGGGGTGCAGGACGTAATCCCCCAGCGTCTCTTCGACCGCGTGTGGCAGCCGGAGCCGCGCGAACGCCTGGCCGCTCCCGCGATCGATGGCGGTGACGGCTTGAAAGCCGGGCCCATATACGAGACCCATTCGGGCAAATGCCGGGTAGATGCTGCCCGGATCGATGGCGCCGCGTCCCATCTCTTCCCTGAGTTGCGCGAGATCGAGCGCCGCTGGCGCCGGGCGAAGGCCCAGGACGGCACGGCCCTGACAGTGGATGATTTCCTCGTCTTCACCCTCGGTGTAAATCTCGTAATCGATCGTGTCGTGGTCGTTCGCCACCAACGCGATGGTGACCTGGGTGTTTCCGCTGACGGCGATCGGCTGCAGCCAGACCGTGTTGCGCAGTTCCATCACCGCCGATTCCGCCCGGGCCGGCAATGCGCGCTCGATTGCGGCGCGCGCCATCTCGAGATAGGCGGCTCCAGGCAGGACCTTGTGAACGCTGCCGCCGTCCACGCGTACCTGATGATCCGACAGGAAGAACTCTATGCCGGTGAAGGTCGATCGGTAACTCTGCTGGGTCAGGTCGGAGGTGTTGCCGTGCAGCAGCGGGTGCAGGACCCGGGTCGCCGCGCCCGGCAGCGCCGTTGCGGCCGCTGCGCCCTCGATCCAGTAGCGTTCCCTGGCAAATGGATAAACCGGCAGGCTGATACGCCGCGGCTTTGGCTCGCCATGATGCCGGTTCCAGTCCACCTCCCACCCCTTGACCCAAAGGTCGACCAGCTTGGCGAGCTTTTTCCTGGCAACCCACTTGTCGTTGATGGTTTCCCGGACGTCGTCATCCTGCGCGATGCTGCTCAAGCTCTCATTGCCGCCGCGCTTGACCTGCCCGCGATGGAAGTTTTTGGCCTCCAATCCGCCGCCGACATACGCTTCGAGCTTCTCCGCCAGTTGCTCGGCCGAGCTGACCACGAAGCCGAGGCGCTCATCCATCGGCACGCGGCCGACCTGCAGCGTGTACGCAATGTCAGCGAGGTCGACCGACGCTGAGCGACTCCGGACGAAGGTCAACAAGTGGGATGCTTTTTCGTGAAGCTGCTCGGCCGTTCGTGCGGACAGTGGAATGATCGTGTCGCCCTGTCCGCGGTTCACCTCGAACGTCTGCGGATGTTCGCCAATGACCAGATGCGCATTGGTCCCGCTGAAGCCGAAGGAGCTGATGGCGGCCTGGCGCCGCGGCGCATGCCTCAGTTCCCACTCCTGTAAACGGGTGTTGACGTAGAAGGGACTGTCCGCCAGGTCGATGTGCTCGTTGAGGCGTTCGAAGTTGATCGTCGGCGGCAGTTTCCTGTGCTGCAGCGCCAGGAGGATCTTGATCACCCCGGCCACTCCCGCCGCGGTCAGGCAGTGACCGATATTGCTCTTCACCGACCCCAGCGCGCAGTACTCTTTCCTCTCT
>DASQJY010000049.1:0-59568 GCA_035630815.1 Thermoanaerobaculia bacterium
TCGTTCGTCTACATCCCGAAGGGCGTCCGCTGCCCGATGGAGCTGTCGACCTACTTCCGCATCAACGCGAAGAACACCGGCCAGTTCGAGCGGACGCTGATCGTCGCCGACGAGGGCGCGTACGTGAGCTACCTCGAAGGCTGCACCGCGCCGATGCGCGACGAGAATCAGCTGCACGCCGCGGTCGTGGAACTCGTCGCTCTCGACGGCGCGACCATCAAGTATTCGACGGTGCAGAACTGGTATCCGGGCGACAAGAACGGCAAGGGCGGCATCTACAACTTCGTCACCAAGCGCGGCAAGGCGATGAAGGGAGCGAAGCTTTCCTGGACGCAGGTCGAGACCGGCTCCGCGATCACCTGGAAGTACCCGAGCTGCATCCTGCAGGGCGACGATTCGGTCGGCGAGTTCTACTCGGTCGCGCTGACGAACAACTACCAGCAGGCCGACACCGGCACCAAGATGATCCACATCGGCAAAAACACGTCCTCGACGATCGTGTCGAAGGGGATCTCCGCCGGCCGCGGGCAGCAGACGTACCGCGGTGAAGTGAAGATCATGAAGAACGCCGAGAACGCACGCAATTACTCGCAGTGCGATTCGCTCCTCCTCGGCGACAAGTGCGGGGCGCACACGTTCCCCTACATCGAAGTCCGCAACTCGACCGCCACCATGGAGCACGAAGCGTCGACGTCGAAGATCGGCGAAGACCAGCTCTTCTACGCCCAGCAGCGCGGCATCAGCGCCGAAGACGCCGTCTCCATGATCGTCAACGGCTTCTGCCGCGAAGTCTTCCGCGAGCTGCCGATGGAGTTCGCGGTGGAGGCGCAGAAGCTGTTGGGAGTTTCGCTCGAGGGGTCGGTTGGATAAATGAAGTCGTTGCTGGTTGCTGGTTGCTTGTGACTCGACGCCTGACGCGCGCGCGCTGACTCACAAGCAACCAACAACCAGCAACCAGGAACTAACAGAAATGCTCGAAATCAAAAACCTCCAGGCCGGCATCGAAGGCAAACAGATCCTCAACGGTCTGGACCTCACCATCAACCCCGGCGAAGTGCACGCGATCATGGGGCCGAACGGGTCCGGAAAGTCGACGCTGGCCAACGTGCTGGCGGGGCGTCCCAAGTACGAAGTGACCGGCGGTACGGTGACGTTCGAAGGGAAGGACCTGCTCGAGTTGCCGACCGAGGAGCGGGCGCGCGAGGGCGTGTTCCTCGCGATGCAGTACCCGGTCGAGATCCCGGGCGTGAACAACATCTACTTCCTCAAGGCCGCGCTGAACGCGATGCGCAAGCATCACGGCCAGGAGGAGCTCGACGCGATGGAGTTCCTGCAGCTCGCGCGCGAGAAGATGAAGGTCGTCGAGCTCGACGAGTCGTTCATGAACCGCGGCGTCAACGAAGGCTTCTCCGGCGGCGAGAAGAAGCGCAACGAGATCTTCCAGATGGCCGTGCTCGATCCGAAGCTGGCTATCCTCGACGAGACCGATTCCGGCCTCGACATCGACGCGCTGCGCATCGTGGCCGAGGGCGTCAACGCGCTGCGGAGCGAACACCACTCCGTGCTCGTCATCACGCACTACCAGCGCCTGCTTCGCTACCTCGTCCCGGACTTCGTGCACGTGCTGGCAAACGGCCGCATCGTGAAATCGGGCGGCAAGGAGCTGGCCGAGGAGCTGGAGCAGAAGGGCTACGACTGGATCGAGCAGGAAGTGGAGGTCGCGTGAGCGTTGCCGTGACCACCGACCTGCGCGAGCGCGCCGCCGAGACCTTCGAAAAGCTCGGCTGGCCGACCACGCGGCTCGAGGAGTGGCGCTACACGAACCTCGCGCCGTTGCAGAAGATCGCCTGGCGCACCGATGAATCGGCGCAGCTCGTCGAATCGCCCGCCACCCTGGCCGGCCGTGCGGCGATGGAGCTCGTGTTCGTCAATGGACGCCACGTGCAGACCAGCGGCTCCGCTGCCGGCGTGCTGAAAGAGACGCTCAACATCGCCGACTGGGAGCGCAACGCCATGGTCGCGCTCAACACCGCGAACGCGCAGGACGGCGCGCAGCTGGAGATCCCGGCCGGCACGGTCGTGGACGGCTTCATTCATCTGCTCTTTATCGGCCGCGGGGATGAGGTCTGGTCCCATCCGCGCAACCTCATCGTGGTCGGTGCGAACGCGCAGGTGACGATCGTCGAGACGTACGTCGGTTCCGGCAACTACTTCACGAACGCCGTGACCGAGATCGTGGCGCACCAAAACGCGGTGGTCGATCACTACAAGGTCGAATGCGAGTCGCTCACCGCGTACCACGTCGGCAACGTCTACATCCGGCAGGAGCGCGGCGCGAACGTCACCTCGCGAACCATTGCCCTCGGTGGCGCCATCGCGCGCAATGAGACGCACGTCGTGCTGAACGGCGAAGGCGCCTCCGTTGCACTCGACGGCCTGTTCGTCGGCACCGGCTCCCAGCATCTCGACAACCGCACCGTCATCGATCACGTGCAGCCGCACTGCGAGAGCGTCGAGCTGTACAAAGGCGTCCTCGACCAGAACGCGCGCGGCGTGTTCGACGGCCTGATCATCGTCCGCCCCGGCGCGGTGAAGACGGTGTCGAAGCAGACCAACCGCAACCTGCTGCTCTCCGAGACGGCCATCGTCGATTCGAAGCCGAACCTCGAGATCCACAACAACGACGTGAAGTGCAACCACGGCTCGACCATCGGCCAGATCGACGAAGAGCAGCTGTTCTATCTCCGCTCGCGCGGGCTCGACGAAGCGGAGGCGCGCAGCCTGCTGATCTTCGCGTTCGCCAGCGAGATCGTCGACCGGATGAAGATCGAGCCGGTGCGCGAGCAGGTCCGCCGCGCGCTGTTCCGGCAGATGCCGGAGCGGCTGCCGGAACGGCGAGGAGGAACGCGATGAGTGTCGTCGAACAGAGCGTGACGTACGACGTTGCCAAGATCCGCAACGACTTCCCGATCCTCGCGCGCGACGTGCGCGGCAAGCGGCTGGTCTACCTCGACAACGCGGCCACCACGCAGAAGCCGCGGCAGGTGATCGACCGCCTCGTCCGCTACTACACGGAAGAGAACTCGAACGTCCATCGCGGCGTGCATTACCTCTCCGAGCTGGCCACGATGGAGTACGAGAACGCGCGCGGCGTCGTGCAGCGGTTCATCAACGCCTCGAGCGAGAAAGAAGTCGTCTTCACGCGCGGCACGACCGAGGCCATCAACCTGGTCATGCAGACCTGGGGACGCACCAACGTCGGCGCCGGCGACGAGATCCTGATCTCGGCGATCGAGCATCACTCGAACATCGTCCCGTGGCAGATGCTCGCGCAGGAGAAAGGCGCCAGCGTCCGCATCATCCCGGTCAACGACGCCGGCGAGCTGCTGGTCGACGAATACGAGCGGATGCTCAACCCGCGCGTGAAGCTCGTGGCCGTCGGCCACGCCTCCAATGCCCTCGGCACGATCAACCCGGTCAAGCGCCTCGTGGCCGCGGCGCATGCGAACGGCTCGCTCGTCCTCATCGACGGCGCGCAGGGCGCACCGCACCTGACCATCGACGTGCAGGACCTCGGCTGCGACTTCTACGGCTTCTCCGGACACAAGGTGTACGGCCCGACCGGCATCGGCGTGCTCTGGGGACGCGAGTCGCTGCTCGACGAGATGCCCCCCTGGCAGGGCGGCGGCGACATGATCCTCTCCGTCTCGTACGAGAAGACCACGTACAACGCCCTCCCGTACAAGTTCGAGGCAGGCACCCCGAACATCGAGGGCGTGGTCGGTCTCGCCGCCGCGCTGAATTACGTCTCGTCGATCGGCCTCGCGAACATCGCCGCCTACGAGCACGACCTGCAGACGTACACCACCCGGCGCCTGCTCGAGCTCCCGGGCATCCGCCTGATCGGCACCGCGCGCGAGAAGGCCGCGGTCGTTTCGTTCGTCCTGGAGGGCGTGCACCCGCACGACATCGGCACGATCCTCGATCGGGAAGGCGTGGCCATCCGTACCGGCCACCACTGCGCGCAGCCGCTCATGCTGCGCTTCAACGTGCCGGCCACCGGCCGCGCATCCTTCGGCATGTACAACACGCGCGACGAGGCGGACGCCTTCGTCGCTGCACTCCACAAGGTCATCGAGGTTTTTCGCTGATGTCGGATCTCAGGGAGCTCTACCAACAGGTCATCCTGGACCACAACAAGAACCCGCGTAACTTTCACGACCTCCCCGACGCCACGTCGCAGGTGGAGGGCTACAACCCGCTCTGCGGCGATCACTACACGATCTACCTCAAGGTCGACGGCGAGACGATCGACGAGGTCGCCTTCACCGGCAACGGCTGCGCGATCTCGAAGGCCTCGGCCTCGGTGATGAGCTCGACCGTGAAGGGGAAGTCGAAAGCGGAAGCGGAAGAGCTGTTCGACGTGTTCCACAAGCTCGTCACCGGGGAGGCTGGCGGACCCAGCGCGGCAGATCTCGGCCGCCTCGCCGCGTTCTCAGGAGTGAGCGAGTTCCCCGCGCGCGTGAAATGCGCGACGCTGGCCTGGCACACGCTGAAAAGTGCACTCGAAGGTCACGGAGATAAGGTAAGCACCGAATGAGAGAAGAAATCACCTTCAGCCGCAGCGCCGAAGCCGTCATGATCCCCAGCGGGGAAAAGGTCCTCGTGCCGGAGGGTGCGCACGCGACGATCACCCAATCCCTCGGCGGTACCTACACCCTCATCACCGACCGCGGCCTGATGGTGCGCGTCTCCGGCAAGGACGTGGAAGCGATCGGCAAGACCCCCCAGGAAATGACGGAGATCGCCGCCGAAGAGCTGACCCCCGAGAAGCTCGAGGGAATGGTCTGGGAAGCGCTCAAGACCTGCTACGACCCCGAGATCCCGGTCAACATCGTCGACCTCGGCCTGGTCTACCTCTGCGACCTGGAGGAAGCCGAAGGCGGCGGCAAGAACGTCCGCATCAAGATGACCCTCACCGCCCCCGGCTGCGGCATGGGCCCCGTCCTCGCCAGCGACGTCAAGTCGAAGATCGAAGCCATCCCCAGCGTGAAGAACGCCGAGGTGGAAGTGGTCTTCGACCCGGTCTGGGACCGCAGCATGATGTCCGAGGCGGCAAGGCTGCAACTTGGGATGATGTGGTGACGGCGCCGTAGCGCCGTCATCCCGAGCGTCGAGCGAGGGATCTGGGCGGGGGCCCCGGGTGGGTGGAGCGCGAAAGGCGAAAAACACGAAAAGCAGGCGAGCGGCGCACGCGCCGCCCGCCGCTGATCAAACCTACCGGTGGTCGCTGAAGAACGTCCACTGCCCGACCGGGTGTCCCTGCTGGAGCTGTTGCGCCTGCAGGTAACCGTCGATGGCCGCGATGATCGCGATCAGGCCGCTGGCCGTGCCGCACGTCGGGATGGCCACGATGAGCCAGGCCACGATCGCGACGATGCCCTTCGTCTTCTGCCCGAGGATGATGTAGCCCACCCCGCCGAGCAGCAGCAGGTTGAGGATCAGCACCAGGATCGGGTCTTTCGGCGGAGCGGTGGGATAGACGAGCTCACCGCCGCCACCCGGCGTTACGGGACCTCCGCCGCCCGGAGGCGGCGGAGGCGGAGGCGTGTACGAGGATTCCGGAGGAAGGCTGGTCATCAGAGGTTGATCTTCGTGCCGAGATCGCTCAGCACCGGGACGGTGAAGCGCTTCCCGCCGACGCCCTGGATGATGGCGATGACGCGGATCGCGAAGAAGCCGAGTCCGATGACGCAGCTCAGGATGCTGGCGACGCAGCCGATCGCGCTCGGCGCGAACCAGGTGATGACCACGTAGACGATCCAGGCGAGGATCTCGCCGATGGTGATGCCGAGGCCGTTCTTGGCGTGCCAGGTGACTTCAGGATCGTCCTTCTTGGTGAGCAGAGGGATGAGCACCAGGATCCAGACGTACGACAGCACGATCATCAGCGTGCGGTCGGAACTGGCCGGGCCACTCGGGTTGCCGGGTCCCGAGCCGTACGACGGCGGTGGCGGTGGCGGCGGGGTATACGAGCCGCCTCCCGGCGGGGGGGGCGTTGCGGGTGGCACAGTGGGCGGAGGAATCTCGCTCATTTCTTCTCCTTGCGTGTCATGGGTGAGAGCACGGAAATTCTAGTCGGTTTCGCTGAAGCGGGTCAGGCGATGTTCTGCTGCGCGAATAGGTATCACCGACATCGCCGCGGACAGCGTGAGCGCAATCACGATCGGAAGCAACGTCGCGAGCCATCCCGCCCCGTCGCCCAGGGAAAGCGCCCGCGCCATGAAGTATCGCATCACCGGCCGCGCCATCAGCATCATCATCGCCCCGACGTACGCCATGGCGATGGCCATGTAGGCGAAGCCGCCGAGCGACAGCCCGACCTGCAGCGGGTTCTCGATGTGGAACTGCGGCGACAGCGCGCCGAGTCCGACGCCGAGGCTCACGAGGGTGACCGCGAGCAGTGACGCCCCGAACATCGTGAACGCCCACACCACGCCGTTCGCGTCGAGCAGGATGTTCGCGAACGCGGTCAGCACGAGCGAGAGCAGCGTCAACGGCGCGGCGTAGACGAACACCTTCACGCGCAGGAACTGCCGGTACGAGACCGGCGCCGTCTGCAGCATCCAGAACGCTTTTCCCTCCGCCGACACCGAGGGATAGGCGAAGCGGAGGCAGATGGCCGAGATCACGAAGCCCGCCATGCCGAGGTTCGCGTAGGCCACGAGCGTCGCACGCGCGTCGCCCCCCAGGGGCAGCATGCGCACGTTGTAGAGATACATGAACAGCAGCGCCGCCATCAGGAACACCTGCGACCACTGCGCGACGTCGCGCGTGACGGTGCGCACTTCCTTCGCCAGCAACGCCCGCAGCGGCGGATCGGCCCGCGTCAGCAGCCGGTCGAACAGGCGAGTGGTCTGCGCCGCACCGATGGCCATCGGTGCCATGCTCTCCCTCGCGCGCACGAAGGCCTTGAAGTACGACGCGCGCGCCACGAGCACGAACGCGAGATAGAGCAGCGCCGCCATGATCGCGATCCGCGGCGCGAGCAGCGGCGCGCCGTCCGTGGTCATCAGCACCGCGATCGACGTGCTCGGGTAGATGCTCATGGCCGGCAGCTCGATCGACCGCAGCACCTCGGACACATCGCCGGTGGATACGTCCTGGAAGAAGCGCTCCGGCCTGCTCATCCGGAACGCCACCACGATCAGCGACAGGACCATGATCGCCAGGCTGGCCACGATCTGGTGGACGCGCTGCACCGGAAACCAGCGCACCAGCAGCAGGATGATCACCGACGCGAGCGATACCGGGATGGTGAGCAGCAGCGCCAGGTTGAGCAGCACCACGAGCTGGAAGAGTAGCGGCTTCTCGTAGTGCCGCGCGAACGAGACCACCAGCGGGATCAGGAACAGGAACACCACCGCCGACGCCTGCACCAGCGTCTTCAGCCACCGCGAGACCGCGATGCGCAGCTTCGAGCGCGGCGCGGAGTGGTAGACGTCGAGATCGAGATCGGTGAAGAACGCCCCGATCGCCGCGGTGAGCGACGAGGAGAAGAGGATGACGCTGGCCACGAGGAACACGAGCGACAACAGGTTGCGCAGCAGCCCGAGGGCAAAGAACGGCGTCTCTTCCTCGACGCGCGTCATGGCCACGTAGAGGCGCGCGAACAGCGCGTAATCCGCGTAGAGAAACGCGGCCACGATCGTGGCGACGATGAGGGTGCGGAGAACGGTGGACGCGTTGAGCGGACGAAGGCGCGCAAGCGCGATGCGGAGCGGCCACATGGGGTTCAGTCTAGACCAGCGACTTCACCTCATCGAACCACTTCATCGTCGTCTCCCCCCGCCCGGCCTTCCCCTTCGAGCGCTCCATCCCCAGCTGGATCAGCCGCTCGATGAGGCGCGGGTACTTCAGCTCCGTCGCCTCCCAGAGTTTCGGGTACATGGAGATGTTCGTGAAGCCGGGGATGGTGTTGATCTCGTTCAGGTAAAGGCGGTTCGTGCCGCGCTCGAGGAAAAAGTCGACGCGTGCGAAGCCCGCGGCGTTGATGGCCTTGAATGCGGCGACCGCCAGGCGGCGGAACTCCGCGCTCTTGTCCGCGGCCAGCTTGGCCGGGATGACCAGCTGCGACTTCGTGTCCACGTACTTGTCGGCGTAGTCGTAAAAGTCGCCGCCGGCGACGATCTCGCCCGGTACGCTGGCTTCCGGTTTATCGTTGCCGAGCACCGCCACCTCGATCTCGCGCGCGTCGACGCCGCGCTCGATCAAAACTTTCTCGTCGAAGCGCAGCGCGTGTTCCACCGCCTTGATCAGGTCGGCGTCGTTCTTCACCTTCGTCACGCCCACCGACGAGCCGCTGTTCGCCGGCTTCACAAAGTACGGCAGCCGCAGCGCGTTCGCGATGTTGCGCGTGACGCGCTCGCGCTCGTGCTTCCACTCGTGCTCGTACAGCGCGACGTAGTCCACCATCGGCAGCTTCGCCGAGGCGAAGGCCTGCTTCATGTGCACCTTGTCCATGCCCACCGCGGACGCCGTCACGCCGCTGCCGACGTACGGCAGGCCGAGCAGCTCCAGGTACCCTTGCAACGAGCCATCCTCGCCGCCCGTGCCGTGGATGAGCGGAAAGACGATGTCGAGGTCCGCGGAACGCGACCACATCTCGAATGAGAAATCAGCGTCGCCGTTCACACTCGGCTCGCCGCCCGCCAGGATGCGCGCGCTCCGCTCCGGCCCGACGAACCGCCCATCGCGGGCGATGCACATCGGCGTGATCGCGATCCGCTCCTGCGGCGCCGCGTTCGCGACCGAGCGCGCGGAGAGGAGGGAGACTTCGTGTTCGGCTGAACGGCCGCCGAAGAGGAGGATGACTTTGATTGGGTCAGACATAGTTAGAAATGGTGTCGGGTGTCAGGTGTCTGGGGTGTTGCGCCCGGGCGAGAAACCGCAGACACCCGACACCTGACACCTGATACCTGACACCCGTCGGGCGCGTCAGCGCCCGAGAGGGATGCTCCCCATCAGGTACTTCAAATCCTCATCCCTCCACCGGATGCCGCCGCCGAAGATGAACGACGTGTCGTTGAGGGGATTCTCGATACCGGTGCGGACGAAGAGCTGCGGCGTGCGGGGCGTTTCCTTCCGGAAGACGTACTCGCCGAGGAATCGGAGGTGCGGGTTGTTGTCGTTCTTGCCGCCGAAGTCGAACGCCTCGCCGGTCACGCGGATGCGGTCCGCGAGCTGGTAGTCGGCGCCGACGCCGCCGGTGGAGTCGAACATGCCGATGCGCACCGAAAGGTCGTCCAGTTTCCACCCTGCCTGCGCGGAGATGACGTAATCGCGGTCGTACTTCGTGATCTCGGTGATCACCGTCTCCGACTGGCCGGTGGCGGGATTGGTCTTCGTCTCGACGTTCAGCTTCTCGCGCTTGCGGCCGCGCGGGTCGTCCGCGAGCTCGAGGTTGTAGAAGCGGTTGTTCTCCGGATTCGGCACGAGGCGCAGGCCGATCGCGGCGCGCGAGGCGCCGTCGCTGGTCTGCACGCCGCTCACTTCCGACGGCCCCATGCCGGCGTAGTAGTCGCCGGTGATGCCGAGGTCCATCTGGATGCGCGTGGCGCGTCCGAGCGTCTCCTGCAGCGACTTGACGCCGCCCTCCACGGACGACAGAGCGCCGGTGAGGCGGTCGTACGCTTCGGTGCTGTTGAACAGCTTCCCGACCGTCCCCTCGCCCGCCCGCACGCGGCCGGTGATGTCGTTGAGGTTGTCGGCGGTGACGCGGAGGTCGGCCGAGAGTCCGCGCAGGTTCTGCACCACCTGGCGCACGTCCTCGCGGTTCTCGCCGACGGTGCCGCCGAGCTGGCTCGCCACGCGGTCGAGCGTCGCCGCGAGGCGGGGGATCTCGGTGCGCAGGTGCTCGGTGATCGCGCGCGTGTTCGCGAGCGTGGCGTCGACGTTGGAGCGGTTGGCGGAGATCAGCAGGCGCACTTCCGCGGTGATGGCGCTGACGTTGCCGACGATCTCCTCGAGCCGCTGCTGTCCCTGCTGCCCGCCGATGACTTCGCGCAGCGAGCCGGTGATGGCCTTGACGTCCTTGGCGATGGCAGCCACTTCGTCCGTGATCTCGTCCACGGACGCGGTCTGCGCGCCGGGGATCTGCACGCTGTGGCCCGCCAGGACCGGTGCGCGTCCGGTGCCGGGGTCGATCTCGACGTAGCGCTCGCCGAGGAGGCCGAGGTTCGCGATCTTCGCCGAGGCGTCGGAATGCAGCGGGACGTCGTCGTTGACGGTCATCGTCACCAGGGCGCGGCCGTCGGGCAGCGACTGGATCTTGGTGACGTGCCCTTTACGCACGCCGCCGATGCGCACCGTGGCTTCGTCTTCGAGGCCCGCGGCGTTCTCGAAGACGACCTTCACCTCGCGCATGTTGCCGGCGCCGCGAAGGTTGATGTCCTCGATCCTGAGGATGAAGTAGCCGAGCACGGCGAGGGCGACGAGCATCACGACGCCGACTTTTGCTGCTGAAGTCATGGTTCTTTACTCCGGTGGTCTGTGAGCGGGTCGATCCCCGCCCGGCGCAACATCTGGAACAGCGTAGCAAGCGGCAGTCCGACTACGTTCGTGTAACTGCCGTGGATGGACTCGATGAACATCGCTCCGATGCCCTGGACGGCATACGCGCCCGCCTTGTCGAGCGGCTCGCCGGTGCGTACATACCACGCGATCTCGTCCGCCGAGAGGGGAAGCATGCGCACTTCCGATTCCGCGACCCGCGTATCGCGGTAATCGCGTCCGGCATTCTCCAGCGTGACCCCGGTATAGACGATGTGCGTCTGCCCCGCGATCGTGGCCAGCATCCGTTCCGCGTCCGCCGCGTCGACCGGCTTCTCGAGCAATTCCTCCCCGAGGAGGACGGTGGTGTCGGCCGCGATCACCCACCGGTCCGGATGCTGCGCCGCCAGCGCCTGCGCCTTGTCGCGCGACAGTCGCGCCACATACTCCTCGGGCGCCTCGCCGGCCTGATGCACCTCGGGGACATGGCTCGGCTTCACCTCGAACTCCAGCCCGATCGAAGCCAGCAGCTCGCGCCGTCGAGGGGAGGCGGAAGCGAGGATGAATTTCACGGGCGGAGTGTATCGCGCTGCGCGCGAGGGTCAGGTGTCAGGTATCTGAGCTGTCAGGTATCTGAGGCTTTGCGGCTTGCGGGAAGTGGCTCGTGAGCCGCAAAACCCCAGACCCCAGACACCCGACACCGATAACGCGTTGTCCCCCCTCCCCGCCGCGGCAGGGAGAGGGGATCGAAGTGGATGAGAGAGGGGGTTACTGCGTTACTTCTTCGCCGCGTCCGGCGATTCGGTTGCCGCGTTCCGGCGGCGGCGGGTCTTGAGCGAGCGCTTCATCTCCTTGACGTGCGGCCTGACGGACTCGCCGGCGTCGACGGTGACGAAGCCCTTCGCGACGCGATACACGCCTCGGGCGGCCTTCGCCGCCTTCAGCTTGCGGCGCAGGATGGCCAGGTCGACGTGGCGGACGAACGCGCGGGCCTCCTCGTCCGAGACATATACTTGTCAAGTCCCCCTTCCGGAGCTACATTTATAGGACCATGAACCTTCTTCACGAGGAGCTCCGGAGAGCACGGGAGAGGGCGGGCCTGAGCCAGCAGGCGCTGGCGGACTTGGCGGGGATTCCCCGGAATCAGGTCGTACGCGCGGAGCGGGGGGAGAACATCACCGTCGAGACGCTGCGCAAGATCGCGATCCACCTGCCGCTGACCGAACTCACGCTGATGGACACCAAGGGCTTCCGGATCGACATCATCGCCGAGCCGGAGAGGTTGTTCATGGCCGCGGTGGAGAACGTGATGCGCCAGACAGCTGCCTTGCGGGGCGCGATCATCCTGGCGATGGAGACCCGCAGAGCCATGGAGGCCGCCCGCCGCGCCACCCCGCCGCTACCGGGAGAAGACCAACTCCCCGGCGACGTCGACCCCGTCCTCATCCTGCGCCACCTCGAACAGCTGGCCAACGAGATCGAAGCCGTCGGCAGGGAAGCGAAGATCGCCTGATTACTGCCGCTCCGATCCCGCCTCCCCGCGAAGCGCCACCGCCTGCAAGCGAAGAAAACGCGCTTGCAAGCGAAGAAAAAAAGCTTCCGACGTAAGAAAAAAAGGTTCGGACCGAAGAAAAAAAGCTTCCCGCGGAAGAAAAAAAGCTTCCGAGCTAAGCAAATTTGCTTACGCCGGAAGCAATTTTTCTTCGAACGGAAGCGTGAAAGCCTGCGACGGAAGCAATTTTTCTTCCGGTGAAAGCGGGTTTTCTTCGCGTTTCAGTGGTCCGGTAGCCGCGTTCGGCGTTCGGACAAATACGGGGACAGAGCTTAGATGTCGGCCGGTAGGCGGTGCAGGCCTGACCAAGACAGGGCAGTCTGTCGATTCGCTCCGCCTGACTGTGATGGACGTCGTCCCTTAGGGGGCGAGGAGATCCTCCTCGCGTCAGCCAACCGGCGATTCGGGTCACCGCGAGACGGTTCCGCTTCACGGAACCGCTCGTTCAGCTGTCAACGCAGTCGTTCACCGACGCGAGCGCGACGCGGCTCGGTGGTAATGGCGTGCGGTGACCGGTGGCGTGAGCGGAGGGAAGAGGTACGGGGGCGGGCGGCGGCGCATGTGGCCGCGACAGGCTTCGGCGAGACCGAGCAGCTCGGAATCGCGGGTGAGTTCTTTGCGGCAGCGGGAGACGAGGTTCGAAACGCCCCCCGCGCTGATCAGGCCGAGCTGCCTGGCGATCCGGCGGAGTGGAACGAGTCCGTCCTCGAACGCCAGATATGCGACGAGGCGCCGTTCGAGTGTCCCATGACTCACGGCGATCGCCTCCGGAGTCGTGTCGAACGTCTTCGCGACCGCATCGACGACATCCTCGAGATTCGGACGACCGGGATGAACCTGTGCCCGCGGATGCTCTTCGCGCCGTTCCTCCTCGTCGAGCAGCTTCTGGATCTTGTCGATCCACGAGGCGGTGCCGAGGAAGATCTGCGCCGTGAGTTGGTCCATGAGGGTGTCGGGGTCGCAGATCTTCGACAGCACGAAATTGCGATACTCACGCTGCTGCGTCTCTGGATCGCACCCGAGCTCGCGGAAAAGCGGAGCGAGCGACAGCCACCTGGGAGCCTCCGCGAGGCCCGCACGAGCGGCGTAGCTGCTCCACTTCCATTCTTCGGGACGTTCGACGAGATGCGCGCGCACTGGATTGAGCGCGATGTAGCGCGAGAGCTCGAGCCCGTACGCGTCCTCCTCGACGAGCACATTTTTGAAGCGTGCTTCAAATAGATGCCCTCGCCGCCGATGGCGCCTGTTGAAACGCTGCGCGTAGCGTCCGAGGAGCCGGTGCATGCCGGTCGAGAGAGTGCACTCCGGAGTCTCGATCTTCAGATGATAGTGATTGCCCATCAGACAGTAGTCGTGGAGGATCCATCGTGAGCGGGCGATCTCCTCGGCGAGAAGGCTGAGAAAGAGCTCGCGGTCGCCATCGTCGTGGAAGATGGTGATTCCATCGTTGCCGCGCGACATCACGTGATGTCGCGCACCGGGATACTCGACGCGCGGTTGCCTTGCCATACGCAAGCCGAGGCTACCTCGGCATAGCCGACGAGCCGAGGAGATCGCCAGAACACGCACGAAAACCTCCTCGGAATGGAAAAAAAGCCGGTCGATGGGTGCGGTGGCTCTACGACGGTTGGAGTCGCGCCGCGCGGCGTGTTTCGAAGACCTGTCCCCGGTAGCATAAGTTCCGTGCTCCGATAGCTGCGGTGACCGCTGGCCAAAGACCTGTCCCCCATAGGGTAATAGCTGCGGTGACCACTGGCCAAAGACCTGTCCCCCATAGAGCTGCGGTGACCACTGGCCAAAGACCTGTCCCCCATAGGGTAAGTCCCCCATAGGGTAACGTCGCAACCTCAGGATGACGGGGGGGGGAGGAGGTTCGTCGCGTCACATCTTCATTGACGCTAAGAGCCCTCGTGAAGAAATCATCTCAGGCCACCGGTATGGAGTGCGGTAACGCCAGTTACCGCTCTTACTGCTTCTGTTCGTGCAGCAATCTGTGCTGGTGCAATCTCGCCCAGTGCCACGCGCGAAGGACGGACCTGTTCGCGTTGCAGGACGAACGAACAGCAGTCAAAGCGGTAACTCGCGTTACCGCACTCCATAACAGGCCTGCCAATCATCACCTAATTCGCCACCGGTTTGGAGTGCGGTGACCGCAGTCACCGCTTTGACTGGGTGCGGGGGACGCGGACGCACAAGGCGGCAGCTGCGGCTGCCGGAGGGAAAGCGGTGACTGCGGGCACCGCACTCCAAATTAAACCCGCGTCATGCTCAACACCACCACCGCCCGTGCCTCCGGCACGATCTTGTAGATGATGCGCAGGTCCCCCGACCGGTAGCTCCACAACCCTTTGAGCGGCTCGAACAGCGGGGCGCCGATGATGGGGTCGAGCTCGAGGCGGCGGAGGGCGGCGTCGTAGATGGGGGCCGCGGACGGGGCGAAGCGGAGGCGTTCGTAGCGGCCGCGTTGTTCGGGGGTCTCTTCGTCGGCTTGGGCGAGTTGGGCGAACAACAGGGAGTCGTTGGCGATGGCGATGGTTTCGCGGAGGGCCAGGTATTCGTCGGAGGAGACCAGGACCGCTACCGTGTTGCCATTGCGGGTGAACTCGGCGCGGGTGCCTCGCACGGCGCATTCGCGGACGACGTCGCGCATGTCCTCGGGGAGGTCGAGCAGGTCGATGCGTTTCACGACACCGATTCTTTGAGGTAGTCGCGGAACTCGCGGCCGAGCTTCGGGTGGCGCAGGGCGAAGTCGACGGTGGCTTTGAGGTAGCCGAGCTTCTCGCCGGCGTCGTAGCGCGTTCCTTCGAAGACGTAGCCGTAGAAATCGCCCGACTGCACGAGCTGGCGCAGGGCGTCGGTGAGCTGGATCTCGCCGCCGGCGCCGCGTTGGGTGTTCTCGAGGTGGGGGAAGATGTCGGGCGTCAGGATGTAACGGCCGATGATGGCGTAGTTGGACGGCGGGTCGCTCTTCGGCTTCTCGACCATGTCCTTGATGAGGAAGCGGCGGTCGCTGACCAGCTCTCCCTGCACGATGCCGTACCGCGTCGTCTCCTCGGGGGTCACTTCCATCAGCGCCACGACGGGGCGGCCCGTGTCCTCGAACACCCGGCGCATCTGCAGGAGGCAGGGGAGCTCGGCCAGGATGACGTCGTCCGGCAGCACGACGGCGAACGGCTCGTATCCCACGGCGTCGCGCGCGGCCAGCACGGCGTGCCCGAGGCCGAGCGCTTCCTTCTGGCGGACGGCGATGAGGTCCACCATGCGGCTGACGGCGTCCACTTCCGCGAGCAGTTCGTCCTTGCCGCGCTCCCGGAGCGAGCGTTCGAGCTCGGCCGTGCGGTCGAAGTGGTCGAGGATCGATTCCTTCCCCTTGGAGGTGACGATGACCAGCTTGTCCATCCCGGAGTCGCGCGCTTCCTCGATCCCGTACTGCAGGATCGGCTTGTCGACGAGCGGCAACATCTCTTTGGGGATGACCTTCGTCGCCGGGAAAAACCGGGTGCCGAAGCCGGCGCAGGGGAAGACGCACGTGCGTAGAGGGCTCATGAGGGGCGCAGGATAGCAGCAGGCCGCTGCGCGGGGGTGTCGGGTGTCAGGTGTCTGGGGTCGTTCGGCTGGCGGCACTCGCAACGTATTTCGCCCAGGCGAAACACCCCAGACCCCAGACACCCGACACCCGACACCAAGATGGCGGCCCGTTTGCTAAGGCCGCGTGTGGTAAAACTACGTTCACGGGCGGGTATGCGTAAACTCCTGATTCTTCTCACGGTCCTTCTCTCGGCCACTCCTCTTGCGGCGCAATGGCGCCGCGCGGGTCTTTACGGCGCGGATGTACGGGCGCTGATCGTCGATCCGGCTCACCCCGACACGCTCTATCTCGGGACGAGCGGCGGCGAGGTGTATGTCTCGAACGACGGGGCGAAGAGCTGGACGAATCCGCGGTACGGGATCCCGTTCCCGAACTACATCGTCGACAACCTCCTCCTCGACCGCGAAGGCGTGCTCTGGGCGGCGAGCTGGGGTCTCTGGGGCGGCGGCGTCATCGCGGTCTCGAGCGACAGCGGCCGTACCTGGGAGCGCCGCGACGCAGGGCTCGAGGATTTCTCGGTGCGGGCGATCGCGGTGGATCCGAACGACGCGAACTTCGTGGTGGCCGGCGGGCTGACCGGCGTCTATCGCAGCCGGAACGCCGGGAAGACCTGGACGAAGATCTCCGACCAGATCAACGTCGAGTCGCTGGCCATCGACCCGCGGTCGCAGGATCGCATCTTCGTCGGCACCTGGCGCCAGGGCTGGCGCACCGATGACGGCGGCAAGTCGTGGAAGCACGTCGCCGACGGCATGGTGCTCGACACCGACATGTTCCACATCACCATCGATCCCGCGAAGCCGGACAACGTCTGGGTGGCGACGTGCGGCTGGGTTTACAACTCGCAGAACGGCGGCGACAAGTGGACGCGTTACCGCGACGGCTTCAACAACCGCCGCATCCACGACGTCGACATCGACCCGTGTGACAAGGACGTGATTTACGCCGGCTCGGTCGCCGGCCTCTATCGCACCGAGGACCATGGGAAGTCGTGGTACGTCATGTCGGACGAGAGCCTGGTCATCAACTCCGTGGTCCTGCATCCGCAGCGGCCGCAGCGCATCGTGCTCGGCATCGAGGGGGACGGGGTCTATCTCTCCAACGATCGCGGCAAGACCTTCCAGCGCACCTCGGACGGCCTGCACAACCTGCGCATCACGAACATCGCGCCCGATCCGTTCAGGAAGAACCGCGTCTACGCATCGGTGGTGTTCGGCGGCAACGCCTCCGGCATCTATCGTTCCGATGACGCCGGGAAGACGTGGGAGAAGGCCAGCAAAATCGCGCTGCCGGAAGTGCTCTCCATGACCATCGCCACCGAGGCGGACGCGGAAGTGAAGTTCGTCGCCGGAACGGAAAAGGGCTTCTTCTACAGCAACGACGCCGAGGAGTGGACGCAGGCGGAACCGTCGAGCTTCCCGATCCGCGTCGACAAGGTGCTGCGCTTCAACCGCAACCGCGCCTTCGCCGCGACGGCCGAGGGGGTGTTCACGACCCGCGACGCCGGCAAGAGCTGGTATCGCCTCGGCGGCGCGAAGAACCGCGCCATCGACATCGCCATCGCCAGCCTCGAGGGCAACAAGGCGCTCGTGGCCATGACCAGCGCGGGCCTCGAAGTGTTCGACGGCTCGAAATGGACGACGGTCACCGGCGCGCCTGACAAGGGACGCACCATCGCCATCCGCAACATCGACGGCCGCGAGCACATCTTCATCGCCGGCTCGCAGGGCGTGCAGGCCGGCGTGATCAGCGAGGCGCGCACGTGGGAAGCGACCGAGGCGCCGCACGCGCAGTTCGCGGCGGTACACGGCGGCACGCGCAGCAGCGGCCAGATGCTCTTCCTCACCTCGCGCGCCCAGCGCGAGATCCTGGTCGGCGAGCCGTCGGACGGGGCGTGGATGGAGCTGACCCTCCCGACGCGCAACGCCGAGGTGACCTCCGTCTCCCCCGATCCCTTCACCCGCGAGCGCTACTACGTCGGCACCCTCGGCGAAGGCATCTACGTCTACGAAGGCAAGATGAACCGCTACGTCGCGCGCGAGAAGGAAGTACGGGCGCAAGTGGCACCGGGGAGCAAGTGACGCGCAGCGTCATCCTGAGGCGCGGAGCGACGAAGGATCTGGGTGGTGGAACGTTCCTCCGCCCGCCCAGTTCCTTCGCTGTGCTCAGGATGACGGGCTGACGCCCGTCACCGCGGGTCGTAGTACCGCACCGCCAGCACGCCCAGGCCCTTCTTTCCCTGCGCCGTGGTCGGGTCGTCCGTCACTACCACCATCACGTTCGGGAGCGTGTTGTCGTAGATCAGGATCGACTTCGTGGACATGCGCGGCTCGCCGTGCGCTTCGCGGAGGTACTTCTTCTCCTCGTCGTATGCGCCGCGGATGGCGTTGAGGTAAAGAAAGAGCTCGAAGCGGATCGACGTCAGCCGGTCGTTCCTGAACTCGAGGGTGAGCGACTTGTCGTCGCTGTAGTCGACGATCAGCTCGTTCTTGTCCTTCCCCGCCTTCGGCGTCCACTTGTCGAGCGCCTTCACGGCCGCGGCGCGGGACATGCCCACGGAGAGGTGGAACGCGTCCGGGCGCATCCACGACGTGCGGCTGGTGGAGGGGAACGACGTGGCCAGGAGCAGGAGCGCGAAGAGGGTTTTCATTTAGTGCACGTACGAGGGAACGATCGGCTGCTCGACGACGCGGCGTGTCTGGATGATGGAGGTGGCGAGCACGACGCGCTTCCCGATCTCTTCCCACTGCTCGTTCTGCACGAACTCCGGAACCGCGATCGACGGGCCGAGATTCACCGCGATGCAGCCCGCATCGAGATAGTTGTCGATCATGTCCAGCGGAACCGGTCCGCCCGCGAGCATCGGGATGTCGCGGATCGGGCCGCGGATGGTGCGGATGTAGTCGGGACCGCCGAGGAACTGGGCGGGGTAGATCTTCACGATGTCGCAGCCCGCTTCCCAGGCGCGGATGATCTCCGTGGGAGTGGCGGCGCCGGCGATGCAGAGCAGGTCGTTCTCGACCGAGTACTCGATCACCTGCACGTCGGTATGCGGCGAGACGATGATGCTCGCCCCGGCGCGGCGCGCGAGGCCGGCGTCGTTGGTGCTGCGGACGGTGCCGGCGGCGATGGCGATCGTCTTGCCGTGGCGCTTGTGCAGCGACGTCATCAGCTCGATCGCATCGGGCGTGGTCATCGTGATCTCGATGATGCGCATCCCGTTGCGCGCGTACGCTTCGGCGACCGCTTCGGCCGCCTCCGCGGTGTCTTCGCGCACCACACCGATGATCTGTTCGTTATAGACGCGGGCGAGGAGCTCTTTACGTGACATGACCGGTGAATAGATTAGCAAATCAATGCACCGCGGCCGCGATTTCCGCGAACGCGGGCTCTTCCCTCAGCACATCCAGCCTGGGATCGACGTTCAGGAACACCATCCATGCGGAACGATCTTCCACCGCCCGTCGCAGGTGCGCGATCGCCTCGCGCGTATCGCCGAGTCCGGCGTGGATGACGGCGATGTCGTAAGGCGAAATGTAGCGGGTCTCCGCTTCACCGTCGAGCGTGCCGAGGAGCAGTAGCGCTTCGTCGCGCTCGCCGGCGATGGCGCGCGTATGGGCGAGCATGGCCAGCAGGATCGGGATCGCGTCCACTTCCAGCGCGCGTCCGAACGCTTCCGAGGCCTCGCTGTAGCGGCGTTGCTGCCCGAGGGCCATGCCGAGCCAGCCGTGCGCCGGGATGAACTTCTCGTCGAGCTCCAGCGCCTTGCGGAAGCGGCGGATGGCCGACTCGAAATCGCGCGCGAAGTAGAACGGCCACCCCGCGTGGACGGCAATGATCAGTGACAGCGGATCGAGATCGGCGGCCTTCGAGTTCTGCTCGACGGCCTCGTCGAACCGGCCGCGCGCGGAGAGGAGCATCGCGTAGCCGTCGTGCGCGGTGGCGTAGTTCGGGTTGAGCCCGATCGCGCGGAGATACGCTTCCTCCGCCCCTTCCCAGTCCCACTCGAACCACCACCGCACCGCGCCCAGCGATGCCCAGGCCTCGGCCAGCCCGTCGTCGATCTCGATGGCCCGCATCGCGGCCGCTTTCGCCTTCGGCATCACCTCGTGCGGCGGCAGCGGGATGTTGGTGGCCAGCGTGACGAAGCTGTCGGCGAGCCCGGCGTACGCGCTGGCGAACGACGGATCCGACTCGATCGCTTCGCGGAACAGCTGGATCCCGCGGCGCAGGCTCTCCTCGGTGCGCTTGTTCCACTGGTAGCGTCCCTTGAGGTAGAGCTGGTACGCCTCGCTGTTCTCGGTCGGCTTGCGGCGCAGCTTCTTCTTCTCCGCGCCGGTGAGCTTGAGGCGCAGCTTTTCGGCGATCTCGCGCGCCAGGTCGTCCTGCAGCTTCACGAGGTCGGCCAGGTTGCGGCTGAACGACTCTCCCCAGAGCTGCGCGCCGTCATACGAATCGACCAGCTCGACGCTGATGTAGATCTGCTCGCCGATGTGTTTCACCGTGCCGCTCAGCACCGCGCGCACGCGCAGCTCGCGCCCGACGCCCTGCGCGTCGGCGTTCCGGTTCTTGTAGCGGAACATGGTGCTGCGGGCCATCACCTTCAGCTTCGGAAGCTGCGAGAGCTTGTTGATGATCCCCTCGGTGATGCCGTCGCTGAGGTACTCCGCGTCGGCGTCGTTCGAGGCGTTCGTGAGCGGCAGGATGGCGATCGAGTCGATGGTCTTCGACGTGCGGCGCCGCACGATGGTCCGCACCAGGTCGTTGTGGATCTGGCTGCTGCCGATGGCGCGCAGCGTCAGCGAAAGGTCGCGCGCCGACTGGAAGCGCGTGGTCGGGTTCTTCTCGACGCACCCCTCGATGATGCGCTGGAAGTCGGGCGGAACCGCCGCGCTCAGCTCTTCGCGCGGCAGGGCGTCCTTGAGGATCGCGGCGATGGTCGCGGCGCCCGAGTCGCGATGGAACGGCTTCTTGGCCGTGACCATCTCGTAGAGGATGCAGCCGAGGGAGAAGATGTCCGCGCTCGGATCGACCGCCTCGCCGCGCAGCTGCTCGGGAGCCATGTAGCCGAGGGTGCCGATCACGGTTCCGGGATGCGTCTGGAACCACTTCGTGGTCGGGATGTTCGCCTCGTCCCTCTGCGAGAGATTGGGGTCGGTCTGGGCCAGGCCGAAGTCGAGGATCTTCACCCGCCCTTCCTCGGTGATGAAGATGTTCTCCGGCTTGAGGTCGCGGTGCACGATCGACTTCGCGTGCGCCGCCGCGAGCCCGTCCGCCACCTCCGCGCCGATCTCCACGGCGCGGCGCCAGCTCATCGGCGCGACGCGGATCTGCTCGCGCAGCGTCTTCCCCTCCAGCAGCTCCGTGACGATGTAGAACGTAGCGCCGTGGTGGCCGACGTCGTGGACCGCGAGGATGTTCGGATGCGACAGGGCCGCGATCGCGCGCGCTTCGCGCTCCAGCCGGGCCGTGGCCTCGGTGTCCTGCATCGCGTCGGCGCCGAGGACCTTGATGGCGATGTCGCGGCCGAGGCGGGGATCGCGGCCGCGATAGACCTGTCCCATGCCGCCCTCACCCAGCAGTGACACGATTTCGTAATGGCCCACTCGGGCCCCGGCGGGGAGCATGTGGATCACATTCTAGTAAGATTCCGGCAATGGTCCTGATCAATAAGGCGATCAACGAGGTCACGGTCAAGCTGGTCTATTACGGCCCCGGCCTCTGCGGGAAGACGACGAACCTCGAGAAGATCTACGCGAACCCGAAGCTCGACAACAAGGGAAAGATGATCTCCATGTCGACGGAGACGGACCGCACGCTCTTCTTCGACTTCATGCCGATGGAGCTCGGGACGATCGCCGGCCAGAAGGTCCGCGTGCAGCTCTACACGGTCCCGGGCCAGGTGTTCTACGACGCGACCCGCAAGCTCGTGCTGCGCGGCGCCGACGGGGTGGTCTTCGTGGCGGACTCGCAGCCGTCCATGCGCGAGTCGAACCTGCAGAGCCTCAACAACCTCAGGACGAACCTGCGCATCAACCGCCTCGACCCGGACAAGGTCGCGCTGGTGTTCCAGTACAACAAGCGCGATCTGCCGAATGCGGCCCCGGTCGAGGAGATGACCGAGTACCTGCAGCCGGGCAACGCCCCGGTGGTCGAGGCCCAGGCAATGAACGGCATCGGCGTGACGGCCACGTTGCGCGCCGCCGTCTCCCGCATCCTCGACAACCTCAAGAACCACGTCGACACCACGCTCTACGAAGAGCCGGCCCTCAGCGCCCCCGACATGACCCAGAAATCGGGCGTCGCGCAGCACTCGGCGGGCACGCCGAAGCTCTCGATGAAGGGGGACGTGCCGGTGCCGCCCACACCTGCACCTGCACCCTTCTTTGACACGGGCGAGATGCCCGCGCAGGCGGATGAAGACGACCCGTTCGCCGACGTGGCCACGGTCGTGGAGCCGGAGTTCGACGAGACGGTGGTCGACGACCTCTTCGCCGCAAACGTCGAGGAAGCGCCGGTTCACGACGACCGCGCCGAGGACGAGGCGCTGCTCGCGAATGCGCGCGCGCTGGTAGCGTCGCTCGAGGCGGCGCTGGAGCGGGCTAAAGAGAACGAACGCGCGATTGCGGCGCGACTCGCGCGCCTGTCATAAAACCACTACCTTCGCCAACAGTTTGGAGTGCGGTGACCGCAGTCACCGCTTTTCCTTCGGCAGCCGCAGCTGCCGCCTTGTGCGTTCGCGTCCCTCGCACGCAGTCAAAGCGGTGACTGCGGTCACCGCACTCCAAACCGTTGGCGGGCGTTGCGTTCACGATAGACTCAGCCCCGACGATGACCTGGTACCAGGAATGGTTCGGTGAGGAGTACCTCGAGCTCTATTCACATCGCGACGAGCACGAGGCGAAGCAGCAAGTCTCGTTCTTTCGCGAGCAATGCGGGCAGGTGGAAGGGCCGGTGCTCGATCTCGCCTGCGGCATGGGGCGCCATATCCAGGAGCTGCAGTTCCTCGGGTACCGCGCCGTCGGCTGCGACCTTTCCTACATCCTCCTGCGCACCGGCATCACGGACTACGGCCACATGGCGGTGGCGCGCGCCGACATGCGCAGCCTGCCGTATTGCGACGGCGTGTTCGCGGGGCTGGTGAACTTCTTCACCAGCTTCGGCTACTTTGCCACCGAGGATGAGAACCTGCAGGTCGTGCGGGAGATGGCGCGGGTGCTCGACTCCGGCGCGCCGTTCCTCTTCGACTACCTCAACGTCCATCGCGAGCTCGAAAAGCTCGTGCAGCGCGAGACGCGCGACACGCCGATGGGCGCCGTGAAGCTCGAGCGCTGGTTCGACGGATCCGACCGTTCGTTCAACAAACGGATAACGATCGGTGAAAAGCGCTACCTCGAGCGGGTGCGCGGCTATGACCTGGACGAGATATCGGCCATGTTCGCGTCATGCAACCTGCAGATCCGCTCCGCGTTCGGGGATTTCGACGGCGCGGAGTTCGACCGCACCTCCCCGCGCCTGATCCTGGTGGGGAGCCGCGGACGATGAGAGTCCCGCTCGCGCACTACCCCGGCATGAACCGGTTCGTCCTCGACTGGCTGGACGGCGACGAGCGGTTCCTGCCGCGCCGCACGCCGCCGCCCCGCACGCGCAACATCGCCCCGGAGCTCGTGGCCGCGCTCGATCGATCCAACCGCCACTGGGGCATCTTCGCCAAGGACCAGTTGCAGCGTTGGGGTGGGGGAGAGACATACACGATCATCGCCGGCCAGCAGGTCGGCTTCGCGGGCGGTCCGCTGTACACGCTCGCCAAGCTCGCCAGCCTGGTGAAGATCAAGCGCGAGCTCGAAGCGCAGGGGACGCCGGTGACGGCGTTCTTCTGGCTGGCCACCGAGGACCACGATTTCGACGAGATCGCCACGCTGAAGGTTCCCGTCAAGAACGGGCAACTGGACCTGTTGTGTATTCGCGCGGTCCGCGCCACCGACTCACGGATGACGGTCGGATCGCTTCCGGTGCCGGAGTCGCTGATCGCGCAGCTCCTCGCCGTCTACGACATGCCGCGCCCCGCGTGGCTGCGCGAAGGCATCACCTTCCGCGACTCGTTCGCGGAGCTGATCGTGGCGACGTTCGGCAGCGAGATCATCCTCGTCGACTCACTCCTCCCCGAGCTCCGCCGCGCCGGAGCGCCGCTCTTCGAGCAACTCTACGCAAAACACGACGACATCCAGCGCACGCTGCACGAGCGCGCGGCCGCACTCGAAGCAGCCGGCTACAAAGAGCAGGTCGTGCCGGGGGAAGGCAACGAGTACACCCTGCTCTTCGCGATCGACGACGAAGGCCGCCGACAACCGGCAACCGACAACCGACAACAACCGCCGGAAAGAACCTCCACCTCCGCCCTCACCCGCCCGCTCCTCCAGGACTTCGTCCTGCAGCCCGACCTTTTCCTCGGCGGGCCCGCGGAGGTCGCGTACTACGCGCAGATCGCGCCGCTGCACGAGCTGCTGAACATCACCATGCCGCGCGTCGGATTGCGCGGCCACACGCTCGTCGCTCCGAAGCGCGTCGCCAAGGCGATGGAACGCTACGCCATCGCGCCGCACGAGGTCTTCACCCCGGCGGACGCCATCCTCGCGGAGCGCGAGCCGGAAGGCGTCGCGCGCATCCGGGAGCTGGCGGAAGAAGGGAAACGCGAGCTGCTGCAGCGGATCGAGCAGATCGGCGAGCTCGCGCTGCCGGCCGATCACTCGCTGGCGGGATCGATCAACAAGTCGATCGGCCATCTCGAGTTCCACTTCAACAAGCTGAGCGAGCGCGCGATCAAGGGGCTGGTGCGCAAGGAGAAGGAGCGCTACGCCGCCACGCGCGAGCTGGTGGCCACGTTCTATCCCGACCGCCACGTGCAGGACCGCGTCGTGAGCTGGTTTGCCTACTGGTGTACGTACGGGCAGCACCTCGCCGACCGCGTGGTCGACGAAGTGGAGCCCGATAGCGCATTCTTCAGGATCGTGACTTTATGAGCGAAACCGTGGACATCCTCTTCTTCGGCGCGCACCCGGACGACGTCGAGCTCTCCTGCGGCGCAACGGTCGCTAAATTGGTGAAGGACGGCCTCCGCACCGGCATCGTCGATCTCACCCGCGGCGAGATGGGCACGCGCGGCACGCCGCAGACGCGCAAGCGGGAGGCGGCGAACGCCGCAAAAGCCCTCGGCGCGACGTTCCGCCAGCAGCTCGACTTCCAGGACGGCAACCTCCAGACCGGCCGCGAACAGGAGCTGGAGCTCATCGGGCTGCTCCGCCGCTGGCGCCCCAGCCTGGTCGTCGCGCCGTATCCCGACGACCGCCATCCCGACCACACGCGCACCGGCCGCATCGTCACCGAGGCCTCGTTCTACGCGGGACTGAAAACGCTGGAGACCGGCCTCCCGGCGCACCGCCCGCAGACCGTGCTGTACTACCTGCAGAACTACATGTTCCCGCCGTCGTTCGTGGTCGACGTGTCGAAGCACTGGAAGACCAAGATGCGCTCCGTGGCGGCGTACAAGTCGCAGTTCTACGATCCGAACTCGAAGGAAGCGAACACGTTCATCTCCGACCCGAAGTTCCTCGACATGATCGACGCCCGCGGCCGCCACTTCGGCGCCCTGATCGGCGCGAGCTACGGCGAGGCCTTCATCACGAAACAGCCGCCGCGCCTCGATGACCTCATCGGCGCGTACGCGGGGAGAGAGGTGTCGTGAAGATCGGGATTACGTGTTACCCGACGTTCGGCGGCTCCGGCGTCGTCGCGACGGAGCTCGGGCTCGCGCTGGCGAAGCACGGCGATGAGGTGCACTTCATCAGCTATGCGCCCCCCTCACGGCTGAACATCCTGCACGAGCGCGTGCGCTTCCACGAGGTCACGGTCACCCCGTACCCGCTGTTCGACCCGTATCCGCCGTACACGCTGGCCCTGGCCACGAAGATGGCGGAGGTCGCGGCGTACGAGAAGCTCGACATCCTGCACGTCCACTACGCGATTCCGCACGCCATCAGCGCGTACCTCGCGAAGCAGATCCTGCAGTCGAAGCTCAAGGTCGTGACGACGCTGCACGGCACCGACATCACGCTGGTCGGACGCGACGAGAGCTATCTCCCGATCACCAAGTTCGGCATCGAAGTGTCTGACGCCGTGACCGCGGTCTCGCAATGGCTGAAGGACGAGACGGCGAGAAACTTCGACACCGACAAGGCCATCGAGGTCGTGCCGAACTTCGTCGACCCGGCGCGGTTCAAGCGCGACAGCAGCGCGTTCTGCCACACGTTCAAAGCCACCGGCGACAAGGTGGTCTGCCACGTCTCGAACTTCCGTCCGGTGAAGCGGATCATGGACGTGGTGGAGACGTTCGCGAAGATCGCGGACCAGGTGCCGAGCCGCCTGCTGATGGTCGGCGACGGGCCCGACCGCTCGCGCGCCGAAGCGTACGCGCGAACGCACGGACTGCGCGACCGCGTCAGCTTTCTCGGCAACGTCACCAACCTCGAAGAAGTCCTCGGCGCCTGCGACCTCTTCCTGCTCCCCTCCGAGTCCGAGTCCTTCGGCATGGCCGCCCTCGAAGCGATGGCCTCCGAAGTCCCGGTCATCGCCACCGCCAGCGGCGGCCTCCCCGAAGTCGTCGACGACGGCGAGACCGGCTACCTCCTCCCCGTCGGCGACGTCGACGGCATGGCCGAACGCGCCCTCGAGATCCTCCGCAACGACGACCTCCGCAAACGCATGGGCAAGCGCGGGCGGGAGGTGGCGGTGGAGCTCTTCGACGAACAGAAGATCGTCCCGCACTACCGGGAGCTGTACGACCGGGTGATTTGATATGGAGTGCGGTAACGCTAGCTAGTTACCGCACTCCATATTACGGCTCCGCCCTCAACCCGCCCCGCGGCGCCGCGTCTCCGTAGATCGCCGAATACCGCTCGTACGAGTTCATGACCTTGCGGATGTAGTGCTTCGTCTCGTCGAAGTTCACCGCGGTCAGGAAGTAATCGTCGCCGGGGCCGGCCTGGATGCGGGACCAGAGGGCGACCTGTTTCGGGCCGGCGTTGTAGGCGCCGGCGACGCGGTAGCGGTTGCCGCCGAACTGTTCGCCCAGCTCGCTGATGTACTTCGCGCCGAGGCGGATGATCACGCGCGGGTCGTACAGGTCCTCCGGGGCCACGTCGACGATCCCGACGTCGCGGCCGATGTCGCGGGCGGTGGTGATGATGAACTGCAGCAGCCCGCGCGCCGCCGCCTGCGACTTCGCGCGCGGGTTGAAGCGCGATTCCTCCCGCATGATCGACAGCACGAGCGACGGGTCCGCCTCGTACCGCTTCGCATCCTCGGCGATGAAGTTGTAGAAGTAGCGCGGATAGAGCAACTGCCGCACGACCGGCGGCAGCAGGTCGGGATGAAAGTCCGTGGGGACCGCCTTCATCATCACCTCGATCGCGTAGATCGAATCGCGTGACGCGCCGCCGAGGTTCAGGGCGTAGGAGCGGGAGAGCGCGGTGGACGTGGGAGTGAGGCCGAAGCGCCTTTCGATCGCCGGCACCGCCTCGTCGTGCAGCCCCATGGCCATGAGCAGCGAGTCGGGATCGCTCGCGTCGACGGTGGGAAAGCGCGGCAGCTCGCGCGGCTTCAGCTCGAGTACGTCCTTGTACGCGGGCAGCTGGTCGTAGATCGTGCGCAGCCTGGAGAGCTGCCTATCGCGGTCGCGCGAGGAGAGGAGGATGCGGTCCGTCTGCACCCCCTTCGCCTCGTCATACTTTTTGTCGGCGAGCAGCCTCACCACCTGCGTCTCGCGCGCCTTCAGCTCGCGCTCGAGCTTCGGCGCCATGGCCGGGGAGTCGAGTCGCGCGCGCGCAAAGTAGGCAAAGTGCGTCGGCGCCTTGGATCGGAGCACGGTCAGGTATTCGCGGAAGGAGGCTGGCGCGTCGCGGCCCTCCAGCGCCCGCGCGCGCCAGTACGCGAGCTCCGCCCGGTCGTACTCGTCCAGCAGGTTCGCCGGCACCGAGTTCAGCGCGGAAATCGCGGCGGTCGTGTTGCCAGCAGCCAGCATCCCAACGGCATACGCGAGAGATCCCTCGAGGATCGCGCGCTCGTTCCCGGCCATCTTCCGCAGCAGCACGAGATCGCCCGCCGCCTCGGTGAAACGCCGCGCCTTCAGCCGCGTGCGGATGCGCTGCGTCAGCGCGGCCGTCGTCGACGGAAACTTTCCTTTCACCGCGATCGACTGCGTCATCAGCTGCTCGCCGAGCTTGTCGTCGCCGCGCAATTGCGCGGCGCGTGCGGCGTGCCAGAGGAACGTGGCCTTCTGCCGCGCGTCCGGCGTGGCAGCGGCGCCGCGGAGATAGACGTTCTGCGCTTCCGCGAAGCGCTCCGCGCCGAAGTAGCTGCGTCCGAGCGCGAACTGCAGCTCATCGAGCCGCGCCCGCGGATTCACCGGAGGTGCAGGCGGCGGTGCGGCGGCTTTCTTCGCGGGAGCCGCCTTCTTGCTCTTCTTCGGAGGCGTTGCTTTCTTCTTCTTCTTCCGCGGCGCGGCTAACGCCGCTTTCTGAGCCTGCGGCTGCCCGATGGCCAGCTGCAGCAGCGCGATGGCGCGGTCGTAGTGGCGATGCTTCTGGAACGTCTCGCCGAACAGCTCCAGCTGCTCCTTGTTCAGCCGTTTGATCAGCTCCGGACGGTCGAGCGCCCGCGCCACGCGGTCCGCGGCATCGTCGCCGTTGTTGCCGCGCAGCAGCGCCAGGCCGCGCGTGAACGCCGGGTCGAGCTGTCCGTTTTCGACCAACGCCTCCACGATGCGCGCGCTGATCTCGCGGCGCCGGTCCGCCGTGGCCGTGGTGGCGATGCGCTCCGCGAACGCCACCAGCGGTGCCGGGTCGCCGAGGTCGGCGAGGTACGCCAGCTCCTCGTCCACCGCCTCGTCGCGATAGATCGAATCCGTATGCTCGAAGATCAGCGCGGTGCGGAAACGGCTCGCCTCCGCCCCTTCCGCGATCGCCGCGCGGTGATAGAGAGCGCGGTCGCGGAACGGATGCCCCTTCTCCAGGAACGGCGCCAGCTTCCCGATAGCGTCGTCATCGTCATCCTCGACCAGCGCACGCGCGTGGAGATACGCGAGCGACCACTGCTTGTACTGGGCGGGGTTGCGCTTCTCGATCTCCGCGAGCAGCTCCGCCAGCTCTTCACCGGACAGCGATGCGAAGGTCGCCGACCACTGTTCCACCGGCGGCACTCCGCGCGGCGGCTCCGTCTTCACCTCGCCGGCGGCGGGGCGGAACACGCGCCGGCGCTGGACGCGCTCCCGGACGAGCAGCGTCGTCAGGATCGCAATTCCAATCAGTACGACCGCCGCTACGGCGGCGAGGAGGCGTTTGCGTTCGCGCGTCAAGAATCGTCTCGGACGAGCGTTCCAGACAGGATCGCCTGCGGAGCTCGCCTCAGGATCTCCGATCGTGCAATCGCGTAGCCAAGGATCGCGTCCACGAGCATGCGCCGCCCGTCGCGCGAGAGGAGGATCAGCACCTTCTCCTTCACCTCCCGCACCTCCACGATGTCCTCCCAGCGCATCCACTCCCACCGCTTGCCGAGCAGCTTGAGCAGGCGGTTCTCGTACTTCACGCCGATGCTGCTGAAGTAGATGTGATCGCCGTACTGCACCACCGCCGCCGCCAGCGTGCCCAGGAACAGCAGAATCAGGCCGACGATCGGGAGCGGCTTGTAATCCTGCGGGTGCTCCGCGAGATACATGAAGAAGATCGCCGCCGAGCCGAACGACGCCGCGCAGGAGAAGATCCGCGACACCGGCGGGCGCTCGAAAACGAGGACTTGATCGTCGTGCATCGGCCTCTCAGTAGTAACACAGCCGGACGGGACGTTCATGTCACAACTCCTATAGAATCCCGCCCCCATGCGCTGGAGCCGTTATTTCATCAACACCCTTCGTGAAGTTCCCGCCGACGCGGACGTCATCTCGCAGAAACTGATGATGCGCGCCGGCATGATCCGCAAGGTCGCGGCCGGCATCTACACCTACCTGCCGCTCGGCCTGCGCTCGGTGCAGAAGCTCGAGAACATCGTCCGCCAGGAGATGACCCGCGCCGGCTCGACCGAGCTGCTGATGCCCGCCATCCAGCCCGCCGAGCTCTGGATGGAGTCCGGCCGCTGGCAGAAGTACGGGAAGGAGCTCCTCCGCATCAAGGACCGCCACGACCGCGATTTCGTCTTCGGCCCGACGCACGAGGAAGTCATCACCGACACCGTCCGCGACGCGATCAGCTCGTACCGCCAGCTCCCGGTGTCGCTGTACCAGATCCAGATGAAGTTCCGCGATGAAGTCCGCCCCCGCTTCGGCCTGATGCGCGGCCGCGAGTTCATCATGAAGGACGCGTACTCGTTCCACGCCACCCGCGAGTCGCTGGACGAGCATTACGACGCGATGCGCGACGCCTACACGCGCATCTTCCACCGCTGCGCGCTCGACCACGTGCCGGTCGAAGCCGACACGGGCAACATCGGCGGCTCCGCCTCGCACGAGTTCATGGTGCTGGCGCAGTCCGGCGAGGACGCGGTGGTGAGCTGCCCGAACTGCCGCTACGGCGCGAACGTGGAGAAGGCCACCTCGAAGTTCTTCGACGACGAAGTCGAGCCGGCGCCTTCGGATGCAATCGCCGAGCTGCACACGCCCGGCACGCAGTCGATCGACGACGTCGGCCGCTTCCTCCACAAGCCGACCGCGCAGCTGGTGAAGACGCTCGTCTTCGACACGGACCACGGTGCGGTCATGGTCCTGGTGCGCGGCGACCGCGACGCGAACGAGATCAAGATCAAGAACCACCTCAATACGACCCGCATGGAGATGCTGGCCGAGTCGCGCTTCGAGGAGTCGACCGGCGGACCGATCGGCTACTGCGGTCCGGTCGGCACAAAGTGCGCGAAAGTCCTGGCCGACCATTCACTGCAGGGACGCAAGCGCTGGATCGTCGGCGCGAACAAGCGCGACCACCATCTCGACTACGCCGTCCCCGGACGCGACTTCCCGGAGCCGGAGTACGGCGACTTCACGACCGCCCGCGCCGGCGATGCCTGCGTGCGCTGCGGCACGGCCCTCGAGATCTACCGCGGCATCGAGGTCGGCCACATTTTCAAGCTCGGCACGAAGTACTCCGAGGCCATGAATTGTAATTACCTGAACGAGGCGGGGACGCGCGAGCCGATGATCATGGGCTGCTACGGCCTCGGCATCGGACGCACCGTGGCCTCGGCCATCGAGCAGAGCCACGACGACGACGGCATCATCTGGCCGATGCCGATCGCCCCTTTCGAAGTGGTCGTGACCTCGGTCGGCAAGGACGAAGCCGTCCTCGCCGCTGCGAATGACGTGTACGAAAAGCTCCTCGCCGCCGGAGTGGACGTCCTCTTCGACGACCGCGACGAACGCCCCGGCGTGAAGTTCAAGGACGCCGACCTGATCGGCTTCCCCCTCCGCATCGCCGTAGGCGCCAAGAGTCTGGCCAACGGTCACCTCGAATGGAGCTGGCGCAAAGACCGCGCAAAACAACTCGGCGCCCCGGAAGAGGTGCTGAAGATCGTGGTCGATGCGGTGAAGGCGGGAAGAGTGTAGTTTGGAGTGCGGTGACCGCAGTCACCGCTTTTACTCCCGAGTGCAGCGCTCATCCTGCTGCGAGTGAAAGCGGCGACTGCGGTCGCCGCACTCCAAACCGTTGCCGCAGTGCCCTCTGCTATCCTTTCCACATGCGTAAATTCATCCTCGCGCTCGCGGCCGCGGTCACGCTGCCCGCGGCCGCGCAGAACATCGACATCGAATCGCTTTCGGGCCTGCAGTTCACGTTCGGCAACCCCGGCGCACGTGCCCTCGGCATGGGCGGCGCCTTCCTCGGCCTGGCCGACGACGCCTCGGCCGCCGAAGCCAACCCGGCCGGCCTGACCATCCTGCGCAAGCCGGAGATCTCCATCGAGCTCCGCAACTTCGTCGAGCAGCAGTCGTTCACCACCAGCGGCACCTTCCCCAACGTCGAGCGCACCGCGTTCAACCACCACAGCAACGCCGCCGTGGTCTCGTTCGCGAGCGTCGTCTATCCGATCAAGAACTTCACCGTCGGCGCGTACTACCACGAGCCCCTCAACAACGAAGGCGGCGGCGTCGTCGCACCGACGCAGGACCCCTTCAACGGCGACATCCCGCTGCCCGACTTCTTCATGCCGCGGGAGCGCATCGGCAATACCGATGAGTACCGCTACACCGGTGGGCCGATCTCGGAGCAGGAGTGCATCCAGCGCCGCATCCAGTTCAACGATCCGTTCACCTGCGTGCAGAGCGTCGTCGACCCGTTCATCTCCGCGCTGGCGGTGCGCCAGCGGACCATCGGCCTTTCCGGCGCCTGGCAGGTGCACCCGCGCTTCTCGGTCGGCGCGACGGTCCGCTACCAGCGCTTCCGCGAGGAGGCGGCGACGTTCCGCTTCGCTGTCACACCGTTCGGCTTCGAGCTCGACCAGACGCTGATTCAGGCCACCGCGCGGGAGCGCGACGGCGGAGTGGAGCTCGGCGAGGAGACGGACGTCACGTTCGCGGTCGGCTTCAAGTGGACCCCGATCGACATGCTCAGCATCGGCGGCGTGTACAAGGAAGGGGCGGAGTACGACACCGCGCTCTTCTACGCCGACAGCGCGAACACGGGCGGCGAGTTCATCAACGCGGCGCAGACGACGTTCCACATCCCCGACGTGGCCGGCATCGGCATCTCCGTCCGCCCGATCCCGTCGCTCACGATCAACGCCGACGCGGTCCGCGTCACCTACTCGAACCTGGTCGACAACTTCGTCTCCGCCGGCGCTGACGTGACCGGCCTCGGCGACCCGTTTGTGGCGGAGGACGTGACCGAGCTCCGCTTCGGCGCCGAGTACCTCTTCCCGACGAAGATCCCGGTTGCCCTCCGCGCCGGCTACTGGCACGACCCCGCCCACTCCGTCGCCTGGAGAGGCCCTCTCACCAACCCCGACTTCGTCGCCGAAGCCCTGCTCTTCCCCGAAGGGCAGGACCAGGAGCACTACACCATCGGCGCCGGCCTCGCCTGGCCCCGCTTCCAGATCGACGTCGCCTACGACACCTCGGATACGTACAAGGCAGGCTCCATCAGCATGGTGACGCGCTTCTAGCGACATTTGGAGTGCGGTGACCGCAGTCACCGCTTTTCCTTCGGCAGCCGCAGCTGCCGGCTTGTGCGTTCCGCGTCGCAGGCACAGAGTCAAAGCGGTGACTGCGGTCACCGCACTCCAAATGTCCGGGTAGGGACACCCGCCCCGGCCGACCCTCCTTTTGAGCAGAGAGAACAAGGGAGGGTTGTCCATGAGCTACTTCAGCGTCCCCCGTCTCCATTTCTCCGGATCGTTCCGCGCCGCACCGTCGACGATGAACAACGTCGACCGCAACTTCACCGAGCCACCGGTGCTCCAGAAACTCTGGAACCCCAACGGCACGCACGACGTCCAGCTGCTGGCCGGCAATGAGTTCACCATCCCTCCCGGCGCGAACGTCACGCCGTGCAGGGTGACGGGGATCGTCACCGCCGCCGGGGACTTCATCACCGATCCCGCCGGCGACTCGCTCATCGGCCAGCTCCTCATCAGCACGAACACCCCGTCCAACGCCAAGCTCGTCGACCTCGACCCCGATCAGCAGCAGGTCTCGCAGATCTGGGGCCTGCAGCTCAGCATCGGCCCGGCAGGGGAGGCGCTGGTCGCCGACTTCCTCGCTACCAACTTCCAACAGCTCTTCCCCAGCCGTGCGCCGGGCAGCTTCGGCATCGGCTTCAGCGCCGCCTACCAGTCGCAGCTCGCCAACCTGCAATGGCCGGCCAGCAGCACTTCGCATCTGCTGCAGGCGTGGCAGTCTGCGGGGGCGGAACTGCTCTCGATCCGCTTCACCCTCGACCAGCTCGACGTCCCGGCGCGCTTCATCGGCGACCCGAACTTCACGATCGGCCGCATCTCCGGCACCATCGGTCTCGCTTCGCCGGACGAGCCGCAGTCCATCACCGTCGGCCGCCTCCTGCGTCCGGTGCAGCCCTTCACGATTCCGATCGCGCCCGGGGTGGCGAAGGAGCTCCTCGCCGGCACGCCCGTCGCCCCCGCGGACGTCAACCAGAACGTGAACTACGCCCCCGCCCTCGTCGATCCGGTGCGCGACGTCCTGACCATCGACCTCGGCAACGCGCTGCCGTTCAACGCCGACGCCACTCCCGCGGATGCCGGCACGCTCCAGGCCGTGATCCTCACCTCGCAGGGCGCGATCCCTCTCGGCACGGTCGCGAACACGCTCGACAACTACCTCCAGCGCGCCTTCCTCTTCGAGTTCCCCCTCGGCGGGAACAGCGAAGCCGCGGCCTCCAACCCCATCGCCATCATGAGCAACGAGGACGTCGTCCTCAGCGAAAACAGCAGCGGCGCCTGGATCGACGCCGCCCAGCACGTCTACCGCATGGACGCCGGCACCACCGCCAGCGCGATCCTCTACGCCACCACGTTCGGCGCGACGCCTGCCGACGGCCAGCAGGTCACGCTCACCACCTTCGCCTTTCCCAACACCGACAACGGCAACGCCTGGCCGGCGCCCACCATCCCGCTCACGACCGTTCCGAGCACCGTCACGCTCAACGCCGGCATCGCGACGTTCCAGCTCTCGGCCGGCACCCCGGGCAATCCGAGAGGGTCGCTCGACGGCCTGGTCTACGGCGTCACCTTCGATTGGGCGGAAGACACGAACCCGGTCTCCGGCCTCTTCGTCAACGCGCACGTGTTCGACGCGCTCGACGCCCCGGCGGCGCCGCAGTGGAGCGACGTCGAGCCGATCTTCCAGCAGTTCATGACCCTCTATCCCGCCATGCAGAGCATCCTCGACCTGAGCGACGAAGCGACGGTCCAGGCCAATGCCGCCCTCGTGGCGCGCTACCTCAGCTTCCCCGAGAGCAGCTCGCAGTACATGCCCGTGACGCGGGACCTTTCCGGACCGAAGAAAGAGATGCTGCTGGCGTACCTCGCCGCGCAGCAGCCGCAGGGAGGTGCTCAGTGAAAAGGATCGCCGTAGCTCTCGCCTCGCTGCTGCTCGCCGCCATGCCGCTGTTCGCGGCGGACGGCACCCTCCCGTTCACCATCGAGCTGGGGGCGACCATGGACATCTCCGGCGCGCCGCGGCTGCAGTCGTTCGCCGCCGCGCAGGCGAACGGGAAGTGGCTGCTCGTCGGCGGGAAGCTCACCGGCCTGCACACGTTCAAGAACGCCTCGCTCAGCGATCCGGTGAACAACTTCCCGCCGTCCGAGATGAACAACCGCGCCTGGGTCATCGACCCGGTGGCGCAACAGGTCTGGTCCGCGGCCCTGCCGGCGGAAACCGGCCCGTACCTGACCATGACCAATCCCGCGTACGAGCAGGATGGCGACACCCTCTACATCGCCGGCGGCTACGGCCTCTGGCCCACCGGCACCGGTCCCGGCGGAGCCGACAACATGCGCACCTTCGACTCCCTCTCCGCCATCCAGGTCAGCGCCACGATCGACGCGGTCATCGCCGGCAAGCCGCTCGACGCGTTCATCCAGCAGATCCACGATCCCCGCATGCGCATCGCGGGCGGGGAGCTGAAGAAGCTCGGCGACACGTTCTTTCTCATCTTCGGCCAGACCTTCGACGGCCTCTACACGCCCGGCAACGCAGGCGCGCAGACCACGTTCGTGCAGGCGTATCTCGAGCAGATCGCCACATTCACCCTCGGACCGGCACTCCAGATCGGGAGCTACCGGGCCATCAAGACGCCGGTCGTGCCGGCCAGCGGAGCCACGGCCGACACGCGCCCCTTCCACCGGCGCGACCTCACCGTGGGGCCGATCCTCACCCCGTCCGGCACGAACGCCATCGCCGCCTACGGCGGCGTCTTCCCGGCCGGCCAGATCAGCGCGTTCCGGAAGCCGGTGTACATCAGCGGGCCCACCGCCGCGCAGATCCGCATCGACAGCTACCAGCAGTTCATGAGTCAGTACAACTGCGCCATCGTGCCCATGTACAGCAGCGCTTCGAAGACGATGTACACCACGTTCCTCGGCGGCATCAGCCTCTACTACCTCTTCCCTCCCACGAAAGAGGTGAAGCGCGACGGTGGCATCCCCTTCATCGACGAGGTCACCACGCTCACGGTCACGCCCGCCGGCCAATCCTCCGAGTGCATTGCAACCCAGTCCCTCCCCGCCCTCCTCGGCGCCGGCGCCGTCTTCTTCCCCGCTCCGGCGGTCGCGCGCTTCAGCAACGGTGTCCTGCAACTCGACGCGATCAAGACGCGCACCCTGGCCGGCTGGATGTACGGAGGCATCCGCTCCTCCAGCCCGCAAACCGCGCTGGGCGAGCCGACCTACGGCTCCGCCACCGCCATCCCGATCTACATCACGCCCAAAGCGTCGACCTGCACCATCGCCGCCGAACCGGTGGACTGACCAAAGAAACGGGAGAGGCGCAATGCCTCTCCCGTTCGCTTAAAGCCGGATCGATGGATTACAGCCCGGTGCGGTTCTCGTCGCGGGTTTCCGTAGTCTTGCTGCCGGAGGTCCCGCGATACTCGTACGCGTGCCGGATATAGTCGCGGTCGCGATCGTAATCGGGGCCGTAGTCGGAGCGAAGCTTCGTATCCAGGTCGTTGTTCCACGTCGGATGCGCGCTCTTGTACTGCGTCTGCGCCGCATAGCCGAACCGGAACGCCTGTTCGCGATTTTCCGCGCCGTCGCTTCCGCTGGCCATCTGTTTTGCGGTGTCGTCGACGTCCTGGCCGAGCTCGCGGGCACTCTTCGAGCCGAAGTCGCGCTTGGTCTGCTCCCAGTCATTGCCGAACGCAGCCTTGACCCGGTCCCACGCACTGTCGTGCTCGTCCGTATACCATTTCGGTCTATTCATGTTGCCCCCTTTAAACACAGTGATGAACAGCAAGGTGTGAGCCACTGAAGTTCAACTTTTATTCACGAAAAGGAATAAGTCCGCGGCACTTTGGAGCGCGGTGACCGCAGTCACCGCTTTTCCTTCGGCAGCGGCAGCTGCCGCCTCGGTGCGTTCGGCGTAACAGGCACCCAGTCAAAGCGGTGACTGCGGTCACCGCACTCCAAACTGCGCCACCGCGCGTCTACGTATACTCCTGTCCGATGCTTCCGCCACGTCAGACACTCAGCGCCGTATTGCCCGCGTGCGCTCCGCTGCCCGCGCTCGTCGTTGGCGTCATGGCCATGCGACACCTTGGCGTGAGCAAGGCCGCGTGGTCGACGAACATCGCCGCCACGGCATTGGGGCTGTTGCTGTGGTTCGTCCTTCGCCGCCTGCCCCCGCCGGCACGTCCGGCAACCCGCGCGTTCCTGACCGCGTCCAGCCTCGCCGCGATCCTCCTGCCCTTCGCGTCGGCAGGGATGGACGGAGTGCACCGCTGGATCTCCGTGGCAGGCCTGCGCCTTCATGCCGCCGCAATCGCCGCGCCGCTGATCATCCTGTGCGTCGCGGCGGCAGCATCGCACCGGATGAGTACTGCGCTTGCGATCGGCGCGGCCGCCGGAATCATCCTGGCCCTTCAACCGGATGCCGCACAGGCAACCAGTCTAGTGGCCGCCTGTGCCGTCGTCCTCGTTCGCGCGAGAACGAAGCAACCGCGTCGGATCCTGCTGAGCGTCGCCCTGTTGCTGGTCGTTTCCGCCGCCTCGTTCGTCCGCCGCGACCCACTGCCGCCCGTCCCTCATGTAGAGGGAATCTTCGCTGTCGTCGCCTCCCAAGGCCCAGGCCCAGCCGTACTGGCCACGATCGCGCTGCTGCTCCTGCCTGCGCCGTTCTTCATCGCCTGGTATCGCCACCGCCGTTCGATCGCGCTGGCCCTCGGCGCCTACGTCACAATGACCCTGCTTGCGCCAGCATGGGGTACGTTCCCCGTCCCGATCATGGGCTACGGCGCGTCGCCGATCCTGGGTTACTTCATCGCGCTCGTAGTCGGCGTAGGTGGGCCATCGCGACTCGAAAACGTGTCGGAAGCGCTGGTCAACGGTCTTCAGTCAAGCGCGGATCAACGCGTGCGTAGCACGACAAAGACAATAGCCCCCGGCTTCCAGCCGGGGGAACGCGAGGCCCACGTCTCCAGCCCGCGTAGCGGGCGGCAGATCACGTCCACGGGGTAGACGAGCAAGACTGGCCCGCTAAAGCTCGTCCAGCCCCACATCCATCAGCTCGAACCCCTCCCACCCCCGAAAGTCGTAATGCCACCATTCCGAAGGGAGGGGGTCGAAGCCGTGCTTCGTCATTACCTCGCGGAGGAGGGCGCGGTTTGCCAGCGCGTCGGCGGGGAGGTCAGTGAAGGCGTGGCTGGCGCGGGTGGTGAAGTCGTCGTAAGGCGTTGGCATCGGGAGCTCGGCGCCGGTGGCGAGGTCGATCAAGGTCAGGTCGACGGCGGCGCCGCGGTTGTGGCGGGAGCCTTTGGTCGGATCGGCGACGTAGTCGGGGTTTTTGATCGGTTCCCACATCGCCTCGGTGACGCGGTACGGGCGGTAGGCGTCGAAGACCTTGATGCCGAGGCCGCGGGGGGCGAGCTCGCGTTGCACCTCGGCCAGCGCGCGGGCGGCCGGCGCGCGGAGGGAGGACTTCGCGACCGGGTAGAGAACCTTCTTCATGAAGTTGTTCTCGGTCGCGTAGCGGACGTCGAGGGGGATGCCGAGGGTGGAGAGATCGACCAGGCGTTTGTCGGGATCGGCGCGGGCGATGCGCTCGTAGGTCGCCGCATCGGGGACGACGGCCAGGCCGTAACGGTTGAGCGGAACGGCGGTCGAGGTGGCGCAGGCGGCCAGGAGGAACAGGAGAGCGATGTTGCTCGCGCGTTTCATGTCGCCTAATGTAGTGCGCTCCGATGGAGCTCGACATCTTCTTCTCGATTTCCCAGACCGCGGTCGACGGCTACATGCCGTCCGAACGGGTCATGTTCCAGAACTTCTTCGAGCAGGTCGACTGCGCCGACCGCCTCGGCTTCGGCACGGCCTGGGTTGCGGAGAGCCACCTCTCCACCGAGGTGCAGAAGACGAATCCAGGGGCGGTCATCCCCCACTTCGTCGGGGAGATCGGGCTGAACACCGACATCCTCCAGCTCGCGCACCGCATCTTCGCGCGCACGCAGCGCATCGGCGTCGGCTCGGCGATCATGAACATCCTGGCGAACGGCGGACCGATCGCGGCGGCGGAGCGGATCAGGACCTTCCTCGCGCTGCATGGGCTGGATGAAAGCGAGCGCCGCATCCTCACGGTCGGGTTTGCGTCCGGGCGTTTCCCGTTCATCAACATCCCGTACGGCATCGTGCCGCGCAACGCGGTCGAGGCGGCGGCGTGGCCGGTGGTGAAGACCAGGATCTTCGAGGAGGCGACGGAGATCTTCCTCCGCCTCATCAAGGGGGAGATGCTGAACTCGCGGATGATCGCGCCGCGCGTGCTGCGCCGAGCCGACTTCCGTAAGGAAGAGGATTGGGCGCGCGCGCAGGAGGCGTACGGGATGTCCGTGGATGAGATCCCGCTCGAACCGCGCTACCGCTTCCCGAACCTGAAGATCGTCCCGCAGGAACCGCGCCTCGACCTCCTCCGCCTGTCCATCGGCTCGCACGATCCGGGGACGCAGATCTTCGCGAACACGATCCTCCCGGTCGGCGTCTTCAATCTCTCGATCACTCCCGGCGACGAGATCGAGAAGACGAACGAGCGGATGGCCACGCACTACCACCCCGACGGCGGCGGCTGGCAGCGGCGCCTGATGCCGCGCACGGTGCTGGTCTTCATCAACGAGGACGAGCCGGCGAAGGCGCACGAGGAGGCGAAGGCGGCCCTCTCGAACTACTGGCGCGCACTGGAAGGGACGCTCGACGACGAGAAGGTCCGCCGCGCCACGAACAACGCCCTGGTGGGGAGCGCGGAGGAGATCCTCGCGCAGATGAAGGAACGGTTCGACCCTGGCGACCGCCTCATGTTGTGGTTCGACTTCAATAATCACGACTCGAAACGCGTGATGAAAAATATGAGTGATTTCATGAACAGAGTGGCGCCGGAACTTGCGTGAGCGCGGCTACCACACCGCACGGATGGTGTCGGGTATCTGCGGCGCATCGCCCGGGCGAAACACCCCAGACACCTGACACCCGATACCTGACACCAAACACATGACCATCCTCGAAAAAGAAACGCACGCCTTCGACGAAACCGCCGCCCCCAACTTCGCGCGGGCGATGCCGAACTGGCAGCCGCTCGTCGAGTACCGGCGCAACGGCGTGGCGGAGAACACGATCCATGGCGCGGTGTCGTGGGTGACGGGGAAGAACCTCCTCTACTCGTTCGGCGGGAACGTCGAGGTCTACGGGCGCTCGATGGTCAAGCCGATCATGATGAAGGTGTTCGCGAAGGACTTTGCCCGCGAGCTGACCACCGAGCAGCAGGCGATCTCGGTGGCCTCGCACAACGGGGATACGGAGCACGTGGCGGTGGCGCGCTCCATCCTGCGCGAGGCGGAGTGGGGGCTGATGCAGACGCCGCACGACGTGCCGCTCGTGCAGTTCGGCCGTCAGGTGCGCAGGCCTCGGCGCTGGTACCACTGCTGTTCCGGCGAGCACGCCGGCATCCTGCGCGGCTGCCGCATCCGCGGCTGGCGGCGCGTCGGCTACGTCTGGCCGCACCATCCGTTCTTCCAGGAGTACCTCCGCTACCTGCGCGGCGTGCTCGCTCCCGACTGGACCGACGGCACGATCGCGAAGGACGGGTGCGGCCTCCCCACCGTGTCGATGACGGTAACGGACCTGGCGAAGCTGTTCGCGAACCTGGTCACGGAGAAGGACGCGGACTGGATCTGGAGCTCGATGGTCGCGCATCCCGATCTCATCGGCGGGTTCAACCGGCTCGATTCGACGATCCTGAAAGCGTGCGGCGGCCGCGTGGTGGCGAAGGAGGGGGCGGACGGCCTCCTCGGCCTGGCCATCGAGCATCCCGAATATCCCGACGGCCTCGGCGTGGTGGTGAAGATCGCGCACGGCTGGAACCCGCAGGCCACCTGGTACATCGCCCGTTACATCCTCGGCGTGCTCGGCTTCGAGTTCCGCAACCCGTACAAGCTGCGCCGCCAGAAGGCCTTCATCGTCCCCGAGGTCATTCCGCCGGGGCTGCGCGACCGGATGGCGGCCATCGTGCCGTGGGATTCGTGGGATCCGGATATCGATCGGTGGGAGTTCGATCCGGAGGAGTTCAAGTGAGCAGCTGTTTGGAGTGCGGTGACCGCAGTCACCGCTTTTCCTGCGGCGTAGCCGCCGCTGGCGCGAGGAACGCTGTTCTTCCGCGGCGAGTCAAAGCGGTGACTGCGGTCACCGCACTCCATAAGAGGCCCCATGCGCCTCGCTAACTTCATCAACGGCGAGTTCGTGCCTCCTGCGAGCGGCACCTACCTCGACGACATCTGCCCCGCTACCGGCGACATCCTCGCGGAGATTCCAGACAGCGATCGCGCCGACGTCGATGCCGCGGTGCGCGCGGCGAAAGAGGCGTTCAAAACGTGGTCGAGGACTCCGGCGGAGACGCGGTCGCGCATCCTGCTGAAGCTCGCGGACCTGATCGAGGCGAACCTCGACGAGCTGGCGCGGCTGGAGAGCGACGACAACGGGAAGACGGTGGCACTGGCGAAGCGGATGGACATTCCGCGCGCCGTGGCGAACTTCCGCTTCTTCGCCACCGCGATCCTGCACCACTCCACCGAAGCGCATGCCACCGATCACACCGCGCTCAATTACACGCTGCGGCAGCCGATCGGCGTGGCCGGCCTGATCTCGCCATGGAACCTGCCGCTCTACCTGCTGTCGTGGAAGATCGCCCCGGCCATCGCCTCGGGGAACACGTGCGTGGCCAAGCCCTCGGAGCTGACGCCGCTCACCGCGAACCGGCTGGCCGAGCTGTCGCTCGAAGCGGGGCTGCTGCCGGGCGTGATGAACATCGTCCACGGCTACGGCGCGAAAGCGGGGGCGGCGATCTGCGAGCATCCCGACGTCCCGATGATCTCGTTCACCGGCGGCACGCTCACCGGCACGCGCGTCGCGGCCGCGGCGGCGCCGATGTTCAAGAAGCTGTCGCTCGAGCTGGGGGGGAAGAACCCGAACCTCATCTTTGCCGACGCCGATCTCGACCAGGCCATCGCCACCTCGATCCAGTCGAGCTTCGCCAACCAGGGGGAGATCTGCCTCTGCGGCTCGCGCATCTTCGTCGAGCGCGCGATCTACGACGAATTCGTAGAGCGCTTCGTCGCCGCGACGAAGATGCTGCGCATCGGCGACCCGACCGATCCCAAGACCGACGTCGGGGCCCTGATCAGCGAGGCGCACCTGGCAAAGGTCACCGGCTATCTGGACCTCGCGCGGGAAGAGGGGGGCACGATCGTCACCGGCGGCAAGCGGGTCGGCGACCGCGGCTACTTCATGGAGCCGGCGGTCGTCACCGGCCTGACCTGCGAATGCCGCGTCCTGCAGGAGGAGATCTTCGGCCCGGTCGTCACCATCACCCCGTTCGAGGATGACGAAGAGGCGGTGCGCTCCGCGAACTCGACCAGGTACGGCCTGTCCGCGACAGTCTGGACGCGCGACCTGCAGCGCGCGCACCGCGTCGCCGCGGAGCTGCACGCCGGCACGGTCTGGATCAACTGCTGGCTGCTGCGCGACCTGCGCGTGCCGTTCGGCGGGATGAAGGAAAGCGGGGTCGGCCGCGAAGGCGGTTTCGAGTCGCTGAATTTCTTCACGGAGGCGAAGAATGTCTGCGTCAAGCTGGCCTGAAGCGGTGCCCGTGGCCGCCTCACAGCCCGAGGTGACTGAAGCGCCGCGGTGGAGCCTCGGTACGCGCATCGCGTTCCGCTTCCTGTTCGTGTTCCTGCTGCTGATGAACCTGCCGGCACCGCTGGAGAACATTCCGGTGGTGGGCTACAGCATTTACGACTGGTTCGCCTCGTTCTGGTCCGCGATCGTGCCGCCGATGGCGCAGGCGGTCTTCGGCGTGGAAGCGGACGTGCTCAACCCGACCGGCAGCGGCGACCGGATGGCCGATTACATCCACCTCTTCATCAGCAGCGTGGCCGCCGGCGTAACGACGCTGCTCTGGTCGCTCCTCGACCGCAAGGCGCTCAGCTATCCGCGCCTGCACAAGTTCCTGCGCGTCTACGTCCGCTTCACGCTCGCCTTCACGATGATCCAGTACGGCGCGATCAAAATCATCAAGACCCAGTTCCCCATGCCCGGTCTCGACCGGCTGGTGCAGCCGATGGGAGAGTTCTCCCCCATGGGATTGCTCTGGACGTTCATGGGCGTCTCCACCGCCTACAACGTCTTTACGGGACTCGGCGAAATAGTGGGCGGGCTGCTGTTGACCACGCGCCGCACCACGCTCCTCGGCGCGCTCGTCTCGGCCGGTGTGCTGGCGCACATCGCGATGCTGAATTTCAGCTACGACGTGCCGGTGAAGATCTTTTCGTTGCTCCTGCTGCTGATGGCGCTGTTTCTCATCGCGCCGGACCTGAAGCGGGTGGCCGCCTTCTTCCTCGAGAACCGCGCCGTGCGCACCCGGAAGTGGGTGCTGGTGCTGCGCACCCTGATCGTGGTCGGGATCACCGGGATGACGCTGTACCAGACCAGCCAGCGGCAGAGGTTCATGGCCGCGGAAATCAAGCCGTCGCCGCTTACCGGCCTCTGGACGGTAGGCGAGCTGGTGGTGGACAGCGTCCCGCGTCCGCCGCTCCTCACGGATGCGACGCGTTGGCAGCGTGTGATCTTCTCCGATCGGGGAGTCTTGACCGTCCAGACCGTCGACGGAAAACGCACCCGCTACCGCACCACGGTCAGCGGCGGGCGGGAACTGAAGCTGCAGAGGTACCGCATCCCGGACGCGGGCCGGCTTGCGTATCTCACTCCCAACGCATCGACGCTGGTCGTCGACGGAACGGTCGAAGGCAAGCGCATTCACGCCACGCTGCAGAAGGAAGACACGACGAAGTCCTTCCTGCTGCTGAATCGCGGCTTTCACTGGATCACGGACGTCCCTTACAACCGCTGAGGCCAACCACTATGAGCAACGGACAGATCGTCGGCGGCGTACTCGCGCCGCACCCTCCCCACATCGTCTACGGCGAGAACCACTGGCGCAACGAGCCGAAATCCGAATGCGGCTGGGAAGTGCTGCGCTGGGGCTACGAGCGCGCCCGCAAGCATTTCCTGGCCAAGAAGCCGGACGTGATCCTGGTCCACTCGCCGCACTGGCAGACCGTGATCGGCCACCACTTCCTCGGCCTCCCCGAGTTCCACGGCCTCTCCGTCGACCCGATCTTCCCGAACCTCTTCCGCTTCCAGTACGACGTCAAGGTCGACGTCGAGCTGGCGGAAGCGATCGCGGAGGAAGGGCGCGAGGCGGGGCTGATCACGAAGATGATGCGCAACCCCCACTTCCGCGTCGACTACGGCACGATCGTCTCCTGCCACATGATGAACCCCGAGTGGGATATCCCGATCGTCGGCATCTCCTCCAACAACTCGCCGTACTACTTTTCCAACGAGATGGGCCAGGCGCAGATGCTCAAGCTCGGCCAGGCCACGAAACGCGCCATCGAAAAAAGCGGTAAGCGCGCCGTGCTGCTGGCGTCGAACACCCTCTCGCACCGCCATTTCACGACGGAGCCTGAGATTCCGGAGGACATGTCGCGCGAACACGTGTACGAACACTCGGGATATCTGTGGGACATGCAGGTCATTGACCTGATGCGCAAGGGGAAGACGAAGGAACTGATCGCGATCCTGCCGGAGTTCATGGATCACGCGGTGTCGGAAGTGAAGGCAGGGTCGTTGGCGTGGATGCTTTCGGCGCTGGACTTTCCGAGTTACCCGGCGGAGGTCTTCGGCTATTGGACGGTGATTGGTACGGGTAACGCTGTCGTGGGTTGGGATCCCCAACTCAAAGGCGACATGACGACTCAAGGAGTGGCGGTTTGATTCTCAAGGCGTTCATTGTTCCTGGACAGCCGCATCCGCTTCTTGCGCCGGAGAAGAACGAAGGATGGGCTTCGCTTCGTCGGAGTTATGAAGCTGTGGGTCGCGAGATCGCAAAGTCAGGAGCAGAGCTGCTGCTCGTGTATTCGACGCAGTGGTTCTCGGTCATCGGTCACCTCTTTCAGGTCGATCCAAAACCAGCGTGGACTTTGGTCGACGCGAATTGGTACGAGTACGGATCGATTCCCTACGAGTTCCGCATCGATCCCGAGTTCGGCAAACTCTATTGCGGGATCGCGAAGAGCCGCGGAATGCAGGCGGCGACCGTGGCGTATCACGGGTTTCCGATCGACACCGGGACCGTGGTCGCGTTGAAGCTGCTCAATCCGGACAACGCCATTCCCGGCTCCGTCGTCTCGTGCAACATCTACGCGGAGCGGGAGGAGACGCGGGCCCTCGGCGTGGCCGGTCGTGCGGCGATCGATGCGTACGGCAAGAAGACGATCGTGGTCTGCGTGACGAACTTTTCGAATCGTTACGAGGTTGCGGATATCGATCCGGCGCAGGACAGGATCTCGTCGCAGAAGGATGACGAGTGGAACCGGAAGTTGCTGGAGATGTTCGGGGAAGGGCGGCTGGAGGATGTCGCGCAGGTGGCGCGGGATTTCGCGCGCGAGGCCAATGCGGACATGGGGTTCAAGGCCATCTGGTGGCTCGGGGCGGTGATGGGGGAGCACAACAGGTACGACGGCAAGGTATGGGATTACCAGCCGGTGTGGGGCACGGGGAACGCGATCGTCGAGCTGACGCCGAACGAGCGGAAGCAGATGGATTGGGAGAAGGAGTTCGACGAGGGTCCGGTGGCCGACGCCACGGCCGAGCGGGGCACGGGACTCGAGTCGCACAACGTGCTGGCCGAGGGGCCGGAGGTGCATCGCGAGAGCGAGATGAGCTCGCAGAGCGATGTGGCGCCCTCGCAGGAGCCGCGGCGAGACGTCGTCCGTAGCGAGCGTGCGCCCTCTCCGGTCGGTCCGTACCCGCATGCGCGCCGGGTCGGAGACTTCCTCTTCCTTTCCGGCATCGGCCCCCGCACGCCGGGGACGGGCGAGATCCCGGGCATCCTCCGCGACGGCGCGGGCAGCGTAATCGGCCACGACATCGAGGTGCAGACGCGCGCCTGCATCGAGAACGTGAAGGCCATCCTCGAAGACGCCGGCAGCTCGCTGGAGAATGTGGTGGACGTGGCGGTCTACCTCACCGACATGCAACGCGACTTTGCTCGCTTCAATCAGGTGTACGGGGAGTACTTTGGGACGATCCAGCCGACGAGGACGACGGTGGGGGTGGACTCGCTGCCGACGCCGATCGCGGTCGAGCTCAAGGTGATCGCCTCGGCGTAGACGAAAAAATCCTGACAGGGGATCACCGCGAGTACGCCGCGACCAGCCTCTCCGCCGCCCTCTCGTACCCGAACTCCAGCGACCGCTCGTACACGAATCCGGGTTGCTCGAGCACGAGAGCAGCCAGGGCCGCCAGCGACTCCGGCGCGGCAGCACCCGCAACGCGGGCGGAACCCACCAGCGCCGCCACCCCTTCGATCGGGTAAGACACGACCGGGACGCCGCAGGCCATGGCCTCGAGGACCGCGCGGTGGCCTTCGTCGGAGCCGCGGGCGGTGAAGAGGAGGAGATCCGAGGCGCGGTAGTGCTCGGCGAGGTCGTCCTCGTGGTAGCCGGCCCAGATTACGTCGGAGGTGATGCCGAGCGACGCGGCGTAGGCCTCGAGGGACGGGCGGTGCTCGCCGTGGCCGATGATCATCATCCGCACGTCGTCCCGCGACCGGCGCAGCGCCGCGAACGTTGCCAGCGCCTCCTCGAAGCCGCGGTCCTTCGAAAGCTTCCCGATCACCGTCACCAGTCGGACGGAGGGGGAGAGCGCGTACAGCGCACGTGCGTTCGGACCGTCCGGCGAGAACTGCCGGTGATCGACCGGCGGCGGCGTGAACACCGCCACCCGTCCCCGGAAGGCGGGCGCATTCACGAACGCCTCGTTGACCACGAACAACAACGGCGTCCGCTTGATGAGCGAGGCGGTGAAGACATCCTTCCGCAGCACGCGCCGGGCGTGGAACGTCCGCGCGACGCGCAGTGCCGGAAAGTCGCGCGCGGCGATGCGGGCCAGCCAGTGGTCGTACGTCAGGTGCGCGTGCACGACGTCGAAGCCGTGGTGGCGGATCACGCGGTCCAGCGCGGCGACGGTGCGTTTGAACGCGAGCGGGTTCTGCGCTTTCTCGATGATCGGGTGGGCGAAATCGTGATGGCCAAGCTTCGCCTGCAGCTTGTAGCCGCCCACGTACGCGTAGTGCGCATCGACGCCGGCGGCGCGGAGCGCCTCGACCTCGGCGAATGCGGGCGCCGCGGCGCCGGTCCAGCGGTTTCCCGCGGCGAGGTGAAGAATCCTCATTTCAAACTTTTGCTATAGTCCGCGGCCATGGCCGTCGACCAGGAATTACTCGAGATTCTAGCCTGCCCGATCTGCAAGCAGGAGGTTAAGCTCGTTCCACTCGCGGATGCGCGCCGCGCCTCCGTGCGCGACAAGTTCCGCGACAAGTTCCGCGGCGAGGAGCCGGTCGTCGAGCAGGGGCTGCAGTGCGTGAAGTGCCGCCGCATCTATCCCATCGTCAGCGACATCCCGGTGATGCTCGTCGAAGAAGCGTTCGAAGAATGAAGTGAAGTTTTCCTCGTTCATCGCGCATCGCTCCGCGCTGGTCACGAGCTCCGCGCTTCTCTACTTCCTCCACCTCATCTTCCAGGGAAAGATCGCCACCGTCGAGCTGGGCGCGTTCTGGGCGATCTTCACCCTCGGCTGGGCCATCGCCCGCGGTGACGCCCGCTTCTCCTGGCACATCCTCTACTTTCCGCTGGCTCTGTACGGCGTCGTCTCGACCGTCTCCGCCCTCGCTTCGCCGCGGCGCCTGCACGTCTGGGGGGAGGGGATGCTCTGGTTCAAGATGCTGATCTTCCCCTGCGCGGTGATCCTCTTCCGCGAGGTGCCGCGCCTCCGCCAGCTGGCCATCTGGGCGCACGCGATCTTCGTCAGCTACATCTCCGCCTGGGGGCTCGCGGAGTTCATCTTCCTCGACCGGCGCGAGCTCGAGAGCCGTATCGACGGCCCTTCGACGCACGTCATGACCTACTCCGGCATGCTCCTGCCGCTCGGGCTGCTGTTCCTCTTCCTCTTCTGGCATCAGCGGAAATGGTGGCAGCTCGCCGCCGGCAGCCTCGCCTCCGTCACCCTATTGCTGACGTTCACGCGCAGCGTCTGGCTCGGCTGGCTGGCGGCCGCGTTCGTGGTCGTGGTCGCGACCCGGGTCCGCCTCTTCTTCTACGCCCTCCCGGCGTTCCTGCTCTTCCTGACGTTCATGCCCATGAACCTCTTCGCCCGCCTGGTCTCGACGTTCGACACGAAGCAGGAGTCGAACTTCGACCGCCTGCGCATGGTCGAGGCGGGCGTGGAGATGATCAAGGACTTCCCGGTCCTCGGCGTCGGACCGGCGAACGTGAAGGAGATCTACTCGATCTACCGCAAGCACGACGCCCCGCGCGCCCGCCCGCCGCACCTCCACAACAACGTGGTGCAGCTGTGGGCCGAGCGGGGAATCCTCGGGCTGGGGGCGTACCTGCTGCTCCTCGGCCTCTTCCTGCGCGAATGCATCCGCGGCTGGCGCGGGCCGCAGCGGGCGTGGGCCGAGGGAGGGGTGGCCGTGGTCATCAGCCTCTTCGTGGCGGGGCTGTTCGAGTTCAACTTCGGGGACACCGAGGTCTTCTATCTGCTGCTGAACCTGCTGGCGCTGGTGGCGGTGGAGCTGGAGCGGCCTCGGCCGTCGAATGAAGTCGTACCGGACCTTGTTCCGGGAGTCGCGAACCAGCTCATCGGCGAGAATCAGCTCGCCGGCGCCTGACGCCGTAACCTTCCAGCCTATGTCTACGTCCAAAGGGATAGAGGGCGGGGGAATGAAGCACCTGAGCGATCAGCAGCTGATGTTGATCGTTCAGGGTGGCGACTACTCCCCCGCTTCCGAGATCTACGATCGCTACAGCAGCAGGATCTACAACTTCGCGTTCCGGTTCCTGAGGAACGCCGAGGCTGCTGAGGATGCGATGCAGGACGTTTTCATGAAGATGCTAAAACGGGCGCATCAATATAACGGGGAGTCGAAGCTATCGACCTGGCTCTTCTCGATCACGGCGAACCACTGCGTGGATTTCCTGAGAAGGATCGAGAACAAGGTGAGCAAGGAGACGGAGGACGTGCTGTTCGACCTCCCGGCTCCGAGCGACCACTCTCCCGACAAGCGGCTCGAGCAGCAGGACGCCGAGAAGCAGGTCGAGGAGCTGCTCGGGATGCTCACCGCCGACCAGCGGCAGGCCATCCTGCTGTCGCGGTACCAGGGGATGTCGTACGCGGAGATCGCCCAGGTGGTGGGCTGTTCGGAAGGGGCGGTCAAGACGCGCATCTTCCGCGGCATGGAAGCGATGAAAAGGTCCTTGCTGGCCAACCGGAATGAGGAAGACCAATGTCTGAATGCCGTGCAATGAAAGAGAGCATGCCGCTCCTGCTGACCGAGTCGCTCGACCCGGCCCGGCGCGAGCTGTCGCACCAGCACATCGAGACCTGCGACGTCTGCGGGGCGGAGTACGCCGCGTACAAAGAGACGTGGGCGACGCTGGCGCTGCTCCCCGAGGTCGAAGTCCCCGCTCGCGCGAAACAGCGGTTTCTGCAGGCGGCCGGACTTCTCGATAACGTCAACGTCGGGAAGCCGGTTGAGACGCCCGCGGAGAAGCCGGTCGACAACGTCGTGCCGTTCACCCGCCGCCCCGCTTTCAAATGGGTCGCGCAGGCGGCAGCGGTAGTGGTCCTGGTCGGCGGCGCGTATTTCGCCGGCGATCGCAACGCCGACCGCCTCACTCCTCAGACTGCCACGATCGACGGCGTCACGCCCTACAGGCAGGTTTCGACGCGCGCGGCTCAGGTCCAGTCGCTCGCCGAAACGCGCGTCCTGGATGCCGAGGCGCTGGATCCGGTGATCCAGGGCCGGCCGAACATCGCCAACGTGCAGTTCGTCGACAGCGACGCCAGCGACGACCAGATCGGCGTGTCGTTCGACGTCACCTCGCGCTGGACCGTCACCGGCAACCCGAAAGACAAGAGCATCGTCCGCCTCCTGGCGTACATGCTGGAGAACGAGGAGTCGATGACGCCGCGCTCGAGCGCGATGGAGTGGGTGCGCCGCACGTACTCCGATCCGGCGCACGCCGACCCGGAGATCGCGAACGCGCTCGCCAAGGTACTGCGCAACGACACGCACGAAGGCGTCCGCATCCGGGCGGTCGATACGCTCACCACGCTTCCCGCGGCCGTCTCGACGCAAACGCGCGAGGCGCTGATCGAAGCGTTGAAGAACGACCCGAACCCCGCGGTCCGTCTCAAGGCGGTCGAGGCGCTGACGAACATGGCCCAGAACGGCGTGCAGCTCGATGCCTCGGTGGTCGAGACGCTGCGCGCCAAGGCAGCACAGGATGACGAGAACCTCTACGTCCGCGTGAAAGCGGCGGAGGCCCTCAGCAACATCACGCCACGCTAAAGAAATGAAGATCCGAGCATTCATCGCAGTTTTCGCGGTCACGGCCGGTGGCGCTGCGCTCGCGCAGCAGCAACAGCCACTGCTCCGGAAGACGATCCAGTCGAAGCACAAGTTCACGCTTGCGCCCGGCGGGACGTTCGTCCTCGAGAACCCGATCGGCAACGTCGACGTCCGCGGCAGCGACGTCGTCGACGTCGAGGCGAACGTCACCACGATCCTCACCGCGCAGAACCAGGCAGCAATGGATCAGGCGTCGAAGTCGGGCGTCATCATCGGCCCCGACCCGAAGACGCGCGTCGTCCGCACCGCCATCGGCGCGTACATGCCGAAGAAGCAGTGGGCCGGAGAGGCCCACTGGACGGTCAAGGTGCCGCGCAATGCGAGCGTGCGCATCCTCTCCACGGCTGTCGGGCGGATCCGCGTCAGCGGCGTCAACGGCGCCGTGCGGGTGAAGAACTTCAACGGCAGCATCACCATCGTCAATGTCACGGGCGCGGTCGTGGCGGAGAGCGTCAACGGCTCGATCGCCTATTCGACCGCGCAACCGCGCGGCAACGTCGTGCTCGCGACGCTGAACGGCCACGTGACCGCCTCGGTGGCCAGCAACGCCGACCTGCGGTGGGTGGCGGAGACGGCCACCGGCGACATCCGCACCAACCTGCCGGCGCGCGGCACGTTCTTCGGAGGCACGTTCCGCGGCAGCGTCAATGCGCCCGGCGGCCCGACGATCTCGACCAGCTCGCTCATGGGCAACATCCACCTGCTGGCCGCAGGTACCGGCGAGCAGTCTTCGCAGACGATCCGCCGGGCGAACCCTGACATGACGGCGCCGCCGCCTCCCACGATTCGCAACGTCGCGCAGGGACAGTCCGCCGCGGGCGGCCCGCGCGTGTACCAGCGGGGCATCGTGAAGGAGTCGATCAAGTACGCCACCTCGGTCGGCGACGTGAAGATCGCGCAGATCCGTGGCGATGCCGACGTGATGACCGGCGCCGGGGAAGTGCAGATCGGCTCCGTGAGCGGCACCGCCGTGGTGCGCTCCGAGGGGGGGCCGCTGCAGCTCGGCGAAGTCCTCGGCGTGCTCACCGCATCGACGCGCGCCGGCGACATCTTCATCGACTCGACGCGCCGCGGCGGGACCATCTCCACGCAGGGCGGCACGATCCGCCTCCTCTATACCGGCGGCCCCACGAAGCTCACCTCGGGCGGCGGCGACATCGTCGTACGCCAGGCCGCGGGCCCCGTCAACGCCGAGACCACTTCCGGCGACATCACCATCAGCGTCGACGCTGCCCTCAAGAGCGGCGCCGTGCAGGCGAAGACGGCCAAAGGCAACGTGGTGCTGAACGTCGATCCCCGCTTCGCCGCCGACATCGACGCCACCATCACCACCGCCAACCCGAACGCCGACACGTTTCTCTCCGACATCCCCGGCCTGACCGTCAACCGCTCGCAGGCCGCCGGCAAGACCCTCATTCGCGCCACCGGCAAGATCAACGGCGGTGGCCAGAAAGTGGTGCTGAACGCCACCGACGGGGATATCCGCATCACGACCGGACGGGTTGCACCGACGATCGTGAAGCCGCGGTGAGGTCGTAGCGGTCGTTTTGCGCGGCCGCACGTCCCCTCACCCCGTCCGGCACCTGGTCTTCTAACCTCGCCTCGCGAGGCCTGCACCGGCAGCGCACTCACCACGTGCAGGTGCCGAACATCCCTCTCCCCGCTCGTCGCGGGGCGAGGGGCTACAAACCCCAACTCGCGACGTGCTGCTTTGTAGCCCCTCGCCCCTTTTAGGGGAGAGGGATGCTGGCACCTGCGCGCGGCGTCGGCGAAGGTGTCTCATATGAGAGCAGAGCAATGTTAGAAGCTCAGGTGCCAGCCGGGTGAGGGGTCACGCATCGCAGCGAACCCGGTATCATTCACTCATGCCACGCCATATCGGGATCGTCGCCTGTTCCGCCGAGGGGGCGGCGCTCTGTTATCGGACGATCTGTGTGGAAGGGGCGGGGCTGCTCGGCGCGCACGATCATCCCGAGGTTTCGATGCATACGCATCCGCTCGCGCGATACATGGAGTGCATCGGCCGGGACGACTGGGCGGGTGTCGGAGAGCTGATGCTGTCCTCGGCGGAGAAGCTGGCGAAGATCGGGGCCGAATTTCTGATCTGTCCGGACAACACCATCCACCAGTCGCTGCCTTACATTGAAGCGAGATCGCCGCTGCCGTGGCTGCACATCGCGGACGTCGTCGCGGCACAGGCGGTCGAGCGTGGGTTTCGCCGCGTCGGACTCACGGGGACCCGGTACCTGGTGGAGAGCGACGTCTATCCGGTGGAGTACGTGCGGCCCTCGGCGGCGGAACGGGAAGAGATCAACCGCATCATCTTCGATGAGCTGGTGTATGGCGTGTTCCGTCCCGAGGCGGTGGCTTACTTTCAGGGCGTGATCGGACGGATGAAAGAGCAGGGGTGTGACGCGGTCGTCCTCGGCTGCACCGAGATCCCGTTGCTCATGAACGATTCGAATTCCGCGTTGCCGACGCTCGACTCGACACGCCTGCTCGCGCGGGCGGCGCTGCGTCGTGCGGTCGAGGCCGCGTGAACGGCTGAGGCGGTCGAGGCCGCGCCCGGGCGCGTGCTAGGATTCGCCCCCGACAAACAACCTTGGGGGTTGAATTTGAAACGACTGCTTTATCCCGTTCTGATGTTTTCGTTCCTCGCTTGCGCCAACGCGGACACCACCGCGACGGATACCGCTCCCGCGGGCACCGATTCCGCTCTGACGGCATCGTCGGCGGCGAGCACCACCGAGACGTCCGCCACGGCCACCGACACCGCCGGAACGACGAGCACCACCGCGCAGCCTGATGCTGCGTCGCAGGAGAACAAGAGCATGGGTCAGGGAAAAATCGCCGAGCTGCACACCACTGCAGGTCAGATCGACATCCGCTTCTTTCCGGAGATCGCTCCGAACCACGTGAACAACTTCCTCACCCTCGCGGAGCAGGGCTTCTACGACGGCACGAAGTTCCACCGCGTCATCCCCGGCTTCATGATCCAGGGCGGCGACCCGAACTCGAAGGACGACAGCGCGAAGCACACCTGGGGGACCGGCGGGTCCGGCAAGAATCTCAAGGCCGAGTTCAGCTCGAAGCCGCACGCGCGCGGCATCGTCTCCATGGCGCGCTCGCCGCATCCCGACAGCGCGTCGTCGCAGTTCTTCATCGTGGTGAAGGACGCCCCGTCGCTCGACAACCAGTACACCGTCTTCGGTGAAGTGGTGAAGGGGATGGACGTGGCCGACAAGATCGTCGGCGCGAAGCGTAATGCGAACGACCGCCCCGACGAGCCGACCGCGATCACGAAGATCGTCATCCGCGACGCGCGTGAGGGCGAGCTCGCGGCGCAGTAGCCGTGACCGTGCTCCCGCCGGAAGCGGCACGCTACGTCAACGAGTGGCTCGGTGACGGCTGGACGGCGCGGCCGCTGGCGGGCGACGCCTCGGTCCGCGCCTACTACCGCATCACGGGCGCGGACCGGAAGACGTACATCCTTGCGTATTACCCCGAGGAAGTGCGCGCGCAGCTCGCGCGCTTCCTCGGCGCGTACCAGGCCGTCTCGCCGCACGGACGCGTCCCGGGCGTCCTGCAGAGTTGCGACGTCGCGGTCCTGCAGTACGACGCCGGCGACCGCACCATCTTCGCCGTCCTGCACGAGGACCGCGAGGAAGGCCTTCGTCTCTACCGCGAGGCGCTCGAGCTGCTGGCCGCCTTTCAGCATGCCCCCGACGCCGCGCTGAATGCGCCGTTCACCGCGCAGTTCTTCCACGACGAGCTCGAGATGGCGCGCGAGTTCTACGTCGAAAAGCTCATGGATGCCGACGGCGCGCGGATGGCGCCGATCCTGAGAAAGCTGTGTGACAACGTAGCCGCACATCCGTACGTGCTATGTCATCGTGATTTCCACGGCCAGAATATTCATGTCGAAAATGACACGTTATATCTGATCGACTATCAGGACCTGAGAATGGGTCCTGACACGTACGACCTCGCGTCGCTGCTGCGCGACCGCGGCGTGGGGCGGATCATCGGCGACGCCACCGAGCTCGAGCTCGTCGGGCACTACGCGGAGCTGACCGGCGCGGAGGGGGACGTCCGCCGCCGCTACTTCGAGACGCTGCTGCAGCGCTCGATCAAGATCCTCGGGACGTTCAGCAGGCAGCCCATCACCCGCGGCAAGATGCATTACCTCGATTTCATCCCCCCGACCCTGGAGAGCATCCGCCGCTGTCTCGACGAATTGCCCGGGTATGCCGCGCTTCGGGATATGTTTCCGCTGGCGTACGACGCGGAAGCAGCGCTGCAGCGCGCACGAGATTTGAACGGAGAGTCAACGCATGGCGAAACATAAGATCACCCTTCTTCCCGGCGACGGTATCGGACCGGAGGTCACGGCGGCCGTGGTGCAGATCATCGAGTGCGCCGGCGTCGATGTGGAGTGGGAGAAGTACTTCGTCGGCGCCGAGGCCATCTCGCGCTCGGGCGACCCGCTGCCGCAGGAAGTGCTCGACTCGATCGTGCGCAACAAGGTCGCGCTCAAGGGGCCGGTGACGACGCCGGTCGGGACGGGGTTCGCGTCCATCAACGTCCGGCTGCGCAAGACGCTCGACCTCTACGCCAACCTCCGTCCGGTGAAGTCGATGCCGAACGTGATCACGCGTTACGAGGACATCGACCTGATCGTCGTCCGCGAGAACACCGAAAGCCTCTACGCGGGACTCGAGCACGAGGTCGTGCCGGGCGTCGTGGAGTCGCTGAAGATCATCACCCGCTACGCCTCGACCCGCATCGCCCGTTTCGCCTTCGAATACGCCCGGACCCACGGCCGCAAGCGCGTGACCGTCGTGCACAAGGCGAACATCATGAAGCTGTCGGACGGCCTGTTCCTGAAGTGCTTCCGCGAGGTGGCGGAGGAGTACCCGAACATCCTGGCCGACGACCGGATCGTCGACAACCTGTGCATGCAGCTCGTGCAGAACCCCAATCAGTTCGACGTACTGCTGCTCGAGAACCTGTACGGCGACATCGTCTCCGACCTCACCGCCGGCCTGGTGGGCGGCCTGGGCGTGGTCGCCGGGGCGAACATCGGCGAGAACGGCGCGGTCTTCGAAGCGGTGCACGGCAGCGCCCCCGACATCGCGGGGCAGAACAAAGCCAACCCGCTCGCGCTGCTGCAGTCGGCGGTGCTGATGCTCCATCACATCGGCGAGATCGGCCCGGCGAAGCGGATCGAGGACGCGATCACGAAGATCCTGGCCATGGGCCCCGAGGCGCGGACGCGCGACATCGGCGGCACCGGCTCCACCGCCGACTTCACGACCGCGCTGTGCGAGGTGCTGCGGAAGGGGACGAGGGCGACGGATTAGCGATAGGCGCAGCAGTTTGGAGTGCGGTGACCGCAGTCACCGCTTTTCCTTCGGCAGCCGCAGCTGCCGCCTTGTGCGTCCAGCGTCTCCGGCACCCAGTCAAAGCGGTGACTGCGGTCACCGCACTCCAAACTAAGGCCGCACTGCATGACGCCGATCGAAGACGGCATCTCCCTCTTCAACTCCCACGCCTTCTGGCACGCCCATGAAGCGTGGGAGCAGGACTGGCTCGTCGCCGAGGAGCCGCACAAGCAGTTTCTCCAGGGTTTGATCCAGCTCGCGGCGGCGTATTACCACGTGCAGCGGGGGACGTTCAGTGGCGGGGTGCGGCTGTTCGATGCGGCGCTCCGGCGGCTGGAAGGGTTCCCCGAGGGGTATGGCGGCGTCGATCGCGCGCAGAGTGTCGCGAGTGCTGTGCAACATCGCGAGAGGATCGCCCGGGGGGAGCGAATCGACCCCGGCGAGTTCCCGAAGCTGCGCTACAATTCGTGACTCTCGTTCAATCCCCGGGGTATCACGTGGCGCCGAGGGGGCACATGCAGGAAATGGATCAACGGGACCGGGAGTTGCTGGGCGCGCTGCAGGGAGACATTCCGCTCGTTTCCACGCCCTTTGCGTTCATCGGACAGACGCTCGACATGTCCGAAAAAGAGGTGATCAAACGGACCGAGCGCCTCAGGCGTGAAGGCATCGTGCGGCACCTCGCGGCGCAGTTCGACCCGCGCGCCCTCGGCTATCGCTCGTGCCTCGTCGCCGCGCGCGTCGCACCCGAGCGGATCGATGACGCGGCCGCGGTCATCAACTCGCATCCCGGCGTCACGCAGAACTACCGCCGCAACAACGACCTCAATCTCTGGTTCACGATCTTCTGCTCGCCCGAGTCGAAGCTCGGCCTGGAGCGGACGATCGAGCTCCTCGGGCGCGAGGCCGATTGCGAGACCGTCCGCCCGCTGCCGACCCTCAAGCTGTACAAGAACGGCACTGCCGACCACGAGCACGGCGAGCACGACACGCACGTCGAGTACGCGCCGCTCACACCGCTCGAAGTGGAATGCGTCCGCCTCCTGCAGGCCGACCTGCCGCTGCAACCGCGTCCGTTCGACGTGCTCGCGCGTGTTTCAGGCGTGAGCGTGGACGATCTCGTCGGCACCGCGCGCACGCTCCTGAGGCGCGGGCAGATCCGCCGGTTCTCGGCGAGCGTCGCGTCACGCAAGCAGGGATTCGCCGCGACGGCCATGGGCGTCTGGGTCGTGCCGCAGGACCATGCGGACGATTACGCGTCGAAGCTGGTGCAGCATCGCGCGGTCTCGCACTGCTACCTCCGTCCCGTGTACGACGACTGGCCGTACAACCTCTACACCACCGTGCACGCCCGCTCCGTCGACGAGTGCGAGTCGGTGATCAACGACCTCGCCATCGACAGCGGCCTCTCCGAGAAGCAGGCGCTCTTCCCGACCAAGGAGTACAAGAAGACGCGCATCAACTTCTTCGCGCCCGACGTCGTGGAGTGGGAGTCGTCCCGCGAGCCGGGGCTCGCCGCCGCGACGGGCTGACGAGCACGCAGTCCGCAAAATTTTTTGACGCCCGTGCCGCCGCGTCCTCTCTACGCCGGCACGGAACGCGGCCTGAATGAAGACGTGTCCCGGAGGTAGCACCGATGGACACGTTCCCGGAGTTCGTTCAGGACGTCGTCGACGAGCGGCGTACGCCCATGCCGTCGCACGAGGTCAATCGCACCGGATGGGAGAACGTCCGGTTTCAGGTGGATGAGGAGCCGAAACCCGTCTCCTCGAGACGCGGCGAGCGCGCCCTGCAGGCCAGGCTGGATGCGCTGGAGCGCGATGTCAGAAAATCGGGTTCTCGGTGTGGTGATGGAACTTCCACTGGTAGGTGTAGCCCGGGAAGTTGACCGGCACGGTGTAGCGGACGTCGATGCGGATCTCGTTCGCCTTGCGGTCGATCTCGATGTCGTTCTTCGTCACCGGGAGCTCGAGGCGCTGCGCCTTGTCGAGGATGGAGGCGATGATCTGCTCGCGGCCGTGCTGCCCGGCGGACTTCGATTCGTCGACGATCGTGTCGCGCAACTCCGCGGCCTTGACCTTGATCGGGATCATGCGGTAAGCGATGAGGCCGGCCAGCAAGAGGAAAACGATCCCGACCAGACACCCGAACTGCCCCTCACCCCGCTCACGACGATTGCGCAACATGACGACCTCCGCTGCCGTGAGATTAGCAGTTCAGTCGATCCATTTGAAGAGACGGGTTCCGGCGCGCGGGTTGCGCGTGCGGCCGTGCTCTTTCGAAGCCGACGCGCTCACGATCTCTCCCAGCGGGGAGGACGACCAAAGCACGAGGCGCGCACGTCCCACCACCCGCTCCCTCGGGACATAGCCCCAGCTGCGGCTGTCGAGTGAATCATCGCGGTTGTCGCCGAGGACAAAGTACGACCGCGCCGGCACGAGCTGCGCGTGGATCGCGCCGGTGGCCGCTTCGCGCAGGACGTAGGGCTCGGCGAGCGTATGGCCGCCGATGCGTACCCGCCCGAGGCGCGAATCGACGAGGTCGCCCGGCACGGCAACGATCCGCTTCACCAGCAACTCCCCACTCTGCGGCGACTGGAAGACGATGACATGCCCGCGATCGGGCTCGCCCCGCAGGTAGGGCGTAACCACGATCTGGTCGCCGGCCTCGAGCGTCGGAGCCATGGACGCCGAGGGGATCGAGTAGAGCTGCAGTGCGCTGCGCACGAGAAAAGCGAGCGCCACCGCAAGGGCGAGCGGCTCGAGAATCGTACGAAGAAGCGACTTCTGGCGCGGCATCCAGGTACTACCCTACAACGAACGAGCCAGAGGGAAAGTTCCAGGTGGGCGCGGATCCTCGCTGAGGCGCGACCCCTCATCCGCCCTTCGGGCACACCCTCGAAGAGAGGGGCTACAAACTACCCACCTCGCGAGAGTGAAAATGAGTCGCCCCGCTCGCCGATCGAACGGGAAGAGTGAGCTCGCCTCTTGCGAGCGCGAAAGTTAGTAGCCCTTCTCCCCGAGCACGTGTTCAAAGGCGCGCTCAATCCGTTAAACGAGAAGAATAACTCTTGTGCGGATGTGCCGATCTCAAACGATCTGCGTGCATCCGCGATTTTCCTTAGTGATGGCCCCGCCTTGAGTCGCCGTGCTCGACTTATACGTCGAATCGGCCTTTGAGCGTCGGCCACCGCTGCTGTGCGAGTGCCAGTGCTATTGCCAGCAGTGTGGCAATGTCGCTTCGACCTTCAGGCACGGGTGGTGCCGTTTCGGGTTCGGCGGTAGTCCCGGTTCGGAGATCGATTCCCCACCGCTGTGCAATGGTCGAAACAACATCCACAAATTGTTCGGCGGCAATAGTATCGTTGTTCCAGTCCATGTATCGCACCACACCCGCGCTGCACAGTAGCATCGCGGGTGTGGTCTTACCAATACCCACGTTAACGTCCGAATGGTGGAGGGGTCGGGGGTCACACCTTCATCTTCGGTGGGGTCGCCCGCGCGGAGGAACGAAGCTCTGACCCCATCGACCTTCATCACAAGTTGCGCTTTTGCAGCCGCGGAGCCATATTTCCACTAGGAGGGCAGGACCGTGATCCACGTACTGATGATCCTTGCGCAGCTCACCTCGACGCCGCAGCTTCCCACGACGATCGTTCCGCTCGACGGCGGACGGGAAGTAGTGCTCACCCTCGGGCTCGACGGCAAGCCGGTGCAGG
>DASQJY010000050.1:0-99715 GCA_035630815.1 Thermoanaerobaculia bacterium
TCGGTGGTGAGTCCGAGTCCGAACATGCCGAGCGTCCAGCCGCCGAAGAAGAGCGTGACGATGAGGCAGGAATTCACGATCATCATCGAGAACTCGGCAAGCATGAAAAACGCGAACTTCATCGCCGAATACTCGGTGTGATAACCGGCCACGAGTTCCGACTCCGCTTCCGGCAGGTCGAACGGCGTGCGGTTGTTCTCCGCGTTCATCGACACGAAGAAGATGAAGCAGGCCACGAGTTGCGGCAGGAAGTTCCAGGCGTTGAGCTCCTGGTAGCGGACGATGGTCACGAGATCCATCGAGCCGCAGATCATCAGCACGCCGACGATCGAGAGCCCGAACGGCACCTCGTACGAGACCATCTGCGCCGCCGAGCGGAGGCCGCCCATCAGCGAGTACTTGTTGTTCGACGCCCAGCCGCCGAGGATGATCCCGTACACGGCGGTGGAGGTGATGGCCAGGATCAGCAGCAGCCCGACGTTGACGCGCGCGATCGTGAACTCCGGCGGCGGGCCATAAGGGATGAGCGTAAAGACGATGAACGCCGGCACCAGCGGCAGCATCGGCCCCAGGAAGTAGGCGATCTTCTCCGCGCTCGAAGGAAGGATGTCCTCCTTCAGCAGCAGCTTCACCGGATCGGCGATGCCCTGCAGCAGCCCCCACGGCCCCACGCGGTTCGGCCCGAGCCGCGCCTGGAAGAACCCCAGCAGCCTGCGCTCGATCCAGGTCATCAGGATCACGATCACCTGCACGATCACGAACGCGATCAGGAACTTCACGACAGGCCAGATGAGGTAGGTCAGCAGCGCTTTGTTCATCGTGCGACCTCCTCGGCGGTAGAAATTGAAAATTGAAAATTGAAAATTGAAAAATCGGACAGCGGCGCCAGCGGGCTGTCTCCGATCATCGATGTCTCAGGTTTCTTCATATTTTTCAATTTTCAATTCCAACTACCGGTCAACCTCACCAAGCACGATATCGATCGTCCCGATCAGCGCCACCAGGTCCGAGATCAAATGCCCCTTCGCCATGGCCGGCAGTGCCTGCAGGTTGACGAACGACGGCGGGCGCACGTGGCAGCGATAGGCGTTCTGCGTCTTGCCGTCCGCGACGATGTAGTACCCGATCTCCCCTTTCGGCGATTCGATCGAGTGGTACACCTCCCCTTCCGGCGGGCGGATCACTTTCGAGATCTTCGCCTTGATGTCGCCGGCCGGGGTCTGCTTGATCAGCGGGATGCACTGCTTGAGGATGCGGTTCGACTGGCGCATCTCCACCATGCGCACGAGATACCGGTCGTACGTGTCGCCGTTGATCCCGACAGGGACCTCGAACTCCAGCTCGGTGTAGCACTCGTACGGCTGCGCGCGCCGCAGGTCCCACTCCACGCCCGAGCCTCGGAGGGGCGGGCCGGTGATGCCCCACTCGATCGCCTCTTCGGGCGACAGCACGCCGATGCCGACCGTGCGCCGCTTCCAGATCCGGTTCGTGGTCAGCAGCGACTCGTACTCGTCCACCGCGGCGTCGAACTTGTCGACGAACGCCTCGACGTCGTCCAGCCAATTGGGAGTGATGTCGTCCGGCATGCCGCCGATGCGCATGCAGTTCAGCGTCAGGCGCGCGCCGCAGTAGTCCTCGAAGAGATCGAGGATCTGCTCGCGCTCCCGGAACGTGTAGAAGAACGGCGTCATGGCCCCGATGTCGATGGCGTGCGTGGCCAGCCACAAGAGGTGCGACGAGATGCGCTGCAGCTCCGACAGCATCACCCGCATCAGCTGCGCGCGGCGCGGGATGTTCGGCGTGACCCCCATCAGCTTCTCGACCGTCTCGACGAAGCCGAGGTTGTTCGTGGCCGCGGCCACGTAATCCATCCGGTCCGTGTGCGGGATGCACTGCGGATAGGCCATGTGCTCGAACAGCTTCTCGGTGCCGCGATGCAGGTAGCCGATGATCGGCTTCGCCTCGAGGATGCGCTCGCCGTCGATCTTGAGGAGCACGCGCAGCACGCCATGCGTCGACGGATGCTGCGGCCCGAAGTTGACCTCCATCTCATGGACGTCAAACATCTAATTCGCCTCCTCGTCGTCACCGGCTTCTTCGACAACCGCCGCCGGTGCAGCCGCGGCGACGGCCGGCTTAGCCGCCGGAGCCGCCGCTTTCGCCGGCGCCGCCTTTGCGCCGTTCCCGCCGCCGCCGATCTGCGCGGCCGGCCAGGCGCCGTAGCGCTTCCACTCGCCCTTGTACAGGTTCACGTCCTTCGCATCCTTCCCGGTGGAGCCAGGCTTCGGCCCTCCCCCCTCGGGGAACACTTCCGGGTAGATGCGCGCGCCGGTATCGATGCCGCGGATCGGAAAGTCCTTGCGCAGCGGGAAGCCGTTGAAACCTTCCCACATCAGGATGCGCTCGAGGTTCGGATGTCCGGAGAACTCGATGCCCAGCATGTCGAACGTCTCGCGCTCGTGCCAGTTGGCCGTCTTCCAGACCGAGGTCACGGACGGCACCGGCTCCTTGTCGTTCGTCCAGACCCGCAACCGCACGCGCGCATTCTTCTGGAACGAGTACAGCGTGTACACGACCGAAAACCGCGCCCCGGTATGACCCGGAAACTTCGAGTAATCGACGCCGCACAGGTCGACCAGATACACGTAGCCGTCGTCCTTGAACGCCCAGCAGACGTCCACGATCCGGTCGCGGTCGATGAAGAGCGTCAGCTCGTGGACGAAGTCCTTCGCATCGAGCACCGCATCGCCGATGCGCGACACGGCGCCGGCAACGAGCGGATCGCGCTTGATGTCGTCGACGCTGCGTGCCGGCGGAGCAGCAGCCGGCGGCACCGCCGGTACCGGCGGCGTCGCGGGTGGAGGTGAGCTCGGCGGTGTTAGCTCGCTCATTTCTTGTTATCGGTTCCCGGTTGTCGGTTGTCCGTGATCTATCGCCCAGGCGACACTCCGCAGACAACCGACAACCGACAACTGACAACGGGGACTACACGCCCGAATAGCTCTTCCCCGCCTCCTTCATCAGCAGCTCCAGCATGTCCAGCGTCTCGGACTCGCCGGGGACGCAGAGAGAGATGTCGTCGGTCTCGCCCGTGGCGATCGCGTTCGCGTAGCCTTCGCAGTCCCACCCGCACGCCCCGCAGTCCGTCTGGGCCATCGCGGCGAACAGCTTCGTCTCCCACTTCCCCCCCATCTCGTTCGCCATCCCCATGCGCTCGGGGAGCGTGAGGTCGTCGCGATGGAACGGGACGTCCGGAGAAGCACCATCGGTCGCGTCGTCCGGAACGAGCTCCGGCGCCGCCGCCTGCTCGATCTCCGCCTGGGAAACTTCCCCCTCGGCCACCTCGGCCGGAGCCGGCTTCGCCTTCGGCGCCGCCGGAGGAGCGGGAGCGCGCTTCACGCCGGACACCGGGGCCTGCTTCAGCTGCGCCGCCTGCTCCGCGCGCAGCGCCGGCCCCTCATGCGCCGGCCGGAGCGAATCGCGCACCGCGGCGCGCGCGAAGTCGTACGCCTCGCCGCCTTTCCGCAGGATGTGCATCTTCTCGATCTTCTTCTGCAGCTCGATCAGCCCCCACATCAGCGCCTCGGGGCGCGGAGGGCAACCCGGGATGTAAACGTCGACAGGAATGAGCCGGTCCACACCCTGCGTGACCGCGTACGTGTCATACGGCCCGCCGCACGTCGCGCACGACCCCATCGCCATCACCCACTTCGGGTCCGGCATCTGGTCCCAGAGCCGGCGGACGATGGGGGCCATCTTCTCGGTCACCGTGCCGGAGACGATCATCAGGTCCGCCTGGCGCGGCGTGGCGCGGAAGACCTCCGCGCCGAAACGGGCCATGTCGTGGCGGGGATCGAGGACCGCCATCATCTCGATGGCGCAGCAGGCGAGGCCGAACTGCATCGGCCAGAGGGAAGACTTGCGAGCCCAGTTGAAGAACTTGTCGACCGACGTGGTGAGAACGTTCGACTCGAAGCTGTTCTCGATCAGACCCATGTCAGGACCTTCCTCTTCCAGGCGTAGAAGTAACCGATCAGGAGAATCGCAAGGAAAATTGCCATCTCGACAGCCCCGAACCAGCCGAGCTGTTTGAACCGGATTGCCCACGGGAAGAGGAACACCGTCTCGACGTCGAAGACGATGAAGAGCACCGCGATCAGGAAGTACCTGACGGAGAAGCGGTGATCGAAGGCGAGGGAGGTCGGAGCGACGCCACACTCATACGGCTCGAGCTTGACCTTGCTCGCACGCGAAGCGCGAATCAGCGGCGTGATGATGAAAAGCGTCAGCACGGGCACCGAGATGACGATGAGCGCAGCAACCAGCAGCACCGAGTAATTCGCCATATATCGCTCGCGGAATTCTTACGACCGCGGCCATTCTAAACTGCAAGCGGACAGAGTCAAGAAAGGAACATAGGTGGGGGGCGGGGGTGGTGGGGCTGGAGCCCGGCTGGAGCCGGGTGGGGAGGGGAAGGGCAGCGGATGCAGCGACTTACATCAGAGAACCGTGGAGGACAGGCAATCCTGCCTGTCCGTTCTTGAAGCTCATCCAGCGCGTCCCCACCCGCCCAGGTCCCTCGCTCGACGCTCGGGAAGACGGGTTGTTTCTTCCTCGCGTCCACAGATGCCGTTTGCCAGCCCACTGGCGGCGCCCTCCCAATCGTCATCCCGAGCAATGGACTGCGCGCTGCGCCGCGCCTGAGGGAAAGAAACCGCCTTGAGTGCATCGCGCTCAAGGCAAAATGCAAGTGCTTGCAAATACATCGGTTGCGAACACGGAAAATCGAGTTTCTTGGAAGCGTCGAGCGAGGGACCTGGTGGGCGGGGACGCGCTGGATGACCCTCAAGTCGAGGCCGAGCCGACGAGAAGTTCCGCGGCTTCGCGGGCTCACGGATCCAGCGCCGCCGGTGTCAGGAAGAACGAAGCTTTGACCCCACAGCCACGCCCCAAGCAGGAGAGAACGCCCAGGATCTGGTCGCGGTGACGCTCGATCAGGCTGGCCATCGACTGACGATATCGCCAACCGCGCCTCCCGCACTTACTTCTTGGTTCCGGCTACGCCGGGGTAGGGATTCCCGACGCCCGTGGCACTCCTATAGGTGAGGCTTTCCTGTATGACTGCGACTGTGCCACCGCCGGAGAAGCCTGTTCCGGCACCAGCGCTTGCAGCGACTGCTGCCAGCCAACTTCCGGCCTGGCTGCTGTCATCCGCCGGTGCATCAGCACTATTAGTCGCTTTCGGTTACCTAGTCGAACTCTCACGCGACCAGTTGCTCGGCATCGCATTGCGAGATAACGTCACACTTGCTGAGTACGGTGTCTCTGGAGCGCGCTTTCTCGTTAACGTCATAACTCTAGCTTTTCGGCTCGTCGCGCTCCACCCGCTGATGACTCTGTCAGCGTTTCTTATCGTGAGTGTAATCGCCATCGCCGCCGGGCGGTTGTCACGCGCACGTCAGCGGAAGTCATCGACCCCGGGGGGCACTCTACTGCAGCTAATAAGTATTCTATTGCTGTTTCTCGGCAAAGCCGCGTTGTTCGACATTCCGCCCGCGCTGATCGAAAACGTGCTGATCGAAGCTACCGACCCTCACCGTCAGTTCGATGCCTCGCCCGTTGTGAATTCGATTACACAGCAATATTGGAAAAAAATGATCTGCGCACATGCCACACGTGGTGGTGAAGCCGGCATGGAATGCGAGGACAATTACAGAGCGAGACGGACGCTGGAGAATTTGTTCTTACTGAATGCGTTCATCACTGTCGTTATGGCTGCGTGGACCCTCAGCCTCACCACGCAACAATTTGACAGCGTCACAAAAGTACGGCAAGCCTGCATCGCGGCCGCCCGAGCGGCTGCATCGCTATCAGTGCTCGTCGCTGTGATCGCACTTCCATACCAGTACGGAAAGCTAGTGGCGCCGACGACATTTAAACAAGTGAGCGTGCATTTTAAACCTAACGCTGAAGTGGGGTTAAATCCCGGCAATCCAGGTCGCGATGTCATGGCGACAGATTTACCGCCCGCCGATGAAACTAGACCAGTGCCGATAGTGCCAGAAAGTGTGAGCCATACACAGCGGTCGACGCCGCTCGAAGCCGACGGTGCAAGTAGCGCCGTTCCAGGCCGAGAGCCATCAGTCATGCGCCGCAGTGATTCGCGGGACGAACTGACGCAGCCGGCGCTGCTTTTAACAGGAAACGCCAACGTCGTCACGTTGTACTACATCAAAGAGGATCTGATTCGTGAGTTGTCTCGCTCAGACATTGAGCACATTGCGGTTCGACCAGGGCGAGACGTCCTCCAGCTTCACATGGATAGAACATTGCCGTCAGCGGAGAAGAGATGAAATTACTTACTTGGTCAGTCTTCGTCGCGGTCTTCGCGGGCAACATGGCCGCGCAAATCATCGATGTTCCCGCCGTGAAATACGATCGAACGCAGCGCACGACTTTCAGCACACGGGAGCGCATCGTATTGTACGCCGATGTCCGCCGCGGGGACCTATACCAAGCTCGTTTGCTGCGCGGAACAAAAGAGTCATGGATCAGAGCTATTCCCGCTCTAACGACGGCCGGCTGTGTGGAGTTCAGATCTGCGCCCTTCGTGGTGTCTGTTGATACCGGTCTGATAGACCTCGAGTACCTCCGGTTCACGCCGCAATGGGTTCGGAACGAGGACGGTGACATTGAAGACACGCCGTATGTCGTTGTACTCGAAAGAATAAAACGTCCAGATTTACGACGGAACCTCCGTTTGAAACCAGGGTTTGCACGTACCTACATCGAACGGGCGCTCCAAATTACGCTCACGGCACCGGCGCCAACGAAGCCTCCGTTGATCGCGCGCTTTTTCGGCGCGTTGTTCGGTGCCATCGGTGGCGCGACAGCATCTGCAGCACCGGTCCAACCCACTACTGCTCGCCCGCCAGCGTCTACGCCTCCGGCGGAACGGCCGATGGATTGTCTCGACTTCAGGAAGGAGTGAGGTCACAGTCTAGCGTTACACGACGGGTTAAGTGATCTTCGCTCGTCGCGGCTCCATCTGTTTCGGCCGCTGCGCTAATTCTGCCACTCGTCCGCATAACGTCAGAAACGCTATCCGGAATCCGCCAGTCGAGCAGGGACCCGGCCTGACCCGGGTCACACCTTCGTTTTCCGGCGGGTCACCTTGATCTAGACGACCGAGTCACGAAAGGCCTCCGTCGTTGCCGTGCCGTACCCGAGGGAGTGATGTCAGAATGTCCAAGTTGGACAACTTGGAACACTAGGCCTTCTGAACACGGTTCTCGTGAGGCGGACATGACCGACCTCACCATGAGCGAGCTCGACGCAATCGCCGGGAAGCACACCACGCGGGCAGCATCGGAAGTGAGGGCGAACTGGCGCGCCATCGTGGAGGAGGCGCGCGACCGGGAAATGATCGTGACCAACTACAACCGTCCCGAGGTCGTCGTGATGTCGGCGCAGCGATACGCGCAACTGCAGGAGGCAGCGCGTGCGAACGATCCGCCGCAGCGCCTGCGCGAGGAGTTTGACCGCGAGCTCGCCGTGCTGCGGACGGCCGGCGCCGGCGATCGCATGCGCGAGGTGTTTGCGGTCAGCCCGCAGGACATTGCCGATGCCGCGAACGCGGCGTCGGACGACCACGAGTGACCCCGGTCCTCTTCGTTCTGGCCGGCGTGGACGGAGCCGGCAAGAGCTCAATGGGGGGCGCGACTCTTCGCAGCCGGAACCTTCAGTACTTCAATCCCGATGAAGCTGCGTCGCGCGTTCGAGGAGCGCTGGGCTGTTCCGTAGATGAGGCGAACGCGCACGCCTGGAACGAGGGAAAGCGGCTTCTCGAAAGGCGATTCACGAGCGGACCAGTCACGCGTTCGAAACGGCCCTCGGCGGCAGGACGATCACCCGCCTCATTGCCGAGCTAGCGGTCGCCGGATTCGACGTTCGCATGTGGTTCGTCGGCCTCGCGACGGTCGAGGAGCACATCGCAGGCGTCCGCGCGCGCGTGGCCGCCGGCGGCCACGACATCCCGCCGCGAACGATGGGACACCGCGCGCCGCAACCTGATCGCGCTGAGGGGATACCTCACGGAATGGCGCGTCTTCGATAACAGCGAGGAGCGCAGCGCCGCCGGAGGAGAGATCCCGCGCCCCGACTCGTTCGGAACTGGAATCGAGGCTCCGTGGTCTCCCCATCGCCATCCTCGGTCAAAGAAATCGAAGCGACTCCAGAATGGGCGAGGCCGATAGTCGCCGCAGCGCTCACGTTCTACCCGTGCGACTACTACGGCGTCGAGCTCACCTGGATCGAGGGCTCGGTACGCGGCTTCCAGCCGCACTGCGGCCACAAGCGCGGCGCCGGCTATCGGATGCAGGTCTTCTATCAGGCCTCGCGCTATCGCTTCGGTGAAGTTCCGGCGGGCGCCGCGGAATGGGAGCCCGCGACCGTCCCGGCCACGGCCACGCGGCTCGAGAAGCCCGGAAAGGTCCTCTGGACCCGTAACTTCGAGATCGGACCGGGCGAGAACGCGCTGTCCATGTCGGTACCGGGGCTCGTCCATCCGACCGTTCCGAACACCGGCTATCCGAGCGTCGCGCCGACCATCGCGCCGGGCACTGGCACTGTTACGGTGTCGACCTACGACTGCGGGCCGATTCCGAACGTCTCGTTCAGCATCGCGCGCGAATTCGTCGACGGCTCGGGCGGTCACGATCACACGAACGAGCCCGCCCTCGACCGCGTCTCGTCGCTCGGCGCTTACAGCGGGACCACCGACGTCGAGGGGAAATGGACGACCACACTCACGGCCGGCGACATCTCCTCGGCCATGACGTACAAGGCCAGCACGCCGGACCTGCTCGGCAAACCGGCCGAATCAGGCCAGTCCCACGTGACCACCGGCTTCATCGGTCTGATCGATCCGGGCGACGGTACGCTCGACGCCGACATCCGTTACACCGGCGCGACGACTGACCACGGGACAAATCACCACGCCTCGCACGAGCTGCACGAAATGGTCCGCACCATGGCCACGTACTACAACATCATGGCCAGCCCCGGCGTCATCGGCTCGATCGGCATCAACGACATGAGCCTGCAGCTCGGCGGCATCTTCGACATCAGCGGCGCGTGGGCCACGCCGCATTCGCGGCACCGTATCGGCACCGATTCCGACATCGACCGTAACGTCCAGCAGCCGGACGGTACGTTCGTGCCGCTCGAGGTCTCCACGCTGCAGTCGATCGTCCGCGACGATCTGGGCGGCGTGTTCATCCTCGAGAGCGGCGGGCGCATGCATGTGCAGGTGCCCGAATATCAGGTCGCCGACATTCTGTTGAGGGGGACGCGATGAAAAGAGTCGCCATCATTCCGCTGTGCCTGGCCGTCCTCATCGCCGTCGGCGCGGAGGGGCAGTCGAAAAAGCACGTTCTGTCGAACGGCACGGTGGTCGAGTTCGGCCCGCTCACCATCACCGGCTCGACCGTCGAGGCGACGGTCACGTACGACGCCGCGCGCAGCGTCTACCGCTACGCGTACACCATCCACGCACCGTCCGCTCCGATCGAGAGCGTGCACATCGACGTGAGCGGCCGCATCGGGCGCCCTCAGCGCGACGCTTCTCTGCAGGAGAACATCACCCGCATTCGGACTTCAGGATGGGGCGCCGGGGTCACACCGGGGTCACACCTTCGCTTTTCTTTTTCCGGCGCGCGACTCCGGGGTCACACGTTCCTTTTCGTCGGAAGAACGAGTTTCGTAGGCGGGGTCACAGCTTCGTTGTTCGCCCCTCCCGCCGGCAACCTACCGAACATCGAAGCCGTCCGACCACTCCCGTGAGGGCGACGAACGAAGCCGAAGCCATTCGGGTAAGACCGGGTCCTGTGCCGTTGGCGGTACCTCAGGGAGTGGTGCCAGAATGTCCAAGTTGGCTAACTTGGATACTCGGACATTCTGAACACGATTTCTCGTGAGGCGCGCATGACCGACCTGACCTTGAGCGAGCTCGAAGCCATCGCCGGGAAGCACACCATGCGAGCAGCGTCGGAAGTGAAGGCGAACTGGCGCGCCATCGTGGAGGAGGCGCGCGACGGGGAGGTGATCGTGACCAACTCCAACCGCCCCGAGGTCGTCGTGATGTCGGCGCAGCGCTACGTGCAGCTTCAGGAGGCAGCGCGTGCGAACGATCCGCTGCAGCGCCTGCGCGAAGTGTTCGACCGCGAGCTCGCCATCCTGCGGACAGCCGGCGCCGGCGATCGCATGCGCGAGGTGTTTGCGGCCAGCCCGCAGGACATTGCCGATGCCGCAAACGCGGCGTCCGACGATCACGAGTGACCCCGGTCCTCTTCGTTCTGGCCGGCGCGCGTAACGGAGCGCGGGGGTCACACCTTCGGGTTCCGTCAGAAGAACGAAGGTATGTGACCCCGACACCTGGACTCCGCCTCACCGCGCGCGGGGTCACACCCTCGGATTTCGTTAGAAGAACGAAGCTGTGACCCCACCACGTCATCGCGGTTCCTGGTCTCCATCTTCGTCTCTCTTCCTTCGAAAATGTGTCCGGGCGCGCCGCGGCACGCCCGGACACGTCAGACTCTATGAACTATACGGCCGGGGCGTACGGCTGGTCACGCTCGTCGGGCGGAGGCAGGGCCTTGCGGCGCGAGCGGACCAAAAAGGGGCGGCCTTTCGGCCGCCCCGCATCATTTGTGTTCGTTAGACTCAGAAACGGAGGCGCAACCCCGCGGACAGAATGCGAGGTGTGATCTCGAGATCCTGCTCGATGCCCGTCACGGACGAGCGGGAGCTCGGCTCGTACTGCAGTTGGCGGGCATCGACAACGATTCCGAAGCCTTCGGTGATCTGAAATGCGAGTCCCGCGTTGATGTAATACCCGACCGCGCTCTCCAGTTCGATCGCACCCAGGCCTGCCGCAATGAGATCCACCGAGGTCAGCTCGTCGCCGGGGATGTACGCCACACCTGCGCCGACGTACGGGTCGAAACGCGACTGACCGAGTACGTGCAACTGGCCGCCGAGAGAGACCGGTGTCAGACTCATCTTGCCGAGATCGAAAGCGGCCACGTCGTCGAGGATCAGACCGGCATCCGTATGGATGTTGAAGACCGCACCTTCGACCGCAAAGATGCGGCCGAGAGGCAGACTCGCAGCCGCGCCGAAACCCTTCCCGTCATCGAAGTCGGTGACGAAGCCGTCGCCGAAATCATTCTCCCCCTGCATCTCCGCCTGCGAGACGAAGACGCTGATCCTGATATTGCGTTCCTGGGCCGACAGCGGCATCGCCGCTACCACGAGAACCATGAATGCGACAGCGGCGAAAATTTTTACTGATTTCATCGCACACTCCACGGCAGACCGACGCGTGAGCCGAGCTCGATGGGGAATGCCTCGTTGGTGAGCCACGGCCGGAGCAGATTGATGTAGAGCGGACTGGTGAGTACACCACTGATCCCACCCGGCAGACTCGTAACCGCCTGAATGCCGTTATCCGCACCCTCGGACACACCGCGACGATTCGGACCGCTACTGAACATGAAGCCGTCGAGTGTGGCCGCGCGAGAGTTGTGACTCGAGGCGTCGACGACTTCGAAGCCACCATCGGTCGGAATGCCGCTCAGACCGGGAAGCGGCGGAGGGAACTGTCCACCAGCCGGCGGCGTGTTGAACGGTCCGCCGAGAGGATGACGGAAGACGATGCGATGGAGCTTGCCCCACCGATACGTGCTCTGATCGGTCGACTGTGCAAACGCCGGCGCGAACGATTCGCTGGAGAGCAATGCCAGTGTGTCCGCCATGCTCTTGAGGATGAGGATGTCGCGGCGGGCAGGCGCGGTCTCCGCGGTGTTCGCCATCGGCGGGACGTTGAAGAAGTTCACGCCCGAAGCTCCGGCACCGAAGCGCGTACCGTAGTTGTCGAGCAGATTCTTGAGCGCGGTCACGACGAGCGCGCTGTTGGGACGCGGCAGATTGCCGGCGCCGAGGACCGCGTCGACCGTGTTCTTGATGAACTGTCCGCGCCAGACGCTGTAAAGCGTCGCGGCGACGCTCGCGTCGATCTCCGCGCTCGACGGCGCAGACAGCACTCCGTTCACATCCGCCGCGTCATATCCCTCGGGGATTCCCGTCGGTGCCGAGCCGTCCCAGTTGCGCAGCCGGTTGACCGCGGCAACGACGCCGGGATGCGCGGCGAGGCCGGCCAGTGCGGGGTTGGAGCTGGCAGAGCCGTTCGCCAGTGCATCGAGGATGTACGGGACGAAGTACTGCGCGTCCGGCAGCACGACGTCCGCCTGAATCCGCTGCATGTCGTCCATGGAGAACTTCTCGTTCCGGGCCAGCTTCTCGCGGATGAGCTGCGTGATGCGGCCTGCGCGGAAGCCGGAATAGCCCGGGGAGAGATAGTAGATACCGCCGCCCAGACGGACCTGATTGAACGGGTTGTTATCGAGAGTGGTGCCGGCCGGGTCATTGTTCGCGTTCACGATCCAGCCATTCGGCGGATTGATCACACTGGGCATCTCGGCGGCTGGAAGAATCTGATACGGCGACGCCTGGCCGGCAGGTCGTGTGGTCACACGCAGCCAATCGTTGCCGCCGGCAGCGCCGTTGCGCAGAACGAAAGGCGGCGCACCGGTCACCGTGTTGGCCTGCAGGTCTTCGCGCAGCGGCATCTCACCGCTGGTGAAGTACGCGATGTTGCCGTCGATATCGGTGTAGATCCAGTTCTGCGAACCGACGTCGAACCACTGCAGACCGCGGCGGAAGTCGTCGAGGTTCTGCGCCTCGTTCCAGGTCAGGAACGTCTCGATCTCGCGCGTGGGTGCGTGACCGATCCACTGGACGCTGACGCCTGCACCGGTTGCCGGATCGAATGAGACGATGGGCGCGTTGCGGCGCGTGACGATGAGCGTCGCCGGGGGAATCGCGCCACCGGCCGGAACGACGCTGACGTCATTCGGAGTGCCGTTGGCGGGATTGTTCGCGCGGAACGTCTGCGGAAGAGCGCCGAGTGGCTCTTTCACTCCCTTGTACGTCGAAGACAGGCCGGCCGGCGCCGTTGCGTCGGGAACGATCTGCTCGGTGTAGGCGTCGGTCACGTCCATCGGGTTGACCGTGCTGCCCCAGGCGATTCTTTTCGTGTGGCCCTGCACGACGAGCGGCACGCCGGGGAAGCCCATGCCGACCGCGTTCAGGCGCACGCCGCTGAGGCCGATCGGATAGAACGTGGCCGGCATGCGCAACGCGAGATGCGGATCATTCGCGATCATCGGGTTGCCGGTCGTGGTGAGATTTCCCGCGATCGCCCACTCGTTCGAGGCACCGCGCTCCTCGGGATCGAGAAACTTCTGGAAGAACGGGATCTGTCTGAGGTCTTCCATGTACTTCTTCGCCAGCGCCCGATGTGCAGGGCTGATCTCTGCGGCGGCGATGGCCTGCCAGTCCGGCGCGTCTTTCGCCGACGCGACCGCCGGGCCGGCCACGACACCGGCCGGAGGCGTGGTGGCGTCGGGAACCGTCGACGCGGGATAGAACGGCTGGGCGCGGAAGAGGTCTTCGAAGAAGAGTGTGTTGCCGTCGAAGCCGAGCTGCTGTCCCGCACCTCGATAGGTGAGAAGCGCGACCGTGTTCTCCACATCGAGGTCGAAGGAGAGCCCGAAGGCGAGCAGCTTCGCCACGGCGATCGTGTCGAGCACCGTCCAGGGCTGGAACTGCGTGATCTCGATCGCGGCGTATTCGGGAGGCAGCGGATTCGTCGCCACCCAGAGATTCACACCCGCCGCGTAGGCGGTGAGCAGCTCGATGACGCGCGGCGGGTATTCGATCTGCGAGAGCTGCGCTGCTCGCGCGAGCCCGAGCGTTCGAAGCTGAACGTCCGTCGGCAGCGCGGCGGGGCCGAGCAGCTCGGCGAGTGTGCCGCTGGCGGTACGCCTGTTCTCGTCCATTTCGAACAGGCGGTCCTGCGCATGAACCCAGCCATTCAGAAACACCGCGTCGAAGTCGGTAAAGGCTCGGATGTGCGCGACGCCGTTTGCATCACGCACGATTTGACCGGGAAGGTGCATCCCGGGGTGCCGAACCCAGCTCTGAGCCGCGAGAGGGAGGGCGAGGACGACGAGGAGCACTACGAGGAACGCTCTACGCATGAAACCTCCTGCCACGAATTCCGGAGAGTTAGAAATAGGGAATGGAATGGTATACCGGCCCGCCATCGCTGTTCGTCCTCCCGCATATGAGATGAGCCCGGTTTGGCGCGCACGGCGACGGGTGTACCATGGCGCCCTGAGAGGGGAGTTCATCCATGGAGACGTGTGTCCGGAAACTGTCTTTGTGTCTCGTGTTTCTCCTGCTGTGCAGTGCCGGCGTCGCGACGGCGCAGACCCTGGCCTACGTCACGAACGCGCTCGACAACACGGTTTCGGTGATCGACACCGCGACCAATACCGTGGTCGCGACGGTGCCGGTCGGAGCCGAGCCGGCCGGGGTGGCCGGGACTCCGAACGGAGCGTTCGTCTACGTGGCGAACAACAACTCCGGCACGGTGTCGGTGATCGCCACCGCGACCAACACGGTCGTTGCCACGGTGCCGGTCGGCGGACCGGATCCGACCATCGTCGCGGTCTCGCCGGACGGCGACCGGGTCTATGTGACGAATTTCAGTACCAACAACGTCTCGGTGATCGACACTGCGACCAATACGGTCGTCGCGACGGTGCCCGTCGGCGTGGGACCCAGCGGCGTGGACGTCACGCCCGACAGCGCTTTCGTGTACGTGGCCAGTGACGGCGGCACGGTCAGCGTCATCGACGCGGACACGAATACGGTGACCACCACCATCCCCGTGCCCGGCGACCTGACCGGAGTGGCCATCACCCCGAATGGGCAGTTCGCCTATGTCGGCTCGTTCTTCAGCAGCACGATCTTCGTCATCGACACGGCCACGAACGCGGTGGTGGCCTCGATCCCCGGGGCGGCGACGAACGTCGGCATCGTGATCACTCCCAGTGGAGCGCTTGCGTATGCGTCGCTCCTCCTGCCGGGCACGGTCGAGGTGATCAGCACGACCACCAACACGGTGACCGCGTCGGTGCCGGTCGGAACGGCTCCGCTGCTGCTGGACGTCACACCGGACGGCGCTTTCGTCTACGTGACGAATTCCGGCAGCAACACCGTCTCCGTGATCGCCACGGCGACCAATACCGTGGTCGCCACCATCCCCGTGGGCAACTTCCCTCAGGGGATCGCCATCGTGGTGACGTCGCAGGGGCCGACCAGCAGAGATCAGTGCAAGAAGGGCGGCTGGCGGAATTTCACCAACCCGACGTTCAAAAATCAGGGGCAGTGCGTGTCGTACTTCAATCACCTGTAGCAGGGAGAGCGGCGACTGGGCGTCGCCGCACTCCAAGATGGGATTACTCCTCCGAATCGCGCGGGGGGATCGGCTTCCCGTACTGCGACTGGTGAGCGCGGCGCATGTTGTTCACGTGCGTGGCCACCTCGGTGTTGTCCGGGTCGGCGGCCAGGGCGTCTTCCAGCCCGTAGTAGATGCGGAGGGCCATCTGGTAGGCCTGCTCGCGTTTGATCTCCGCCACGACGCGGGCCTGTTCGGCGAGGAGCTCCAGGGTTTCGAGGGCGCTCTCGAAGGCGAAATCCTCCATCGCCGCCTCCTTGTGGACGGCTGAATACATATAAGGCGCCGCTTCGTCGGTGGCCGGGCCCTGCGGCAGCAATCCGCGGACGTCGCGGGGGAGCGTCCGCTCGAACGTCATCCGCAGCTCGTTGATGGCCTGCAGGAGCGCGTCGGTGTCGACGGGCTGCGCATCTTCCGTCTCCGGCGCATGGAGGGGGGCGAGGGTCTGCTCGACCTTCGCGCGCATCTCGCTGATCGTCTTCAGCAGCTGTTCGGGGGTGAGGATCGGATCTTCTTCGCTCATGGCAGATGGTGCTTCGTTCGGGGTGTACCGCTCCGGGCCGGCCGGAGCATGCTGATTCCTGGTGACGTTCATTGTCTCTCTTCCTTCGGAAAATGTGTCCGGGCGCGCCGCGGCACGCCCGGACACGGGTTCACTCTGTAACTACGACTTCACGGCGGCGACAGGTTCGTCGAGCGGAGGCGAGGCCTTGCGACGCGGGCGGCCGAACTTGTTCAGCCGGCGCATCTCACGAATGCGCGCGTTGAGGTCCTCGATGTTCTGCTCGCGGCCGACCTGCTGGCAGATCTTGTAGGTCTGCAGCGCGGTCAGGCCGATCCGCTGGCGGCGCAGCGTGATCGCGCCGAGGACACCCTCGAGCAGCGCGCGGAGCTCATCGGCAACCGCGCTCCAGCGGGAGGTTTCGGCGATCTCCTGACGGACGTCCTCGTCGCTGCGTCCGAGCAACGCCTGCACTCCGGCGTAGGCGCCGAGGGTAGCGATGGCGGTCTCGATGAACTTCGCGTCGACGTGGGCGATCCGGCGTTTGCGCGAGACTTTCGCGAGCTCGCCGGCCGGCAGGGGAAGCTGCTGACGGAGGTTGCGCAGAACCTGCACGACCTCGTCGGGTGAGAGAGCTACCGGCGCGGTCTCGGGACCGGCAGCCGGGTTGAGGGGGGTTTTTTCTGTGAACACTTTTCGATCCTTTCTCCCCGTTTCGCGGGGTTTTTGATCGCTGTCACCGCCGCCGGCCTAGCGCCGATGATCGAGTGGATGTCCGGGGCCATGGGAACCCGGACATATGGCGTTCACGGTTAGGAGAGGAGGAACTCGACTCTCCCGGGTGGGGCGGAAGGGCATGGCTCAACCCGTAACTCCTGTCACCGCCGCCCGTTTCCCCGTGGCTTGGGTGGGAGGAGCACGGCTCAACTCCCTTCCTCGGAGGCGCCATTACTCAAGCGTGATCTCCGAGGACGAGATATATTAGCCGAAGCGAACGCGAGCGCAACTAGCAATCTTGGAAACTCTGCAGATTTCCACGAAAGATGTACCGATGCTCATGAATTCATGATCGACGATCACGATTCAGTGATCGCTGAACACGATTGAATGATCCGCGATCACGATTCAGTGATCCATGAACACGATTTAGTGATTCGCGAACACGATTCAATGATCCGTGGACACGACTCAGTGATCCGCGATCACGATTTCATGGTTCGTAAACACGAATTCATGGTTCGTGACGATGAATTCATGCTTCGTGCGAGAGATTTCATGCGTCGCGATCTCTCGGTCGAGCGAGCTCGCCCTCACTGCGGCGGCGCAGACTTCCCGGCCGTAAAAGCAAACGTGCCTTTCGGGTCACAGTCCTGAGCTCCGTTCCACGCGCGACCTGTCTCGAAGCTCGCGGTCCCGAGCTGCTGGGCCAGAGCTCGCGGCGCGGTCATTTGAGGATAGCGGGTCAGGACTTCCGCAACCTGCGCCTGCAGCGTCTCGAGGTCCTGGGCGGCGGCGTTCCCTCGGGGCACGATGTTGATCGTCCCGTCCCGGAACCGGTAGACCGGCGCACCAAGGGAATAGCAGTCGGCTCTGTTGAGTGCCGCCGGGCCCTCTTTCGTAACGACGTGGGACACCAGCGCGTAATCGCCCGGCGCGATTTTCTCGCCGCCGAAGCGGACCAGAGCCGCCATCGTCTCCGGCTTTTCGAGCTCGTGACCGGGGAGCAGCGGGTTGATACTGAACCATACGGGCACGAACTTGCCCTGAAACGTCGTCGATGCCAGATCGACCGGGTAAAACCTGAAGACGTGCCCTGTGTCGTCCTGCTTCGACGTGCCATCGATCGCAATCAGGACATAGGACTGCCCCGCCGTCCCGGAAAACGGCTCGTCACGGCTCACCGTCGAGCAAGCCGCCAGCGTCAAAGCCACCGCACCGGCTAACGCGTGAAATCTCATCGGTCCCTCCGCACTTGTCGCCGGACATCTCTCTTTTTTTGCGAAAGAGGAGTGTACCGCGTCCGGTCGCAACGACGTCGCCATCGCGCTGCCTCGCGTCAGAGACTGACCGCTCAGTTTGTGGCGGCGCGGAGCTCCAGGATGTGATTGCGCTTGATCCTCACTCCGGCCGGAGTGGGATCGGTGAACGGGACCGCGACCATCTGCAGTGCGCTGCGGGCCTGGGTGGCGGCGGTACGCAGCGCGGTGAGGTGGGAGGCGCGGATGACCGTGCCGGGGCCGAACGGGGTGGGCATGACGAACGGCGCGAGGCCGGCCGAGGCGCGCAAGGCGTTGATCGAGTCGCGCAGCTCCGTAAAGTGCGCGAGCTTGACCCTGGTGCTGCCGGCGGTGAGCGACGGATCGGTGAAGAGGAGCGTCGAGTCGACGTTCGACTGCTGCAACTGCCCCGCGACCGTGGCATCGAGACGGTAGTCGTACAGCACGCCGCGCGTGAGTCCGCTGCTGTCGATCCGGGAGGCGAGCGACCAGCCCGGGACCAGCGACCAGACCGCCGCGCCGCTGACGCGACGGTACAGCGCCGCCGCGGTCGTCCCTTCCGGCACGACGGCTTCGATTGCGATCGCGTCCTGCAGCGGGCGCGCGTCGATGGCCACCGGCGCGTTCGCAACCACGTTCAGCGTGAAGGCGACCTCGCCGGCGAGATACTTGGCGTTGCCGGCGTAGGAGGCGCTGTACCCGTACGAGCCGCGCGGCAGCACGGCCTGGATCGTGGCGACGCCGTTGCTGATCGCGGCGCTGCCGACGTTCGTCGTGCCGCGGTACAGCGTGACCGTGCCGGTGGGCGGAGTCGTCGTCGGCGAGGCGAGCGTGATCTGGATGGTGTGCGCGGTGCCGGCGCGCACGGTCGTGTCGCCGCTCTTCGTCAGCGTCACGGTATGTTTCGTCGTGGTGAAGTCGTACGTCGGGGAGGTGCTCGGCGGGTGGCCGGCACCGCCGGCGAATTCGGCGGAGATCGTGTGCGGGCCGGCGCTCAGCGCCAGCGTGAGCGGCGCGCCGCTCCAGCGCTGCGCGCTCTCCGTGACGCCGTCGAGCGTGAGGATGTACCAACCCTCGGTCGTGGAGCCGTACCTGCCGGTGATCGTGACGGTGGAGTTGAACGGCTCGCCGTGCAGCGACGTGCCGAGGGTGATGGCGATGCTGCTCGTGTCGGCAGTCACCTCCTGCTCGATCTCCGCGGACGTCGCCGCCGCGAGCACGGCGTTTCCGCTGAACTCCGCGTGCAGTACGTGCTCGCCTGCCCCGAGGCCGGTGAGGTCGAGCGCGGCGATACCGTTTGCGCCGACTGGTGCCGTGCCGAGCGTGGTCGAGTCTTCCTTGAACGTCACCGTTCCGCCGGTGACCGTCGCCGAGATCCCCGACACGACCGCGCGGAGTCTCGCGGTCTGGCCGACGGAGATCACCGGCACGAGCGAGTGGAAGTGGACCTGCGACGCGCAGGCGTAGTCGAGCGTGAAGAGCTGTTGGTAACTGCCCAGCGCGACTTCGAGATCGGCGTCGCCGTCGAAGTTGCCGGTGGCGATCGAGAATGCGTCATCGCCCGCCGTGAACCAGTTCGCCGCGGCGAACGTGCCGTCGCCGGCGCCGAGCCAGGTCGTGAGCCAGGAGCCGTTCACCGAACCGGCCATGATGTCGAGGTGCGTGTCGCCGTCGATGTCGACCAGGTGAAGGGAGTCGAGACCGCCGCCGCTCCCCGGCCGCGAGCCGTCGAACACGTGCTTCGCCGAGAACGTGCGGCTGCCGAGGTTGTCGAAGACGTCGATGGTGCCGTCGTCCCAGTTGTTCGAGACGAGCTCCGGCAGGCCGTCGTGATCGAAGTCGCCGGCGGCCAGCTCCGCGGGCCACGTGCCGGTGCTCATCGAGACCGGCGCGGCGAACGTCCCGTCGCTGTTGCGGAAGTAGACCTCGAGCTTCTCGCTCATCCGCCGCGCCAGGGCCACGTCGAAGCGTCCGTCGTTGTCGACGTCGGCGACCGTGCTGTCGGTCACCCAGTCCGCCGAGCCGGCGCTGACGCGCCGCGTCTCGGTGAACGTGCCGTTCCCGTTGCCCGCGTAGACCACGAAGATGCCGCTCGTCAGCGACGAGGTGACGATGTCGATGCTGCTCGAGCCTTCGTTGAAGTTGCCGGCCGACAGGTCGTAGACCGCGTAGTCCGTGTTCGTGTTGATGGCCGCGCCGAATCCGGTGGCGTTGCCGGGACGAACCCAGATCCGGTTGCTGTAGCTCGCCCCCACGAGATCGAGGAAGCCGTCGCCGTTCACGTCGATGACCTGGAGGTCCATCATCTCGGTCTCGCCGAGGGACACCGCGGCCGCGAACGTGCCGTCGCCGGCTCCGCGCCACGAGTGCAGCACCGTCCCGATGCCGTCCTCCGGTGTGATGCCGCCCACCAGGTCGAGCTTCCCGTCATGGTCGTAGTCGACGATCCGGAGGTGCTCGACGTAGCTCGGGTATCCGGTGAGCGTCTGGTCGAGCGTGAAGTCGACGCTGGGGCAGTCCGCGCCGGATGTGGGCGCAGCGATGGCGAGAAGGAGAGAGAGGGAGACGAGAATTGTGCGCATGATGGGCCGAAGGACGAGCCAATCATGGTCTCACACCCCCACGGCATCCGCAAAGGCGTGCGTCAGCTCTGCGATGCGTGCCTCGACCTCGTCGATCACGTGATCGGGCGTCGAGGCGCCGGCGGTCACGCCGACCACCTTCGCGTTGCGGAACCATTCGGCGTCGAGGTCATCCGCCCCCTGCACGAGGTACGACGGCTTCGATTCGCGGCAGATCTCCCACAGGTGCTTCGTGTTCGCGCTCTTCGTGCCGCCGATGACCACGATCAGGTCGACTTCCGGATCGTGTGCAAGCACGCGCGCGGCGTCCTGGTTCTGTTTCGTGGCGTAGCAGATCGTGTCCGCGCGCTCGACGACCGCCGCGCGGCGCTCGATGGTCTGCACCACCTCTTCGAACTCCTCGGCGTTGAGCGTGGTCTGGTAGAAGACCTTGATCTTCGCGTACCGCGACCAGTCGGCCGCCGCGGCTTCTTCGACCGTGGCCACGATGTGGTACGCCGCCGGGTCGAGATCGTGCGTGTACCCGATCACCTCGCGGTGCTTCGGGTCGCCGATGAAGACGAGGTGGTACCCGTCGGCCAGCGCGTCCTGCGACTCGCGATGGAGGTCGTAGACGAACTTGCAGGTGGTGTCGAGGACCTGCAGGCCGGCCGCGCCGGCGCGCGCGTGCATGGACGGCGGGACGCCGTGCGCGGAGAAGACGATGACCGGCTCCTCGACCGCCGCGAGGTCGCCGACCGTGCGCATGCCGAGCTTTTCCATCTCCTCGACCACGCGCTCGTTGTGCACGAGCTGCCCGAGGAGCGCGGCGCGGCCGCCGCGGGCAGCGAAGCGCCGGACCTTGAGGTCGGCGATGCGTACGCCGGAACAGAAGCCGTATTTCGCGGCTCGTTTGACCGTTCGTGCGCTCATGACGCCACCGCCTTCGCACCGGCGCCGGTCACCGCTCCGTGCCGCCGCTCCCGCGTGCGATAGTCGCCGACCGCGCTCGCGAGGTCGGACGCGTCGAAGTCGGGCCAGAGGCGCTCGCTGAAATAGAGCTCGGCGTACGCCGCCTCGAAGAGCAGGAAATCGCTGAGGCGCTTTTCACGTCCGGTGCGGATGAGCAGGTCCACGTCTTCGATCGTGGAATCGGCGTGGACGGCGAGGGAAAGCCGCTGGCGGAAGGAATGGCCGGCGCATTTGTCGCAGGTCGCACGGGCGATCGCATCGCGTGACGAATAGTCGACCGCCAGGCGCAGCCGCAGCTTCCCGCAACCGGCGGTAGCTGCTTCCGCCGATTCGATGAGACGCACGAGGGAGGGGGAGAGGCGGTCGCGGCGGCCGATCACATTCAGCCGGACGCCCGAGGCCGCGCAGCGCGCCGTCTCGGTGGCCAGGAAGCGTTGCAGGAGACTCATCAGCGCCTCGACCTCGTACTGCGGCCTGTTCCAGTTGTCCGAGGAGAAGGCGTAGAGGGTGAGGAGGTCGATGCCGGCGGCAGGGGCGGCTTCGACGACCCGGCGAACGGCTTCAGCCCCGGCACGATGGCCTGCCGGCCTGGGCAGCCCGCGCTCGGTGGCCCAGCGCCCGTTGCCGTCCATGATGATCGCTACGTGAAAAGCGCATTGCATGACGAGTCCTCCGTTGTGATCATACACAAAAGGACTTTGTGCAACAAAGCTGCCTGGGTATCCCTGTCGGGATGACAGGCTTAGCCATTGCAGGGTCAGTCGCTCTCGTGAAGAAGCTCCTCGCACTCCTCGGCGTTGCGATGGTCGGCGCGCTGGCGTGGTTCGCTTCGGCACCTGACCAGGCGGTGGCCGTTCCTGTCCGCGAAGACGTTCCGGTCGCGATGGGAGCGCCGGCCTCGGCGACCGTTCCGGATCTCGCCGGCGAGCCGCTGGACGTGCCCCCGCCCGAGGTGCCCGAGCCTCCGGTACCGGCCGAGATCATCGATCCGATCGCGACGGAGACGGCGCCGCCGCCGGTCGATCCAAACGAGCTCCCGTCGATGGGCGATGCCGATGCACCGCGGGCGATGATCGTTCCGGTGGCGGGCATCGCTCGTAGCGCGATGCGCGACACGTTCAATGAACGCCGCGGCAATCGCCGCCACGAGGCGATCGACATCCTCGCGCCGACGGGAACGCCGGTGATCGCCACCGACGACGGCGTGGTGAAGAAGCTCTTCACCAGCAAGCCGGGCGGACTGACCGTGTATCAGTTCGATCCCGACCAGCGCTTCTGCTACTACTACGCGCACCTCGACCGCTACGCACCCGGCCTGCACGAGGGACAAGTCCTGCGCCGCGGCGAAGTCCTCGGATACGTCGGCACCACCGGCAACGCGGGCAACACTCCCCACCTCCACTTCGCGCTGATCCGCCTCGACAAGGAGCGGCGCTGGTGGAAGGGAACGTATGTGAATCCGTATCCGTCGCTGTTTCGGTGAAAATATGAAGAATGAAAACGCCGAAGCGAAACGACGCCGATTCATCCAGCGCCCACGAGCAAGCGACCGGCGAAGCCGCGTCCCGGCTCATCGACCAGCGCATCCGCGACCTCGGGGACTGGCGCGGAGAGACGCTGGCCCGCATGCGGAAGCTGATCCTCGAAGCCGATCCCGGGATGACCGAGGAGTGGAAGTGGATGGGCACTCCGGTCTGGTCGCACAACGGGATCGTCTGCACCGGCGAGACGTACAAGAAGGTCGTGAAGCTCACGTTCGCCCATGGGGCGAAGCTTCCCGACCCGTCGGGCCTCTTCAATTCCAGCCTGGAAGGCAACACGCGAAGGGCGATCGACATCCATGAAGGAGAGAAGATCGACGCGCGCGCGTTCAAGGCGCTCGTGAAGGCCGCGGTGAAAGCCAAGCCAGCTGCGAAGAAGAAGGACGCTGTGGTCCTCCTCTCAGGCGGCAACCCGCAAATCGCAAAGGGGGACGGCGACGCCCCGGTCCAGGCCTACATCGCCGCCATGCCGGACTGGAAGCGCGACCTCGGCAAGCGCCTCGACGCGCTCATCGTGCGCAGCGTGCCCAGGGTCCGCAAAGCCGTGAAGTGGAACTCGCCGTTCTACGGCATCGAGGGACAGGGCTGGTTCCTGTCGTTCCATGTCTTCACCCGCTACGTCAAGGTGACCTTCTTCCAGGGCATGTCGCTGAAACCGGCCCCGCCCGGAGGCACGGAGCGCAGCAAGGACGCGCGCTGGATCGACATCCACGAAGGCGAGCTCGACGAGGCGCAGATGGCCAGGTGGGTGAAGCAGGCCGCCAAATTGCCCGGCTGGGATGGGCGCAGCTAATTTGGATCGTCTGCGGTTTGTCACGCCGGAGGCGTGGCGTAGGGTAGCCGGTGGCAAGCGCCGCAGGCGTGCCCCCACCGGAACCTGGGCCGCCTCTATTCCGGCCCCGGAGGGGTCGCGTACGGCACCCCGCTGGGGTGCAAATTGTTGTCGCATGATGACCGGTGGTGGCGCGCCTCGCGGCGCTTACCACCGGCTACCCTACGGCACGCCTCCGGCGTGACCAGACACGCACGATTGAGGTCTTGAGACACCCTCCCGCGGTCACCGCACTTTAACTACGCTGTCGCGGCCGCTCTCGCCGCAAACTTCGCCAGCACCGACGACGTCTGCTCCAGCCCGAGGAGCTGCTGGTAGTTCGGGCCGCTGTGCTGGTACTCCGCCTCGGCGAACCACGTGGTTCCGGTCAGCCCGTTGCCGCCGCCGGGGGTGATGGGGATGGTCGGAATCCCGGCGAGCGGAATCACGCCGGGCGTGTTCTCGATGCCGACCTGCACGTACGCGGGCAATCCTTTCAGCGCGCAGTTGACCGTGGCTGAGACCTCCGGCGGGGCCGGCGGCGCGGGCTGCGGGAAGAGGCTCACGATATTCGCCAGCGTCTGCCACGCGTTCGGCACCACGTCGATCGTGTTGTAGTAGCGATACGTGCGGGGCGGCGTCGCGGCCGCGTCGAACATCGTGTTGAACGCGTCCGCGAATCCCTGATCGCCGGCGCTCGGCGCGGCATACGTATAGACCTGAATGTTCGCCGGCGCGACCCCACCGCTCTTCGCCATCCACGGCGCGACGACGGTCGAGAGACAACCGCCGAGGGAGTGGCCGGTGACGTAGAGAGTGGCGGGCGTGACCGAGGAGATGAACGCGTCGAGCGTGGTCGTGCCGCCGTCCTTGTTGCCGTCCGTGAAGCCGGTCATCGCCTGCAGGATGCCGAACGCCTCGTTCGTGCCGTTCGCGATGTTCGCGTTGTCGAGGTACGCGTACGGCGTGAGCTGGCGCGTGCGAAGGTCTTCGAAGAGGTCGAGGAAGTCCTTGACGTCGGTGCCGCGGATCGCGATCGCGTATTCGTTCGTGCTGCTGTTCGCGGCCACGTACATCATGTTCGCGCGCGTCGGACTGAGCGCGGGTCCCCAAACCACCGACCATCCAGGCGCGAGCTGCGCCAGCTGCGCGTTGATGTCGCCGAACATGCGCAGCTCCTGGTCTTCGCTCGACTCGAGGAACTTCGGCGTCTCATCGGTATAGGCGAGGATCGACAAAGTGAACGTGACCTGGGTCATCGGGGCCAGCGTGACTGCCATGCGTACGTCTCTCCTTTTTGGTTGCGGACCGAAGGGAGGAACGATGGTAGCGCAGGTAGGAAGGGACGAGCGCAGGCGGATTGGCTGAGTTGGGGTCACAGCTTCGATCTTCGGCACGAGTTGGGGTCACAGCTTCGATCTTTCGTACTTAGCAGGAACAGCCTCGTCCGAATCAACGCCGACGTTTCGTTTCCAGCCGACAGGACAAATCTCCGACGCTCCGACGAGTGGCCGGCGAGGAGTTCGGCTACGAGATTAGAAACGACGGAAGCACTCAACCGTCGGCGGACGGCGTAGCGTATGGCGGTCGTGCGAGGCTCAGGCTGCCAGCAAGGCGATTGCGGCGTCGAAGCGTGCGAGCAGCAGGCTGTCCGTATTCAGCTCGCGTTCGCAGCGACGGATCAGGTTTGAAACATACCCTTCGCTCCGCAGACGCAGCGCGGCGGCAATCGTTCGGAGCGTCTCCAGGCCTTCATTCCATGCGAGCCAGGCGACCAGCCGTCGCAGGGGACCGCCTCCCCTGCTCCGGACGAGCTCCTTCGTCTCCGCTCCCGTCTCCGCCACCGCGGCGATGACCTTCTGGACCGTTGGCCGTCCGACGGAGCGGTGCTTCACCGGATGATCCGTCGAGCGCGGCCGGGACTCCACGATGGTGCGCATCCGCTTTGCCCACTCCTCACCGCCGAGATAGATGCCGTTGATCGCCTGATCCCAGAGCCGTTCGCTCGAGTCCACCTTCGCCATCACGTACTCGGTGTACGCCGCTTGTGCCCTTGGCTGATCGGGATGGAACTGGGCGTACACCGCCGCCAGGTCCAGCCAGGGAGGTGCGGCCTCCAGTCCGGCCGTGGCGCGGTAGCTCGACCAGCGATACTCCTCCGGCCTCGCTACCATCTTCGCCCGCACCGGGTTGAGCACGACGTAGCGGAGAACCTCGGCGCAGTACGTCCCGCTCTCGATGATGAACGACTTGAACCGGCCTTGAAACAGGTGTCCTGATCGCTCGTGGCGGCGGTTGAACCAGTCCGCATACGTGCCGTTCAGCCATTGCATCCCGCGGGAAAGGTTCGCTTCGGGCGTCTGGATGACGAGGTGGAAGTGATTCTCCATCAGGACCCACGCGGTCACGCTCCAGCCGAAGCGTTTCACCGCCTCACCGAGCAACTGAAGGAATGCTTCCCGATCCCGGTTGGAACGAAAAATGCGGCGGCGCTCATTGCCCCGCGAAGTGACATGGTGAAGGGCGCCCGGGACGTCGATACGAAGAGGTCGTGCCATAGCACCACCGAGGTTCCCTCGGCGCGTCCGCTTTGCCGAGGAATCTTCCTCTGTTGGAGAGCGCGACGGCAAAAACCACCTCGGATCGGAACCTCGCACACCAACGCTCTACAGATAGTAGGGATGCGCGTGTGGGAGAGAAGAACGAAGCTGTGACCCCGATTAAGGCGAAGAACGAAGCTGTGACCCCGATTAAGGCGAAGAACGAAGCTTGACCCCGATTAAGGCGAGAGGAACGAAGCTGTGACCCCCGATTAGCGATTACTCATTCCTCCCCCCCCGCGCCGTTACGGCGTCACCCGCAGCAGTAGCGGCATCGGCCTGTCCGGCGGGGGGGTGGCGATCTCGCGGTTGAAGCGGAGGGTGGTGCCGTCGAAGGTCCAGGCGCCGCCGGTGCAGGCGGAGGCGGGCTCGATCGGTTTTCCCTCGCGGATGCGGAGGGCGTTTGCCGTGGCCTCGCGTTCGGCGCGGTAGCGGAAGGCGCGGCGCCAGACGGTGGTCAGGTCGGTTCCCAGTTTGTTCATGGGCGTGTTCACATCGCAGGCGGTGGTGTTGAACAGCTCTTGCGCGATCGCGCGATCGTGTTCGACGTCGTTTGCGAGCATCTTCGTCGGGAAGAGCTGCGCGCCGTCTGCCCAGTAGGAGGCGGCCGAGTACTGGAAGGCCTCGAGGAGCGGGCGCACGTGGTCGCGCGCCTGCAGGTCGCCGAGCCATGCCGGGGCGCGCAGCGGCATTTTCCAGGCGGCGGCGTTGATCATCCGCACCGTCGTCAGCGCGGCGGTCTGGGCCATCATTTGAGGATGCGCGTCCAGCGTGCGGGCGAGCTTCCACGCGGCGTGCAGGTCTTCCCATGCCGCGGGATCGCTGGTGCGCGCTTTCGCGAGCGCGCCGGCGATGAGCGTTCTCGCTACCGTGAGTTGCACGACCCGCCTCGCCTGCGTGTCGTCGCCGCCGCCGATTCCTTCGTCGCGCTCCCAGACGATCGGCTCGCGCAGCAGCAGTTCGCGGATCGCGGAGACATCGGGGAGCGCGGGCGGCTGGCCGATGGTGAGCTCGCCGCGTGCGAGCTCGCGCGCTACGAATTCGTCGAGGGCTTCGTTCTTCGGTAACGCGTTGGCCAGCGCGGTCAACTTCGCGGAGGCGGCGTTGCCCTGCAGCGGCGGGAACCGCGATGCGACTGCGTCGAGCGTCCCCATTTCTCCCGGCCACGGCAGGGCGCCTGAGGTGGCGACGGCGCCGGGGGTCCGGAACCAGGAGGCTACCCAGACGAGGAGGGCGATTGCGATTACGAGTACCAGTAGTTTTTTCATCGTTTCGTGAGGGTGGGGTCGCCGAGTTGCTCGTTGAGCGCGACTGCCGCCTCGGCCAGACGCCGCGCGGCCCTGCTGTCGATTTCGTCGTGCTCGTGCAGAGCCACCGAGGCCATCTCGTACTTGCCGCCGGGTTTCAGGCGTGGCTCGAGGTCACGCAAACGCTTGCCTCGCCAGAACCCGAACAGAACCCGATTTTCCTCGGCGCGGATGACGAGCACAGGCCCGTTGTGCAGGTAGACGAGATTGCCCCATTTGATGACTTCGTCGAGCTGCGCGGTGGCGACGACGGCTGCTCGCAATTTCTTCACGGCGACGCGCTGCCAGCCGCTGAGAGCGGAGACGTATGCATCAGGGTTTGACGCCGCAACGGATTTCTTCATCATGAGGGCATTGGATCATACACAAATTGCTTTGCATTACAAAGTTATCGCCGCTACGCGCTCGAGGCCGCTCAACTGCCACTTGACAAAAAGAAGCGTCTAAACGGATAGTTACGCCCAGACGTACCAACACCCATAACACTTGCTCGCCTGATCCGCGCGGCTGAAACATCAACCCTGGACGTGTGCCCGTAGGGACACGTATGTCTGCCTATCGAGAGGATGGATTGCCGGTTCTCCCTTCGTCTGCCAAACCGACGGTCGTCGTGATCGCCCCCAGGGATATCCCGGTGCAGGTGCGTGCCGCGAACGCCCCCGTCCTGCGCTTCGAGACCTCCGAGGCCTTCGAACAATGGAGCCGAGGCTCGGCCGCGCGCGTCGCGGCTGCGGTCTATGCCGCGCTCGCGGAATCGAAGGTCGATCTCGCGTCCTGCTCGCCGCGCACCCAGGAAATCATTGCGCGATTGTGCGAGCGCGCGGTCATTCCCTCTGTAAAGGAACTGTTCGCGGCGTGCTCGTCGCGGCGCTCCTGCTACAGGTCGTGGAGTGAGGACATTACGGTCACGCCGGCGGACTTTCTCACGCGCGTGCGGTTGCTGCAATTACCCGCGGCGGCAGGTGCGGACGCCGTCACGGCACCGCGAAACGGCACAATCGAATTGCGCTAACCGGGTGGCACAACATGGCACACCCCGGCGCGCCATCGTCGTGCAATATTCGAAATCGCACCGCGTCTCCGCTTTTCACCGGTGGAAGCGAACGATTGCGGACGAAGCTCACTGGATAAAGGAGAGGACTGTGAAAACCCGTACTACTCTCGTCGCCGCTACTCTTCTTCTGCTCACAGTTTCTGCATTCGCCGATGATTCCGCACGCGCCGCGGGCGATGATCCGGCACGTCTTCCGGGTGTCGCGCTCCGCGACCACGTCGGAAGGGGTGACGATGCGGATCAATATGACCGCACGCCGAAGAAGCCGTTCATCTTCGACGGGGTGGCGATGCCGGCCGGCACTCGCCTGCCTGACGTCTCGCTGACCTGGGTGATCTCGAAGGAAGACCACACGAACGGCACGTTCCACGTATTCACGTCGCGCGACGCGGCGAATTCGTACATGCAGAAGCGGACGCCCAGCGGCGTCGCCACGGACGGCGCTCGCCCGGGCGACGTGAAGTCGAACTGGCCGGGCACCTGCTCCTGGGGCAACAGCTACTCCCGGTTCGAGAAGTCGCGCTGGTGCGGCGACTCGACCTACCTGAGCCTGAGCCCGCCGTACGGCTACTACTCGGAGCTCGACTCCATCAGCTGGAACAACAGCATCTCCTGCGTCTACGCCGCGTGCGACTGGTACTGGACGGCCCTCTACTCGTGCCGCGACTTCGTGTTGCAGGTCCAGTCCGGCTGTGCGGACCCGGATGCGCTGTTGATCGAAGGCGGCCTGATCGTCCAGGACCTCGACAACTACGGCTTCAACAACCGCACGAGCTCGATCCGGTTCGAATAAGCAGGAACGCGTCTTTCGTGTGTGATGCGCCGCCGCGAGGCGGCGCATCATTTTTTGTCTCTAGTCGTGGGACGGCAGTATGTCAATCCGACAGCGCGCTCATCGTGCACCGCAGGGTCCTTCGCTTCCCACCCTCCCGGCCTCCTCGCTCAGGATGACAGAGGACCAAACACACCACCGGCGCAGCACGTGGCACCTTTCGTAACAGTTCTGCGTATGCCGTCACGGCTCGCACGGTGGGACGAACGAACAAAGCGCAGCGCTGTCAACTACTTAGGCGCTCCCATCCCGGCTGGCACTCCGCTCGCTCATTGCGGGCCTCCATGATCACGCCGCAAAGCCGTGTGCACGCATCCGAAAGAGGCTACTCGCTCATCGAGCTCATGGTGGTCGTGGCCATCATCGGGATCTTTTCCCTCGTCACGATCCCGGCCATGACGAACTTCTCCCGCATGAACAAGGTCCGCGCGGCCGTGCGGGAGCTCAACAGCGACCTGCGGGCCGTCCGGACGCTGGCCATCACGCAGAGCGCGCCGATGACCATCACCATGTACACGGGGCAGGATCCGACCGACAAGGACCTGCGCGCCCGCTACGACCTTCCCGATGCCGTTCGCGCCAACCGGCGGGTGAAGCGGCTCGACGACATCGTCTACTTCGTCGGCCCGGAAAACGGGACCATCACCATCACCTTCCTGCCGAACGGCACCGTCCAGGGGATGGTCGGGACGACCACGCGCACGATCCAGCTCTCGTCCGAGCACGAGCTGCCGAACGACGACGTGACCATCACATTCTCGCCGAGCGGCTCGTTCAAGACCGTCGCTCAGTAACCGCAATCGAGAGGAGACCGGCTGCACATGCAACAGCAAACGAAAGCGCGGCGTCACGACTCCGGGTACAACCTGGTCGAGACGATCCTGGCCATGGCGATCCTCGGCGTCATCCTGATGTCGGTGGTCACGCTCTTCTTCATCGGCCGGCGGAACGTCTACAGCGGCAAGCAGATGTCGGCCGCCAACGCGGTCGCGACGCGGGTCCTGGAAGACCTCTCGCTCATGACGGCGACGGACGTCCTCGACAACTTCCGCCTGGCCACGGCCACTCCCGCCACGAACGTCGTGGCCAGCGTCAGCTATCCGAACAGCATCCTGCGCGACACCGACGAGGCGATCAGCACGGACACGAACGACGCGTCGGGATACCTGGCGCGGTGGAAGGCGCTCGTCGACACCGCGAACGAGCTGCCGAGCGGCCGCGTGATCCTGATCGTCACCCCGCAGCAACCGACCAGCAACGCCACCACCGTCCTGCAGATCACGACCGCGCAGGTGGTCCGGATCCGCGGGGTGGTGGAGTGGAGCGAAGGCCTTCGCCGCCGCAACGTGACCTTCGATTCGTCGAAGCTGCAGCGCCCCTAACGGAGAACCACCATGAACAAGATGCGACGCACGAATCAGCACAGCCAGCGGGGCATGACGCTCGTCGAGGTCATCGTCGCCACGAGCATCTTCATCGTCATCCTGATGGCGGCGATGATGATCTACGACCAGAGCAACAAGATGTTCAAGACCTCGGTCGAGTCTGCGGACCTGCAGCAGAACACGCGCGCAGGCTTCGACCGCCTGGTGGCGGACGTGCGCATGGCCGGCTTCGACGCCGACCGTGACGGCGTCCCGGTCCGTGCGCCCGCGGGACCCTGGAGCCCGAACACGAACTACAGCACCGGCAGCGTCGTCTCGCCGACCGTCGCGAACACCTTCTCGTACCGCGCCGTCACCGGCGGCACGAGCGGCGCGCTCGAACCGACCTGGCCGACCACGGCCGGCACGTCGTTCAACACCGACGGCACCGTCACCTGGATCGCCATCGGCCCCGCGTACCAGCAGGCGGACGAGCAGATCGAGTTCGCGGGCCGCAGCGCGATCACGCTGCGCGGCAACCTCGATTACAACATCGTCTCGAACGCCAACCCGCACCACGGCCGGGAGATCGAGTACGAGCCGACGGGCGGCCAGTTCCCGATCGTCACCACCGCGAACGAGGAGATCGTCACGTACGCACTCCGGTCGGTGAACGGTCCGAACCCCGACACGATCACCTTCTACGCCGACGTCACCCGGCCGCGCTCCGTCTACCCCGGCGGCTCGGCCGAGACGCTGGTCAGCATCCCCAACGTCGACCTCTGCGCGGAAGGCTGCAACAACCCGCCGTACACGCTGATGCGCTTCACGCTGAAAGACGACGGCACGGTCGACGACGGCACGCCTGTCGCGAACAACGTCCGCAACCTGGAGTTCTTCTATTACGAGGACGGGGCCGGCACCACGATCCTCGAGAACCTCGACGAGAGCGTCATCGCCGGCGATCACGGCGCGATCGGCGGCCTCGGTCAGTACGATCCGGCCAACGTCGGCGGCACCGCGAACTGGAACGACCGCGCCGTGCGCGCCAAGGTCGCCTCGGTGCGCGTGCAGCTCGTCGGCATGAACGAGCAGCCGGACCGCCGCTACACCAACCCCACCGAGACCCTCGCATCGGCGAAGAACTTCCGCACCTACAACCTCGAGAGCCTCGTCACGCCCCGTAACCTCGGTCTCAGCGGCATGCCGGAGCCCGACACCGCCGTCCCCGGCCCGCCGACCGTCACCTCGGTCTGCGTCGGTGCCTGCCGCGTCACGCGCGTGCGCTGGAACCCGCCGCTCACCGGCAACGTCGAGACGTACGAAGTCCGCTACGACACCAGCCCCACCGGCTCGTACAACAACATCGGCGTGGTCGTCCCGGGCGACGTCGTCTCGGCACCCGTCTTCGGCCTGACCACCGGCACCCTCTACTACTTCAAGGTCATGGCCATCAACGAGAACGGTTTCCGGCTGTCGGACAACTATCTCAGCCGCGCGCCGATCAACTCCACGCGCCCCGGCCCGATCGCGAACCTCACCGTCACCGAGGGTGCGAGCGCGCAGGAGAACCAGATCACGGTCTCCTTCACCACCCCCACCGCGAACGACCCGTCGCTCGCGAACATGAGCTGCCAGGGCGTACCGCAGACCGGCGCGGACATCGATCCGGCGGAGACGATCCGCTACCGCATCTGGCGCGGAACGACCGAGGACTTCAACCCGGTCACCAATCCCGCCTCGGCCGAGGTCGTGCTCGAGAGCACGGTGCCGGTCACGAACCAGCCGAACGGCAGCCCGGGCGCGCAGATCATCTGGATCGACGACGTCAACAACGCGCTGGCGAAGCCCCCGGCGAACTGCAAGCCCTACTACTACCGCGTGCAGGTGTACGACCTCTGTTCGCTCGCCGCGGCCGAGAACAACCCGGCGAATGCGTCCACGGGGCAGAGCTCGATCTTCCCGCTCGCCGACGGCACCACGGCCGAAGACGCGATCCCCGGTTACGCCAATTCGACGGTCCCGCCGTCGAAGCCGGCCGACCTGCTCATCGATTACACCGGCACGAGCTCGCGCTGCAACAGGGGCCTCAACACCTGCGACGTGAAGCTCGAGTGGGACGCGGTCAAGACCGACACGAGCAACCCCACGCAGATGATCACGGTGGACCAGTACCGCATCTCGCGCGAGCGGAAGAAGGCCTCCGACACGACCTGGACGTTCGACACGATCCTGCCGGTGCTCGTCGACGCATCCAGCGATTCCGACTACATCGAAGACGGCGGCGCGATCGTGACGTATCACGACACCACCGCCCTCGACCACGATCCGGAAGACCGCCGCAAGTGGTATTACCGCTACACCGTCACCGCGCTGCAGTGCGGCGCGGAGAGTGAGGTCTCGGCCGCGGTGCAGTTCCCGGCGAGCTGCGGCCTGGCCGCATCGGCGGTCATCGAGTCGGGTGCGAGCGCCGGCGACGGCTCGCTCGCCTCGCCGTGGGTCATGGGCGCGGGCGACTACATCCGCGTCGTCCCGCCGGTCGGTGAGGAACTGGACGAGGTCCAGTTCGAGGTCTTCCCCGAGCCGGACGACAATCCGAACAACCCCGCACTCGTGGCCACGAGCGACGACACGCCCGACTTCGACTTCGGCTGGGAAAGCCTGTCGGATGGACAGGTCTACCGCGTGGTCATCACGATGAGGAACGCCGCCGGCTGCACCGAGCAGACGGAGCGCTTCATGATGGACGACCCGATCAACTGCGCCAGCGCGACCATCACGCAGCTCGGCTCCTCGGGCGGCAACGGTACGGAATCGCAGCCGTGGATCATGTCCAACAGCAGCACGGACATGATGACGGTCAACGCGCCTTCGGGCAGCCCGATCGCGAGCGTCGTCACCACGGTCTTCAACAACCCGGGCAACTCGGTGGCCGTGGCACCGGTCACCGACATCCTCACGCCGTTCGACTTCGACTGGCCGGACACGCTGATCGACAACCAGACGTACCGCGTGGAGTTCGTGATCCAGTACCTCGACGGCTGCTCGGAAACCTTCGAGCGCTTCGTCACCGAAGAGCCGCCTCCGGTCTGCACCGGTGCGACGATGTCGGCGACGGGCGCGAGCAGCGGCGCGGGCACGCTCGCCTCGCCGTGGCTCGTCAACGGCGGCGACACCCTGGTGGTGACGCCTCCGGTGAACGGCATCGTCAACCAGGTCGTCTTCACCATCACCCCGGTCAGCCCCGCGGGCACGGCCCTGCCGGTCGTCACCGACAGTGCGTCCCCGTACGCGCTGGCATGGGTCGACCGCACCGACAACACGGTCTACAAGATCGACGCGGTCATCACGTACGCCCCCGGCTGCAGCGAGACCATCACCCGCTGGGTGCAGGATCAGATCTGCGCCGGCGGCACGGTGACCGCTGCCGGCTCCACCGGCGCCGGTACCGGCCTGACCACCGCGTCGCCGTGGGTGTTCGACGCGGGCGACACGCTGACCGTGGCACCGCCGGCCGGCGCGACCATCACCAGCGTGCAGTTCAACGTCTTCAACGAGCCCGGCACGACGGTGCTCGGAACGTCGAACGACGCCGCGACCCCGTTCGTGAACACCTGGATCGACCGCGTCGACGACGCCCTGTACCGCGTCGAGATCGTGGTCACGTACACCGCCGGCTGCACCGAGACCATCACCCGCTACGTGCGCGATCAGGGAGCCTGCTTCATCACCGCATCCGCCCCGGTCATCACGAACTTCGACAGCGGCAGCGACGGCATGGCGGCCATCTCGTACACCATCACCAACCCGACCAACCAGGTCCTGACCGTGAAGGGGATCAAGATCGACTGGCTGCGCGCCACCGGCTTCCCGGTGGCCGTGATCGAGTCGATCGATTACGTCGGCGCCGCCACCGTGTCGCAGACCGTCAGTGCCGCGAACGGCGCCCCGCCGACCACCGGCGTGCTGACCGCTCCGGGCACGGTCTCGACCATCCCGGCCAACAGCAGCACGTACGTGATCCGGGTCGAGTTCAACCTCGGCCGCAAGCAGGACGTCAACGCGCTCACGGAGAGCCTGATCAACAAACTGTGCATCCAATACACGGCACCGAGTCTCGGTTCGACGCCCGCGTCGTGCAACGTGCTCGGCTCCACCACCGGTAACCCGGGCGCGTGCAACTAGGAGAAGACATGAGGACTACGCAACGCTCATCCAGAACGATCCGGCGGCGCTCGCGCGACCGCGGGTCAGCCCTGCTGGTCACGCTCATCGTCGTGGCCGGGCTGTCGCTCCTCGGCCTTGCCTTCGTCGGCGTCTCGGAGACGGAAAGCGCCATCGCGGCCAACCAGCGCGACGGCATTCAGACCCAGGCCATCGCCGAAGCGGGCGCGAAAGCGGTCATGGAGTGGTTCCAGAACCCCTCCTGGGCGCGCGGCCTGGCGATCATGCCGGCCAACAATCCCGCTCCGGCGGGGATGAAACGGACGCGCATCGTCGACGGCGTCGAGGACGTCTACAAGCCGCTCTCGACGCAGATCCTCTTCGACAAGCCGTACCGCCCCGCGCGGCAGCACCGCTTCTTCGGCGACGAGGAGACGGCCGACATCACCATCACGGACGCGATCGACGCCACCACGCTCACCAACCTGAACACCTTCCTCTTCGGCGCCAACAGCCGGGCCGCGGGACGCATTACCGAGATCCGCGTGTACGCGCCGCCGATCGTCGGCGGCAACCTGGTGGGCGGTTTCTGGACCGGCGGCGACCGCTTCGGCACGGCCACCATCCGTGTCACCGCGGAAAAGTGGAGTGCCGATAACGGCGGCACTCTCCGGGCGCGCAGGATCGTCCGCATGGTCGTCGGCGAGTTCCCGATGCCGATTCCGGCCGGCCCGATCCAGACCGCCTCGAACGCGGCGTTCGGCGGCAGCTTCGACGTCCACTGGGGCGATGAAGTGGCGCTCGGCAACCTCAACCCCTCCGTGGCGCGCACGCGCATCCCGTGGGCGAACGCCTTCAACCGTCCGGCCTTCGAGCGCGGCTACGACAACGTGTCGTTCCCCGTCGACGCGGCGAACCCGATCAACTTCCTCAATGAGCTGATCGGCAAGTCGTTCCAGGACCCGTGGGCCGGCTCGCGTGCCCGCGGCACCAACAGCACCTGCGGCACCTGCTCGGCGTACGCGAACACCGCGACCGAAGGGCAGCCCGTCCACGCCGCCTTCCAGGGACAGGTCCAGACCGTCTTCCCGACCATGCGCGCCGTCACCTTCCCCACCATCCAGTACTCCATCTGGAAACGCATCGCGCAGCAGGGCAAAGGCACGAAGGGCATCTTCTACTTCGAATACGTCAACGCCACGAATCCCCCGCAGTTCAAGCGGAACGGGATGGGCGACGCGCATCCGATCGAATACTGGGTCAACGTCCGTACGGGGGGCTCGCGCCTCGGCCCGGGCTTCTATTTCTTCGAGACCAAGGGCAAAGTCGATCCGCAACTCCCGGGCGGAGCGACCAACACCGCCGTGCTCACGCCCGGCATCTCCTGGAACGCGTTCGAATTCGGCAGCGACTTCCTGATGTCCGGCTTCATCTACCTGAACATCGCCGAGTACCGGTCAACCGGCGGCGGCTCCTCCGCGCCGACGCTTCCCTACAACATGCCCGGTGAGATCTTCCGCGACGTCGGCCACCGCAGGTGGATCGCCGGTGCGTGGGAGCTCGATGGCGCCGGCCAGCCGCTGCTCACCGGCGCCGGCGACGGCGAACACAGCTTCCAGGACATCAACGGCAACGGGAAGGTCGACATCGTCGTCGAGGACGCGCAGAGGAACTTCCAGTCGTTCGATCCCGGCGCCGTCAACCGGACCGAGTATTTCCCGAAGACCTGGACCGCCGGCTGCACCGCGCCCCCGGCCAGCGGCGCTCCCGGTGCGAGCGACTGCTCCGAGCCGCACGAGCCGTTTCTCAATTTCATCTATCCGAACAACCCCACCGGCAACGTGACGATCGGCTGGGAACCCCACGCGTCCCAGACCCGCAGGCCGCGTGACCTCAACGGCACGTCGGTCCCGAACTGCAACACGAACCCGGAGAAGTGCACTTCGAACGGCTTCGACCGCGACGGCGCACTCGTCGACCTCCCCGTCATCCTCAGTGGCGTGCTGTACAACGAAGGCACCTACTCCAGTCAGGGTAACGTCGACTACTTCGGCTCGGTTCTCATCCGCGGCTCCGCCGGAGCGACCGGTAACGCGCAGATCTGGTTCGACGAAAAACTGGTCAAGGACAACTGGGCTCCCCCGGGCATGCCCCGCGTCATCGTCTACTCGTCGATGACGGACGAACAGTAACCACGCGAAACGGCACCCCGCCCAGGGGTGCCGTTTCTTGTGTGATGTGATGACATGAGCCACGTGCAGCGGGAGCTCGACTCCATCAGCCGCGCATCCTTCGCCGCCTGGCTGCGGCTGGCGAAGCCAATTCCCGCGAAGCTCGGCGAACAGGCGCTGCTGGCGCTCGACCTCGGTCCGGCGGGGGCGCTGCTCTCCGGACGCTGCAGCTACGCTCCCGGAACGGAGCACGACTTCGCATTCGCCGAGGGTGGGATTCGCGTCAAAGTGCGCTGCCTGATCACCGGCGTCGCGGAGCACCTGCTCACCCCTGATACGGACCTGCTGGTGCGCTTCCTCGAGCAGAGCGACGCGCTCGCGGATTACATTGCGCGCTACGAGGCGCAGATCCGCCGCGCCGAAACAGCCAACGCGGACGGCGACGCCGCCCGGAACGTCATCGACGGCGACCGCACGCTCTCCGACCTCGGCTCGGCCGCGCGCTCGAAGGAAACCTTCCTGCGCTGCCAGCTGAACGACGGAGCCTGGACCCGCGAGGTGACCGCCAGCGCGGACCAGCCCCCCGACGGCTTCACCATCGCCGCCTCGGAAACCGAGGACCAGATCCAGCTGCTCCGCCTCGCCTACGAAGAATCCGACAACCGCGAACGCCGCCTCCTGCGCGAATTCGCGGCAGCGAGCCTCGCGCCGATGCGGTGAGGTCGCGCGTTTTGCGCGTCCCCACCCACCCAGGTCCCTCGCTCGACGCTCGGGATGACCTTACGGTCACCGAAAAAACCGTTTCACCCCCGCCCACCGGCCGCCGTACGTGTGCAGCGGCGCGTGCGCGCCGGGGGGCCACATCGAGCTGACGGAGCCGGGGCGGTAGAACGTCACCGTCGCGCTGCGGCGCGATTGCGGGCTGTCGCTCACCACGCGCGACACCGCGTGCCACGAGTTGTCCGCGCGGACGAGGACCGCGGAGTTGCCGACGATCGGCACGACCTCGGCGACGAGCGCGTGCTCGTCCTTCGCGCCGAGGATCGTGAGGCAGCCTCCGTCCTTCGCGTCCCAGCTTTCATTGAAGTACAGCACGTGCGTCACGAGCTTGTCCGGCAGGTCGGAGTGCGGCCCGAGCGATGAGCCGGGGCCGTAGTGGAAGACGTTGACCTCGAGCAGCGCATCCGCGAGCTCGACGCCGCTCAGTCGCGACATCGCCTCGCGGTACTCGCGCGAGAGCAGGTCCCGCGCGAGCGCGCGCCAGGCGTCGCTCAGGTGAGCCTCGTGAGCGATCGTCTCCGCGCCCATCCCGATCAGGGCGCGCGCCTCGTATTCGTAATCCTTCTCGCCGCCGTAGCCGGAGACGAGCTTGAAATGATCGCGCGGATACGTCTTCGCGAGCCGCGCCGCATCCGCGGGCGAATAGAGGCGGTCGATCGAGCCCCAGCGATAGGGCTCCGTCTGCAGCGTGCTTTCCCGGATGCGTGCGAGGTCGATCATCAGCGCCACCTCCTGAAAAATCCGCGCGGCGCGGCCGGAGCGGCCGCCGCTTCGAGCAGCGACGGCAACGACTGCCAGAAACGCCCGAGCGCTTCCTTCGCCGTGGATTCGTGGTCCCCCACGATCGCCTCGGCCACGCGGTCCCAATGGGAGTCGACATCCAGTTGCACGGGCGTCTTTCTGCCGAGCTTCGCCACGAACGCCTCACGGCTCGTGGGCAGCGGGTGAATGGTCTCGAACTGGCGAAGGGCGGTGAACTTGCCGAGCGACAGGTCCATCCAGGTGAACACCGGCACGCCCGTCACCAGGGCGGTGATGGCGAGATGGTAGCTGTGTCCGACCACCCCTTCCGCTTCGCGGATCAGCTCCGCCAGCAGCAGCGGATTGGGCCAGAACGGGACGTGCACGAAGCCGGCGCCGAACATCCTCGGGTCTTCGTCGAGGACGAGCCCGATCGGCAGGACGACCACCTGGTGATCGGGGAGAGCGCGTAGCAGGCCGGCCACCGGCAGCATCGACTCCGCGGCCTGCACGATCACGTACGGCTTCGTGATCCCGGCCACCCGGCGCAGCTCTTCGAGCTCGACGGAACGTTCGCGGCCGAGGAGGCGCGCGACGCCGAAGCCGGTATCCGGCACCACCGAGATGCGCTCGGCATCGACGAACGCGGAGAGCGTCTCGCGCGACGGCTCGTCACGGACCGCGATATAGCGGCTGTGGGCCAGCGCGAGCTCCAGCAGCGGACGCGCCCAGGCCGGCACCGCGGCGAGATGCGTGCCCGGCGCGTTCCAGATCACGGGCACGCCGTTCTGCAGCGCGACGAGCGCCGGGGCGAGCCAGTAACCGGTCGGATGATGGACGTCCGGCGACGGCGGGAAGTAGCCCGGCGCGACGTCCTTGTCGAAGCGGATCAGGAAGCCACCGCCGATCAGCAGCCCGTCGAGTGATGGTGCGATCTTCGGCAGATCGGCGACCGGCGTCACCTCGTACGGCCACACTCTGGCGCGGTACGAGAAGCGATGCAGCTTCACGTCCCCCAGGCGGCGGCGCAGCTCCGCCTCCGCGATCAGAGGAAAGAGCAGGTCACCATAGTTGTCGAGATCGAAGGTCCCGACGATACCGATCTGCCACGGACGCTCACGCAAGGCGGGACATTATCCCCGCTTCTCTTCCGTCAGCGTCCACCGATGTGCCCCGCGCGGGTGCATTTCCTGCACACCGCGAACGGCATGCAAGGTTTTATCGACGACATCGAGAAGCTCACCGAATCGAATTCAGATTTCCGCCGCGTGCTCTACACCGGGAAGCAGATGCAACTCGTGCTCATGGCACTGAAGCCGGGGGAGGAGATCGGCGAAGAAGTGCACGAGGATCGCGACCAGTTCTTCCGCGTGGAGCAGGGCGAAGGCGAAGTGTCGATCGACGGCAAGCGCACCCCCATCCGGAGCGACATGGCCATCATCGTCCCCGCCGGCGCACGTCACAACGTCACGAATACCGGCAAGGAATCGCTGAAGGTGTACACGCTCTACGCGCCGCCCGAGCACAAGCACGGCACCATCCACGCGACGAAGCACGACGCGGACACGCACGAAGAACATTTCGACGGGACGACCTCGGAGTAGGCCAGCGAAGCGGCGGCGAGGCAGACGGGTCGCCGGTCGCTATACTTCGCGACTGGCGGGCGATCGATGCGCCCGAGGAGTGTTCCTTGATCCACCCATACCTGAAGGACCAGCAGAATTCGCAGCTCGACGACGCCAGGACACTCGCGGCTGGCGTCGTATCCGAGAGTGCGGCGGCGGTCGATGAATCCGGTCAGTTCCCCAAAGCGAGCCTCGACGCTCTGGCCGGTGCCGGCCTCCTCGGGCTGTGCGTCCCGGCGGAGCTCGGCGGTTCCGGCGAATCGATGCGCACCTTCGCCGCGGTCGTCGAGGAGCTGGCCACCGCCTGTCCGTCGACGGCCATGATCTACGTCATGCACGTCACGGCGGCGCAGGCGATCGCGTCGTCGGCAACGATGGAAGAACGTGACGCGATCCTCCGCGAGATCGCGGCCGGCCGCCATCTCACCACCCTCGCCTTCTCCGAGACCGGCTCGCGCTCCCAGTTCTGGGCCCCGGTCTCGCAGCTGCAGTCGGATGGGAACGGCGGCTTCACCACCTCCGCGTCGAAGTCGTGGGTCACGTCCGCCGACCACGCTGACTCCTACGTCTCCAGCGCCCAGCGTCCCGGCGCCGGATCGCCTCTCGAATCGACCATCTATCTCGTGCGCCGCGGCACCGACGGCGTGCGCACGGCCGGCCACTTCCACGGCCTCGGACTGCGCGGCAACGACTCCTCTCCCGTGGCCATCGAGCAGCTCCATGTCGCCGCCGGTACGCTCATCAGCCCGCAGGGCGAAGGGGCGAACACGATGCTGCAGATCGTGCTCCCCTGGTTCTCGATCGGCACCGCGGCCATGGCGAACGGCATCTGCCGCGCCGCCGTCGACCGGACCGCGCAACACATGCAGACCACCGGCTTCGCCCACACTGGAACCGCGCTGCGCGACCTGCCGACGCTTCGCGCGCGTCTGGCCGACATGAGCGTCCGCCTCTCCCAGTCGCGCGCGCTCCTCGGCTACACCCTCGACGTCATCGAAAGCGGGTCGGAAGCCGCGCCGCTCTTCGTCCTGCAGTCCCGCCTCTCCTCGATCGAAGCGGCGACGGACGTGACCGACCTGGCCATGAAAGCGTGCGGCGGTGCCGCGTTCTCGAAGCAGGTCGGCGTCGAGCGCTTCTTCCGCGACGCCCGCGCCGGCTGGGTAATGGCACCGACCGCGGATCACCTCCGCGACTTCGTCGGCCGCGCACTCACCGGCCTGCCGCTGTTCTGAGGACCTCACTGATGACCGAAACCATTCTGCTCGGCGCCGTCGCCTACGATCCGAAGGTGGTCACGATCTGGGAAGGGATTCGCGACTACTTCAACGAGTCGGGCACACCGTTCGACTTCGCCCTCTTCTCCAATTACGAGCGGCAGGTCGAATCGCTGCTGGCCGGGCACGTCGACATCGCCTGGAACACTCCGCTCGCGCACGTGCGTGTCAAGCAACGCACCGGCGGCGCGAGCCTCTCCCTCGGCATGCGCGACTCCGACCGCGACTTCCACGCGAAGATCGTCGTGCGGAAGGACGCCGGCATCGCTTCGCTGCAGGACCTGCACGGCAAGCGGCTGGCCGTCGGCAGCCGCGACTCCACGCAGGCGCGCATCCTCCCGCTGCACTTTTTGAGAGAGGCCGGCGTCGATCTCGACCGCGTGCACATCCTCCCCTTCGACACCGACCTCGGGAAGCACGGCGATACCGGCACGAGTGAGCTCGACGTGCTGCACGCGCTCAGCGACGGAAGCGCCGACGCGGGCGCGGTCGGCGATCTCATCTGGGTGCTGGAGCAGGCGGCCGGCCATGTCGATCCTGACCGGCTCGAGGTGCTCTACACGACACCCGGCTTCGACCATTGCATGTTCGACGCGCTTCCGACGCTCTCCGCTTCAAAGCGCGAGGGCTTCGTCCGGTCGCTCTTTGCGATGCGGTGGGATAACCCCGTGCATCGCCGCCTCCTCGAGCTGGAAGGGCTGCACGAGTGGATGCCGCCGCGCGAGGAAGGCTACGAAAGCCTCATCGCCGCGCTTGCCGCCGAGCCCGCGCTGGCAGCGACCGGCTGATTCGATGACGGCCGGCGCGATCGCAGTTGACGGCGGCGACCTCCCCCTCGGCGGCGGGCTGCTGTCACTCGTCCGCCCAGCACTGACGCTGCTGGAGCCGGACGGTGTGCTGGCCGTCCTCTCGCGCAGCAGCTCAGTGGCCGAGGACCTGGCGTCGTGGTGCCGCGCCGAGCGGCACGAGTACCTCGGCGCGGAAGCAGCCGGCGACCGCATGACACGCCATCTCGTGCGCCGCGGACGCTTCTCCGTGCATCGCCCCGCCGTGCCTGTCGATCCACATCTGCCGGAGCGCGCCGACGCCTCCACCGGCTTCGCACCAAACGGCTCCGTCGTCGAGCCGGGCGGACCGCGTTATCCATTCGATTTAGTCGAGCGCGACCGCGTGACGGCGCCGGAAGTGGCGGAGCTGTACGAACAGGCGGTGGCCGCGCAATGGAGCGCCGCACGAGACATTCCGTGGAGCACGATCCCGCGCCACGAGGCGGCGCTGGAACTGGCCGTGCGGCAGGTGATGACGTTCCTCGCCGAGAACGAGCTCTCCGCCCTTTACGTGCCGTCGCGATTCATCGCACGCCTGCACCCGGCCTACGTCGGCGTCGCAATGTTCCTCGCCACTCAGATGCAGGACGAGTCGCGGCATATCGACGTCTTCCTCCGCCGCGCGCACGCCACCGGCTCTCCTCCGGCGATCTCCTCGGCCTCGACGTCGCGATCGCTGCATTCGCTGCTGGAGATCGACAACTTCACCGAGGCGTCGTTCCTGTTGTCGGTGCTGGGCGAAGGAACCTTCCTCGACCTCCTCGCCTTCGTCGAGCGCTTCGCACCCGACGAGGCAACCGCGGAGCTGGCGCGGCGCGCGCGCATCGACGAGGCCCGCCACGTCCACTTCGGACTGTCGCACGTGCGGCACGCCCTCGCGCACGACGGGACGCTCTACCCGCGGCTGGAAGCAGCAGTGCGGCACCGCGCCGCGACGCTCGCCGGCATCGGCGGCGTACCGGCGCCGGTACAGGATGCGCTCACCATCTACGCCGCGGGCGCCAGCGACCCGCGCCGCGTCGCCCGCGGACACGAAGCCTTCCGCGAGCTGCTCGCCACGATGCACGAAGGCCGCATCCGCCGCCTCCGCAGCGCCGGCTTCACCGCCGAACAGGCCGCGGCGATTTCGGATCTGCACACACCGAACTTCATGTGAGCATCATCCTGACATCCTGAGCCGCCACCGGTATGGAGTGCGGTAACGCGAGTTACCGCTCTGACTGCTTCTGTTCGTGCAGCAATCCGTGGCTGGTGCAATCTCGCCTCGCGGCACGAGCGAAGGCTGGACCTGCTCGCGTTGCAGGACGAACAAAAACAGTAAGAGCGGTAACTCGCGTTACCGCACTCCAAAAGAGGTCTGCAGACATTCGGGAGAGGATCAAAGCTTCGATCTTCGGTCGGGGTGCGCGCGGGAGCTCACCATTTACCCGCGATTCTTGGTTGTTCCAAATTCCAGCGCGAACTGGTTCTCGGGTCCGTCGTACAGGAGAGTGGCCAGCCGCAGAATATCTCGTCCGATGAGGCACTGGTATGGCACACCACCCATCGGCGCCTCAATCGCAAAGACATTCTCGACGACGAATCCTTCATCAAAATAGACGTTGACGTGATAGCGATCACACATGATCGCCCTGGTCGTCGATGGCGTACTGATCGGCGCCTTGCCTACCGGTTCGATGCGAAGGCGCGCCGCAAGCTCTGGAGTCAGTACGGTTGTGTGAGCACCAGTATCGATGAGTGCCGTTACTGAATGCGGTGCCGAGAGCTCTTTCCCGAACGGCGCAAATGCGGCGATCAGCTCACGCGATGGGCCAATCGCAACCTGGATCGACGGGCCAAGAGCCGCCAAATCCGTGACAGCACTTTTGTAAATGGGCACTCAAACACCGAGACTGAACGACGTGAAGATCAGAGGAACGTCCGCCTCGACAATGTGCTTGATTAGAAAAGGCTCATTCCCGATTTGCCGATACCCGGCGCGCGCGGCCTCTATTTCGGTGTCGAATATTCCGATCACCTCGGTGCCCTTAATGAGAACGTACTTTCCTGGCGCGCGCTCGAGTAGCTCAAGGCGCTGGCGTTCGAAGAACTCAACTTCTTCCTGAAGTTTGGATGTCGTTGCGGCTGGCATATCCGGTGGGTTCCCGTTCGTCTTATGCCGGGTCTATGTTGGTATGCTACCACCGCTTATCCTGCAATTCGCTGACGAGGCTCACGAATACCGCGATGACGAAGGGGAGCGTCAGCGCGAGAAATCCCCACGGGAGCAGGAACATGATCCCGAACGCCGGCGAGGTGAGGGCGATGAGTCCCCAGATGAGGAGCGTCATTCCGCGCCAGCTCTTGCGCTCGGGGAGGTTCCAGGCGGCGACGAGCAGCAGGATCGATCCAACCAGCACGCCGGAGGTGATGGCCGGGAGGAACCACGGTCCGACGAGCGAGCCGAACGTCGGCTTGTCGGCGATGACCAGAGCCGTGACGATCATCGCGAGCACGACCAGGCCGCAACCGGTCATGGCCAGGATCAACCAGAGGCGGCTCGGGCGCGCGGCGGCCATGGTTTCGGACATATGCATGTGGGCGAGGATACGCCCACATCGGCCTTAGGGCTTCGCCACCCGCTCCGCATTCTGTTCGTACACCGCCAGGTTCGGATCGCCGGTCGCCTTTCCGATTGCGGCGGCGCGGCGGTAGCTCGTCAGCGCCTGATCGCGCGCGCCGGCGCGCTCCTGCGCCTCGCCGAGGCTGTCGTAGACGTTTGCTGATTCCGGCCAGGTCTCCGCGTTCGCGCGGAAGACCTCGATCGCTTCCTGGACGTGCCCCGCCTGCAGCAGCCGGTAGCCGATGACGTTCGCGGTCTGCTCCGGAATCGGCAGCGCGAATCCGACCCGCTCCGAAGCCTTCGCGTAATGCTCGCGCGCGCGGGGGTACAGCTTCTTCGGGTCGTCGGTCGCGGGACCGAGCGCGAAACGGAATGGCGCGAATACCTTGCGCAGGCCAGCGTAGTGCGTGGGAAGCACCACCGAGCCGTGGTCCTCATCAGGAAAACGGACCGCCTCGAATTCGAGCGACTTCGGACCGCTCTTCTGCAGGAGCGCCTTCAGCGCGTCGAACTCGCGGTCGAGCTCCTCCCCTTCATTGCCGACCGACACCACCAGCGACACCGGCCGCTTCGCCGATTGCGCGCTCTTCACCCACTCTGATGCCCGCCGGTAAACGTAACGGTCGTCCCACGTCAGCGTCGGACTGACGGCGATGACGCCGTTGAAGATCCCCGGGCGCGTGAGGAACGCATGCATGGCGAAGAGGCCGCCGAACGAGTGTCCCGCCAGGACGCGGTATGGCTGCGTTCTGTAGTTCTTCTCGACGTACGGAATCACCTCGGTGGAAATGAAGTCGAGAAAACGATCGCCTCCGCCGCTCGTGGGAGTCGCGAATCCCTGGGCTGCTCCTCCCATCCTTTCGACTTTCGTCGGTGTGAGGTCGCGCGTCCGGTCGGTGTTGCTGATCCCCACCACGATGACCTCGGGCATGCGTCCTTCGCGAGCGAGAAAGTCCACGACGGCCGCCGTGTGGCCGATCTGCCGGTCGCCGTCGGTCATGTACAGCACGGGATACGCGCGCGTGCCGCCGGCATACGACGCCGGCGTGCGGACGAGGATCGTGCGCGTTTCGGTGAGCACCTTCGATTCGAGTTGGATCGCGACAGGGACGTCGGGGCGCGGTTGCGCCCCGACCGACGAGACCAGGACCACCACCAGGGCGCAGAGAGCAGCACGCATGAGCAGACGCCTCCTGGCGGCGATTCTAGGGCCGGGGGGCTGCCGCGGCGACGCGGTTCACGACTCGGTCACGACAATGTGTTCGCGGTGATACTCCTGGCTGGCGGCTGGTACGATCCAGTGCAAGGCGCAGCCCGCGGAGGAGACAGAAATGCCGTTGACGATCCGGCGAGCCGAGCGGCGCGATCTGCCCGCCCTCGGCCGCCTCGGTGCGATGCTCATGCGGACGCATTACGCGTTCGACCCGCAGCGGTTCCTGCCGCCCGGCCAGTCCGCGGAGAGCGGCTACGCGTGGTTTCTCGGCAACGTGCTCGACTCGCCCGACGGCTGCGTCTTCGTCGCGGAGGAAGCCGGCGAGATCGCGGGCTACGTCTACGTCGCGCTCGAGCCGCTCTCGTGGAAGGAGTTGCGCGGCCCGGCCGGCTTCATTCACGACGTGGCCGTGGCCGAGGAGACGCGCGGCGCCGGCGTCGCAAAGCAACTGCTGGCCGCGGGGATCGACTGGCTCCGCGAGCAGGGCGCGCCGCGCGTGATCCTCTGGACCGCCGCCCCGAACGACGTCGCCCAGCGCCTCTTCCGCGGCATGGGGTTCCGCGACACGATGCTGGAGATGACGCTGGAGCTGGAGGGGTAAAAACCAATCACGCGCTGGTGGACGCGAAGCTCATCCTCACCACCGCCCCCTCACCCGGGGTTCCGTTCAGGGCGATGTCGCCGCCGTGCAGGACCGCTACCTTCCTGGCCAGCGACAGGCCGAGGCCGAAGCCGCCGGGCTTGTTCGAGACGAATGGCAGCAGCAGGCGCGCGGCGTCGGCTTCGTCGAAGCCGATGCCGTTGTCCGTTACGGTGATTGACGGCGGCTGGTCCGCGATGGCGATCGCGATCCGGGCGGCGTCGCCGCGTTCCGCAACCGCGTCGACCGCGTTGCGCACGACGTTGTCGACGGCGCGTGCGAGCAGTGCGCGGTCGCCGTCGATCGAGGCGTGGCCGCCGACAGCGATCTGCACGGCGGCGGTTCCGCGGAGGCGCTCCACCACGTCGTCGGTCAGCTCGCGCAGGTCGACGCGTTCGACCTGCAGCGTCATCGGGCGGGCGAACGTCAGCAGCCGCTCCACGGCCGCGGTGAGCTGCGTGGCCTCGCTCTCCGCCGCGCGCAGGCGGTTCGTCGCCTCCGCCGGCAGCTCGTTGCGCAGCACGAGCTTCAGATAGCCGAGGATGGTCGAAAGCGAGTTGCGGAACTCGTGAGCGATGCCCGCCGCGATCTCGCCGAGCTCCGCGAGCGTCTGCATCGCACGGACGCGCGCTTCGAGCTGCCGGATGGGGGTGAGATCGGTGAACAGCGCGAGCATGCCCAGGAGCCTCGCGTTCTCGCCGAGGAGCGGGACCGCGGTGAGGCCGATGGCGGTGGAGCCGTGCTCCACTTCGATGCGCGATACCGTTTCGCCGCTCCGGATCGCCTCGCGCAGCACGGTTGCGAGCGGGGCGTCGCCCACCAGCTCCGCGATGTCCACCTGCGCATCGCGCTCCGGAGGCACGGCCAGGATCTCCCGCGCGGCGGCGTTCAACTGCAGCACGCGCGCATCGGGATCGAGCGCGATGAACCCCGAGGTGAGGCTGCGCGTCAGCGTGGCCGAGACCATCTCCAGCTCATCGGCGCGCGTCTTCTCCGACTCGTGCAGGCGTTTGAGCTCCGTCTCCTGCACTTTCAGGCGATTAATCGAGTCGCGGAACGTGGCGATGAGGTACGTCGTCTCGTCGGTCTGGTCGTCGCGGTCGCTCAGCTCGCGCGCCTGGTCGAGCATCTCCTCGATCGGCTTCGTGATGCGCGGCAGGTACATGACCAGCAGGAACATACCGGTCATCGCCGCGGCCACGGAGACGCTGGCGGTGGCGACGAACCGCCGCTGGATCCCGTCCAGCTCCGACTGGTCGAACGTCATCCGCACCAGCCCCGCCTCCGTCCGGCGGAGCATGGTCGTCTCCCCCTCCGCCGCCCCGAGCCGCAACCGCTGCCCGTCTGCACCCGTGACCTCGATGGACGCGATCTCATAGCGCGTCAGCGCGAGCAGCGCGCGGATGCGCACGTCCGCCGGAGTGGCGGCGCCGCCGATCAGCTCCGCCGCCGCATCCGCCGCCACGTTCCACCTCCGCAGCACCGCCCCCTGCGCAACCTCCGAGAACTGCTCGAGCACGAACAGCAGCGCCACGATCAGGATCAGCAGGAACCCGACCAGCACCACCAGGAACGAACGAACGTCCCGGCGAAAACCGATCTTCGTCAACCCACGGGCCGGGACTGGCGGCGTCATCGGACGGAAGTGTAGGGCGGAATGGTGCTGGTCGCGGGCTCATCACGGGTGGCGATCAGCGTGTATTGGCCGTCCGCCGTACCGTCACGAATCACCTCGATGTCATAACGCAGCTCCCGCAGAAACGCGCAGCACTGCTCGTGGATCAGATAGCCGTGCGTCGAGAGCAGGATCACGGGACGGTCGCGCGTGAGGGTCGCTGCGGCACCGGTGAGCACCGCGTGCTCTGCACCCTCGACATCGATCTTCATGAACCGAGGGGGAGAGATCCGGCCGGAGCTCACCAACTCATCGACCGTCTCGGTGCGGACCTCGAGATCGCCGGCGTCCGCCAAGCGTCCCATCGCGGCACTGGTGGCCGTCGCGAACCATGCAGCGCCGGACGACGAGGAAAGTGCCACCGGGAGGACGTACACCGCGGCGTGATTCGCTGCGATGTGCTTCCGGAGATACGCGAGATTGTGCGGGAGCGGCTCGAACGCGTAAACCGCGCCGCCGCGGCCGGCGAGCCTCGCCGCGAGCAGTGTGAAGAAGCCGACGTTCGCACCGATGTCGTACACGACATCGCCTTCACGAACCAGACGCGCGAATACCGCCTGCGTTTCGCGCTCGTAGATTCCGAGCCAGCAGCCGTGCGTCGCGGAGCCTGCGACCCACTTCCATCCCCTCAATGGCCCGCTGAGAATCGGGACCGTAGCGCCTCGAGGCACGAGCCGGAGCGGCAGGCGCGCAACCCGCGACAGCAGGCTCACGCGGGTGGTGAGGCGAGGCCCGCCGTCAGCGGCTGGGTGGCGCGCACTGTACCGGCTCTACGGAACCCCCACACGGCGAGTGCGGTGCCGACAATCGCTGCCACCGCGAGGGACTGGAGGAGAAATGCCACCACTGTCTCGGCCAGCGCGTCGCCAGCGGTGCCGGCTCCGGCGATGGGCGTGAGGCGGCTCGCGCCGGTGATGGCGCCCAGCACGGACCCGGCCCAGTTCGCGTATGCGGCGTACACCCACGCCCACATCATCACGGCCGACTGTCGCGCGCCGAGGGCGAACGATCCGGCGAGCGCGCCGAGGGCGATCAGGACCAGGCCGCCGGAGATGCCGACGACGTGCGCGGCAAGGCCGAGGCGCGGGTTGGTGAAGAAAGGCATTCCGAACCCGCTCAATAGGGCCAACAGGATGAGCACGAATCCCAATTGGATCTGGCGACGATTCATGGTCCCTCCGAGGTGTTGTGTATTCCGAAAGTGTAGCAGGGCGGCGACCTCTACTGCGGCACTCGCTGCGTCGGCCTTCCCTCGATCGCCGCGACGCGCGTCTGTAATTGCTTCACTTCGCGCTGCAGCACGGCGACCTGCCGCGTCAGTGAGGCGATGGCCTCATCGCTGGTGTTCGGTGCCGGCGCGTTCCTTTGCAGAAGCCTTTGCGTCACTTCGCGTTGTTGCGCGATCTCCTGGCGCAGGCGCTCCTGCCCGGCATTGAGCGCGTTTGCATTCCGTTCGACCAGGCCGCCGAGCGCGGCGACACGAGTCTCGAGGGCCGGCACTGCGGTCATCGACGTCTGGAGCGTCGTAATGTCGCTGCGCAGGGCGCCGGCCACCGAGGAGATGCGCGGCTCCACCACCTCCGCGATCTGGCGGGAAACGTTCTGCTGGATCAGCGGCTGCGTTCGCGCCACGACGTCGTTCGTGACGCTGGAGGCGATTTCATTGCCGACGCGCTGCGCCACGATCGGCGTGACGTCGGTGGCCAGCTGCTCCTTTTCCGTGGACGCGCCGGCGAGCGCGTAGGCGCCGATGGCCATCGGCACGAGCAGCAATCCCATGAACGCAAGCAGCACGCGTTTGCGGCGCGCGGCCTCGCGTGCCACCGCATCGTGAACCGATTCGTCGTAAGGCTCGATCGTCATCGGAATCCTCCCTCAGAACACATTGGACTTCAGCAGCAGGAGCAGTCCGCCGAACATGCTGATCCCGCACGCAAACACGATCGCGAGCTTCTCCAGGGGAATGTCGAGGAGCGCACCCGCGACCACTCCGGCGATGGTCGCCAGGGCAACCGTGGCGCCGGTCCCGAGGATCACCCGGTCTTTCCACTGATTCCGCTCGTGCCGGCCGCTGATCCAGAGGGTCGCGGCATCGCCCACCCACTTCTTGAGGTCCGAGATCGCGGCCACGAGCATCTGCGGCGTGTCGGTGAACCTGCGCACCCAGCTCCCGTCGCGAAAGGCGACAGCGCGTCCAACGAACGCGGCCTGCCGCGGATCGGCGTTCGGGCCGAGCGGATGCTTGACGTAGGCCTTCAGCTCTTTTCGCGCTGCCTTCGCGTACTCGTACTCCCACTCCACGATCGACGTGGCACGCCCCGGGTATTCGGTGCCGAAGGTGTCGCCGAGGATGAGCAGGAAGATCTCCGAGTTTTCGAGCACGTCGCGGAGCCGCTCTTCCGGCGAGGCGGAGCCGGCGGCGTCCGCTTCGTAGACGTACGCCTGCAGCCGGAAGTCCGGCAGCGCCTCGATCTGCTGCCTGAGGAGCTCGCGCTCGGCCGCAAATTCGCTGGTCGAGCTGATGAACACACGTGGGACGACGATGGACATCCGTTCTCAGGAGGGTCCGGCCAGCGGTTTCTCCTACCCTCGGCTGTCGCCATCACTCCACAGGGACGTGACCGATAAAGTGGGATTTCCGTCAAAACGCGGAGGATTGGCGCGCCGGGACGCGAGAGCGGACGCGGGCTCGAGGGCACCGGATTTTGCGGGAGGCTGACGCGTGCGGTGACGGCCGCACTGCCCACTGTCAGCGACACTGTACAGCGTCACCCGGAATCCCGATGTTCCCTGGGGCGTTCGCAAGGACGATTCCCCTCAACAGAAAGGTGTGCCTATGCCCCGCCGCGGGTTCATTGCCGTAGTCTTTTTGCTGGCGTTCGCCGCGCCGTTGTCGGCGCAGGTGACGTTTGGTGCGCAGACCACCAACACCGCCACGCTCACCAGCGTCGCGAGCACGACTACGTTCGGGCACACCACGGCGGTCACGACGAACCGCATCCTGCTGGTCGGCGTGCACATGAACATCCGCAACGCCACCGGCACCACGGTGTCGGGCGTCACGTACGGCGCGCAGGCCCTGACGCTGCTCGACGCCGTCACGGATGGCGTCGCCGATACGCGCACCGAGGTGTGGTACCTCCTCAATCCGCCCACGGGGCTGAACACAGTATCCGTCACGGCGGGAGGCATCACGCCGGGCAACAACGTAGAGACGTTCGTCAGCGCGACCACGTTCAGCGGTGTCGATCAGGCTGCCCCCGACACCGCCACCGCGACGGGCTCAGGCACCCCCGCCAGCGTCACGGTCACGGGCACCACCACCACCGACGCCGTCCTCGACTACCTGACCGTGCGCGAGACCGGCACGTCGACCGTCGGCGCCGGACAGATCCAGGCTTACAACAACTCCACCGGCGGCAGCGGCGACGACGTCCAGGCCTCGATGAGCGGACGCGGCGGCGTGGCGGGCAACACCACCATGACCTGGGGACTCACCGCGCCCGCCCGCCGCTGGACGCAGATCGGCGTCGAGCTCGACGAGGCCACGGCCGACGTCGAGGTGACGCAGAGCGCGCTCAACGACCCGGTCGTGCCGGGCGGCATCCTCACCTATACCTTCTTCATCGCGAACAACGGCCCGTCGAGCGCGACCGGCGTCACGCTCACCGACACCATCCCGGCCGCGACGACCTTCATCAGCTCCAACACCACCCTTGGCAGCTGCAGCGGCACGACAACCGTCACCTGCAACCTCGGGACGATGACGCTCGGCCAGGCCGCCACCGTCACGATCCAGGTGCAAGCGCCGCTCGCCGGCGGCCTGATCGCCGCCAATACCGGCACCGTGACGACCACCAGCACCGATCCCGCCACGCCGAACACCGCCAGCGCGCAGGCTTACTCGCTCGTGCAGGCCACGGTCTGCGGGACGCAGCCCGGCAAGGATGGTGCGGGCGGCACGCTGGCCGGGGTCATCAACTCCTACTGGCCCGGCACGGCCAACGCGGCAGTGGGCGCGACGACGATCACCGTCGGCGCGCGCCGCGGCGCGGCGGTCAGCATCACGGCGGGGGATCTGATCCTCGTCATGCAGATGCAGGACGCGGCCATCAATTCGAACAACGACGACCGCTACGGCAACGGGAACGGCATCGTGGGCGGCACCACCGGCATCGGCGCCGGCTACACGAACGCGAACAACTCCGGCCGCTATGAATACGCGATCGCCACGAACACCATCGGCGCCGCGGGCGGCAACCTGACCTTCACCGCGGTCGGCGGCGGCAACGGCCTGATGTACGCCTACACGAACGCCGCGGCCATCGCAACGCAGGGGCAACGCCGCTTCCAGGTCGTGCGGGTTCCGCAGTACACGACCGCCACGCTCGGCGCGACGGTCACCGCGGCGGCCTGGAACGGCACCACCGGCGGCATCCTCGCCTTCGACGTGGCGGGCGACCTGGCCCTCGGCGGCGTCACGGCCAACGTCAATGGCCTCGGCTTCCGCGGCGGCGCCGGCCTGCAGCGCGCGGGCGGAGGCGGCGGCGCGACCGACGTCGATTACCGCGCGGCCTTTGCGTCGAACGCGCATGGCGTCAAAGGCGAAGGCATCGCCGGCACGCCGGAGTGGGTGCTCGACAGCGGCGCGAACCTCGACGTCGGCCCTCAGGGCTATCCGAACGGCGACTTCGCACGCGGTGCGCCCGGCAATGCGGGCGGCGGCGGCACGGACACGGATGTCGCGCTGAACCAGGAGAATTCCGGCGGCGGCGGCGGCGCGAACTGGGGCCGCGGCGGCGGTGGCGGCAACTCGTGGCAATCCAACGCGCCCACCGGCGGCTTCGGCGGCGCTCCGTTCTACAACTCCCCCGGCCGCGTGGTCCTCGGCGGCGGCGGCGGTGCGGGCGCGCGCAACAACAGCTCCGGCATCGCAGCAGCCGGCGGAGCGGGCGGCGGCATCGTGCTCGTCCGCGCGGGGCGGATCACCGGCACCGGCACCATCACCGCGAACGGCGCGGCTGCCTTCAACACCACCGCGAACGACGGTGGCGGCGGCGGCGGCGCGGGCGGCTCGGTGGTCATCCTCTCCCGCGGGGGCGGTCTCGGCGGACTGACGGTCCAGGCCAACGGCGGACGCGGCGGCAATGCGTGGAGCACCGAGCCGGCAGGCGGCTTCCCGGGCGCGCGTCACGGCCCCGGCGGCGGCGGTGGCGGCGGCTACATCGCCCTCAACGGCAACGCGGCGGCAACGTCGGTCACCGGCGGCGCGCCGGGAATCACCACGACGGCCAACGATACCTTCGGCGCGCAGACGGGAGCACCGGGCAACGTCCTGCTGACGGCCTCCTTCGACGAGATCACCGGCGTCAAGTCGGGCTGCGTGGACATCTCGGTCTCGAACTCGGACTCCCCCGATCCGGTCGACGCGGGCAACAACATCACCTACACCCAGGCGGTCACCAACAACTCGACCACCGTCCCGGCGCAGCAGGTCACGCTCACGCAGACCACGCCTCCCGGCACGACCTTCGTCTCGATGACTCCGCCCGCAGGCTGGACGTGCGGGACGCTACCGGCCGTGGGCGGCACCGGCACGATCACCTGCACCGCAAACAACCCGCTCGCGGCGGGCGCGTCGAGCGGCAACTTCGTCCTCGTGGTCGCCACCTCCCCTTCGCTCGCGGACGGCTCGACCATCACGCAGCCGGTCACGACGGCGACGTCGAGTCCCGAGCCGAACACGGCCAACAACACCGCATCGGCCACGACCACCGTCCGCCGCCGCGTCGACATCGCGGCCACGAAGGTGACGAACAGCCCGGGCGCAGACGGCGCATTCGCTCAGGGGGAGACGCTCATCTACACGATCGGCGTCACGAACAACGGCCCGTCGCGCGCGACCAACGTGGTCATGACCGACCCGCTCCCGGCCGGCTTTGCGTTCGTCAGCGTCGTGCCGGGCGGCCCGACCTGCACGCAGGCGAGCGGCACCGTCACCTGCACGTACGCGGTGATGGATCCGGGCGCGGTGAACAACATCACCATCACCGGCACGATCACGGTCGCGCAGACACAGCTCATCAACACCGCCAGTACCACGCGCACCGAGATCGACACCAACGCCACCAACAACAACGCCACCGCGATCGCGAACGTCCTCGCGCCGACGGTCGTGCACATGTTCGAGATGAGCGCGGTGCAGGACGACAAGGGGAAGGTGCTGGTGTCCTGGACCACCTCCTTCGAGGCCGAGAACCTCGGCTTCAACGTCTATCGCGAGACCAGCGCCGGCCGCGAGAAGGTGAACAAGCAGCTCATCGCCGGCTCGGCCCTGTTCGCCGCAAAGCGCGAGCTGACCTCCGGCCGCAGCTACCGTTGGAAAGACCGCCTGAAGAACGGCGCGTTCGCGCAGTACTACGTCGAGGACATCGACCTGCACGGCGTGCGCACGCTCCACGGCCCGGTCACACCGCTGCTGGCCGCGGCAGTGCCGGAGACCGCGAACACCGACACCCTCGCGGAGCTCGGCTCGACCGGCGGGATCTTCGTCTCGCCGCGCGGCCTCGGCGCGCCGCAGTATCCCGTCATCAAGCCCACCCGCAAGCAGCGCGAGCAGCAGTGGGACCTGGCCTCGCAGTCCGCCATCAAACTGATGGTCACGCAGGAAGGGTGGTACCGCGTCACGCTCGCCGAGCTCGCCGCGGCCGGCTTCACCCCCGGCCATAAGCTCGCGCTCTTCACCGAAGGGGTGGAGCAGCCGATCCTCGTGACGAATGACGCCGTCGAGTTCTACGGCGCCGGCTACGACACGCCGTCGAGCGGCGCACGCGCGTACTGGCTGACGAATGAGAAAGGTACCGGCATCCGCATCCGGAACGACAAGACGAAGGGCTCGAAGCAGTCCATCGCCCGCACGCCGTTCACCTACGAGCGGATCGAGCGGACCGTCTTCTTCACCGCGCTGACGAACAACGGCGACCGCGAGAACTTCTTCGGCGCGATCGTCACGAACTGGAGCGCCACGCAGGAGCTGTTCGTCGAGAACGCCGACCGCACCGCGTCCGATGCGACGCTCCAGCTCGTGCTGCAGGGTGGCTCCGACGGCGAGCACCGGGTGCAAATGACCCTCGGGCAGACCGACCTCGGCATCGCCACGTTCAACGGCCTCGCGCGCCACGTCGCGAACGTCGCGATCCCGCTCGGCGCGCTCGCCGACGGCGCGAACACGCTCACGCTGGCCGCGCTGAACGGCGACCTCGACGTCTCTGTGGTCGAGTCGCTGCGCCTCACCTATCCGCACCGCCTCCTCGCCGACGACAACGCGCTCAAGGTCACGCTCGCCAGCGGCCAGAGCGCGACGGTCGGCGGCTTCACCTCCGCGCGCGTCCGCGCCATCGACGTCACCGATCCGGCGGATCCGGTCGAGCTGAACGTTGATTACGACAAGGACTACGCAAACGGCAACGCCACGGTCGCGGCCACGGGCAAGAACGGCGGCACGCGAGCCATCCTCATGATCGGCGACTCGCGCATCCTCGCGCCGGCGCAGCTCGTCCCGAGCCGTCCGTCGACCTGGAGCTCGACGAAGAACACGGCCGATCTCGTGATCGTCACCGCGCGCGCGTTCGCCTCCGCCGCCGAGCCGCTGAAGCAGCGCCGCGATCGCGAGGGCGTCTCCACGACCATCGTCGACGTGCAGGACCTGTACGACGAGTTCAACTTCGGCCAGCGCGGCCCGAACGCGATCCGCTCCTTCCTCGAGCGCACCCGCGACTGGAAGCGCGCACCGAAGTACGTCCTCTTCCTCGGCGACGCGAGCATCGACCCGCGCAACTACCTCGGGCTGGGCGCGTTCGATTACGTCCCGACGAAGCTCGTCCCCACCTTCTACATGAAGACCGCCTCGGATGAATGGTTCGTGGACGGCCTGCAGCTCGCGGCCGGCCGTCTCCCCGCGCGCACCCTCGCGGAAGCCGAGACCATGATCCGCCGCATCGTCGAGCGCGACACGGCCGGCAACGACGCGGTCTCGTTCATCACCGACTCCGATCCCGAGTTCGACTTCGCCGCCGCGGCGCAGGAGCTCGGCACGCTCGTCCCACCAGCGCTGACGCAGATGTACGCGCAGAGCGCCACCAGCGCCACGTTCAACTCCCTGCTGCTGACCTACATCGGCCACGGCTCGGTCGACTTCTGGAACGCAGGCGGCTTCACCGGCGGTGGAGCGGCACAGCTCACCAACAGCAAGCTCCCGATCGTCGCAGGCATGACCTGCCTCAACGGCTATTTCCACGACGTCTACATGTCCAGCCTCGCCGAAGCGCTGCTCACCAACCCCAACGGCGGAGCGGTGGCCGTGTGGACCTCGTCCACGCTCACCGAGCCGGTCCCGCAGCTGGAGATGGCCCGCGCCTTCTACACGCACCTCTTCAGCGGCGCGACCATCGGCGAAGCGGCGACACGCGCGAAGACGGCGACCACGGACGCGGACGTCCGCAACTCGTGGATCCTGTTCGGGGACCCGAGCATGAAGTTGCGGTAAGGCTTATGGAGTGCGGTGACCGCACCGCACTCGAAACTAGATGAGCAGCAACCGCACGTACACGTCCATCAGGTCGGCGCCGAAGAACAGCACGACCAGGAAGGCGATGCCGAGGAAGACGCCGAAGGGGAGCGCGACCTGCATTCCGTCGGCGCCGCTGCGCATCATGACGAAGAGGCCGACCACGGCGCCGGTGATCGAGGCGAGGAGCAGGAGCGGGAAGAGCGGCTCCCAGCCGAGGACGGCGCCGAGCATGGCCATCATCTTCACGTCGCCGAGGCCCATGCCCTCGATCTTGCGCACCAGCTTGTAAGAGAGGCCGATCACGAGCAGTACGCCCGCCCCGGCGGCGGCACCGGCGACCGACTCGAGCAGCGTCGAGGAGAGCGTGAGGCCGGGGTAGGACGCGCCGAGGTGTGTTGCGCCGATGAGCAGGCCGATGGCGACGCCGGGGAGATCGATCACATCGGGCAGGATCTGGATGTCGAGGTCGATGTAGATCAGCACGATCGTCATCGACACCAGCGCCGCGACCGCGACGAAGCCGGGCGTCAGGCCGGTGCGCTGGAAGACGGCCACGTAGAAGAGCGCGTTCGCGAGCTCGACCAGCGGGTAGCGGATGTCGATCGGGCCGCGGCAGGCGCGGCATTTTCCGGCCAGCCAGAGCCAGGCCAGGATGGGGACGTTGTCGTACGGCTTGATCTCCGTCGAGCAGTGCGGGCAGCGGCTGGGCGGGAAAACGACCGATTCTTCACGCGGGTAGCGGTGAATGACGACATTGAGAAAGCTCCCGATGATCGCGCCGAGGCCGAACGCGAGAGCGAGGTAGAACCACGTCATGCGCGGGCGATTGTAGATGACGCAATGCGGCGCACCGGCCTGACGTTATGATGCGCGCTCGCTTCAGGGAGGCGAATGGGGTCTGGTGGCTCCCGCGGTCTTCAAAACCGTTGTTTCGGCGCGGAAGCGTCGAAAGGTTGGTTCGATTCCGACACGCCTCCGCCAACGCGCTTCGCGCGGGCATCAGGCGTCAGGCCTCTGGGACTTGCCGCCTCAGGCAACTGCCGCCCAGGCGAAACACCCCGGAAGCCCGACGCCCACGTCACTGCTTCGGCGCGTCCGTCAAGAACCCCACCTTCTGCGCCCCCGCCTCGTGCGCGGCGTCCATGGCCTGCACGGCGCGGTCGAAGGTCAGCTGGTCCTCGGAATTGATGAACACCACCCGCTCGTCGGCGGGGCGCGACACCATCTGCCGCGCTACCGCGTCGCGCAGCGCTTTCACGTCCGCCATCTTCTGGGTGTTGAGATAGACGCCGTCGCGCTTGACCGTGATCACGAGCTGGTTCTGCGGCGTGTCGGGCGGCGGCGCCGCCAGCTCCACCTTCGGCGGCACCTCCACGTCCAGGCCCATCTGCAGGATCGGGCTGGCCACCATGAAGATGATCAGCAGCACCAGCACCACGTCCACGAGCGGCGTGATGTTGATCTCGGAGCGGACGCCGGCACCTCCTCCTCCGAATGCCATTACGTTCTCCCCTTCGCGATCTCGCTGCCCGCCTGCGCGTTCTCGGTCATGATCGCGACGCTCGTGAATTCCGCCTCGTTCGCGGCGCGCATCACCTCGCGCACCTTCCCGAAGTTGATCCGCTTGTCCGCCTTCAGCATGACCGTGCGCGCCGGATCCTTCTGATGCTCGGCGCGCAGGTACGTCGCCAGGTTCTTGTCCGGGATCCAGTTCTGGCCGACGAATACCGAACCGTCGGCCTTCACCGAGATGATCAGATCCGTCTGGTCGCCCGGCTTCTTCTCCGCGTGCGGCCCGCCCGGAAGCTGCACGTCGACCCCCTGCTGCAGCATCGGCGTGACGACCATGAAGATGATGAGAAGCACGAGACAGACATCGACGAGCGGGGTGACGTTGATGTCACCCTTCACCTCGTCGGGACTGCCGCCGCCGGCACCGAATGCCATCGGTCGCCTCCCCTAGACGCGCGCCTTCGCGCGCGCCTCGTTCTTCATGAAGTAGTCGATGAGCTGAGACGCGGAGTTCGACATCTCGACGTTGAAGCGCTCGATCTTGTTCAGGAAGTAGTTGTACATCCAGACCGCCGGAACGGCGACGAAGAGGCCGAGTGCGGTCGCCGCGAGCGCTTCCGCGATACCGGCCGACACGGCGCCGAGACCGCCCGAGCCGCTGAGTGCCATGCCCTGGAACGCGCCGATGATGCCGATGACCGTGCCGAAGAGTCCGATGAACGGCGCGGTGGTCGAGATCGTGGCCAGGTTGCCGAGGCCCTTCTTCATCTCCGCGGAGGTCATCAGCGCCTCGCGGTCGATGGCGCGCTTGCCGGAGTCGACGATGTCGAACCCGGGAGGAAGATCCTGCGAGGCCTCGTACTGGAACTCGGTCAGTCCTGCGGCGAGCACGCGCGCGAGATGGCTGTGCCGGAACTTCTTGTCCTTGGCGAAGTTGATGGCTTCGCCGAGCTTGTGCTGCTTGAGCAGCGGCGTGATGCCGAGCGCGACCTGCAGCGACTGCTTCTTCGCCTGCTGGAACCGCCACAACCGCTCCACGGCGATGGTCAGGGACCAGATCGACATGATCAGCAGCACGATGATGACGCCCTTACCGATCGGCGTCGCCGCGTTCCACATGCCGAGGATGCTGAATTGATGTTGTACGTCGTCCATGATGCTTCCTTCTCTCCTCTTTTATTCGAGCCGGAAATTGACCGTGAGGTTGTAATACACAGCGACCGGTTGCCCGTTGAGCGTGCCCGGTCGGAACTTCCATTGCCGGATTGCGGCCAGCGCCTGCTGGTCGAGTCCCATCGGCAGCGGCTTGAGGATGCGCGCTTCCGTGACGTTCCCCTGCTTGTCGATGACTGCCTCGATGATGACCACCCCTGCGATGCGAGCCTTGCGTGCGATCTCCGTGTAGTCGGGATCCACACGTGTGACGATGACCGGGGCCTTGACGTTCCCGCCGACCCGGATCGGACTGTCGCCGGTCGCGCCGAGCTGGCCGCCGAGCTGTCCACCGAGCTCGCCGCCGACCACTCCGCCGATCACACCACCGACCACGCCACCGACCACGCCCCCTTTGACGCCGCCGACCACTCCGCCCGGTACGCCGCCGTCGTCTTCGTCTCCGGTGCTCGGCACGTCGGCCACTTCAGGCACGTCCTGCGGCACGTCGGTCGGCTGGCGGAACTCCTGGCGCTGCGGGGTTTCGCGCGGCGTCTCGACTGTCCTCGGCCGCGTGGCGCCGCTGTTTGAGGCCGGAGGCGGAGGCGGGGGTGGAGGGGGCGGCGCGGAGGCGACCACGAAGGCCTCCATCGGCTTCTCGTCTTCCTCGGGGAGCTCGTCCTTGTAATACCGGGCCGCCGCGAGTAACGCTCCGATGAACGCTAAGTGAATGACAGCCGAGATGACTACCACCAACGTAATCAAGCTGACTTTCTGCTTGTCTCTCCCCGCCGACTCGATCAGTACATCGCCGAACATCGTGTGCTCCTCGCGTTGCCGAAGCAACGAACTCTGCCGAACTAGTGCCAACCACCCATGACTGATGATTTGACACGCGGCATCGCGAGGAGGAAACCGTGCTGCAGGGGAGGGCGTCAGGCTTCAGGCTTCAGGCTTCTGGGGTGCTGCGGCTGGCGGCACCTGACGTCCAGGGCGTAACACCCCAGAAGCCCGACGCCTGACGCCAACCACCCACACTACGGCAGCGGGAACGCCTCGAACTCCCGCACGACCTGCGTCGAATCGCGCTCGATGTCCTTCTTCCAGATCGCGCACGTCTTCGTGTCCTGAACCGTGACGGTGTAGTACGAGCTCGTCGAACCGACGACCCAGATCCAGTATTGGTTGTTGATGCCGACGCCCTTCGTCATCTTGATCATCGTCTCCACCGAGCCCGGGAAGAAGTCGAAGAACGAGAAGAAGGCGTACTCGATCAGCGGGCCGTACTCCGGATGCGTCTGCGCCACGTTCTCGGTATAGCGGATCGGCTTCCCATCCCCGGAGAGCCCCATGTACGGGTCCTGGAACGTGACCGTGACTTTGAAACGGTTGTTCAGCAGGCAGGCGGTGGTGTTGTTGGGCGTGCAGGCGGCACACGCCGGCGCCGGATCGAGGTACGGCTGCAGCAGCGCGTACGACGCCGAAAACGCGCCGTCGACCTCGCGGTTCGCGCGGTTGCACGGGTTGTTCGGCTCGGGGCCGCACGCACCCTTCAGCTGCCCGACGATGTAGCCGTCGCCGCGCATCACCGGCGCGCCGGAGCTGCCGACGTCGGTCGCGCCGGCGGTGGGGGTGGAGTAGAGGAACGACTGGCGCGGCGACGACGAACAGGTCTCGCCGCTGGTAGTGACGGCCGAGGTGGAGTAGCGCTGCGGCACGCCGAGCGGGTGCGAGATGTGGAAGAGCTGCGTCCCCTCGGCCGGCACGGCCGCGTCCCATCCGAGGAACGTGCGGTTCGGCGGCAGGTTGTTGAGGCGGAGGAGCGCCACGTCGGTTGCGCCGGACGAGGCGAGCAGCGTCGCGCCGTTCGACTTCGGCAGCGAGTCGAGCGCCGGCGCGGGGCCGTTGCACGTGGACGAGCGGAAGTCCCAGTACGCCTCCACGCTCGACGCGCTCGTCGCGTTGCGCACGCAGTGATTCGCACTCAGAAAGTACGGCGTACCGTCGTTTTTGCTGTTGTTCACCAGGCCGCCGGTGCAGGCGTAGACGCCGGTGCCGGCGACGAAGGTATAGAAGGAGATTGCGCGATCGAGCCCGTTGCCGGTGCTGTGGCAGGAGACGTCGCTGATGCACTCGCTGCCGCTCGCGACCACCTCCGAGTACGGGCGGATGTCGGCCACGCCGCCGATGCGGAACGCCGCTTCGCCCGGAGCGTCGACCTCGATCGTGGCGGTGTCGCCGGCCACGCTCGGCGTCCAGAGCCGGCGCTCGTGCGCGAGCGAGCCGTCGAACGCGACCGCGTCGCCGCTCGGGCCGTAGATCCAGAGGCGCGCCCCTGCCGGCAGGTCGACGTCGTCGAGACGCACACGCACGCGCGCCGCCCCTTCGACCTGCACGCTGCCGCGCCACCGGAAGCGGGCATCACTGGCGATGGAGGTGATGGCCACCGGCTGCACCTCGCGCACGATCCCGAGCTCCGCCGGACCATCGCTCCTCGCGTTCGCGGCCCGCAGCGCCGCGATGTCGCTCGCGCTCGCGCCCGTCGTCTTCACCAGCACGCTGGCCCGGCCGTTGGCGCGCAAGGGTGGCCGCGGCGCGACGATCGCCGCCGCTTCCATGCGGCCGCGAAGCGGCGGGAGCACTTGCGTTGCGAACAGAGCAGGAGCCGTGAGCAGGAACACGAGCGAGGCGAAGCGGACCATGTGCGAGTTATTTTACTCGATGCGCGTGTCGGTTAAAATTACCGCATGCCATCACGCGCCCCGGCTGCCGGATCGCGGCCACCGGTGTCGCTCACGTCGCTGGTCGGACGGGAGCGCGAGCTTCGCGATCTCGAAGCGCTCCTGGCCGGGCAACGGCTCGTGACGCTGACAGGCGTCGGCGGGAGCGGCAAGACCCGGCTCGCAGCGGAGCTCGCGCTGCGGCTCGACTGGCAGCGCGCCGACAGCGTCACCTGGGTCGAGCTCGCGCCCTGCTCCGATCCGCTCGCGGTCGCGCATCGCACCGCCGCCGCGCTGTCGCTGCGCGCAACGCAGGGCTGCGGCACCACGGAGGCCGTGATGGAGGCGATGGTGGAAGCGATGGTCGACGCGCTGCACGGCCGCGACCTCCTGCTCGTGCTCGACGACTGCGAGCACCTCATCGACGCTTCCGCGGAGCTCGCACGCACGCTGCTCCTCCGCTGTCCGAAACTGCGCATCCTGGCCACCAGTCGGGAGCCGCTCGGCGTGGCCGGCGAGCATGTCTGGCCGGTACCGCCGATCGCACCGCACGAGGCAGTGCAGCTGTTCTCCGAACGCGCGGCCGCGGTCGATCCTTCGTTCCTCCCGGCCAGTCATGCGCCCGCGGTCTCGGAGATCTGCCGCCGCCTGGACGGCATTCCGCTCGCGATCGAGCTCGCCGCCGCGCGGATCCGGGTGCTCACGCCGGAACAGATCGCGGCAAAGCTCGAGGACCGCTTCGCGATCCTCACCGGCGGCGCGCGCACGACCATTCCCCGCCACCGCACGCTGCGCGCGGCGATCGACTGGAGCTTCGCGCTGCTGGCGGCCGAAGAACAGACGCTGCTGGCGCGGCTCTCCATCTTTCCCGGCAGCTTCTCGCTCGAAGCGGCCGAAGCGGTCTGCGGCGCGAATCTCGACCTGCTCACCGGCCTGGTCGACAAGTCGCTGGTCGTGACGACCAGCCGCCACGGCGCGGTGCGGTATTCGCTGCTCGAAACGATCCGGACATACGCGGCGGAACGCGTCACCGCAGAGGACGCGGCCTCCCTGCGCCGCCGCCACGCGCTCGCGTTCCTGGCGCTGGCCCGCGACGCGGTCGTCGATCCGATGGGAGCGGTCATGTCGCGCCTCGACTGCCTCGACAGCGAGCATGACAACGTCCGCGCCGCGCTGACCTGGAGCCTCGAGCACGAGCCGGACGCGATCGCCCTGCCGCTCGCCGCGGCGTTCCGCTGGTACTGGTATTACCGCATCCTCTGGAGCGAAGGGCTGCGCTGGCTGGCGCGCGTCCTCGAGCGCTCGTCGGACAGCATCTCCCGCGAGCGCGCCGGCGCACTTGCAGGCGCGGGGACGTTCTCGACCTATACCGGCGACCTCGCTGCCGGCCGCCGCTGGCTCGAGGAGGCGGAAGCGATGTGGCGCACGCTCGGCGACGAGCGCGAGCTCGCGCTGACGCTCTCCTCGCTCGCACAACTCCTGACCAACGCGGGGGAGCTCGAGGCGGCAGCCGCGCGCGGCGCAGAGTCGGTCGCGCTCGCGCGGAGGAGCGGGACGCAGTACGACATCGCGTACTGCCTCACCAACGCCGCGGCCTTCGTCGCTCAGCGCCGCGGTGCGCTCCAAGACGCAGACCGCGCGTACGCGGAAGCGGAGGGCATCTGGTCGGCGACGAAGCATCCCCTCGGGCTGCCGTTCGTGCTGAGCGCCCGCGCATTGCTGGCCTTCCGCCGCGGCGACCGGGCGTCAGCAGCACGACTCGCGCGTGAGACCCTGCTGCAGGCGCGTCCGCTGCGCTACGTCTGGTTCTCCGCGCGGGCGCTGCGCGTGCTCGCCTTCGCCAGCAGCGCCGACCTCCCGCGCGCGGCGCGGCTCCTCGGCGCCTCCGACGCGATGCTGCGCACGATCGGCGCGCGCATGCTGGACCACGAGAAGAGCGAGCACGAACGGCTGATGGCGACGCTGCGCGCGTCGCTCCCGCCCGACCAGCTCGAGGCGGCGTTGTCCGCGGGGAGCGCTCTCTGCTTCGACGAAGCGTGTGAGCTCGCGCTGGCAGTTCAGGCGATACCGTCCGAGATCGCGACCGCCGGCGAAACGGCGCTGCTGCACGTCGGCGACCTCGGTCCGCTGCAGGTCACGCTCGGCGGTAAGCCGCTGGCGAGCGAAGGACGGGCCTCGCAGCGCGCGCGCGAACTGCTCGTCTTCCTTCTCGCCCGTCCTCACGGCGCGACCAAAGAGGAAGTGGGCGTGGCGTTCTGGCCGGACGCGACGACCGAGCAGGTGAAGAACTCGTTCCACGTGACGCTCCACCGCCTGCGCAAGCTCCTCGGCGGTTCCGAGACCGTGGCCGCCGACGGCGCGCGCTACTGCATCGCCATCCCGTACAGCGTCGCTTCGCGGCGCTTCGAGAGCGAGCTCACCGCCGCGCTGCGGCAGCCGGACGCCGGGCGTCTCGAAGCCGCGCTCGCGCTCTACACCGGCGATTTCCTGCAAGGCGAAGATGCGGGCGAATGGTGCCTCCCGATCCGCGCCCACCTCCGCCAGCTCCACCTGCGCGGCCTCTTCGCGCTTGCGCAGGCCCACGAGTCGCGCGGCCGCTACACCGACGCCGCCGAGACCTACAGCCGCGTCCTCTCCCGCGACCCGTTCCACGAACCGGCCGCCCGCCAGCTGATGATCTGCCGCGCCCGCCTCGGCGCCCGCTCCGAGTCGATTCTCGTCTACCGCCAGCTCGAACAACGCCTCCGCGACGACCTGCAGGCCACCCCCGAGCCGGAGACGGCGACGCTGTACAGAAGGTTGCGGCAGAACGAAGCGGTGTAGAAGCGGGCGCCAGGCTTCAGGCTTCCGGGCTTCTCCGGCTCGCGGGAAGTGTCTCGTCAGCCGCAAAATCCCAGACGCCCGGCGCCTGAAGCCTGTTGTTACAAATCCAACAACACCTCCCTGTAATCGCTCGGGTAAACCTCGGGTAATCGCCCCTTCCTACCTTGCTCGCAGACAAGCAACGGAGGAGACGATGAACCGAATCAGTCGAAGAGAAACCATCACCCTGGCCGCCGCGACGCTCGTCGCATCGCTGGCCGTGATCGTCGCGGCCAACGCGTCCAAACCCGCACCGGCGCCACAGACCGCGCGCTTCTCGCGCACCGAGCAGGTGCAGCGCGGCAAGTACCTGGTGACCATCGGCGGCTGCCACGACTGCCACACGCCGTGGATCGTGCAGAAGGACGGCAAGCCCGGTCCGGACATGAGCCGCCCGCTTTCCGGCCATCCGCAGCAGTTCCGGATCGAGTCGCCGGCGCAGCTCACGTCCGACCGCTGGGGCGTCGCCATCGCGCCGACCAACACCGCGTTCTCCGGCCCGTGGGGCGTCAGCTTCGCGGCGAACCTCTCGCCCGATCCGATGACCGGTACCGGGATCTGGTCGTTCGACATCTTCAAGAACACGATCCGGAACGGCCGGCACTGGGGTGTGGCGCGCCCGCTTCTGCCGCCGATGCCGTGGTTCAACTACCGCGAGATGACCGACCAGGATCTCGCCGCCGTCTTCGCCTATCTCCGCACCATCAAACCGACCCGCAACGAAGTCCAGCAACCGCTTCCGCCAGTCCAGAACTGACCACTACTACTCAAGGAGAAAAAGACCATGAACCGCAAGAAGATCCTCGTCGTTGGTGCCACCGGTGCGCAGGGCGGCAGCGTTGCCCGCGCCCTCCTCACGCGCGGCCGTTTCGATGTCCGCGCGCTGACCCGCAACCCCGCCCCCCCCGCCGCCCAGGAACTGCGCGCGCTCGGCGCGGAGCTCGTGCAGGGCGATCTCGATGACCCGGCCAGCGTCCGCGCCGCGGTCGAGGGCTGCTACGGCGTCTTCGGCGTCACGAACTTCTGGGAGCACTTCCAGCGCGAGGCCGAGCAGGGACGGAACCTCGTGGCCGCCGTCGCCGATGCCGGCGTGCAGCATTTCGTCTTCAGCACGCTGCCGCCGGTCGAGAAGGCGACGAACGGTGCGTTGCGCAGCCCGCACTTCGACATCAAGGCCGAGCACGAGGAGTACGCGCGCAGCCTCGGCGTCCCGTCGACGTTCGTCCACGTGCCGTTCTATTACGAGAACTTCCTCTACTTCTTCCCGCCGCGTCCCGCGGGCGACGGGACGTACCAGTTCGGCTTCCCGCAGGGCGAGACGCCGCTGGCCGCGATGTCGGCCGCCGACGTCGGCCTGATCGTCGCGCCGGTCTTCGAGCAGCCGGACACCTATCTCGGACAGGTGCTGAAGCTCGCCGGCGATGAGCTGCCGGCGGCGGAGTACGCCGATGCCATGAGCCGCTCCACCGGTGCCGACATCCGCTACAACTACGTCCCCCGCGAGACCTTCGCCGCCCTCGGCTTCCCGGGAGCCGAAGACCTGGCGGACATGTTCGAGTTCTATCGCCTCCACATCCCGAGCCGCAAAGGCGACGTCGAGACCTGCCGCGCCGTCGCGCCGGAGCTCCAGAGCTTCGACGCCTGGCTGGAGAAGAACCACGGCACGCTGAGGGCGATGCTCGGCCACGCGGCGTAACGACGGAGTCATCGAAGGAGTGCGGCGAGTGGCGTCGCCGCACTCCTGATTGCATACTTACCGCATGGCACAGTCGAACGTGATCCAGGGGTACTTCCCGCATGGGAACGGGCGGACCACACCTTTGCCGCCGCAGCTCGCCAACTTCGCACGCGGTGGAGGGCAGCCGTTGCCGCCCGCCATCCAGCGGCAGGTCGAGACGGCGTTCCGGACGAGCTTCGCGGACGTGCGCGTGCACGTCGGACCGCAGGCGGCGGCGATCGGCGCGCTCGCGTTACGCACGGCTCGAACGTTTACTTCGCGCCCGGCCAGTACGACCCTCATACCGCGCGCGGGCAGCGGGTGCTGTGGCACGAGCTCACGCACGTCGTGCAGCAGAAGAGGGGACTGGTCCGCAATCCGTACGGCACCGGCGTCGCCGTCGTGCACGACCGGATGCTGGAAGCGGAGGCGGAGCGAATGAGTCTGCAGGCGGGGCGCATGCAGCCGCCGACCCCGCGTGTTGCCACCATGCAGCTGAAGACCGTACAGCCGAAAGCGATTCAGCCGAGGGGCGTGCAGCTCCGCTGGCCGGGACGCGTCGTTCAGCGGTCTTCGGAAACGGTCACGGCCACCACCCTTCCGCTGCTGTCGGAACTGACGGAAATCGAGGAAGGGCTGCGATTCACGGACGCCCGGTTCTACCGTCTCACCAGCTGGGACCCGGAGACCGTCGTGCGCGGAGCGGGCGTGTTCGTGAGCGGCAAGCTGTTTTCGAAGGAAGGCGACGGAGAGCTCCAGCCGGTGACGGAGGCGATGGTCAACGAGTACTGGGACCAGAGATATCCCGGCTTCTCGCGCACGACCCGGCCCGACTGGCGCTACAACTGTTCCGACTACGCCTTGAGCGCCAACGGCACCGATTCCGTCGATTCACCCAGTACTGCACTCTCGACGAACTTCGACCTCGTCTTCGACCTCGACGGGAAGGAAGCAAGCGACGTCCAGACGAAATTCGAAACGACCGACGGCCGGTACGCCGTGCACGTCGGCGGTCACTACTTCCGCGTGAACGTCGCCGGGACCCAGGCCGTCGTGACCCAGAAGGACGGCGACAGCGGCGTCTATTCGAAGACGATGACCCGCGCGGAGGCCGCCGTGTACGTCCTCCGGCTCACACCCTCCGTGCGCAGGCTCTACCTCAAAAAGTAGCGAGCTTCTTCATCGCGATCGCGGCCACCCCCACGGCCAGCAGCATCAACCCCCACTCGGAAGCGGTCGGGATGGTCGGGCCCGCCGATGCGGCCGGGCTGATGACCGCCGTCGACGTGTTGTTCGACGGTTCCGCGTCCGGCGGAGAGGATGCGGTGATGGTGGCCGTGTTCGAGATCGGCGCGCTGCCGTTCGCCTCGATGACCAGGGTGATGACGGCCGGGTCTCCCTCGGGGACCGGCCCCATCGTGCAGGTAACGGTAGTCGTGCCGCCGCACACCGCATCGGGGCTCGAGACCGAGACGAAGGTTGCTCCCGCGGGGAGAACGTCGGTCACAGTGACGGACGACGCCGTGCCCGGGCCGAGATTCGTGACGGTGATCGTGTACGTGACCTGCTGCCCCGGCGTAAACGTGGTGGTCGGCGTCGTCTTCGTGATCTCGAGATTCGCGGGCGGAGGCGGCTCGTCGTCGTTCTCGATCGTGCCGAGCCCCTGATCGTCGGTGAGCGACGCACCCTCCGGATTCGTGAGGTCGACGAAGAACGTCTCGTCGGTTTCGACCAGCGTCTCGCCGTTGACCGCGATCTCGATGGTCTGCGCCAGCACCCCGGGTGCGAACGTGACCTGGCCCGACTCCGCGACGTAATCGTCCGGCGCGGCGGCCGTATCGTCGGCGGTGTCGTAATCGACCGTGATCGGAGTGTCGCTGGCGGCCGACAGCGTCACGTTGAAGGTGAAGCTCGTCGTGCCGCCGTCGCCCTCTACCAACGTGACGTTGTCGATCGAGATCTCCGGCACGCCGTCGTCATTGGTAATGGTGCCGAGGCCCTGGTTGTCCAGGATCGTAGCGCCCGATGGTGTGGTGAGGTTCACGAAGAAGACCTCGTTCGACTCGAACGTGGTATCGCCCGCCACCGGCACCGTGATCTGCTGCAGCGTCTCGCCCGGATCGAACGTCAGCGTTCCGGGAGTGGTCGCATAGTCATCGGGACTCGTCGCGCTGTCGTCGGCGGTCGTGAAGTCGACCGTGACCGTGGTGTCGCTCGCGTTGGAGAGCGTGACGTCGAAGACGAAGTTCGTCGTCCCGCCGTCTCCCTCGGCCAGCGTGCGGCTGCCGATCGAGATCTCCGGCTGGCCGTCGTCGTTCGCGATCGTGCCGGCCGCCTGCGTGTCACCGATCGAGGCATTGACGGGATCCGTGAGGTTGACGAAGAAATCCTCGTCCGCTTCGAACGTCGTGTCGCCCGTCACGTCGACGGTCACGCTCCGCGACGTGACGCCGGGACCGAACGTGACGGTACCCGAGTCGGACGCGTAATCGGCCGACGCGAGCGCCGTGCCGTTCGCAGTCTCGTAGTCGACCGTCACCACGAAGGAGCTCGCCGCGGAGAGCGTGAGCTCGAACGTGAACGCGGTCGTCCCCCCGTTCCCCTCATCCAGCGTGACGTCCTCGATCGAGATCGCAGGAGGATCGTCGTCGTCGGTGATCGTCAGCTGCGCCGAGGGCGCCGCGAGCGTCGCGGAAACCGGGTTGGAGAGCGTGAGCTGCACCAACTCGTCCGGCTCGTCGAGCGTGTCGTTCAGGATCGTCACGTCGAACGTCTCGCTGGCGTCGCCCGGCTCGAACGTCAGCGTCCCGGAGGCGGTCGTGTAATCGGCGCCCGCGGCAGCCGTGTTGTCCGAGGTCGTGTAATTCACGGTGGAGACGACGTCGAGATTGCCGCCGCGCGTAACCGTGATCGTGACGGTGCCGTCCGACTCGCCGGCGGTGTACGTCTCGGAGGAGAACGAGATCACGGGAAACGTGGCCACGGTCGCGAAGGCGGAGAACTCGGATGTGCCGTCATCGGTCGTCGCTGTCGCGGTGACGACGTGGCCGGCGGTGAGCGGCGGGCCGGCGAATGCGAACGCCGCGTCGCCGCCCGCGTCGGTCGTGCCGCTCGTTGCGCCGAGGTAGGTGCGCCCTTCGCCGAAACCCGACGGATCGGCGGCCGGACTCGAATAGAAATGGATCGTGAACGCGGTGCTCGGCTCGGTGTTGAGCGTGCCGCGCACCTCCGACGCCGCGCCGGAGGTCAGGGCGGAGGTGAGCTCGGGATAGTTCTGGAGCTCGTTCGGACCTTCGTCCGGATCGTCCTGATCGTTCGCCGTGACGCCGTCGATCTCGAGGTCGATCCCGAGCAGGCCGTTGTCGTAGATCGAGTTCGCGGCCCAGGTGTTGCCGGTGAGCGCGGTCGGCTCGATACCGATCCCGTTCTCGTCGTTGCCGGAGATGATGTTGCCGCCGAGGGCGACGGAGCCGACGACGGTATCGCTCGCGCCGTCGCAGACGTTGATGCCGTCGAGCGTGTTGCCGAGCGCCGCCGTCTGGTCCTCGCGCAGCCCGACCACGTTCGAGTGCATGACCACGCCGCTGCTGCCGAGCGTCGTCTCGATCCCGTGGCCGTCATTGCCGGAAACGAGGTTGTTGCTGATGAGCGTCCCGGTGGACGCCGCGACCTCGATGCCGGTGCCGAGGTTGCCGAGACCCGTCTGGCCGTCGGCGCTGGTACCGACGCGGTTGCCGCCGATGACGTTGTCGACGCCCGCGGCATCGACGATTCCGGCGAAGCTGTTGCCGGAGACGACGTTCGAGGCGACCGTCACGCCGGACGTGTCGAGGAGCAGGATGCCTTCGAAGCCGTTGCCGAGAATGTCTGTGCCGGCCGCATTCAGGCCGACGATGTTTCCGCTCACGATGCTGTCATCGACCTCGAAGAGAAAGATGCCCTCCCCGGCGTTGAACGAAACGACGTTCGCGATCCCCCCTCCGATGGTCACGTTCGACACGCCGCCCGCGAAGATGCCGAAGCCGCCGTTGAATACGCCGGTGGTGCCGGTCGGATCGAGCCCGACGATGTTGTTCTCGACGATGGTGTCCGACGCGAAGATATCGATGCCGTCGTCGAAATTGCCGGAGATGACGTTGCCCGCCTCCATCGTGCCGATGGTGTTCCCTGCCGAATCGACCACCACGCCGGTGAAGTTCGGAATCGCATCGCCGAACAGGGTCACGCCGATGTAGTTGCCTTCGACGACGATGCCGCTCCCGTCGTCGATGCTCACCCCCGCGTCGAAGTTGCCCGCGATGGTGTTCTCCTCGGCGAACGACCCGATGGTGATGTTCGTCGCACCGCCGCTCACGTTGATGCCGTCGTCTCCGTTCCCGAGCTCGTCGCCGGCACCGGTGATGCCGATCAGGTTGCGGAAGATCTCGTGACCCGACCCGGTCGCGGCGATGCCGTGCCGGTCGTTGCCGGAGATCAGGTTCCCCTGGACGGTCGATCCGCTCCCGTTCAACTGCAGCCCGTCGCCGTTCGGCGTCCCCTGCGTGACAGGTCCCAGGTGGTTCGACTCGATCTGCACGAAGTTCGAGTCGACCACCACACCGGCAGTGGTGAAGCCGTGGATCGTCAGCGCGCGCAGCGTGGAGCCGTTCGACCCGATGTCGAAGTGCAACCCGACCGCGATCGATCCCGCGCCGTCGATGACGAACGACGGCGGAAGTGCCGGTGCCGTCGTCCCGTCGATCGTGACCGGCTGCGTCACCGCCGGCAGGGCCGTCGCCGGCGTGATCGTGCCGGCTACCGCAAACTCGATCGTGTCCGCGCCGGCATGCGCATTCGCCTCCTCGATCGCCGCGCGCAGCGTGCAGGGCCCTTCGCCGGTGTCGCACACGTCGTCGCCCGGAACGGCATCGCCCGCATCATCGAGGTTGGTGACCGTATAGGTTGAAGCACCGGCGGAAAGCGTAGTCAGGAGAACGAGGGCGAGCAGGATGCGGCGCATGAGACCCCTCCGGTACATCGGACGAATTGTGGCGGCGGAAACCGACGGGCGGATTCTACTGCCTCCCACAGTTTGGAGTGCGTAGTTGAGATCGGCTGTAGCATTGCTTCATGCCCGATTGGAGCTATCGCACCGTCCTGCGGCCGCTGCTGCTGGCGCTGGGGGCGGAGCGCTCGCGGCGATTGGCGACGTCGACGCTGCGGACGCTCTCCCGCGTGCCGCTCGGGCTGCAGGCCATCGACTTCCTCGGGCACATGCGCGCGGACGCACGGCTGCGCACCCGCGCCGGCGACGTCGAGCTCCCCGGCCCGATCGTGCTCGGCGCGATGATCGATCCACGCGGTGACGCGCTTCCCGCGTTCTCGCGATTCGGCGCCGGCATGGTCGAAGTCGGACCGGTCGCTGAACGCGGCAACGGCGTCCGTCCGGAGTGGCGCGTCGACCTGCAGCAGCGGACGATCGCCTGTCCGCAACAGCTCACCGTGAGCGTCGACGACGTCGCGCGCAATCTGGAGCGTACGGCGCCACGCGTGCCCGTCTGCGTGCGCATCGCAAAGCAGGACGCCGCCGCCGTACGGCGCATCGTCGAACGCCTGCAGCCGTACGCGGCGATCTTCGTGGTCGATCCGGACAACGTCGACGACGCGCTCGGCGAGCGGCCGGTGCTGTCGGCACAAACGATTCACGAGCGCGCCGCCGGTGTGTGGATGAGCGGCGATGCGGCCAGCGTCCGCGCCGCGCGCGCACGGCTCGGATCCGGCGCGATCATCGTCGCGGGCGGTGCCACCGAACCGCACGATGTGCGCGAGCTCCTCGACGCCGGCGCGACGCTCGCCGCGGTCGACGCGGGGCTGGTCTGCTCCGGTCCGGGACTCATCAAACGCTGCAACGAAGCTCTGCTGTCGTCGGCGCCGGTTGTCGCGACGGAACCGGAACCGCTCACGCTCGATGCCGCCCGGCGCTCCTGGTTCTGGGCCTTCCTCATGGGCGTGGGGATGTTCCTCGGGGGCGTGATGGCGGTGGTGATCGCATCGACGCGCGTCGTCCTGCCGTACGACGAAAGCCTCTGCGGACTCACTCGCGCGCAGATGGTCAGTCTCAATCCGCGCCTGCTTCCGTTCATGGCGCACGACCGCATTTCGCTCGCCGGCTCGATGCTGAGCATCGGCATCTTCTACGCGGCGCTCGGCTGGTCCGGGATCCGCCGCGGCGCGCACTGGGCGCAAGTGACGGTGGTGGTCTCGGCGCTGACCGGCTTCCTCTCCTTCTTCACGTTCCTCGGGTTCGGCTACTTCGATCCGTTCCACGCCTTCGTCACCGCGATCCTGTCGCAGTTCATGCTGCTCTGCATGGTCATGCAGCCGTCGCCCCCGCAGCCGCCGGTGGCCGAATGGCACGAAAGTACGGCGTGGCGGCGCGGCCAGTGGGGACAGATGTTGTTCATCCTCCTGGGCATCGGCCTGACGGGGGCCGGGCTGGTCATGACGGCCATCGGCTGCACGCAGGTGTTCGTCGCCAGCGACCTGGAATTCATGCGCACCACGGCGGCGCAACTCAGCCTCTCGTACGAACGCCTGGTCCCGCTCGTCGCGCACGACCGCGCCAGTCTCGGCGGCATGCTCATCGCGAACGGCATCGCCGTCTGGCTGTGCGCTCAATGGGGCTTCCGCGCCGGTGCTCGCTGGCTCTGGCGCGCGCTGGCGTGGGGTGGCAACCTCGCGTTCGTGTTCGCGATCGGCGTGCACTTCGTGGTCGGTTACTCCGAGCCTCTGCACCTCGCACCGGCGATCCTCGGATGGGCTCTCTGGAATGTGGCGCTCCTGTTGACGAAAGAGTGGCTCACCGCACCTGCGGCAGCGCCGGCGCCGTCCCATCCACGGCAATCCGCGATCGCGTCCTGACCTCAGATTTCGTCCCCAAATACGTTCCAAAATCCTCCTGAAGAGGCATACGGATCGCAATACGTATGGCACGGCGCAAGCCGCCGCTTCGAATACAAGGAGAACCCGAGAAATGAATTCAATCGCGAGCAAGCGCGCATTCGCTGCCTTGCTCTTCTGCACCCTCTTTTCCACCGCAGCATTCGCCGTAAACACCCCCACTAACCTCACCGCAACCGGAGTTTCGAATAGCCAGGTGAACCTCGCCTGGAGCGACAACTCGACCGACGAGATCGGCTTCACGTTCGCCTTCGACACCAGCAGCACCTTCGGCAGCGCAACGTATGTCTGGACCGGCGGCGCGAACGTGACCAGCTACGCGCATACGGGCCGCAGCGCGGCCACCACGTACTACTACAAGATCAAGGCGGAAGGGTCGTCCGACCCGCTCGACTCGCCGTTCGGCAGCGTCGTGGCGGCCACGACCAAGCCGGCCAATCTCGCCGCGAGCACCGTCTCCAGCAGCCAGGTCAACCTGTCATGGAGCGGCAATGCCGCGAACGCCAGCATCACCGGCTACACCATCGCCACCAACACCACGAGCTCGTTCAGCGGCGCGACGTACCAGTACGTCTCCGGAGCCGGCGCGACGAGCCTCAGCAAGACCGGGCTCAACGCGGGCACGGCGTATTACTTCGCCATCAAGGCGGAGGGGACGTCGGACGCGTACGACTCCTCCTTCACCAGCTTCGTCAGCGCCACCACCAGCCCGAGCGCGGTCACCGCGATCTCACCGCACTTCTTCGGCATCAACGCCTGGATGCCGTATCAGATCGGTGCGCACGTCTATTACGGCAGTCTCGGCTCGCACTGGACGAACGTCCAGAACAGCGGCGCGAAGATCATGCGCTACGGCGGCAACGGCGTCGACCACCACGCCGATCCGATGTGGTCGAACTCCACGACCTCGACGCTGGCGCAGTACCTCGCGCTCGTCGACAACATGAAGAACCGCGGCATCGAGCCGGTGCTGCAGGTGCCGGTCTACGGCTCGACGTACAGCACCACCGACGCCGAGGACATCGTTCGCTACGTCAACATCACGCATGCGCGGGGAGTGAAGTACTGGAGCATCGGCAACGAGCCCGACCTCGCCAGCGGCGCCTACAACTACACCACCGCGGCACAGGTGGCGGCGTACATCAAGCCGTTCGCCTCCGCGATGAAAGCGATCGACCCGACCATCAAGATCATCGGGCCGGAGACCGCCTGGTACAACACCACCATCATCAACGGCCTCACCACCTGCGGCGGCGCGTCGGACATCACCGGCACGGACGCCAACGGCAGGTACTACGTCGACATCATCTCCTTCCACCATTACAACGGCTTCAACGGCTCGCAGACGCGCGACCAGGTCATCGACAGCCTGACCCAGAGCGGAGGTTACAGCGACGACCTCGTGGCGCTGAAAGCGCGCATCGACACCTGCAACAGCTACTGGGGCCGTACGGGCACGAACGCGCTGAAGATGGCGGTCACGGAAGCGAACGTCAACTACTCCAACACCAGCACCGACAGTCCCTCCGGCACCGGTGCGGAGAGCTTCATCGGCGGCCAGTGGTGGGCCGAGTTCATGGGCGTCTCCATGAACCGCGGCGTCGACTTCGTGACGTTCTGGAGCACGATCGAAGGGAGCACGACGAACGGCAACGAGCTCGGTTTCATCGGCGCCGACGGCACGCTCAAGCCCTCGTACTACCACTTCGAAATGCTCGCGGAGAACTTCCGCGGAAACGCCATCGCCGCGACGGACACCCAGGCCAAGGTGAAGACGTTCGCATCGAAAGCGACCGACCAGACCGCGGTGCTGATCCTCAACCAGGACAACGTCAACAGCTACAACTACACCGTCCGCCTCGACGAAAACCCCGCCTCCGGCACGAACGTCCTCAAGGTCAACGTCGCCGCCGGCTTCGCCCTCGAGACCACCGGCACGATCGCCACCGAGTCGACGATCCTGCTCGTGTTCAACTCGAACGGAGGGCTCAGCAAGAAGATCGAGTACAAGCACTTCGGCCACGCCAACTCGGGCCTGGCGCCGGCGGTGACGACGTACTAGTGGTTCACCGCAGGGCCGGCGGAACGCCGGCCCTGCACCTTCATTCGCCTGTGGCACGGCCCCTCACCCGGCCGTTGGCCACCCTCTCCCCGCTCACCGCGGGGAGAGGGGCTACTAATGTTCCCTCTCGCGAGATGCAAAGCTAGTAGCCCTTCTCCCCGCGTCGAGCGGGGTGTGCCCGAAGGGCGGATGAGGGGCGGTGCCACAGGCGAGGAGCGTGGCTCCGAGCGAATGCGCGTCCGCCCCCCTAAAACGTACCGATCACCACCGCCGTCCCCCACACCGAGGGACGGTTGTCGTTCGGATTGGCCTGAAGCTGGACCAGTTGTGCGTCGCGGAGCGCGTCGGCGAGGCGGGCGCCGCGGCGCAGGTTGTGATGGAACGTGCGGAACAGGCGGGCGGAGGCGTCGTCGTTCACGTCCGACAGCGTTGCCACGACGCCTCGGGCTCCGGCCTGCAGGAAGGCCGAGGCGAGGCTGTCCAGCCCCTCGGTCCTGCGCAGCTTGCCGCGTCCTGTGCTGCACGCTGCCAGCACCACCACCGGGTTGCGGTTCAGGCGCGTGTTCGCGATCCTTTCCACCGAGAGGAGCTCCGCGTCGCCGTTCGCGGACTCGAAGACCAGCGCCGAGCGGGCCGGCGTATGCACGTCCAGCTTCGCATGGCCGGCGAAGTGGAGCAGTCCTGCCTCCGCTGCTTCTTCCAGGAAACGGGAGGGAGAGCACTCCGGCCCGACGAAGACGCGGCTCTGCGCGTACTCGCGTTTCATGGCCGTCACTTCTCCGGCCGCTCGGTGCAAGGCCTGGTAGCCTCCAGGCGCCGGCTGCGCGACCGCCACCACGGCATAGAGATCGGCTCGCGGCAAGGCGCGGAGGAACACGCTCGCACTCGGTGCGATCGCGAGCGGCTGGCGCTGGATGAGGAACGTCTGGTCCGGGAGCACCAGCGTTGCGAAGGGCAGGCTTTGCAGAGCGCCGTCGGGGATGAGCACGAGGTCTGAGTCCGCCGGAATGCCGGGCAGGAGCGGCGCGATGAGCTGGTCGAACAGCCAGCGGCCATGCCGCCGCACGTTCGGCAGGTCATCTTCTTCGACAGCGGTCAGGTGGCTCGCCAGCGCTGCTTCGATCGCCGCACCGGATGCGGACGAACGGCGATGGGTGATCCGGCCGTCGCGGACCAGCCACAGCTCCGCGCCGCGCTCCATGAGCACGAACTCGATCATCGACGTGCGGCGGTCCACGCGCGCCGCCACCTCGCGCGCGCCGAGCGGCACCGCGCGCCCGTCGGACGCGATCCGGTCGAGCAGCGCGCGGGCGCGTTTTTTCTCGGCGATCGTGAACGCCTCTTCGATCCGGCCGTCGTCGAGAAGCAGTTCGATGAGGCGGTCGAAGACGCGGTCCGCGCGCTCGAAGTAGCTGACGCGCATCGGCGGCTCCTTGATCGTCTCCCTCCGGCGTTCGAACTCCTCGATGGCGGCGCGGAAATCGCGCTCCGCTGCACCGCGATCCTGCAGGGCGAGATACACCTCTCCGCGTGAGACATACGCGCTGGCCAGATGGGTGCGCCATCCGAAGCGCTGCCACGTGCGCACGGCACCGCTGAATGCCTGGATGGCCAGCGCCGGCTGCCGCTTCGCCTCGATCCGGGCAGTGATGAACTCCAGGTTCCCCGAGGTACGCGTGGCGAGATTTGCATCTTTGATGAGCGGCACCTGTGCACGTGCAGAGGCGATGGCGAGCGTCGCATCGTCCAGACGGCCGATGTCCAGCAGCGCCAGGGCACGCCACAGGTCCGCATCGGCAACGTACATCGGGTCCCGTGTCTCATGGCCGATGCGTGCGGCGGCGTCGAGAAAGGCGAGAGCCAGCCGCGGGCGTGCCGCACGTAGCGAATTCGTTCCGGTCTCGAGGTAGGCCCCGTAAGTCCGCCGCGACGAGGCGTTCGACTCGTCGAGGCGCCGGAGAGCATCTCTCCGGAACTGCTCCGCCTCGAACGGGTCACCCACGGTCTCGAGTTGGGTGGCAATCATGGCCAGGAGTGACGCCTCATTCTCGATCTCGCCGATGCGGCGAGCCTCTGTGAGCGCCGCTGTGTAAGCAGCGAGGCATTCCTCCGGTCTGCCGGCCCGGACGTGAATGAAGCCGCGGATCCACGCTACCTCCGCCTTCACCCAGGGATAACGGCTGCCGCCCGACACGAGCGACTGATCGAGAGCGTCGAGGCGCACGAGCGCTCGTTCGCCTCCCCCCGGTGCATAGGTCTCGGCGCTCGCCGCGTACAGCTCCGCGGCAAGAGCCACGGGCGATCCGGCCTGGCGGAGGGACTCGGCGGCCTTGCGGTATTCGGGGAGCGACTTGTCCATTTGGTTCGCGTCGTCGTGGCGGTCTCCCTCTTTGAATGCCCTGAACCCGTCCGCAACGCTCTCCCTGTTGGCCACGGCATGCTCGACCGCATCGTGCAGGAATGAGTCGCCGGCTTCGGTTCGAATCGCGGCGATCTTTCGCAGGACTGCAAGCGCAGAGGCATTTCCGCTATCGACGAACGCCGGCAGCAGGTCGTTGAGCGCGGTCTCGCGCGTCCGCTGCGGATACGCTCGAGCGATCCGATCCACTTCATCAGGCCAGGAGCCCGCGAGCAGCAGCAGCTTGTCCCGCTCCCACTCCGGACGCGGTCCATCCAGCCGCTGCAGATGCTGGCGCGCCTCGACCGCCCAGGGGGAAGCGGGATCGAGCTCCAGGTAGCGCTCCCACGCCTCCCGCGCCTTCGGCCGGTTCGAGAACTTGTCCAGCGCCAGCGCCCAGTTGAACGCGGCGGGCCGGTACGACGGATCGAGCTCCAGCGCGCGCGCAGCGTGCTCCGCGGCGTCGGCAACCTGCCCCAGCTCCATCTCCGCGGCGGCGAGGTCGCTGAGCATCGGTGCGTCGCCATTCGACAGGGACACCGCACGCGTCAGCAATTCCTCGGCGGCCCGGGGACGCAGCAGCGCGAAGTTCGCGAGGGCGAGCCGATGGAGATTCTTCGCCGTCGGAGCAGTGCGGACACGTTCCTCGAGCTCGGCATGAGCGCTCCGGCTGGCGTTCTGATCGCCGCGGGCGCCGCGGCCTCCGAACGCGCCGTATTCGACGCCGGTCACCCGTGCTTCAGCAATCCTGCGCCGGCCGGGATCGAGAGAAGGGTTGTCGACCTGACGCTGCCACACGAGCACGGCAGCGCCGCCCGCCACGAACATCGCGACCGCACCGGCAATCTTCCGTCTCATGTCATTTCCTCTACATGTCGAGGGACAATCCGGGCGCTTTTCCGCCCGCGGAATCGAGTCGCTGCTTTTCTATGGAGAAGCCTAAGTGTAGAGCAATACGGCGCGGCGTGCGCCGGCCTCCCCTGTCGTACCATGCGCGCCGCGCATGAATCAGTCGGGATTCCGTATTGCGGTGTTTCTTTCCGGGGCTGCGGGGCTGCTGCTGCAGACGCTGTGGGTGCGGCTCCTCGGGTTCATCTTCGGGAACACCACCATCGCGGTCAGCCTCGTGCTGGCGAGCTTCTTCTTCGGCATGGCCCTCGGGAGCCGCTTCTTCGGGAAGCGGGCGGACGTCAGCCCGTCGCCATTCCGGTTCTATTCGCGGCTGGAGCTCGGGATCGGCTTCACGGCAGCGATCGCCTGGTTCGCGCTGCGCGCGCTCGAACCGGTGTACGTCTGGTTCTACCGCTACTCCGACGGCAACCTCGCCTCGACGCGCATCGTGCAGCTCGTGCTCACGTTCGCCGTGCTCTCCATCCCCACCATCCTCATGGGCGCGACCCTGCCGGCCATGGTCCGCTGCGTCATGGGCGACGAGCGCGCCATCGCGACCTCCGTCGGCCGCATCTACGCGCTCAACGCCATCGGCGCCGCGGCCGGTCTCGTGGCCGGCGCGTTCCTCCTCATCGAGATCCTCGGCCTCAGCGGCTGCTACGCGCTGGCGATCTCGCTGAACGTCGCGGCGGCAATCCTGGCCGCTATCTCCCGCGGCACGCCTGTAGCGCCAAACCCGGCATCGACGGAAGAGACGCAAGAGAGGCCGGTGAGCCGCTGGCTGTACGCGCTGGCGTTCGTCACCGGCATGTTAGGCATCGGCTACGAAGTGCTCTGGATCCGGCTCTGGTCGTTCGTCAGCCTGCACTCGGTCGACAACCCGATCGGACGCGCACCGGCGGAGATGAGCAGCACCTACGTCTTCAGCTTCATCGTCCTGCTCGTCGTGGCCGGCATCGCCATCGGCGGCGCGCTCGTCAAGTACGTGCGCCGCCCCGAGCGCTCGCACCTCGAAGACCTCGCCATCGTGCAGGCGGCGCTCGGGACCTGGGGCCTCGTCACCGTCATCGTCGAGCCGCTGCTCTTCTTCGACCACCTGCAGTCGAAGCTGATCGAAGTGACGCTGCTCGTGCTGCCGATGTCGATCCTGATGGGCATCGGCTTCCCGCTGCTGGCCGCGGAGTTCGTGAAGCGCACCGAAGGCTCGGGCGAGCGCTTCGGCCGCTTCTACTCCGTCAACACGCTCGGCAGCTGCATCGGCCCGGTCGCGGCCGGACTGGTCCTGCTGCCTCTGCGCGGCACCTACGCCTCCCTGACGCTATTCGCGGTCGCGAACCTGGTCATCGCCGCGATCCTCATCGCCGCCGTGCGCACCCCTGCCGGAGTCCTGCGGACCGCAATCTTCGGCGCCGTGGTGCTGCTCGCCGCGCTGGTCGCGCCGTTTCCGACCATGACCCGCTTCACCGCGCCCGACGCGCCGAAGGTCATCTTCGAGGAAGACAACTCCGTCGCGCACACGCTCGTCCTCGACAGCGGCAAGCGCTCGCGCTGGCTGGTGGTCAACAACCACATGGTCAGCGGACTCGATCCGCAGCACGCCTTCGGGCGCGCCTCCATCCAGATCCCGACCGCGCTCCTCGGCCGCGCCCCGAAGGACATCCTCGTCCTCTGCGTCGGCACCGGCGGCTCCTGGGCCGGCACGCTGCGCTACGACGCGAACGTCGTCGCGGTGGACATCAACCCCGCCGTCTTCCGCGCGCTGCCGCTGCTGCACCCGCCGGACCGCTATCGCCTCATGACCGCACCGAACCGGACTCCGGTGGTCGGCGACGCGCGCAACTTCCTGCTGCTCGACGGCCGCAAGTACGACGTCATCAACATCGACCCCGCGCCGCCGATCACGCAGCCCGGCATGGTCAACCTGCACACGGTCGAGTTCTACCGCCTCGCGAAAGCGCGCCTCAAGCCGGGCGGGGTGCTGATCCAGCGCTTCTCCGGGGAGCCGGACAGCGAGGCGTTCTACCCCGAGCTGCTGAAATCGATCGCGGACGTCTTCCCCGAGGTCACGGTCTGGTCGTTCCTGCGCACGGGACTCGACGTCATCGCCTCGGATCGCCCGCTGGCGACGTTCCACACCGATCCCGCGCTCATCGAACCGGTCATCGCCACGTACGCGCCACGCGCGTTCGTCTTCGGCCGGCAGGAGGTCGACCGCTACGTGCAGGGCGTCGACAGCATCACCGACGACCGGCCGGTGCTCGAGTACAACATCTTCTCGCGCTTCCGAGACGGCCGCTTCGACGAAGTGCGCGAGCGCAACCTGCAGCGCCTGCGCGCGCTGCGGAAGCCCTTTAGCGACTCGATCCGCATCGCGGAGTAGACTCAACTTACGCATGTCCGAGATCGACCTCGTGCGCGGACTCCGCGCCGGGAACGACGCCGCGTTCGAGGAGCTCGTGCGAGGTCACGGCGGGAGGATGCTCCGCGTCGCGAAACGCTTCCTGCGCAATGAAGAGGACGCGCGCGATGCGGTGCAGGACGCGTTTCTGGCCGTCGTCCGGTCGGTTGGCGGTTTTCAGGCGGGCTCGAAGCTCGCGACGTGGCTGCATCGCATCACCGTCAACGCCGCCCTCATGAAGCTGCGCGCGCAGGGGCGGCGGCCGGAGGAAGAGAGCATCGAGCCGCTGCTGCCGCGGTTCCGCGCCGACGGTCACCAGATCGAGAGCAGCGTCCCCTGGCGCGGCGCGGACGCGGTGCTCGAGGAGGCCGAGTTGCAGCTGCTCGTGCACGAGGCGGTCGACCAACTGCCGGAGGCGTATCGCATCGTGCTGCTCCTGCGCGACATCGAAGAGCTGACCCCCGAGGAGACCTCCGACGCCCTCGGCGTCCCGAAGAACATCGTAAAAGTGCGGCTGCACCGCGCGCGGCAGGCACTGCGCACGCTGCTCGATCCGCACCTGAGAGTGACGACATCATGATCACCTGCGAACAACTGATCGGAACGCTCGACGACTACGTGGCCGAAGAGCTGCCGGAGCGCGACCGCGAGGACGTCGACCGCCATCTCGCGCTCTGCGACTCCTGCGTCGCTTACACGGCCAGCTACCGCCGCACGATCGAGCTCGAAAAATCGCTCGCGAGCGGCGACCTGAAGGCGCGGATCCCCGAGGAGCTGGCGAGGCGTATCGCGTCGAAACGGCGCGAGTGAAACCCGTCGCTGAAACCAGCGCCCGGCACCGGCATCCAACGGTGTACAGGTGCATATGAAGACGCTCGTCAAAAAGCATCCACTCGCCATCCGCTGGTTCCACTGGCTCAACTTCCCGCTGCTCCTGCTGATGATCTGGAGCGGCATCCTGATCTACTGGGCCTACCCCACCTATCGCGTCGGCCTCGGCGACTACTACCTGTTCAAGATGAACCTCGAGCAGACCACGTGGCGGCAGCTGCACGTGAACAACCGGCTGGCCGAGGGGATGGCGCTGCACTTCTTCTTCATGTGGCTGTTCGTCGTCAACGGCGTGCTGTACGTCGCGTACACCCTCCTCTCCGGTGAATGGCGCGCGCTGGTGCCGAACCGGCACTCGTTCCGGGAGGCGGTGCACGTCCTGCTGCACGACTTGCACATCCGCCGCGATCCTCCCCCTCCGCGGAAGTTCAACGGCGCGCAGCAGATCGCGTACACCTCCGTGATCCTGATGGGCGTGGGGTCGCTCGTCACCGGCCTGGCGATCTACAAACCGGTGCAGTTCTCCTGGCTGACCTGGGTCCTCGGCGGCTACCCGATGGCGAGGTTCTTCCACTTCTGGCTCACCGTCGGATACGTCGCGTTTTTCGTGGTTCACATCGCACAGGTGATCCGCGCCGGCTGGAACAACTTCCGGGCCATGGTCATCGGCTACGAGGTGCGGCATGAAGGATGAGCAGGACGACGTCGACCTCACCGTGCAGCGCTTGTCGCGGCGCGGGTTCATCACCGCGGGGCTTGCCGCGACGGCATGTTACGGCGCGTACAAATGGCTGCGCTCGCGCCCGCGCGAGGACGGTGTCGAATGGCCGCTCCGCCGCGCCCTGCTCGCAAACGAAGCGCTCGCGCAGGCCTACTACTCCCCGTCGCGCCTCAGCCCCCGCTTCGAGCCGCGCGACATCACGCGCCCCCGAGTGAACGGCCGCCTCGGCCTCGTCCCCGATGTCGATGCCGACGCGTGGCGGTTGAAGATCGAAGGAGCCGCGTCGCCGGTCGCGCTGACGCTCGCCGCCATCCGCGAGCTGCCGGCGCACGAGATGATCACGGAGCTGCGCTGCATCGAAGGATGGTCGACCATCGTGCAGTGGAAAGGCGCCCGCCTGCGCGACCTGATGGAACGCTTTCCGCCGCCGAACCCGGTCCGCTTCCTCTCCATGGAGACGGCGAACCGCGGCTACTACATCGGCCTGGACATCGAGAGCGCGCTGCACCCGCAGAGCCTCCTGGTGTACGAGATGAACGGCGCGCCGCTGAACTGGCTGCACGGCGCCCCGCTCCGGCTGGCGATCCCGATCAAGTACGGCATCAAGAACATCAAGGCTATCTCCACCATCCGCTACACCGGCGTCCGTCCCGCTGACTTCTGGGCGGAGCGGGGGTACGACTGGTACGCCGGGCATTGAGGCTACACGGCCGGCTTGCTGGGCGCCGGACCATCGAGAACCAGCACGATCATCTGCATCAGCTGACTCCACAGCCGGACGTCGGACCAGTAGTCCGCGTGGCCGCCTTTGCCGAGAGAGCGCTCCTCGTAGATCTCGTGAGCCGTATCGTCCAGTGATTTGCCGACGAAGTCTTCGTCGCGCCAGTAGTGGTACCAGCGCTTCACCCGTTGCTGCGCTGCCAGGGCGCTCATGTACTCGCGCGGCGACATCCGGGTCGTAAACCACCAGTGGAGCGTCTTCAGCGGCGAGCCGAGCGTAACCAGCACCGGGCGCCGCGGCAGGTCCAGCCTGGCGATCACATCGAGCATGAGCGCGCTTCCGAGACTATGACCGACCAGGATCAACTGAGCGTCGGGAGACCGGCTGACCACGATCTGGATGGCCTGCAGGATCGACCGGATTGCGGATTCACGAACCGATTCGTCCCCGACATACGCCGCGACGTCGCCGATCAGGTCATACGCGGTCGCCAGGCCGCGCGCGGCGTTCATCAGCAGACACGTCGCCGCAAGAGCAACCACGATGGCAACGACCCTCGAATCGGCATCTCCGGTAGCCAGAAAGCTGACCGCGGCCACGGCGAGCATGGCGACAGCAATCGCGAGCGCCGCCAGGGCAACGAAGGCACCGCGAATGACGAACCGGCGGAACGCACTTCGCGCAACGTCCGCGGAGCTCCACACATCGGCACAGACGTGACGCAGCCGCGATTTCACCTCGCGCCATGACAGACGGTCGGCGGGGCGCTTGCGCGACCGCGACTTTGCTCCACGGGCAGCCGCCGCACGGAGCCGCGCCCGCATGTTGCACCAGACGAGCGGCACGACCACGTGCAATTCGCCTGAAGTACGGATCGCGAACGCCGGAACCTTCGGCTCGACCGGCTCCAGATCGAGCGTGAGGAGTTGTGTCCGATCCTTCTGGTCCTTGCGCGCGCGCCAGAAACCTTTTTCGGCCGCCCCGGCCATCTCGTGTGAGGTTTGCGTTCCGACCCCGTGAAGGAAAAGCGTGACGGAACGCGCCGCACGCATGCATTCTTCGTTAGTCATAACGTCTCGCACACTGCTCACGACGCACAAGAATTTGTGTCGTGTGTACCGCCTGAGTTGGAACGTTGACCTGGTAACCGGACGATTGCTCTTGAATGGGTAGTGTGGTGTTACGCCGAAACGTTTCATCCGGTTCTGGTGTACGGCCCTCGTTCGTCGTTCTGTAACGCGGTGCACGCCTGTCCGCGAAACAGCACACGCTGCCCTCCGGACGGGCCACAGCGTCACCGGCTCGAGCCGTCGCGAGGATGAATAGTGCGTGGAAGCCACCGCGATAACCGCCGCACCTGCAAACGTTTAAGACGCTGCCGAACACGTCCTGGAATTTCTCCGCGCGATGGCAGCCCCGTTGCGATGGCTATACACAACTCGATTCGATTGGAGATCGTATGGCTCGCAGGTTCCTGATCCTCCCCTTCATCGTTCTGCTCCTGGTTGCGTGCTCCACTTCCAAACCTGCGTCCGAGCCGGATCCCGTCGATCCGGTCACCGAGCCCACCGTGGTCGGCGCGCTCGACGAAGCCGTGCTGCAAGGGACGATTGAAGGCGAAGCCGCCGCGGAGACAGGCCGCGTGGTCGGCCGCGTCGCCGGCCTCGTCGCCGCGGTCCTCGGCGGACCGGAGAAGGGCGAAACGATCGACGAGACCATCGACCGTTACCGCCGCACGCGCGACGCCGTCGAGATCACGGCCGCGGCCATCGGCACCACGAAGGGCGCCGTCGAAGGAGCGAAGCGCGGCTACGAGCTCGACCTGCAGTTCGCCGAGCTGCACAAGCTCGAAGGCCTCGAGGTCACCCGCCCCTGGCCCGACCAGATCGACGCCCGCTTCACGAGCTCCCCGAGCGACCAGCTCCTCGCCGGCATCGCCGCCGTCTTCGCCGGACGGGAACAGCGGGCCATCCAGCTCGAAGCCGCCGGCGACACCGCGATGGACATCCGCGAATCACTGATCGACCTCGGCGTCCCCGCCTCCAGCTTCGACGTGCAGCGCAACGACGAGTTGGAGGACGTGGTGCTGCGGATCCGCTACGCGGCGTGAGGGCTCGCGCGAAGGAGCGGCGGAGCCTGACGGCTGGCCGCTCCTTCGGGTAAACTCATCGGATGAGACGCTGGAGATTCACGTCCCCGATGACGTGGCGAGCCGGGTCGAGCACGCGGCGCAGGAAAAGGGCGTGTCGCTCGATGAGCTGGTGCGCGTGAGCCTGGAAGAGAAGCTCGCGCGCGACCAACAGTTCGAAGCGGCGGCGCGATACGTCCTCGCGAAGAACGCTGAGATCTACGAGCGTCTGTCCTAGTGCGACAGCTGACCCTCGATGAAGTGATCGCACTCCACACGCTGGTCCTCGAGCAGTCGGGCGGCGCGAGCGGGATTCGGAGTCACGAGGGTCTCGCGTCCTCGGTCGCCCAAACCGCTCAGACATTCGACGGGAAAGGGGGAAGAGTTCACCACATGGGTGGAACAACACCTTCGGCGGAACCCTGAGGGCGTCCCCCCCTCCAGCTTCGACGTCCAGCAGACGTGGTCCTGCGCATCCGCGGCGTGAGGGTGGAGGCACCGCGGACGGCCTTCCTCCGGCACCCCTGCCGGGGTGCACATGGGGACACGATCGAAACCGGTGGCGGCACGCCATTCGGCGCTTGCCACCGGCTACTCTCCGCCACGCCTCCGGCGTGCGTCCTTCGCGGGAAGCCCCTGCGGCGGAGCTCATCCTCAATCCTCAATTCACAATCCTCAATCCCTCCCGCCCGAAGCATAGAATCCGCGCATGATCAGTGCGCGAGTCATTACCTGTTCCGATGCGGCGGCGAGTGGGGAGCGGCAGGACCTTTCCGGGCCGGCGGTGCGCGACCTTCTGCAGGCGCAGGGGTACGCGGTCGATGCGGTGGTCATCGTGGCCGACACCATCGAATTCATCGCCACAGCCATCATCGACGCCACCGAGTCCGGGAACCGGCTGGTGGTCACGACCGGCGGCACCGGCATCTCGCCGCGGGACGTCACCCCCGACGCCACCATGAAGGTGTGCGAGAAGCTGATTCCGGGCTTCGGGGAGGTGATGCGCAGTGCCTCCCTTCAGAAAACGCCGATGGCCGCTTTGTCGCGCATGCAGGCGGCCACGCGCGGGACGGCACTGGTCGTGAATTTGCCCGGGAGTACGGCCGGTGCGGTCGAGAACCTGCAGGCAGTGCTGCACCTCATCCCGCACGCGCTGGAACTACTCGCTGGAAAAACGGAGCATTGATGAACGTCCTACCGGGACTGGAAGTCCTCATCGACGAGGAACCGTGGCGCATTCAGGGGAAGCGCATCGGCCTCGTCACGAACCAAAGCGCCGTCACGCGCGACCTGCGCCACGCGGTCAAGCTGCTGCAGGCGGGGCGCGGATGGAAGCTCACCGCGCTCTTCGGCCCCGAGCACGGCATCTGGGGCGAAGCGCAGGACATGGCGCACATCGACCATTCGACCGACCCGCTCACCGGCCTGCCGGTCTACTCGCTGTACGGCGAGAAGGAGACCGACCTCGCCCCGCGGCGGGAAGTGCTGCGCAACCTCGACGCCCTGGTCATCGACCTGCAGGACATCGGCTCGCGCTACTACACCTTCATCTACACCATGGCGCTCTGCATGCGCGAAGCGGCGCCGCTCGGCTTGCAGGTCATCGTCCTCGACCGCCCCAACCCGATCGACGGCATCCACCTGGAAGGAAACATCCGCGAAGACAAGTACTCGAGCTTCGTCGGCATGTTCCCGCTCCCGACGCGACACGGCATGACCGCGGGCGAGCTCGCGCTCTGGTTCAAGCGCTACTACGCCGACGTGCACAAGCTCGACTGCAACCTGGTGGTGGTCCCGATGAAGGGATGGCGCCGCTCGATGTGGTGGGGCGACACCGGCCTGCCGTGGGTCATCCCCTCGCCGAACATGCCCACGGTCTACACCGCCACCGTCTACCCGGGCATGTGCCTGGTGGAAGGGACGAACCTCAGCGAGGGGCGGGGCACGACGCACCCGTTCGAGTTCTTCGGCGCGCCATGGCTGGAGTCGTTCAAGTTCGCCGACCGGCTGAACAAGCTCGCCCTACCCGGCGTGATGTTCCGTCCGCACTACTTCATGCCCACGTTTCACAAGCACGCGAACAAGGTGTGCGGCGGCGTCGAGATGCACGTCACGAACCGCGCGACGTTCGAGCCCTATCGCACGGGCCTCTGGTGCGTGAAGGTCGCGCGCGACATGAACCCCGAGGAGTTCAAGTGGCGCACCGAGACCTACGAATTCGTCTCCGACCGCCTGGCCATCGACCTCCTGGCCGGATCGTCAAAGTACCGCGAGCACGTCGAGAGCGGCGGCGACGTCGACGACTGGGTGGCGGAGTGGGAAGAGCCGCTGCGGGAGTTCGCGCGGTTCAGGGATGAGTTTTTGTTGTATCGCGAATAGCGCTGGGCGAGCTGTTGTCGGTTGTCAGTCATCAGTTGCCAGCGGGATCATCGTCCTGGCGGAACAGCACAGATAACCGACAACCGATAACCGCTACCGCGATGTCCCGAACTCGAAGATCGGCACTTCGTACTTGTAGCCCTTCGGAGGGAAGAAGAAGTTCTCGTCGACGTCCGTCTCCGAGACGTTGGCGAGGGTGATGGTGATGACCTCCGTCACCTTCGGGCCGCCTTCGATCTGGCGGGAGGCGGTCACGACCTGGCGGGAGGGGAGGCGCATCGGCATGCGGCGCTCGATCAGGCGGTCGACTTCCTCGAAGCCGGTCTTGGCGGCGAACTGCAGGCCCCAGGGGAAGGCGGCCTGGCGGGGAGCGGAGCCGAGCTCCGACACCACCTCGAGCTCCACGGTCGCGGGGAAACGCTCCCCCTCCACTTCCATCAGAAGCGTGTAGTTGGCGTAGAGGCGATGCTTGTCACCGTCACGGTCGGTACGCACCTCCGCGTCGGTGGCCGTGGTGGCCATGTTGATGCCGCGGGTGGTACTGAGATGGCCGCCGAGCGCCTTGCCGGGGCGCTGCGACCAGGTCTTGCGGCTGTGGTCGAGGATGATGATCTCGGCGCCGGCGTCGCGGGTGATCACGGACGTGGTCGGGTTGAAGAGGGGATGATTGCCGTCATGAATGTCGACGCGGGAGCGGTCGCGGTCGATGGTCAGCTTCCCCCCGTACGAGTAGGAGGGTGACGTAAGTACGGTCGTAAAGTCGCAGCGCACCCCCGCGGAGAGCGAGAACGGCAACAATACGGCGACGAAAACAGCCAGCCGGCGGATGTTCATGGAAGGAGCTGATTATACTGACGCGATCCGACCATGAACGCACGAACGGCCGTCCTCGCGCTGATTGTCACCGTTTTGCACGCATCGCCCGCCACCACACAACAGGCCACGCCCTTCAGTGAAACCGTCGAAGTCCGGGTAACGAACGTCGAAGTCGTCGTCACGGACCGGAGCGGCAAGCCGGTGCACGGCCTGACGAAGGACGACTTCGAGGTCTTCGAGAACGGCGGCCGGCAGCTCATCACCAACTTCGCGGAGATCCGCGAGACCACCCCCTCCGGCACGCTGACCACTTCCGCGCCGGAAGCGGCGCCCGCCGACGCGCCGCGCGAGACTCGCCGCCGCGTCATCACGCTCTTCGTCGACAACGCCACGCTGGAGATGGGCAACCGCAACACCGTGCTGCCGCAGTTGCGGCAGTTCCTGGCGGCCCACGTCCGTCCGGGCGACGCCGTAGCGGTCTACCTCTGGGGCAACGGCCTCTCCGCGCAGCTCGAACTGACCGACGACCAGCAGGCCATCGCCAAGGCGCTCGGAAGCCTCGGCACGCTGGTCGCCCGCGGGGGTCCGGGCTGGCGCGCGGAGTTCGAGCACGAGATCGAGGACATGATCTCGAACTACAAGCCGGAGAAGCCGCGGATGCAGGAAGCGATTTCCATCGCCTCGGCCTACGCGCTGCGCGCCACCTCCGAGATGCGCCTGAAATCGGAAGCGCTCAAGAGCGTCATCTCCTCGCTGCGCGGCCTGGAAGGACGCAAGGTGCTGGTCCTGCTCACGCAGCAGCTCTCCACCAACCCGGGCGAAGGGACGTTCTACTTCCTCGAATCGATCCGGGACCAGTTCGCGTCGCCCGACGTCCTCCGCCCCACGAGCGAGGCGCGGCACTACGTGCTGCAGGACCTCGCACGCGACATCGCGGCCGTGGCCAACACCGCCGGCGTGACGCTCTACCCGATCAACGCGTCCGGGCTGTCCACCGACATGGGGATGCGCGACTCGTCGCAGACCTCGTTTCTCGCGAACAGCAGCTCCCCCCATACCGACACCTCCACCTCCACCCTGCACGCCATCGCCGACGAGACCGGCGGCCGGGCCACGGCCGGCTCGGCAAACTGGCAGCTGGCCTTCGACACGATCGCCAACGACCTCGGCGTCTACTACTCCCTCGGCTACCGCACCCCGGGCGAGCGCCAGGACCGGACCAAGCGGGTGGAGGTCCAGCTCCGGGACAAGCGCGGCTACACCGTCCGCACGCGCAAGTCGATCGTCGAACAGACCGCGTCGACCGAGATGACCGACGCCGTCACCTCTCACCTCTTCCACACCCGCGCACCCAACGACCTCGGCATCCAGACGCGGATCGGCAACGCCACCCCGTCCGGCAAGAACCTGGTGCATCCGCTCACGATCGCCATCCCCACCTCCACGCTCACGCTCATCCCCGACGGCAGCGAGATGGTCGGCACCCTCTCGGTGTTCACGGCCTTCCTCCGCGCCGACGGCGCGGTCTCGAAGGTCGGGAAGCAGACGAACCTGGTCCGCTTCCCCGCCGCCTCGATCGCCAACCGCAAGGCGGTCTTCGTGAAGATCGACGTCACCGCCGATCCCACCGTCACCGCCATCTCCGTCGGCGTCCTCGACGAAGCCTCCCGCGCGACCGGCTTCGCCATCATCAAACTTCCAATCGGATCGGCAGGTTTATGAAAAACATCGTTGCTGTTGGATTGATCGCCACGCTGCTCGTTTCCCCCATCGTCTTCGCGCAGGAAGCGCCGGTGTTCGGCGAGACGCTGGAGATCCGCGTCACGAACGTCGAGGTCATCGTCAGCGACAAGTCCGGCAAGCCGGTCCACGGCCTGACGAAGGACGACTTCGAGATCTACGAGAACGGCGTGCGCCAGGAGCTCACGAACTTCGCCGAGATCGGAGAAAGCGTCCCCGCCGGAAACCTGACCACGGCGCCCGGCCAGGCTACGGCCGAACCGGTGAACCGCGACTTCCGCCGCCGCCTGATCTCCGTCTTCATCGACAACGCCTCGCTCAACACCGGCAACCGCGCGTCGGTGCTGCCGCAGTTGCGGCAGTTCCTCGCGAGCAACGTCCGCCCCGGCGACGGCATCGCCATCTACTCGTGGGGCAGCAGCCTGAACGTGCAGCTCGAGCCGACCAGCGACCCCGCCGCCATCGCGGCCGCGGTCGACAAGCTCGCCTCTCACACCACGCTGGCCACCTCGTGGCGCCAGGAGTTCCGCAGCGACCTCGACCTGATGATCGCCGCGTACAAGGACCGCGTGCCGCCGGAGCAGCCGCCGATCAGCGACGCGATCAGCACCGCGGGCGCGTATGCCTCGCGCGCCACGACCGAGATGCGCCAGAAAACAGCAGCGCTCAAGAGCGTCATCGCGTCGCTGCGCGGGATCGAAGGACGGAAAGTCCTGGTGATGCTGACCGAGTCGCTGTCGACGAATCCCGCGGAAGATACGTTCCAGTACATCGAGACGATCAAGCAGGAGTTCGCCAACGGATTGAATTTCAATCCGTTCGCCGAGGCGCGGCCGTTTGCGCTGCAGGGGATGGCTAAGGAGATCTCGGACGCCGCGAACGGCGCCGGGGTGACGCTCTACCCGATCCACGCCGCCGGCAAATGGGCCGACAGCAACATGATGGATGCCTCCGAATCGATCGAGATGAGGGCCGGCCCCTCCGCCGGGACCATCGCCTCTTCGACGCAGACGCTCTTCGCCGTGGCCGAAGACACCGGCGGCAAGGCCATGGCCGGCTCGTCGAACTTCAAGCTCGCCTTCGACACCATCTCGAACGACCTCAACGTCTATTACTCCCTCGGCTACCGCACCGAAGGGGCGCGCCAGGACCGGCTCAAGAACGTCGAGGTGAAGCTCAAAAAGAAGGGCTACACCGTCCGCACGCGCAAGGCCATCGTCGAACAGACCGCCGCCACCGAGATGAACGACATGGTCGCGGCGAACCTCTTCCAGACGCGCGCCACGAACGATCTCAACATCAAGGCGGGGATCGGCGCCGCCACCCCGGCCGGCGAGAACCTCGTGCATCCGCTCACCATCACCATCCCCACTTCCACGCTGACGCTCATGCCCGACGGCGCGGACCTCGTGGGCAAGTTCTCGATCTTCGCCGCCTTCCTCCGCTCCGACGGCGCGGTCTCGAGCGTCGGCCGCCAGACGCAGCAGTTCCGCTTCCCCGCCGCCTCGCTCGCGAAGCGGAAGGAGGTGACGGTGAAGCTCGACGTCACCGCCGATGCGCGCGTGGGCGCGATCTCCCTCGGCGTCATGGACGAAGCGTCCAGCGCCACCGGCTTCGCGCTCGTCAAGCTTCCCACGCCGGCGGAAAAGACAGGATCGACTGAATGAGAACCGTACTCGCGCTCTCGCTGCTGGCCGTCCTCACCCACGGTGCCGCCTACGGCCAGTTCTCCGAGACCGTCGAAGTGCGCGTCACGAACGTCGAAGTCATCGTCACCGACAAGGCGGGCAAGCCGGTTCCCGGCCTGACCAAGGACGACTTCGAGATCTATGAGAACGACGTGCGCCAGCAGATCACGAACTTCGCCGAGATCGGCGAGAGCGTACCCGCGGGAAACCTGGCCACCGTACCGGGCGAGACTCCGGCGGAGGCGCCCGTCACCCGCGACATCCGGCGGCGCCTGATCTCCGTGTTCATCGACAATGCCTCGCTCGACACGGGCAACCGCGCGTCCGTGCTGCCCCAACTGCGGCAGTTCCTGGCCAGCAACGTTCGGCCGGGGGACGGCATCGCCATCTACTCGTGGGCCAACAACCTGACCGTGCAGCTCGAGCCGACCAGCGACCCCGCCGAGATCGCGGCCGCCGTCGACAATCTCGCATCGCGCAACGCCGTCGTCGGAAACTGGCGGAACGACTTCCGCGGCGAGCTCGATTTCCTCATCGCCGCGTACAAGGACCGGGGGGAGAAAGCGCGGATCGAGGACGCGATCAGCACCGCGGAAACGCACGCCGTTCGCGGCTCGAGCGAGATGCGGCAGAAAGCAGCAGCCATCAAGAGCGTCATCTCTTCGTTGCGCGGGATCGAGGGACGGAAGATCCTGGTGATGCTGACCCAGTCCCTGTCGTCGAACCCGGGCGAGGAGGCGTTTCAGTACATCGACTCGATCAGACACGAGTTTACCGGCGGCGACAGGTTCAACCCGTTCCCGCACGCGAAGCCGTACGCGATCGAAGGACTGGCGGGCGAGATCTCCACCGCCGCCAACAGCGCGGGCGTGACCCTCTACCCGATCCATGCCGCGGGCAAATGGGCCGACAACGAAATGCTCGACGCGTCGCAGACGATGACCGTGCGAGGCGGCCCCGCGATCAATACCGACACCTCGACACAGACGCTGCACGCCGTCGCCGAGGACACCGGCGGGAAGGCACTGATCGGCTCGTCGAATTTCAAGCTCGCCTTCGACACCATCTCGAACGACCTCAACGTCTATTACTCCCTCGGCTACCGCACCGACGGCGCGCGGCAGGACCGCCTCAAGAACGTCGAGGTGAAGCTGAAGAAGAAGGGCTACACCGTCCGCACGCGCAAGGCGATCGTCGAGCAGACCGCGGCCAGCGAGATGAACGACATGGTCGCGGCGAACCTCTTCCAGACCCGCGCCACGAACGACCTCAACATCAAGGCAGGGATCGGCACCGCCACCCCCGCCGGTGAGAACCTCGTGCATCCGCTGACCATCAGCATCCCGACGTCGACGCTGACGCTCATCCCCGACGGCACGGACCTGGTCGGCAAGTTCTCCGTCTTCGCAGCGTTTCTGCGCTCCGACGGAGCGGTGTCGAGCGTCGGCCGCCAGACGCAGCAGTTCCGCTTCCCCGCGGCCTCGCTGGCGAAGCGGAAGGAAGTGACGGTGAAGCTCGACGTGACCGCCGATGCACGCGTCGGCGCGATCTCGCTCGGCGTGATGGACGAGGCCTCCAGTGCTACCGGCTTCGCACTGGTCAAGCTCCCGGCTGCGGCGGGAACGGGCGGAGCGACCGAATGAGAAACGCCCCCGCGCCCGCGCTCGCGCTGCTCATCCTCCTTACGCACGGTGTCACGTACGCCCAGTTCTCCGAGACCGTGGAAGTGCGCGTCACCAACGTCGACGTGATCGTGACCGACAAGGCGGGCAAGCCGGTTCCCGGCCTGACGAAAGACGATTTCGAGATCTACGAGAACGGCACCCGCCAGGAGATCACGAACTTCGCGGAGATCGGCGAGAGCGTCCCTTCGGGAACGCTGACCGCGTTGCCGGGCGAGACTCCGGCGGAGGAACCGGCCGCGCGCGACATCCGCCGCCGGCTGATCTCCGTGTTCATCGACAACGCCTCGCTCGAGGTCGGTCATCGCGCGGCCGTGCTCGAACACCTGCAGCAGTTCCTAGCGAAGAACGTCCGTCCCGGCGACGGAATCGCGATCTACGCCTGGGGGCTCGGGCTAGAGGTACAACTCGAGCCGACCAGCGACCCTGACCAGATCGCGGCCGCGATCGACAAGCTCGCGGAGCATACGACCGTATCCCACTCGTGGCGTCAGCAGTTTTACAACACCATCGATTCGATCATCGCGTCGGCCAAGAACAGCTACCCGCCCAGGACGCCGGACTTCGGCGAAGCGCTGGCCGCCGCCGAGACCGCCGCCAGGAACAGTACGCACGACATGCGCAGGAAAACCGCGGCGATCAAGAGCGTGATCGCCTCTCTGCGCGGCATCGAAGGGCGGAAGGTCCTGGTGATGCTGACCGAGTCGCTGTCGACCAACCCGGCCGAGGAGGCGTTTCATCACCTCGAGACCATCCGGCACGAGTTCGTCGGGGCCCAGCATTTCAATCCCTTCTCCGCCGCGCGTCCGCACATGCTGCAGAACCTCTCGGGCGAGATCGCGAGAGCCGCGAACACCGCCGGCGTGACGATCTACCCGATCCACGCGGCCGGCAAATGGGCCGACAGCACCTTCACCGATGCGTCGGTGGGCGTGACGGTGAGAGGCGCTCCGACCGTGCACACCGACACCTCGACCCAGACGCTGCATGCCGTGGCCGAGGACACCGGGGGCAGAGCGGCGGTCGGCTCGTCCGACTTCCAGTTCGCCTTCGACGCCATCTCCAACGATCTCAACGTCTACTACTCCCTCGGCTACCGCACCTCCGGCGAGCGCAAGGACCGGCTCAAGAAAGTCGAGGTGAAGCTCAAAAAGAAGGGGTACGTCGTCCGCTCGCGCAACGCGATCATCGAGCAGACCGCGACTACCGAGATGAACGACATGGTGGCCGCGAACCTCTTCCAGGCCGGCAGCACGAACGACCTCAATATCCAGGCGCGAATCCTCGGCACCGCCACCCCCGCCGGCGAGAACCTCGTACATCCGCTCACCATCGTCATTCCGACGTCGACGCTGACGCTCATCCCCGACGGCACGGACGTCATCGGCAAGTTCTCGGTCTTCACCGCCTTCCTCCGCGGCGACGGCGCGGTCTCGGCGGTGGGACGCCAGACGCAGGAGTTCCGCTGGCCCGCCGAGTCGCTGGCGAGGCGAAAGCAGGTGACGGTCAAGCTCGACGTCACCGCCGACTCCCGCGTCAGCGCGATCTCGGTCGGCGTCATGGACGACGCCTCCAGCGCCACCGGTTTCGCACTCGTCAAGCTCGCCACCGCAACGGACGACACACAAGGATCGACAGAATGAGAAAAAAACTCGCGCTCTCGCTGCTGCTCATCCTCATCCCCGGTGTCGCATACGCGCAGTTCGGCGAAACCGTGGAAGTGCGCGTCACCAACGTCGACGCGATCGTCACCGACAAGAACGGGAACCCGGTCTCCGGCCTGACCAAAGACGACTTCGAAGTCTATGAAGATGGGGTCCGCCAGGACATCACTCACTTTACGGAGATCGCCGATACCCGCCCCGGCAAGAACGCCACGAGCGGCAAGGACGGCACGTCCGCGGCAGCAGCGCCGCAAGGCGAGTTCCGCCGCCGGTTGATCGCCGTCTTCGTCGACCTCGGATCGCTCGAGCCGGTGAACCGCCAGGCCGTCCTGCCGAAGCTGCAGGAGTTCCTCACCACCAACCTGCGGCCCGGCGACGCCGCCGTGATCTATTCGTGGGGCGACTCGTTGACGGTGGAGCTGCAACCGACCAACGACCCGGCGGCAATCAAGGCGGCCGTCGACAAGATCGCGACCTATACCCCCGAGCGGACCACCTTCTGGCGCGGGGAGCTGGAGTTCAACCTGGAACGGGTCGTCTATCTGGCCAACATCCACCGTGCGACAAAGCCGTGGCTCGACGAGGGCCTCGAGGTCACCCGCCGTTCCGCCGAGCGCGCGGTGGCGGAGATGCGCCAGAAAACGGAGGCCATGAAGAGCATCCTCTCCCAGATGCGCGGTCAGGACGGACAGAAGGTCCTGGTCCTGCTGACGCAGTCGCTGGGCACCAATCCGGCCGAGGAAGCTTTCTACTACTTCTACACGCAGCGCGAAAAGTTCATCGAGGGAACGACGATGCGGCCGCGAGTGGAGGCCAAACGGTTCGAAGTCCCCGGCCTCGCGGCGGAAGTAGCTGCCGCCGCGAACGTCGCGGGCGTGACGCTGTATCCGCTTCATACCGCGGGCAAGTTCACCGAGGTGTCGGACGTGGACGCGACGAAGGGGGCAACCGTGCAGATGGGCGCCCAGCCCCCGCGGCTGCTGCGGAGGTCCACCCCGGAGATCGACCCGCGCCTGCTCTCCCTGTCGGCGGCGTCCGATGAGACGGGCGGCCGCGCGATCGCCGGCTCCGGGAACTGGAAGGGTGCCTTCGACGCCGTCTCGACCGAGCTCAATGCCTACTACTCGCTCGCCTACAGCGCCAAAGGGGAGCGCGAGGACCGCATCCGGGAGATCGAAGTGCGGCCGAAGAACAAGGCCTACCGGGTCCGCACGCGCAGATCGCTGGTGGAGCAGACAGCGGCCAGCGCCATGAAAGACCTGGTCGCGGCGCAGCTCTTCCAGACGCGCGCGACGAACGATCTCTCGGTGAAGGCGGCCATCGGCACCGCCACTGCCGCCGGCGAGAACCTCGTCCACGCGCTCACCATCACCATCCCCACTTCGACGCTGACGCTCACCCCCGACGGGACCGACCTGGTCGGCAAGTTCTCCGTGTTCGCCGCCTTCCTCCGTTCCGACGGCGCCGTCTCGGCCGTAGGCCCGCAGGTGCAGCAGTTCCGCTTCCCCGCCGCCTCGCTCCCGAAGCGGAAGGAGGTGACGGTGAAGCTCGACGTCACCGCCGATGCGCAGGTCGGGGCGATCTCCCTCGGCGTGATGGACGACACGTCGGCCGCGACCGGCTTCGCCCTCGTCAAGCTCCCGCCGGCTGAATAGCAATCGATGATGAAACGCGTACTGGTCCTGTCGCTGCTCCTCGCCTTCTTTCACGGCATCGCGAACGCACAGTTCAGCGAGACCGTCGAAGTGCGCGTCACCAACGTCGAAGCGATCGTCACCGACAAGGCCGGCAAGCCGGTGGGCGGCCTGACCAAAGACGACTTCGAGGTCTACGAAAACGGCGTGAAGCAGGAGCTGACGAACTTCGCCGAGGTCCGGGAGAACGTCCCCGCGGCCACGCTGACGCCGGGAGAGGCCGCGCCCGCGGCCGAACCGGTCGCGCGCGATCCGCGCCGCCGCCTGATCACCGTCTTCGTCGACAACGCCTCGCTGGAGATGGCGAACCGCAACGTCGTCCTGCCGGAACTGCAACGCTTCCTCCGCGAGAGCGTTCGCCCCGGCGACGGCGTCTCGATCTACACCTGGGGCAACAGCCTGCAGGTGGAGCTCGAGCCGACCAGCGACCCGGAGCTCATCGAAGCAGCGGTGAAGCGGATCCCGAAACGCGCTCTCACCGCCGGCGGCAACTCACGCAGCCAGTTCGAGTACGAGATCACGCAATACATCGAGTCGTACAAAGGGCGCGTCCCGCCGGAGCTCCCGCCGATCGGCACCGCCATCACCATCGCCAGCGGGTACGCCAACCGCAGCACCGTCGAGATGCGCCAGAAAGCGGAAGCGCTGAAGAGCGTGATCGCCTCGGTGCGCGGCGTCGACGCCCGCAAGGTGCTGGTCCTGCTCACACAGTCGCTGGAGACGAATCCGGGCGAATATCCGTTCATGTTCCTCGACGCGCTCCGGGATGAGTTCGAGGGCAGGTTCTCGCCGATGAGCGAAGCCCGCATCTACGACCTCCCGGAGGTTGCGAACGAGCTCGCCGGCGCCGCCAACGCCGCCGGGATCACGCTCTACCCGATCAACCTCGCGGGCAAGTTCACCGACGAGTCGATGCGCGATGCGTCGCACAACTTGCAGCTCACCCTCCGCCCGGTCATCACGGCGGGCACGTCGACCATCAACATGCACTCGATCGCCGTGAACACCGGCGGCCTGGCCACCTCCGGCTCGTCGAACTGGAAGCTCGCGTTCGACACCATCGCCAACGACCTGAACATCTACTACTCCCTCGGCTACCGCACCTCCGGCGAGCGGAAGGACCGCACCAAGAACGTCGATGTGCGCCTCAAGAAGAGGGGCTACACCGTCCGCACGCGCAAGGCCATCGTCGAACGGACCGCCTCCTCCGAGATGACCGACTCCGTCACCGCGAACCTCTTCCACGATCCCTCGCAGAACGACCTCGGCGTCGAAGCCGTCGTGGAAGAGGACAACACCCCCGCCGAGGGCAACAACGTGGTCATCCCGGTCAGGATCACGATCCCGACCGAGACCCTGACCCTCATTCCCGACGGCGACGATCTCGCCGGCAGCTTCTCGCTGTTCGCCGCCTTCCTCCGCCAGGACGGCGCCGTCTCGCGAGTGAACCGCCAGACCCACCAGATCCGCTTCCCCGCCGAATCCCTCTCCCGCCGCAAGGAACTGACCATCAACCTGAGCGTCACCGCCGACCCCCGCACCGGGTCGATCTCCGTAGGGGTGATGGACGAGGCGTCACGGGCAACCGGGTTCGCGGTGGTGAAAGTGAACTAGCCCGCATTTCTCACCAAGGGGATAAAAAAGCCGCCGCCCCGTGCTATTAAGTTGAGTGTCAGCAACAACTTGATGGCGACGGAGGCGGCGGCGTGAGACAGACAGAGTGTAACGGGGAACAGCTGAGTTTCCAAGGG
>DASQJY010000051.1:0-26000 GCA_035630815.1 Thermoanaerobaculia bacterium
CCCTTGGAAACTCAGCTGTTCCCCGTTACACTCTGTCTGTCTCACGCCGCCGCCTCCGTCGCCATCAAGTTGTTGCTGACACTCAACTTAATAGCACGGGGCGGCGGCTTTTTTATCCCCTTGGTGAGAAATGCGGGCTAGCGATCATCAGTTTCGTCATGCACATCCTGCTCGTGCATAGCGGCATGACGCCGCGCGAGTTCGTTGATTCGCTCCTCGCCAAGATTGGGAAACAACGCCCACAACGTCAGGAGAGCGGCGCACTGAACGATGCGCGCCGCAAGCGAACCGCGCTCCTCCAGGCGGCCTCGCGGTACGAGCATGCGCGCCTCGATGAGCAAGAGCGCCACGGGCCAATTGCCCCGTATCCGTTCCCCGAAAGCGTGCTCGCGCTCATCCGCGAAGAGCTTCCGAACTTTGGGGCGGTGGGACCAAGAGGGCTTCCTCCGCCGGACACGCCAGACAAACAGCCCCCGCTATTCCCAATCAACTGATGCTTCGATCGATGGAAGGTCGCTTGGCACAAGCGACCTTCATCTTCGACGGCCACTGGGACGCACGACCGGATCGCGCGCCACAGCGGATGCCGAAGAGCGCTTCAAAACGCACGGTCCACGAGTCTGCGCATCAGCCGCAGGCTACGGCATCGACCCATAGCGAGAAGGGCGGCGGCGATGCGCGCGAGCGATCCGCTCGCGCCGAGCTCGCCGCGCTCGATCCCGCGCTCCTCGATGAGGATGCATGGAGTGCTGCGCGCGACAATTTGCTCCGATTCTTCGCGCTCTTGCAGGAGTTTACCGAGGCGGAGGTTGATGTCGGCGAGACCAGCATCTGCCCTGCACGAAGCGGTAAAATCGCACGATCATGAAGAAGAGTCTCGCCGCCGTCGCGTATGCACGCGTGTCCACCGCGGAACAGGAAAGCGGAGGCTATAGCATTGCTGCGCAGAAGCGCCTTCTCACCGAGTACGCGCGCAAACTCGGCATCACGATCGTGGAATGGTTCGTCGAGGCACGAAGCGGCAAACCCGGCGGCGACCGGCGCGAGTTCCGCCGTCTGTGTACCTACGTACAGGCGCATCCCACCGTTCGCATCGTGCTCTGCGAGAAAACCGATCGGTGGGCGCGGAATCTCTCGGATGCCGAAGTCGTCGAGCGCTGCAATCTCGAACTGCATCTCGTGCGTGAGCATCTCGTGATCTCGCCGACCGCGCCGACCAATCAACATCTTCAGCACGAGATCGGCTTGGTCATCGCGAGAAACTTTCTGCGCAATCTCCGGCAAGAGATCATCAAGGGCATGACTGCGAAGGCACAGGCCGGCCTGTGGCCGAGCGTTGCGCCGGCGGGCTATACGAATTGTGCGGGGAAAGACCGCAGCATCGTCCCTGATCCCGAGGTCGGGCCACTCGTGCAGGAACTCTTCCGGCGCGCCGCGACAGGGAAGTACTCGGGCCGCGAACTCACGACGTGGGCTCGGAGCCACGGTCTCCGCACCCGCCGCGGCGGCACGATCGCGAAGAACACGGTGCTCAGCATCCTGCGAAACAGCGTCTACCACGGCCCGTTTCGGTGGGCGGGCAAGACCTACAGCGGCACGCACGAGCCGCTGATCTCCGTCTCTCTATTCCAACAAGTCCAGCGAGCGCTCGGCGTCTCGAAATCGAAAGCGCGGCACGCGTTTACCTTCAACGGCCTGCTGCGCTGCGAGACGTGCGGCGGGCTGCTCTCGACCGATGAGAAGACCAAGCGCCGTGAGCTGCCTGACGGCACAGTGACCGAGCGGAAGTATCGCTATCTGCACTGCGGCGGGAAGGACGGCTGCAAGCGGACACACTACCGGGAAGAGTTCTTCGACACCGCGATCGCCGACATGCTGCGCTCGCTCACGGTGGAGTCAGCAACGTCACACTGGCTCGATGAGCAGATGGGAGCCCTGCATGCACGCGAGCTGGAACAAACCGCAGGCGAGGTGCAGCGGCTCCGCCAGCAAAAGCACGGCTGGAACGGCTGCAAGAAGACGCCTACATCAACCACGAGAGCGGCAAGATCGACGAACGCCTGTGGCGCAAGCTGAACGCGCGGTGGGAGACGGAGCTGGACGAGATCGAAGCCCAGATCGACGCCCTCGACCGGATGCCCCCGACCCCGGCGTTTCTCGCCGCGGCACGCAAACCGATCGAACTCCTGCAACGCGCAGCGGACATGTGGGTTACGCGCGAATCGCCGCTGAAAGGTGAGATCGTGAAAACGCTGCTTATCGAACTCCGCGTGGCGGACGGAAAGCTCTCACCCACCTACAGATCGCCCTTTCACCTGTTGGCGAAAGGGGTTGAAAGCGGGAAGTGGTGGAGCTGAACGGGATCGAACCGATGACCTCCTGAATGCCATTCAGGCGCTCTCCCAACTGAGCTACAGCCCCACGCGGTGTGCGCTAACGCTTCGGGCGTGGGTAAATTCCACGGGTCCGGTCGCCGGCGCGCGGCGCATTCTACGGCAGTGCGTTAGGATGGCGCAATGAGGCGGCCGAAACCGAACTACGGGAAGCAGAGGTCGGCCACCGGCGCGTTTTCCCTCTCGCGCGCGCTTCCGAAACTGACCCTTCCGGCCTCGGCCATACCGCGCTCGTCCTCCCGGCCGAAGCCGCAGATCGGGAAGCCGTCGCCGGGCGGTTCTGTTAAGGGCGGCCGGAATGGATGAGGACGAAAACGAGTCGTTGCATCCGGCGATCCGGGCCCTGAAGACGATCTGCCGCTGCAACAACATCAAGTACAAGACGATCGAGCGCGCGATCCGGGAAGGGGCTCACACCCTGAATCAGGTGGCCTCGCGCACGACCGCCACCACCGGAGAGTGCGGCGGGAGCTGCACCCCCGAGGTGCAGAAGATGATCGCCGAGCTCGCGCCGAAGTACGCGACCGCAGCGCCCGCGAAGCCGCAGCCAGCCAATCCGAATGCATGGTGGGTGAAGAAATGACGAAGCAGGTCGAGGTCTATCTCAAACCGAGTTGAACGAGCTGCCGCAAGGCGGTCGCAGACCTGGAAGGTCGCGGATTCGAGCTCGTGAAACACAATCTGGCCAACGATCGCCCTTCGCGCGAGCTCCTCTCGCGCCTGATCGACGAGCTGGGACTGGAGAACGTCCTCAGTTCCCGCAGCCCTGCCTACAAGGCCCGCAACCTCGGCGCGCGCAAGCTGTCGAAGGGGGAGGCCGTCGACCTCATGCTCGAGGATCCCAATCTGATGCGCCGCCCCCTGGTGCTCGACAAGAGCGGGCGGGCGGTGCTCGGCTATGCGCCGGAGGAGTACGAGACGCTTCGATGATCAATCCCAGCGCGATGGCCATCGCGGCCATGACGGTGATGCTCTGGATCATGTGGAGCGACACGATCCGCGCGAAGCGCCCCTCCCAGATCCTCTATACGGTGCGCATCGCGCTGTTCCTGATCATCAGCGGCATCCTGATCGTGAACCTGGTCCGGCACCCGGACGTTTTCGGCGGCGGATCGCGCGGACTGGTCATTGTGGCGGCCCTGGTCGGGCTGTGCGGCGCAGGTTATTTTGCGCGGCGACTGGTGCTGCGCCGGTAAGCGCCGCCGCACAACCGTAACTAATTGGAGTCTGGAAATACGGAAGTGTGGACAGGGCCCGTTGAATGCACTATCATGCGCTCGGGTTCTTTTGAGGGTTGGCAGCTCTCCAACGAAGCGGATCTGACGAGTCGCGGGGCCTGCGAATCTCTCTCTCTCGATTTTCCCGATGACTGACACGGCTTCCCACTAGCCGTTATTTTGTCGATCCTTGAACGGACCCATTTGGGGTTACGCATTCGAGCCGCGGCGACGCGGCTCGAACTGTTTACTGCGACAATACCGCACCCGTGCCGACCGCCCTGATCATCCCGGCCCTGGATGAAGAACATGCCGTCGGCCCCCTGCTCGCGGCTATCGACCGGAATCTCGTCCACGATGTGATCGTCGGCGACAACGGCAGCCGCGATGCGACGGCGGAGGTCGCACGGCAAGGTGGCGCCGAGGTGGTGCACGTCGCCGAACGCGGCTACGGTGCCGCCTGCGCCGGGGCCTTGACGCGGCTGCGGGACGACGTCGACGTCGTGCTGTTCATGGATGCGGACGGGTCTGACGATCCGGCTGAGATTCCGCTCCTCCTCGAGCCGATCCTCACGGGCCGCGCCGAGCTGGTGATCGGCTCCCGCGCCCTCGGCACGGTCGAGCCGGGCGCACTGACGCCGCAACAGCGCTTCGGCAACTGGCTGGCCACCCGTCTCATCGCCCGCCTCTATGGCCACGCCTACACCGACCTCGGTCCCTTCCGCGCGATCCGGCGTGACTTGCTGGACCGGATCGAAATGCGGGACCGACGCTACGGCTGGACGGTGGAGATGCAGGTGCGCGCGCTGCAGCTCGACGCGAGGGTGACCGAGGTGCCGGTGCGTTACCGGAAGCGCGTCGGCAGGTCGAAGATCAGCGGCACGCTGCGGGGGGTGGTGCTGGCGGGGTACTGGATCATCAGGACGATTTTCACCGCGGGACGATGACCTTCAGCAACCGCTAGAATCGGCGTCGTGCGAACGATCGCGACCACCGTCGGTTTACTCGTCCTCTCGAACGTCTTCATGACCATCGCGTGGTACGCGCACCTGAAGAACCTCAGCACGAAGCCGTGGTACGTGGCAGCGCTGGCGAGTTGGGGCATCGCGCTGTTCGAGTACCTCCTGCAGGTGCCAGCCAACCGGATCGGCTACGGACGGCTGTCGCTGGCGCAGTTGAAGATCGTGCAGGAAGTGATCACGCTGAGCGTGTTCATCCCGTTCGCGATCTTCTACATGCGCCAGCCGCTGAACATGAACTTCGTCTGGGCCAGCCTCTGCATGGTCGGCGCGGTCTACTTCATGTTCCGCTGAGGCGCGGTCATTCGATTGTCGCGAGCCGTTTCTCCAGCGACGCGATGCGGCGGTCGCTCCGCTGTCCTTCCGGCAGCGCCTTCGCCTCCGCGATGGCCTGTTCGAGCGTTTCCCTGGCCGTCTTTGCGTCCCCTTTTGCCACGTAAACATCGGCGCGGGTGGAGAGGAGGGCGATGCGGCGGGGACCGGTGGCGAGCTCCAGCGCCCGATCGGACGCGGCCAGCGCCTTGTCGTACTCCTTCATCTCCTTGTACGCGTAAGCGAGCCGTGCGGGAGGGTTGTAATCGTTCGGGAAATCACGCTGCGACTGCTCGAGCATCGGGATCGCCTTCCCGGGTATGCCGAGCGCGACGTAGGCGCTGAGACGGTGGGAATCGTAGACCGCGCGCTGCTCGGCCGTCTTCGCGCGGGCGGCAGACTGGTCGAGGAAGGCGGACCACCCGGTCTGCAGGTCGACCACCCCTTCGTCGTCACCCGCGGCGTCGCGTGAATCGATGAGCGCGAGATAGAGGCCGGAGCGGTCGTCGTCGGAGAGGACGATTTTCGGATCGTCGAACACCTCCTGCGTCGCGTTCTCGAGTTGCTCGACCATCGTTTCGTTGCGCGGCTCGACCGCCGCCGCACAGGCGAGACCGGTGGAGGCGACGTTCGCCGCCGAGACGGTTCCTTTCACTCGCGGATACAGCTCGAGCGCGCGCGTTGCGCAGCGGGCGTAGTCCGCCGTGGAGCTGAGAGCGTAGATGAGCGACTCCGCGGTGCGCCCGAAGCGCGGCCAGTTCTTCGGCGCAGCGGCAATCGCGTCGTCGAACGCCTTCACCGCCTCCTTACTTTTCCCTGCCGCGGCGAGACCGTCGCCTTTCGCCAGCGCGGCGTCCGCCGGAGAGAGCGAGCGGGCGCGATAGGACTGCTCCGCTTCGTCGAGCAGCTTCTTCACCTGCGGCACGGTCGCCCCGCCGACATAGCGCAGGGTGACCTGGCCGCGTTTCGCGTCGAGCACGAGCAGCGTCGGCAGGGCCGGGATCGGGTACTGCTTCAGGAACGCGGCGTTCGCCGCATCTTCAGTGTTGATCGCGAGCCAGACGAACCGCCCGGCATACCGCTCGAGGCTTTTGTCCGTGTAGACATAAGCCTTCATCGAGCGGCACGTGTGTCACCACGGCGCCCACGCTTCGACGAAGATCGGAACGTTCTTCGCCTGCGCGCGGGCCACTGCCTTCTTGTAGTCGTTCTCGATGAAGGGAAGCTCCGCGTGCGCCGCGAAGGCGGCGCACACGAGCACTGCCACAGCAAGCAGTCGTTTCATGGCGTTACATTGGACCCGGAGTGACCCAGCGCGCAAGCCAATCCGCGACCTCTTTGTAAAAGACCCGCGAATTCTCGGCGTTGAGGATCCAGTGGTTCTCTTCCGGCCAGACCAGCAGGCGGCTCGGGACGCGCAGCCGCTGCAGGATGGACCACATCTCGAGTGTATTGTTGAGCGGGACGCGGTAGTCCTTCTCGCCGACGGACAGCAGCATCGGCGTCTTGAACTGCGCCGCGAACCGGGCCGGGTTCTGCGTGCGCCACGCTTCGTTCTGCTCCCACACCGGGCCGCCCATCACCAGCTCGCGGCCGTAGATCGTGTCCGAGGTGGCCCACTGTGATTCGAGATTCACGAGGCCGGCGTGGCTGATCAGCGCCTTGAACCGCGTTCCCGACCACGCCTCGAGCGCGTTCGCGAGATGCCCGCCGTAGCTCGCGCCGCCCGCTACCTGGCGCGACGGGTCGATGAACGGATACTTCGCAATCGCCGCATCCGCCGCTTCCATCAGCTCCTCGGCCGGTCCGCGCAGCGGGTCGCCCTGGATGCGCTGCGCGAACTCCTCGCCGAAACCGGTCGAGCCGGTGTAGTTCGTCATCAGCATGACGTAGCCTGGCTTCGCGAGCAGGTGGTAGTTCCAGCGCAGCGAGATGTTGTCCGTCCACATGTTGTGCGCGCCGCCGTGGATCAGGACGAAGAGCGGGTACTTTTTCGTCGGGTCGAAGTTCGCCGGCTTGACGATGAAGTTGTGGATCTTCCGGCCGCGCTTCGACGTAAACCAGAAGTGCTCGGGCGGCGCCCAGTCGATGTTGCGCGCCTGCTCGACGTTGAACGTGGAGAGGTTGCGATGCGACTTCGCGGTCGTGTCGATGCGCACGATCTCGTTCGGGTCGACCGACGAGCCCCACTGCGCTACGATCACCGGCGCGTTGTCCGCCGCACGCAGCGCGCCGTACGCACCGCGCTCCGGCCGGATGAACAGCTGCGCCGCGCCGCCCGCGGCCGGCACCGAGTAGAGGTTGACCTGCCCCGAGTCCTCGGCGGTGAAGTAGATGGTCTTCCCGTCATGCGAGACGACGTAGTTGTTGACGGAACGGTCGGTCGTGGCGATCACGCGCTCGTTCTTCAGTTGCCCATTTGACGGCGGCCAGTCAAAGGCGACAAGGCGGGTCGCGTTGTGCGACTTCGTGTTGTTCAGGTCGCGCGTGACGTACAGCGTCTTGCCGTCAGGGCTGAACGTGGGGCTGCCGTAGCTGCCGGCGGTCGAGGCGATCCGCTCCGGATCTCCGCCATTCACGCTGACGCGATACAGGTCCCAGCCCACTTCCGCGAACGCGGCCGTGTTCACCGCGGTGGTGGCGGCGAAGACGATCCACTGCCCGTCGGGCGACCATTCGCCGTTCAGCGTCTCGGAGCCGCTGCCGCCGCCCGTCCCCGCAAACCCCGCCTCGGCTACGAGCTTCGTGCCGGCCAGCAGGTCTTTCGGGGCGCCGCCATCCACGTTCGCGACGAAGATGTGCGGCTCGCGGTTCGGGTCGAGCCATTTGTCCCACGCCCGGATGGGGAAGGAGTCGTATGCGCGGACCTTGAACTTGCGGTCCTTCTCTTCCTTGGCCGCTTTCTTCTGCGCCTCGTCGTCCGCCGCGTCGGGGATGACGGTGCTGGCGAAGAGCACGCGCTTGCCGTCCGGGCTGAACTTCGGCGCGCGCAGCGCGGTGGAGAGGTTGGTGAGACGCTGTGCCTCGCCGCCTCCCACGATGTCGAGCAGGTAGACCTGCGCGACTTCGTCGGCGTCGCGCTTGGCGGTGAACGCGATGCGGCGGCTGTCGGGAGACCACGACGGATCGCTCTCGCCCGCTTTCATCGACGTGATCTTGCGCGGTTTCGCGCTGCCGTCGGCAGGCACGAGCCAGAGGTCGGCGGTCTGGTCCTTCTCGTCGTACGCCGGCTCGGTCACCGGGACGACGACCCATTTGCCGTCGGGACTGATCGAAGGCCCGCCGACTCGCTTCATCAGCCACATCGTTTCGTGCGTGAGCGGCTGTTTTTCGGCGGCGAGCGCGGCGCTCGCGAGGAAGATGAGGATGAGGGGAAGAGTGCGTTTCAGCATGTGCGTGGATTCTAAGTGAATGGCTCAGATGAGCGGCAAGCGCAGCATCACCGGGTCGCTGAGCTTCTCCCGGGGCCAGATCACCCCTTTCTCGAACGACCGCAGGCCCGGGTTGGCGATGAACCAGAGCTCGTCGCCCACCACCACCCCTGTCGTCGGCAACTCGAACAGCGCGTTCTGCGACTCGAGGATCTCGACGCTGCCGTCGTCGATGCGCAGCACGCGCGCTTTGCCGATCGCGTTCTGGATCGCGACCAGCTTGTCGCGATGCAGCGCCAGGCCGTCGATGCCGTTCAGCAGCTTCGGCGACTCGAGCTTCTGCGTCGTCTTGTCGGCGATGGTCACGCGGGTAATGCCGCGAAAGTCCGCCACGTAGACGTGGCGCGGGTCGTCGGCGAGCACGATGCCGTTCGGGAAGCGCAGCTCGGGCAGCCACTCTTCGACCGCGGTCGCATCGGGCCCGAGGCGCGCGACATGGTGGCGAACGGTGTCGGTGATGAGCAGCGAGCCGTCCGGGAGGATGGTGAAGTCGTTCAGGAACGACGGCGTCTCTTTCGAGCCGTGCTCGATCTTCCGCACCAGACGCCCGTCGCGGAGGTCGTACGCCAGCAGCACCGAACGTCCTTCGAGCTCCGGGGAGAAGCCGCGCATCTCCGGCGCGGTCGATGAGGCGACCCAGAGGAGGCGGCGCTGTGGATCGACGTGCACGCCGAGGCCGCTGAGCATCCCGTCCTGCCCCTCGGCAGTGAAGTCGGTGACGCGGCCGCCGCGGTCGATGCGCACCACTTTGCGGCGATAGATGCTGGTGACGTAGAAGACGTCGTCGACCGGATCGTGGGTGATCCCTTCGGGGATCAGGTCGCGCTGGTTCGCGAGCGTAAATGCCGCACGCGCACGGTTGTTGCGCGGCTCGCGCGCGTCGAGCTTCGCGATCGCGGTGCGGACGTTCGGAAGCGCACCCGTGTTGCGGAAGTCGTGGGCCGCCGCTCCCTGCTCCCATCCCAGCTCGTCGAGGCGCGACAGCCATTTCGCGACGTTGCCGGCGTCATACGCGCGGTCGTGGTACTGCGCGAGGATGTAGATCCAGGGAGTGTTCGCCGGCTGCTGCGCGACCGCTTCCTCGAGTTGCGCGATGGCGCCGAGGGTGGCCTCGTCGGCCGCGGGCGCAGGGGCAGGCGGCGGAGTGGCGGTGGCGCAGGCGAGAACGGTGCAGGCCAGGAGCAGAACGACGGCGCACTTCATCGGCGCCAAGTGTAGGGGCCGGCTTTCGCCGGCCCCGTGACAGTTGCGTTACCGCACGTTCTTACTGTGCGCTGGCAGACGGCGGTGCCTGGATGTGGATCTCGACGCGGCGGTTCTGCTGCCGCCCTTCGGCCGTGTCGTTCGAGGTCTTCGGACGCGACTCGCCGAAGCCGTACACCGTGATCGCACTCGACGACACGCCGCCGTCGATCAGGTAGTCGGCCACGTTCGACGCACGCTGCTCGGAGAGACGCTGGTTCAACTGGTCGCCGCCCGAGGAGTCGGTGTGCCCTTCCACGATGATCCGGTTGTCCGGGTACTGCCGGAAGTTCGTCGCCAGCTCGTCGAGCGTATTGCGCGACGCGCTGCGCAGCGCGGCCGAGTTGAGGTCGAAGAGGATGTCGTTGGTCAGGCGGACCGAGATCTCCCCTTCGGACGGACGCGAGACTTCCACGCCTTCGATCTGACGCAGCTCCGCCTCCTGCTTGTCCATGCGGCGGCCTGCGACGGCACCGATGGCCGCACCGGTAGCGGCGCCGATGACGGCGCCCGTGCGGTTGTTCCCCGACTGGTTTCCGATGACGGCGCCTGCGACGCCGCCGATGACGGCACCGATCGCGGCACCGCGCTTGGTCTTCTTGTTTGGATCGGTTCCGCTGCCGTCCGTGGTGGCACAGGCGAACGTGAACGCGGCGATGATCACGAGGATGAAGCTCTTACGTAGCATGCTGTTCAAAACAACCTCCTAAAGGTCGGTAAAACGGAAACGACGCTCGTTCCCGAGCGTCGTTCTTTCAACATTGATACCGCATCACTCCGGTTGAGCTCTGTTTACGCATTGTTCGCCCGGATGTAGAGCTCGACTCGGCGGTTCTGCTGGCGACCGCTGGCGCTGGAGTTCGACGCCTTGGGGCGCGACTCACCGTGACCGACCGCGTCGATGCGCGAGCTGCGCACGCCGTAGTCTTCGAGGTATCCGGCCACCGCGCTGGCGCGGCGGTCCGACAGGCGATCGTTGTAGGCCTCGGAACCGACCGAATCGGTGTGGCCCGCAACCACGATCGTGGTTTCCCCATACTTGTTGAACACGTCGGCCATGTCGCGAAGCTCGTCACGCGAGCTGGAGCGGACGGCCGAGGAGTTGAAGTCGAACAGGATCTCGTTGCGGACCGTGACCTTGAGCTCGTCTTCGTCCGTACGGGCGACGTCGATCCCTTCGATCTGGCGGAGCTCGCGCTCCTGTCTGTCCATCATGGCGCCGACGATGGCACCGGTCGCGGCACCGACGACTCCGCCGACGACCGCTCCGCGCTTGGCGTTCCCCGAGCCGCGGTTGTTGTGGATGATGGCGCCGGCGATCGCGCCGGCAACGCCACCGATGACCGCACCTTTCTTGGTCTTGTCACGCGTCGTAGCCGGATCGGCCGCGAACGCGGTGGTGGCCATGAGGGCGATGAGCAAGCTGGCTAAGAACTGTTTCATGTGCTGGTCTCCTTTGTTCTGCCTCGACTATCGCAACCGGGCTGCCATGGTCACATTAGTTATGGCACGAAATGGCGGCTCGGCCGTTGTACGATGCGTGCGTGCCCGCCGAGCGCTCTCTTCGCACCGAGTTGCGTAACCTGCTCTACTACGGAGACTTATCGTTCCGCGACTTCGTGGAGCTGGCGCTCTATCACCCTGAGTTCGGGTACTACGCGAGGAGCGAGAACCCGGTCGGAAAGGGGGGCGATTACGTCACCGCACCCTCGCTGAGCCCGGTGTTTTCGTGGTCCATCGCCGGGCTCTTCCGCGAGTTTGTGCGACGCAGCGAGGGCGTACTGTGCTCTTTTGTGGACATCGGCTGCGGCGATGGCGGTCTCGTCCGAAGCGTGGCGGCGCAGATCGACGAAGAAAACGTCCGTTTCTACGGCGTCGATCGCTCCCTCAACCGCGTTACCGGAGAAGGAGTTACATTCGTCAACTCGTTCGACGAGGTGCCGCGCGACGGCGCGCACTTCATCTTCAGCAACGAGCTTTACGACGCGATCCCGTTCTCCCGCCTCGTCCAGCGCGGCGAGCATCTTCACGAGCTGTGGGTCGCCGAGCGCGAGGGGGTGCTGGACTGGACGGAGCACGAGGCGGCTCCGCTGTATGACGACTACTTCGCGGTGCGCGGGCTCGAGCTGGCCGAGGGGCAGTTCGCCGATGTGGCGCTGGAGTGGGAGGCGTTTCACGCCGACGTGCTTCGCCATGTGAGCCGCGCGCTCGTCGTCACCATTGATTACGGGTATCCGGAGAACAAGCTCTTCCATTCACGAGCGCGCCGCTTCGGGACGGCGGCGGCGTACTCCCGTCACCGCGTCCACCGTGACCTGCTGGCCGATCCCGGCGAGCAGGACCTGACCGCGCACATCAACTTCACCGACCTCGAACGCGCCGGTGCACGCGAAGGGGCGGAAACGCTCTTCTTCGACCGTCTCGCCCGCTTCCTGCTCTCGATCGGCATCACCGGCCACGAGCTGTTCCGGCCGGTCCACGAGATCGCGATCTCCGGTGCCGAGGAAGGGCTGGAAGTGCTCCAGGCCCGGGAGGACGCCCGCCGCCTCGTACTCCCCGACGGCATCGGCGAAGACCTGCGGGTGCTGGTGCAGGGGAAGAACGTTCCCGCCGAGGGATGGAGCTTTCAACAAAATGATTCTCGCGCTCGGAGTCAAAGCGGCGACTGCGGTCGCCGCACTCCAAACTAAACGGCTGCTGTTGCGCTGTGGCCCCTCTGCACCGCCACGTACTTCTGCGCTTCCGCGCTGTCGAACAGCTCCAGCGTATCGACGTCCTCGGCCGTCGGCGGGGTGAGGGCGAGATCCATGTAGCCGAGGCCTTTGTTGTCGCGGCGGATGTCGCGATACATCTTGTGCAGGTCGAGGAAGAGCTTCGAGAAGCGGATCAGCTTCCGCGCCGTGTCCAGGTAGTACTTCGGATAGAAGCGCCACGCCGGCTCGAGCGGCATGCCGGAACGGCGGTCGCGGCGGAACTTCAGCCGGAGGAAGCCCCCTTCGAGCGGATGAATGTGCTCGATGTCGATCGAGCCCTTGAACCAGGTGATCAGGAACACCGTGTTGCTGACCTTTCCACGCATCGCGGCGACGCGGCGGAGGATCGTGCGCATGTGCTCGGGCGTGTAATACGTCGCCCACGCCACGCGGTACGCCCGCTCCCACTCTTCGCGCGACATCTTCGGATGCGCGGTGCAGGCGTGATTGAGGTCGTAGCGATTGAGGTCCGCGTCGACCGCCACGCCGTTCTTCATGAGCGTCTGGTGATCCTCGGATCCCGGCAAGGGCGTGAGGAAGAAGAACTCCAGCAGGTCGACCGGGAGCTCTTTCTTGATGATCTCGATGTCGTGGACGATCGAGTCGACCGTGTCGTTCGGAAAGCCGAGGATGTAGCCGGCGTAGGTGATGACCCGGTGCGCCTTCCAGGCGAGGAGCATGGCCCGGTATTCGGTGATGCGGTTCTGCCGCTTCTTCGCGCCGACGAGACTGGTCGGGTTGATGTTCTCGAGTCCGATGAAGACGCGCTTCACGCCGGCGCGCGCGCATTTGTCGATGAAGTTCGGGATCTTGTGGCAGAGCGTGTCCACCTGGATCACGAACGTGAGCTTGATCCCTTCCACCTCGCGCAGGTGGATGAGGCGGTCGAGGATCGGCTCCCAATCCTGGTTGCGCGCGAAGTTGTCGTCCGTGATGAAGAAGCTGTGCAGCCCCTGCGCGACGTTCTCCCGCACGATGCGCTCGACGTCGTCCGCGGACCGGCGCCGTGACTTGCGCCCCTGCACGTTGATGATCGTGCAGAACGAGCACTGGAACGGACAGCCGCGCCCCGCGTCGAAACTGGTCAACCCTCCCGCGGTGCGCCATGCGCGCAAGGCAGTGATGAGCGGAATCGGCGCGCCGGCGATGCCCGGCAGGTCGTTCATGAAGTTGTACAGCGGCGCGAGCGCACCCGCCGCCGCGTCGCGCAGCACATCCTCCAACCGCCCCTCGGCTTCCCCGGCAAAGACCGAGATGCCCATCGCCTTCGCTTCCGCGAGGCCCGCATCGACCCCATTGAGCATGCTCAGCACGCCGGAGACATGGAAGCCGCCGATCGCAACCTGAAGCCCGCGCGCCCGCAGCGGCCGCGCCAGATCGAGCGCCCGCGGGAACTGGTTCGACTGGACGCCGACCATCATGACCATCCCGGCGCCCGCGTCCTCGATCATCCGCGCCATTCGCTCGGGGCGGAGGCGGGTGTTGGTCTCGTCGAACGTATGGATCTCGAGCTCGACGTCCTCGCCGAGAATCCGCCGCTCCGCGCAATCGCGCGCGAGCCCGTAAAGGGCCGCGAGCGAATTCGAGGGGATGGCGGAGCGCAGCCACTGAATGACGTAGCCATCGTCGTCGTAATGCGATGGCTTCACCAGGATGAGACAGAACCTGCCGGGGGTACGCATGGGGATGGGCGAATGATACGCCCATCCCCTGCTCGTGGCGACGGCCACAGGCAACACCCGCGCCCGGTGTACGATCACCGCATCCATCTGGAGGCGCGGATTTCACCAGTCACCTCGCATCGGGCGACCTGTGTCGCTCTCCTATTGCTCGTCTTCGCCGGAACGCAGGCGTTTGCGCTCGATCCGGCGCGGGCGTTGACGCAGGCGCGGCTTTCGGTCTGGACCAGCGAGTCGGGGCTCCCGCAGAGCACGATCGGGGCGATCGTGCAGACCAGGGACGGGTATCTCTGGATGGGGAGCGAGGAAGGGCTGGTGCGGTTCGACGGCATCCGGTTCGTCCTCAGCGACCGGCAGTCCGCGCCCGGATTGCGCAGCGCGTTCATCTCGTCCCTCTTCGAGGCTCCGGATGGGAAGCTGTGGATCGGCACCTACGGCGGCGGCCTGTCACGACTGCGGAGCGGGCGGATCGAATCCTTTCGTCCGGAGCTCCTCGGGGCCGACCGCATCCGCGAGATGCACGCAACCGCGGACGGAGCCCTCTTCGTGGCAACGGCAGGCGGTGGACTGCTGCGGATCAAGGACGAGCAGGTAACCCGCTTCACGACACGGCACGGGCTCCCGACGGACCGGATCTGGGCGATAGAGGACGACGGCGCCGGCGGGTTGTGGGTCGCGACGCACGGCGGAGGAGTCGTCCGCTGGCGCGACTCACGCGTGCTGCAGCGGATCACGACGCGCGAGGGTCTTCCGAACGAGTTTGCGCGCGCCGTGCTGCGCGACCGGGACGGAACCCTCTGGATCGGCACCGACGGCGGCGGACTGGCGGTATGGCGTGACGGAGCGATCGTGCGCGTCCTGACGACGCACGACGGTCTGCCGAGCAACCTCATTCGCTCCCTCTCCCGCGACTCCGACGGCAGCCTCTGGATCGGCACGGACGGCGGCCTCGCGCGCTGGCGCGGAGTGCGGATGGAGACGTTCGGCGTCGCGGAAGGCCTCCCCAGCCCGATCGTCCGCACCGTGGTCGAGGACCGCGAGGGCTCCCTCTGGGTCGGCACCGCCGGCGGAGTGGTGCGCCTGAGCGACACGCGCTTCCTCTCGTTCACACGGAAAGAAGGGCTCTCCGTCGACGGAATCCGCGCCATCCTGGAGGACCGCAACGGCCGCGTGTGGGCCGGTACCGAGACAGGAGGACTCTGCGCGCTCCAGCCGGGACCCGTGCAGTGCCTCGGCACGACCGATGGCCTGCCCCACGAAACGGTCTATGCCCTCGCGGAAAGCCGCGACGGAAGCCTGTGGGTCGGGACGGACGGCGGCGGCGTGGCCCGGTTGCGCGACGGCCGATTCGCCGACACGATCGACGTCCGCCGCGGTGGTCTGCCCAACGACCGGGTGCGCGCTCTCGTCGAGACCGCGGACGGCACGCTGTGGATCAGTACGACCGCCGGGCTCGTACTCGTCCGCAACGGAAAAACGGCCCGGGTGAAGGAGCTCGATGACCGGCAGCTCCGGCCGCTCCTGGCCCTGCCGGACGGCAGCCTCCTGGCCGGCACCGACGGCGCGGGACTGTGGCGCGTGAGCGAACAGGGCGCTCGCGCCACCCGGATCGCCGGCGTGGGGCGCGGTCTGGAGAGCGACCGCGTCTTCAGCCTGACGGCAGACGCGGACGGCGGCGGGGTGTGGATCGGAACGTCCGGCGGCGGACTGGCGCGGCTCGATCTCGCAAGCGGCTCGGTCCGCTCGCTGATGCGCCGCGACGGGTTGCATGACGACGTCGTGTTTCAGGTGGTGGACGAGGGCCGCGGGCGCGACCTCTGGCTGACGAGCAATCGCGGGCTGTACCGGGTGAGCCGCGACCGCGTGCTCGCCGCGATGAGGGGAACCGCGACCGACCTGTCGGGTGTCGTGTACGGGACGGCCGACGGGATGCCGTCGTCCGAGTGCAACGCGGCCTTCCCTGCCGCGATCCGCGGCCGCGACGGACGTCTCTGGATCGCCACCGCCCGCGGTGTTGCCGTCGTCGATCCACGCGCGAACGCGCGCAACAGCGTTCCACCGCCGGTGCATGTCGAAGAGGTGCTCCTCGACGGCAGTCCGGCCCCGGACGGCCCGCTGCGCGTCCCTCCCGGGATCCAGCGACTCGAATTGCGCTACACGGCGCCCAGCCTGCGCGCCCCGGAGCACGTGACGTTTCGCTACATGCTCGAGGGCTATGACCGCGACTGGGTCGCGGCGGGGGCAAACCGGGTTGCGCATTACACGCAGCTCGCGCCGGGCGATTACACGTTCCGCGTGAGCGCCACGAACGAGGACGGCGTTCCGAGCAACGGCGAGGCGAGACTCGGCATCACCGTCGCTCCGCGCTGGTTCGAGACCTGGTGGGCGCGCCTGCTCGCGCTCGCGCTCATCGCCGCCGCCGTCTGGGGCGCCGTGCGCCTCCGCCTCGCGGCATTGCGGGCGCGGAAGAACGAGGAAGTGGCGCGTGCATACGAAGACGTGCGCCGCATGGCGGCCGAGCTCGAGGAGACGAATCGCCAGCTCGCCGTCGCCAACGTACGCCTCCGCGGCCTGTCGTATGTCGACGGCCTGACCGGCGTCGCAAACCGCCGTCGCTTCGATGAGGCGCTCGAGGAGGCCTGCGCCACCGCACGCCAGCAGGGGGAGCCGCTCTCGCTGGTGCTGCTGGACCTCGACCATTTCAAGAAACTGAACGACTCGCAAGGACATCAGGAGGGAGACGAAGCCTTGCGTGCAGTCGCCGCGCTCCTCTCCGAGCGCACCGACTCCCGCGGCGGCCTCGCCGCCCGTTTCGGCGGCGAAGAATTCGCGTGGCTCCTTCCCGGCGTTACGCTCGACGCCGCGAAAGCGGAGGCCGAGGCGTTCCGGAACATCGTCCGCAACGCAGCGATCCGCCACGACGGCGCCGACTCGCACATCGTCACCGCCAGCCTCGGCGTGTCGTCGAGCAGCGGAACGAGCGAGCTCACCCCGCCATCGCTCATCGCGGCCGCCGACGCCGCCCTTTACCGCGCGAAAGCAGCAGGACGGGACCGGGTGGAGGTGGCGGCGCTGTGAAGCGGAAGGCCGCGTCGGCTGGAACCGACGCGGATACCTACCGCGATACCGTGTACGCTGCACGACTATGCACGGAACAATTTTCGCCGAGCTCGAGAAGTTCGTCGGTGCACGCCTCGGCGATGGCGCGTGGGTCAGGCTGAAGGCCGCGGCCGGCATCGATCCGGCGAAGACGTATGAGGTCTTCAGCACTTACCCGGATGAAGAAGTGACCGCGCTGGTCACCACGGCATCGACCATCACGGGCATTCCGGCTCCGGCGCTGCTGGAAGACTTCGGCGAGTTCATCGCTCCCGACCTGCTGGAGATGTACTGGGGAGCGATCGAGCCCGAATGGCGCACGCTCGACGTGATCGAGCACACCGAGACGACCATTCATACGGTGGTCCGGATGGATCATCGCGGCGCGGCGCCTCCTTACCTGCACGCCTCACGCACCGGCGACCACGAGGTGACCGTCGTCTACACCTCGCCACGGAGGCTCTGTGCCGTGGCACGTGGAATCTGCCGCGGGATTGCGAAGCACTACCAGGAGACGATCGAAATCACCGACGTCCGCTGCATGCATCGCGGTGATGCCGACTGCCTGATGGTCGTCGCGACCGGGATCTGACACATGGCGGCTCTTGCACCGGACGCCCTGATCGCCCGTCATCTCGAAAAACTCCGCGCGCGCCCGGACAGCGACAAGATCCCGCAGGTACTTTCGCGCGCCGGCCTGATGATCGTCGGCGGCCGGATCACCCATGGCGGCAGTCCCGTGACGCCCTCCGACTGCCAGAACTACAAGCGCGCGGTGCGGGCGGTCTACGGCGAGGCGACCTATGCCTTCACGAAGGTCAACTTCGTCCTCGGCGGCTGCACCTGCGCCGAGTGCGCCAGCTGAGCCGGGAGGCCGGCACGCCTCAGCAGTTCACCGTTCTTGAACGCTGACCAACCCTCTTCCTGTGCTGTACGGACGAAGAACTCCGGCAGATCGCGCCGAAGTTTCCGCGGCATGTTTTCGTCGAACAGGACTCGCTGAGGTTCGCAACCCAGGCTCGTCAGGTTCACAACCTAAGCTCGCTAGGTTCACAACCTAGCCTCGCCAGGTTCGCAACCTAGCCTCGCCAGGTTCACAACCTAGCCTCGCCAGGTTCACAACCTAAGCTCGCCAGGTTCGCAACCTAGCCTCGCTAGGTTCGCAACCTAGCCTCGCTAGGTTCACAACCTAAGCTCGCTAGGTTCACAACCCAGGCTCGCTAGGTTCACAACCTAGGCTCGCTAGGTTCACAACCCTGCGCCATGGACGCGATATTACGATAGCGGACCGGTGCCGCCGCACTACGAGGGAGAATAAGCGTCGAGTTTGCCGCGAGATAGGAATCCCCCTCCCTCCCCCGCCGTTATGCGTCGAGCCCCGTTGTAACCTTTTTTCCGGGCTGTCCGTCCAAGTCGTTGCGAAGGAAGTTTCAGATGCCCGAATTCATCCTCAGAGTCGGAACTCCCGACGGAGACGTGGTCGAGCGGCACGTACGCGCCGCCTCCCTGCGCGCAGCGCGTGAAGAGCTGCAGCGGCAGGGGATGCACGTCTTCGAAGCCAGGCGCGGCACCATGACCGCCCGCGACTTCGTCCCTCGCGGCAGCAAAGTCATCTCTACCGAGCGCTTCCTGCTGTTCAACCAGGAGCTCCTGGCTCTCGTGCGGGCCGGCCTCCCGATCGTCCAATCCTTCGACATCATGCTCGAGCGGCAAAAGAACGTCCGCTTCCGGGAGGTGCTGGCCGAGATCCGCGAGAAGATCACCTCCGGCATCGCCCTCTCGGACGCGTTCGCTTCCTACGGCGACATGTTCCCGGCGATCTACTCCACCTCCATTCGGGCGGGCGAGCGCTCCGGCGACCTCGAAGGCGTGCTCAAGCGCTTCCTCCGCTACCAGAAGATGATCGTCGCCCTGCGCAAGCGGGTCGTCGGCGCCCTCATCTATCCGGTCATCCTGATGGTGCTGTCGGCCGCAATGATCTTCATCATGCTCACCGCGGTCATCCCGAAGTTCGCCGAGTTCTTCACCGGGTTCGGTGCCGAGCTGCCGTGGTTCACGACGCTGATGATCAACGTGGCCACGACGCTGCGGGAGAACGTCCTGCTCGTGCTCGGCGGAACGGTCGTGACCGTCTTCGTGGCGCGGCGGTGGGCGGCGACCAGCGGCCGGCTGATCTGGGACCGGATCAAGCTGCAGATCCCGCTGGTCGGAGGCGTCCTGCACCGTTTTGCGATCATGCAGTTCACCCAGTCCCTCGGCACCCTCCTCGCGGGCGGCACGCCGATGGTCCCCTCGATCGAGATCGCCTCGCAGTCGGTCACGAACCAGCTCGTGTCGACGAAGATCACCGGCATCGTGCAGAACGTGCGCGAAGGAGAGCCGCTGTGGCGCTCGCTGGACGGCACCGGAGTCATGAGCGACCTGGCGGTCGAGATGATCAAGGTCGGCGAATCGACGGGCGCACTTACGGAAATGCTCACCAACGTGAGCGAGTTCTACGACGAGGAAATCGAGGCAAGACTGACACGCCTGGTTACGGCGATCGAGCCGGTGATCCTCGTGATCATGGGCATCGTGATCGCCGTGCTCCTGTATGCCTTCTACCTGCCGCTGTTCCGTCTCTCCACCGTGGGAGCGGGCCAGTAGCTTTTCTGTCCGATAAAAAACATGGTCGCTGATCCGAATCGCACGCTCTACAAGAACGCAGACCCGTCCGGCGAGGCGTCACGCGCCCGCCGGCTGGCGGAGCAATACGGCTTCCCGTTCGTCGACCTGGATCACTTCCAGGGCGATCACCAGCTCTTCCGCGACATCCCGCTCGACCTGATGATCCGCTATCAGTTCCTGCCGGAGCATCGCGAGGATGGGCACATCACGGTCGTGGTCGGCGACCCGACGGACGTGCTGAAGCTCGACGAGCTCGAGCTGCTCCTCGGCGCGCCGCTGAAGGTGAAGGTCGCCTCGCCGGCAGCCATCCGCGACAAGCTGCAGAAGTCCGAGTCGACGCAGCGCGTGCTCGACGAAGCCACGGAAGGCTTCCGCATGCAGCTGGTCAGCGAGTCCGAGGACGGCGAAGAGACTCTGACGATCGACTCGATCACCCAGCAGGACTCCTCCCCGATCATCAAGCTGGTCGACTCGATCGTGTTCAACGCGATCCAGCGCCGCGCCTCGGACATTCACATCGAGACGCGCGACAACGAGGTGGTGGTGAAGTACCGCATCGACGGCGTGCTCTACGAAGCGCTCGACCCGATCGACAAGCGCCATCACTCCACGATCATCTCCCGTATCAAGATCATGTCCGAGCTCGACATCGCCGAGAAGCGCATCCCGCAGGACGGCCGTTTCAAGCTCCGGATCACGGGACGCACCATCGACTTCCGCGTCTCGATCGTCCCCACCGCGCACGGCGAGGACTCGGTCATCCGTATTCTCGACAAGGAGTCGATGTCGAAGGAGTTCAAGAACCTCCGCCTCGACATCCTCGGCTTCGACCAGGCCATGCTGACCCGCTTCCGGAAGTTCATCAAGGAGCCGTACGGGATGGTGCTGGTCACCGGCCCCACCGGCTCGGGCAAGACCACCACGCTCTACGCCGCGCTCTCCGAGATCCAGTCGCCGGAAGACAAGATCATCACCATCGAGGACCCGGTCGAGTACCAGCTGCGCGGCATCACCCAGATCCCGGTCAACGAGAAGAAGGGCCTCACGTTCGCACGCGGCCTCCGCTCGGTGCTGCGTCACGACCCCGACAAGATCATGGTCGGTGAGATCCGCGACGAGGAGACGGCGCAGATCGCGGTGCAGTCCGCGCTCACGGGCCATCTCGTGTTCACCACCGTCCACGCGAACAACGTCGTCGACGTCCTCGGCCGGTTCCTGAACATGAAGGTCGATCTCTACAACTTCGTCTCCGCGCTCAACTGCGTGCTCGCTCAGCGCCTCGTGCGCAAGATCTGCGACCACTGCCGGCGCGAGACGACCTACTCGGAGCGCGCGCTCATCGACTCCGGCCTCGATCCGGCCGATTACCGCGGCAAGACGTTCTACGAAGGGGCCGGCTGCCTCGAGTGCAACGGCACCGGCTTCCACGGCCGCGCCGCCATCTCGGAACTTCTCGACCTCTCCGACCGTATTCGAGGCATGATTCTCGACCGCCGCCCCGCAGCGGAGATCAAGCGCGCCGCCAAGGAGGAAGGGATGACCTTCCTGCGCGAGTCGGCATTGTTCAAAGTCATGGAAGGGCAGACGACGCTGCGCGAGATCAACAAGGTCACGTTCGTCGAATAAGCATCGAGTAAATGAATGGCCAGATCTTTTCCACCTGACGTCCTCGTCATCGACACCGACGCAATCGTGCATGCGCGCTTCGGCCGCGGGAAGAAGAACCCGCGCCTCGTGCAGACGAAGGCGTACCGCCTCGCGGCCGACACGTTCACGCCGTCGATGGTGACGCCGCAGCTCGCAAACGAGGCGTCCCTCGGCGAAACGCTGCGCCGGCTGCGCGGCGAGACCGGGCGGTGGGACAAGGTCTCGCTCCTCCTCCCCGACTCCTGGTTCCGCATCAACATCGTCGACCTCCCGTCGCTCCCGCCGAAGGAAGCGGACGCGATGGACGTCGTGCGCTGGAGCCTCAAGAAGACGCTGCCGATTCCCCCGGAGCAGCTCCGCGTCGCGTTCAGCGTGCTGTCGCGCGAAGGGAAGGGGGCGAAGGTCATGGTCCTCAGCGCGCTCGAGGCGACGCTCACCGCCATCGAGCGCGTGCTCGGCGCGGCCGGACTGGACATCGTCCTCATCGAGCCGCTCGGCCTCAACATCTGGAACGCCATCACCGTACGTGAAGAGGAGTCGGCGGGCGACCGCCTGTTCCTTTACGTGCGCGACACCGATTTCACGACCGCCGTCTTCCGCGGCTCGCAGCCCCTCTTCATCCGTTCGCGCAACCTTTCGAGCGAACGGACGGTGGAGCAGGAGATCCGCCTCTCCGCGAATTACCTCCGCGACTCGCTCGCGGTGGACTCCTTCGCCCGGTGCTACGTGGCCGGAAAAGGGGGACCGGCGGTGCACGAGACGCTCGCGTCCGAATTCAATACGCAGGTGCGGCCGGTCGAGCTGCGCGACTACATCGAAGACGCCCCCGCCGAGACCTACGGACTCGACGCGGAGCTGGCCGCCTGCTCAGGAGTATTCACCGGGTGAAGCCGATCCATCTGAATCTCGCAGCCCGTCCTTACCGCGACTACCGTCCGGTGTACGCCGCCGTGGTGGTGATGTCGCTCCTCACGGCGTTCCTGATGCTCAACAACGTCGACACGTACTACCGCTACATCCACGAGACGCGGAACACGCGCGCAAAGATCGCCAGCGTTGAAGCGGAAGCGCAGCGCGAGCGCGAAAACGCCTCGAAAGTGGAGCGGAGCCTGAAGAGCATCGACCTCGCCCACCTCGACGCACAGACGCAGTTCGTCAACGCGAAGCTGAACGAGCGGGCGTTCTCCTGGAGCGCGCTCCTCGATCAGCTCGAGACGATCCTGTCGGACGACGTCCGCCTGCTTTCGATCTCGCCGAGCTTCTCCGATGAAGGGCTGATCACGCTCGGGCTCAGCTTTCAGTCGAAGAGCGCCGAGGGGATGATCGCCACGCTCAACCGGATGAACGAGGATCCGCACTTCCGGAACCCGTTCCCGAGCACCGAGTCGCAGACGGATGGGCAGTTCCAGTTCACGCTCACGTCCGAGTACCTCCCCCAACAGGCCCTGACGGCGGCGGAGGTGGTGCGATGATCTGGCGCGAGAAGCGAATCCTCCTGATCATCCTCGGCGTGCTGCTCGCGGCGAACACGATGTTCTTCTTCACCTACCGCGTGCAGTACCAGAGCCGCCTCGACGATCTCGATACGCGCCTGGAAGCGGCCGAGCAGAGCCTGGCGCAGGCGCGGCAGACGCGGCTCACGACCGAGCGCCAGATCCAGGGCTACCGGAAAGTCGAAGCGGACATCGCGGAAGTATTCGACCAGCACTGGTCGACGCAGCCGAAGCGCTTCACGGCCATGGTCGGGGAAGTGAAGCGGCTGGCCATCGCGAGCAGCCTGAATCCGCAGTCCTACTCGTTCGAGCGCGCCGAAGCGGAGGCCCGGACGAGCGCGGCGCGGCGCGGCGGCAAGAACATCGGCGCGACCGAGGTAGGGATGTCGTTCACCGTGCAGGGCACGTACGAACAGATCCGGCGGCTCATCAACCTGCTCGAGCTCTCGCGGCAGTTCGTGATCATCGACCAGATCAGCCTCAATGCCGCGCAGGACCAGCTGCTCACGCTCAATCTTCACCTGAAAACGATCTTCCGCGACGACCAGCAGGCGCGCGTCGCGACGAACCGGCTGTGATGGACTGGATGAACTGGAAACCCTGGACTGCCGTGGCCGTGATCCTGATCGCGGTCTTCGCGATCTACACGTTCGCGGCGGACGATTCGTCGACCGAGCTCGCACAGCCGGCGGCGCAGCCCGCGCCCGCGAAAACGGTGCGCACGACGCGCAGCACGCCCCCTCGCGGCGCCGCGGCGGCCCTCCCGCCGTCGGGCGTCGAGCCGGTGCGCCTCGACCTGCTCGAAGCGGAGAGCGGCAGCTACAGCAGCAACCGCAACCTCTTCGCGTACAAAGAGCCGCCGCCGCCGCCTCCGCCGCCCGCGCCGAAACCTCCTCCTCCTCCTCCCGACCAGGACAAGGATGGTGTGCCCGATTTCCGGGACAACTGCCCCACCACCGCCAACCCGGACCAGCTCGACATCGACCGCGACGGAGTCGGTGCCGCGTGCGAGACGTCGCCGGAAGTCCAGCCGCCGCCGCCACCGCCCACACCGCCGCAGTTCACGTACAAATTCATCGGGACCTTCGGCCGCCCGCAGAGCCCGATCGCCACTTTTGCCCGCGATGGTGAGATCGTGAACGCCCGCGTGGGGGACGTCATCGAAGGGAAGTTCATCCTCCGCCGCATCGGCATCGAGTCGGCGGAGATCGGCTTCGTCAACTTCCCACCCACGCAGACACAACGCATTCCGCTCGGCAGCCAGTGACGTTTTCGCCGCTCATACGTCACAACCTCAGGATTGCAATTCAGGACTGAAGACATGAACCGACTCAAAGTACCAGCCGCGACACTGCTGCTCGTCACCCTGTTCGCGTCGTGCGCCGGGCACAACGCGTATCAGAAAGCCAGGACCGCCGAACAGTCGAAGAACTGGGACACGGCCGTCATCGAATACGAAAAGGCCCTGCAGATCGACCCGGACAACAGCCAGTACCGGATCTCCCTCGACCGCTCGCGGCGCGAAGCGTCGCGCCTGCACTTCGAGAAGGGAAAGACCCTCCGGGCCGCCGCGCTCGAGGCGAAAGGCAACGACCAGCTCCGGCTCGCGCAGCTCGCCGTGGCGGAGCTGCAGCTCACCGTGCAGCTCGACTCGACGAACCAGTTCGCCGCCGTGGAGATGGTCAAGACCGTCGACCTGATCAACGCGATCAACCGCGCCGCGTCCGAGCAGGTCACGCTCGACGACATCAAGAAGCGGGCGCAGTCGAACATCTCGAAGGCACAGCCGCCGCAGCTCAATCCGGCCTCGAACGAACCGATCTCTCTGACGTTCTCGCGCGACACGCCGGTCAAGGACATCTACCGCGCCCTCGGCAACGCGTTCGGCATCAACGTCCTGTTCGACCAGGCGGTCAAGGACGACCGCATCACCATCGAGCTGCGCGACGTCACCGCCCAGGCCGCCCTCGAGCGCGTCATGCAGGCCGGCAATCACTTCTACAAGGTCCTCGACGAAAAGACCATCATCGTCATCCCCGACAACCCGCAGGCGCGCCGCGATTACGAAGACCTCGTGATCCGCACCTTCTATCTCTCCAACGGCGACGCCGAGCAGGTCACGAACGTCGTGCGCACGATGATCGAAGCGCGCAACGTCTTCCCGCTCAAGGCGCTCAACGCCATCACCATCCGCGACACCGCGGACAAGGTGCGCATCGCCGAGAAGATCATCCAGGCCAACGACAAAGCCAAGGCGGAAGTGGTCGTGCAGGTGGAGCTCGTGCAGCTGGACCTCAACCGCATCCGCGACATCGGGCTGGCCATCTCCGGCTTTCCCGGCGCGAACAACACCCTCAGCGCCTCGGCGACCGCGGCACCGAATCTCAACGGCGCCGGCTTCAGCCGCGGTACGCTCGACCAGATCGCCCAGGCGGTGGGCAGCCTCAACGATCTGCGCGCGAACACGACGTTCGCCATTCCCACGGCCACGTATTCGCTGCTCAAGACCTACGGCAACACCGAGCTGCTCGCCAACCCGGAGCTGCGCATTTCCGAAGGGGAAAAGGCGACGCTGCACATCGGCCAGCGCATCCCGGTGCCGGTGACCACGTTCTCCGGGCTCGCCACCGGAACGCCGCAGAACGGCCAGAACAACCAGCTCACCACGCCATACACATCGTTCCAGTACCAGGACGTCGGCATCAAGGTGGAGATGGAGCCCCGCGTCCACCACAACCGCGAGGTGACGCTCAAGCTCACCGTCGAGGTCTCGAACCAGGGCGCATCGGTGGAGTTCGCCGGGCAGGAACAGCCGACGTTCGCGACGCGCACCATCACGTCGACGATCCGTCTCAAGGACGGCGAGACGAACTTCCTGGCCGGCCTCATTCAGTCGAACAAGATCCGCAGCGCCACGAAGACTCCGATCCTCGGCGACATTCCCCTCATCGGCCGACTCTTCACCGATGAGCACAACGAGCAGACGCGCACCGATCTCATTCTGACGATGACGCCGCACATCATCCGCATCCCCGACATCACGGACGA
>DASQJY010000052.1:0-76924 GCA_035630815.1 Thermoanaerobaculia bacterium
GCTCCGCGACGGTCTGCACTCGCGCTGCGCCGCCCAAAAACGTAATCAAATACGGCCACTGGAACTCGACCCACTCCCGCACATCCACCCGTTCCTTCATACACTTAGCTTACGCCGTTCACTAAGTTAGTGCATATGGGCTCGAGCCCGGCATTCCTCCTCATGTCGCGCGCGACGGCGTCCTGCACCGGTGGGAGTCGTTCGACCGCACCCTGCGCCACGTGGTTCTCTCGACGCGGCTCGAGGAAACTCTCCGGGAGGAGTATCGCGCCGATGCCGATCGCGATTCTGCATGGAACGGACGACCGGATCACCGACCGCGCGCGTCTGCAGGAAGTCGCACGAGAGACCGGCGCAACCCTCGTCTTCATTCCGGGCGATCACAACATGTATCTGCGCCGCCCGACTGAAGTGGTGGTGGCTATCGCGAAGGCAATGATCGGATCGCGATGACCGCCCTTCCTCGCGAGATCGGGTCGCGGGCGAACGCGCTTCATTTCCGACAAATAGTCCACTGCGGTTGTAGTCCGTCACAGGTCCGCATCGCGCAGCGTGAGCAGTGCGCGGTGCGGTGCTGACTCGATAGGAGCGGAGGGCGCACCGGCGCGCTCTGATGGACCGCTGAGCGGCAGCTCGACGATAAAGGTCGCGCCGGTGCCAAGGCCAGCGCTTTCGGCGCGAATGCTGCCGCTATGCAGCTGTGCGAGATTGCTCACGATCGTCAATCCCAGCCCGAGACCGCCAGCGCGTGCGCCGGTCGCGGCTCCCTGCCGGAAAAGCTCGAAGATATGGGGCAGCAGTTCGGGCGCGATACCTTCCCCGGTATCGCGGACGGTGATCTGCAGGGAGGTGCCGGCACGGCGCAGCGTTACCTCGATGGTGCCGCCGGCGGGCGTGAACTTGATCGCGTTGGTGAGGAGGTTCCAGACGATCTGCTCGAGGCGGACCGGGTCCGCTACGAGTGGGAAGTCGGCGCCCTCGAACGACCGGCAAACGCCGATGTTCTTCGCGCGCGCGGACGGCGCCACGGAGGCGATCGCCTGATCCACGACCCGCGCTGCCTCGACCGGTGCGAGGGTGAGCTTCAGGCGTCCGGCGACGATGCGCGACACGTCGAGCAGGTCTTCCACCAGCAGCGACTGGACGCGCGCGGCCTGGGCGATGGCGCCCAGCCCTTCGTCCAGCAGCGTGAGACGCAGCTTTTCGTCGCCGAGCAATCCGCACCAGCCGATGATCGACGTCAGCGGCGTTCGCAGCTCGTGAGACACGGTCGCGAGAAACTGGTTTTTCAACTGATCGGCTTCCTGAACGCGCTCCCGCGCGGCGTGCTCCTGGAGCGCCACGTTCCGCAACTCCTTGCGCAGGGTCCGGCCGCGCCGCAGCATGGCCACTGCCTGCACGACCATCAGTCCGAAGAGGATCACCGCGATGAGGCACATCGCCCACGGGCCGTACAGCGCGTACCGCCGGGCACTCTCGACCTTCGCCACCTGCATGTCGAAATCGCGAAGCTCCTCGGCGCGGACGACCTCCAGAACACGCGCGATGTCGCGGCTGAGCGTCGCCCCCTGCATCACGTTCGTGCGGATCTCGGCCTGCGATGCCTGCCGGCGCTGCAGCACGAGGAGGCCGCGGAAGAGGTCCAGGCGCTGGCCGATGAGTCCATCGAGGGCAGCCAGCGATCGCCGCTGATGCGGGACGTGTCCGGCGTGCGTTTTGAGATCCGCCAGGCTGCTGCGCACCGATTCGGTGCCGCGCTCGAAGTCGGCGCTGAAGGCCGCGTCGCCGGTGAGCGCGTGGCCGCGCGCCGCCGACTCGGCACCCGCCAGCTCGGCCCGCAGCCGATCGACGCTCACCAGCACGTCCCGGTGCTGGTCGAGGGCATCGACCGATTCGGCCACGACTCGTGCGGAACGGTCGCTGATCGAAGCCACGGCCAGGAGGGTGATCAGGACCATCGCCGCGAGCACCATCAATCGTCGCGTGCGCATGCCGCATGGTCGTGCCGCCCCGCCTGCGGGGATGTACGCGGTATCACACCTCACCGCGACGTGTGACGTTCGTCGCCTCCGCCTCGTGCGCGCGGCGGTATTCACAGAACAAGGAGGTGCGCCATGAAACGCACGCTGCTCGTCCTTGCCCTGTCGTCGATTGCCCTCGGCACGATCGCGGCCACGAATCCATTCCCGCGCGAGGTGCGCGACGTGCTGCAGCGCGCGCTCGTGAACGAGCGCGAGGCAGTCGCCCGGTACGAAGTGTTCGCACGCAAAGCCGACGAGGAAGGCTACCGCGGAGCCGCGGCGCTGTTCCGGGCGCAGGCGCAGGCGGAGCGCACGCACGGCGAGCGCTTCGCGGCGGTGCTTCACGCTCACGACGTCGCCCTGCCGGCCGAGGAAACGTTCTCACCGGTCGCGGGAACCACGGGCGAGAACCTGCGCAGTGCAGCAGCCGCGGAGAAAGCGGAGCGCGACGGCGCGTATCGCGAGGCCATCGAGACCTGCAACCTGCACGGCGCGACCGAGATCGCAAAGGTCTTCGACCAGACCCGCGACAGCGAAGTCGAGCACGGCAATCTCTGCGTCGCCGCGTCCCGCGAACTCGAGTCGATGAAAGCACCGAAGACGTTCTACGTCTGCGGCAAGTGCGGCTACACGACGGACGTGAAGCTGCCCTTCTGCCCCGCGTGCCAGCACAAGGTGGCGCCGAAGGCGGTCGAGTAGCTCATGCGCATCCGTCATCGCAATGCTCGCCCCGAAGCGCCTCGATTCCTTCCCTGGCGATGATTGGGACCATGACCAGGGCGGCGACCGGGTCCGCCCACCACCAGCCCGCGAGCGCGTTCAGTGCGAGGCCGCCGAGGAGGATGGCGGAGAGCCACGTGCAGAGCTCCGTCTGTTTCGAATCGGCTGCGAGGGCGCGGCTGTTCAGTTGCGCGGCCACACGGCGCTTGGCGCGGACGAGGAGCGGCATCACGACGACGGATACCGCGGCCAGGGCGATGCCGACGAGGCTCTCGTCCGGAACGTCGCGGCGGAGCAGTGAGCTGATGGCGTCGTAGGCGACGTATGCGGCGAGGATCAGAAACGACCAGCCGACGAGCGTGAGCGCCCTCACCTCGACGCGCTCCCGCTCTTCTTCGTCACGCCGGCTGTTGAGGCGCCAGAGAAGAATCAGGCCGGAGAGCACCTCGATACCGCTGTCGATGCCGAAGCCGACCAGGGCGATGCTGCCGGCCAGAAGGCCGCTTCCGATCGCGATGACGCCTTCGAGGACGTTGTAGCCTACGGTCGCGTACTCGAGCGTTCTACCGCGTCGCAGCAGGACAGAGCGTGGCGGAAGGTCGTTCACGGTTGACAGATTAATGCGCGGTCTGTCGATGACGATGTAGTTGCAGCGTCAACGTTGGTCGCGCCCCGAATCGCGACGAGTGTCTGCGTCACCCCTCTTCGTGAGGTCGAGTCACGCGAAGACGTGACGTGCGTGCTCGCCGCCGCGCGCGTCGGGACCGATGACTATGGACGGAGACGACCATGATGACGTTGTCCTCGCTTCTGCTCGTGACGCTGCTGTCGGTCGACGATCAGGCGCATGCATACGCCTTCCTCCTCGACCACCTCGGCATCGACAAAGTGGCCGTCGTGGCCATGTCCGCCGGCGGACCTTCCGCGCTGCTGTTCTCCGTTCTCTATCCGCACCGCGTCTCCTCGCTGACGCTGATCTCGTGCGGAGTGGCTCCGTCGTCATCGGACGAACAGGCGCGGGCACACCGCAGAGGTGCCGCGCTGGCGACGATCTTCAGCAGCGATGCCGGCTTCTGGCTGGCGACGCGGCTGTTCCGGAAGTCGCTGCTCCGGCTGATGGGAATCGATGCGGCGGACGTGCTGACGCACGGCTTTCGTGAACTGCAATGGATCGATCGAGTGCTGGCGGCGATGCATCCGGCGTCGCTCCGTTCCCGGGGAGTGGCTTTCGATCACCAGGCGCCGTTACCCGGCAAGCGCATCACCGCGGTCGAAGCACCGACGCTGATCGTGCACGCGCAGGACGACTCGCTTCAGCTCTTCGACAATGCCGTGTTCGCGGCGGTGCACATCCCGAAAACGCGGCTCATGACATTCGGTACCGGCGGGCACATGGTCGTCGCCACCGAGAGCAAAGCGATCCGCGCCGCCGTGAAGGAGCACATCCTCACTCACTCCAGGGAGGTTGCCCATGCAGTACAACACCCGCCTGCAGCGTAGATGGCGGTTCGTCCTCGAAGTAGGCGTAGCGGCGCTCGCGGGAGCGATCGTGACCGCCGCGTACAATTCGAAGGCTCGTGTCGCCGGACTGCTGGCGCGGCTGCGACAGCGACCACCATCAGCGCGCGCGACGTATGACGCCGCGGAGCTCGCGGGACTGCCTGCGCCGGTGGCGCTGTACTTCCGGACCGTGCTGCGCGATGGCCAACCGATCATCCGCCACGCGTGGCTGACGCAGCGCGGCGAGTTTCTCGTTCGTGCCGAGCCGCCGGTGTGGCGTCCGTTCTCCGCGACCGAGGCCATGACCGTCGGCGGCTTCGTGTGGAATGCACGGATCCGAGTCTTGCCCGGAGTGGCGATCCATGTCTGCGACTCGTTCGTCGCCGGAGCCGGCTCGATGCGCGCGAGCGCGATGGGGGTGTTCCCGCTGATGCACGTCGAGGGAACGCCGGAGATCGCCACCGGAGCTCTCCTGCGCTATCTCGCCGAGGCGGTGTGGATGCCGACGGCGCTTCTCCCGAGCCAGGGCATGACGTGGATTGCGCTCGATGACGCGAGTGCACGCGCGACGATCACGGGCGGAGCGACGACGGTGTCGCTCGACTTTCACTTCGGCGCGGATGGTCTCGTGGAGCGCGTCTGCACCGACGCCCGCCCGCGCGAGGCCGGCGGTGAGTTCGTGCGGACACCGTGGCAGGGGCGTTTCGGTCAATACGAGGATGTGCAAGGCATTCGGATCCCGCTTCGCGGCGACGTGGAATGGCTCCTCCCCGAAGGGCCACAACCTTACTGGCGTGGCAGCGTCACCGCGGCCGCATTTGAATACGAAGTGCAGGGCTCCTGAGCGATGCGGCGCTCCACGTCATGAGATTCTCTCCCCACTTCGCGTATCCCCTCGTCGGCCTGCTCCTCGGCGCAGCCGCGCCGGTCGGCTCGTTTCTGATCCGTTCTCTGACGATCCCTTCGGTGCGCGACCATCCGTCCGGCGATCTCCGCGCGAACGCGTTCTTCTATCTCTACGAGCTCGTCGGGACGTCACTCGTCTTCGCCATCGCCGGCTACCTGGCCGGCCGGCGTGCTGATCGGCTGCGACGGGGCCGGGCCTTCTATCACGACCTCGCGGAGCACGACTCGCTCACCGGGCTGCACAACGCGCGGGCGTTCATGGATCGCTACCGGCGGGCACTGGAGCACGCCGCGGCGAGCAGCGAGCCGCTCGCGATGATCCTGCTCGACGTCGACAAGCTGAAAGAGATCAACGACGCGTTGGGTCACGAGGCTGGAAACCAGGCGCTCATCCAGGTGGCGGATGCGATCCGGGAAAGCAAACGAACGGTGGACATCGCGGCGCGCTGGGGTGGGGACGAGTTCGCGATCCTCCTCGAAGCGGCGGACGGGGCGGCGGCGATGCGTGTCGCCGAAGGAATCGTGGCCCGCCTCCGGGATGGACCCTCGCGGCTGAAGGGCGCGACCGTGTCCGTGACGATCGGCGTCTGCGCCTCGGCGCAGCCCGCGCTGTCTCCGGACCTCTTCGCGGCGGCGGATCGCGCGCTCCTCGCCGGAAAAGCGCGCGGCCGGAACACGATCGAAGTCGTCGCGATCTGACTAGTCCACGAGCGTCAGCAGCGCCATGACCACGATGCCGCACGCCATCAGTGCCGTCTGCACGACCAATGCGCGCAGGCTGCGGTCGTGCTGGAGCTCGGGAATCAGGTCGGCCGCGGCAATGTACACGAACCCTCCCGCGGTCAGCGGCACGAGCACCTGGATCATCTGTTGGTGGGCGACCACTCCCGCCAGCACCGCCGTCGCCGTGCCGAGAATGGCCACGGCCGCCGAGCCGGCGTTCAGGAGCGCGGCCTGGCGGACGGTGAGGCCGCTGTGAATGAGGATGCCGAAGTCGCCGAGCTCCTGCGGGATTTCGTGGAGCAATACGGCCAGCGTGGTCGAGATGCCGAGGGCCGGACTGGCCAGCCAGCTCGCCCCGATCAGGAGACCGTCAATGTAGTTGTGAATCGCGTCGCCGAGGATGTTCACGCCGGCGAGCTCCGGCCGCTCGATCGCATCGTGGTGGTGATGGCGATGCAGAAGCCCGTGCCGGTGCCGCAGCAGCTTTTCGACCGTGAAGAAGAGCAGCAGGCCGCCGAGGATGAGCAGCGAGCTGCGCAGCGCGTCCGGCGCCGAGGCATCCGCGAAGATTTCGGGCACGAGATGGATGAACGTATCGCCGAGCAGCGCGCCGGCGGCGAAGCTGACGAAGAACGCCGCCAGCCGCCGCACGCGCGCTTCGCTCATCGACAGCGTCAGCGTCCCCGCCAGGGAGACCGCGCTGACGAGCGTGACGCTGACGAAGGCGAGAGCGGCCGGTCCCATCTACGAGAAGATCATTTCTCCGGCGTTGCTCCATTCGACGAACGATCCGTCGTACAGCGTGACGTCGTAGCCGAGGTAGCGGAGCACGAAGTACGTCATTGAGGCCTGCATGCCGGTGCGGCAATAGACGACGTTCGCCGACTCCCGGGTGACCCCGGCCCGATGGTAGATCGCGCGCAGATCGGCCACCGGTCGCAACGCTCCGGTGCCGTCGAGGTTCGACGCATACGGAACGTTCACGGCCCCCGGAATGCGGCCCGGATGCGCCACGTCCGGTCCGGCCTCGTCGCCGCAGAACTGCTCCGACGACCGGGCATCGATGAGCACGAGGTTGGGCCCGAGTTGCTCGCGAAGACGGACCAGTTCGCGCATCGTTGACAGCGGGGCGATGGTCTGCGGCACCGGCCGCGCTTCGAACGTTCCCGAGCGAGGAGCCGTCTTCTCCGAAGAGATCGCGTATCCGGCCGCCATCCACTTCGCGAGGCCGCCGTCGAGCAGCGACACGCGGCTGCCCTGCCCGAGGTAATCGAGTGTGAACCATGCGCGCGCGGCCAGCAACGGGTCGATGCTGTAGACGACGATGCGCCCCGTGGCGTTGACGCCGGCGGCGCGGAAGAGACGCTCGAGCGCGTCGATGGGCGGCAGTTCATTCGGGGTCCCGTTGCGCTGGGCGAGCAAAGACGACATCTCGATCAGCACCGCACCGGGGATGTGGCGCGCGTCGTAGCTCGCGGCATCGCCGACGTGCAGCACGGTCACGATTCCGAGGCGGCGCTGCAGCCAGTCGGGAGAAACGAGCATCTGTTCCTGCACCCGCTGGGCGTGAATTGGCAGTGCCAGAAGGACGAGGGCGGCGAATCCGGTGATGAAGCGGCGCATGGGGATACCTCCTGATGAAAGGTGGTTCCCGTGGGGAGGGAAGACACTGTCGCGGATCACACGATGATGTGGCATAGCACAGACATCACGCGTGAGTTACGGAGGAGCCGGGGATGACGACGACCGGCGCGTGTTCGTTCACTCTGTCGACGGTCCTCCTGCTTCCTCCGCCTGCGACTACTGCGGCCAGCGTCCGAATGGAATGGCGTGATATCAATCGTGGCTGCGGCGACCGTGTGAACGGGTGCGGCGAGCGTGTGATTGACATGGCGTGATATCAAGCGTGGCTGCGGCGACCGTGTGAATGGGTGCGGCGAGCGTGTGATTGACATGGCGTGATGTCAATCGTGGCTGCGGCGACCGTGTGAACGGGTGCGGCGAGCGTGTGATTGATATGGGGCGACATCAATCGTGACCGCGGCGACCGTGTGAACAGGTGCGGTGAGCGTGCGATTGACATGGGTCGTGTCAATCGTGGCTTGGGCGACCGTGTGAACGGGTTCAGCGAACGAGTGATTGATATCCGGGTTATCAATCGTGACCGCGGCGATCATGTGAACAGGCGCGGCGGCCGCGCGACTGCCGTGTGGTGCTATCAATCGTGCCTTCGGCGACCCGTGTGACACATTTGGCCGTCCGTACGGCGGCAAGAAATCGACGAACGTTTTGAGAGTGGAATTGAGAGCTCAGAGCTGCCGCGGGAGCTAAATTACTGGAATGGCGAGGGATACTTGGTAGCGCATACGGGATTCGAACCCGTGTTACCGCCGTGAGAGGGCTACGACGGCGGAACTATATCCATCTGATTCCAGGTGATTAACGCGAATTTCTCGTTTCGCGTGTCCACGGAAAACTGCCAGGTTTGGGCGTCTCCATGGCCAAGTATGCGAGTGGTATTGCGAGTGTCAGTGGCCTACGGATACCAGGGAAGTAGAAGAACCGAAGCTCGCCGCCTGTGATCTTTGTCAGCGCGGGCTGGAGCATGTTGATAACCCGATGTGTCTTCGCTTTGCTGGACGAGACCGTCTCACCGTTTGCGTCATGATTGATTCGGTTGGGACGCCTGCGTATCGAGTGCGGCCTTGATCTCCTCCTCGGCGTTCCTTCCGTTTTCGTTGGCCACACGGGTCAAGGTTCTCAGAGCGGTTTTCAGATTGCGCTCGAAGGCCGCGGACATCGATGCGTAGCAGCGCCCATAGATCTGCACCGCCTCGCGCGCGCAGCCCAGCGCCTCGGCGCGCGAAGCCGCGTCGCCTTGCTCTGACAACCGATTCGACACGTTGTCGAGCGACTCGGCCAAATCGAGAAGATAGGCTGCCGGCTGGGTCTCGGCAAGTTGGCGACGGATCAGCACCGCCTCGCGCGCGCTGGCCAGCCCCTCCATGCACGAAGCTCCGTCCCCTTGTTCCGACAATCTGACGGCCAAGGTATCAAGGCACGCGCCCAGACCGGGTAGATACGTCGCTGGCTCGTTCTCAGCGAACTGCCTGAATATGAGAACTGCCTCTCGCGCGCAGGCCACCGCCTCGGCGCGCGAACCGGCGTCGCCTTGCTCCGTCAGTCGATAGGTCAGGTTATTAAGCGACATGGCCAGTCTTGGCAGATACGCCGCAGGACGGATCTCGGCGAGCTGACGGTAAGTCAGCGCTCCCTCGCGAGCGCAGGCAAGCGCTTCGATGCGCGAGGCCGCGTCACCCTGTTCCGACAAGTAATGGGACAGGTTATTGATCGACATGGCCACATCGGGCAGATGTGCCGTTGGCTGGGTCGCAGCGAGATGGCGGTAGATCTGCAGTGCCTCGCGCGCGCAAGACAGCGCCTCAGTGCGCGAGGCCGTATCGCCTTTCTCGGACAATCTGATGGTCAAGGTGTCAAGCGAGGCAGCCACATCGGGCAGATAAGCCGACGATTCGGTCTCGACGAGCTGGCGACGGATCTGCAGCGCCTCACGCGCGCACGCCATCGCCTCGATGCGCGAAGCCGTGTTGCCTTGTTCAGCCAACCGGGTGGCCAGATTGTTAAGCGACATGGCCAGTCTTGGCATATACGCCGCCGACTGGTTCACGGCGAGCTGCCGGTAGATCCGTACCGATTCGTGCGCGCAGGCCAGCGCCTCTGTGCGCGAAGCTGCGTTGCCTTGCTCCGACAAGCGGTTGCCCAAGTTGTTGAGCGATCGGGCTAGATCGGGCAGATACGCCGCCGGCTGAGTTCCAGTGATATAGCGGTAGATCTGGGCCGCCTCACGCGCGCAGGCCAGCGCTTCGGTGTGCGAAGCCTCGTCGCCTTGCTCTGACAGGCTGTTGGCCAAGTTGTCGAGCGAGTCGCCTAGATCGGGTAGATACGTCACTGGGTGAGTGTCGGCGAGCTGGCGGCAGATCTGTACCGACTCGCGCGCGCAGGCCAGCGCCTCGCTGGGTGAAGCCGCGTCACCTTGTTCTGGCGAGCAGTAGTTGAGGGTGCGCAGCGACATGGCCAGATAGCGCAGATACGGCTCTGGCTGGCACTCGACGAGCTGGCGGTATATTTGTACTGACTCGCGCGCGCAGACCAGGGCCTCAAGGCGCGAAGTCGAGTCGCGTTGTGCCGACCAACGGTTAGCCAGGTTATTGAGCGACCAAGCCAGATCGGGCAGATACGCCGCTGGCTGGGCGACGGCGAGCTGGCGGCGGATCTGCTCGGCTTCGCGTGCGCAGTCGAGCGCCTTTGTGCACGAAACCGCCCCGCCCTGTTCCGACCAGCGGATGGCTAGAGTGTCGAGCGACCAAGCCAGATCGGGCAGGTACGCCGCTGGCTGACTGTTGGCGAGCTGACGGCGGATCCGCGCTGCTTCGCTCGCACAGTCCAACGCCTCTTTGCGCGAAGGGCGCGTCGCCTTGCTCGGATAAACGGCCAGCCAAGTTGCTGAGTGACCTCGCCAGATCGGGCAAATACTCTGACAAAGTCTCAGCGAGCTGACGACGGATCTGCACCGACTCGCGCGCGCAGGCCAGCGCCTCCGTGTCCGAAGCAACGTCGCCTTGTGCCGACAGCTGGTTGGCAAGGGTGTTGAGTGACGCGGCCAGATCGGGAAGATACGTCTCCGGCTCGGTCTCGGCGAGCTGCCGGTAGATCGGTAGCGCCTGACGCGCGCAGGCGAGCGCCTCGGCGCGCGAAACCGCGTCGCCAAGTTTGGAAAGGGCTGCGGCAAGGCCATTCAGCGCCCCCGCGCTAGACGCAGGATCGGAGGCGAGTCTCAGTAGGTGGCGATGGATTGCGACGCTGATCCGCAGGAGATTCGTGGAATATTGCGGGAGGATCAGATCGGCTGCTAAGAATGTGCGAGTAGGTTCGTCAATCTGTTGCCAAGCGGCGAATAGCATCTCTCCCAAGCCATATTCAGCGCGATGCGCAGCGGCCAACCACTCGTTGGAATGGCGTGGCCAATGGCTGGCTACTGCGGCGATTAGAACTCCTGCCCATTTGGGTGCCTGATCGGGCTGGAACGCGGGAGTCTGCGCTGCCAGGCGCGCGACGACTGGGAGCGTCAATGAGACGTCGTCTTCACCAAGTACAGCGTCGAGCAGAGCGGAACCGCGCCGTTCTGCCAGGCGCTCGCGCAGCAACGCTTCGGCGATCAGATCGGGCGCTAGTGCGGCGATGCGATCACCAGATGGGTAGCTGCGTTGCAGTTCGGCCGCCAGAGCGGGAGCATCCACTCCGACCGCTTCCAGCGCACGTCGAAGTTGTTCGGTACCAGTGCCTTGGCACAGGATGACGTAAGCCAACGCGTCGGCCCAATCGTCATAGGTTGCGACCCGCTCTTCATGAATGCCGCGCCAGTAGCGCCACTCGCGCCGCAACTGGTCGCGCAATAGCGCCTCTGCGCTAGCGGGGCGTTGCCCTTCCAGCGCGGCCAACGCTGCCAGATGCAAGTAGAGCGGACGGTCAAACACACTGTCGCTCAAGCGCGGCACATATATGTTCGGTGGCATAGACAGGCCTAACGCCGTGGCATAGTCGTCGAGCGCCAGTCGGTAGCTATTCAGCCGGGCAGCTTCGTCTTTGCTCCAAGGGGGCAGAGCCAGCGAGTCGATGGCCGAGGTGGACAACCAAGCGGCGAGCTCCTGCGGGCACCTCGGGTTCTGCGGCAGGTTGCCAAGCCACGACTCGGATCGTGCTACCAGTAGCAGTCGTAGAGGCGCCGGGTTGCCGGCGCGGAGTCGTTCGAGAGCAGGGCTCAACGCCGCCAGCACTTCGGAGGAGCGAGCGTCGGCGTAATCGATGACAAGAAGCAGAGGTTCCTGCGCGCGAGTATTCAAAACGTGCTTCCACGATTCCACCCAATCCGCGGGCGGTGTCGAAGAGAGCCAAACACTCAGCCAGCCGTCTCGCTGGAGCTGGCGCGCGAGTGCGAGCGCAAGGCGCGTCTTGCCCATGCCACCCGGTCCGAACAGGAGGCGTGCCGTCAGTCCACTGGATCGCGAGGTCCAATCCAGCATTTGCTTCAGAAAGCGTTCGCGTTCCTGGTCAAAACGAACGATCTCATCTCGAGCTGCCAGGAGGATCGATGTCGGCAGTTGGAACTCCGGTCGCCATGCGCGCGGCGAGGGCACGCGCAGCCATTCAGGCACACTCGTGTCTACCTTCACTCGCGGGGTGTCGGGCGCCGAAGTCATCGCCTGACGCTCGGCGATCAGAGGTACGCCAAGGTTGCTTGCGACTGCTTTGACCAAACCGAGTGCGGTGCCGTTCCAATCCATCCCCAGCGCGAGCAGGTTGCGTCGGAGCGTCAGCGCCTGCTGCTTCGCATCCGTTGTCCGCTGAGCGAGGCCGAGCAATGCATCAGCCACACGACTCACGTCTTCTTTTGTGTGGTTAGGCTCCTCGTTGACCGAGGGCAACCATCCATCTACGTGAATGGGTGCGACGCTTTGCCCCAAGCCTGCACCGGAGCAGTCGACTTTGAGCAGGCGATAGACTCCGCACTCTTTGCTGATGACCACGGGCACCGCACTGGCAATCGCCTCCCATGCGGTGAGACCGAAGCCATCATGCCACGATGGCATCATGGCCACGCTTGCAGAAGCGAGGTCGCGAAAATAGGTGCGGCGGTCAGACGTAAAGTCCTGAAAGTCAAAGTTGACCAGACGACCCGTCTCTTGCATCAAGAGATCGCGCAACGATTCTTCTTCCGTTGGGCGAATTCCGCGCATGCGTAGAGTCGGCGAACGTCGGATCGCCGAGTCGTCGCCGGCCTCGCGGAGAGCTTTTCCGAATCCGCGTAATGCTAGCCGTCCCTGCTTAATGCGATCGTCCTCCCTGTCGAGGCGCCCGGCGATGAAAGCGACGAAGTTTTCCGGCGCAGAGTCGCGAATCTCAATCTCGTATTCCGTGGGATCCGCGAGGCCAGGCACCAGCATTTCAATGGGCGGATTTTTCGGGAGGCACGCGAGCAAGTCGTATAGATGCGAGTGCAACATCGGACCGACAGTTAAGCAAAGGTCGGCTTTGCTGAACAGGTCGAATTGATGTTGTCGCTTTGACGCTGCACTGCTACTGGTGCCCTTCTTGACGGATTGATAGGCGCTATGTGCCATATGGTTGATCAAAACGGCATGGCTACCGTTCACGAGCGATTTAAGTTCCAAAGCCAGCGGCCCGGATTTATCATCATGCCCGATCCAAATGAACCTTTGCGGTTCGCTCGCGACGTCCAGACGCTTTAGGATCTCTGAGGCGCTTCCCGCTGCAAATTCACCTTCATCCGCTTCCAACGAAACGATCTGCACGTGGAATCGCAGGCGCAACTCTTCTTGCAATTGTCGCGTCGCTGGGTTAGGTACTACGCAGATCAACTCGTACTGTCGCGTCGGAAGGATGCCAAGTGACTTGGCGATCTCGGTGTTGAAGAGGTTGATGCCACCAAACCGCGGCCCCCAGGCCGTGGCCAGCAAAACAATGACGGAGCGCGATGTAACGTGCCCATCGGCAGGAGAGATTGTCATGCTCAGGCTTCTTTTTCGAAGTGTCGCATGATTTCATGCCCCAACCGAAGGAAGGATCGAAAGGGCGCCGCAAGTGGAGTTGCATCGTCGCTCCGCTGAAGGAAGGGCACGCATTTTCCACCAGAGTCACCGCGCGTAACCTACATGAGCTCATTTCCCTCAGCAAAGAGAGGGGCGCCACAGGCGACACTCCGAACATGGGCGCAGCGGCTCTCACGGGTACGGTGACTCGAGAGAGCCAACCTGAGAGCCGCGAAGACGCAATCGGGCTTAGGTTGTTGTTTTGATTGGTAGCGCATACGGGATTCGAACCCGTGTTACCGCCGTGAGAGGGCGGCGTCCTGGACCCCTAGACGAATGCGCCAGAGCGAGGGACGCGGAAGATACATCGGGCATCTTCCACGGTCAAGCGCACGTAACTCAGGCGGTTCGAGCTCCATTCCCGGGGGCGCGGTTTGGAGTGCGGCGACCGCAGTCGTCGCTTTGGCTCCGGAGCGCGAGGGTCGTGCTTCTGCGAGGGAAAGCGGTGACTGCGGTCACCGCACTCCAGATGACAGCACCCGCAGCACCGCCGCTGCCAGCACGTGGGGTTCGACCGGTTTGGCCACGTGGGCCTGGTAGCCGGCGGTGAGGGCGCGGTCGCGGTCTCTTGGGTCGGCGTAGGCGGTGACGGCGACCGCGGGGACTCGAGAGGCGGACAGGCGGAGGCGGCGGATGAGGGCGTAGCCGTCTTCGTCGGGCATGCCGATGTCGCTGACGAGGACGTCGGGGGGCGCGGCGGTGAAGTGCTGGACGGCTTCGGCGGCGGAGGCGGCGGGGGTGACGGTGGCGCCGAAGCCGGCGAGCATGGTGGCGAGGATCTCTCGGGCGCCGGGGTCGTCGTCGACGAGGAGAATGGTCACTCCGGCGAGGGCGGTGCGGTCGATGGGAGCGGCGGTTTCGCGCGGCGGGGCGAGCTCGGAGATGGGGAAGGCGCGAGGGAGGCGGATGGTGAACTCGGCGCCGTGGCCGGTGCCGGCGCTCGCGGCGTGGACGGAGCCGCCGTGGACTTCGGTGAGGTGGCGGACGATGGAGAGGCCGAGGCCCAGGCCGCCGAAGCGGCGGGTCGGGCTGTCGTCAGCCTGGCGGAAGCTTTCGAAGACGTGGGGGAGGAAGTGCGGCTCGATGCCGACCCCGGTGTCGCGGACGCGGATCTCGACGCCGTCCTCGGATTGCAGGACGGAGACGGTCACGGCGCCGCCGGCGGAGGTGAACTTGACGGCGTTCGAGAGGAGGTTCCAGATCACCTGCTGGAGGCGCATGGCATCGCCGGTGACGAAGGCGGGGCCGGGGCCGAGGTCGGTGTGGAGGGCGATCGAGGCGGCGCGGGCGGCGGGGTGGATGACTTCGATGGCGCTGCGGATCGCGTTGGTGACGTCGATGAGGATGCGGTCGAGCGCCAGCTTGCCGGTGACGATGCGGGAGACGTCGAGGAGGTCGTCGATGAGGCGGGCCTGGACGCGGCTCGCCTGTTCGATGCTCTCGATCCCCTTCTGCGCGGTTGCGGAATCGGCCATGCCGCTGCGGATGAATGAGGCCCAGCCGAGGATGGTAGTCATGGGGGTGCGGAGCTCGTGGGAGAGGAGGGCGAGGAAGTGGTCCTTGGCGCGGCTGGCCTGGTCGGCTTCGAGGCGCAGGCGTTGCTCGCGGGCGAGCAGCTCTTTGCGCTCGAGCTCGACGCGCAGCTTTTCGACCGCGGTCCAGGTGCGTTCGGCGACGCTCTGGAGGAGGGCTACCTCCTGTTCGCTCCAGTCGCGCGGCAGGTCGTCGCTGATCCAGAACTCGGCCACCCAGCGGCCGTCGCGCAGGAGCGGGACGGCGATGTAGGAGCGCTCGCCGTTGCGGGCGTACGTCTTCTCGTATTCGGCGGCGGTGCGGGGATCGTTCTTCGAGTCACGGTTGACGACGAGGTGGCCGGCCGCCATATCGCGGCGCGTGGCTTCGGCGTAATCCGAGATTTTGTAGACGCCGGCCACGGAGGGGACGCCGCGGCAGTAGTCGCGACGCACCACACCGCGGTCGCCCTCGAGGTCGATCTCGGTGAAGAGGCAGCGCCGCGCGCCGAGGTGCTCGCCGACGGCGAGGGAGACCTGGTAGAGGAGCTCGGCCGCGTCTTCGGTGGCGCCGATCCCTTCGCTGATGGTGGCGATGAGCGACAGGCGCGCTTCGGCATCGTGCCGCGGGGTGACGTCGGCGGCCACGCCGCGCAGGCGGACGAGGTTCCCCTCGGCGTCGAATTCGCCGCGGGCGGAGTCGCGGATCCAACGCGTGCGGTTGCCGGTGACGACGCGGTATTCGTGATCGAGCTCAGGGCTCTCCGGCCGGAGCGCGGCGAGGAGGGCGCGCAGCGTCTCGCGGTCGTGGGGATGCACGAGCTCGAAGTACGGGTCGCCGGCGGTGACGTCCCATGCGAAGGGTTCCATCCGTCCTGCTTCGAGCGCGGTCCGCAGGAGCGGTTCGGGCATGTGCGCTCTTATAGCAGAGGGGGTCACCGGCAGCGGACGCGGCAGGGTAGGGAAATGACCGCCTCGCGCATCTCCTCTGCATGGCAAAACGTCCGAACGTCCTCCTCTTCCTCGTCGACGAGCTGCGTTATCCGACGGTGTATGACGGTCCCGTGCTCCGCGACTGGATGGAGAAGAACCTCCGCGCCCAGCGGGTGCTGCGCGAGAACGGGGTCGACTTTTCGCGGCACTACGTGCAGTCGGCGGCGTGTGCGCCGAGCCGTTCGTCGATCTTCACCGGGCAGTACCCGTCGCTGCATGGCGTGACGCAGACGGACGGCATCGGGAAGCAGATCTGGGATCCGGGGATGTACTGGCTGGACCCCGACATGGTGCCGACGATGGGCGACTACTTCCGCGCCGCCGGCTATCGCACGCATTACCGCGGCAAGTGGCACATCTCGCACGAGGACATCGAAATCCCGGGGACGCACAACTCGCTGCTGTCGAACACGACCGACGGCACGCCGATCATCGAGAACACCACTCTCTACCGGCGTGCGAACCGGCTCGACAAGTTCGGCTTCGACGGCTGGATCGGGCCGGAGCCGCACGGGAGCAACCAGGCGAACTGCGGCTGGACGCGCGATCCGCTCTACTGCCAGGAAGCCCTCGGGCTGCTGGACCGGCTCGACTCGGATCCTGAAGCGAGCGCCGAGCCGTGGCTGATCGTGAACTCGTACGTCAACCCGCACGACATCGTCTTCTTCGGCCTGATCTGGCAGTCGTGGGGGCTGCCGTATCCGACGGACGCCGACGTGCCGCCGATCCCGCCGCCGCCGACGCAGAACGAGGACCTCTCGACCAAGCCGCGCGCGCAGCAGAGCTATGTCGACACGTACGGGCAGATGTTCTTCCCGCAGCCGCAGGTGGACCTCTACCGGCAGTTCTATTACTACCTGCAGGTGGAGGCGGAGAACCACGTGACGCAGGTGTACGAGCGGCTGCTGCGCTCGCGCTTCGCCGACGATACGATCATCGTTTTCACCTCGGATCACGGGGAGATGCTCGGTGCGCACGGGGGCATGCATCAGAAGTGGTACCAGGCGTACGAGGAGACGATCCACGTCCCGCTGATCATCACCGGAAAGCCGGTCACGGAGTCGGCGCGCAGCATCGACGCGCTCACGTCGCACGCCGATCTCCTGCCGACGATCCTCGGCCTGGCGGGCATCGACTCCGAGGAGGCGGCACGCGAGGTGGCGAAGACGCACGGCGAGACGCGCCGCCTGGTGGGCCGCGATCTCTCGCGGGCCGTGCGCGGCGAGGGGCACATCGCGCCGGAGCCGGTGTACTTCATGACGGTGGACGATGTGGCGCAGGGGCTGAGCCAGATCACGGGGCAGCGGCAGTGGCGGAACGTGCACGCGCCGAATCAGGTCGAGGCGATCGTGGTGGAGCTCGACGGCGTGCTCTGGAAGTACGTGCACTACAACCAGGAAGTCCCGGCCTATCCGAACATCACCAACCCGAGCATCAACCAGATCCAGCAGATCTACGCGGGCGTGCCCGATCAGTATGAGCAGTACAAGCTCTCCGAGGACCAGCTGGAGGTGCACAACCTCGCGTGGCCGGGGAAGGAGACGCCGGAGTCGGTCGCGGTCCGGCCGCGGCTGGAGGCGCTCCTCGCGGAGCAGCGGGAGTTGAAACGCCTGACGCCGGTCTTCAACCAGGGGAACCTGCGCTCGGACGGGGAAGGGGCGACGATCAACGCGACGGTCGCCGGTGGCGCCGAGCCGCCGGCGCCGAGGCTGCCGATCACGCAGCCGCGGGTGTAGGGCGGCTGCTCACCTCGGCACTGCCACGTCCGCCACCTGTGCGTTCGGCAGCTTCAGCAGTTCCTGGGGGGCGATGCGGATTTTGCTGGAGCGGTTTCCGCCTCCGATGATGATCCGCGGGCGCTCCATGATTCGTTCGTCGAGGTAGATCTCGACGTCTTCCGGGAGGCCGGGGATGGTCACGCCGCCGATGAGCATCCCGGTCAGCTCAGCCGTCTCGTCGGAAGACGCGAATGAGAGTCGTTTTACGCCGGTGATGGCGCTGACTTTTTTGTTCACGTCCAGCTTCGTGTCGGCGCGTACGAGGCAGGCCACGAAGCGGCGGGGGGTGGTCTTGAGGGCCACCAGGATGGCGTTGCAGGCCTCGTCGGCGGGGATTCCGTAGTGTGCGCAGAATTCCGCCGTGTCGGCGAGCTCGGGGGCGCAGGGGAGCACTTCGTATTCCGTGATGCCGGCTGCATCGAGGGAATCGCGCACGCGGTCGTGAAGAATCGAGCGGTCGGTCATGAGAGTGCTTTTTACCGCACTCGCAGGCACGCATCACGCATTTGTTGCGTGTGGAGGAAACACGCCAATGCCTAATGCAATCACCATGTTGAAATCCGACCACGCGACGCTGAAGCGCCTGCTGCGGGAGCTCAACGAGACGACAGAGAAGGCCGTCAAGCAGCGCGAGATGCTGGTCAACCAGATCGAGCGCGAAGTGAAGATGCACGCGCAGATCGAGGAAGAGGTGTTCTATCCGGCGTTCAAGGCCGCAACGCGCGGCGATGAAGCGCAGGACATGTTCTACGAGGCGGCCGAGGAGCACCACGTGGTGGACATGGTCCTGCCTGCGCTGAAGACGGCGAACCCGAAGTCGAAGGAGTTCACTGCCAAGGCGAAGGTGCTCAAGGAGCTCATCGAGCACCACATCAAGGAAGAAGAGAACGAGATGTTCAAAGAGGCGCGGGAGCGGTTCAGCGATGAGCAGCTCCGCGAGCTCGGCGACATGATGCAGGCCCGCAAGGACTCGGTCGAAGCGATGTGGGACAACCCGCTCCTCCGCCCGGTGAAGAAGCTCCAGAGCGTCGCGCACAAGCTGATGCCGACGAAGGTCAAGACCGCGAAGGCGACCGCCATCGGCAAAGCGATGGGCGATCGCAGTGAAGCACGCTGACTTCCGGCCTGACGAAAAAGAGCGGCGCTAACGCGCCGCTCTTTTCTTTTCCGCCGGTGCCATTCTCACGCTGACGGGTCGATCACGACGCGGCCGCGGGTCTGGCCCGCGAGGATCTCTTCCGACAATTCGAAGATCTTCGAGAGCGGCTCCGTTCGCGACAGCTCTGCGAGCTTCGCAAAGTCGATGTCTTGCGCGAGGCGCGACCACGCTGCGATCCGTTGCGCGCGTGGGGTGCGGATGGAGCTGACGCCGAGGAGCGAGACGTTGCGCAGGATCAGGGGCCAGACGGCGGTGTTGAGCTCGTGGCCTCCGGCCATGCCGCAGCAGGCGATGGCGCCGCCGTAGGCGGTCTGGGCGAAGAGGTTCGCGAGGGTGGTGCCGCCGACGGTGTCGATGCCGCCGGCCCAGCGTTCTTTCTGCATCGGGCCGCGGTCGGTGGACAGCTCTTCGCGCGGGATGATGCTGGTTGCGCCGAGGGCGCGAAGGTAGTCCTCGAGCTCGGGACGGCCGGTGGAGGCGGCGACGCGGTAGCCGAGCTTCGCCAACAGCAACACGGCGATCGAGCCGACTCCGCCTGCTGCGCCGGTGACGACGATCTCACGGTCGTTGTCTGCGACCTGTCGATCGCGGGGCCGGACGTCGTTCCGCTCCAGTGCGAGCACGCAGAGCATGGCGGTGAAGCCGGCGGTGCCGATCTGCATCGCCTGTTCGAGCGACATCCCTGCGGGGAGCGGCACGAGCGCGTCTTCGCGGACACGTTCGCGCGTGGTGTAGCCGCCCCACTCGGATTCGCCGAGGCCCTGGCCGACGGCGAGCACCTGCTCGCCGGACTCGGTGGTGCCGGCGAGGTCGATGCCGAGGATCATCGGGAACTTGCGCACGATCTTCCCGCGGCGCGTGACCGCCAGCGCGTCCTTGTAGTTGAGCGACGAATACGCGACGTCGACGGTGACGCCTTCCGGCGGCAGCTCGTCGAGCTCTTCGAATGCAACGGCGTTTTCGCGCGCGACGAGTGCCTTGAACGTCATGCCGCGCTTTTATACTCGCGTGCGATGCGGGTCAACACGAACCGGTGGAACCGGCTGCGCTACACCGCCTATGCTCCGTTCTACGACCTGGTGGCCCGCCGCCTCGGGCGCGGTCGCCGCCGCGCCATCGAGCTGCTGAACGTGCGCGATGGGGAGCGCGTGCTGATCGTCGGCTGCGGTACCGGTCTCGATCTGGAGCTGCTGCCGCGCACCGCGCAGGTGACGGCGGTCGATCTCACCCCAGCCATGGTCGAGAAGACGCGCGCCCGCGCCGCCGCCCTCGGCATGACCATCGATGCGCGCGTCATGGACGCAGCTGCACTCGACTTCGCGGACGGCACGTTCGACTGCGTGCTGCTGCACCTGATCCTGGCCGTCGTCCCCGATCCGCACGCGACGGCGCGTGAGGCCGCGCGCGTGCTGCGTCCGGGCGGACGGGCGTCGATCTTCGACAAGTTCCTCCCCGACGAGGGTTCTCCGTCTGTCGTGCGGAGGATGATCAACCTGGTGACGAACGTGTTCGCGACCGAGATCAACCGCCGCCTCGGCGACATCCTGCAGGGGACGCCGCTGCAGGTGGCGACGAATGAGGGGTCGGTCTTCGGGGGCGCGTTCCGGGTGGTGATCGCCAACCTGTCATCCTGAGCGAGGGTGGTGGTGTGGGTGGGAGCGAAGGACCCCCTGCCGACAGCGCGCTCATCGTGCACCGCAGGGGGTCCTTCGCTCCCACCCACGCCACCACCCTCCGCTCAGGATGACAGGTTGGCGTCTCTACTTCTTCTTCACCGTCTTTGCGAGGTACTCGCGGATTCTTGCGCGCGTGGCTTCATCGCTCCAGAGCTCCTTCACCGTCGGGTCGAGCTCGTTGGCGGGCTTTGTCGGGGAGAGCGGCGAACTGGCGCGCGATTTCTTCGGCGCGGGCGAGCAGGGTCTCCGGTTCTGCGACTTCGTCGATGAGACCGAGGCGGAGGGCTTCGTCGGGGGTGACGGTGCGGCCGGTGTAGATGAGCATCTGCAGGTGCTGGGGCGGGACGGCGAAGCGCACGGCTTCGATCACGCTCGGCGGGAAGGGGACGCCGACCAGCAGCTCGGGGATGCCGATGCGGCCGTTGCCGGCGGCCATGAGGCGGTAGTCGCCGGCGAGCGTGAAGATGCAGCCGCCCGCGATGGCGTGGCCGTTGGCGGCGACGACGAGCGGCTTGGGAAAGGAGAAGAGGTCGAGCAGCGTGCGCGAGAGCGCGGGGACGAAGCGCTCCGCGTATTCGCGTCCGCCGTCGACGAGCCGGAAGAGGTCGACGCCGGCGGAGAAGATGGAGCCGCTGCCGGTGAGGATCAGCGCCCGCGCGTCGGAGGCGGTGACTTCCGCAACCGCGAGCGCGAGCGCGTCGATCAGCTCGACGTCGAGCGCACTCGCCTTTCCATGTGCCAGGCGAAGTGTAGTGATGCCATCGTTATCGCTACGTTCAATCATGCGCGCGCATTCTATGGCGGCACCAGGGAGACGACGAGAGGCCTCCGGCGGGCCGGCGTGGCCGGCAGCACTGGTTGCCCAAGGCTGAACGCACGCCTCTCGCAGAAAGCGCCGTCCGTGCGCAAACCAGTGCCGCCGGCCACGCCGGCCCGCCGGAGGCCCCCGGTCGTTCCCTTGTGCACACTCAGATCCGCGAGCGGCAGCGCGCGCTGCCGCAGCGGCAGGGGAGGGAGCCTTCGTGGTGGGTCTCGCCGTAGTCGCAGGTCAGCTCGTCCCCTGCGGGGATCGGGCGGAGGGAGTAGAACTCGACGCGGTGGCGGATGCGGCGCATGTACGTGTTGGGGGTGCAGGAGTGATTGACGTAGCGGAAGCCGCTCTCGTCGCTCGAGGCATCGAGCGCGAAGCCGTCCTCGAACTCCACGATCGTCACGCAGGCCGCGCCGCGGGCGCGTTTCCGCGCCTGGCGCACGGTGATGAGGGTTCCGGTCAGCTCGCCGATTTTGCGGCGGGCGGGGAGCTTCGCGTCGGAGAAGAGGCCACGGCCGTGGATCGCGCTCGGGGCGACGTGGAACTTCATCGCTGCGCCTTGATCGCCTTCGCGAGCTCGCCTGCATCGCCGCCGGCGGCGAAGGTGCGGGCCACGTTGCCGTTGCGGTCCAGTAGATAGATGTTGAGCGTGTGGTCGACCAGGCCGCCCTCGCGGAGCTCGTAGCGGGCTCCGAAGCGTTTCACCACCGCGTCGAGCTGTTCCTTCGAGCCGGTCAGCCCTTTGGCCGGGACGGCGGTGAAGTAGTCGAGGTACTGATCGAGCACTGCGGGCGTGTCGCGCGGGTCGACGCTCACGAAGAGCGTCGGGAGGTCCGTCTTCGCCTCGCGATAGGCGCGGGCGATCGTCGACATGGTGGTGGGGCAGGCGTCGGGGCAGTGGGTGTAGCCGAAGAAGAGGAGCGCCGGCTTCCCGCGCAGGGAGGTGAAGGAGAAGGGGCGGTTCTGGTCGTCGACCAGGGTGAGGTCGCTCGTGCTTGCAACTACGGCCGCCGCCGGTGCAACCGGCCGTGCGGCGGTGGAGACCGGCTCGACGCGAGCCGTCACCGTGCGCGTGCTCTTGTCGTGGAAGGTGAGCGTCAGGTCGACCGAGTCGCCGGTGCGCAGCGGGCGGTTGACGTCGATGAGCATGAGATGCGAGCCGCCCGGTTGCAGGCGCGTGCGGCGGTGAGGCTCGAGCACGATGCGCTCCACCTCGCGCATGGACATCATGCCGCCGGCGATCGTCGTCTCGTGCATCTCCACGGCGCGCGCAACCGGGGAGCTCACGCCGATGATGGCCATCGGGGCGTCGGTGCCGTTCATCACCTCAAAGTAGGCGGCGGCGATGTTCCAGGCCGGATTCGACTCGCCGGCGCGGGCGCGCTCGATGACCAGCTCGCGTGGGGGCGGCTTCAGCCGGAGGATGTAGTCCGCCATGGCCAGGCGTTCCCGCTTCGGGATGTCGGGGTAGGCGGGCATGCCGGTGCGGCCGTCCGCGATGCCGAAGGCGATCGTCGACGCGATCCCTTCGGCCGTCTTCGGGCCGCTGAACGCGTCGATGTAACGGAGGTCGCGCGGCTGGAAATGGGCCAGCGACGCGGCCGGGCCGTTGCCGTCGCCGTTGTTGCCGTGGCAGGCGGCGCAGCCGTACGCGAGGTAGAGCTCGTGCCCGTCCGGCGGCTCCGCACCGGGGCCGCATGCGGCGAGCAAGAGAAGAAAAATGAGGCACCAGGAACGCACGCGCGCATTTTGACCGAACTGTGAACAACTCTTGCGTCCGGTTATCTTTTGTAACGCGAGCTTGTCCAACGAGTCGTGGAGGAGAACGTTGACCCGGAAAACCGTGCTGTCGATCGCAGTCAGTCTGTTGCTCATCACCGTCGCCGCTGCCGTGCCGCCGCAGCAGGGCGGAGAGAGGGCGTACGGCGCCCTCCGCGCTGAAGCCGAGCGCTTCTACGCGGAGAAGTCGTTCAGCCGCGCCCGCGACCTCTACGAAGAAGCTGCGAAGCTGAAACTGACGGGCGAGGAAGCGCAGTGGGTGCAGTTCCGGATCGCCGACGCGACCTGGCGCGCCGACGTGGCCAGCCCCGATCCCGATCCAACGAAGCGCGAAGCCGCGCGTGCCTCTCTCGAGAAAGTCGCGGCGAACACGATCTCCCCCCGCATTGCCGCCGAGGCGAACGAATCCCTCGGCGACTACCACGCTACGCATCCCTACCGGCACGACCCGAACGAGGCGCAGCGGTGGTACGTGGCCGCGCTCGATTACTGGGCGGGCAGCGACGAGCTCGCGCTCGCGCGCGGCCGGTACCTGTCGATCGTCTGGCGCATGACCCTGCACAACCAGTACGGCGTCCCGCGCGAAGTGATGGTGAACGCGGTGAAGATCGCGGAGACGGCGGAAGACCGCGCGCACGCGCAGTTCCTGCTCGCGCTGCGCCTGCTGACCGAGGGGGGCGCCGCGAACGCGGAACGGGCGTTCGAGCTGTTCGAGGAGATCCTCCGCGACGGCCGCAACACCACCTGGTACGACAACACGCTCTGGGCCTACGGCGAAGCGCTGGTGCAGTGGAGCGACATGGCGGTGCAGTCGCGCGACGACGACACGCTCCCTCCGCCGAATTACGCGAAGGCGCTGGAGCTCTTCCGCCGCCTCACGAACGAGTTCACCAAGGGGCAGAGCGAGTGGCGCGACAACGCGGCCGCGATGATCGAGCAGTTGACCCGCGTCTCGCTGGACGTGTTCGTCTCCGCGACGTTCCTGCCGCGATCGGAGCAGGAGCTCGGCCTGACCTGGCGCAACGCGAAGCGGATCGAGCTGGCGATCTACGCGGTCGACCTCACCGCCGAGACACGCCTCGAGCAGCGCCGCGGCTGGCGGGAGGCCATCGCCATCGAAGGAAAGTCGCCCGTGCGCACCTGGGTACACGAGACCCACAACGCGCAGTACGAGCCGGGACAGGAGCTGCTGCGGCTCAATCCGAAGCTTCCCCCGGGTGCGTACATCGTCACCGCGCGCACGGCCGGGTCGAAGGTGTCGCGCGCCCTGTTGATGGTCACGGACGCGCACATCCTCATCCATTCAGCCGGCGACCGGGCGAAGGTCTTCGTCTCCCACGTCGAGACCGGCGAGCCGATCGCCAACGCACGCGTCCGCGCGACGTCGAACGACCCGAAAGCTTCCTCCTCGAAGCTCGCACAGACGGATGCGAATGGCCTGGCCGAGGTGACGATCGACCAGCACGGCATCGGCCTCATCACCGCCGCTGCCGGTGCGCGGCAGGCGTATCACGAGAGCTACCTCCACTCGTACGGGCGCCGTGGGCAGGGACGGCAGGCCGACTGGCGCATCTACGCATTCACCGATCGCCCTGCCTACCGTCCGAACGAAACCGTGCAGTGGAAGATCATCGCCCGCGCACGTGAGGACAATCGCTGGATCACGCCGACGGGCTCGGTCGAATACGAGATCACCAGCCCGCGCGGCGAGAAGGTGGCGAACGGCCTGGCGAAGCTCAACGCGTTCGGCAGCTTCTGGGGCGAGCTTCCGCTGACGCCGGCCATGGCCCTCGGCGAGTACACGATCGCGTTCCGCACCGGCAATCAGCACATGGGGGGCGCGCGCCTGTTCCGGCTCGAGGAGTACAAGCTCCCCGAGTTCGCCGTCACCGTCGCCACGCCCGAAGGAAAGCAGTACCGCCTCGGCGACACGATCGAGGCGACCATCGACGCGGCGTATTACTTCGGCGGCCCGGTTGCGAATGCCGAAGTGGAAGCGGTGGTCTACCAGCAGCCGCTTCACCGCTACTGGTATCCGTGGCGCAAATACCCCTGGTACTGGCCCGACACCATGCCGCAGTACGGCGGCGGCGAGGTGATGACGCGCGAGACGCTGCGCACCGATGCGAACGGCCGCGCCATCCTGCGCATCGCCACGCCGCGCGACGGCACCGACACGAGCTACCGCATCGAGGCGCGCGTCGTCGATGCCTCGCGCCGCGAGGTGCGCGGCGCCGGCAGCGTGCGCGTCACGCGGCAGCGCTACACGGTGCTGGTGCAGCCGGAGCACTACATCCATCGTCCGAACGAAAGCGTCTCGATCCGCTTCAAAGCCATGGACGCGAACGACAAGCCGGTGCAGACCACCGGCACGGTGGAAGTGATCCGCCGCCGCTGGCAAAACGGCACGTACCTGAGAGACGGCTCGTACCTGGATGAAGACATCCAGACCGCGAAGCTGACCACCGACGCCGAGGGCGAAGCGACGTTCACGTTCACCCCGAAAGCGACCGGCTACTACCTGATCCGCTGGACCAGCGTCGACGGCGATTCGAACCGCGCCCGCGACCGCGTGATCGCGGAAACGACGATCTGGGTCGCCGACCGCGCGACCACGGACCTCGGCTACGTCCACGCCGGCGGGGTCGATCTCATCGTGGACAAGGAGACGATGCGCGCGGGCGAGACCGCGCCGGTACTGATCTCCGTGCCCGAGCCGGGACGCTGGGTGCTGCTCACGACCTCGGCCGACACGATCCTCGAGTCGCGCGTCATCCGCATGGACGGCACCGCGAAGCTGGTGCACCTGGAACTCGACGAGCGCCACGTGCCGAACTTCTTCGTCACGGCCTCGTCGGTCTTCGACCGGCAGCTCTCGACCGAGCAGGAGCGGGTGGTGGTGCCGCCGGTCGAGCAGTTCCTGAACGTGGAGGTGAAGGCGGATCGCGAGCAATACGAGCCGCGGCAGGAGGGGACGCTCACGATCACGACGCGCACCGAGGATGGGAAGCCGGTGCCGGCGGAAGTCGCGCTGGCGGTCTCCGATGAAGCGGTGACCGCGATCCAGCAGGACCTGGCGGGCGATCCTCGCCAGTTCTTCTACGGCGAGACGCACGCGTCGGCGCTCAGCGTGAGCGGGGCCGTCTATTCGCAGCGCTACATCGACCTGAAGGAAGAGGAGCTGCGCAAGGAAGCGGAGGAAGATGAGGCGCAACGCCGCGGCAGGGGTTACTCCTCCAAAAGCATGCGCCTCGAGGGTGGCGTCGCGGGCGGTGTGGTCGGTGGTGTAATCGGCGCGAGAGATGCGGTTGCGGAGTCGATCACCGTCTCGGCGGCGGCACCGCAGGCCGCCAACGTCGCGCCTCCGCCTCCGCCGGCGGCGCCTGTTCCTCCGCCTGCTCCCGAAGAGGGTGCCGGAGCGGGGATCGACGTGCAGGTGCGCAGCGACTTCCGTTCGACGGCGTTCTGGAAGCCGGACATCGTGACTGGCGCGAACGGCACCGCGACGGTCAGCGTCAAGTTCCCCGAGGCGCTGACGACGTGGCGTGCGACCGCGCGTGCGGTGACCACGGGCGCCGCGTTCGGGATGGGCACTTCGACCTCGCGCACGAACCTGCCGCTGCTGGTGCGGCTGCAGGCTCCGCGCTTCTTCGTGGCCGGCGACCGCGTGGTGGTGTCGGCGGTGATCAACAACAACACGGATGCGGCGATGAGCGTCACGCCCGCCCTGGAAGCGGAAGGCCTGGCCGGTGGCGGTCAGACCAATGCGGCCGTGCAGGTTCCGGCGCATGGTGAAGCGCGCGTCGACTGGACGCTCAACGCGGAGCGTGCGGGCGACGCCAAGCTGCGCGTCACCGCGCGCGGCGCGCAGCACGGCGACGCGATGGAGAAGTCGTTCGTGGTCTACGAGCACGGCATCGACAAGCTCATCGCGCGCTCCGGGAAACTGCGCGGCTCCGAGGCGCTGGTGAAGCTGGAACTGCCGAGGGAGCGGCGTGCGACCGACCTCACGGTGCAGATCGCACCGAGTCTCGCCGTGACCATGCTCGACGCGCTGCCTTACCTGATCGAGTTCCCGTACGGCTGCACCGAGCAGACCATGAGCCGCTTCCTCCCCGCCGCCATCGTGGCGCGGACGCTGGAGAAGCTCGGCCTCGATCCGAAGGAGCGGCTGCCGAAGAAGGATCTGGACGCGGTCACGAACGCCGGCATGGCGCGGCTGTACGACATGCAGCATGCGAACGGCGCGTGGGGGTGGTGGAAAGAAGGGCCGGACGACGACTGGATGACGGCGTACGTGGTCTGGGGCTTCTCGATCGCGCGTGAAGCCGGGCTGCCGGTGAACGAGAAGGCGGTCGACCGCGCGGCGGCGTGGCTGACGCGGCGCGTGGTGGAGCATCGCAATCAGTGGAACGAGCAGGCGTGGATCCTTCACGCGCTCTCCGCCTGGCGCGGACGCCAGACGTCCGAGCCGGAGCGGGTGGCGTTCGAGGAGATCTGGACGAACCGCGAGCGGCTCTCCGCCTACTCGCGCGCGCTCTTCGCGCTCACCGCGCACCGCTACGGCAACAGCGAGCGGACCGCCGTCCTGGTGCGCAACCTCGAAGACGGCGCGAAGATCGATCGCACGCCCGATCAGTCGGTGCTGCTCAAGGGCGAGACGGCCGCCGAGACTATGGCTACCGCGCACTGGGGCGCGGACCGCTTCTGGTGGCGCTGGCATGAAGGACCGATCGAGACCACCTCGTTCGTGCTGCAGGCGCTCGTGACCATCGATCCGAAGCATCGTCTCGTCGAGCCGGCCATGAACTGGCTGGTCAAGAACCGCCGCGGCTCACGTTGGACCAACACGCGCGACACCGCCATCGCGCTGCTGGCGCTCAACGACTACCTGGAGCAGAGCGGCGAGCTGCGCGGCGACGTGGCCTACGAGTTGACGGTGAATGGCCGCGTCGTCGCGACGAAGACCGTCACCGCCGCCGACGTGCTGCGCGCGCCGAGTCGCTTCTCGGTCGACACTTCGGCGTTGACCAATACGACGCAGGACATCCGCATCCGCCGCACCGGCGGCACAGGCCCGATCTACTTCTCCGCCGAGGCGCGGTTTGTCTCGCTGGAGGAACCGGTGAAGGCGGCCGGGAACGAGATGTTCGTCCGCCGCGAGTACTTCCGCCTCTCGCCGCGCCCGACGCTGCTGAAGGGAGTGCTCTACGACAAGCTCCCGCTGCGCGACGGCGGCACCATCGAGAGCGGCGAGCGGGTCGAGGTGGTGGTCACGGTGGACGTGAAGAACGACTACGAGTACCTGCTGTTCGAGGACCTGAAGCCGGCCGGCCTGGAAGCGGTCGAGCTGCAGTCGGGCCAGCCGCTCTACGCCACCAACACCGCCACGAAGCAGACCGCGTGGGTCTACCAGGAGCTGCGCGATCGCAAGGTGGCCCTGTTCGTCGACCGCCTGCAGCAGGGCGTATGGGAGCTCCGCTACACCCTGCGCGCCGAGGTCCCCGGCTCGTTTCACGCGCTCCCGCTTCTCGGGCAGGCGATGTACGTGCCGGACATCCGCGCGAATGGGGATGAGGTGAGATTGACGGTAGAAGAGTGAGCGGAACACGGAACGCAGGCGTACGACGTATCCTGCGTTCCGTGTTCTACATTCCTTTTTCTACGCTCCGCACGCTCCTGTCGATCGCTGGTTTCCTGCTCGTCGCGGCGGGGGCGGCTGGGCAGGAGGCGATCGCGGTGGAGGATCCGGATTGGCCTGTCGCGCAGGTGCGGGTCGCGTCGATCTTTCTGCCGGAGTCGGAGCAGGAGCTCCTGCTCTCGTGGCGCAACGTGAAGCTGATCGAGCTGGCCGTGACCGCGATCGACCTGACCGATGACCCGGGAACGCGTTTCGGCTCGACGGAGTGGATGGTGACGAAGGGACGGCCGATCGTCCGTTGCCTGACGTATGAGACGCACACTGCTCACCGCGAGGCCGGACAGGCAATCGTGTCTCTCGACCCGCGCCTGCCACCGGGTGCGTACATCGTCTCCGGCACGGCGCGCAGCACCGCCGGCGGCTCGGCCGGGGTCTCCACTGCGTTCCTGCTCGTGACCGACGCACACATCCTCGTGCAGCAGATGGCGAACAGCGCGAAGATCCTGGTCTCCGACGTCGAGACGGGCGAGCCGATCGCGAACGCGCGCATCCGGATCACCGCGGACCATCCGTCCCAGCCGGCAACGGTCATGCGGACCGGCGCGGATGGCACGGCTGAGATCGAGCTTCCGCGCTTCGGCAAGCGCGTGATCGCCGCCTCCACTGGGTCGCGGCAGGCCTATCTGGACTTCCAGTTCAGCAGGTACGAGAAATCGCGCCCGCCGGAGGAGTGGCGGATCCACGCATCGACCGACCGTCCCGCTTACCGTGCCGGCGAGACCGTGCGCTGGAAGATCATCGCGCGCAATGGGAGCGAGGAGCGCTGGGAGACGCCGGCCGCGCGGCGTGTCGAATACAAGATCGAAGGCCCTTCGAGTACGCGCACCGTCCTCGCGCAAGGGACCGCCACGCTCAACGCGTTCGGCAGCTTCTGGGGTGAGGTCGTACTGACGCCGGAGTTGCCCCCGGGCGATTATTCGATCGTCTGCAAGGTGGACGGGGAGTTCGCCGGCTTCGAGGTCCTCTTCGAGCTGGAGGAGTCGCCTCATCCCGCGCTGAGCTTGAAAGTCGTGACGCCCGAAGGGCGCCGCTACCTCCCCGGCGATCCGATCGAGGCGTCGATCGAGGCGAGCAACGCCGCCGGGCCGGCCGCGGATGCGGAGGTCGAGGCGACGGTCTTCCGGCGCCCGCTCTACATCCTCGGGCACGCGCAGAAGCCGTCTCCCTTCAGCGGGTGGGTCGCGCCTCGGGACTACTACGCCAACGACGACATCCTGAAGGTCGAGACCTTGCGGACCGGCGCGGATGGCCGTGCCCTCCTCCGCGTCGACACGCGTGGTAGCGAGGACGTCACCTATCGGATTGAAGCGCGCATCGTGGATGCCGCGGGAGAGGAGATAAGGAGCGGCAGGACCTTGAACATCAGGCGCCACGCTTACGCCGTAGTCGTGGAGCCGGAGCGCACCGTCGTTCGGCCGAACGCGCGCGCCTCCGTGCGCTTCCGGTTGAGCGACGCGGACGGCAGGCCGGTCGCGGCGGCCGGGAGCGTCGAAGTGCGCCGCCGCCGCGGGAACGACGTCACCTGGACCGACGAAACAGTGCTGGCGGCGAAGGTTGCGTCCGGCGCAACCGGCGAGGCGGCATTCACCTTCACCCCGAAGAAAGCCGGTTACTACACGATCCGCTGGACGAGCATCGACGCGCATGGCGCAGGCGCAACCGACCGCATTACCGGGGAGGCGGCGATCTGGGTGGCGGGGCCTGCCACGACGGAGCTCGGCTACGCCCCCGCGGGTGGATTGCAGGTCCACGTCGATCGGAATACAGCTCGTGCCGGTGAATCCGTGTCCGTGTTGCTGGTTACGCCGTCGCCAGGCCGGCGGGTGCTGTTCACGTCTGCCGCCGAGAGGCACCTCGATTCCCGTCTGCTGCACCTCGCCGGCACGGTGAAGCTCGTGCAACTCGCGCTCGACCGGCGCCACGTGCCGAACTTCACGGTCGCGGCCTCCTCGATTTTCAAGCGCGAGCTGTCGCGCGACCGGCAGGAGATCGTGGTCCCGCCGGACGAACGATCCCTCACCGTCGAGGTGAAAGCGGACCGGAAGGAGTACGCGCCGGGGGACGACGTGACGCTCACGATCACGACGCGGGACCACGCCGGGAAGCCGGTGGCGGCCGAAGTTGCGCTGGCAGTCACGGACGACGACGCGGTGACGGCGGTCCGCTACGACTACTCACGCGATTTACGCGACTTCTTCTACAACGAGCTCCGGCCGGCAGGTGTGGGCGTCACCGGCAGCGTGTGGTCGCAGAAATATGCTCGACAGACGGCCGAGGAGGTGAGGGAGGCTGCCACCGCGGCATACAGCGTCGTCGCCATCGTCAGAGCACCGGTAGTACCTCCTGCTCGGCAGCCGGACGAGTCCGAGGAGCCTTTCCCCCCGGATAGAGGAGGACTCGTCCTGGCGTCGCTCGACGAGCCGCTGCGGAGCGACTTCCGCTCGACCGCGTTATGGACGCCCGGCCTCGTCACGGGCGCGAACGGCACCGCCGCGGTGCGCTTCACACTCCCGGACATCGCGACCACGTGGCGCGTGAGAGCGCGCGCGGCGACGGCCGGCGCGGCGTTCGGCACCGCCGTCGTGTACGTGAAAAGCGGAGAGTGATGTGGAGTGCGGTGACGCCGGTCACCGCACTCCGGATCGTCACTTCGCGTTCCTTCTGCACTCCAGCAGCCGCTGCAGCTCCGTGCCGCCTGAGAACGTCCCCTTGACCTTGCCGATCGTGGCGAGGATGCCGGAGACGTCGCCGGTGGCCGCCGCCTTGCCGGCTTCGAAGGCGCCTTTCACGATGTTGTAGCCGAGCTCTCCGGTCGCGGTGCAGACCACACGGTCGGCGTTCTTCAGGTCGACTTTCTGCTCGAGGATCGAGCCGTTCTCGATCGCCTCGATCGCGCACTTCATCGGCGCCTCGTTCTTCGCCGTGACGACCTGGATCGCGCCGCAGCCAAAGCGGAGCAGGTTGCCGGCCACGCGGTCCGTGCAGGCGCGTTCGTGGGTCACGGGGAAGAGCGTGCGGGTGTAGTCGGCGGGGCAGGAGTAGCAGTTGCCGTCCGGGTCCCAGAACTGGCCGGCGGGGCATTCGACCTTCATGACGGCGCCGGTGGCTTTGCCGTGGCGGGTCGTCTTCGAGAAGCGCTCCGCGTAGTCGGTGCAGGGCGGCTTGTTCGCGGCGGCGTTCATCTGCTCCGCCATCGTGCCCACGCCGCCGGTGAAGTCGAGGCCCGTGTTCAAGAGGTCGGTGTAACCCGCCGCGACGTCTCGCAGGAAGGCACAGGTGAAGCCGACCGCCGTGTCTTTCCCGCAGCGGAGGCCGACGCCGAGGTTTCCCTGGGCCGGGATGTCGATGCTGCCGAGGAGTTGCTTGCAGCGACCCTGGAGCGTGGCGCCCCAGAACGCGGAGAGCGAGGAGAGGCCGCCGAGGAACGCGTTCTCACCGGTGCGCAGCTTGACGCACTGATTGCTCTTGAAATCCTCGCGCAGGCCGGCGTCGCAGGAGGGAATCCTCTCCGTCACCTCGCACGGACGCTGGCCGTCCTTGCCGCAGACGCCGGTCTTTACGCACTTGTTGCGGATGCTGCTCAGGCCCGCCTCGCAGCCAAAGAGTCCGGTTCCGCCGCCGAGCTTCCCGAACTCGCAGGCGTAGGGACTGTTCACCGGCGCGATCGTGCGCACGAAGCCGGCGGGACAGCTCCAGCACTCGCCGCCGTTGCGCGGATCCCACAGCTTGCCGGAGCCGCACGGCGGCCCGGCTTTCGTCGCCCTGGCCCACGCGCCGGGGATCGTCTTCGCGCACTTCCGGTCGCCGTGCACGTGCTCGAGCACCTGCATCGAGTAGCCGTCGGGACAACTGTGGCAATTGCCGTCCACGATGTCCCAGAACTGCCCGCCCGCGCAGTCGGTCCCGAAGAACCCGGTGCCCTTCCCCCGCTCTTCGATGCGCCGGAACTCGGTCGAGGCCACCTTCTCGCACGCCTTCTCGCCGTTGACCGGAAAGACGGTGCGCGCGTAACCGGCCGGGCACGACCAGCACGTCCCGCCGTCGATCAGGTCGAAGAACGTCCCGGTCCCGCAAAGCCCCCCCTGCTTGAACTCGAACTGTGCCTCGCTGAAGGCGCAGGGCACCTGCCCTTCCTTCCCGCAGCTCGGCCGAGCGGCATACGCACCGTGCGCTGCGATGACGAACAAAACCCCAAGGAGAATCCGGACATGGAGCCTCATGAGTGTCCTCCCGACGTATTCAGTTGTGTGGATAGCGGATCCGGGAGGAAGTTTAGCGCCGAACGAGAACGCTCGCCAGAGGTAAACCCCATCGTCATCCCGAGCGTCGAGCGAGGGACCTGGGTGGGCGGGGGCTGCAGCGCTCGTCCGCCCACCCGAGACCCCCGCCCAGGTCCCTCGCTCGACGCTCGGGATGACGAGAGGGGAGGGTGGCGCGTCAGGACACGGCGCTCGACATCACGACATCCGCCGCACGACGACCACGGTCGTGTCGTCCCCATGGGCGTACGTCGCGAGTGCGTCGAGGATCCCTTGCGCGGTGGTCGCTTTGCGGGCGATGCGGCGCAGGCCGCAGACGCCGAGCTCTTCGCCGTCGAGCGTGGCCTCGGTGACGCCGTCGCTATAGAGGACGAGGGCGTCGCCGTAGTCGAGGGTGGTGGTCACAGTGCGCCAGCGGGCGTTCGGGAGCAGGCCGAGGATGGGGCCGGTGGAGGCGAGCTCCTCGATCGTGCCGTCGGCGCGGACGATCAGCGGCGGGCAGTGGCCGCCGTTGGCGAGCGTCAGGCGGCCGTCGTCGCGCAGCGTGGCGATGACGGCGGTGGCGAAGCGGTTCTGCGGCATGAGCGGGAGGAGGAAGTCGTGCAGCTTCCCGATGGTCCTGGCGGGATCGCAGAGCGTCTCCGCGCAGGCGGCGATGCGCTCCTCCAGCTCTTCCTGAATCATGGCCATGACGATGGCCGCCGGCAGTCCCTTGCCGGCGACGTCGCCCAGCGCGAGCCAGACCCGGTCCTCATGCCGGTGCGTGAAGTAGAAGTCGCCGGTGAAGGTGCGGGCGGGACGCGAGATCGCATCGATCTCGATCGCGTTTACGCCGCGAAGGGCTGGCATCGAAGACATGGGCGGAATCCTTTCTCCGTGGCCTGGTCCGCGGCGCGAAAAGGGACGCGGTTCTCCTCCCGGATCCGTTTCGCATCCTTGCAGGTCGGGAAGCAGACGATCTTGGTGGTGCGCGAGCCGACGTAGCGCACGCCTTTCTTCGCGAGCGTCTCCAGTGCGTCCACGTCGACTCCTTCACGCTTCAGGAGCTCGCGCTTGAGCGCACTGCCGAAGGCGTAGTTTCCGACGCCGCCCGAGGCGGGGACGACGCGGTGACACGGCACGACCAGCGGCACGACGTTGCGGGCGAGGATGTTCCCCACGGCACGCACCGCACGCGGACGGCCGACCTGCCGGGCCACCCATTCGTACGTCCGCACTTCACCGCGCGGGATGCGGGTGAGCAGCGAGAGCACGTCGCGCTCGAGCGGGGTCTGCTCGCTGCTCCAGTCGACGCGCGGCTTGTCGACGCCTTCGCCGTCGAGGGCCGCGACGACCTGCTTGCGCAACGCGTCCGGCAGCGTGCCGGGCTTGAGCGAGCGTCCGTAGCGGGTGCAGTACGCGGAGCGGAACTCTTCCACCGTCCCGCCGCGCAGGATCATCCGCAGTCCGGACGGCGTGAACGCGACCCAGACGTCGTCGAGCAGTTCGTAGGAGTCGGTGACCGCTTCCCTGCACGAGCGGGGCGGCGTGACGGCGAGCGCCTTCACGGACTGCGCGAGCGCATTCATGTCGCCGAGGGAGTCGTCGCAACTGGTGCAGGTGCGGAGGTGCTCGTGCACCTGCGACTGCTCCTCCGGCTTCAGCTCGCCGGTGCGCAACGCGTCGACTCTCGTCAAAACCGATCTACACCGCATGGGCCACACCTTTCTTTTCCAGTGCATCGCGCAGCAGCTTGAGCGACCGGAACACCTTCCCGCGCAATGAAGCCTCAGAGGTCCCGACCGTTTTCGCGATGTCCGCGTACGACATCTCTTCCATGAACCGCAGCACGATCAATTCGCGCGCGTCGACCGGCAGCGCCTTCATGGCGTGCCGCAACAGGTCCGCGTCCTGCTGGCGCTCGAGGTCCGAGCCGTGCTCGCGCACGAACGGACCGACGCGGCCGTCGTCGAACGTGTCGAGCGGCTGCTCGAGAGAGCGCGTCTTCGATCTCCGCTTGTTGAGGCAGAGGTTGCGGACGGTCTTGAACAGCCACGGCCGCAGCGCGAGCGCGGCGCAGCGCGCCTCGTCGTACTGGCGGGTGAGGGCGCGGTGGGCGCGGAGGATGGCGTCCTGCACGACCTCCTGCGCGTCGAATGTGTTCTGCAGGATGCCGTACGCGTAGCCGTACAGCGCCGGCTCGAACCTGTCGATGAGCCGCTCCAGCGCCCCCGGCTCCGACCGGTGGACCGCCACGGCGAGGTTGTTCTCCTCGGCCGAGTCCTTGAGGCAGGCGGCCTCGCCGCCGGTCCAGGAGTTCTTCATGATGGTTAGAACACGGGGTATCGGACGTTCGTTCGCGGTATCCTCCGCCCGCCTCGATTATGTCCGTTCTTCTTTCCTGTGAAGCACTCACCAAGGCCTACGGCTCCCGCCCGCTGTTCGAAGGCCTTTCATTCACCGTTTCCGACGGCGATCACATCGGCCTGGTCGGTCCCAACGGGGCCGGCAAGTCGACGCTCCTGAAGATCATCGCGGGCGTCGAGGAGGCCGACTCCGGCAAGCGCGCCGTCCGGAAGGGCGTGTCCATCGGCTACGTGCCGCAGGACCCGGTGTTCGCGCCCGGGAAGACCATCGAGGAAGTGGTGCTCGACGGCTTGCGCGACAAGCACACCCTGGACGAGCACGAGAAGTTCGCGCGCGTGACCATCGCCCTTGGAAAATCTGGGTTCCTGGACCCGGAGCAGCGCAGCGAGACGCTCTCCGGCGGGTGGCGCAAGCGGCTGGCGATCGCGCTGGAGCTGGCGCGCGAGCCCGACATCCTGCTGCTCGACGAGCCGACGAACCATCTCGACGTCGAGGGGATCCTCTGGCTGGAAGGGCTGCTGAAGACCGAGCCGGAGGCGTTCGTGGTGGTCAGCCACGACCGCTACTTCCTCGAGAACATCACCAAGCGGATGCTGGAGCTGAACCGCGTCTTCCCGGGCGGCCTGCTGCAGACCACCGGCAAGTACAGCGATCTGCTCGAGAAGCGCGACGAGGTGCTGCGCAACGAGGCGGCGTACCAGGAGACGCTCGCGAACCTGGTGCGGCGTGAGGTGGAGTGGCTCCGCCGCGGCGCCAAGGCACGCACGACGAAGTCGAAGGCGCGCATCCAGAACGCGGAGCGGCTGATCAGCGAGCGCGAAGAAGGGCGCGAACGGGCCCAGACGTTCAACGCCGACATCGAGTTCACGGCCTCGCAGCGGAAGACAAAGCGGCTCTGGATCGGGCGCGGCCTCAAGAAGACGATGGGCGACAAGCCGATCGTCGACGACCTCGATGTCCTCCTCACCCCCGGCGCCCGCCTCGGCGTCCTCGGGCCGAACGGTTCCGGGAAGACCACGCTGCTGCGGATGATGATCGGAGAGCTGGAGCCGGACGCCGGCACGATCGACCAGGCCGAGGGGCTGCGCGTCGTCTACTTTGAACAGAACCGCGAGTCGCTCGACCCGAACGTGACGCTCAAGCGCGCGCTCGCGCCGGAAGGCGACAGCGTCATCTACCGCGACCGCGTCATTCACGTGGTGGCGTGGGCGAAGCGCTTCCTGTTCCGCACCGAGCAACTGGAGACGGCGGTATCGCGGCTCTCCGGCGGAGAGAAAGCGCGCATCGTGCTCGCGCGCCTGATGCTCCAGCCGGCCGACCTGCTGGTGATGGACGAGCCGACGAACGATCTCGACATCTCGACCCTGGACGTGCTCGAAGAATCGCTGCTCGAGTTCCCCGGCGCGCTGGTGCTGGTGACGCACGACCGCTATTTGCTCGATCGCGTGGCCACGCAGATCCTGGCGCTGGACGGCAACGGCGGGACGCAGTACTTCGCCGACCTGGCGCAGTGGGAGAGCTCGCGCGAGACGCGCCCGTCGCGCGAGAAGGCCGCCGCCGCTGCCGCGAAGCCGACGGAGTCGAAGCCGAAAAAGCTCGGCTACAAGGAACAGCGCGAGTTCGACACCATGGAAGCGAACGTCCTCGCCGCCGAGCAGCGGCTGGAGCGGGCCAAAGCGGCCGCGGAAGATCCGTCGATCGCGGCGGATGCCAACGCACTGCAGACGCGCTACGCGGAACTGAGCGCGGCGCAGGCGGAGGTCGACCGGCTGTACGCGAGATGGGCGGAGCTGGAAGCGAAGCTGTAGGCACTCCATACCTGGGCGGGGTTAGAATTCGAGTATGGGCAAGGTACTCCAGCAGGCGCTATCGGAGCTGACTAAGCTACCGGAAGCGGAGCAGGACGCCGTCGGAGCGTGGATCCTCGCCGAGCTCGAGTCGGAACGGCGGTGGGATGATCTGTTCGCCCGCTCTCCCGATCTCCTGGCTGAAATGGCAGCGGAGGCGATTCGTGAGGACGAGGCAGGTCTGACCGAGGACCACCTGTATGGAGTGCGGTAACGCCAGTTACCGCTCTGACTGCTTCTGTTCGTGCCGTGAGCCGACAATGGTGCGATCTCGCCCTGTGGCACGAGCGAAGGCTGGACCTGCTCGGGTTGCAGGGCGAACAAAAGCAGCCAGAGCGGTAACTTGCGTTACCGCACTCCATATAAAAACGGCGGGCTTGCGCCCGCCGGTTTCGGTTACGCCCTGCGGCGTTCGCGGAACTGCTGCTGCCGTTGCGGCGGGCGGGCGCTGGGGATGAAGCGCTGGATCGGGGCGGACTCCGTGTAGTCGAAGCCTTCGAGGCGCTTGCGGGGGACTGCTTTCTTCGTGAGCTTCTCGAGGTCGCGCACGTACGGCTCGTCCTCGGCGGTCACGAAGCTGATCGCGTCGCCGATGGCGTCCGCGCGGCCGGTGCGGCCGATGCGGTGGACGTAGTCCTCGGGGTGCATCGGGAAGTCGAAGTTGATCACGTGCGAGATCCCGTCGACGTCGATGCCGCGCGAGGCGATGTCGGTGGCGACGAGCACGCGCGCGCGGCCGTTCTTGAACGACTCGAGCGCCGCGGTGCGCTGTCCCTGGCTGCGGTTCGAGTGCAGCGCGACCGTGGAGATGCCGGCCTGCGTCAGCTTGCGGGCGATCTTGTCGGCGCCGTGCTTCGTGCGGGAGAAGACGAGCACGGAGTCTAGGGCCTGATCCTTGAGCAGGGTCACGAGCAGGTCGACCTTGCGGCTCTTCGACACGGGGTAGATGAACTGCGTCACCGAGGCGGCGGGGTTGGAGCGGCGGCCGATCTCGACGGTCTCCGGGTTGCGCAGGAACTCGGCCGTGACCTTCTCGATGTCTTTCGAGAGCGTGGCCGAGAAGAGCAGCGTCTGGCGTTGTCTCGGCAGCGCGTTGACGATGCGGCGGATCTGCGGGAGGAAGCCCATGTCGAGCATGCGGTCGGCTTCGTCGAGCACGGCCACCTGCACGTCCGCGAGGGAGACGTGCCGCGAGCCCATCAGGTCGATGAGGCGTCCCGGCGTGGCGACGAGGACGTCGACGCCCTGGCGGAGGGCCTTGATCTGCGGCGATTCACCGACGCCGCCGAATACGGTGGTGCAGCGGACGCGCAGGGCGCGGCCGAGGAGTTGAACGTTCTCTTCGATCTGTGCTGCCAGCTCCCGGGTCGGCGCGACGATCAATGCGCGCGGATTGCGGGAGGGCTGCTGGGACTGCGAGAGGCGCTCCAGGATCGGCAGGACGAATGCTGCGGTCTTGCCGGTGCCGGTCTGCGCGATCCCGATGAGGTCGCGTCCGGCCAGAACGTGCGGCACGGCCGCCGTCTGAATCGGTGTCGGTGTGGTGTAGCCGACGTCTGTAATGGACTGCAGAAGCTTCGGACCAAGTCCGAGTGAACTAAATGACATAAGTGCTTGATAACCGGAGAGATGGGGAGATTATTGCCTTACAACCCGAACCGCTCACCCTCGACGGCAACGGTCACGCCGGGGCGTGTCTCGCGCAGCAGCGGGTTCGACTGGTTGAGGTGGATGAAGCGGACGCGGGTGCGCAGGGGAGAAGTGGCCAAGCGCCCGACGGTCTCGACGATGAACGGGTGGGGGATCTCGTTCATGTTGCGGCCGGGGAGCTCGTTGACGTCGTAGAAGGTACCGTCGAGGTAGGCGACGTCGACGTGTTCGAGGATGGCTTCCAGCGGCGTGTCCCACTTTTCCCATTTGTCGATGTCGGGAAGCCAGAGGATGGCGCGGGAAGGGCCGCGGACGATGAAGCCGACGGTCTCGGAGTATTCGTCGCGATGCGGCACCCTGAGGGCAGTGATGGTGATGCGCTCGTTGAGTGCGACGTCGCGTCCTTCTTCGAGCGGCTGGAGGGCGATGTTGTTGAGACGCACGAGCTGGTCCCAGGGGCCGTTGTTCGAGAGGAACTCGCGCATACGGGGCATGGCGTAGACGCGGACGCTCTTTGCGCCGAGCACTTCGCGGCCGAGCTGCGCCAGCCCGAGGTAGTGGCCGATATGGGCGTGGGTGAGAAGGATGCCGTCCAGCGTGCCCGGTGCGGTCTCATCGAGCGTGCGGAGCTGGGAGGGGAAGTCGGGTGTGGCGTCGATGATCCAGCGTTGCTTCGATTGCGGGTCGACGATGGCCAGCGAGGCGACGCGGCGGCGCAGTTTCGGGTCGCGCCACGCGGCGATGCAGTCGGGACGGTTGCAGCCGGCCTGCGGGTAGCCGCCGTCCTGGGCGATGCCGAGGACCTGGGTGTAGGGATTCGTGGCGGCGGGCGGGACGGACGTCGCGCAGGCGGTGAGCAGCAAGACCGCGGCGAGCAGCTTCATCGCGATCCCGCCAGCTCGCGCACCACGTCCGCCACGTCCCTCTTCTTCCCATCCACCTCGAAATTCAGCCTGCGCATGGTCGCGTCGTCGATCGTTCCTTTGAGGGATTCGAGTGCGGCCCTGCAGGGCGTGGGCATGTCGGTGCGGGTGACCACGACCGCGTCGTAGGGAGGAAAGTAGCGGCGGTCGTCTTCCAGCACGACCAGGCCGAGGGAGTCGATCAGGCCGTCGGTGGAGTTGCCGGCGATGAGATCGACCTCGTTGCTTGCGAGCGCCTTGTACGTCAGGCCGAGGTCCATGGTGCGGGGAGCGGTGGCGATGCGGAGGCCGTAGGCCCGCTGCAGGCCGGTCCAGCCGTCGGGGCGCTCGGTGAACTCATAGCCGAAGCCGGGGCGGATGTCCGGCATGCGCGCGAGGTCGGAGATCGTGCGCAGGTTGTGCTTCTGCGCGTCCGCCTTGCGCACGATCATGGCGAAGGTGTTGTTGAATCCGAGGGCGGGGGACCAGCGGAGATTGCGGCGTTCGTACTCGCGGCGGACGAGCTCCTCGACGCGGGCGCGGTCGTTGAGCGACGGCTGCTTGAGGATGGCGGTCAGCGCGGTGCCGGAGTACTCGACGTACGCATCGATGGAGCCGTTGCGGATCGCGGAGTCGCAGACGAAGGTGCCCCCCATGTTCAGGCGGCGATCGACCTTGCAGCCTGCTGCTTCCAGCTTCTGCGCGAGCAGCTCGCCGAGGATCACGGACTCGGTGAAGTTCTTCGAGCCGACGACGAGCGCGCGACGTTCGCTGCAGGCGACCAGCAGCAAGAGGACAACGAGCAGTTTCTTCACGCTTCACCTCTGCGGCGGGCGAAGTGCCGCTCCACCTGCGTCAGGACGAGATCGGCGGCCAGTGCCAGCAGCGCGGCCGGGAGTGCGCCGGAGAGGATCAGGCGCGTGTCCACCATGGCTACGCCGCGGAAGATGAGCGTGCCCAGTCCGCCGCCGCCCACTGCCGCAGCGATGGTGGCCACGCCGATCGCGGTGACCACGGCGATGCGGATGCCCGCCACGATGGCGGGGGTGGCGAGCGGCAGCTCGACGCTCCAGAGCAGTTGGTTGGGGGTCATGCCCATGGCCGTCGCGGCCTCCCGCACGTGCGGGTCGACCCGCTGCAGGCCGACCAGCGTGCTGCGGACGATCGGCAGGAGCGAATAGAGCACCAGCGCCACGATGGCCGGCCGCACGCCGATGCCTCCGATGAAGGGGAGCGGGATCAGGAAGCCGAACATGGCCAGCGAGGGGATGGTCTGCACCGCATCCGTGATGCGCAGTGCGATGCCGCCCGCCTTGCGGCGGCGGTGGGCGAGCGTGCCGAGCGGGACGCCGGCGGCGATGGCGATCGTCACCGCCACGAGGACGATCAGCAGGTGCTCGCCCGTGAGTTGCAGCAGGTTCATGACGCCGATGCCACGAATCTTCTCACGACCGGATGCTCGTGCCTCTGGAGGGCATCGGCTGGCGTGTCGGCGATGATCCGTCCGGCCTCGAAGACCACGATCCGCTGCGCGATGCGCAACGCTTCGCGCACGTCGTGCGTGACGAAGACGAGCGTGGTCTCGTGCGCCGTTTCGATGAGCATGGTCTGCAGGTCATGGCGGATCAGCGGATCGAGCGCGGAGAAGGGCTCGTCGCACAGCAGGATCTTCGGTTTCGCGATGAGCGCGCGCGCGATGGCCACGCGTTGCTGCTCGCCGCCGGACAGCTGGCGCGGGTAGCGCGTCTCGAAGCCGGGAAGCTCGAGCTGCGCGAGGAGTCTTGCTGCCTCGTCGCGCGTGCGTGCGTCGTCCCAGTCGAGGAGGCGGGGGACGGTGGCGATGTTCTGGAACACGGTGCGATGGGGGAAGAGCGCCGGCTGCTGCATGACGTACCCGATCCGGCGGCGCAGCGCGACCACGTCATGCTGCGCGAGCGGCTTGTCTTCGATCAGCAGGGTGCCCGAGGTCGCGGGGACGAGGCCGTTGATGGTCTTGAGCGCGGTGGTCTTCCCCGCGCCGCTGCGCCCGAGGTAGGCCACGCGCTCGCCATGCGCAATGCGCAGGGAGATGCCGTGGAGGATGTTGGCGACCGTTACGTCGCGGTACTCGACGCTCACGCGGGGAGCGTAGCAGCGTTTGGAGTGCGGTGACCGCAGTCACCGCTCGCAAGCTGCAGCTGGCGTTGCACGCAGTAAAAGCGGTGACTGCGGTCACCGCACTCCAAACTACGTATGCACACCGGGAGCTTCGCGTCCCGTGCGCTCCACGTACTCCACGTACGACCCGCCGTAAAGCAGCGGTCCGTCGTGTTCGTCGCCGGCGAGCTCCAGGACTCGGTTCGCCAGGCCGCGGAGGAACGTGCGGTCGTGGGAGACGAAGAGCATCGTGCCCTGGAAATCGCCGAGAGCCTCGATCAGCATCTCCTTGGTGGCGAGATCGAGGTGGTTCGTCGGCTCGTCGAGCACCAGGAAGTTCGGCGGGTCGAGGAGCATGCGCGCCATGACCAGGCGCGACTTCTCGCCGCCGCTCAGCGAGCGGATGCGCTTGTCGATGTCGTCGCCGGAGAACTGGAACGCGCCGAGGATGTTGCGGAGCGTGCCGATGCTCTCGAGCGGAAAGTCCTTCTGCATCTGCTCCCACACCGTCAGGTCCGCATCGAGCAGGTCGAGCGCCTGCTGCGAGAAGTAGCCGAGCTTCAGGCTCGCGCCGAGCTTCACGTCGCCCGCGTCGGGCTGCAGCGCGCCGGCCACCATCTTCAGCAGCGTCGACTTGCCGGCGCCGTTCTTTCCCATCACGCACCAGCGCTCGCCGCGGCGGACGTGGAAGTTGAAGGCGTCGTAGATCGTGCGGCTGCCGAACGACTTGGTGACCGACTTCAGCGCCACCACGTCCTCGCCGGAGCGCTGCGGCGCGCGGAAGTCGAACTTCATCGCCTTCCGCTTCTTCGGCGGCTCGATGCGCTCCTGCTTGTCCAGCATCTTCACGCGGCTCTGCACCTGCGCGGCTTTCGCGGCGTGGGCGGAGAAGCGGTCGATGAAGCGCTGCTCCTTGGCCAGCTTCGCCTGCTGGCGGGCATACGCCGCTTCCTGGTTCAGCTCGCGCTGCTCGCGCTCGCGGACGTAGAAATCGTAGTCGCCGGAGTAGGAGATGATGTCCCCCTCGTCGATCTCGATGATCTTGGTGACGATGCGGTTCATGAAATCGCGGTCGTGCGAGGTCATGAGGATGGTGGAGGGGACGCTTTTGAGGAAGCGCTCCAGCCAGACGATCGACTCGATGTCCAGGTGGTTGGTCGGCTCGTCGAGGAGCAGCACGTCGAACTTGCCGAGGAGGATCTTGGCCATGGAGACGCGCATCTTCCAGCCGCCGGAGAGCGCGCCGACGTCGCCGTCGATCTGCGTGTCGTCGAAGCCGAGGCCGTGCAGCACCTCGCGGGCGCGCGCTTCGAGCTCGTAGCCGCCCTGGTGCTGATACTCCTCCTGCACGGTGCCGAAGCGCTCCAGGACCTTGTCGTAGTCGGGGCGGGACGGATCTCCCATTGCATGCTCGAGCTCGATCAGCTCATGGTGCAGGTCGCCGAGGCGGCCGGAGCCGGCGATCGCTTCGTCGAGCACGGTGCGGCCGGACATCTCGTCCACCTCCTGGCGGAAGTAGCCGATGGAGATCTTCTTCGGGACGTTGACCACGCCGTCGTCCGGCGATTCCTCGCCGATGAGCATCCGGAAAAGGGTCGACTTGCCGGCTCCGTTCGGCCCGACCAGCCCCGCTTTTTCACCGGGATTGAGCTGGAACGAGGCCTCCACGAAGAGAAGCTGCTTGCCGTACTGCTTGCTGACGTTGGCGAAGGAGATCATTGCGCGGCCTTGAACACGCGAGAGGGGGCGGGTGTTCCGGGGCGGCCGCAGGTGTCGGGTATCAGGTGTCGGGTGTCTGGGGTGTGCTGCTCCGTTGCACGATGCTCCCCAGATACCTGACACCTGACACCGTTTGACGCAGCGCCCGCGCCTCCGCGAGCAGCTCGCCTACCGCCTCACTGACACCGCCGGCAGGAACAACCACCTCCTCATCCGGATCCCCCAGGCCCGCATCCTTCTGCCTGCGCACTCCCTCGCGCAGGAGGTCGCGGATCTCGTCGGCGTTGTCGACGCCGCGAAAGTAGGCGACGTGGAGGGGCTCGGCGACGTGGCCTTTCTTCCCGCCCTCGGTCGAGTTGCCGCCGCCGCCGGCGGTCTTCACTTCCACGTCGGCGATGCCGAGGAGGCGTTGCAGCGGGCCCTGCTTGATGGCGATGTTCTGGATGTTGGCGAGGGCGATGGTCTTCTCGCGGATGGTGGTGATCCCTTCGCGGATGCGGATGGCGCGGTCCGAGACCATGTACCAGCGGAGGTCGTAGTCGAGGCGGACGATCATCCAGCCGAGCACGGCGTTGAAGAAGAGGGCCGTGATGGCGATGGCCTCGCCGGCGCGCATCATCCAGATCGCGAAGTTGGGGACTCCGCTCTCCGCCAGGAAGGAGAAGAAGTAGATCGCCCAGAAGACGCCCACCAGCGCGACGAGCTGCTTCAGCCCCCAGTGCAGCAGGCGCAGGGTGAGGAAGCGCGGCGCCGCGCGAAAGATGCGCGGCGGCGACCCGGGCGGCGGCTCCGGCGTCGGCGGGACGCGCAGGGTACGGAGAAGCGTGTCGCGGGCACTCACCGGTCGTCCCTACCGCTTCTCGAGTGCTTCCCGCACCGCGCGCAGCTCCGCGGCGACTTCGCGCAGGGCTCCGGCAAGGTCGTCCTGGGGCGCGGCTGCAGGCTGCGAGGCCGGAACGGACGCCGCGGCCCCCCGCACCCCCCGCATCTTCGTGTAGAGGAAGTCGCGGACGAGCTCGAACTGGTGGAGGCCTTCGAGGGTCATCTCGGCCGAGGCGCTGGCGCTGGCGGTCTGGATCTGGATGCGTGCCAGGCGCAGCCAGCGCTCGATGATGTTGCTGGTGAGGTGGATGTCCTGGATGCGCGCGTACGTGAGCGTGACCTGGCGGCGGAAGAGGATGCCCCAGCTCATGGAGATCCCTTCCTCGTCGAACTCGTACCGCATGGTCTGGTAGCGGAAGTGGAAGTAGATGAGCGGGATGAAGAACAGCGGTCCGGCCAGGAAGGAGCTGAGGACGTAGTACGTCATCAGCTCCTTCGCCGGACGCTGGATGGCAAAGACCTGGCGGTCGAGCTCGGGCGGCACGTGGCGATGCTACACCGCCGGCTGCCGCCTCACCGCGTGAAATACCAGAGCAACACCGCCGCCGCCAGCACGACGATCAACTGCACCGCGCGGTTGCGCCAGTTCGGCTGCGATGCATGTTCTTTCTGGTGCTCGGCCGGGTCGGCGCCTTGGAGAAAGGGAATCCATCGTTTCCGATAGTTGCCCGCGTAGAAGTAGTCCGAGTGACGGAACCAGGAGTGGCCACGCTGAATCAGCCGCCCGCCAGCCTCATCGTCGAAGCCATGAACTCCAGACTGCCCGGCGTCCTTGATCACCCATACAGCGAGACGCGCCCAGAGATCGCGGCCGCCGAAGTCGTTGAGAACCCGCTGCACGCGCGGAGGGACGGCGTCGAACTGGGCGGTCCAGGGATAGTCGCGCCGTACGATCGACCCGCAGAGGATCACCCGATCGAACTCCAGCGCGTATTTTTCGATTGCCCGCGTGACGATGTATGAGCCGAAGCTGTGCGCGATGATCGACGGAATGGCGCCGCGTGTTTCGACCAGGCGTTCGTATTGATCGCGGAACGCATCGATCCGCCGGTCGCGGGCAGATTCGCTCAAGAGGCGCAACGCGTCAAACCATTTGTAATCAAAAGGGGCGTACCGGAGCCCGGCGTCCATATACTGCGACAGGTCCTTCTGCCATTGGCCGCGCGTCTGGATGCCATGAAGGCTGATCACCCATTTTTCGGGTACAGAAGAGATTTTTCTCAGCAAGTCACCGGCGAGGGAGGCGAGATGCGTCCGGCGGTTCTGCAGGGCCGCCGTCAGCCGCGCGTCCTCGACAGCGAGGCTGATCCTTTTAATGTTCCCTGTGTCCGTCTCGGCATGTGAGTCATGGAGAGCGGCCCGCGTGTGATGGATCTTGCTTTCGAGTAAGTTCAATCCGAGCGTTGCTGCGAACGAGCCCGCTTCGACACCGGGCGGCAATACGTCGCTGGTTTGATAGCCATGGAGCTCCCGCGTGACTGCGGCCGAGATTTCAGGATAGAGCAGCTCCTCGGCGAGATCGCGCAATGGCGGCGCAAGCTCGGAAGCGGGAGAGTCGCCGGAGCGCAGAGCGGACAGCAGCGCCTTGCAACGTTCGGTGGCGGAGATCTCAAGGTGGTGTCGATCCATCAATCCGTCGCGGTTCTAAGGTAAGCTCGAATGATAGCGCGGGTAGATCTGGGACAACTCGAGACGCACGTCGCGGAACTCCAACGCGAGCGGGCGGAGCTCTCCGGAGACGATGAGAAAACAGAATACCTGGACGTGCTGATCGGCGCGTATCTCCCTCTCCTGGAGCGGATGCGCGGCCGCCGCTCGGGACCGGTCACGGTAGACGGCAGCGGCCGACGGAGACTCTCGTCGGCGGCGATGCGCTTACAGAAAACGCTGACCGGTTGCCGCTCGGTGACCGTGACGGTGGCGCAGCTCTTCCGGATGAGCGACCTGCTGATCGAGCCGCAGCGCGTTCAGGCCGTGGAGTTCCACGAAACGATTCATACCGTTGCCCGCCTCCGGAATTCGCTGCAGAAAGGCACCTCCATTCAGCTGGGTGATGTCGGTACGCTTCGCCCAGTGGCCACGTTCCACGACCAGTTTCACCGATTCTGGGTTGCCGGGATTCCGGACCTCCGCGAGTTCGAAAGATCGGGCGAGCCCCCGCTGACGCTGGTGCCGTTCGAGTTATCGCCGCTTCCACGCCTCGCCGGAATGCGTGCCGACGCGGATGTATGGCTGCGCGACCTGATCCAAAAGTCGATCGATCCCATCAACCCGAGCATGAAGATCTCGTCTGTTCATGGACGGCTCCGTCTGTACGCAACCGGCGTCGGCGTGATCCGGCTGACCTTGCTGCTCGAATTTCGCGAATCAGCGGAAGTGGAGGTTCTCGCGGCGCTGGCGCGAAAGATTGAAAGTCTCCTCTTCATCGACGCTGAGGGTGCCAGCACAGAATGCGAGTCCTTTCTGGCCGACGTAGTCGATGCAGTTGCATGCGGTCTCTTTTCCGATCCGGGAGGACACGATCGCCGATGGCGGCCGCCGGATACGATTTTTCGATTTCACCAGGGCTCGTTTACTCCCGAAACCCACCTTCGCGAGCTCGCATATCTCATGTCGCTCTCTCCCGGGAACTATCAAGGAGTCCAAGGCCTGGAGCGCCAGGTGGCAGCACACCTGAGGACACCCTTCTGGCGCCAGGACGGTGTGCTGACACTGGCGTCTCAGCGCGTTGTGCTGTTTCTGAAGAAAGCGGGTGATACGAGCCGGTCTCGTCAGAGACAGCGGCTCCTGACGGACGCTGTCGAAACTCACGAGCTCGTGAACGCCGCCCTGTATACGCGCCGGCTGTTCGCCGAAGACTTTGCAAAGTTCCGGCGCGGGGGTGAACTGGCGGAAGCGACGCCTGGTACTGGCTCGTTCGAGCGTTTGGAGCGCCTCCTCGACACGACGCGCCGCGCGATGCGCGCGGTCGGATGGGTGCAGGAGCATCTTCAGGCAACGGCCGAATGGCCGCTGATTCGCTTCGGCCGCGCTCTCTGGCAGACGAATTCGGAGGATGCCTCGGCGCTCTCCTGGGAGCTGAGCCGCGTTGCTGAGTGGATCCGCGACAGCGGTTACGCGGCGCACCCAGCCATGTCGTCCCTCATGGATAAGGTGAACAGGATTACGTCGATTGCCCCGCCATTCAGCGAAAACCGTCCGCTCGATCCCACGCCCGGGAGTGATTATCAGGAAGAGCTGGAAAACGAGATCCTCGACGGCCTGGAGCGATTGGAGACACTGCTCAACAGCGATCATGTGACTCTTGCGGAGATCGATGCCGAGGTCTACGCGGTTGAACGTGCCCGGAATGCGTTGCTTGCTTCGTGATCAGTTGTCCGGCTGTATCAGAGGTAAGGTCACGCTACTCAGTACTACGGGCAGTTGCTACTTGCGTTACTGCATGTCGTAGACGTCTTTTTCGAGACAGAGCCTGGCGACACTGACCTTGCGGGTGTCTCCAGCATTATCCGCAGCAGCGAGCGGCTGATCTTTATTGCGTAAGTAACGTAATCTTCGCATGGTTTTCTCCTTCTTGTTTGTATGGAGTGTGGATTGAGTTGACTCGGTACTGCATCGTTAACACCACCGTTCAATGTTCCGCTCTCCCACCATTGCCGCTCTGCCCTGCTAATCAGGGCCCGGCGACCGAACCGGCGTGGTGAACCGGCCGGACACACCACCGCTCACGCGGCGGAAATACAACCAGACAAATCAATTCTTTGCATTCGGTCTGGTGGTGTCAACGCATAACTATGGAAACGAGGTGCGGCACTGAACGATGCTACATCACGGGTTCGGATTCCCGGCCGGTCCGATGCTGATGGTGGCGCTGCCGGTCTCCGTGGCCTCGCTCTGGCCGATGCGCGGCGAGCAGCCGTTGCCGAGCGCGCTCACGTCGGCATCGCCGGAGTAGCGGCCCTCGGCGCGCATCGACGACACGATCCAGCCTTGGCGCGCGTATTCGCCCTCGGGGGCATCGGTGTCGAGATTGACGTACATCCAGCCCGCGACCGCATCGAGGGGGTTGAACGGGAAGACGTCGTCGTCGTCGGTGTCGACGAGCGAAGTCGCGGGAGCCCTCGGGACGTGCACGATCGGCGGGTCGGCGAGGCCGGTCGTGAAGGCGACGAAGTTCTCTTCCTCGTCGAACCGGACCACTTCCCGAATCGGCATCTGTGCGGAGAGGCTGTACGCCGCGCAGGCCGGATTCGGCCCGGTCGCTCCTTCGCGCCAGATCTTGAGGCTCGTCTGGAACTGACCCGCGCCGCCGGAGATCCAGTGCGCGGCAAAGGTCGCGGGCAGCGGCTGGCGGGCATCGCGCGTATTGACCGGACCGGACTGGTGACGGCTGTAGAACGTCCGCTTCAGGTTCGTGACCGGGCGTGACGTGGGAATGCCGCCCTCGGGGATGGCGCGGATGTGCACGAGCGGGCTCGATTGCGCGTATTCGTTCTGCGAGTCTACCTGCTGGTAATCACCGATCAGCACGTTGTCGAAGAGCAGGAGGTCGTAATACTCCTGATCGACCGGGGTGGCGGTGATGCACTGGCGGACGAGATCGATCGTCGCGTAGCCGATGGCGTTCTCGTTCCGATGCGCGTGGCGCGGCGAGCCGGCGGTGGTGCATCCCGGATCGTTTCCGCGCGCCGGGATGTTTCCGTACATGAAGGCTTCCCGCATCCGTAGGATGTAGTGGTCGTCGATCTGCATCGGAAGAAAGCGGCAGGTGTCCTCTTCGACGAGAGTGTTGTCGCCCGAAAGATCGCCTTCGGGAGAGCCGGCGCGCTCGAAACCGGTGCCGCGCGGCGGTGCGATCTGGCCGCGGGCGATGATGTCGAAGAGGTTGAGGCTCTGCACGTCGTAGCCGGTGAGATAGAGGTTGAAGTCGATGACCGGATAGCCCCAGTCGGTCCAGAGCGTCACGTGCGCGACCTGCTCGGCGTTGGAGGCATTCGTGACCGTGACGAGCGTGGTCTGGCCGTTGGCCGAATCGAGGTCGATCTCGAAGTAGGGGAGCAGCAGCGTCGCCGCGGGGAGCAGCGAGATGTCGCACGAATCGTCATTGTCGGTCGTGCGCGGGTTGCCGGAGGGATAGTTCGCCGCCTGTACGTGCACGGCGGCGACGAGGAACAGCAGGCACAGGATCTTTCGCATGGTTCACCTCGCGTTAATCGTTCTGTGTGGTGATGGCGTGACGCGGTTTACGGGGTTGGATTCGGCGCCGGACCCATGACGGCCGTGCCGGTGCCGATGGCCGCGGCCTCGCTTTCGCCCACCCGCGGCGAGCAGCCGTTGCCGAGGGCGATCGCATCGGCATAGCCGGAGTAGCGTCCCTCGGCGCGCATCGACGCGACCATCCAGGCCTGGCGGGCGAACGAGCGTTCACCGCGGGGGGAGTCGAGATTCACATAGACCCATCCGGCGACCGCGCCCAGGGCATTGGGCGGGAAGACGTCGTCGGCGGTATCCACCAGCGACGCTGCGGGCAGCTCCGCGAACAGAGTCTCGAGCTGGTCGGACTCGTCGGACGTGATCACCACGAAGTTCTCTTCCTCGTCGAACCGGACCAGCTCCGTGACCTGCATCCTGCTGGTGGCGACGTATGCGTCGCACGCGGGATTCGGGCCGGGCGCTGCTTCCCGCCAGATCTTGAAATCCGTCTGGAAGTGGCCGGTGCCGCCCTCGATCCAGCGCGCCCCGAACGTGGACGGCAGCGGTTGCCGCGCGTCGCGATTCGTGGCGGCACCGCTCTGGTGACGACTGTAGAAGGTGCGCTTCAGGTTCGTCGCCGTTCGCGTCGCGGGGGTGCCACCCTCGGGGACCGCGCGGATGTGCACGAGCGGGCTCGCTTGCGCGTTACGCCCGACGGCATTCACCTGGTGGTAATCGCCGACCAGGACGTTGTCGAAGAGGAGCCTGTCGTAGTAATCCTGATCCTCGTGCGTGCCGGGCGCGCACGAGCTGACCACGTCGATCGTGGCGTAGCCGATCGCATGTCCGTTCGGACGCGAGGCGCGGGGCGAGCCGGCGGCGGTGCAGGCCGGCAGGTTTCCGATCGCCGGGACGCGGCCGTTGATGAAGGCCTCCTGCATCCGCTGCCGGTAGATGTCGGGGACCTGCATCGTGAGGGAACGGCACGTCTCTTCGTCGACGCGCACGTTGCCTTTCGAAAGCTCGCCTACGGGAGAGCCGCCGTCTTCGAAGCCGGTGCCGCGCGTCGGCGCGATCTGGCCGAGCGCGACGACGTCGTAGAGGTTGAGGCTCTGGACGTCGTAGCCGGTCAGATAGATGTTGAAGTCGATCACGGGGTACCCCCAGTCGGTCCAGAGCACGATGTGCACGGCCTGCTCGGCGTTCGAGGTATTGGTGATCGTGATGAGCGTCGTCTCCCCCGACTGCGAAATGGTGTCGACCTCGAAGTAGGGGAGCAGCAACGTCGCCGCGGGGAGCAGCGAGATGTCGCACGAGTCGTCGTTGTCGGTCGTACGCGGGTTACCGGAAGGGTAGGTCGCCGCCTGCACGTGCACGGTGGCGACGAGGGCGAGAATGAACAGCACGAACAGCGGGGCGTGATACTTTGACATAAATTATCCCCCTGATGCAGGCAACGTATGCTGCGAAAGCATAATTGTCAATGGGAGCTATGTGCCGATATACGCGCAAGTTTGGAGTGCGGGGAACCTTGTCACCGCTTTGACTTGCCGCGGAGCGGCAGCGCGCCGTGATCCGAGCTACTTCGCGGCGACCGTGTTCGCCGCCGGCGTGGTGCTGCGCGCGGCGAGCGTGCCGAGGTGGTCGACGAAGGCCTTGAAGATCCGCTCGCTGGTCTCGGGAGAGGTCTGCACTTTCGACAGCTCCTCGACGTGGGCGCCGGTGCGGAGTTGGAGCTGCGGGTCGCGGAGGAGCATCTGGATCAGCATCTCCGAGACGGCGAACTGCTTCGGCAGCTCGAGGCTCCGCTTCTTCGCGGCGGCTTCGAGCGCGGCGCGTGTTTCGGGTGCGAGCTCGCGGAGGGAGCCGACCAGGGTCGTCTCGATGTGGCTGGTGGCGGGAGTGATCACCGTGACGGTGGTGCGCTTCGCGTCGAAGGAGTCGGTGGCGTCGAGGATGCCGCGCGTGGCGGGGAGGAAGAGCTTGTCGCCGTTGTCGGGATTCAGCTTGCGGTAGATCTCGGGGCGGAGCAGGCGGCCGGAGTTGCAGGCGCTGAGGATCACGTAGCGCACGCCCACCGGCTCGACCATCTCCTGCAGCGCGGCCACGGAGATGTAGGAGCGGTCGTCCTCCGGCGCCTTCCCGTTTTGCACCTTCAGGCCGTTGCCGTTCGTGCCGTGCGTCTCGAGGATGAGCGTGCGGATGCGCCGGCCGGGATGGTCGAGGTTGTACGCGTGGATGTCGGAGAGGATCCCCAGCCAGTCCGCGCTCTCGAAACAGGCGAAGCCGAGGGCTTCGAAGAAACGGCAGTTGTCCTTCACGCTCAGGTCGGGGGTGAAGACGATGCCGATGCCGGTCCCAAGCTCCTCCATGCCGGCGATCTTCGCCGCCGGCCAGGCCTTCGCGAGCAGGACCTCCGTGGAGTCCGCTGCGCCCGCGGAGAGAGCGAGGAGGAGCAGGGCGAGATGGATCGGTAGCCGTTTCATATGCAGGTCGTCGCCCGGACGGACAGGTCCGGGCGACTCGCAGCTCTCGAGCGGATCAGTCCTTCCTCATCCGCGTGCGCGTACCGGTTGTGGTGTCGTCGTCATCGTCGTCGTCGACGGACGAGCTGGTCATGTTGCTGGCGGTGCTGGTGGTCGTGCTGGTGGTGGACGTCGTCCCCTGGGTCGAGCCCGAGGTCATCGTGCCGCTGCTGTTCGTGTTGCTGGTGGTGCCGGTGGTCCAGGTGGTGTTGTCGGTATTGACGGTGGTGTTGCCCGAGACCGTGCCGCTGCCGGCGATCGTGGCGGTGTTATCGGTCGTGCCCGACGTGCTGGTGCCGCTCGTCCCGCTGACGCTGGTGGTGCTGGTGGTGCCGGTGCTGAGGTTGTTGCCAACGGTGCCGGTGGTGCCGGTCGTGGTGCCCGGCATGGTGTCCGTCGTCGTCACGGTCGTCGTTCCCGACGTTGTTCCCGGCATGGTGCCGCTGTGATTCATGCCGCTGTGATCGGTCATGGCCGGCGTCGTGCCGGTCTCCATGCTCGTGTCCGTCGCGTCGTTCGCCGACGCGGTACCGCTGCTCGTCATCGTGGTGTCGTCGGTGGCCGTGTCCGTCGTGGTCGACGCGCAGGCGCCCAACATCAGGCAGAAAACTGCGAGGGCAATCAAGGGCGTTTTTCTCATATTGCTTTATCTCCTCCTTCAACTTCGATTTGTGACATTTACAAAAATCGATCCCGCTTTCTCGCTGAGCACGGCATTTGTATGGCCTTTCGCGCATGGAAAGATTCATCGGACGCTTTGCACCTCAGCTGTACGCGATCCTCCGCATCATGGCCGGCCTCATGTTCGCGATGCACGGCACGCAGAAGCTCTTCGGCTGGCCGGGAGGGAAGGAGCCGGCGGGTGTCCTGCTCTACCAGGTGGCGGGCGTAATCGAGCTGGTCGGCGGCCTGCTGATCGCAATCGGCCTCTTCACCGGCTTCGCCGCGTTCATCGCCTCGGGTGAGATGGCCGCCGCGTATTTCATGCGGCACGCGCGGGAGAGCTTCTGGCCGGTCATCAACGAGGGAGAGCTGGCCGCGCTCTACTGTTTCCTCTTCCTCTACATGGCCGCGCACGGAGCGGGCATCTGGAGCGTCGATGCCGCGCGCCGCGGCGGTGCTCCCGTCACTCCGGCGGCGTGACGCGATACCACGACACGATGGTGTACCGCTCGCCGCGCGCGAGCGGCGTAACCTCGTGCGTGGTCTCGGCCGGGAACGCGACCAGCGTCCCCGGTTCCGCCGGCGCGCTCTCGCGCACGTCGAAGTCGGGATACTTTCCGTGCAGCTGCAGCTCGCCGCCGTCGTAGTCGCCGCGGTCGCTGAGAAAGATCACGATCGACACTTTGCGGAAGCGCGTGTCGTCCCGGATGACCGGCGTGTTCCCGTCCTGATGCGCGACGAAGAAATCGCCGGCCGTGTAGCGCAGGAACTGCGGCTCCTCGATCGCGTGAGTCTCGAGGCCGAACTGCCGCTCGATCTCCCCCTTGCGCTCGTCCAGCTTCCGCAGCACGAGAGCGCGAGTCCCCTCGGACGCGCTGACCTTCTTCGTGCGCCGCACCTGCGTGTCGACCGATTTGGCGCCGCCGTAAACCGTGGCCTCGTTCGCAGAGGCATCGCGAAGCTCCGACAGGATGCGTTGTCGCGTGACCGGGTCGAAAAAGTCGGAGATGGTGAACATATGGAGTGCGGTAACGCCAGTTACCGCTCTTCCTGGTTCTATTCGTGTTGAAACGCGAGCAGGTCCAGCCTTCGCTCGTGCCACGAGGCGAGATCGCACCATGCTCGGCTCACGGCACGAACAGAAGCAGTCAGAGCGGTAACTGGCGTTACCGCACTCCATAGAGCTGCGTTGCGAGTCGGGTGTGTTCTCACTTCGTCAGGTACCTCAACGCCCGCTTCAGCACCGCCGAGAACTCCGCGTCCCCACCCAGCTCCTGGCGCGTTTTCTCCAGCGCGATCTCGGCGTCCTTCGGGCGGTAGCCGAGGTTGACGAGCGCCGACTGCACGTCGTCGTCGACCGAGAGGCGGGTGGGGGCGGCTGGCGCCGTCGTCGCCGGGAGCGCGAGCTTGTCGCGCAGCTCGAGGCAGATCCGTTCCGCGGTCTTCTTGCCGACGCCCGGAATCGACGAAAGCTTGCGCACGTCGTTGCGCGCGGTGGCATCCGCGAGATCGGCGGCGTCGATGCCGGAGAGGATCTTCTGCGCGAGCGTCGGCCCGATGCCGGAGATCGAGATCAACTTCTCGAACGCGTACTTTTCCTCCGGCGTCGCGAAGCCGTACAGCGACAGTGCGTCCTCGCGGACGTGCGTATAGATCTCGATCGCTACGTCGCGCTTCCCCTCCAGCTTGTAATACGTCGAGAGGGAGATGTGCACCTCGTACCCGACGCCGGTGGTGACGACCAGCGCGCGCGTGGCATCGAGTTGCTTCAGCGTTCCTTCGAGATACGCGATCACTTCCGCCGCCACCGCGTCCCACCCGGGGTGTCTTCGAGCAGGATGCCGCGGGAGATCAGCTCGTCGCGCAGCCGGTCGGACTCCGCGAAGTTGCGCGCTTTGCGGGCGGCGTTGCGGGCGTCGATCAGCGCTTCGATCTCCGCGTCGATGCTCTGCTCGCGGGACGGGAAGATGTCCATGACCGGGTCGATCTTCATCAGCGCGGCGCGCATGCCGGCCGCGTCGCCCGGCGAGATGCGGCCGGCGTCGATGGCGGTGTTCGCATCGCGGATGAAGGTGAACAGCGCGCCGAGGGCGCCGGCGGTGTTGAGATCGTCGTCCATCGCTTCCTGGAACTCTCCCAGGAACTTGCCGATCAGCGCATCACCTTCTTCATCGGCATGCGCGGCGTCCCGCGGGCCGGACTTGATCACGTCGTCGAGGCGCAGCAGGAACGACTCGATGCGCGTCAGAGCGCTCTTCGCGTCGTCCAGCGACTGGGTGGTGAAGTTGAGCTTCGTGCGGTGCGGCACCGACAGCAGCGCGTAGCGCAGCGTGACGGGGTCGTACCCCAGCTCCTCCACCTCGGCCAGCGTATAGATGTTGCCGATCGACTTCGACATCTTCTGCTGGTCGATGTTCAGGTGCTCGCCGTGGACCCAGTAGCGGACGAACGGCTTGCCGCTCGCCCCTTCGCTCTGCGCGATCTCGTTCTCGTGATGCGGGAAGATCAGGTCGACCGCACCGGTGTGGATGTCGAAGGACTCGCCGAGGAGCTCCATCGCCATGGCGGAGCACTCGAGGTGCCACCCCGGGCGCCCTTCGCCGATCTCCGTGCTCCAGGAGGGCTCGCTCTCCTTCTTCGACTTCCAGAGCACGAAGTCGCGCGCCGACTCCTTCTCGTATTCGTCGGACTCGATGCGGCTGAACTCCGCGTTGGTGTCGATCTCGACCTTCGAGAGCTTGCCGTAGTCGGGGAGCGTCCCGACGCGAAAGTACGTCGACCCCTCGGCCACGTACGTGTGGCCGCGCTCGGAGAGCTTCTGCACCAGCGACACCATCTGCGGGATGAACTCCGTGGCGCGCGGGTAGTGATCGGCCGGCTTCACGCGCATCCGGTCGAGCGACTCTCGGAACGCGACGATGTACGGCGCCACGTAGGTGCCGATGTCCTGGCCGGCCGCGTTCGCGTTGCGGATGATCTTGTCCTCGACGTCGGTGATGTTCATGACCTGCGTGACGCGGAGGCCGCGGTACTCCAGGTAGCGGCGCAGGAGGTCGCTCCAGAGGAAGGTGCGCAGGTTCCCGATGTGCGGGTGGCCGTAGACCGTGGGCCCGCACGAGTACATCCGCACCTCGCCGGGGCGGAGGGGGATGAACGTCTCTTTCTCGCGCGACAACGTGTTGTAGAGCTTCAGGTCCGACATGCGCGGTGGAGTATAACTTTCGCCACCTGATGCTCACACGCACCGCCTTCGCCTCCCGCTTTTCCGCGCGCGCCGTCTTCGGGATGATCCACCTCCTTCCCCTGCCGGGCGCGCCGCTGTTCACGTCCCTCGACGAAGTGATCGCGGCCGCGCTCGGCGACGCCCGCGCCATCCGCGACGGCGGCTGTGACGGCTTCGCCATCGAGAACTACGGCGACCGCCCCTTCACCCGCGGCCGTGTCGAAGCGGAGACCGTCGCGGCCATGACCCGCGTGATCGCCGAGGTCGTGCGCGAGGTGGGGTTGCCCTTCGGCGTGAATGTCCTGCGCAACGACGCGCAGTCGGCGCTGGCCATCGCCGCCGCGACGGGAGCCGCGTTCATCCGCGTCAACGTCCACACCGGCGCCGCGGTAACCGACCAGGGGATCATCGAAGGAGACGCCTACGCCACGTTGCGCAAACGCGCCGCGCTGGCCCCCGAGGTGCTGATCTTCGCCGACTACCTCGTAAAGCACGCCACGCCCATGGGGGAGGTGTCCGCAAAGGACCTCCGCCTGCGCGGCCTCGCCGACGCCCTCATCGTCACCGGCGCCGAGACCGGCGCCGCCGCCGACCCGTCCCGCCTGCGCTCCCTGCGCGAACAGGTGGACGCGCCGTTACTGCTGGGGAGCGGGCTGACCGCGGAGAACGCTTCTTCGTTCGCGGACGCGGATGGGGCGATCGTGGGGACGTCGCTGAAGAGGGACGGGGTGGTGGAGGTGGGGCTCGTTCGCGAGGTGGTGAGCGCGTTCAAACACCTGTCATCCTGAGCGAAGGGTGGCGGTGTGGGCGGGAGCGAAGGACCCCCTCCCGACAGCGCGGATCTCGTGCACCGGAGGGGGTCCTTCGCTTCACACCCTCCCCGCCACCTCGCTCAGGATGACAGTGGAGTCCCTACGGCCCTCCGCCCCAGATCGATGCCTTTTTCGCCCACGTGCTCCCGCTGAACTGCTCGTTCAGCCGCTTGTGGGTCGCGCCCAGCGCCGACGGGTCGCCGCTGCGCTTGTAGCGGGTCACGCCCGCCCAGTACGCGGCCTCGGGGGCGGTGTCGGCGTCGCCGGCGGTGACGACGTCCTCGAACAGGCGCTCCGCGTCATCCCACTTCTGCGTGGCGAAGGCGCTCTGCGCCAGCCCGAGCTTCAGCTGCGCGAGCAGGGCGTCGGCTTCGAGAAAGCCTTCGACGCGGTGGCGTTCTTTCCCGTTCGGGTCGAGCACCATGATGGTCGGCGTCCACTGCGCGCCGAAGCGTTCCATCGCCTCGGGGTGCGTCTTCACGTGCTGCCGGACCGGAATGAAATGATCGCTGACGAACCCGGCGATCTTCGGGTCGGGGTACACCTCGGCATCCAGCCGAGCGCATCCCCCTCACATCGGTGCTGCGCTGAAGTCGAGCAGCAGCGGCCGTCCGTCGCGCTTCGCGTCCGCGAGCGCGGCGTCGACGTCATCACGCCAGTTGATCTCCATGCTCCATACCTCCTGCCGTTTCCTCTGCAGGATCGGCACCCGTGCGCGCCTCGCCGGCCGCGACGATCGCGTTGCGGAAGAGCACCGGGCCGATGAGCTGGTTGACGATGATCGTGCCGAGGACGATGGTGCCGATGATCGCGCCCCACGGTTTGAAATCCGCGAGCAGCAACGCCACCAGTGCGATGGCAACGCCCGCCTGCGGCAGCAGCCCCAGCGTCACCCGTTTCGTGAACAGCGGGTCGAGCGCGACGAGCCGTCCCGCGAAGAGCGCACCGGCGTAGATGCCGAGGCCCCGGAGGAGCGCGGCTCCGATCGCGAACGGTGCGGTGTGGAGGAACGCCTGCAACTGGATCTCCGCCCCGACCACCGCGAAGAAGATCGCGAACGTCGGCATGGCCACCCCTTCCACCGCATGCGCGAGCTGTTCGCCGCCGATCGGCGTGACGTTCTCGAGCAGGAGGCCGGCCGCGAGTCCGACCAGCAGCGGATTGAGATGCAGCGCGGCGCCGGCTTCGGCGGCGATGAAGAGCACCGCGAACGTGAAGACGCCGCTGCGCGAGCCGACCCGGAGAACGTAGATCGCGAGCACGCCGCCCACGATCGTCCCGGCCAAGATCGAGCCGAAGATGTGCGGCACGAGCAGCCCCAGCCCGCCGCTGCCGCCGCTCGGGAAGATCGCGTGCGCGAACGTGCTGGAGAGCGCGTACGTGATCACGATGATCAGGTCCGCCAGCACGACGATCGAGAGCGCGGTCTCGCTCAGCGGGCCGCTCGCTTTCGTCTCCGACAGGATGCCCACCACGACCGCGGGGGAGTACGCGGCGAGCACGTTCGCGGCGATGAGCGCGACCGCCAGGCGCTGGATGGTCGTGTAGCCGGCGGTGACCGGCACGATGTGCGTCAGGGCGAAGAAGAACCCGAACATGATCAGCGCCGCGCCGAGCATCGTCAGCACCGAGAGCGTGCCGATCGCGCGGAGGCGCGGCCGCAGCCGGCGCACGTTCAATTCGCAGCCTGCCAGGAACGCGATCAGGCCGACCGCGGTCCCTTTCACCAGCGCGAGGTCGGGCAGCATCTTCGCCGAGACGATGCCCAGCATCTCCGGCCCGAAGAGGATGCCCACCACGATGTAGCCGGTGAGCCGCGGCATCTTCAGCGCGTTGCAGATGTACGCCGCCTGCACCGCCACGATCAGCAGGAACCCGAACGCCAGCGCCGCGCCGGAGCCGGTGATCATCGCCCCATGGGGGACGAACGAGCGCGTCGCGTACGTCAGCGCGGTGATGACCGCGATGGTCAGGAGCGCGCGCGTGATCACGCCAGCGTCTCCTCTCCCGCCAGGCGGCGCTCGCGGCGCTGGAACCATTGCACCGCGATCTCGGTCAGCACGCTGCCGACGATCACCGCGTTCACCGCCCAGCGTACCGGCGCGTTGGCGCTGGCGCCGTTGATGGCCGTGGCGCTGAAGAGCACCACGATCGCGATCGTGCTCTCCGGCAGCAGCGCGACCGCGAGCGGCTTCCAGTCCGGCAGGTCGCGGTCGATCCAGGTCGCGACGCGCATCGCCACGATCTTTCCGTACGCGCGCGCGATCGCGAAGACCAGTCCGAGCACCCATCCCTGCCATTCGTCGGGACGCCAGGCGGCGCCGAGGATGAAGAGAAAGAGGAGATAGAGCGGGCGCTCGACCTCGCGCAGCGTGCGCACGATCCGCTCGCTGTTGCGCATCGGGAAGTTGATCAGCACCGCCCCCGCCAGCGCGCAGACCACCGCCACCGCGAGCGCGAGGTAGCCGGCCATGCCGGAGGCGAGTGCGACCGCGCCCATCAGCAGCGCGAGCTGTTCTTTTTCATCCTCGACGTTGCGCACGAGCAGGTAGACGACGATGCCCAGCATCGCGCCGAGGCCGAGGGTCATGAGGAACCAGCCGCTCCGCGGGAGATGCCACAGGGTGACGGTGCGGTCGGGGCGAAACATGATGGCCACGAACGCCAGCACGGCCAGCGCCGCGAGCTGGTCGATGCGCGTCACTTCCAGCACGAGCTGCGCGGATGTCTTCCAGCGCCGCAGGAGCAGCTCGAGATTGGCTGGCGCGCTGACCGCGGCGCAGGCCATCAGGATCAGGCCGTCGCGGAGGAGCCCTTTGCCCGGCAGCACGCCGAGGGCCGCCAGCGTGAACGAACAGGCCACGGCGGCCAGCAGCATCGGCAGCAGCGACGCGAGCGCGATCACCGGCGCGGCGGTGGACGGGAGGCGGTCGAAGCGGCGCAGGTCGAGGTGCGTGCCGATCGTCAACCCGACCCAGCCGAGGCCGAACTCGAAGAGCGGACGGAGGTCGTTCAGGACTCCCGTGGTGAGGACGCCGAGCTCGCGAAAGAGGATGCCGAGCAGGAGAAACGGGAAGCCGGAGGTCGCCAGGACGGTCAGTCCGAAGCGACGCTCCCAGCGTAGGACGCGCGGATGCGCGCCGAGGACAGCGAGCGCCATCGCCACGGCGAGCGCGATGACGACGCGAGCGAGCTCGGGGGCCTCCATGGCCCCCGGACCCTATAACACCTTACGACCGCTCGCCAGCCGCACGATCAGCAGGATCAGTGCGATGACGATGAGCACGTGAATGAGGTTTCCACCCACACTCATCGCGAATCCGCCCAGCCACAAGACGATCAGAATGATGATGATCAACCAGAGTGCATTTCCCATGGGAAGCCAGCCTCTGCAAGTGTGTTGCCGAGGCCGCCGAGTCGGTGTCAGGTATCGGGTGTCGGGTATCTGGGGTGTTGCGGCTCGCGGCGCATGTCTCGTGAGCCTGAAGCCCCAGACACCTGACACCCGATACCTGACACCCGAGCCGGTCCGATTTTTCAATTTTCAATTCAGGTCCCCTTGAAGTTGTCCGTACGTTCATACACCGCTGTAAGGATTCGCATACACTCGCCCCGGGATCGGCGCGCGATGCGGCGCGCTTCAACTTCTGTGATGCGAATCGGTTACGTGATGTTGCGGCGTCGCGCGGTGCCGCCGTTTTCGTGGCACTCCGCTCGCGGTAGGGAGCGGCAGGAGGCCCTATGATTCGAACGATCCTCACCGCACTGCTTGCCCTCGCCCTCGCGGCACCCGTTGCCGCGCAGGATGCCGTCCCGCCGCGCTTTTTCATCGAGCGCATCGACGTGCGCGACGCGGACCGCGTCTCGCCGGAAGTGATCATTGCCGAGTCGCGCCTGCGACAGGGAGAGGAGTACAGCGAAGCCGACCTGCGCGACGCCGCGGCGCGGCTCGGACGCCTTCCCTTCCTCCTCTCCGCCGACTTCTCGCTGGAGAAAGGTTCCGACCGCGGGCTCTACGTGCTCGTGATCGCGGTCGTCGAGACCAAGCCGTTCTTCTACCTGCTCGACATCCGGCCGGTGTTCTCCGAGGACGACGACAACGGCTTCATCGACATCGATTACGGCGACCGGCTCGGTGCCGGCGACAACCAGGGAGTCCTCGGCGCACGCTGGTTCGTCGGGCGGCGCGGCGCCTTCCACTTCGGCATGTTCGCCCGCGACGACAACCAGGAGTTCACGGAGGACTACACCGCCGCGGTGGTCGGCTACACGCAGTACGACCTGTTCGGGACGCGCGCGTTCGCGACGTTGAACCTCAAGCGCACGCTGCTCGACATCCCCCGAGGGGCGGTTGTGTCGCCGCAGCTCGTCGTGGGCGTGCCGGTGACGGCGAACCAGACAGCGACGTTCACGTTCGACGATTCGGACTTCGGCACGCACGAGTTCTTCGACGAAAACGGCGTCGAAAGGTCGCACCGGAACACCGAGCGGCTCCTCTCCGCGCGCTGGTCGTACAACACCACCAATCATCCGTTCCTCCCCACGCGCGGCACGGTGGTGAGCGCGACGCCGTTCCTCGCCTGGCACGACTTGTCGCGGTTCGGGTCGCACGACCCCGGCGATGACGACGGCGGCTTCGACCTGACCGCGCCGGAGCGGATCGCGTATCACGCGCGGAGCTATGGGTTCGACGTCAAGGCGGACCGCTACCTCGAGCTGTCCGACCGCAACTCCGTCTCCGTGGGAGCGGAAGCGGGGTGGGCGAGAGCCGACGAGCGCAGCCGCGTCAACGGCGTGCTGCGCGAGCAGGACCGCGAGGCGACGTATACCATCGCGCGCGCCGGCTTCTCGCACAGCATCTGGACGCGCGAGCAGCAGAAGCGCGGCGATTCGCGCTTCGAGTACGTGGTCCGCTGGGCGGGTCACAACCGGGGATCGGCCCCATTCCTCGGACCGGAACTGGAAGAAGAGGACTTCCAGCTCGCGTGGGCCTGGGTGCGGCGCAGTTCGTTCGGGACCCTTCGCCTCGGGGTGGGCTACGGATGGTAGCGCGCACCTTCGTCCTGCTCTCGCTGCTCTCCCTGCCGTCGCTGCTGCACGCGCAGCCAAAGCCCACGTACTCCGTGCAGCCGAACGGCGTCGTGGCCGCGACGCTGCCGGGGTCGATCCTCTCCGAGAGCGACGTGCAGAAGCGCCTGACCAGCGGCCTCACCACCACGTTTCTCGTCGCGGCACGCAACCGCGGCACGAACGAGATCAGCGGCGCGCGCCTGGAGGTGCGGTACGACCTCTGGGATGAGGTGTGGCTGGTGCGCAGGATCGAGTTCGACCGCAAGCAGGAGCGGCAGCGCATCGCGTCGATGGCGGAGCTGGAGAAGTGGTGGCGCACGCCGCTGCGGCTGCTGTCGACGGATGCCAGCCGCGTTTCGCTGCAGCTCGACCTGACCGTGCTGCCGTTCTCCGCCGCGGAGAGTGAAGACGCGCGGCAGTGGATGTCGAAGTCCGGCGGCGTCGGCACGGCGGGCGGCAGCGGCGGGGTGGTCGACGCGCTGATCGGCACGACCATCAACGCGAAGCCGATCACGTCGTACCGCTGGAACGTGGAGCTGGCGCTGAAGTGACGCGCACGCGGTCGCTGCTGGCGATTCTGGTCACGGTTGCAGCAGCGACCGCGTTGTTCTGGTTCTTCCTGCACCAGATCTCGAGCGTCTGGCTGGACGTCGCGTTGCGCCCCGAGGTGCGGGCGGCGCTGGAACAGTCGCTCGAGGACCAGAAGTCGCTGCGGCGGCTCGATCCGGCGCGCCGCGGCGAGTACCGCAAGCGCTTCGACGAGACGCAGAAGCTGCTGAATCGCATCGAGGTGATCCGGATGAACCGCGAGGCGATGCTGCGCCGCTTCGAGCTCGCGCTGATCCTCCTCTTCGCGCTCGCCGCCGCAGTCGCCGCGAGCGTGTTGTGGCTGCGCTACCGCGCTGCACAGGCGCGCGAGCGGAGCGATTACCTCGAGCGGATGACCTCCCTGCAGGAGACGGCGCGGCGGCACGCACACGAAATCAAAGGGCCGCTCACCGCGGCGCGCCTGGAGCTCGAGCGCTACGCCGATCTCGTGCGCGCCGGTGCCACGGATGAAGAACGAGCGCGGGCGGAGGAGAGCGTGTCGGAGGAGCTGGAGCGGCTTGCGCGCTACACGCGCGAGTTCTCCTCGTTCGCCGGCATCGGGAAGCCTGCCCTCCGCCGCGAGTCCCTCGGCGAAATGCTCGAGGAGTTCTGCGCCACGTTCACCAATGCCTGGCCCGGCGTGGCGCTGCGCGACGGCGGCTCGGACGCGATCGTCTGCGTCGACCGCGACATGTTTCGCCAGGTGCTCGTCAACCTCTGCTCCAACAGCGCCGGCGCGGGTGCGAAGACCGTGAGGTTCGCGATCGTGAAGAGCGGCGCACGCGTCTCCCTCGAAGTCCGCGACGACGGCGGCGGCATCCCCGAGCCGCTGCGCCCGCGCATTTTCGATCCCTACGTCACGACGCGCAAAATAGGGGAAGGCATGGGACTCGGCCTGTCGATCTCGCGCAAGGTGATGATCGATCATGGAGGGGATTTGGTATTGGCGGGGACTGGTGCGGCGGGGACCACGATGCGCGTGGTGTTTGGGGAGGATGCGTGTTGATTTTGTTGTCGGTGTCGGGTGTCAGGTGTCAGGTATCTGGGGTTTATCGTCTTCGGGCAATGCACCCCAGACACCTGACACCCGACACCCGACACCAACCGGTGGCGCAATGCAATTGATCCTCGTCGTCGAGGACGACGACAAGATCGCCGCGAACGTGACGCTGAGGCTGCGCGAGGAGGGGTACGGCGTGGTCGCGTTCCGCAACGCGGAGGATGCGCTCGCGCACCTGCGCGATCCGCAGCGGGTGCAGCCGGACATGGCGCTGGTGGACGTGCGGCTGCCGGGGATGAGCGGCGTCGAGCTGGTGCGGATGATGGGGGAGGGGATGCCCCCCTCGATCGTCATGTCCGGCGAGGCGTCGATGGCGGAGACGGTGGAGGCGATCAAGCTCGGCGTGCACGACTTCATCGACAAGCCGTTCAGCCGCGAGCGTCTCCTGAAGTCGGTCCGCAACTGTCTCGAGAACGCGGCCTTGCGGCGGCAGGTGCGGGACCTCCGCTCGCGCGATCAGCAGCTGGTCGGCGAGTCGGAGCCGATGAAGACGCTGCGCGCGGCGATCGAGAAAGTCGCGCCGACGGAGACGCGGGTGTTGATCCGCGGCGAGAGCGGGACCGGCAAGGAGCTCGTCGCCAACGCGCTGCACCGCCTGAGCCGGCGCGCGCAGAAGCCGTTCATCAAACTCAATTGCGCGGCCATTCCGGCGCACCTCATCGAGGACGAGCTGTTCGGCCACGCGCGCGGCGCCTTCACGGACGCGAAGACCGCCAAGCGCGGGCTGTTCGAGGAGGCGGACGGCGGAACGCTGTTTCTCGACGAGATCGGCGACATGGACCCGATGCTCCAGTCGCGCCTCCTGCGCGTGCTGGAAGACGGCCGCGTCCGTCGCATCGGCGAGACCTCCGACCGGAGCGTGAACGTGCGCGTGCTCTCCGCCACGCATCGCGACCTGCAGGAGCTCGCGCGCGACGGGCGCTTCCGCGAAGACCTCTTCTTCCGCCTGGCGACCGTGCCGCTCGACGTGCCGTCCCTGCGCGAGCGGCGGGACGACGTGCCGCTGCTGTTCACGACCTTCCTGCAGCAGTTCTGCGCGCGCAACCAGCGCATCCCGCTGTCTGTGGACGTGAGCGTCTTCGCGGCGCTGGCGGCGTACGACTGGCCGGGCAACGTGCGCGAGCTGCGCAACGTGGCGGAACGGCTGAGCGTCTTCGGCACCGATCCAATCAGCCTCGACCAGCTCCCGGCGTCGATCACCACCAGCGGCGCGGCCACCGAGAGCGGGCTCGTGCGCATTACGGAGACCGGCCCGGTGATCGCTCTGCGCGACTTCAAGACGCAGTGCGAGAAGGAGTACATCGAGGCAGTGCTGCGGCGTGCGAACTGGAACGTGAGCAAGGCCGCGCAGCTCCTCGACATCCAGCGGACCTACCTGCACGAGAAGATGGTCGCGCTCGGCATCGGGCGCAAACAATAAATCTTCGTCAGCGTCCTTTTTCTCTCACACTTTTCCAGAATTAAGGTCAATATCGGCCTGTTATTTGTACTACCTCCGAATGACCGATATGCCCAACATCATCCTCGTCGAGGACGACGAACATGTCTCCCACCTCCTGTCGCGGCAGCTGACGCGCGCCGGCTATGCCGTACGCGCGGCCGGGACGATCACGGAGGCGCGCGAGCTCGTCCGTGACGGGGAGTGGGACATCGCCGTGCTCGACCGTGGCCTGCCGGACGGAGACGGGCTGGAGCTCTGCAGCGAGCTGCGCAGGTCCTCGCCGCACGGCTACATCGTCATGCTCACCGGCGAAAACAGCGCCGAGGCGAAGCTCGAAGGGTTCAAGCAGGGCGCGGACGACTACGTCACGAAACCGTTCGTGGTCGACGAGCTCCTCGCCCGGATCCGCGCCGGCGTGCGCATCGTGCACCTGCAGAAAGCGCTCATCGACAGCAACCGCCGCCTGGAAGAGCTGTCGCTGACGGACGGCCTGACTTCGCTGCGCAACCGCCGCGCGTTCGACGAGCGGCTCGAGGACGCGTTCGAGCAGGCGCGGCGCTACGAGCGTCCGCTCTCGCTGATCCTGATCGACGTCGATTATTTCAAGCCGGTCAACGACGCCTTCGGCCACGACACCGGCGACGAAGTCCTGAAAGGGGTCGCGGAGCTGATCGCGGCCAGCACGCGCCAGGCGGATTTCGTGGCCCGCATCGGCGGCGAGGAGTTCGCGGTGCTGCTCCCCGAGACGCCCCTCTTCGAGGCGATGCAGGTCGCCGAAAAGATCCGCGCCCGCATCGCCACCACCCCCGTGGCCACCCTCGCGACCACCGTCTCCCTCGGCGTCGCCAACGCCCTGCACTCCCGCGTCACCAGCACCTCCGACCTCTTCCACGCCGCCGACCAAGCCCTCTACCGCGCCAAAGCCAACGGCCGCAACCGCACCGAGATGGAGCGCAGACGCGAGCTGCGCGCGTTCACGCCGGTGCCGGTGGAACGGAGAGCGTCCCCGCGGCGACTGGTCGACTGCTCGGCGGGTTAACCCCGACGCCACATGCAATAATCAGCGGAGATGCCGGGGCTCACGTATGCCGAGTATCTCGGCTTCGAGGCATCGAGCAACGTCAAGCACGAGTTCCTCGACGGCCAGATCTACGCGATGGCGGGCGGTACGCCCGAACACGCAGCGCTCGCGGCCGCCGTCATCACCTTGCTGGGCCCGCAACTGCGCGGCGGTGAGTGCCGTCCCTACAATTCCGATCTGCGCGTCCGCACGCCTACCGGTCTTACGACCTACCCCGACGTCACGGTGATCTGCGGGCCACGCGAGCTCGACGCCACCGACTCGCTGGCGATCACGAATCCGGCGCTCATCGTGGAAGTCCTGAGCCGCAGCACCGAGGAGTACGACTCAGGCGACAAGTTCGAGCACTACAAGACCTGCCCGGCCCTGCGTGAATACGTGCTCGTCTCTCACCGCGAGCGTTCCGTGGAGGTCAGGACGCGCGAAGAAGATGGTTGGCGCACGACCGTCGTTCACGAAGGCGGGAGCGTAGAGCTCTCGGTCGGCGCACGGCTCGATGTCCGTGAGCTCTACGATGCCGCAGCCGAGCCGTTGCCGTAGCGGTCACCCGCCGGACCCCTAAGCCAACGGTCGAAACCGCACGAGATGGAACGCCGCTGCGCCTTCACGCTCGTGCCGGTGAGCAGCGTGCCGCGGCGTGGTGGGTCATAGCTACGTTCTTCTCTCCCGCGCCTCGTATCGCGGATGCGGCATCAAAGAACGAAGCTGTGACCCCGCTCTCCCGGCCTCTCGGGGGTAGGGAATCGACTCATGCCGTCACTCCTAGAGTGAACTCCCCGCAACGAGAGGTGGCGCGTGGCACAAGTCGATGTGTTGGTAACGCAATGGTCAGTCAAGCCTCGTCCGTTCCATTTCAGCCTTGCGGGTTGGCGCGAACACACGAAGGGATGCTCCACCGCGGGAGGTCTCGGTTGTTTCGCGATCATCGTCGTTGGCGTCGTGGCAGGCCTCGCGCTAAGCCAGTTTCCCGAGTTCGCGAAGTCCGTCGACCCGGAATCGTGGTGGATGAGCATGATCGGAGCCGTGGTGCTCGTACTGCTGATCCTATCTCTGTTGACGTATTACTCGCGCGCCAACGCCTGGTCGAAAAAGCAGGCCGCCGAGGCAACTGCCGAAGCGAGAGTGCGCTTCAAGGATATCGGTGTGCAGGCGGTGGGGATCAGTACGTCCGTTGAGCGCGCCGGATTCTATCTGGATGTGGCGAAACGCGAATTTGCGCAACATCGGTACGCACCATTTTGGGACGCAATGGAGTCAGCAGCGACGGCGATCGGACAGTGTCACGCATGCCACGGCTACCTTGCTTTCGACATCGACCAGTACGTCAACGCTCTATCGGGACGGATTCACGATTTTCCTGGTTGGGACCACGCGATCACATCGATCCTCGAAATCGAGCCAGCGTTGCAGCAGTTCGCGGCTCTGAAGAATGACGCCGAGGCGGATTTCCACTTCGCCAACATAAGGGAACTACGCGACACGCGAAAAGTGATGATCGCCGGCTTTCAGACCCTCGGCGAGGCACTCCGCCATCTGGAGACAGCCGTTGTCGATTCGATTCGGGATCTGAAACGCGCGGTGAACCGCAGCCTCCTCCTGCGCGCAGCGGATCCAACGCAAGTTCACATTGTCGCAAGATTCTTGATCGGAACGGAGTCGTCCGCAGGGGATGCGAGATGACCGGTGCCTGACTGGATGTGAAGCTGCCACCGCACGGACCATCTTCCAAGGCTCGTCAGGATTCCGGGGCATACTGATCAAATGCGGCGCCGCAAGAGTCACCAGACGACCATATTCAATCTGGCGGTAATCGGTGTGCTTGGCTTCGTCCGTTGCGATGGTTTTGTCGGCGAGGCTTCGGTCACGTCGAGCACGAAACAGCAATTTGCTTCAATTGAAGCCACGCAGAGCCAACCGGTAGAAACGCCCGTTGATATCGCGTCATTCGATACGCGACAACTTAGCCTGCGCTTCGAAGGTGCCGACGACGCAACGGTGGTGAACCCAGGCATGAATTATCGTTTCGTGCTGGCTGCTTCGAACAACTCCCGTGACGTCTTGACTGGCTTACGGGGAGTGATCTCGGTCAGATCGAAAAATGGCTCAGATCTGCTCGTAAATCATCCGTTCATGGTGTCCGGCCTACGGCTTGCGCCCGGCGCGACCGAGAGGCTCACGTTAGACATCCCGGTACCAGCAGACGTCGCGCGACATTCAGAATTACGCTTCGAGGTCATTTCTGTCCAACGAGGAAGCCAAGTCACTCACTGACGTATGGCGTCGGCGGTGATTCGACCTCACCGGGAACGCTCTCGCTCGCTGCTCGCAGCCGTCGTCGGCGAGACGGACGGTGCGCCGCATTGCCCCCGGCTGCTTCGCGTCGCCGAAGGACAGGTCGCCGCGGACGGGCATCGCCGCGCGATACGCGGCCGCGGAAGAGGAGAGGCTCGATCTCCAGTTCGCGTTCGACGTTTTGCGACGCCTACACCTTCAGTTCGCCCGCACGGATCGGGTAGAGCGCACCGTCGCCGGCACGGACGAGCGCGCTCGCCATCCAGATGCCGGGCGGAACGCCGTCGACCGACGCCTCCGATCCCGACATGCGCATTTTCAAGGGACGTTCGCTCACGTCGGAGGCGGGCAGCAGTGTCAGTTCCTCGATGGTCGCCTTCGGATCGAGCGTCAGGAACGACGCGAGAGGGGCACTTTCAGACGCACCGTCGCGGGCGGAAAGCGCTCGATCCACGCCGACGCGTGTCCGGCAAGACCGGAAAGTGCAGAAACCCGACATGCCTCTGAAACGAGACTGATCCCGGGATTTGCTCTTGGTAGAATGAGATCAACATGAACGCCAAGCTCCGGGAACTCTTCGAAGCTGCCTCCACATTACCCGATCATGATCGGGCCGAACTCGCTGGCCTGTTGCTCGAAACCCTGGACGGAGAGCCTGATCCAGATGTTGAAGCGGCATGGGCGGACGAAGTCGAACGGCGTGTTCGCCAGGTTGATGCCGGTGAAGTGAAGTTGGTGCCGTGGTCGCAAGTCCGGGCCGAGCTTTTTGGCCGCACGCTCGATGAGCCTTGATTTTCATCCGTCGACACGACGGGAGCTGCTCAAGCACAAGAAGTGGTACAGCGAACGCAGCCCGGCCGCGGCGGCGCGCTTCGAGCGCGAGATTGACCACGCGATCACACGCATCATCGAAGGGCCTGAGCGATATCCACTGACGCGGCGTGGCCGTCGCCGATTTGTGATGCTCGAGTTTCCGTTCGATGTCATCTATCGAATCGATGGGGACAACATCCAGGTAATGGCTATCGCCCATCATAGTCGCCGACCTGAATACTGGCTCCGGCGGTCGTGAGGTCGCCGAATCTCGCAGCGCGGCTCGAGCCCCCGCGTGCGGTCAAAGCTTCGTTCTTCTCTCCAAAACGCGCGACCCTACGATTCGTGGCCACGAGGCTCAAAAGCAAGTGCTGCATTGCCACCCCCTTTCCGTGATCTGCGTCGCACGCACAGGTAAACGCTGAGGCGTATCCTCCGTCCAACCCATATGAAACGCATCGTGGCCCTGTTGCTCCTCCTCGCGGGGGTCGGGTCCGTCATGGCGGAGACGCGGCGGCGGTCGGTGCGCAGCCCCGGGCGGGCGGCGCTGCCTGTGGCGAACTTCATCGATACGCACGTCGGTGCGAAGCTCGCCGCGAGCTCGATCGCGCCGGCCGCGATTGCCGGCGACGAGGAGTTCCTCCGTCGCGTCACGCTCGATCTCACCGGCGCGATCCCGACGGCCAGCGACGTGCTGGCGTTCGTCGCCGACACGCGCGGGGACAAGCGGGCGCGCAAGATCGACGAGCTCCTTCAGTCCGACGCGTTCACCGATCGCTGGACGCTCTGGTTCGGCGATCTCGTGCAGAACGTGCAGGTTGCCAACAACAGCCGCGAGTATTACCTCGGCAAGAACGCGTATCACGCGTGGATCAGGGAGTCGATCCGTTCCGCCATGCCCTACGACGCCATGGTCCGCGAGGTGCTGGCAGGGGAGGGGGACAACTTCCAGGTCGGTGTCGCGAACTACATCGTCCGCCAGATTCAGCGCAACGGCCCGCCGCCGGACACGCTTGACAACCTCGCGGCACACTCCGTCGAAAAGTTTCTCGGCATCCCCGCGCTCTGCATCTCCTGCCACGATGGCGCAGGGCATCTCGAGCTCGTGAACTGGTGGCTGCGCGGAAAGAAGCGCGAGGACTTCTGGAAGATGGCCGCGTTCTTCTCGCGCACGGCCGTGCGCGGACAGCGCTACATCGATCCCGCGAACCCGAACGCGAACGTCATCAAGTACCTCGTGGCCGTGAATCCGATCGGCGCGTATCCGCTCGGCTCGACCGACGGCAACAAGTCGCCGCGTGTCGTCCCGCCGGGCGCGCCCGCCACCGTCGCGCCGGCGTTCATCACGAACGGCGAGACACCGCGCGCCGGCGAGCCGTACCGCATCGCGTACGGGCGCATCCTCACCGCCGATCGCCAGTTCGCACGCGCCACGATGAACGTGCTCTGGAAAGAGATGATGGGGCGCGGCTTCGTCGAGCCAGTGAACTCGTTCGACCTGACCAAGCTCGACACGCAGCCGACGCACCCCGCGTTGCTGGAGGCGCTCGCGGACGAGCTGATCGCGAAGAACTTCAGCCTCCGGGAAGTCCTGCGCACGATCGCGCTCTCGAAGACGTATCAACTCTCCTCCACGTACGCCGGTACGCATCCGGATGCCGCGTACTTTGCGCGGCGGTCGCCGCGGCGCTTGCACTCCGAGGTGCTGTTCGATGCGGTGACGACTGCGACGGGGGTGGCGGCGAACCTGCCTGTGAACGGCGCGGCGGCGGTCTCGAAAGCCGTCCAGCTTCCCGATCCGCTCGACGGGGGCAATCGGCGCTCGCCGGCGGGTCTCTTCCTCAACAACTTCGGCCGCGGCAACCGGGACGACATCCTGCGCTCCAACGACGCCGCGATCACGCAGTCGCTTTCGCTGATGAACGACACCGTGATCACCACGCGCGTGAAGCGGGCGAACAACTCCACCGTGCAGAAGGTCCTGGCCGCGTCGTCGGATCCGGCCACGATCACCGACCAGCTCTACCTCGCGACGCTCTCGCGCCACCCCACGGCGCAGGAGCGGCAGATCGCCACCGACTATCTCCGCGCCGGCACGCTCAGCGAGCGCGCGGAGGACCTGCAGTACGTGCTGCTCAACTCGCTCGAGTTTCTCTTCAATTGAGTGCCCTGATGACCCAATCCTTCTCGCGCCGCAACTTCTTCCGCATCGCCGGCACCGGTGTCCTCGGCTACTACTTCGCGGACGTTCTCGAGCCGCGGCTCCTGCTCGCGTCCACCACGAGCGCGAACGCGACGCTGCGCAACACCGCGAAGAACTGCATCTTCATCTTCCTCGCGGGGGCGCCGAGTCAGACGGACATGTGGGACATGAAGGAAGGCGCGTGGACGCCGTCCGAGCTCGCGCCGACGCCGTACGGGGAGATGCGCTGGCCGCAGGGTTTGCTCCCGAGGATGGGCGAGCATCTCGGCAAGATGACCATCGCGCGCTCGTGCCTCGCGTGGGCGGCCGTACACGAGCTGGGACAGGCCTGGGCGCAGATCGCGCGCAATCCGGGCGGCGCCACCGGCGCGATCGCGCCGCACATCGGCGCCGTCGTGGCGCTCGAATCGCAGGCCACGCGCACCGTTGCGGACGTGCTTCCCGGATTCATCGCGCTCAACTCCGGCTCCATCCCCACGTGCGGATACCTCCCGGCGAAGTACGCGCCGTTCGGCATCACCACCGCGTCGACGGGACTGGCGACGCTGTCGCATCCCGACGGCGCGGCGCGGTTCTCGCGGCGGTGGGAACTCCTCCACCAACTCGACACGAACCGCGCCACCGGCGCCCTCGGCAAAGCCGCGGCGGACATGAACGACTTCTACGATCAGTCCAAGACCCTCATCGACGCGCCGGGGATCAACACGCACTTTTCCTTCACCGACGAAGAGCACACGCGCTATGGCGCGTCGAACTTCGGCGATTCGCTCATCGTCGCGCGGAACCTCGTGGCCTCGGGTAAAGGCACGCGCTTCGTGCAGGCGACGATGGGTGGCTGGGACCACCACTCCGACATCTACGACAAGGCTGCCGACCAGTCGCTGTTCGCGCAGTGCGCGGAGCTCGACGCCGCGGTGGGCTCCCTCATGACCGACCTCGCGAACATGAACATCCTGGACCAGACGCTGATCGTGATCGTCAGTGAGTTCGGCCGCACGGTCGGACCGCTCAACAACCAGGGCGGACGCGATCACTACCTCCGCAACTCCGTCGTCTTCGCCGGCGGCGGCACGAAAGGCGGCCGCGTCCTCGGACAGACCGACGCGGAAGGGAAGAACGTCATCGACTACGGCTGGAGCGCGAATCGCGACATCCGTCCCGAAGACGTGACGAGCACGATCTATTCGGCGCTGGGCATCGACTACACCAAAGTCCGCACCGACGATCCCCTCGGACGCGGCTTCGAGTACATCCCCGCGGGCTACGCACCCATCGAAGAGTTATGGGGATGAGGCAGCCAGATAGCCCGTCTTGCGCCTGAGGCGCGGCCCCTCACCCAGCCCGGCGCCTGGTCTCTAACGTCGCTCTTGTGAGCTTGCACGGGAGCGCGATTGCCACGCACAGGCGCCGAGCATCCCTCTCCCCGCTCGTCGCGGGGCGAGGGGCTACGAATACGCGCGCTACTCCCCTTCGTTCGGATCCACCGTCGCTGCCGCGGTCAGCTCCGCTGAGGCGGCCGTGTATTCCGGCAGTTCGTCCGCGGTCGCGGGGACGTACTTCAGGACGATGTCGCGCGTTCCGTAGACGGCGAGTTTGTCCATGAGGAACTCGAACTTTTTCTCGATGGCGTCGATGATGGGCTGCTTCTGGGCGGGCGGGAGCTCCCACATGCGCTGTTTGAACGGGCCGATCGCTTTCTTGCGGGTCTTGTAGACGAACTGCTCGTCGGTCTCTTCGGACTTGCGCTCGTCGGCGCAGTTGTCGAAGCAGAATTTGCGGATCTCTTCCTTCATCTCCTGCGGCAGCGACTCCGCGTCGAGGATCATGTTCTGGAAGCCGGTGGCGAGGTGGATCTCGACGGCGTCGCTTTCCGGGAACTTGTTGAAGACTTCTTCCGGCAAGGTCGAGGCACCGTGCTGGACGGAGCCGGCGATGCCGTACTCGTCGCGGCAGATGCGGGTGGTCTCGCGGAGCACGTCGAAGTCGATCTTGGCCTCGGCGATCGAGCCGTCGGCCATCGGGACGCCGCCGTGCGAGGTGCCGGTCTGCACGGAGATCTTGGCCATGCCGGGGTCGCCGAGGAGGCGTTTCACGCCGTCGACGTAGGCGCGCACCTCGTCGGGCTGGGTGTTGTACTTGCCGACTTCGCCGATCTCGCCGCCGATCGAGATCTCGATGCCCTGCGGCTGGCGCGCGCGGATGTATTTCGTGAGGTGCGCGGTGTAGGTGTAGTTCTCTTTCTGCTGCTCGTCGCGCGTGTCGAAGGAGAGATCGACCAGCGTGGAGGTGTCGATGTCGATGTTGTAGAACTCGGCGGCGATGGCTTCGTCGATGAGCGACTCGAGCGCTTTCACTTCTGCCGCTTTGCCTTCTTCGGTGGCCCACTTTTTCGCGCTGGCCTGGAAGTGGTCACCCTGGATGAAGACGGGGCCTTTGTAGCCTTCCTTCACGGCCGCGGCGAGGACGCACGCGGCGTATTCGCCGGGACGCTGTTCGGTGTAGCCGATCTCGGAGCGGGCGATCTCGAAGATGAAGGGGCCGACGTCGTGCTTCATCGCGGCGCGGAAGAGCGCGCGGGCGACGTCGTACGTGAGCGCGCGGATGTTGAACGCCGGCACCGTGAATTTGCGCGTCACTTCGCCTCGCCCGAGGGCCTGGTACAGCGGCAGGATCGACGACGGTACGGCTCCGGAACGGCGCGCGCGGAGATGGATCTCCCTGCGGGCCTCGGCCTTGGCCGCCGCGTCGGACGTGAAGACCGCGGTGTAAACGAGATCGTCGATGGAAGCGTTGCGGAGCGAGCTGACGTCGTTGTGAATCATGCCACGGCGGACTTTAGCAAAACTTCTACCGCACGGCGTCCGTTACGTGGCCGCGGATGGTGGCGACGAGCGACGGGACGTCGAACGGTTTCAGCACCGCTCCGGTGGCGCCGATGCGTTCGATCTCGTCGGGCTCGAGGGGCTCGCCGCTGACGATGAGGATCGGGACTCGCGCCAGGTCGTCCGTGGCGCGGAGCTCGCGCAGCACCTCGTCGCCGGTCATGCCGGGCATGTTGCGGTCGAGCAGGATGAGGTCGGGGGTCCGGCGGCGCGCTTCCTCGATGGCCTGCGGGCCGCTGCCGGCGGCGACGGGCTCGAAGCCGAACTCGCGCAGCAGGTTGCGCATGAGGAGGAGGATCGGCGCGTCGTCGTCGACGACCAGGATGATTGGACGGTCTGGCATTGAACCGCGCGGAGTGTAGCAGACGAAATTGCGCGGCGTATAAATGGCAATAGACTGACAGGCGCATGCCGATACGACACGACCGCAAGGTCAGCATTCTCGACGTGATGGGCCCGGTCATGGTCGGACCGTCGAGCTCGCATACCGCCGGAACGGCCCGCCTGGGACGGGTCGCGCGGGAGATCCTCGACGAGGATCCGGTCTTCGTCCATTTCTATCTCCACCCGCCGCTCGCGGCGACGTATCGCGGGCACGGTTCCGACTTCGCGCTCGTCGGCGGGTCGATCGGGCTCAACGTGGACGACCCGCGGATCCCGGAGGCGATCCGCATCGCGGAGCAGATGGGGGTGGAGGTCGAGTTCTCCGAGGAGGATCACGGGGACGTGCATCCGAACACGGTGCGCATCGAGATCAAGGGGGCGGGCCGGGAGATCGAGATCATGGGCTCGTCGATCGGTGGCGGGGTGATCGAGGTCTTCAAGATCAACGGGTTCCAGACCCGTTTCAAAGGCGACTCGCCGGTCCTGCTGCTCTTTTACCGCGACCGCCCGGGCATGATTGCGGAGGTCGCCAACATCATCGCCGACGAAGGGATCAATATCGCCTCCCTCTACTGTTCAAGGAAGCAGCGCGGCAAAGATGCCTTCATGGAAGTGGACGTCGACTCGCCGCTCTCGCATGCAGCATTGAGCCGGATTCTCGCGCTCGCCGATGTGGCGGAGGCGAGGTATCTGGATCGCATACCGTGAATTTGTTGTCAGGTATCAGGTGTCAGGTGTCTGGGGCTTTTCGCCCAGGCGATACACCCCAGATACCTGACACCTGACACCTGAGAACAAATGATCGAATCTTTCAAGCACTTACAAGAACTCGCACACGACCGCGACCTCGCCGAGGTCTTTCTCGAATCCGACGAACAGGAGCACGCCATTCCGGCGGAGCAGATCCTCGAAGCGCTGCGCAAGCGGCGGGCGGTGATGAGGGACTGTGTCGAGCGGGGGATGGCGGGGGATGGTCCGTCGATGGGGAAGCTGGTGGGCAGCGAGGCGCGGCTGCTCGAGCAGGCCTTCCGTGAAGGGAAGACGTTCCTCGATCCGCTCACCGTCAAGGCGGAGATTTACGCGCTGGCGGTGATGGGGGAGAACGCGCGCATGGGGGTGATCGTCGCGGCGCCGACGGCCGGCGCGGGGGGCGTCGTCCCCGGCATGCTGCTCGCGCTCGAGGAGGAGCGGAAGGTCGATCCGGAGAAGACCGTGCGCGCGCTGGTCGTGGCGGGCGGCATCGGCTCGATCATCGCGCTGTCAGCGAACATCTCCGGCGCGGCCGGCGGTTGCCAGAACGAGGTCGGCGTGGCCTCGGCCATGGGCGCCGCGGGCGTGGCCTACATGATGGGCGGCACGACGCGGAACTGCGTCCAGGCTGCCGCGCTCGCGCTCAAGAACACTCTCGGCCTGGTCTGCGATCCGGTCGGCGGCCTGGTCGAAGTGCCGTGCGTCAAGCGCAATGCGCTCTTCGCCGTGCACGGCCTGACGGCGGCGCAGCTCGCGATGGCTGGAGTGGAGTCGGTGATCCCGATGGACGAGATCGTGGAAGCGATGGTGCGCATCGGCCGCGCATTGCCGCGCGGCCTGCGCGAGACCGCCGAAGGCGGCCTTGCCACCACCGCGACCGGCACCGTGATCGCCCAGCGCCTCAAGGACGAAGCGAACGCCCGCCGCGCGGAGCGCGCCGAGGAACGGGAACGCATGGCGCAGGAACGCAAAATGTGCCAGGTGCCGACGCCGAAGTTCTGACGCGCGCGTAAGTTGTTTGGAGTGCGGTGACCGCAGTCACCGCTTTGACTGGGTGCTGGAAACGCTGAACGCACAAGGCGGCAGCTGCGGCTGCCGCAGGAAAAGCGGTGACTGCGGGAGGGCGTCTCAAATACTTCGCGAAGGGCGCAGCGGTGCCGGGAGGGAGAGAGATCGAGCAGACAGTTCGAGAAAGTAGCGATCGACAGAGTGCTCGCGGGAAGTGTTGATCACGCGT
>DASQJY010000053.1:0-36155 GCA_035630815.1 Thermoanaerobaculia bacterium
GCATCCGCAATGTGCCGTTCAAAGTCGTCGGTGTGCTCGTGCCCAAAGGCGCGTCTGCCAGCGGTTCGGACCAGGACGATTCCATTATCGTGCCCTACACCACCGCCATCCGCCACTTTATTGGCAGGCAAGCCGGCCTGCGCCGCATTTACGTGCAGGCGGCCAGCCTCGAGGCGTTACCTGCGGTCGAGAAAAAGGTCGGCGACCTCCTTCGTCAACGCCATCGCATCGAGGCCGGCGGCGACGAGGATTTCAAGGTCAAGAGTCAGTTGGAGATCGCCGAGTACGCCACCCAAACGTCGCGGACCATGACGCTGCTGCTCTCCCTCATCGCCAGCGTGTCGCTCGTTGTGGGCGGCATCGGCATCATGAACATCATGCTCGTCAGCGTGACGGAGCGCACGCGCGAGATCGGCATCCGCCTGGCCATCGGCGCCCGCGGCTCCGACGTCCTGACGCAGTTCCTGGTCGAGTCGATCGTGATGGGCGTCCTCGGCGGCCTGATCGGCCTCGCCGTCGGCATCATCGGCTCCAAAACGCTCGCGTACTTTACGGGCTGGGAGACCGTGATCTCGCCGGTGGTGATGCTGGTGGCGGTCGTCTTCTCCGGCGCGGTGGGCGTGTTCTTCGGGTACTACCCGGCGCGGAAGGCAGCAGCGCTGCATCCGATCCAGGCACTGCGGTACGAATAGGCCAGTTTGGAGTGCGGTGACCGCAGTCACCGCTTTTACTGTTTCCGCGACGCTCGAGCCACGGAGGAAAAGCGGTGACTGCGGTCACCGCACTCCAAACCGTCGGTCATACAATTCGACCCATGCGCACCTTCATCGCAGTTCTCGCGCTCCTCACCGCCGCCTGCGCCACCACCCCACCCGCGCAAACCCAGCGCCTCGAGACCATGCCGCGGCATGACGAGTGGGTGCAGATCGACAGCGCGGGGCGGAAGCTGCACGCGTATGTCGTCTATCCGCAGGTGAGCCGGCTTTCCGGGGCGGTTCTGGTGATCCATGAGAACCGCGGGCTCACGGACTGGGTGCGCACCGTGGCGGACCAGCTGGCGGAGCGCGGCTACATCGCCATCGCACCCGACTTTCTCTCCGGCTCCGCGCCCGGCGGCGGCCGCACGAGCGACTTTCCGACCTCGGATGCCGCGCGCGAGGCGATCTCGAAGCTCCCTCCGGCGCAGGTGCTCGCCGACATGCAGAACGCCGCCGCCTACATCCGCTCCCTTCCGGCGACGAACAAGAAGCTCGCGGTGATGGGCTTCTGCTGGGGCGGTGCGCGGGCGTGGGAAGCGGCGAACCTGATCGACGACCTCTCTGGCACGTTCGTCTTCTACGGCACCGGCCCTTCCAGCGACGCCGCCGTCGGGGGGATCGACGCGCCGGTCTACGGGTTCTACGGCGGGGACGACGCGCGCGTGAACGCGACCATCGAGCCGACGCAGGCGCTGATGACGAAACACGGCAAGACCTTCGAGCCGGTCACTTATCCCGGTGCCGGACACGCCTACATGCGCCTCGGCGAAGAAGCCAATCCCACGGAAGCGAACCGCACCGCGCGCGACCAGTCATGGCAGCGTTTACTGACAGAGCTTCGACCCCTGAACGAATAACTGTTTGCGTACACTGGGCGGATGTCTGATGTCGCAGCGACCGGGATCGAAGGACTCGATCACATCCTCCTCGGCGGATTTCCTCGGAACCACGTTTACCTTCTGCAGGGCGATCCCGGCGTCGGCAAGACGACGCTCGGGCTGCAGTTCCTGCTGGAAGGCGTGCGCAACGGCGAGACGGCGCTTTACCTGACGCTCTCCGAGACCCGGAGCGAGTTGCAGGCGGTCGCGAAGTCGCACAACTGGGACGCGAGCGGCGTCGACATCTTCGAGCAGCTCGTCGGAGAAGAATCGCTCGACGAGGACGACAGCACCGTCTTCTATCCGGCCGAGGTCGAGCTCGGGCAGACCATCAAAGCGCTGCTCAACGAAGTCGACCGGCTCAAGCCGTCGCGCGTCGTGCTGGACTCGCTTTCGGAGATCCGGCTGCTCGCGCAGAGCACGCTGCGGTACCGCAAGCAGATCCTCGCGCTCAAGCAGTTCTTCGCGAACCGCAACGTCACGGTGCTGCTGCTCGACGACCGGACGGCCGAGGTGAACGACCTGCAGTTGCAGAGCGTGCCGCACGGCGTCGTGGAGCTCGAACGCTACACGCCGATGTACGGCGCGGCGCGGCGGCGCATGCAGCTCGTCAAGGTGCGCGGCCTCAACTTCCGTGACGGCTACCACGACTTCAACATCAAGACCGGCGGCATCGTCGTCTACCCGCGGCTCGTCGCCGCGGAGCACCGGCGGTATGTCGAGCAGGGTCCGATGCCGTGCGGCGTCGAGGCGCTCGACGAGATGCTGGGCGGCGGAATCGACCGCGGGACCAGCACGCTGGTGATGGGGCCGGCCGGCTGCGGCAAGTCCGCCCTCTCCACGCAGTACGCGGTCGGTGCCGCGGAGCGCGGCGAGCCGGCGGCGATGTTCATCTTCGAGGAGAGCATCTCCAGCCTCTTCAATCGCTCCGCCTCCCTCGGCATGCCGTTGCGCGAGCACGCGGAAGCGGGCCGCATCAAGGTCCGCCAGGTCGATCCGGCGCAGCTCCAGCCGGGCGAGTTCGCGTCGCTCGTGCGGCACGCGGTCGAAGTGGACCAGGTGCGCGTCATCGTGATCGACAGCCTGAACGGCTATCTCAACGCCGTCCCGGAAGAGCGTTTCCTCCTCCTCCACCTGCACGAGTTGCTCAGCTACCTCGGCGAGAACGGCGTGGCCACGGTGCTCGTCTTCGCGCAGCACGGCCTGGTCGGCTCGATGCACTCGACGGTCGACGTCAGCTATCTCGCCGACTCCGTGATCCTGCTCCGCTACTTCGAAGCGCGCGGAAAGATCCGCAAGGCGGTCTCGATCGTCAAGAAGCGCGGCGGCCTGCACGACACCTCCATCCGCGATTTCACGATGTCCTCCGCCGGACTGCAGGTCGGCGAGCCGCTGGCCGACCTCCGCGGCGTGCTCACCGGCGTCCCCACCTTCGAGAACATCGTCAAGGAGATCCGGGAAGCGTGAGCTCCGGCGACGCTCCGCGGGTGTTGATCGTCGCGCCGATCGGCCGCGACGCGCAGCTGATGTGCACGCACCTCAAGGCCGCCGGGATCCCGTGCGAAGTGCGGCCGAACGTCGACACCGTCTGCAACGAAGTGAATGACGGCGCGGGCGCATTGTTGTTCACGGAAGAAGCGCTGTCCCCCGAGGTCACCGCGCGCCTGGCGCGCATCCTCGACCAGCAGGAACCGTGGTCCGACGTCCCCCTCATCATCCTGATGGGGGAGCACCTGCTCGATGAACGCCCCCGTCCCATGCACGCCTTCGGACGGCGCACGAACATCACTTTCGTCGACCGTCCGGTGCGCATCAAGAGTCTCGTCAGCGCCGCCCAGTCCGCATTGCGCGCGCGCGAGCGGCAGTACCAGATCCGCGACCTGATGCAGACCCTCGAGGACCGCGTGCACGAGCGCGACCGCTTCCTGGCCATCCTCGGACACGAGTTGCGCAATCCGCTCGGCGCGATCCTGCTCGCGTCGCAGATGACCGACGACGACGGGAAGCTCGACGGCGAGCACGCGGACCTCATCGAGCGGCAGTCCAAGCACCTGACCCGGCTGGTGAACGACCTGCTCGACCTCTCCCGCGTCGTGAGCGGCAAGATCGTGCTCAAAAAGCAGGTCATCGACCTGACGCAGGTCCTGAACCAGTCGATGGAAACGGTTCAGCAGGCGGCGCAGCGGCAGAGTGTCACCGTCGAGATCCGGCGCCCCACGGGGCCGCTGCCGGTGGACGTCGACCCCGTGCGCGCCGACCAGATCGTCACGAACGTCCTGACGAACGCGATCAAGTACACCCCCGAGGGAGGACACGTCGTGGTCACGTTCGCCGAGGAGGAGGGACAGGCCGTCGTGCGCGTGAAAGACGACGGTGTGGGGATCGCGCCGGACCGCATCGGCACGATCTTCGAGCTCTTCGCCCAGGCGGAGAACGCGATCGGCCGCGCGCAGGGAGGGATGGGGATCGGACTGGCGCTCGTACGCAATTTACTGCACCTGCACGACGGGACGATCTCCGCGACGAGTGACGGCGTCGGCCACGGGAGCGAGTTCACGGTTACGTTCCCGCTCGCGACGCAGCCGGCTGCTCCCGTGGTGCAACATTCTGCACGCCTGGTGAAGAACGATGGTCAGCCGCGCCGCATCGTGATCGTCGAGGACAACGAGGACGTCCGGGAACTGTTGCGGCTGAAGCTGCGCCGCCTCGGCCATGCGGTCGATGCGGTGGCGGACGGGCTGGAGGGTGTACGGACCATCGTCGAGATCAAGCCCGATCTCGCCCTCGTCGACATCGGCCTGCCGGGACTCGACGGCTACGAGGTGGCAACGCAGGTGCGCCACTCCCTCGGCGACGGCGTCGTCCTGGTGGCGGTGAGCGGCTTCGGCCAGCCCGAAGACAAGCGAAAAGCGCTCGACGCCGGGTTCAACGAGCACATCACCAAGCCGGCGGATGTGTCCGACATCGAGAACTTATTAGCGCGATTTCCGCCGAAAAACGTGACCGGCGAAGTATCATGACGCCAGTCCAATGGTCCCCACGGTTCTCGTAGTCGAATCCTACCCGGATCTCCGCGCCGGCATTGTGGACGCGTTGCAGCGCAATCACTTCGATTGCGACGCCGTGGCCACCCCCAACGCGGCCACGCTGAAACTGCGCGAGCACGACTACGCCTACGTTGTCATCGACGTCGACTCGCCCGAAGGGACGGACGAATTCGTCTCCTCGTTCGACGCCGGCGCCAACGTGATCCTCATCTCCGACGCCGATCCCCGCGACGCCCGTACCAACACCTTCGCCATGCTCCGCAAGCCGTTCAGCAGGGACGAGCTGATGGCGCAATTCCGGCGGGGCTAGGAGCGATCTACTCGATGGCCACCGGTACGGGCGCGTCGAGATAGACGACCTTGGTGGACTTGCTGCGGAAGATGCGGCGGTACCACGGCTCCGGCATCGGCTTGCCGCCGTGCTCCATGACGAGCTGGGCCAGTCGGGTCACATCGTCGGGCGCCATGCGGATGCAGCCGTGCGACTCCGCCTTTCCGAGGGAGTCCTCGGCGGCGGTGCCGTGGATGTAGTAGTCCGGCTCTTTGAAGAACATCTTCACCCGCTTCATCGGGTTTTCAGGGTGTCCCGGCGGCTTCGCGGTCTTCCCTTTTGCCCATTTCGAGTTGGGTGGATTCCAGGCCGGATTCCAGATGACCTTGCGGATCGTGAAGTCGCCGCTGGGGGTGGGATAGTCCTCGGTGCCGATGGCGACGGGGAAGCGCTCGATCTCCTCGCCGTCCACGATGGCCATCAACGCCCGCCCTTCCAGGTCGACTTCCAGGCGGAGCTCCGCGGCCATCGGCAGGCTCCACAGAATGCACGTAAGTGTAAGAAAAAGAAGTCGATTCACACGCTCTTCCACTGCAATCGAGGTTCCATTTCCGGACTGGGCGTGACGGGTGTCACCGAACCGTGCAGCGGCCGCCTATTGACGTGGTGCACGCCAGGCCTCATCATTCACTCACTGAGACTGAGTCTCAGAAGCAAGAGCGCAAGGGAATCACGTGATCATCTGCATCTGCCGCGGCAAATCCGACCGCGTAATCGCGAAAGCGATCGACAACGGCGCCACTTCGGTGCGCGACCTCCAGCGCTGCGGCATCGGCGACCAGTGCGGCTCTTGCCACAACACCCTCCGCGGCATGCTCGCCCGCGCCGCCGCCGACCAGGTTGCGCAGCAGGCGGCCACCGATGCCTGCCCCGGCTGCGCCGCCCACGCGGCAGCCGCCGCGTCCGGCGCGAATCTCGCGCACGCCTGACGCCCGGTGATACGCTCCGCCCATCATGAAGGGCGACGCAAGAATCATCGAAATCCTCAACGAGGTCCTCACCGCCGAGCTGACCGCCATCAACCAGTACTTCGTGCATGGCGAGATGTGCGAGAACTGGGGCTTTGACCGCCTGCACCGCATCATCCGCAAGCACTCCATCGGCGAGATGAAGCACGCCGAGGAAGTGATCGAGCGGGTGCTGTTCCTGGAGGGCATCCCGAACGTCCAGCGCCTCGGCAAGATCAACATCGGCGAGAGCGTGCAGGAGGTCCTCCGCTCCGACTACGCGCTCGAGCTCGAAGCGCTCCCCCGCCTGCAACAGGGCATCGAGCTTTGCCGCGAGCTCGGGGACAACAACAGCCGCCATCTCCTCGAGGACATCCTGCACGAAGAGGAAGAGCACGTGGACTGGCTCGAAGCGCAGCTCGGGCTCATCGAACAGGTCGGCCTGCAGAACTACCTCGCGGCACAGATCAAGGAAGGCGAGAGCTAAGCCCTGCTCGTTCTGCGGAACGGAAGGATCTGGACGGGCAACGGTTTCGCGTCGAGCGTCGCGATCGAAGGGAACCGGATCACTGCCGTGGATGCGGATGCTCCGGCGGGCGCGCGGGTCATCGACCTCCACGGGCGCTTCGCGATGCCCGGCTTCATCGACAACCACGTTCACTTCGTGAGCGGCGGCATGCAGCTCTCGCGCGTGCAGTTGCGCGATGCGACGTCCGCCGATGAATTCACCCGCCGCGTCGCCGCGCACGCGCAAGCGGACAAGTGGGTCACCGGCGGCGGCTGGGACGAGCAGTCGTGGACGCCGTACGCCGAGCCGGCACGCCAGCTCGTGGATCGCGTCGACGCGCCGGTCTTCGTCACGCGCGCCGACATGCACATGGGGCTCGCGAACACGCGCGCGCTGCAGCTGGCGGGCATCACGCGCGAGACGCCCGACCCGCCCGGCGGCACGATCGTCCGCGACGCCAACGGCGACCCGACCGGCCTGCTGAAAGACGCGGCCATGCAGCTGCTGACGAAGGTCATCCCGCCGCCGTCGCTCGAAGAGCGCGTCCTCGCCGCGCGCGGCGCGCTCGCGGAAGCGGCCCGCTTCGGCGTGACGTCGCTCTGCGACATGGGGATGACGCCGGAAGCGTTCGACGACTTTCGCGCCTACCAGCGGCTCGAGCGCGAGGGCGCCCTGACCGCACGCATCTCGCTCTACATGCCGATCGCCGCCTACACCCGCCTGCGCGATGCCGGCGTGGAGAAACGCTTCGGCGGCAGGCTGCGCATCGGCGGGCTGAAAGGCTTCGCCGACGGCTCCCTCGGCTCAGGCACCGCAGCATTCGACGACCCGTTCACCGACGAGCCGCACAACTGCGGCTTGGTGATGCACGAGATGAGCGACGGCTCGATGCAGCAGTGGGTCGCCGACGCCGACGCGCACGAGCTGCAGATCGCCATCCACGCCATCGGCGACCGCGCCAACGCGGAAGTGCTCTCGATCTTCGAAGCACGTCCCGACGCCCGCACGCGCCGCTTCCGCATCGAGCACGCGCAGCACCTCAACCCCTCGCTCATCCAGCGATTCGCCGCCGCCGGCGTGATCGCGTCGATGCAGCCCTACCATTGCATCGACGACGGCCGCTGGGCCGAAGCGCGCATCGGCGCCGTCCGCGCGCGCTCGACGTATGCGATCCGCTCCCTGCTCGACGCCGGCGCCATCGTCACCTTCGGCTCCGACTGGACCGTCGCTCCGCTCAACCCGCTCACCGGCATCTACGCCGCCGTCACCCGCCGCACCGTGGACGGCCGCCACCCTAACGGCTGGATCCCCGAGCAGAAGATCACCGTCGAAGAGGCGCTCCGCTGCTACACGGTGAACAACGCCTACGCGATGTTCGCCGATGCTGACCTAGGCCGGATCGCGCCGGGCATGCTCGCGGACGTGGTGGTGCTGTCGGCTGATCCGTTCGCAGTTGCACCCGAGGAGCTGGGGAAGGTGTCAGTGCAGATGACCATCCTCGACGGCGAGATCGTCTACGACGAATTTGGAGTGCGGTGACCGCAGTCACCGCTTTCACTGCGCGCCACTTGCATCCACCGCTCGATCAGGCGCGAGCTGCGGCTCGCGCGAGGAAAAGCGGTGACTGCGGTCACCGCACTCCAAACTCCCCCTACCCTCCCACGATCACATCCAGCTCGTCCACGATCTCGTTCATCGTGTGGTAGCGCAGCTCGTCCGGGTCCGCCACCAGCGAATCGAGCGAGGGCGTGTCAAAGCCTGCCGCGGCGAGCTGGCGCGCCAGGGGGATGGCGTCGTTGCGCAGCTCTTCCGGGTCGTGGGGCAGCGCCTCAGGCTCCGTCCCTTCGGCGCGGTATTGCGCGCGCTCCATCGCCTTCGCGCGCGTGCGCAGCTTTGCCTGGAGTGCTTGAATCTGCGTGACGAACTCCTTCGGCAGGGCGGTCGCGTTCCGCAGGGCAGCAGCATCGTTCTGCAACAGGGCGACCGCGGTGTAGACGCTGTCCGGTGCGTTCGTGGCGTCGTCGATCGCGGCGATGAGGTCGTTCAGGGCGAACTCGATGTCGTTCACGCGCGCCGCGTTCACGCCCGTCTTCGCGGCGTGCAGCGCGTTCGCCACCACGTCCGCGCTGATGCGGATCGGGAAGTACTCCGGGTCGTCTCCGATCGCGGCGCGCAACTGGAACAGCGCCGCCTCCATCATCAGCAATTCACTCATTTCGGTTGCGCCAGGTGCGCCAGCCCCGCCAGGATGTCGACCGGCAGCGGGAAGACGATGGTGGTGTTCTTCTCGACGCCGATCTCCGTCAGCGTCTGCAGGTAGCGCAACTGCATCGTGGTCGGCTCCGTCGCCAGGACGTGTGCGGCCTCCGCCAGTTTCTGCGACGCCGCGAACTCACCCTCGGCGTGAATGAGCTTCGCGCGCTTCTCGCGTTCCGCCTCCGCCTGTTTGGCCATCGCGCGCAGCATCGACTCCGGGAGATCGACCTGCTTCACCTCGACGTTCGCCACCTTCACACCCCACGGCTCGGTGTGCTGGTCGAGGATCGCCTGGATGCGTGCGTTGAGCGCATCGCGGTGCGCGAGCAGGTCGTCGAGCTCCACCTCGCCGAGGACCGAGCGGAGCGTGGTCTGGGCGAACTGCGAGGTCTGGTAGCGATAGTCGAACACTTCCACGATCGCGCGCCGCGGCTCGACCACGCGCAGGAAGACGACCGCGTTCACCTTCAACGTCACGTTGTCGCGCGTGATGATGTCCTGCGGCGGCACTTCGAACGCCTCCTGCCGCAGCGACACCCGCACGATCTTGTCGATCGGCGCGAACACGAGAAAGATCCCCGGCCCCTTCGCCTCGGGCAGCAGGCGCCCGAGGCGGAAGATCACGCCCCTCTCGTACTCGGGCAGGATCTTGATGGAGCTGAGGATGTACAGGCCGAACACGACCAGCACGATGAGCACGGGCATCGACATCTGAGAGACCTCCGGACGTGGACGATTGTACGCGTTGGCGCTTTAGCGCCGTCTGCGCGGTTTCGGCTGCGGCGCCTCCCCTTCCACCTCGCGGATCGCTTCCGCGATCATGCTGGGCGGGGTATTCCGGAAGGCGTCGATGGACGTGAAGGAGATCGAGCCGTCGAAGCGCCACTCGTGCTGCGGGCGATAGATCCCGATGTCGTGCACGCGCGAGCCGACGATGACGCGCAGCACGTTCCGTCGGTAGTCGAACGCCCGGCCGTTGCGCGTGTGCACCGCGACGTCGATGCGGTACGTCCCCGCCACGAGATCGAGCGAGGCGACGACGAAACGGACGCGCACTTTGCCTTCGATCTTCTGCGCCGAATACCCCTCGACGTCGGTGTTCGTGCCGTACACGCAGGTTCCGTCGGCGTGGTAGATGCCGAGGCCGAAGACGAAGTCGTCCTGCGGCACGCGCGCCTCGACGTCGATGTCGAACGTCACCGGCGTCCCCGCGCCGAGGGCCACCAGCTCGCGCCCTTCGTGATCGGTGAGCGCGACGCGCTTGATCACGATCTCGCCGCTGCCCCAGCGCTCCTCGTCGTTCTCCGACTTCGGCGGAGGCTCCGGCGCCGCCTTCTCCTCGGCGGGGGGCTGCATCGACGCCACGCCTCCGGAGACCTCTTGTAAGTACGCATCGACGACGCGCATCGGATCGCCGATCGCCTCCACCTGTCCGTGGTCGAGCCAGAGCGCGCGGTCGCAGAGAGTGCGCACCTGATCCAGCTGGTGCGTGACGAACAGCAGCGTCACGCCGCGGTACTTCATCTCCTGGATCTTCGCCACGCAGCGCGCGGAGAACTCCTCGTCGCCGACCGACAGCACCTCGTCGATCAGCAGCACGTCGGGATCGACGTGTACCGCCACCGCGAAACCGAGGCGCACGTACATGCCGGAGGAGTACGTCTTCACCGGCTGGTCGAGAAAGTCGGCGATGCCGGAGAACTCGACGATCTTGTCGAAGCGCTGGTCGATCTCCCGCCGCGACAGGCCGAGCATGATCCCGTTGATGTAGATGTTCTCGCGCCCCGTGATCTCCGGATGGAACCCGGCGCCGAGCTCGATCAGCGCGGCGATGCGCCCGTTCACCGAGACCTTGCCGTGCGTCGGCTTGAGGATGCCGGAGATGAGCTTCAACAGCGTCGACTTGCCGGAGCCGTTCCGCCCGATGATCCCGAACGCCTCGCCGCGATCGACGGAGAAGGAGACGTTCTTCAGCGCCACGACCGAGGCATCGGCCGCTGGTTTCAGGTCGCGCTTCAGCAGCGCGCTCTTGAGCGTCGCGAATTGAGAGCGCCGCCCCCAGAGACGATAGTTCTTCGTGACGCCATCCAGGGAGATCGGGTAGTCGGACACTGGGGGGATTCTAACTAAATCAACCCATGCTCCGCCGCTACCCGGAACAGATCCCCCACCCCGCGCAGCGCCAGTTTCTGGAAGGCGCGGCTGCGGTGCGTGCCGATCGTCTTCTCCGAGATGTCGAGCAGCAGCGCGATCTCCTTCGAGCGGCGGCCCTTCAGCAGGTGGCGGATCACCTCGCGCTCGCGGGGCGACAGGCTTTTCGTTCCCGGCAGCTGGAGATCGGCTTCCGTGTGCGACTCGACCGGCTGCAGACCGCGGACGATGGTCGTGATCAGCAGCTCGCCGTCGACGCGTGTCTGCGAGATGCTGGCGTCGAACGTCACCACCTCACCGTCGCGGGCGCGCGCGCGGAACGTGTAGCGCGTCGGCGCCGGCTTCCCCTCGGTGCGGCAGCGGCCGAACCAGCGCAGGCGCTCGAGATCGTCGGGGTGCGCGATGTCGGTGATCGTCGCGGACGAAAGCTCGCTCGCGCTCGGGTAATGCAGCAGGCGCGCGTATGCCGGATTCACGTACGCGATGCGATCGCCCGACTCGATCAACACGCCGTCCGGAGCGGCGTCCAGCACCACGCGGAAATGGCGGTCCAGGATCGGCCTGATCATTGTTTTCTCCATTCCAAGCAACGGGTGCGCCGTAAATCCATCAGAAACGGCGCACCTGCACCTTTTCCTACGCTCCGGAGAGATCCGTGGATTTCCGCGCCGACGTATGCCGCTCGTCAACGAAAGGAGATCCCATGAAACTGCGTCTAGCGGGAACGATCCTCATCGCCGCACTCGTCCTGGCCAGCCCGCGGGCCGACGGCTCGAGCCACAGGGAAGCGTTCGCGGTGCTCAACGAGCCGTGCGCCGACAACACCGACACCTACGCGTGGGTGTCGAACGGCGCCCACGACAAGCTGTACCTGATCATGAACTTCAACCCGCTGCACGAGCCGGGTCAGGGGAACCAGGGCTTCCGTGCGTGCAACGGCTACCGCTATGAGTTCCACATCGGCAAAGGCACCAGCCTCAAAGACGTGGCGGTGTATCGCATCGAGTTCAAGAACACGCTCGCCCCCGAGGCCGCGCCAAGCGCGAACGACGCCCTCGGCGGCGGCAACGAGCTGCTGTGGCAACTGACCGGCGGCACCGAGACCATGACGGTCACGCGCATCACCAGCGGCGGCACGACCGTCATCGGTGCCGATCTTCCCGTGCTGCCGAACAACCACGGCCCGCAGACCGACCGCCTGATCTACGGCCTCGGCGCGTTCGCCGGCTACGACTCCGGCGACCCGGCCAGCCGCGAGCAGGCGCTCTACGACCAGGACTTCGTCGACACCTTCATCCAGGAGCTCGGCAACGGCGGCCGCATCATCGCCGGCCAGTTCGACGATCCGTACCAGCTCGACGAGAAAGGCATCTTCGACCTGGTGAACCTCGGCCGCGCCGATCTGGGCGGACTGCAGGGGGCGCGCACGAGCACGATCGAGGACGTGTTCACCGGCTTCAACGTCTTCTCGATCGCGCTCGAGATCCCGACGTCGGAGCTGTTCCCGCAGGGCATCCCGCACAACGGGCAGCTCGTCGCCAACTCCACCGACAGCCTGCTGCGCGTCTGGTCGAGCATCAGCCGCCAGGTCACGCAGACCGTCGACTCCAGCAACATCCTCACCGGCGTGCGCGGCTCCGGCAACTACGTGCAGGTCGGACGCAACGCGCTGCCGCTCTTCAACGCGGGCCTGGTCGGCACGCAGCGCCACACGCTCTACCTGCACACCGATCCGTCAAAGGACGTGAGCCGCTTCGGCGCCGACATCCTCTTCCCGGTGCTGGTGCGCGACCTCGAAGCGCTCGGCGTCTACAAGGCCCTCGGACTCGATGCCGCCACGATCGCCACGCTGAAAGGCCCGCGCCTCGACATCGTCAACGCCGTCAACCTCGGGCGCCCGATCCCGATCACCGACGGCTCCACCGGCGACGTGATCACGCTCGACGCGGCCATCGATTCGTCCTTCCCGAACGGACGCCGCCTCGGCGGCGGCACGGTACCGAACGGCCACCAGGTCAACGTGAACACGGTCCTGATCAGCCTCATCGCCGCCGGCAACCCGGCCGCCGGACTGGCGAAGGGGGTGGAAGTGAACGACAAGAACTTCCTCAACCGCTTCCCCTTCCTCGCGCCCGCGCACAACGGCCTGCTGCAGGGACACGGCGGCATCAACACCCCGCCGGTGCCCGACATCCCGTAGGAGACAGAAGATGAAAGCACTGCTTGCACTCACACTCTTCCTTGCGTCGTCCGCGCTCGCGCAGAACGTCCGGACGCAGAACAGCTTCGCCTCCGACTTTCAGACCGTGCCGGTGATGGCCAACGTGGTCGGCAACTTCGGCGCGCGCTTCCACAGCTACGTCGCGCTGCTCAACCCGACCGCTTCGGCCGCACACATCGACGTCACGCTGTTCGACACCGCGGGCACGACGCACGAAGCGACGATCACGCTCGCGTCGGGCGAGCAGAAGACGTTCACGAATTTCCTCGAGGAAGTCTTCCATTCCACCGGCGGCGGCGCGGTGACGTTCCGCAGCGACGATCCGAGCGAGCGCTTCATCCTCAGCACGGAAGTACGCGTCACGCCCGGCGGCTACAGCACGGCAATCCCTGCACTCGAATTCGCCGGTTCCAGCTCGCCGTCGTTCAGCACAGGCATCACCGTCGATTCGAGCTCGCGCACGAATATCGGCTGTTTCAATCAGTCGTCCGCCGCGAATACCATCCGCGCGACGGTGTTCGACAAGAGCGGCACGATTGCGCTCGGCACCGTGAACCTGAACCTCGCCGCGAATGCCTGGGGACAGACGTCGGTCAATACAGTCGTCAGCGACGGTTTCGTGCGTTTCGAGCCGAACGAAGCAGCGGTCTGCTACGCGGTGGTGGTGAGCAATACGACGAATGACGGGAGGTTCATTCCGGCGGCCGAGTACCAGCCATAGATCAACGCGCAAAGAGTATGGAGTGCGGTGACCGCAGTCACCGCTTTCACTCGCTGCGGAGTGGAAGGCGCCATCGCGAGAGCGGCGGCTCCGCCGCAGGAAAAGCGGTGACTGCGGTCACCGCACTCCAAACGACACAAGGTGACAGGAAGGTTACTCCGCGGCTACGCCTACAGGCATCCGCTCACCCTCCAAGTTTTCTTACATTTATACGCTTCCGTACGGGCTTCGTTCTGCACAGGCACGCTCCGCATGAATGGAGGCCTTATGAGGCAATTGCGTAGCTTGGCACTTTTCGCAGTACTCGCAGTATCGACGTTCGCGTTCGCGTCCTCGCATCGGGAAGCACCGCTCATCACCGAAGATCCGACCATGGACAATACCGACGTCTACGTCTTCCGCAGCCCCGACAATCCCAACACCGTCACGATCATCGCGAACTACATCCCGCTCGAAGAGCCGGCCAATGGCCCGAACTTCTACAACTTCTCGCCGGCAGGTGTCTACGAGATCCACATCGACAACAACGGCGACGCGAAAGAGGACATCACCTACCAGTTCCGCTTCCGCACCGACGTCCGCAATCCGCAGACGTTCCTCTACAACGTCGGCCCCGTCCTGACGCTCGACGACGCCGACCTGAACGTGCGCCAGTTCTACACCGTCAACCGCATCACCGGCACGCGCCGCAGCGGCAACATCACGAACATGGGCGACTTCCAGGTCGCGCCGCCGAACATCGGCCCGAAGTCGACCCCGAACTATGCGGCGCTCGCGACGGCCGCGACCTTCAACCTGCCGAACAACAATGGCCGCGTCTTCGCCGGCCCGCGCGACGATCCGTTCTTCGTCGACATCGGTGCCATCGTCGACCTCCTGACCCTTCGCCCCATCCAGCAGCTGCACATGGTCCCGCCGGTCGCACCGTCGGCTGACGGCGTCGACGGTCTCCGCGGCTACAACGTGCACACCATCGCCATCCAGGTTCCGATCGCGCAACTCGTGGCCGGCGGCACCGCGCCCTCCGCACCGACGTCGCCGAATGCCGTCATCGGCGTCTGGGCCTCGTCCAGCCGCTCGCGCGTCACCGTCCTGAACAGCGGCATGCTCCGCCGCCAGGGCATCGGCGCCACCGCGCAGGTCTCCCGCCTCGGCATGCCGCTGGTCAATGAAGTGGTGCTGCCGCTCGCGTTCAAGGACATCTTCAACGCCTCCGAGCCCTCCGGCGACGCGCCGCTCTTCACGTCCAACGAGACGTTCCGCAACCGCGTCCTCGATCCGGAAGTGGCGAAGCTGATGAAGGCGCTCTACGGCCTCGACGTCCCGCCGGCGCCACGCAACGACCTCGTGCAAGTCTTCCTCACCGGACTCCCCGGCGCGAACCAGCCGCCGAATGTCACCCCCGCGGAGATGATCCGCCTCAACGTGGCCGTCCCTGTCACCGCGCAACCCAACCGCCTCGGCGCGATCGCCAATGACCTGGGTGGCTTCCCGAACGGCCGCCGCCTCGCCGACGACGTCGTCGACATCTCGCTGCGCGTCGTCGCAGGCGTGCTCGTCCCCGGCTTCAACAAGGCTCCGAACAACGCCCTCACCGACGGCGTCGACGCCAACGATCACGCGTTCCTCTCGACGTTCCCCTACGTGGCGCTGCCGAACCAGGGCTTCGAGAGCGTCCCGCACGCCGATAACGCCGGCAACTAAGGAGAAGCCATGCGCAAGACAGCGATCCTTCTCCTGACTCTATTGATCTCAACGGCGGCGTACGCCGACCACTACGGCGACACGTACGTGATCCCCATCGTCGGCCACGTCACCGGCGCCAATGGCACGGTCTGGATGACCGACGTCGCCATCCGCAACTTCAGCGCGACGCCGATGGTGGTCGAGCTGATCCTGATCGAGTCCGGCGGCGACTTCAGCGACAACATCGTGCCGCTCATCACCGATGACCTAGACGGCTCCGTCATCATCCCGGCCAACCGCACGGTCATGCTCGAGGACATCCTCGGCGGCTATGAGACCGCGAACATCACCGGCGCGCTGCTCCTCGGCTCCGACCGTCCCTTCTCGGTCACCAGCCGCGCCTACAACAACCGCCTCCCCCTCGGGCAGACGGTGCCCCCGTCGCGCAACTTCTTCGAGAACAGCCTCGGCACCATCGACAACGCCACCACGGTCTACATCCCCGGCATCGTCAACAACGACGAGACCCGCACGAACCTCGGCTTCGCCGCCGGCAGTTCCGGCTCGCTGTCGACGCCGATGCTGGTCGAAGTCACGATCCGTGACGCGAACGGCGGCGTGGCCGGCACGAAGACCGTGTTCATCCCCCAAGGCAACTTCGTGCAGTACCAGTTCAGCGTCGACTCGTTCGTCGACGAGGACGTCGACCTCGGCTCTGCCGACTTCCGCATCACCCAGGGCGAAGGGACGATCGTGCCGTACGCCTCGCTGGTCGACAACAGCACCGGCGAAGCCGCCTACATCATGGGCGACTTCCCGGACAGCACCCCGGCCGCCAACGCGCGCCGCGCCACCTCTCTCTTCCGCCAGTTGCTGGAGCAAAAACAGAGCATCCGATGATGAAAAGAATCCTGTTGATCGCCTGCTTCGCCGTCAGTGCCCACGCGCACGATTTCTGGATCGAGCCGTCGACCTTCCGTCCGGAAGCCGGCGAATCGTTCACCGCCTCGCTCCGCGTCGGCGAGAACTTCGAAGGCGACGCGGTGCCGCGGCGCGGCGCACGCATCGAGTCGTTCGTGGTGCGCACCGCCTCCGGCGAACAACCGGTCAACGGATTCGAAAGTCAGGACCCCGCCGGCTTCGTCAACCTCGACGAAGCCGGCACCGCGGTCATCGCCTACCGCGGCAAACCGACGCCACACGAGCTCCCGTCCGCGAAATTCAAGCAGTTCCTGTCCGAAGAAGGCATCACCGGCATCACCCCGACGTCTGCAAAACAGCGCGAGCGCTTCTACCGCTTCGCCAAGTCGATCGTCGGCCCCGGCTCGCAGCTCGCCGAACGCCCCTTCGGCTGGCGCTTCGAGCTCGTCCCCTCCGGCTCACGCTTCCAGTTGCTCTTCGAAGGCAACCCGTTGTCCGGCGCGCTGGTGACGGCGATCTCCCCGAACGGCAAACGCCTCACGGCCCGCACAGACGCCAACGGCAGCGTCGCGTTCAACCTCGGCAAAGGCGCCTGGCTGATCAAGTCCACGCACGTGCTCCCGGCGCCGAAGGGAAGCGACTTTGATTGGGAGAGCCTGTGGGCGTCGTTGACGTTCGAGAAGTAGTTGTATCCAAGCTTGTGGAGGATTAACCACTAAATCGCCTCGGCCAACGTGTCCCGCAACCGATCGAACACCACGAACCCGAGGTACAGCGACCCCGCCGCATAGCCAACCATCAGGATCGTGTCCGAGAGGTTCGGCAGGCGTCCGTGGAACAGCACGTCCTGGTACGACACCACGAACGGTGTCATCGGATTCACGCGCAGCATCGCGCGGATGGGGCGGGAGGCGATGTTGTCGATGACGTAGAGGATCGGCGTCACGAAGAAGCCGAGCTGCAGCAGGTTCGCCACGATGTCGCGCAGGTCGCGGAACAGCACCGACGCCGACGACACGATCATCGCCAGCCCCGCCACGAAGATCGCCTGCAACAGCATCAGCACCGGCGCGAGGAGGATCGTCCACGACGGCTCGAACTTTCCGAGCAGCGTGAATCCCGCGATCGCCGCCAGCATGATCGGCAGCGCCGCGATGAAGTGCACCAGGTGCGACAGCACCACCACCAGCGGCAGCGCCTCGGCCGGAAACATCACCTTCTTGATCAGCCCCGCGTTGGAGGAGATGGAGGTGGTCGACTCCAGCACGGCCGCCGCGAAAAACGTCCACGGCAGGATTCCGGAGAAGAGGAAGAGCGGATACGGCGTCACCACCTGTTGCGGGAAGAACTGCGTGAAGACCAGCGTGTAGACCGCCAGCAGCAGCAGCGGATTGGCCAGTGACCAGAAGAACCCCAGGATCGAGCCGCGGTAGCGCGCCTTCAGGTCGCGCGCAGTCAGTGCCGCGATGAGCTGCCGGTGGCGGTACAGGTTGGAGAGCTCGTTCAACTCAATGCTCGTCCGTCACGATGAGCATGAGCGTCGTCGCGCCCACCTGGAACTCCGACTTGTCGCCCAGCTCCACCGCGCTCTCGATCTTCGAGCCCTCGTAGAGCGTCCCGTTCGTCGAGCCGAGATCGCTGAGGCGGTAGCTCGTATCGCGCACCTCGATCGCCGCATGCTGCCGCGAGGCCTCGGTGTCGTTGAGCGTCAGGTCCGCGTTCGCGCGGCCGATCGTCACGCGCGGGCGTTCGATCCGGTAGACCGTACCGGCGTCCGGCCCGCCGAGGATCGCCAGGGAGAGACGCTTGCCCGGCGGAAGCTGGAGCGGCGGCTCCCCCTTCGGCTGCGGGATCGGAGACTGCTCGGTGGTTTCGGGGGCCGCGGGCGACTTGGCGGTGGTGCGGGTCTCGTCGCGCTTCGCGAACGTGGAGTCGCCCACAGAGTCCGTGAAGACCGGCTCACGCGGCGCAAAGGCGGGGTTGTGGATCTCGAAGATCTGCTGGCAGCGGGCGCACTTGATCTTTTTCGACGGCTTCCGCTCGAAGCGTTCTTCGTCGTACTGATACTTCGCGTTGCAGGAGGGACACTCGATGATCACGTGCTGAGCCTTGTCTCGACGATAGCATGACCCTCCCGTCGAATAGAATCCTCGCCTCATGAAGAAGCTCCTCGCCGCCCTTGCCGCCCTTCTTCCACTCGCCTGCACGACCGCGAACACAGTCAGCATGATCAAGCCCGACACGCCACAGCGCCTCGCCCAGCTCCCGAAGACCGCCATCGACTACGACCGCTCGCTCCTCAACGCGAACGAGCAGCAGGTCGTGGCGAAGCTGATCGAGGCCTCGAAGCACATCGACGAGATCTACTGGCTGCAGGTCTCCGAGGACAACCCGGCCATCCGCGAGCGCCTCGCGGCGAACGCGAGCCGCTCCCCGCTCGACAAGGCCGGCTACGACTACTTCATCGCCAACCGCGGCCGGTGGGACCGCCTGGCGCAGGACGAGCCGTTCATCGCCCCGTTCGGCACGGAAGGACACAAGCCCGAAGGGGCCGCCTTCTATCCGGCGGACCTGACCAAGGAAGAATTCGAGCGCTACGTCGCCGCGCATCCGGAGCAGAAGGATGCCCTCCAGGGCCTCTTCACCGTCGTCCGCCGCAGCGGCAGCGGCCTAGAGACCATCCCCTACTCGAAGTACTACGCCGAGCACCTGAACAAGGCCGCCGCCGCCCTGCGGGAGGCGGCCGCGCTGACGCAGAACGCGTCGATGCGCGACTACCTCACCAAGCTCGCGGCCGCGTTCTTCAGCGACAACTACCGCGAGAGCGACATGGCCTGGATGGATCTCAACGGCCCGATCGAAGTGGTCATCGGACCGTACGAGGTCTACGAGGACGCGCTCTTCAACTACAAGGCGGCCTTCGAGTCGTTCGTGAACGTGGTCGACCGGCCGGAGACCGAGAAGCTGACGGTCTATGCGCAGCACCTCCCGGCCATGGAGAAGAACCTCCCCATCCCCGACCAGTACAAGAACCCGAACCGCGGCACCGAGTCGCCGATCCGGGTCGTGCAGGAGGTCTACACCGCCGGTGACGCCCGCCGCGGCGTGCAGACCGCGGCCTTCAACCTCCCGAACGACGAGTACGTCCGCGAGGTGAAGGGGTCGAAGAAGGTCCTGCTCAAGAACGTGATGGACGCGAAGTACCGTCTCAGCGGCGCACCCATCGCCAACCGGGTTCTGGAGCCGTCCCAGCGCAACCTCCTCAACTTCGACGCCTACTTCAACTTCATCCTCTTTCACGAGCTCTCCCACGGCCTTGGGCCGGGCATGATCGAGCAGCCCAACGGCGAGCGCACCGACGTCCGCTTCCTCCTCAAGGAGACCTACTCGACCACCGAAGAGTGCAAGGCCGACGTGCTCGGCATCTGGAACATCCTGTACGCGATGGAGCACAACCTCCTCTCCTCGTTCAGCGAAGAGCAGCTCTACGCCACCTACGCCGGCCTGCACTTCCGCTCCATGCGCTTCGGCGTCGACGAGGCCCACGGCCGCGGCACCGCCATCCAGTGGAACTGGCTCCGCGAGCAAGGGGCGATCGTCCCGGCGGAGAACGGCACGTTCCGCGTCGATTTCTCGAAGATGCGCAGCGGCGTGCAGTCGCTGGCCACCGAGCTCCTGACCATCCAGGCCACCGGCGACTACCCGCGGGCGCAACGCTTGCTCGCCAAGTACGGCGTGTCGACGCCCGAGATCGCGGCAGTGATCGCGCGCATGACGGACATCCCCGTCGACATCACCCCCGTCTTCACGGCGGCGGGCGAGACGATGGAGTAATCGATGGAAGGACGCGTCCTGCTGAAGTGCGGTGAGTGCGAGCTCACCCGCGAGATCCACGGAGAGATCCCGGAAGAATTCACGAAGTGTTTCGACGACGCCGTCCACGAGGACGGCTGGGTCCCCAGACCCGGCGCCAACGACGCTTCGCTGATCTGCCGCGACTGCCTGATGAAGTACGCCGGCCATGAGACGGTGGACGACGAGGAGAAGGTGCAGGGGAGGAAGGATCCGATGGAGCCGTGATTTTCTCGAACGAAGCCGGTCACTGCACCGCCCGCCTGCGCGGCGACCTCGGCATGATCGGCTCGTTCGAAGCCGCGGACGATCCAGAACGCGTCACCGCGCTGCTGCAAGAAGCCGCCAACTGGCTGCGCGCCGAGGGCGCCACGCAGATCATCGGCCCCATCGACGGCGATACGTGGCACCGGTACCGCGTCAACGCCGGCCCGTTCGATACGCCGCCGTTCCTGCTCGAGCCGGTGAATCCGCCCTACTACGACGCCCTCTGGCGCACCGCCGGCTTCGAGGTGCTGGAGCGCTACTCCTCCAAGCGCATCGACGACGTCTCCGCTCTCGCGCAGAAGCTCGCTCCCATGCACGAAAGAGCCCTCACCCGCAACTACCGCATCCGCCCCATCGATCCAACAAAGCTGCCGGACGAGCTGGCGCTGGTCTGGCGCCTCTCCCTCGACATCTTTCGCGGCAATCCCTTCTACAGCGACATCGCCCTCGACGACTTTCTCGCGCTCTACACAGGCATCGAGCGGATCCTCGTCTCCGAGCTCGTCCTCTTCATCGAGCACGAACAGGACACCGTCGGCTTCCTCTTCGCCTATCCCGACACGGACCCGCGCACCGTCGACTACAAGACCATCGGCGTCGTCCCTACCCACCGCCGCGGCTACGTCGGCTGGGCCATGCTGCAGCAGGCCTACGCCGCCGCATTGACCCTCGGGCGCCCGATGGCCAACCATTGCCTCATGCGCGAAGAGAACGCGTCGCAGTCCATGGACGCAGGCGAGGGGACCACCTTCCGCCACTACTACCTCTACGCGCTCCCCGCATGAACGCGGCCACGCTCTTTCGCGACGCCGCCCTCGCGCACCCGTCTCGCATCGCGTTCATCGAACAGGGTAGGACCATCACCTTCGATGCGCTGTGGGAGCGCATCTGCCGCTTCGCCGGCGCACTGCACGTCCGTGGCTTCGCCCCGGGCGACCGCGCCCTGATCGCCATCCCCATGTCGGTCGAGCTCTACGTCGCCCTGCTCGCCGTGCTGAAGGAAGGAGGCGTGGCGGTCTTTCTCGATCCCTGGGCCGGCAAGCGCACCATGATCCGCCTCGCCCGCCACGCGGAGCTGAAGGCCTGGCTCGGCACGCCGAAGAGCCACCTGCTCCGCCTCTTCGTCCGCAACGTCCCGATCGCGCCGCTGCGCGTCTCCCGCTTCACCGGCCCGCTGCGCGAATCCGTCCACGAGATGACGGATGACGACCGCGCCCTGATCACGTTCACCACAGGCTCGAGCGGCAATCCGAAAGGGGTGAACCGCACCCACCGCATCCTCGCCGCCCAGCACGAGCGCCTCGCGGAGGAGTTCCCGCCGCGCGAAGGCGACCTCGATCTCTGCACGTTTCCTGTCTTCGCCCTCAACAGCCTGGCCCTCGGCGTGACCACCGTGATCTCTCCCGACGCCCAGCGCCTCGCCACCACCGCCACCGCCTCGCCGCCGCTCTTCGATGACCTCGCGAAGCAGGACGACCGCCCCCGTTTCCGCCGCATCCTCACCGGCGGCGCCCCGGTCACCGACCTGCAGTTGCGCAACTGGACGCACGCCTGGCCACGAGCCGAGATCATCATCGCCTACGGATCGTCCGAGGCGGAGCCCGTTGCGCACATCACCGCGGAGGAGCGGTTGCGGATCGGCGGCCGCGGTTACATCGCCGGAAAGATCGTGAAGGGAGTACGCGCGAAAATCGAGCCGCTCGCGACCCTCAGCCCTCAGCCCTCGGCCCTCGGCCCTGCTTCTAAAATCGGCGAACTATTGGTCGCCGGCGACCACGTCTGCCGCGACTACGACAACGATCCCAACGCCACCCGCCAGAACAAAGTCCTCGGTCCCGACGGCACGGTGTGGCACCGCATGGGCGACACCGGCTGGTTCGACGAGGAAGGGCGCTTCAGGATCGCGGGGCGCGTGCACTCCACGATGTGGCGCGATGGCGTCCCGGTGCACGCGCAGCTCGTCGAACAGGCCGCGCGCGGCGACGACCCTCGCATCCGCCGCGTGGCCGCACTCGCGGTCGGCCGGCGCGTAGCCGTGGTCGTCGAAACAGATGCCGACGTCGAGCAGGAAGTGCGCGCGCGGCTGGCCGCGGCGGGCGAACCGTGCGACATTGTCCTCGTGACGCGCGAGCCGCTGCCGGTCGACCCCCGCCACAACAGCAAGATCGATTACGACAAACTGCGGGCGCGCCTGTGACGTTCGCGCGAAACTTCATCGCCTACCTCAACGAACGCTTTCCTCCCATCGCGAACGTCCTGCTCATCCTCACGTATTACTCCTCCAACCAGTTCCTGGCCATCGCCCTCACCCGCCCCGGCCACGCCATGCATTACGACCGCTGGTCGTTCCTCGGCATGCTGATGCTGGTCTCGTTCTTCTTCCACATCCGCGTCTTCGACGAGCACAAGGACTACGAGGAAGATTGCCGCCATTACCCGCAACGCGTGCTGCAGCGCGGCCTCGTCACACTACGCCACCTGAAGATTGCCGGCGCCATCGCCATCGCCGCGCAACTGGTGCTCGTCCTCGCGCGCGGCGCCGAGGCCACGGTGGCGTGGGCGATCGCCTTCGGCTTCACGCTGGTCATGCTGCGGGAGTTCTTCGCGCGCGACTTCCTGAAGCGCCACTTCATCCTCTACGCCACCAGCCACATGCTGATCATGCCGCTGCTGTCGCTGCTGGTCTTCTCGTTCGCGACGGAACGCTGGCCGTGGGAAGCGCCGCCCTGGTTCTGGGTCTACGCCTTCGTCGGCTTCTTCGTCACGTTCAACTGGGAGGTCTCGCGCAAGATCCGCGCACCGGAGGAGGAGATCGAAGGCGTCGACTCGTACACGAAGATCTTCGGCACGTTCGGCGCTGCGTACGTGGTCCTCCTCATCCGCGCCATCGACACCCTCCTCGTCGCCGCGGTCGGCTACCACCTCGGCGTCAGCCGCTGGTTCTACGCCGCCCTCGCAATCCTCTACGCCGTCTGCCTGGCCGGCTTCTTCCAGTACCGCTTCCGCCCCACGCCCAGACACGCGAAGATGATGGAGGTCTACGCCGGCATGTACATGATCGTCTTCGACCTGCTCGTGGCCGTGGAGCTCGGACGCAAATATGGCCTCAGCGCGTGACGTAGGAGGCAAGGCCGCCAACCTGCAGCGCCTGGTGGCGCTGGGGTTTCGCGTGCCGCCGTTCGAGGTGGTTACTTCTGTCATCCTGAGCGAGGGCGGGTGGTTGGTGGGCAGCGAAGGACCCCCTGCGGTGCACGATCAGCGCCCCGTAGGAAGGGGGTCCTTCGCTTCCCACCGTCCGGCCGCCCTCGCTCAGGATGACAGGACGTACGCCGTCCGCTCCTCCGCGATCGGAGAGGACGCTGCCGGTCTCTCCTTCGCCGGCATCCACGAAAGCCTCCTCTTCGTACGCGAGCAGGAGATCGCGGCAGCGATCGAGCACGTGCGCGCCTCCGCCCGCAGCGAACGCGCCCTCGCGTATCGTGCGCAGAACGGCATCCCGCTGGACGACACCCCGATGCCGGTCGTCGTGCAGCAGATGATCGACGCGCGCGTGAGCGGCGTCGTCTTCACCGCCAATCCGACCACCAACGACGTCCACGAGCTCGTGATCAGCGCCCTCTTCGGCCTCGGCGAAGGACTGGTCAGCGAAGGCTTCGACGCCGACACGTTCATCGTGCAGAAGAGCGACCTCTCGTTCACGATGGAGATCGCCGGGAAGCCCGAACAGATCGTCTTCGATCGCGAGAAAGGCACCGGCACCAGACACGAGCCCAACGCGCAACCGCTCGCACGCAGCCTCAACGACGACGAAGTGCGCGAGCTGGCCAGGACCGCCATGGCAATCGAGAACGCCTTCGGTCGCCCGCAGGACATCGAGTTCGCGTTCGACGCGGACGGCCTGTATATCCTGCAGACACGTCCCGTCACCACCATCGACGAATACGGACCGGCGGCCGGCAACCGCATCCTCTGGGACAACTCGAACATCGTCGAGAGCTTCTCCGGCGTCACCTCGCCGATGACGTTCAGCGTCATCCGCCGCGCGTACGCCATCGTCTACAAGCTCTTCGCGGAAGTGATGGGCATCCCCCCAGCCACCATTCGCGCGCACCAGCCGGTCTTCGAGAACATGCTCGGCCTCTTCCGCGGCCAGGTCTTCTACAACCTCCTGAACTGGTACGCGCTGGTCCGCCTCTTCCCGGGCTACGAGCAGAACCGCGCGTTCATGGAGCAGATGATGGGCGTGCGCGAGAGCGTCGGCGGCGATACGCCCGCGCGCACCAGCAAGCTCGCTTTGCTGCCGGTTGCCTGGCGGATGACCCGCAACTTCCTCCGTATCGACAAGCACGTCGCGGAGTTCGAGGCCAACTTCAAATCGCACTACGACCGCTGGCGGCGCATCGACTTCGACACGCTGAAGCCGCACGAGCTGATGCAGCTCTACGTCGAATTCGAAGACCGCGTGCTCTGGTCGTGGCGCGCCCCGATCATCAACGACTTCTTCGTCATGATCTTCTACGGCCTGCTGAAGAAGCTCTGCGGCGACTCTTCGCTGCAGAACGACCTCCTCGCCGGCGAAGGAGGCATCGAGAGCGCCGAGCCGGCGAAGATGCTCCTGCGACTCGCGGAGCTCGCCCGTCCCGACGCCGCTTTGTCCGAGGCGATCAACGCGGGCGACCTGCCGCGCGTCTATCGCGAGTTTCCGGAGTTCGCGAAGCACCTCGACCACTACCTCGACCTCTACGGCTTCCGCTGCATGAACGAGTTGAAGCTCGAAGAGCAGTCGCTCAAAGACCGCCCCGAGCTCCTGCTCGCCTACATCCGCAACTACCTCGCCGTGGAGATGAAGCCCACCGACGAATCGCGCATCCGCGCCGACGCCGAACAGCGCGCCTTCGCCCTGATCCGCTCCCGACTCCGCCGCGCCGTCTTCCGTTTCGTCTTGAAACGCGCCCGCATCGGCGTGAAGAACCGCGAGAACATGCGCTTCGCCCGCACCCGCATCTTCGGCCTGGTCCGCGAAGTCGTCCGCGCCTTCGGCCGCCGCCTGCACGAAGAGCAACTCCTCGATGCCCCCGAGGACGTCTTCTACCTCGGCCTCGACGAGCTCTGGGACTACGTCAAAGGCACCGCCCTCACCACCGACCTCCGCGGGTTGGCCGCCTTACGCCGGGCCGAGTTCGAGCGCTACCGCGCCGATCCCGACCTCGACGAACGCTTCGAAACATTCGGCATGGCCTACCACCGCAACGCCTTCCGCTCCCGCCGCGGCGCTGTCGCGGCGAGTGACGGCATCCGCGGCATCGCCTGCTCCCCCGGCATCGTCACCGGCCCGGTCAAAGTCCTCCGCTCCCCCGACGACGACCTCCGCCTCAGCGGCGAGATCCTCGTCGCCGAACGCACCGACCCAGGCTGGATCCCTCTCTACCCCTCCATCTCCGGCCTCCTCATCGAGCGCGGCTCCATCCTCTCCCACTCAGCCATCGTGGCCCGCGAAATGGGCATCCCCACCATCGTTGGCATCAGAGGATTGACGGCGCTGGTGAAGACAGGGGATGTCGTGACGATGAACGGGTCGACGGGGGAAGTGACGCTCCACACGCCGTAGAAAATTTGACGACCGCTGTAAAGCCGAGGGAACCTCGGCGCCATGGACTGGCCACACGCACCCATTCACCGCTTCGGCGACGCCGGCGTCTACTTCATTACCGCAGGGACGCACGAAAAGCAGCACTTCTTCCGCGACCCCGCCGTGTTGGACCTGCTCCAGAACACCCTCTTCTCGCTCGCCGCAGAACACCATTGCTCGCTTCAGGCATGGGCGCTCTTCTCAAATCACTACCACCTTGTCGTCGCTGCAGATGCCGGCGAAGACGTCCGGCACATGCTGACCCGGCTTCACACTGCCTCCGCGAGAGGCATCAATGAACACGACGGCGTCATCGGCCGAACTGTCTGGTTTCAATTTCGCGACACGCAACTCACCTTCGAGCGCTCCTGGCTCGCGCGCCTGCGCTACACCCACGAAAACGCCGTGCACCACGGCCTCGTCCGCGACGCGGCGCAATACCGCTGGTGCTCGGCGAAATGGTTCGCGGACCACGCCCGACCCTCTTTCGTAAAGACCGTGAGCAGCATGAAGATCGACGCGGTGAAGGTCTACGACGACTATCCGTTTGGAGTGCGGTGACCGCAGTCACCGCTTTTACTGTTTCCGCGTCGCTCCAGCCACGGAGTAAAAGCGGTGACTGCGGTCACCGCACTCCAAATAGAAGCACTGTTACTCCCGCGAGCAACGCGAATAAAAACGACGGCACTCCCCACTCCCGCGGATCCGCGAACCGCGCGTTTGCCACCGCCATCACGGCAACGACCGCAATCACCGTTGCAGAAACCTCCCACCCCACGCGCATCGGCGCCACCAGCAGTAGCGCCGCGCCCGCGCCAACCGCGAAAGCCTTGGCCGCCCCACCCCCCGTCCAAGCCACGAATGCGAACACCGCGCCGCAAGCGGCGAGGTACGGCGCGAAGAACAGGTCGAACGAGCCGGTCATGTTGGCTGCGAGGAGGAACACGAAGGGTACGATCAGCGCGCGCGTGACCGCGCGTACCTTCAGGCGCCGCCGGTCGCCGCGGCGGATGACGAAGATGCGCACCAGGGCCAGGCCGAGGAGGCCGATGAAGACCGGGATCACGTAGCGGAAGTGGTCGCCGAGGGACCAGGCGGCGAAGACGAAGAGGGTGACGGCGATGGCGCCGCCGGCGTTGAACCATTCGATGCGCCACGCGAGCAGCAGCACCAGCGCCACGATGCAGACGAAGGCGACGTTCTGCAGCGCGATGTGCTCCACCGTCTTCGTGGTGATCTTCTGCAGCACGAACACCACTGCCAGCGGCACGAAGAGGTTGTCGGTCCCTTCGAGCGAGATGGCCTCGAACAGCGTCACCAGCATCGCCACCAGCAGTGCCGAGAGCACGCACACGGCGCGCGGCAGCTCGGTCAGGAGCAGCAGCGGCAGGTGGATGGCCATGAAGGCGACGAAGAAGAAGACCACCGACCCTTCGACGCTCTTGAACTCGTCCTCCACCTCGTACCGCACGACGCCATAGCGGCTGCCGACGAGCGCCGCGAAGGCGTCCGCCAGCGCGAGCACCAGCACGCCCGCCAGGTAGAACGCCGGCTTGTCCGCCGCGATGACGAACACCAGCCAGATCGCCAGCGGGTAGTACTCGCTCCCGCGGCTCTTCCGCGCCACGCCGTGCACGGACTTCAGCAGCCCTTTCTTCTCGCCGATGATGAACAGCGCGGAGAGCGACGCGGTGAGGATGAACACCAGCAGCGCCGATTCGATCAGCCACGGGAGGAAGAGCCCGATGACCCCCCCGCCGAGGTGGACGAGCTTCCGCGTCCATTCAGGCTTGGGAGTGCCGAGGCGTGACCAGAGCTCCGCGGTCACGAGCAACGCACCGAACGCGGCCAGCACGATCGCAACGCCGCTCATCGCACCTCTTCCAGTACGAACGCGCTGTAAAAGAAGGCCTGGTCCTGTGCGAACAGCGCGTCCGCTTTCTCGCGCAGCTCCCGCACGCGCGGCGCGAATTGCGGCGGTACCCGTCGCGGCACCAGCAGATTCCAATAGGCGAGCCGTGCACCCGGATTCGCGGCACCGAGCAGCCGAGCGTACATCGCCGCATGCGTGGCCGGATCGACGTACTCGAAGATGTCCGACAGATAGAACCCGTCGAACGTCCCGGTCGCCGCCTCATCGATCGACCCGCGCACGAGGGTCAACTTCTCGAGGTTGCGCCGCACCGCCGCGAGGTCGCGCAGGTAGCGCGGAAGGATGTCGCGGTAGTTGCCGGTGAAGATCAACGCGAGATACGGGTTCGTGTGCGGCGTCAGCTCCGTCAGCGCGTACTCGGCGCGTTTGAAGATCCGCTCCGCCACCGAGCCCTCGACGTACCGGAAGAACTCCGGGTCGCGTCCCGTGCGGCCCATCACGAAGCGGCTGAAGAAGAGGCGGAACATGGCCCGCCAGCGCCAGGTGTTCCACTCCCGCGCGTAAAAGTCGGCTGCGTGCGGCGAGAGCAGGCGCTCCACGTCCCGCCGCGAATGAACGAGCGGCAGCACCCACTTCCGGAAGAGCCGGAAGTAGTTCTCGAACCGGCCGGCGTGGATCACGCCGCGCGCGACATCTTCGTCCTTCAGCAGGGCGCGCGTTTCCGGCGGCACGTCCAGGCCGCGGTAGACGCGCAGCCGGTCGGACGACGGCTTCACACCGAGGAAGCGGAGGACGTCCTCATCCTCGAGCTCCCGGATCGCGGCGCGCTTCAAATCCACCAGCGCGAGCTGCGCCGCGCTGAGATCGGCCGCCACTACCTCCGCCCCGCCCGCCAGCAACGCGAATGCGTTGTCGCCCGCCGAGGCGATGGCCAGCATCCGCTTGCCCGGCGCGGGCTGCAGCGCCTCGCAGAGGACATCCGCGTCCTCCCACGAGTTCGCGTAGCGGATGATGTCGAACGCCGCCCGCGAATCGATCCGGCTCATTTCCTGCCGAACGCCTGGTGCGCCTGCGCGAACTCGCCCGAGGCGAGCGCGCCGGCGATCGACACCTCGCCGGCCAGCACCGTCGTGGCGCAGATCTCCGCGAACTTCTTCGCGCCGCCGCTGCCGTAGCAGCCGAGCATCTCCAGGCACTCGCGCGCGGTCGGCAGGTGCGTCCCGCCGCCGACCGTGCCGACGATCAGGTTCGGCAGCGAGATCGAGCAGTAAAAGTCGCCGCCGGAGGTCACGTCCATCCGCGTCAGCCCCACCGAGGCCTCCGCCACGCAGGCCACGTCCTGCCCGCAGGCCATGAACAGCGCCGCCAGCGCGTTTGCGTAATGCCCCTGCATCCCGATCGACCCCGACTGCAGGCTGCCGACCACCGCCAGCTGCCAGTACTTGAAGATCTGCTCAGGCTCGGTATGCAGGTACTTCACGACCAGCTCGCGCGGGATCGTCACGTCCGCGATCACCTTCTTGCCGCGCGTCGATTGGAACGCGAGCTGCGTCGCCTTCTTGTCGCCCGACATGTTCGCCTCGATGAACCACGCCTGCGGCTGCACCGGTGACGACTCCAGCAGGTCCTTGCACAACGCGCCAGTCGCGAACGTGACCATGTTCTGTCCCGCCGCGTCGCCGGTCGTGAAGTGGAAGACGATGTACACCTCCTTGCCGGAGAGCACCGGATCGATCTGCACGAGCTCCGCATGCCGCGAGGTCTCGCGCACCCGCGCCTGCAGCGCCTCGAACCGGCTCACCGCATGCGCGAGGAACATCCCCGCCTCCGCCATCGACGTGAACGAAAACCCCGGCGCCCGCAGCACCGACTCGACGAGACACAACGCCGCCGCGCCGCCTGCCAGCCCGATCAGCTTCGCCCCCCGCTGGTACGACGCCACCAGCGCCCCCTCTGTCGTGGCCAGCGGCACATAGAAGTCGCCGCGCGCATGCACCCCGTTGACGCGCAACGGCCCGATCACGCCGACCGGGATCTGCGCGAACCCCACCAGCCCCTCGATGTTCGCCCGCAGCTCCTCGGGTGCGATCTCCTTCCCGCCGCTGAGCGCGTCGATCGCAAACCCACGGTCCCGCAGAAACGCCCGCCGCTCGTCGCGCGCCGCGGTGGACCAGTCGTCCTTCGCAGGCACGGAAGGCGGCAGCGGCTCACGATTCGGCGCGAGATCGCGCGCACGCTCCTCGGCCGTAGCACCGCCGAGGATGCCGGAGAGGATGTCCTTCGCGCGGGGATTCACGAGGAGAGGATAGCAAGGCGGTCTGTCAGCAAAAACAAAACGCGCCGCGTTCTCACGCGGCGCGTCCAAACAAAAGCCCCAGCAACTACGCCAGTTTCCGGATCGCCTCTTCCACCTGTTCCGCGGTCGGGACCACCGGCTGCACGAGATCGCCTTCCAGCCACTCGTACTCGCCCTTGAGGAAGTTCTGCACGACCTTGTATGCGAGTTCGTCGTGGTTGTCGAAGAGCGTGCGGAAGTTCTGGTCGACGCGCACGCGCGCCTCGCGGCAGAAGAGGTCCGCCAGCTCCAGCGCGTTCTTGTCGCCCTTCTTGGCCAGCATCATGGCGTAGCTGATCGTGGCGGACATCGCGAAGAGATCCGTGCCGATGTCGACGATGCGGAACAGCACCATCTGCTTCCGCTCCAGCTTCGCCTGGTAGCGCATCATGGCGTGGAAGATCGAGCGCGAGAGATGGCGCGACTGGCGCTCGAGGTAGCCGACGTGCTGCTGCAGGCGGCCGAACTCGGTGTGCTTCGGGAAGCGGCTCCAGCCCACGTACCGCGACGGGTACCAGGTCGCGTAGAACGCTCCCGCCTTCGCCGCGGCCGAGATCTTCTCGCCGGTCGGCGTCTCCGGCAGCAGGATCTTGTAGCCGCGCTTCATGTGCGGATCGACCGCCTCGCGGGCGATGAAGAGATGCTGGATCTCGCTCGTTCCCTCGAAGATGCGGTTGATGCGCATGTCGCGCAGGATGCGCTCGACCGGGTACGCCTTCTCGCCGCGCTCCTTGAGCGAGGTCGAGGTCTCGTATCCGCGTCCGCCGCGGATCTGCACCAGGTGATCGGCGCACTGCCAGGCCACCTCGGTGTTGAACAGCTTCGCCATCGCCGCCTCGAGGCGGAGATCAACGTCGCCGCGATCGGCGAGGCCGGACGTCAGCCAGACGATCGCTTCCATGGCCAGCGTGTGCGACGCCATCCAGGCGATCTTCGTCGCCACGCCTTCATGCTTGCCGATCGGCGCGCCCCACTGCACGCGCTCGTTCGCCCAGTCGCGGGCGATCTCCAGCATCCGGCGCGCGCCGGCCGCGGCGCCCGCGGGAATCGTCAGGCGGCCGGTGTTCAGCGTGATGAGCGCGAGCTTGAGGCCGAGACCTTCGCCCCAGAGGAGGTTCTCCTTCGGGATGAAGACGTTGTTGAACTTGATCAGGACGTTGCCGATGCCACGCAGCCCCATGAACTGGCAGCGGTGCGCGATGTCGATGCCCTCGGTGTTCATCTCCAGGATGAACGCGGAGATCTGCTTCTTCTCCTTGCCGTTGACGACCTTCGGCGGGGTCTGCGCCATGACCACGATGACCTCGGCCTTCAGGCCGTTCGTGCACCACAGCTTCTCGCCGTTCAGGATGTAACCCTTGCCGTCCGGCGTCGGGGTGGCCTTGGTCTCCATCTTCGCGGGATCGGAGCCGACGCCCGGCTCGGTGAGCGCGAACGCCGAGATCGCGCCCTTGGCCAGGCGGGGGAGGTACTTCTGCTTCTGCTCCGGGGTGCCGAAGAGCTTCAGCGGCTGCGGGACGCCGATCGACTGGTGGGCGGAGAGCCAGGCCACGCTCGACCCGCACCAGGTGGCGACGAGGCCGATGGCGCGGTTGTAATTCGTCGCGCTGAAGCCGAGGCCGCCGTACTCCTTCGGAATCTTCATGCCCCAGGCGCCGAGCTTGTTGAAGCCGTCGAAAAGGCTGTAGTCGTACTCGCCCTTCCGGTCGATCTCCTCGGCGTCGACGTTCTCGGCCATGAAACGCTCGAGCTTCACCAGGAAGTCGTCCGCCTCCGCCTTATCCGCGGCCGGCTGCTCCGGGAACGGATGGATGAGGTCGAAGTTGAGCTTGCCGAGGAAAAGGTCACCGACAAACGAGGGCTTTTCCCACTCCGTCTCGCGGGAGGCCTCGGCGACTTCCATCGCCTCGACGGCGCCTTGCGTCTTTACTTCAGCCATAGTGCAAACTCCTTAACCGGGTCCGTTCAGGTTCTGTACCGCCGGGGCGAGTAGTGTGAATGAATGGTCATTCAGTAGTCAAGATCTGTGCGAAAAAGTTGCCAGGAGCCTGACGCGCGGCAGGGCAATCGCGCATCGTTACGCTATGCTTTCAGATCCGCATCTATGTCTGACAGCACGCGCGCGGTCGGATCCTCCGTCCTCGGGCCCGGCACGGTGCTCGACGGCAAGTACGAGATCCTGCTGCGCATCGGTGCCGGAGGCATGGGGGAAGTGTTCAAGGCCCGCCACCTGCACCTCGACGCGTTCCGCTGCATCAAGGTGATGAAGCAGGAGTTGCTCGCCGACGAGACGTTCCGCTCCCGTTTCCTGCGCGAAGCGCGGCTGGCCACACAGATCCACCACCCGAACATCGCCGTCGTGCACGACTTCTTCGTCGGCGAGGGCGGGAACTACATGGTCACGGAGTTCATCGAGGGACGCACGCTGCGGCAGTGGAGCGGGCAGCACGGTCCGTTCCCGCTGGCGCTCGCGGCCGACGTCGCGTCGCAGGTGCTGGCGGGGCTCGACCACATCCACCGCCGCGGTCTGCTGCATCGCGACATCTCGCCCGACAACGTGATGCTCTCGTTCGATCCCGACGACTGCTGCATCGCCAAGATCATCGACCTCGGCATCGCCAAGGATCTCGCCAGCAGCGCCGCCGCCGATACGACGCAGGTCGGCGTGCTGATCGGCAATCCCAAGTACATGTCGCCCGAGCAGCTCGGCCTGCTCAACGACGGCGAACAGCTCGACGGCCGCACGGACCTCTACTCCCTCGGCGTGGTGCTGTACGAGATGCTGCTCGGCATCCCGCCGTTCGCCAGCGACTCGCCACACGGCTACATCATGAAGCACCTCACGCAGCAGCCGCGGCGCTTCAACGACGCGAAACCGCACCTCTCCCTGCCGGAAGCGCTCGAGTCGGTGATCTTCCGGATGCTGGAGAAAGACCGCTCCAGCCGTTACGCAAACGCCCGCGAGGCCGCTGCGGCGCTGGCGCCGTTCCTCGAAGCACCGGCGGGCACGCTCAGCGCCGCCGCCGTTGCGCGGCTCCGGCGCGGCCCCGACGTCACGACCGTGTCGGACTTCGTCCTGCCCCCTATCGCGTCAACCGCCGCGCGTGACGACAAGACCGTCGTCAACCCACCGTCGACGACGACAGCCAAAGAGCGCGCGTTCGAGCGGTCGCTGCTCGAAGCCGTCGTGGAGCGGGAGAAGCAATCAGACCGCGACGGCCTGCAGCGGCTGGCTGAGGCGCATCCGCCCGGGTCGAAGGTGGGCGATGCGGCGCGCGAGGCGTTAACGCGAGTCGTGGCGGAACAGGAGAAGGCGGCCGAGGCGGAGCTCGCGTTTCAACGCGCATGGGAGGATGGGCGGACCTCCGCGTGGCAGGAGTTCCTGGCGAAGCACGGCGGCTCCGACCGCGCGGAAGAAGCGCGGCGCCTGATCGCGGAAGCGGAAGCGTTCGAGGCCGCCAGCCGCAGCGACTCGGCGACCGGGATGCGCGCTTTCCTCATGGCATGGCCGGATGCACGGCATCACCTCGAAGCGGGCATTCTCCTGTCGAAGCTGAAGCAGCGGGCCGCCGAGCAACGCGCGTTCGACGACGCCCGCACGCACAACACCGCCGCGGCGTGGAGTCTCTACCTCACCGCGTATCCGAACGGCGCGCACGCCGGGGAAGCACGCCTGCAGCTCGCGAAGCTCGAGAAGGCCGCCGCGGCAGCGCGCGTGGTTCAGGAGAGAGCGGCGGCCGAAGCGCTCGTGAAACGCGAGCCGGCGGACTTTGACGCGGCGTTCGAGAAAGGCACGTCCGAGGCGTGGGACAGGTTCGTGGCCGAGCATCCCGAATCGCCGCGCCTGGCCGAGGCGCGGAGCTGCCGCCAGGAAGCACTCGACTTCGAGCTGGCCAACGCCACGAACACCCAGGCGATGTGGCGCGCGTTCATCAAGACCTGGCCGGGAGGGCGGCACCGCATCGACGCCGAAATCCGGTTGCAGCCGAGGTAATGGTTGTCAGTTGTCGGTTGTCAGTTTTCTGCGACGTGTCGCCCGGGCGGTCATCCACAGACAACCGACAACTGACAACCGACAACAAGAGCTAAGCTACCCGCCGCATGACACAAGAAGACCTCCTCGCCCTCGACATGCTCGACGACGGCAGCCTCCTCACCGGGCCGCGCCCCTCGATCGACCGGGAGCAGCTGCAGCACCACCTGCGCGAAGTCCTGCGCCTGCTGCACGTCGACCTGAAGGACGAGAACGTGCTCGACACCCCGCGCCGCTGGGCAGAGTCGCTGGTCACGATGACGAGCGGCTACGACTACACCGACGTCAAGAAGCTCACCACCCTCTTCCGCCAGGCCTGCTCGCGCGCGGACGACAGCTGCCAGAACCTGGTGGTCATCGGCGGGACGTACAAGACCCTCTGCGCGCACCACATCCTGCCGTTCTTCGGCCGCTTCATCATCGGCTACATCCCGAGCGAGATGATCATCGGCGCCTCGAAGATCCCCCGCATCGTGGAGGTACACATGCGCCGGCTGCAGTCGCAGGAGCACCTCGCCCACGACGTCGCCGACACGATCGAAAAGATCCTCGAGCCGAGCGGCATCGCCGTCTGGATGGGTGGCGTCCATCTCTGCATGGTCATGCGCGGCGTGGAGCAGGAGTCGTCCTTCATGGAGACGAACGTCCTCCGCGGCGCGTTCCTCAACGACGAGCGCACGCGGCAGGAGTTCATGTCCATCGTCAACCGGCGCGGCTCGCGCGAGTAGAGAAGGTCAGCTCAGCGAGCCATTGATGTCCGCGAACGGCACCGCGCGTCCGAGTGCGGTGAACGTCCCCTGATCCGCGATCTCGCGCGCCGCCTCCAGGAACCCGGTCCACGCCGCACGCGCCAGCGCGCCGCCGACGCTGATCCGCCGCACGCCCAGCGCGCTCAACTCCGCGACGGTCGCGAAGCCGCTGCCGACGAGGACGTTCACCGCCTTCGGCGCCACCGCGTCCACGAGCGCCTTGATCTCCCCTACGTCGCGTACTGCGGGCGCATACAGGCAGTCCGCTCCCGCATCCGCGTACGCGACGAGCCGTCGAGTGGCCTCGGCGAGGTCGGGCCGCCCGACGAGATACGTCTCGCAGCGCGCGGTCAGCACGACACCGGTGCTGCTCTCGTCGATCGCTTTCCGCGCGGCGCGGATCCGCTCGACCGACAGATCGAACGCGAACAGCGGATTCGCCGCATCGCCGGTCGAGTCCTCGATCGACAGTCCTGCCAATCCCGTGGCAGCAGCCACCGCCACGTTTGCACCGACCTTGTCCGCGTCCACGGCAAACCCGCCCTCGAAATCGCCGTTCACCGGCACGCCGACGGCAGCACTGATGGTGCGAAAGTGCGCGAGCGCTTCCTCGAGCGTCACGTGATTGTCCGCCCGCCCCAGCGACCATGCGAAGCCGGAGCTGGTCGTCGCCAGCGCCTGAAACCCCATCTGGCCGAGGAGCCGCGCACTGCCGGCGTCCCAGGGGTTCGGCATCACGAAACATCCCGACTCGTGCATCTCGAGAAACCGCTTCGCCATCTCGCTCATCCCACGAGGATATCGTGCGCAGTTCGCCGCGACTTACCAAAGTCGCCGGAATTCCGCATCTAACCCGCATTTCTCACCAAGGGGATAAAAAAGCCGCCGCCCCGTGCTATTAAGTTGAGTGTCAGCAACAACTTGATGGCGACGGAGGCGGCGGCGTGAGACAGACAGAGTGTAACGGGGAACAGCTGAGTTTCCAAGGGGTG
>DASQJY010000054.1:0-79300 GCA_035630815.1 Thermoanaerobaculia bacterium
ACGCGGTCGTTGGCTTCGACGAGCTTGGAGTCGTTGACGCCGAAAAGGGTCGGCTCGCAGTCGAGCACGACGCACGCGGCCACGACCGGGCCGGCCAGACAGCCGCGGCCGACCTCATCGGTACCGGCTACGCAGCGGAAACCAAAATCGCGGAGCCTGCGCTCGATCGCTGACATCTCAGCGACGCGCGCGAGCTCCGCGAACAGGGAATCGTAGAGGCGTTCGTCCGGTGTGCGCTTTGGTTTTCGGCTTCGGGGCCGCACTTGCGGTTGCATCAGGCGACCCTCTTCCAGGGAGCCTTGGGCAACCAGCGCAGCCGGCCGTGCCGGCTACTTCTGGCGACGCTCTTCGATGCGCGCGGCTTTCCCGCGGAGGTTCCGGAGGTAGTAGAGCTTTGCGCGACGGACCCGGCCATGGCGTTCCACCTCGATCTTGTCGATCGTCGGAGAGTAGAGCGGGAACATACGCTCGACACCAATACCGCCCGAAACCTTGCGGACAGTGAACATCTGGCGCGTGCCGCCACCCTTGCGCGAGATCACCACGCCCTGGAAGATCTGGATGCGCTCTTTGTCGCCTTCCTTGACCTTCACGTGGACCTTGATGGTGTCGCCGGGGCTGAACGACGGGATGTCGGTCCGCTTGATTTCCGCCGACTCGACGAGCTTCATGATTTCTGGCATGACTGGTAACTCCGCTAATTTCGTACAGCGAGCCCGCAAGCATCGCCGATTTCGATTGACACTGCAAGAGGTTGCCGCGCAGGCACACCTCGGCGGCGGGGGCTAGAACTTCCCGAGCCTGCGAAGAATTTCCCGCGCCTCTTCATCGAGCTCCGCGCTGTCGAACAGGTCGGGCCGCTTTTCGAGCGTCGCGCGTAAGGCCTGTTCTTTTCGCCACTTGCGGATTTTCTCGTGATGCCCCGACAGGAGGATCTCCGGGATGCGCTGTCCCCGCAGGACCTCGGGGCGGGTGTAGTGCGGGTAATCGAGCAGCCCTTTGAAGAAGGAGTCCTCTTCCACCGACCCGGTGTTCCCGACCACCCCCGGGATCAGCCGCCCCACCGCGTCGGCCATCAGCATGGCCGGCAGCTCGCCGCCGGAGACGACAACGTCGCCGACCGAGATCTCGTCCGGCTGCAGCGCCTCATGCACGCGGTGATCGAACCCCTCGTACCGCCCGCAGAGAAAGACCACGTGCGGCTTCTCCGAGAGCTCCTTCGCCACCTTCTGATCGAAACGGCGACCCTGAGGAGAGGTCATGACGAGATGCCCGCCCCCGATCGCCTCCACCACCCGGAACACCGGTTCCCCGAGCATGACCATGCCCGGGCCGCCGCCGTACGCCTCGTCGTCGGTGGAGCGATGGCGGTCGGTCGCGTACTCCCGGAGATCGTGCACCCGGATGTCCAGGAGCCCCTGCTTCACCCCGCGCGCAATCACCCCTTCGGCCACGAAGGGATCGAACATGCGAGGGAAGATCGTGATGAAGTCGACGCGCACAGATCTTTTGCTGCCTTCGGCAGCAGCGTACCAGACCGCCTACTCCGCGACCGCATCGAGATCTTCGATCCCCTCGGGGAGCGCGACCACCATGCGCTTCGCCTCCAGGTCGATCTCCGTGCAGAGGTCCGCGGCGAACGGCAGCTCGAACTCCCGTCCGTCGGCGCGCTTCACGCTCAGCAGGATGCCGCCGCCGCCTTCGTACGCGTCGGTCACGATGCCGCGCTCTTTCCCCTCGGCGTCGAAAAGCGTCAGTCCCACCAGGTCGTGCAGAAAGTACTCGTCCTGCTCGAGCTGGCGCGCCTCTTCCTCGGGAATCTCCACCGTCCAGTTGTGCAGGGCCTGCACTTCTTCCGGGGTCTCGATGGTCTTGAACTTCAGGAGAGCGCGGCCGGCGTGGATGCGCACGCTCTCGACCTCGACCTCGCGGGTCTGCGAGTCATCGGGGGCGACCAGCGTGACCGTCTCGAGCTCGTCGAAGCGGTCGGGCGAGTCGGTCCACGGCTCGACGCTCGCCTCGCCGCGCACCCCGTGCGCCTTGCGGATGATCCCGACGGCGATGCGCTCGGCCATCAGTCCACGATGTCTAGTGAATAGCGGCGGCGCGTCTTCTGCCCCGCCGCCGAGAGCAGCGTGCGGATCGCACGCGCGGTACGGCCCTGCCGGCCGATCACTTTCCCGAGATCGGCGGGGGCCACTTCGAGCTCGACCACCGTGTCCTGGTCACCCCGCTCGTAGGTGCGGGTCTGCACCTCGTCCGGATTGTCGACGAGGGATTTTGCCAGGAATTCGATCAGCTCTTTCATGAGCCGGCTCGCTTACTCGGCTTTCGGGAGCTTCTTGAGCAGCGACTTCACGGTCGGCGAGAGCTGTGCGCCCTTGCTCACCCAGTAGTCGACGCGCGTGCGGTCGATCTTGACGTCGGCCGGGTTCTTCTTCGGGTCGTAGTGACCGATCTGCTCCACGGTCGCGGCGGACGGGGTCTTCAGCGAGTCCGAAACGACCACACGGTAAAACGGAGCATGGGTCGCTCCCTGACGGCGCAAACGAATCTTCAGCATCTGTTCAGTAACTCCTTGAGATTAGGGCGCGGAATCGTATCCGAGCTTGGCCCCGAACAGCAACGTACCCCGGTGAATTCCGTTTACGACGGCCACAGCCACCCGAACGTCCCTCCGATGAGCAGCCCGAAGATCAGCCCGTCGACGACGTGCTTGATGGCCACCGGCCAGGGCTTTCCGTACCAGATGGAGTCCGACCAGTTCGTGCCGAAGGCCCAGAAGATCATCCCGGTCGCGCCGGCGATCTGGAAGACCCGCATGTACTCGACCCCGCGGGGCAGCGTCTCGCTGGCGATGTAGGCCGCACAGACCGAGCCGAGGACCGTGTAGAGAAAGTACGCCCCGAGGGTGCGGGCGAAGGAGAAGGTAGCGGGGTTCTTCAGGTAAAGCAGCCCGCTCGGACCGTTGTGGAGCTTCTCCCGATCCTCGGGGGTCATCGTCTTCCAATCCATCTTCGGATACATGTACATCCCCGGCCCTGCCGCCGCGGAGCCGGCCATGAACGGGGCCTCGTCCGGCAGTTTCCGGTAATCGCGCGAGTGCCAGAACGGCAGCATCATCCAGAGGATGTTGCTCGCGATGAAGACAAAGACAGCGGAGACCAGGATGGGGAGCCAGAGCTCAGCAAGAGAGACCATGGCAGGCGACCTCCACGGGAGAGTGTACCCGAGGAAGCGTTGTCGGTTAGCGGTTGTCAGTTGTCTGGGGTGTCTCGCCTGGCCGGTCCCGTAAGCCGAGGAACCGCAGACAACCGGCAACTGACAACCGACAACATCACCTACTGCATGAACCCCGGCGGCAGCCCCTTCATCATCTTCCCGAACTTCCGCGCGCCGAAGCCCTTCGAGAACGAGCGCATCATCTTCTTCATCTGCAGGTACTGCTTGAGCAGGCGGTTGATCTCCTGCACGGAGGTGCCGGAGCCCTTGGCGATGCGTTTCTTGCGGTGGCCGTTGATGATCTGGGGGTACTCGCGTTCCTTGGCGGTCATCGAGTCGAGGATCGCCTGCATGCGCACGATCGCCTTCTCGTCGATGTCGTCCTCGTTGATCTTGCCGGCGCCGGGGATCATCGAGACGAGGGAGGAGAGCGGGCCCATCTTCTTGACCTGCATGAGCTGCGACCGGAGGTCTTCGAGCGTGAACTTGTCCTTCGCGACCTTCTCGGCGAGGCGGGCCGCTTCCTTCTGGTCGACTTCCGCCTCGACCTTCTCGATGAGCGACAGCACGTCGCCCATGCCGAGGATGCGGGAGGCCATGCGGTCGGGATAGAAGACGTCGAGGTCGGCGTACTTTTCGCCGACGCCAACGAACTTGATCGGGCGGTTCACGACCGACTTGATCGAGAGCGCGGCACCGCCGCGCGCGTCGCCGTCGAGCTTCGTCAGCACGATGCCGGTCACGCCGAGGCGGTCGTCGAACTCTTTCGCCGACTTCACGGCGTCCTGGCCAGTCATGGCGTCGGCGACGAACAGGATCTCCGAGGGACGCGCGTCCGTCTTGATGGTCTGGAGCTCGGTCATCAGCTCTTCGTCGATGTGCAGGCGGCCCGCGGTATCGAGGATGACCGTGTCGTACATCAGCGTCTTGGCCTCGCTCAGGGCCTTGCGCGCGATGTCGATGGGGTTGCGGTTGTCGCCGATCTCAAAGAACGGCACCTTCACGTTGTTCGCAACGATGCGGAGCTGGTCGATTGCGGCGGGACGGTAGACGTCGCAGGGGACGAGCAGCGGACGGCGGCCGCGGCTCTTGATGTGCAGGGCCAGCTTGCCCGAGGTGGTCGTCTTACCGGAGCCCTGCAGGCCGACCATCATGATCACGGACGGGCTGCCGACCAGAGCGAGGCCGACTTCGTTGCCGCCGAGGAGACCCTGGAGCTCGTCTCGGACGATCTTCGTGACCTGCTGGGCGGGGGAGAAGGCCGTCAGGACGTCGCCGCCGACCGCCTTCTCGCGGACGCGGTTCGTGAACTCCTTGACCGTCTTGAAGTGGACGTCCGCCTCGAGCAGCGCGACGCGGATCTCCTTGAGCGCGTTGTCGATGTGCCACTCGTTGAGCGTCGCTTCGCCGCGCAGGGTCTTGAAGACCCGATCCATCTTGTCCTGCAGGTTGTCGAACATAGCGTGACCTAGAATGCGGGCCGTCCGGCCGTCATTCCTGGGCTAACATTCTCTACGGTGATCCTTCTCCTCGCGGCGCTCCTCTCGTTTCAGCCCTTCGACAGCGGGTTGCCGCGCAGCGGGCAGTGGCGCAACGGGTTCGCCGTGGCGGACATGAACGGCGACGGATTGCCAGACCTCGCCTTCGGCTGTGCCCGCAAGAGGCCGGGGCCTCCGGTCATCTTCCTCAACGAGCGAAACGGCCAGTGGCGCCGCTGGGAAGAGGCGCAGTTCCCGCCGCTGCCGTTCGACTACGGCGCGGTGGCCGCGGCCGACTTCGATGGCAACGGCTCGAATGATCTCGCGGTCGCTTCCCACTTCACCGGCGTGACGGTGGTCCTCGGCGATGGCCGCGGAACGTTCGTGCCGGCGTCGCAGGAGGGGCTGATCTTCCGGCCGCCGGACGCGCCGGAAGGGCCGGCTCCGTTCACCTCGCGCGCCGTGGTGGCCCTCGACTGGAACCGCGACGGCCTCGCCGACGTCGCCGCGATGAGCGAAGGCCCCCGCGGCCTGCTCGGCGTCACGGTCTACGAAAACCTCGGGAACGCGTGGAGGCCGGTTCGCGCCGCGGCACCGGAGTACGTGTTCGGCGACGTGATCGCCGCCGGCGACGTCGATGGCGATGGCCTGCCCGATCTCCTGACCGCCTCGCAGGTGACCAACTATCCCCGTGTGCTCCGCTTCAGCTCGAATCCGGACGGGCGGCTCGCACCGCGCCAGCCGGAGACGTCGCTCCCCGTGTATCTCGTGCACAGCGCCGGGCTGCACGACTTCGGCGTGGACGGCCGCGACGAGCTCCTGATCGGCTACACCTCCGCGACCAGCCCAAGGCGGGCGGTCCTCGAGCTGCTCTCCTTTCCTGCTGGAGCGGCCCCACCCCGGGAGCTCTGGTCCGACGAAGGGAACGGCAGGATCATGGCGCTCGCGGCCGGCGACGTGAACGGCGACGGTTCGGCCGACGTCGTGGCCGGCCTCTCGGACGGACGGCTGCTCACGTTCCGCGGCGACGGGCGTGCATTCGTGACTCGCGATGCAGACATCCCGGTCCCGGAATGGCGCCGCGGCTGCAACGCGTACACGGTGCGGCTGGCGGACCTCGACGGCGACGGCCGCGACGAGGTCATCGCCGGCTTTGCGGGCGAGAGCAACGGCTGCACGTCCGGTGGCGGCATCGAGGTGTGGAAGGCGTCGGACCTGCCGGAGCCGCCGCGATCGCCGCGGAGACGATCGGCCCGCCATTGAGCCACTCCTTTCTCTCCTTGCGGCGCATGCCGTCCGCGGCCGATCCGTTCGCGCTGCGCGTGACGCAGGTGGCAGAGGGTAACCGGCGGGGCAGGTACGTGCTGTATCACGCCCGCTCGGCGCGGCGCGTGCGGAACAACGTCGCCCTCGAGTACGCGAAGATGCTCTCTACGGCAGGCGGGCTGCCGGTGATCGTGGCCGAGTGGCTCGACGAGCCGCACCTCTCGCCGCGGATCGAGGCATTCATCCGCGCCGGTGCGGAGAGGAACGCGGCGGAATGCGACGTCGAGTATCGCTTCGAGCCGCATCGCGACGTCATCAAAAAGGCGCGCTACGTCGTCACCGACGAGTTCCCGACGCTGCCCGTTCCTACGCACGCGACGCATCTCGTCGACGGCAACGGCATCCTGCCGATGCGTGCGATTCCGAAAGAGCAGTACTCGGCGAAGTTCTTCCGCGACAAGGCGCACAAGCTGTTCGAGCAGTTCTGGCGTCCGACCTCGCCGTCGCCCTGGCAGCCGCCGTCCGTCCTGCGCGGCACCGGGATCTCCGCGCGGATCCACTTCGGCCACTACGGCGCGCAGGAGATCGCCAACGCCGCCCTGCACGGAGACGCGCCGGACGAGGAGCTCGACGCGTTTCTCGAACAGCTCGTGATCCGCCGCGAGCTCGCCTTCAACATGTGCTTCTACAACCCGCGCTACGGCTCGCTCGACGCGCTCCCCGACTGGGCGAAGCGCACGCTCGACCAGCATCGCCGCGATCGCCGCAAGCCGGTGTACACGTACGAAGAGCTGGAGCGCGCGGAGACGCACGACGACGTCTGGAACCTCTCGCAGCGGCAGCTCGTGCGGTGCGGCACGATCCACAACTACCTGCGCATGCTTTGGGGGAAGAAGATCATCGAATGGAGCGAGACCCCCGAGGAGGCGCACGCGGCGATGGTCAGACTGCACGACGTGTATGCGCTCGACGGCCGCGATCCGAACACGCACGCCGGCATCCTCTGGTGCTTCGGCAAGCACGATCGCCCCTGGGCGCCGCAGCGGCCGATCTTCGGCTCGATCCGCTGGATGTCGTCCGGGATGACGCGCAGGAAGGTGCGGCTGAAGGAAATCGCCGACCAGGTGGAGCGCTGCGCTCCCGCGTAATGTGTGGATTTTCGTGACGCCGCTCGGTAGTTGATGCAGGCGTGGCACAGCCTGCACTTCGCCTCGATACGAACGTTCCGGGCGACTTCTTCGTCGACTCCACCTGCATCGACTGCGATGCCTGCCGCATCTTCGCCCCCGCCGTGTTCCACGATGCCGGCGAGCAGTCGTCGGTGTACCACCAGCCGGAAACGGAAGAGGAGCTGCTGGCGGCGCAGAAGGCGCTGATCTCCTGTCCCACCGCCTCGATCGGCTCGACCGCCGACTCGACAAGGCACGACATGCGCGCGGCGGTCGCGGCCCTGCCGGAGGTCGTCGACGAAGAGGTCTATCGCTGCGGCTACGCGAGCGAGAGCTCGTTCGGCGCGATCAGCTACCTCGTGCGCCGCGAGGCCGGCAATCTCCTCGTCGACTCCCCCCGCTTCGCCGCGCCGCTCGCCAGAAACATCGACGCGCTCGGCGGCGTCAGCCGCCTGCTGCTGACGCACCAGGACGACGTTGCGGATCACGCCAAGTTCGCGGAGCGCTTCGGCTGCGAGCGCGTCCTGCACAAGGACGACGTCCGCGGCGGCACCGCCGCCGTGGAGCTGCAGGTCACGGGCAGCGAGCCCGTAACGCTCGACTCCGATCTGGTCATGATCCCGACGCCCGGCCACACCCGCGGCCATGCCGTTTTTCTGTATCGCGACAAGTACCTCTTCACCGGCGACCATCTCGCCTGGAGCGAGGCCCGCGGCCACCTGTACGCGTTCCGCAGCGCCTGCTGGTACTCGTGGACGGAGCAGATCCGCTCGATGGAGCGCCTGCTCGAGTTCCGTTTCGAGTGGGTCCTCCCCGGCCACGGCCGTCCGATAGCGCTGACGGCGGATGCGATGCGCGACTCCCTGCAGCACTGCATTGCGTGGATGAAGACGAAATAGGAATGCCCGTTGCTCTCCACGCAAAGTCGGGGAACCGCAATGGGCAAATACATCACCGTCTTCAAGCAGACGTTCAAGGAGTTCGGCGAGGACAAAGCGCCGCGGCTCGGCGCCGCGCTGGCGTATTACACGATCTTCTCGATCGGTCCGCTGCTGCTGATCGCCGTGGCCATGGCCGGCATCTTCCTCGGCAAGGAAGCAGCGCAGGGGAAGATCTCCGCGGAGCTCGGCAACGTCCTCGGCTCGGAGATGGCGAAATCGCTGGAGACGATGATCGAGGCCGCCCACAAACCGAAGAGCGGCACCATCGCCACGATCGTCGGTGTGGTCATGCTCCTCATCGGTGCCTCGGGTCTCTTCGCGCAGCTCAAGGACGCGCTCAACACGATCTGGAACGTCGAGCCGAAGAAAGCGGCCGGCATCATGGGGATGATCAAGGAGCGCTTCCTCTCCATGGCCATGGTCCTCGGGATCGGCTTTCTCCTGCTGATCACCCTCGTCTTCGACGCCGCGATCTCTGCGATGGGGCCGCTGCTGGAGCGGCTGGTGGGCGGCGAAGCGATCATTCACGTGGTCCAGCTGGTGCTGTCTTTCCTCGTGTCGACGGTGCTGTTCGCCTGCATCTTCCGGATCCTTCCCGACCTGAAGATCGCCTGGAAAGACGTCTGGTTCGGCGCGATCTTCACCTCTCTCCTCTTCGTGGTCGGTAAATGGGGCCTCGGCCTGTACCTCGGCAAGGCCGCGGTCGGCTCCGCCTACGGCGCGGCCGGCTCGCTCGTGATCCTGCTGGTGTGGGTCTACTGGTCCGCCCAGATCCTCTTCCTCGGCGCCGAGTTCACCCAGGTCTACGCCCGCACCTTCGGCAGCCTCAAAGGCGACACCTCCAAACGCCAGGCCCGCGAACAGGCCGCGCGTCCGGAAGATCGCCCCAAAGCCGCGGAGCCGGTCCCCGCGAGACCCCCGGTGCCCGCCCCGATGTACGCCAAGCCGAAATCGAGCGGCGGCCTGGTCAAACTGGCCGCGGGCGGGGTGGCGGGCCTCCTCCTCGGCGCCATCCTCGGCGGCATCAGCACGTTCAGCTTCGTGCTGAAGGCGCTGAGGAAGGTGTTCGTCCCGTTCAAGTGAGCACACGGTTTGGAGTGCGGTGACCGCAGTCACCGCTTTTACTCTTTACGGCACCGCTGTCGCTGCGAAGCACGAAGGAAAAGCGGTGACTGCGGTCACCGCACTCCAAACCGTTGGCGCGCGCAATCCCCCCATTACAATCCCCTCCCGTGCGGTACCTCAAAGTCGCTGCTGTCCTTGCCATCCTCATCGCGTTCGTCGTCCTCGTGCGCATCCTTCCCGTGGCTGAGTGGCTGGAGGCGTTCAAGGCGTGGGTGCAGGGGCAGGGGGCGATCGGGTACGTGCTCTACGTCCTGGTCTACATGGTCTGTTGCGTGCTGCTCGTGCCGGCGCTGGCGCTGACGCTCGGGGCGGGGGCGATTTTCGGCTTCGCGGCGGGCGCGATCGTCAACGTCATCGGCGCGACGCTCGGGGCGATCGCGGCGTTCCTGCTGGCCCGCGGCGCGCTGCGGAGCCGGGTGGAGCGCATGACCTCCGGACACGTCAAATTCGGCGCACTCGACCGTGCCATCACGAAAGAGGGGACGAAGATCATGTGGCTCGTCCGCCTCTCCGGCTTTCCGCCGTTCACCTGGGTCAACTACGCGTTCGGCCTCACCGGCATCAGCTTCGGGCCGTACGTCCTGACGACGTTCTTCGGCATCATCCCCGGCTCGCTCGCTTTCACGTACGCCGGCGCGGCCGGCGCGGCCGCGCTCACCGGCAGCGGCAACCGGATGGTGCTCATCGTCACCGCCGTCGGCGCGGTGATCGTCAGCGCGTTCATTGCACGGATCGCCACCAGGGCGATCAAGCGCGCCGGCGTCGAAGAATGAATATGCTTAGCCACTCGGAGGCTCACACCATGACCAACCCCCTCGCACAACTCCCCAAGGCCGGCCAGAGCGTCTGGTTCGATCAGATGGAGCGCAAGCTCGTCTCCACCGGAAACCTGCAGCGGATGATCGAAGAAGACGACCTCCGCGGGCTGACCTCGAACCCGACCATCTTCGAGAAAGCGATCGGCGGGAGCGAGGACTACGACGCACAGCTCCGCACGCTCGCCTCGCAGGGGAAATCGCGCGACGAGATCTACGACGAGCTCGTGCTCGAAGACATCGCCAACGCTGCCGACGTCTTCCTCCCGGTCTACGAGAAAACGAACGGCGAGGACGGCTACGTCAGCCTGGAAGTGTCGCCGGCAATGGCGACGGACACGCAGGCCACGATCTCCGAGGCCAGGCGGCTCTTCGCGCGGCTCGGGCGTCCCAACGTGATGATCAAGATCCCGGCGACCCCGGAAGGGATCCCGGCCATCGAGGCGGCCATCGCGAACGGCATCAACGTCAACGTCACGCTGATCTTCTCCAACGAGGTCTACGCGCAGGTCATCGAAGCGTACCTGCGCGGCCTCGAGGTGCGCGCGTCGCAGAACATGCCCGTCGGCAACATCTCCTCGGTGGCCAGCTTCTTCGTCAGCCGCATCGACGCCATGGCCGACAAGCAGCTGGAAGAGAAAGGCATCACCGACCTGCAGGGAAAGGTCGCGATCGCGAACGCGAAGATGGCCTATCAGCTCTTCAAACAGGTCTTCACCAGCGAGCGGTTCACGAAGCTGCGCGACAAAGGGGCACGCGTGCAGCGCCCCCTCTGGGCCTCCACCGGCACCAAGAACCCGAAGTACAGCGACGTGCTGTACATCGAGTCGCTCATCGCACCCGACACCGTCAACACGATTCCGCCGGCGACCTACGCCGCGTTCAAGGACCACGGCAGCGTCGAAGTGGCGATCGAAAACGATCTCGACGAAGCGCGCCGTGTCCTGGAGACGTTCGAGGCGAAAGGCTTCAGCCTGAAGGCGATCACCGACAAGCTCACCGAAGATGGCGTGAAGTCGTTCAACGATTCGTTCGCGCAACTGCTGCTGACGATCGAGGCGCGCCGCGACTCCGTGGTGCGCGGCCTTCCCGACCGCATCACTCTGCATAACGTCAACGGTCTCGACGACGCCATCGCCCGCGCCGACAAGGAGAAGTTCGTCACGCGCATCTGGGCGAAGGACGCCTCGCTCTGGAAGTCCGACGCCGAGCACAAGAAGATCATCGACAACGCCCTCGGCTGGCTGGACGTCCCGGACGAGGTCGCGCCGCTCCTCAGGAACATCCGCGAGGTGCTGGAGAACGCACGGCAGGGCTTCGAGTACGTAGTGGTCCTCGGCATGGGCGGCTCGAGCCTCGTCTCCGAGGTCGTGCGGCGCGTGTTCGGAAAACGGGAGGGATATCCGGAGCTGTTCGTCCTCGACTCCACGGTGCCGGAAGCGGTCTCGCTCCTCGAAGCGCGCATCGACGTGGAGACGACGCTCTTCATCGTCGCCTCGAAATCGGGGACCACGACCGAGCCAATGATGTTCCACCGCTACTTTTATGACCGCGTGAAGGCCATCAAGGGAGAGCGCGCGGGGGCGAACTTCATCGCCATCACCGATCCGCAGACGCAGCTCACGCGCGACGCGGAGCGCGACGGCTTCCGCATGGTCTTCTCGAACATGGCCGACATCGGCGGCCGCTACTCCGCGCTGTCGTTCTTTGGCGTCGTGCCGATGATGCTGGCCGGCGTCGACGTCGAACAGTTCCTCGATCGCGCCGTGCACGCGGCGCACGTGGCCAGCATCCCCAACATCCGGAAGAACCCGCCGGCGCTGCTCGGCTGCGCCATCGGCGCGCTCGCACTCGCGGGTCGCGACAAGCTGACGCTCGTGGCGCCGCGCCCGCTGGACACGTTCGGTCTCTGGGTCGAGCAGCTCGTCGCCGAGAGCACCGGGAAGGAAGGGAAGGGCATCGTCCCGATCGCTGGGGAGCCGGCGCTCGCCGCCAACGAGTACGGCAACGACCGGCTGTTCATCTCTGTGCGCATGCGCGGGAGCGACGACACTACGCGCCTGCGCGAGCTCGCCGATGCCGGCCACCCGGTCATCGATTACGTCCTCGAAGACGCCCTCGACCTCGGCGAAGCGTTCTACGTGTTCGAGTTCGCCACCGCCGTGGCCGGAGCCATCCTCGGCGTCAACCCGTTCGACCAGCCGAACGTGCAGGAGTCGAAGGACAACACGAAGAAGCTGCTCGAGGAGTACACCACCTCCGGCAAGATGACAGGGAGCGGCCAGTCGATTGGAACCGCGAAACGGATCGACGTGAAGGACGCCGACGCCATCGCGGAGCTCCTCGCGAGCGTCAAGCCGGGCGACTACGTCGCGCTGACGCAGTACTTCGGCGAGACCATCGCCCGCGAACAGCGCCTCGCCGAGATCCGCGAGACGATCGCGCGTGAATTGCGCGTCGCCACCACCAGCGGCTACGGCCCCCGCTTCCTCCACTCCACCGGCCAGCTGCACAAAGGGGGGGGCGCGAACGGCGTCTACCTGCAGCTCACCGGCGGCCGCGGTGACGATCTCGAGCTGCCGGGGGAGAAGTTCACGTTCGGCGTGCTGGCCCGCGCGCAGGCCATCGGCGACTTCCAGTCGCTCGCATCCCGCGACCGCCGCGCACTCAGCATCGACCTCGGCGCGGACGTCGATGCCGGCCTCGCGCAACTCCTCGCAGCGGTAAAGACCGCAGTCGTGAAGGCATGAGCTGCGACGTCGCCATGATCGGCCTCGGCGTGATGGGGTCGAACCTCGCCCTGAACATCGAGGAGCACGGCTTCTCCGTCGCCATCTGGAACCGCGAGCCGGAGAACACCGTCCGCTTCTGCGAAGAGAACGCGGGGAAGAAGTTCAAGGCCACGAAGACGCTCGCGGAGCTCATGGGGACGCTGAAGCGCCCCCGCCGGATCATGCTCATGATCAAGGCCGGCGCGCCGGTCGACGAGATGCTCGGCAAGCTCCTCCCGCTGCTCGACGCCGGAGACGTGGTCATCGACGGAGGCAACTCCTGGTTCAAGGAGACGCAGGCGCGCGCGCAACGGGTCAGCGAGCGCGGCGTGCACTTCGTCGGCTCCGGTGTCTCCGGCGGCGAGGAGGGAGCGCGCTTCGGCCCCTCGCTCATGCCCGGCGGGACGCGCGAGTCGTGGGAGTCGATCCGCGACGTCTTCGAAGCGATTGCCGCGAAGAGCGACTCCGGCGCCTGCGTCACGTACTGCGGTCCCGACGGCGCGGGCCACTTCGTGAAGATGGTCCACAACGGGATCGAATACGGCGACATGCAGCTCATCGCCGAGGCGTACGACATGCTGCGGCGAGGCCTGGGGCTGGACGCGAACCAGCTCGCGGACGTCTTCGACGAATGGAACCGCGGCCCGCTGCAGTCGTTCCTGATCGAGATCACGGCGAAGATCTTCCGCAAGCGCGACGAACAGGGCGGCGGAGCGCTGGTCGACCGGATCCTGGACAAGGCGGGGCAGAAGGGGACGGGCAAATGGACCGCACAGGTCGCACTCGATCTCGCCGTTCCCATCCCCACCATCGCCGCCGCGATCGACGCGCGCGTGCTGTCCTCGATGAAGTCCGAACGCGTGGCCGCGAGCTCGCTGCTCGCGGGCCCTTCGGTCTCCGGCGGCCTTTCCGTGCAGGACGTCCACGACGCTCTCTACGCCGCGAAAATCTGTTCCTATGCCCAGGGATTCGCGCTGATGCAGGCAGGCTCGAAGAAATGGAAGTGGGACCTCGACCTGCGCGAGATCGCGCGCATCTGGAAAGCCGGCTGCATCATCCGCGCGAAGTTCCTCGACTCGATCATGCGCGCCTACGAACGCCGCGCGGATCTTCCGAACCTCCTCCTCGACGACACCTTCCGCACCGACCTCGCCAACGTACAGCCCCAATGGCGCCGCTGCGTCGCCTTCGCCCAGACCAACGGCATCGCCATCCCCGCGTTCGCCTCGTCCCTGGCCTACTTCGACTCATATCGCACCGCCGACCTCCCGCAGAACCTGACCCAGGCCCAACGCGACTTCTTCGGAGCGCACACCTACCAGCGCAATGACGCGGGAGACGACGCGCCGTTCGTGCATGCGGATTGGGACTGACTCGCGCCTGCGGCGCGAGTCAGTCCCATCCCGAGCGAAAGCGAGGGATCTGGGTGGGAGGAAACGACCGCGCCTGTATCACGTTCCCCCGCACAGTTCCCTCGCTTCGCTCGGGATGACTCGCGCCTGCGGCGCGAGTCACAACTGCGGCCTCAACCACCCCGCCACCCGTTCCTTCAGCCGGTCCAGCCAGGGCCTCTTCAGCCACCTTCGCGGCGTGACTTCCTCGGAGCGGGCCAGGTCCTCGAAGAACATCTGTTCCATCTGGGCGGCGATGGTCTCGTCGTAGACGTTCACGTTCACCTCGTCGTTGAGGCGGAAGGAGCGGTCGTCGAAGTTGGAGGAGCCGACGGAGGTCCAGATGCCGTCGACCACCATCGTCTTGGCGTGCATCATCGTCGGCTGATACTCGAACATGCGGATGCCGCGGCGCATGAGCTGGGAGTAGAACAGCCGCCCCGCGTGGCGCACGATCGGGACGTCGGTGAACTCGCCCGGCACGATCACGCGCACGTCCACGCCCCGCCGGACCGCCCCTTCCAGGGCGCGGATGGTGTCGGCATCGGGAACGAAGTAGGCGCTGTTGATGTAGATCGACTTCTGGGCGCTGACGATCGAGACGACGAACATCAGCTTCACCGCCGACGACCCTTCCGACGGTGACGACTTGAGCACCTGGGTCATGCACGTGCCGCGCGCGTCGAGCTTCGGGAAGTAATCGAGTCCGGTCAGCAGCTCGCCGCGGCTCTTGACCCAGTTGTCCATGAACGCGAACTGCATCTGCGTCACGACCGGCCCTTCCACCCGCACCACGGTCTCGCGCCAGTGATCTTCGCGGTCGGCGTCGCCCTGCCAGACGTCGGCGATGCCGACGCCGCCCGTGAAGCCGACCTCGCCGTCGACGATCAGCAGCTTGCGGTGCGTGCGGTGATTGAAGCGCGCCAGCGTGTACCAGCGGAGCGGGTGGTACCACTCGATGCTGATGCCGTTGCGGGCCATGAACTCCGTGAGGTCCGACGAGATCGGCGCGCTGCCGACCGAGTCGAGGACCACGTTCACCTTCACGCCGGCGCGGGCGCGCCCCGCCAGCGTCTCCGCGAACTCGCGTCCGATCTCCCCGTCCCAGTAGATGTAGAACTCGACGTTGATCGTCTTCTTCGCGTTGCGGATGGCGGCGAGCATGGCGGGGAAGATCTGCACGCCGTTGCGCAGGATCTGGATGCTGTTCCCCTCCGACATCGCGGCACCCGTGAGCGCGTGCATCGTCTGCAGGAAGGCCATGTCGCGTACGCCGAACTGATGGCGCATGTGGTAGCGCATCGGCACGCGCCGGCGCACCATCGGCAGCGGCGTGCGGCCGGGGTAGCGAGGCGTGTTCCTTCGCCGCCGGAAGATCAAAACCAGGACCGCTTTCCGATCAGCCAGATCACGGCCACGATGACGAGCGCGACCATCGCCAGCGCGAGCAGCACCAGGAAGGCGATGATGGCCACCAGGATCAGCGCGATCTCGCTCGTGTGCCGCGGCGGACGGGTGCGGTCGCGGTGCTTCTCGAGCAGCCGCATGTTCTTCATGTTCTCTTCGTAGAGGAAGTCGAACACGTCGCCCGCCACCGGGATCGCGCCGAAGATGAGGTCGATCGAGATGTTCAGCACCATCCGCAGGATCACGGTCGCCCGCACGCGGTGGCGCAGCGCCCCGGCGATGATCCAGGTCGAGAGCATCGCCCCCATCACGTCGCCGATGCCCGGAATCAGGCCGAGCACGGCGTCCAGCCCGACGCGGATGTTCGTCCCCGGGACCGGAAACGCCTGGTCCATCAGGTAGGCGAACCGCCGCAGCGTACGCAGATCCTGCGGCAGGTTCTCTTCAGGTTCGACGACCTCGGGGATATGTACTCTGTCAGCCACGACCATTGATTATGCGAGAGATGTGCGCGGGACGCGCAACAGGCGCGACCATTGCGTCTATCCTGACGTGATGGGCGAGGCCCCACAGCATCTGCCGCCGACGCTCCGCCAGAAATGGGTCCGGCGTCTCCTCTCGGCGCGGGACATCACCTGGTCCTGGCTCACCGACCCGGCGGTGCTCGTTTATCGACGCCATGGTTTCGGCCAGAAACGGGTGCGCGCGACCATCGTCGAGATCGCTCTCTTCATCCGCGAGGTGGTCCGTGAGTTCTGGAACATCGAAGGAACGTCGCGCGCCGCCTCGCTCGCGTACACGACGCTCCTCTCGCTGATCCCGCTCCTGGTCGCGTTCACTTACCAGATCCAGAACTACTACTCCCGGCTGTTCCCCGGGATGCAGGCGCAGATCGACACGATCCTCAACGCCGTCATCCCCTACCAGTCGCCGCAGGTGAACTACCACCTCGCGAAGTTCACGCAGAACGCCGGCACCGCGTCCGTGGTGGGCGTGATCGTGTTCATGTTCGTGGCCTTCCGCCTCTTCCTGGCCGTGGAAGGGGCGGTGAACCAGATCTGGAAGGTGCGCAGCGCGCGCGGCTACCGCCAGAAAATCATCGCCTTCACCATGCTCTTCTTCTGGGGCCCGCTGCTGATGGGCCTCTCGTTCACCACCACGGCGATGCTGGCGCGGAACCGCTACCTGCGCGTCATCTTCGAGGGCGACCTCATCTTCCAGGCCGCGCCGGTGATCGTGCTGTTCATCGGCTTCACCATGCTCTTCTGGCTCGTGCCGTCGGCGCGCGTGCGCATCCCCGCCGCCGCGATCGGTGCCGTGGTCACGACCGCGCTCTTCACCCTCGTGCGCTGGGGCTTCGGCATCTACGCCGACTTCCTGATGAGCGGCCGCTTCAACATCATCTATGGCACGGTGGGGTTGGCGGTCATCTTCCTGATCGCCATCGAGGTGATGTGGGTAGTCATCCTCCTCGGCGTCGAGATCAGTTACGTCTGGCAGAACCTCTACGGCGTCCTGCGCGCGAAGGCGGAGCAGATCGAGGACGAGCCGCAGTTCGATACCTACTTCGCCCTGCGCGGCCTGCTCGAGATCGCACGCCGCTTCGACCGGCGCGAGGAGCCGCCGTCGACCTACCGTCTGGCCGAGCAGTTCGGCACGACCGACTCGCAGATGCTGCGCGTGCTGCGCCGGCTGGAAGACTCGAAGCTCGTCGCCCCCGTCGGCGGCGAATGGATCGGTTACGTCCCCGCGTGCGATCCCGACCGCATCAGCGTCGAAGAAGTGATCACGCGCATGGAAGGGGTGACCCGCCTCGTCCCGGAGGCCGCGCCGGAAGACCGCGAGCGCGAGCTCCTCGGCGACATCTTCGCGAGGCTCAATCGCTCCACCACCGACGCCCTCGACCGGATGTCGGTCGGCAGGATGGTGCGCGAGCTCTATTCGCCGCGGGAAGTGCGTTCCGAAGACGCGAGCTGAGCCTGGGCGCGCAGCGCCCGCACCAGCCGGATGCGCCGGAACGTCTCGTACGCGACCGTGGTCGTGGCCAACCACACCGCGCCCGCGCTGATGCCGCCGGCGATGTCGGAGATCCAGTGCACGCCGAGGTAGATGCGTGAGGCGGCGATGGCCACGATCATCGAGGTCGTGAACGCGACCGCCACCGCGCGCGAGCGCCACGTCCTGAAGTAGCGGAATGCGAGGTAGCCGAGCGCGCCGAAGACGATGGTCGACCCCATGGCGTGCCCGCTCGGGAACGAATAGCCGTGCGCCCCGCGCAACGCCTCCGCGAGCTCCGGCCGCGCACGCGCGAACGTCGACTTCAGCCAGAGGTTCAGCAGTCCGCCGATGCTGCCGGTCAGCAGCAGGTACGCCCCCCACCGCCAGTGCTTCGCGAACGCCAGGTATGCGGCCACGAGCACGCTGATGGCGGCCAATCCCACCGGCGTCCCGATGAGGGTCATGAGCGTGAAGAACGTCGTCGAGCCGCTCGTGCGCGTCTCATGCGCCCACGAGTGCACCGAGCTGTCGATCTGGTGCAGCTCCGACGACTCCTCCTGCACCACTTCCGCGATGTCCATGAACGCATCGCCGGCCATCGCCGTGGCCACGACCCCGAGCGCCAGGATCACGAACACCGGCAGGTAATCGCGATACCGGAACGACGCCGTCCAGTGCGCCGTGCGCTTGAGCAGCCGCTCGACCAACGGCCCGCCGGCCCGGACGATCAGGTAGAGCAGGAGAAAGACGGCGAGGTACCCAGCGATGAAGATCAAGACGCGGAGGAGTATGCACGCCGCGTGCTGCGTCGGGGTCGGGCGTAGTCTGTCGCCCGCTTCGCGGGCTCGAAGGGGGGCACCGCGGAACCCGGGCTGAAGCCCGGGCCTACAGATCTTTTGCTGCCTTCGGCAGCGCAAACCATGAGTCGCAGTGTGGAAGCTGCATGCCCGCCCGTGAAAGCTGCGCACCGATGTGTGGAATCCCCATGCGGACGTGTGGACTCGCGCGCGACACGTCAGCCGCCGAAGGGCGGCGAAAGAACTGTAGGCCCGGGCTTCAGCCCGGGTTCCGCCGGCGCCCTCCCCATTCGAGCCCGCGAAGCGGGCGACAGAGCAGCCCGGATACGACGAGTGAGAGTCACGTCCGCGCGCGGGGAAGCTGCGTGTGCACGCGTGCGAACGCTGGGCGGATCGGTGAAAGCCGTGTGCGTACGTGGGGAACGCGCGTGGAGACGCGCGCGACCGTCAGCCGCCGAAGGGCGGCGAAAGAACTGTAGGCCCGGGCTTCAGCCCGGGTTCCGCCAGCGCCCTCCCCATTCGAGCCCGCGAAGCGAGCGACAGAGCAGCCCGGGATACGACGAGTGAGAGTCACGTCCGCGCGCGGGCAAGCGGTGTGCGGACGCGTGAAAGCCGCGTGCGCGAATGTGTAAGGCGCCGTGCGGGTGCGTGCAAGCCACGTGTAGACGTGTGAACGCCGTGTGCGGACGCGCGCGAGTGCCGTGCGGGTCGGTGAAAGTCACGTGCAGACGTGTGAAAGCCACGAGCACGTTTGTGAAAGGCGGTGTGCGGGTCGGTGAAAGCCGCGCGCGGGCTCGTGCAAGCGGTGTGCGAAGGTGTGAAATGCGCGTGCGCGTGCGTGAAAGCGTCGTGCGCGACTCGGAAAGGCGCGAGCTCGCGCGTGAAAGCTGCCTTTCACGCGCCCGCACAGCGTTTGCACGCGTGTACCACGCGCTTTCACACTCCCGCGGAGCGTCTGCACGCGTCTGCAACCCGCTTTCACGAGCCCGCGCGACGCCTTACACGACTGGGCAAGGCCACTTACACGAGCGCGCGCAGCGCTTTCACGAGCCTGCAACGCGCTTTCACGCCTCCGCGAGGCGCTTGCGCGCACGTGCCACCCGCTTTCACCAGCCCGCGAGGCGCGTGCGCACGTCGGCAACCGCCTTTACACGAGCGGGCTAGAACCCGCCGCTCATGTACTTCCATTGCACGATCTTGTCGTTGATCTCGCGCAGGCGGCGGCTGATCATGCGGCAGAGGAGATTCAGGAACTGCAGCGACGCGTGGGGGTCCATCGACAGGATCTCGTTCAGCGTCGCGCGGTCGATCGAGAGCACCGTCGCGTCGGTCTCGTGCGCCTTCGCGTCGGCGGAGCGCGGCTTCTCGTCGATCAGGGCCATCTCCCCGAAGAAATCGCCGCGGTCGAGCACTGCCAGCGCTTCCTCGCCAACGCCGGGGATGAACTTCGAGATGCGCACGCGGCCATCGAGGACGATGTACAGCTTGTCGCCCTTGTCCCCCTCGCGGAAGATCATCGACCCTTCGCTGAAACGCTCCTCGCTCGAGAACGTCGCCAGCAGCTTCATTTCCGCCGCGGAGAGGCCGCGCTCGCGGAAGAGGTCGACCTTGTCCTCCGACTTGACCGTGACCTGCTGCACGTCGCGGGTGCCGGTCTCGCGCTTGCGCCCCTGCCCCTTCTTTGCGTCCTCCTGGAAGAAGAGCTTGAGCTGATCGTTCGCGTCCCGAACTTTTTCTGTGAGGGACCGCCAGAACGCCCAGTGCAGGCCGACCGCGAGCTCCTTGTCCTCGTCCATCAACTGATCGAGCGCGCTGAAGGAGAACGTGTAGCAGGCCGAGGCCTGGGTGGCCAGGCCGTCGCTGGAGCGGTGCGTCCGGTCGATGAAGTTCATCTCGCCGAAGATCGTGTCTGTCGTGAGCGTGCCGAGGATCTGCGGACCGAAGGGCGTCTCCTTCCGGATCTCGATGCGGCCGTCCTTGACCACGTAGAAATCCATCGACCGGTCTTCCTCGCGGAAGACGTAGTCGCCCGTCGCGTATCCCTCGACGTGCGCGAACTTCGAGAGGCGGAAGATCTGCTCGTCCTTCATGTGCTGGAAGACGGCCAGCCGGCGCAGGTCGCCCGCCACGGTGATGAGGTCCTCGCGCTTCTCGGCCGCGCGGGTGATCTTGTGGATGATGTCCTTGAAATCCTTGCGCGTGTCGAGGCGGAAGAGGTTCTCCTTCCGCAGCTCGAGCCGCTCGGTGCAGAGCTGGAGCTGCTCCACCCGCTCCTTGATGCGGACGTTCAGCTCCTTCGGATCGATGTTGTGGATGCGCTTGAGGGTGTTGATCATCCGGCGCACCGGCTCGGTCGATTCGCCCTTTTGATCCGTCGCCAGCAGGAACGCGTCGATGAAGTCTTCGAGGGCGCGGTCGAAGTTCTTCAGCTCGAACTCGATCCGTCCCGAGATCTCCGCCAGCCCGCGGTCGAACGGGTTCAGCTTGCGCGCGCGCTGGATCTCCTCGTGCGCGACCGGCCACTCCCCCTGCGAGTAATAGAGGCGCCCCAGGATCTCGTAGGTGCGGTAGTTGTTCGGCGTCTTGATCTTCGCGATCTCGAGCAGCTCGATGGCCTTCGAGGTCTGGTCCTTGGCCATGTAGTACTGCGCCAGCCCGACGTACTGCGACGAATCGATCTCGTCGCGCGCCCGTTCCGCCACGACCTCGAGCTTGAGATCCGCGTACCGCGAATCCTCCGCCGCCTTCTTCAGGTCGCGAACCCGAGCCAGGTTGATGCGCAGCGCCACCGACCCCGGCTTGAGCTTCTCCGCCATCTCGTAGAGGTGGATCGACTCGTCGTACATCCCCTGGTCGCAGTACCGCCGCGCCAGCACGAGCAGGTCGTCCGCTTCGATCGGAATGTTCGTCTCCGCCGCGATGGTGCGGAAACGCGGACGGGTCGTGAGGGGCTGCTCGGCCATGGGAGGGCTCATTATATGGGCGGATGCGGGCCCTCAAAGTCGCTGCCGTCCTTTTCGTCACGTTCACCCTGCTCGCGGCCGATTTCCGGATCGCGCAACCGGGGTACGAGTACTCGTTCCCGCGCGACCATGGGTCGCATCCCTCCTACAGGATGGAATGGTGGTACTTCACCGGGCACCTGCGCACCGAGTCGGGGAAGCGGTACGGGTTCGAGGTGACGTTCTTCCGGGTGGGCGTGGCCGCGGCCGGTGCGAAGACGAACGAGTGGGAGCTGCAGCACATCATGCCGGCCCACTTTGCGATCACGGACGCGGCGGGGGAGAGCTTCCGGTATTACGAGAAGCTGAATCGTGCGTCGCGGTACACGTCGGATGCGGCGGAGGGGAAACTCGACGTCTTCAACGAGGGGTGGCGCGCGACGACGAATCCCGACGGCTCCTGGCGCCTGGTGGCGAAGGAAGGGAAGGACTCGATCGACCTCACGCTGCGCGCGCGCAAAGCGCCGGCGGTGCATGGGGAGAACGGGATCAGCGTGAAGGCGCAGGGGGAGGGGTTCGCGTCGCACTATTACTCGATGACCCGGCTGGAGACGTCCGGGACGGTGAACGGCGAGCGGGCCACGGGGCAGGCGTGGATGGATCACGAGTTCGGCAGCTCGGCCCTGCGCGAGAGTCAGCAGGGGTGGGACTGGTTCTCGATCCAGCTCGACAACGAGGCGGAGCTGATGCTCTACATCATTCGCCGCACCGACGGGACGCCGGACGTCACCTCTTCCGGATCGCTCATCGCCAGCGACGGGCGGGTGATCCACATCCGCCGCGACCAGATGCGCGTCACGCCGCTGGAGCGCTGGACGTCGAAGAAGAGCGGCGCCACGTATCCCGTCGCCTGGCGCGTCGAGTTGCCGTCGTACAAGATCTCGTTGACGCTGCGGCCGGTGCTCCGCGACCAGGAGCTGATCACCCGCGGCTCCACGCAGGTCACGTACTGGGAAGGCGCCGTCGACGTGAGCGGCTCGTTCGGCGGCGGCGGTGTGCGGGGGGAGGGGTACGTGGAGATGACGGGGTACGACAAGGCGTTTCGAGCGCCGTAGGTCCCGCGCGCGTTTTTCCCCTCCCTCGCCATAAAGCTGTCGCAATCGGTCGTTATCGTCCGCGCATGATCACGCTGATCCTTGCTGCCGCGCTCACGCTCCCTCCGCAACAGTCCGATGCCGTCATCGGCGTCACCGCGATTCATCTCGAGTCCGGCAGGCGCGTGAGCGTGCGGGGGACGGAACGGTTTCCGATGGGGAGCGTCTACAAGTTTCCGATCGGGTTGACCGTATTGAAGCGGGTCGACAGCGGGACGCTCTCGCTCGAGCGGAAGCTCACGATCGAGCCGAGGGAGTTCGCGGGGGGTTGGAGTCCGCTGCGCGATGAAGCGCACGGGAAGCCGGTCACGCGCACCGTCGGCGAGCTGCTGGACCTGATGGTCAGGATGAGCGACAACACTGCTTCGGACGCGCTGTTGAAGCTCGTGGGCGGGCCGGTGCCGGTCACGACGCGCATGGCGGAGCTGAACGCGGCGGGCATCCGGATCGACCGTTCGGAGAAGCAGATGGAGAAGGACCTGCAAGGGCCGGACGGCACGGCGCGCTATACGCGCGACGTCCGCGATACCTCCACGCCCGACGCGATGGCGGAGTTGCTCGTGACGTTCTGGAACAGGCGCGACGGCCTCACGCCGGAGAGCCACGCGCTGCTGCTGCGGCACATGGCCGACAGCCCGACCGGCGAGCGGAAGCTTCGTGCGGGCGTGCCGCAGGGCTGGACCGTGGCGCACAAGAGCGGAATGATGCCCGCCACCTCGAACGACGTCGGCATCCTTACGTCGCCGGACGGGAAGACGCACATCGCCATTGCGATCTTCGCGAAAGGTGCGACGAGCGACTATCCGACCGTCGACGCCGACGTTGCGGCGGTTACGCGAGCGGTAATCGAGGCGCTGGCGCCGTAACGCGCCGCAGCTCCTGCACGAGCTGGTCGCGGTCGACCGGCTTGACGAAGTAATCGTCGGCGCCGAGAGCCAGGCCGAGGTCGCGGTTCTCGACCATGGAGATGATCACCACCGGGAGGTCGCGCGTGGCGGGATCGCTCTTCAGGCGCTTCAGCACTTCCCACCCGTCGACGCCGGGGAGCACGAGATCGAGCGTGATCGCGACCAGGTGCGACTCGCGCGCGAGCCGCAGCGCCTCGTCGCCGTGGCGCGCGCGGATGGCGAAGAAGCCGGCCGAGCCGAGGGCGGTGGCGATCAGCTCGAAGGCATTCGGATCGTCCTCGATGACCAGCACGCGCGCCGCCTGGACCTGCGGCTCCGCCGCGCGCGTGACCACCGCGGCGCGCGACTGCACCGGGAGCGTGAACGAGAACCTGCTGCCGGCGCCGAGGGCGCTGTCGACCGCGACGCTGCCGCCCTGCAGCTCGACGAACTTCCGGACCAGCGCCAGCCCCAGGCCGGTGCCGCCGAACTCGCGCCGCGCGCTGCTGTCGACCTGGCGGAACTCCTCGAAGATCAGCGCGTGATGGGCCGGGTCGATGCCGATGCCCTCGTCGCGCACGGAGACTGTGAGCGCGCCGTCGCGCAGCCCGGCGGTCACGCGGATGGGCGTGCCGTCGGGGGAGAACTTCACGGCATTCGAGAGGAGGTTGAAGAGCACCTGCTTGAACTTCGCGAGGTCGGTCTCGATCTGCGGGAGGTCTGGCTCGACGTCGACCACGATCTTCGCATTCGACTTCTCCATGCCGCGCATCACGCCGCAGACGCTCTCGATGACCGGGCCGGCGCTGAAGAACTCCGGGTAGATCTCCATCTTCCCCGCTTCGATCTTCGAGAGGTCGAGGATGTCGTTGATGATGCCGAGGAGGTGCTGTCCTGACGTGTGGATGTGGCGGAGGAAGCCGAGGTGTTTCGGCTCGATGCGCTCCGCCAGCCGTTCGGCCAGGATCTCGGAGAAGCCGATGATCGAGTTCATCGGCGTGCGCAGCTCGTGGCTCATGGTGGCGAGGAACTGCGACTTCAGGCGGTCCGCTTCCTTGATGCGCCGGTTCGCCTCGGAGAGCTCCTGCGTCACGCGCGTCAGCTCCTCGACCTTCTGACTTTCCTCCGTTTCGAGCTGCCGGATGCGCTGACGCTTGTCCTGAAGGTTGGAGATGCCGGCCCAGAAGACGTACGAGGAACCGAAGACGAACACCATGCGCGTCCATGCCAGGAGCAGCACGTCGTTCGTGAATGCCGCCTGCCCCATGACGAACAGGACGCCCGTGTAGGCGATGGTGTTCGCCGCACTTACCGCGTACGCCGCAGTTTTGCCGCTTGCGAACGCTGCGACCGAGGCGGCGGCGGCGTACCAGATGTACCAGGGACTGACGATGCCGCCGGTGCCGTAGACGCAGAGAGTGGCGCAGAAGACGTCGACCGCCATCCATACAGGATTGAGGTAGCGGCGGTCGATCCCGCGGCGATAAAGGACGTAATGCACGCCCGCGCTCGTACAGGCGAGGACCCACACCAGCACGGCGATGTCGACGCGGACCGGATAGACGCCGAGCCCCAGCCCGGCCATGCCGAGGAAAAAGCCGATGGTGTAGAACAGGACGTGGTTCCGCTGGATCGCGAGATCGAAGCGGAGCACGCTCGGTTCCGGCGCGCGCGTCTCCATTGTCGGGTTGCGGAGATTGTACGCGCGCCGGAGCGCTTACTACAGTTACTGCTTCTGTTCGAGCACCCCGTCGATCCAGCGTTTGCGGTTCGCCAGGTCGATCTGGTCGACCATGCGGATCTTCCAGCCGTCCGCGGTGCGGACCCACGTCTCGCGCTGTTGGACCACATGCCGGACGTGCACCCGTTTTCCTTCGCGGTCCTGATAGCGGCTGGCGCGCTGTGTGACCTTCGCCGCCGCGGCGCCGTCCGGCAGCAGTTCGACCGATTCGACCGTGACGCTCACGTCGATGGGCGGCTTGTTCTGCACGAGCAGCCAGTTGCGGGTGTATTCGGCCATCTGTTCGAACGTCTGCCGTTCGCCTTGCGGGCCGTGGACGAAGAAATCGGGCGTGCGGAACGACAGCACGCCGTCGACGTCCTGCCGGTTGAAGGCGGCCGAGAGCTTGTCGTACTCCGCCTGGATCTCGCGCTGCACGCGGACGTCTTCCGGAACGCTCGCGCACGCCATCACCATTACGAATGCACAGAGGATGGTTTTCATGACTGCATTAGACGGCGCGGCGAGCCGTCGGGTAGTCTCGCCGCGAAAATGGGCATCCACGTCGTGCTCCTGCACCCGGAGATCCACTGGAACACCGGCAACGCCGGCCGCTCCTGCCTCGCCGCCGGCGCCACGCTGCACCTGATCGAGCCCCTCGGCTTTTCCCTCGACGAACGCGAGGTCCGCCGCGCCGGCCTCGACTACTGGGAGCACGTCGACCTCCGCGTCTGGCCGTCATGGGCTGTCTTCGAGACTACGCTGCCCGATCTCGGCGAGCCGTTCTTCTTCAGCACCAAAGGCACGCGTATGTACTGGGACGCGAAGCTGCCGCAGGACGTCGTGCTGATCTTCGGCCGCGAGACCGGCGGCCTGCCGGAGGAGATTCACGCGCGGCACGGGGAGAGGATGCTCACGATGCCGATCCACTCGGAGCACGTGAGGTCGTTGAATCTCTCGACCTGCGTGGGGATCGCGTTGTACGAAGTGCTACGGCAACGCGGCCAGTTTGGAGTGCGGTGACCGCAGTCGCCGCTTTGACTGTGTGCTTGCTACGCCGAACGCACAAGGCGGCAGCTGCGGCTGCCGAAGGGAAAGCGGTGACTGCGGTCACCGCACTCCAAACGGTTCGTCGTGATGCGGTCACTCCCCTTTGATCGCGCTCGGGAGGTGAATCCCTCGCGCCAATCGCGCCGGCGCCAGCCCCGCCAGCGTCGACGACAGGAGCGTGATCACGAGCGACGCGGCGATCAGGACGACCGGGGTGTGAAAGTCGATGGTCCAGCCGAAGGATTGTTTGTTGATCACGTAGATCAGGATCCAGGACAGGGCGTAGCCCATCACCAGGCCGGCGGCGGTGGAGGCGACGCCGAGGAGGGAGGACTCGAGGACGATCATGGTGGTGAGCTCGCGGGTGGAGAGGCCGCCGACGCGCAGGAGGGCCAGCTCGCGCGTGCGCTCGAGGATCAGCGCGGAGAGCGTGTTCACGATGCCGAGGACGGCCACCACGATCGCAACGCCGAGGAGCGCGTACGTGATCATGAAGGTCTGGTCGAAGATCCGCATCACCTCGGACTTGATCTCGCCGTTCGTGACCACGAACGCGTTGTGCTTCGGGCCGAACGAGCGCTCCAGCTCGCGCCGTGCTGCATCGATGGTGATGCCCGGCTTCAGGTAAACCACGATCGTGTTGACGGCCGGGTCGTGGAACGTGCGGACGTAAAGCGCACGGTCCATGACCACGACCCCGCGGTCGTTCGAATAATCGCGATAGATGCCGGTGATCGGGAAACGTCCGTTCGGCAGCTCGAAGGTGTCGCCGACGCCTTTGTCGAACTTGATCGCGAAACTCTCCGAAACCACCACGCCGCCGGTCCGGAGTGCGTTGCGCAAGGCTTCGCGCGGGGATCGCGGAGTGACCATCGGCAGGTCGCCGCGTTGCATGGCCACGTCGAACTCGCCGCTGCCGACGGAGACGATGGTCTCGCCATAGATCACGTCGCGGCCGCGCACGCGGTCGATCGCGGCGATGAACGGGATTCTCTCCAGCTCGTTGCCGACCTCCGGTGGAAAGACGGCGGTCCCGGAGTTCGAGAGCCCCTTCGCGGGACGGAGCCAGAGATCGGAGCTGACGGTCTGGTCGACCCAGATGCGCACCGTCTCCCGGAAGCTGCCGACCATCAGCGCGACCGCGACCATCATTCCGGTCGCCAGCGACAACGCCGCGCTGGCGACGGAGGTGCGCCGCAGCGAGGCGGGGAGCGAGGCGGCGGCGAGGCGTCCGACGATGCCGAACATCCGCTCGAGCAACGGCGAGAAGAGTTGCGACGTCGCCCGCACGACCATCGGCGCGAGCAGCGAGAAGCCCGCCACGACCACCAGCACCGCGACGTACCCGGCCACCGCGATGCCGCCGATCGGAGGGAGCTGCGAGACGAGCGCGCCGGCGACGAAGAGCAGCGCCGCGAGCCCCGCCAGCAGGCGCGGATGCGCGACGCGCTGCTGCAAGCCCGCGCCGATCATCGCGTTCGGCCGCACGCGCGCGGCTTCCAGCGACGGCTGCAGTGCCGAGAGCAGCGAGAGCAGCGTACCGACCGCGATGCCGATCGCGATCACTCCCGGCGTCAGCTCCACCGCCTCGGGGCGCGACGTCACGTACAGAGTATTGATGGTGCGGCCGACCGCGCGCAGGATGCCGCTCGCGAGCAGCATGCCGAGGGCGATGCCAAGCACCGACCCGGCCAGCCCGAACACCAGCCCCTCGGCCAGGAACGCGCCGAAGATCTGTCTTGGTGCAGTACCTACGGTCTTGAGCACGCCGACGTCCTTGCGCCTGCGCAGGATCGAGATCAGCACGGTGTTGTAGACGAGGAACATCCCCACCAGTAGCGCCACGCCGGCCAGCGCGAAGAGGTTGACGCGAAACGCGCGAAGCATCTTCTCGACGCGCTCGTTGCGCCGCGACGGGCGCTCGATGCGCGCGCCTTTCGGGATGGTGATGCGCGAGAGCAGCCGCTCGTCCGGCACGATCAGGTCGACCCGCGAGAGCTGTCCGGCCATGCCGAAGTTGCGCTGCGCGACCGAGATGTCGCAGACCACGATGCTGCCGTTGAAGGCGGTGGCGGGGCCCTGCGCTTCGAGGATGCCGCGCACCGTGAGCGCGCGACGCTGGCCGCCGACGTTCATCGCCACGCGGCTGCCGACACGGAGGTTGTGCTCGCGCGCGAACGGCGCCGGGACGATGATCGCGTCCGCCGCGAACAACGCGAGTTGGCGCTCCAGCGGCGTGGCCGGCCCCTCGGCGGACGAAGTCTCGATGCGCGCGTACCTGTAGTCGCGGAAGTGCAGGTCGCTGAAGAGGTCGACCGCGAGGAGGCGGATGGGCGTATTGCCGAGCAGGCCGTCGACGTCGATGACCGGCGCGAAGCGCACGCCCTCGCTCCACAAGGGCCGCAGGTTCAGCAGCACGCGCTCGTCGAGCGGGCCGGTCTCGCCGACGAGTTGGTAGTTCGCGCGTCCGGCGATCGCGTCCACCGATTCGCGGAACGCGCGCAGGGCGCTCTGGTTCGCGAGCTGGATCGCCACCACCACCGCCACGCCGACGGCAATCCCGAGGATGGTCAGCGCGGTGCGCATCTTCTCGCGCAGGAGGGGGCGGAGGATGAGCGCGCGGAGGATCATGCGCGTGCGATACGGCCGTCAGCGACGTGGATCACGTAATCGCCGAACTCCGCGGCGACGTCGGAGTGCGTAGCCATGACGATGGTCGGCCGCAGCGACTTGTGTACCTCGCGGATGAGGTCGAGGATCAGCGCTCCATTCTTCGAATCGAGGTTGCCGGTCGGCTCGTCCGCGAGGATGAGCGGCGGCCGGTGAACGATCGCGCGTCCGATGGCCACGCGCTGCATCTCGCCGCCGGAGAGCTCGTTCGGAAAGTGCGTGGCGCGATGGGCGAGGCCGACGCGGCGCAGCACTTCGTCGGCACGCTCCCGAATCTCCTGCTTCGGCCGCTTCGCGAGCGAGAGCGGGAACGCGACGTTCTCGAACACGCTCAGGGTCGGGATGAGGTTGAAGAACTGGAAGATGAACCCGACCTGCGTCCGCCGCAGCTGCGTGAGGCTCGACTCATTGGCTTGCGAAGTATCGACGTCGCCGAGGAAAAGCTGTCCCCTCGTCGGCCGGTCCACCGCGCCGATCAGGTTCAGCAGCGTCGACTTGCCGCTCCCCGACGCCCCCCGCAGCACGGCAAAGTCCCCGGTGGCGATGTCGAGCGAGACATCGTCGAGCACGTGGACGGGGGCGGATTCGGAGCTCGGTCCGTAGTCGTGGCTGACGTTCTTGAGAGAGATGCGCACGTGGGGCGATTGTATGGTGTCGGGTGTCAGGTGTCTGGGGCGTACTGGCTTACGGGGCATGCGCCGCGAGCCGCAACACCGCAGATACCCGACACCTGGTACCCGACACCATTCCCGGCACACCCGCTGCACCTACCCCGAGTGATATTGTCCTGCCCTAAACAGGAGGAGCTCGAAATGGATGAAAACACGAACCCCACGGGTGGCGGCGCAGCCGGTTCGGGTGCCGATGAGGCGGAAGGCGGCGATGCGTCGGGCCGCTTCGGCCGTGCGAAGGATTACGCCAGTGACAGGTATCGCGCCGCGTCGGGTGCGGTTCGCGACGGCTACAACAGCGTGCGCGAGCGCGTCGACGACGTCGATTTCGGAGCGATCACGGACCAGGTGCGCACGTACGTCCGCTCGAACCCCGGCAAGGCGCTGCTGATCTCGGTCGGCGTCGGCTTCGTGGTCGGACTGCTGCTGCGCCGCAACGAGGACGAGGACTAGACCATGTCAGGTTTTCCCGGTGGTTTCGACCCTGCGGCTGTCGGAGCGAAGTTGGTAGACGAAGGTCCCGAGGCGTTGCTCGACGACATCGAGAACCTGCTGCCGGAGGAGTGGCGCGAGCAGATCCGCGCCTTCCCGATCGCGGCGGTGGCCATCGGCGTCGGGATCGGGATCTGGCTCGGAATGAAGAAGAGCGACGAGATCCTCTCGGCCGGCGGCTCGCTGCTGTCCACCGCTGCCATGGCCAACGTCACGCAAGTCATGGAAAAGATGAAGGGATAGGCGATAATGGCGGCGATGCCGGTGAGAAAGACCGACTCGCCGCCGATTCCTCTCCTGGTGCCCGGAACGGCGCACCACTATCTCGAATCGCTGGCCGCGGAGATTCATCGCTCGTACTTTTTCAAGTACCCGCCCCTCCCGGTGCGCTGGGGACAGCAGATCTCGCGCAAAAAACGGCGCAGCATCCGTCTCGGCTCGTACAACCACGCCACGGCCGAGGTGCGCATCCACCCGATCCTGAGCTCACCATCCGTCCCGGCGTTCTTCGTCCAGTCGGTGATCTACCACGAGTACCTGCACCACGTCCTCGGCCCGCACCACAACCGCCGCTTCCACCAGCACGAACGCCAGTACCGCTATCACCGCGAATCGCAGGAGTGGATCCGCAGGAACCTCTGGCTGTTGCTCGGGAGGCCGAAGAAAAAAGCAGCGGTCCCGGTGGTCACGTTCGAGCCGGTGCAGGCGGCGCTGTTTTAGCTTAAATCCCCATCGGGAACGTAAGGGTGTAGATGTAGCGCCCTCTCTGCACGGACAGGACGAACGACGACCGCTCCGCGCTGTGAATGAGCTCCGTGTTGAGGGCGCGCGTGGAGCTCACCTCGTTGCCGTTGGCGTACGCGATCACGTCGCCCGGGGCGAGGCCGATGTCGGCGGCGCGGGAATCGGGGATGACCTGGTCGATCACCACCGAGCGGTTTTCGTCGGCGACGCGGAGTCCGGCCACTTCTTCGAGGATGCGCAGTCCGAGGGCGGCCGGCGGGTCGCCGGCACGCAGGTTCACGGTGCGCGTCGAGCCGCCGCGGTCGACGGTCACTGCGACCGTGGCACCCGAGGCCAGGGTTGCGGTCGCGGTGGAGAACGCTTCGCGTGAATCGACCGGTTTGCCGCCGACCGCGGTGATCACGTCGCCGGGCTTCAGGCCGGCCGCCGCGGCGGGAGAATCGGCGAACACGCGTACGACGACCGCGCCGCGCTGCGTTTTCAGGTCGAGGCGCCGCGCCTCCTCGGGGGTGAGTGTCGCGGTGACGGCTCCGACCCACGCCGAGTGCACCTCGCCGTACTGCAGCAGGTCTTCGATCACTTTCTTCGCGCGGTCGACCGGGATCGCGAAGCCGATGCCCTGCGCCTGCGCGTAGATCGCCACGTTGATGCCGATCACTTTTCCTTCGATGTTCAGCAGCGGGCCGCCGGAGTTGCCGGGGTTGATCGAGGCGTCGGTCTGGATGAAATCGGTGAACGTGCGCGTCTGGTCCTGCGATGGCACCGAACGTCCGAGCGCGGAGATTACTCCCGTGGTCACGGTGCCGCTCAGGCCGAACGGGTTCCCCACCGCGATCACCGACTCACCGATCAGGATGTCGGACGAGGTGCCGATCGGCGCGGCGGTGAGCTTCCTGTCGTCGACGCGCAGCACCGCGAGGTCGCTGTCCGGGTCGACGCCGAGCAGCTTCGCGGGGAGCTGACGGCCATCCTGGAGATTCACGGTGATGCGCGAGGCACCTTCGACCACATGGTTGTTGGTGACGATGATGCCGTCGCTCGACCAGACGAAGCCGGAGCCGAGCGATTGCGAGGTGAACGAGCGCTCCCGTCCTCCGAAGAATCCGAACGGGTCGGTGAAAGGGTCGGTTCCCCTGCGCCGGATCGTCGCCTCGGTCTGGATGTTCACGACCGAGGGGAGCACGTCGTGCGCGACCACGACGATCGGCGTGCGCCGCGAGGCGCTGACCGTCGGGGGAATCGTGGGGACGGCGTTTTGCCTCGCCGGCTGCGACGCGACTTCCGGTTTGCCGCAGCCGATTGCGATCACGAAGAGAACGATGAACGACCCGAGCTTCTTCATTGCGCGTGATTGTAAGAAAATGGCGGAACGGTCGTGCATCTCAAAATCATTTACAACCCGGCGGCGGGCCGCGGCCGAGCCCGGCGCCACGTACGCGAGGTGGAGGAGTATCTCCGCTCGCGCGGCGCCCGCGTGGACTGCGAGCCGAGCACCGGGCCCGCCGATCTCGTGCGCATCGCGGCGGAAAGCTCGCGCGCCGGCTACGACCGCGTGGTGGTCTGCGGCGGCGACGGGACGCTCAATCTCGCGGTGCGCGAATTCGACCTGACCAAAGGAACGCTCGCGCTGATCCCGACCGGCTCGGGGGATGACTTCGCACGCGTCATGGGCATCCCGCGCAAGATCCGCCCGGCGTGCGACGTGGTGCTGGACGGTGTAGTTCGCGAGGTCGACGTGGCCGTTGCCAACGGCATCCGCTACATGGGCGTGGCGGGACTCGGCTTCGATTCCGAGGTCGCGGACTATGCGAACCGCAACGTGAAGTTCCTGCGCGGCTCGGCCGTGTACCTGTACGCGATCTTTCGCGTGCTCCCCCGCTTCACGCCGCGGCCGGTGCAGCTCCGGACGGAGCACGGTGTGCGCGACGAGTCGATCATGTTCGCGGCGGTGGGAAACACGCGTCAGTACGGCGGCGGCATCCGCATCACGCCGGCCGCGATCGTCGACGACGGCTTGCTCGACCTCTGCATCGTGCATCGCACGTCCCGCGGCCAGTTGCTCAAGACGCTGCCGAAGGCCTACACCGGTGCGCACGTGACCTCGCCCTTCGTCGAGACGGGGCGGGGGCGGGAGTTCCACTTCTCGAGCGAGCAGCCGATGGCGGTGTATGCCGATGGGGAGCCGCTGACGCGGACGCCGGTGTCGTTCGGGCTGGCGGAAGGGCGGTTGAAGGTAGTGGTGCCGGCTACTCGATCAGCGTGATGCCGCCCGTTTCCACCTGTGTGGCGGCGGGGGCGGCGGGGCCGCCTACGGCGCGGGAGAGGAAGAGGTCCGTATCCGGCTTGCCGTCGCGGGTGAAGCCGATGACGAGGTAGCGGTTCGCCGGCTGGAGGTATTTGTACGCGTTGCCCCACGGGTCTTTCAGCAGCGACGCGTCGAGGTAGTGGGGGGCGAGCTCCTTGAGGTCGGCGGGGAGGCGGCCGTGGACGTCGTTGTATTTCTCGAGCGCCTGGCCGATGGCTTCGATGCGCTGCAGGGAGATCGCCTTGCGCGTGGCGGTCATCGAGGAGATGCCGCCGGGCAGCGGGCGGAAGCCGTTCAGCGGGTTCTTCACCGACGTCACCAGCGACGCGAGCGCGAGCAGCACGAGCAGGATGACGAGCGGCAGCGGGACCGGCGTAGCGGCGACTTCGGTGTCGTCGAGCGGCGTGGCCTGCTGGACCACTGCTTCCGCGCTCGGTCCGCGCACCTCTTCGATCAGGTCGCGCGTGACGAGCTCGTACAGCGCCTTGTTCGTGTCGAACTCCGGGAGGCGCGCCACTTCGACGATGTCGTTGACGGTCATGGTGCCGTCGACGAGGTCGTAGATCGACTTCTCTTCCTGCGAGATGCGGATCGAGTCGGTGAGGCCGCCCTTGCGCTTCTTCGCGGCGTGGCCGTCGAAATCGATCTCGTCCGCTTCGTCCGCCCCCACGACCACGATCTCCTGGTCGGTGAGCTTCCTGCGGAAGACCATGTCGTAGGAGCGGATCCGCTTCTCGATGATCGGCCACTCGTCGATCATCCGCGCGCCTTCCATCAGGATCGATTCGGCGGTGATCGGCGTGACGTTGTCGCGGTCGTACTCGATCGTCGTCTCTTGCGAGAAGTGGTAGTCGCCGTCCTTCCAGCGGAAGAGGCGATAGACGATCTGCATGATCTGCAGCTGGATCGCTTCCTTGAGCGATTCGGCCGAGATGATGCCGTAGTGGGTGAGGATGAACCCGAGGCGCTGCAGCGTCTCTTTCTGGATCTCGAGCGCGCGGTTGAGCTGGTCCTGGGTGAGGTAGCCGGTGCGGATCAGCACCGACCCGAGGCGGTTCTCGAGACGGCGGTTCAGCGAGTCGGCGCCGACGACCTTGCCGTCGAGGAACGTCACCGTCACGGTGTCGTCCTTGCTGCGCAGCGTCAGCACGCCGGTCTTCCGCTGCAGTCCGATCAGCTGGAAGATGTCGGCGAGACTGAAGTCCCGGAGTGTGCCTTCGAGTGCCATGCGCTAGGCGGCCGACCTCCGGCGGTACACGGGGATCGACAGCGTGAGCCAGAGGATGACGGCGAGGGCGATCGCGCCGGCGCGCACGATCATCTGCGCGACGTCGGCCGCGGGGCCGAGCGCCGGCGCGAGACGGCCGACGAAGACCGCGATCGCGACGAACAGCGCGAAGAGGAACGCGCCGAGGACGCCGGCCACGGTGCGCCCTTCCATCATCTGCGCGGCTCCCGGAAGGAACGTCGCGAAGATCCGATTGCGGCGCGTCATGCCGCTCTGGTGGTCGGTGACTTCCTCGAGCTTCTTCCGTTTCGTGTCGAGCGACACGCCGTCGCGCTTGAGGTAGATGTGAATGCACTGCGTGCAGTACGTCGTGCTCTCACGCGCCGATTTGCAGCGGAAGCAGAACGTACGGCCGCACTTGATGCAGGCGTTCGCGAGGCCCGTACGGCGGCGCTTCGCCCACAACCCGAGGGCGAGGAGCAGCGACACGAGCGCGCCGATGGTCACGGGGTTGACGGCGCTGCGCAGCGGGTCGAACGTCGCATAGCTGCCGAACAGCGCGCGCGCCGAGGGAACCCGCGAGACCTCCGCATTGATCGCCCAGGCGTCGGCGATGGGCGGGTTGTACATCACGATCTTCTGCGGCGGGGGAGTGCGCGTGGCGCGCTCGACGAACGAGCGGTTGGCCTTGCGGGCGCTCTCCAGCATGCGCGCCTGCTGGTCGAACTTGTACGTCTCGCCGCTGGCCACCGAGGCGTTGTAGAACGCGATGGCCAGCTTCGGATCGGCCTTCTGCGCCTTGTCGTACTGCGTCAGCGCGGCCTGAAATTCATTGTTGAGGAAGAGCAGGTTGCCGAGGTTCACCAGCGCGCCGGCATAGTTCGGGCGCAGCTCGATGGCGCGGCGGTAGTGCTGCTGCGCCTGGTCGTCGTTTCCTTCGAAGGCCTGCATGTTGCCGGCGAGGAGCTGCAGCGTCGGGTGATCGGGGACCACGTTGATCAGTTCCTGCAGCCTGCGCAGCGCCTCCGGCTGATATGCCTGGTTCGCGCTCGAGATCGCGGCCATGACCACCGGGCTCTCCACGCCGGCAATGCGGTTCGCCGTCGCGTCCATGATCAGCGGCAGCAGCGCGACCAGGAGCAGCAGCACGACGATCGCCACACGCTCCGGCACGGTCGCGTAGGCGAAGAAGATCGCGAACCAGTAGAAGAGGAGCCACATCGGTCCGAGCCAGAGGAACAGCGGCAGGAACAAGAGCGCGAACGCGATGACGGAGACCGAGCCGCCGGTCATGCGCGCGCTGAGCAGCTCGCGGAAGTCGTGGCCCATGGAGCGGCCGTAGCGGAAGAAGAGCGAGATCGCGAGGAGGATCGCGGTCAGTGCGAGCGCCAGCGCCGCTACGATGAGGAGGTCGGCGCGGCTGAGCAGGTTGGTGCGGTAGTCGCCGAACGCGCGCCCGAAGCCTTTCAGCGCGACCGGGATGGCCTTCCCCCAGCCGCTGGTGCGCGCGATGCGGTCGGCTTCGTTGAATGCGACCGAGGGGGCGGTGCCGTCGAGCTGCGCGGCGGTTTTGGTGGCCCACTTCTCGATGTCGGGCGCCTGGCGCTGCTCGCTGGCCAGGCCTGCGGCGCCGGCGGCGTATTGCGGGAAGGTGAGGATGCCGTTGGTGCGGCCGGTGGTGACGAGCGACTGCGTGCGCTGGTTGGCGGTGTCGATGTCGCCTTCGCGCGCCGCGGCGGTGGCCTGCGGCCAGATGTCGCGCGGTGCGGTCTGCTGCGCGCGCACGTCGACCGATCCCGCGAAGGCGGCGATGGCGAATGCGACGGCAGCGATACGGCGCTTCATCAAATGGTCTTGGTCCGCTGGACGAAGGCGAGCTTCAACTCGCCCAGGTGGGTTGCGAGAAATTCTTCTTCGTCGCCGTCGAGATTCCCCTGCGTCTTGTCGCGCAGGAGCGTGAGGATCTCGATCATCTGGCGCGCGGCGGCGACGTCGATCTTCGACTCCGGCTGGTACGGATTGCGGAGCATGCCGAGAGACATGTAGCCCTGCGCGATCAGCGGCTCGATGAAGTTGGTGAAGGCGGTTCCCGGGTTCGTCGCTTTGTCGGCGATGGTGCGCTGGCGGCGTTCCTCGCCCGCCGGCGGGCGGCCGGACGAGTCCTGTTGACGCCGCTCTTTTACAGGCTCGGGCGCCGGTTCCGGTGCTTTCGGTTGCTGTTCCGCCTGCGTCGCGGCAGGCTTGATCTCGTTCTGGAACTCTTCGCGAATTTCGCCATCGGGCGTGAAGATCCGTTTATCCGTGACCTTCAACTCCTTCGGCGACTGCTTGTCATTCGGCAAGACCGCCTCCCGCCCTTCTTCGATTCCGATGTCGTGTGGAATCAAGAGTTTGGAATCTTAACACGCTGCATCCGCGCGAAGCGGCGCGAAGAGGCTGCTTCGACGCATGCCCGCACGATATCAGAAGCGCAATGCGCGGATCATGGCGCGATGCACCGAGGGATCGGCCGCGAGGCCCTGATGGCCGTCACAGAACAGCATCGCTTCGCCCGCGCTGGACACCGGAACCGTGCCGTCGCCCGGCTCGAACAGCAGGGACGCCAGCGGCCGTTCGTGCTCGCGCAGGTCCCCGGGATAGAAGGCGTACGTGCCGTCGCGGCGCTGCAGGATCCGTTTCGCGGTGGGGACGCAATCGCCGGCGATGACGGTGAGCCTGGCGGTGACCGGTTTCGTGCGCAGCTCGTTGCGAAAGGCGCGTGCCGCCTCGAGCTGCGCGCGCACGTCGACCGGCCACGAGGCGGGGTCCCACAGGTCGCGGGCGAGCGGGTGGCCCGCTTCGTCGATGAAGACGCGGCCGTCGTCGGGGAGCAGCTCGAAGATGGCCGGCCAGGTGGCGACGGTCTCCGCCTCGAAGGTCCGGCGGATGAAGCGCTCCGGGCGGACGAAGATGCGGAAGGCGTCGACCACGCCGTGGCGCGGCGGCGCGATCATGACGATGTTCTCGACGTGCTCGCCGGAGCAGGCGAGCGCCACCAGCGCGCCGGCGGAGTGCGTCACGAGGTCGATTTTGCCTCCGTTCCGCACGCGCTCGATGAGCTCGCCGAGGAGGCGAGCGTTGTCGCGGGCGGAGCGGCGCCAGTCGTAGTGGAAAGGATGGATGTCGCGTCCTTCGGTGTAGCCGCCGAACTTGCGGAGGGCGATCGAAAGCTGCCACCCGGTGTTGATCGGGCCCCGCGAGCCGACCCAGCCGCGCGGCACGAGGCGGTCGGCCGCGTCGAGGTCGAGATCGTCGGGATACTCGGTGCGCCACACCGAGCGCGGCGTGCCCCAGACGTAGCGGCCCGTCACCGGATCGAGGAGGCGGGTCACGCCGAATCCGGCGATCACGATCACCGGCCGTTCCGGCGCGCCAAGGTTGGCGGCGTTCGCGCGGAGGTAGCCGCGGCGGGTCCGGTCCGTGGTCTGGAACGGGGTGCTACAGTGCGCCAGCGCAAACAGCGCCGCCACCCCAAGTATGAAGATTCTCCAGGTCCTCGAGTTCAATCAGTTCAACACCGGCTCCGTGCACCAGATGTTCCAGGCCGCCAGCGGCCTGCGCGAGCGCGGGCATGAGGTCGTCATCGCCACCAGGCCCGACCCGGTCATGGCGCGGAAAGCGGAAGAGCTGGGGATCCGCTACTACGGCTTCCCGTTCCGCAGCCACTTCGACGTCCTCACCGTGCGCGGGCTGCGCAAGCTGCTGCGTGAAGAGCGGCCGGACGTGATTCACGCCCACAAGGGGATCGCGCACGGCCTGACCATGCTGGCGTCGTGGGGACACCCGGTCGGCGCGTTCGTCGTCAATCGCGGCGTCTCCTTTCCGCTCGACCGCTGGAACCGCGGCAAGTACCGCACGCCGCGCGTCGACAAGGTGGTCACGGTCTGCAGGCAGATCAAGGATGTGATCGTCGAGAGCGGCAAGCTGCCCGAGGAGAAGGTGCAGGTCGTCTACGCCGGCACCGACGTCACGCACTTCGATCCGGCGAAATGGGATGCCCGTGCCTTCCGGCGGGAGAAGAACATCCCCGGTGACCGTTTCGTGGTCGCGCAGGTCGGCGTACGCGACTGGAAGGGTTGGAAAGAGCTGATCGATTCGGTGAGCGACGTCGCGGCGAAGCATCCACGCATCCATCTGCTGCTGATCGGCTGCCGCACCGAGTCGGAGAAGAACGAGGTGGAGGGTTACGCCCGCTCCCTCGGGTTCGGAGCGCACGTGACGGGGGTCGAATACCGCTCGGACATGCCGAACGTGTTCGCCTCCTGCGACGTGGTCGTCGATGCGTCGTGGGCTGGCACCGGCATCACCGGCACGGTCCGCGAGGCGATGGCCATGGAGAAGCCGGTCATCGCCACGAATGCCGGCGGCAACAACGAGCTGGTCTCGTCCCCGGCTGTCGGATGGCTGATCGCGATGAAGGACCGCGCGGCGCTGACGCACGCGCTGCTGGACATCATCGAGGACCCTGCGCGCAGCGCCGAGGTGGGGAAGGCGGCGCGGCAGCACGTGGTGAACGGCTTCTCGAAAGAACTGCGCATCGCGCGGTTGGAGGAGCTGTACCGGGGGATTCTCGGGACGAAGGGGCGGTAGGTCTACACCGTCCCCGCCGCGAGCGCCCGCACGTGCTCGTCCACGCTCGCCGCGAGCCCTTCCAGGTCGTACCCGCCCTCCAGCAGCGAGAAGACGCGTCCTTCGCAGTGCCGCTCCGCCGCTTCGACGATGCGGGCCGTGATCTCGCCGTAGGCGCCTTCAGTGACGGTCATGCCGCCGAGGGGGTCGCGGCGGTGGGCGTCGAAGCCGGAGGAGAGGAGGATCGCGTGCGGTTTGTAGTCGTCGATCGCGCGCAGGACGGCGTCCTCGGTGGCGCCCAGGAACGCGGAGTCGCCTGCGCCGCCCGCGACCGGGAGGTTGAGCGTGAACCCGCGCCCTTTGCCTTTGCCGGTCTCGTCCGCGGCGCCGGTGCCGGGATAGAACGGATAGCGGTGGATGGAGGCGTAATAGACGTCGTCGCGTTCTTCGAAAATGTGCTGCGTGCCGTTTCCGTGGTGCACGTCGTAGTCGAAGATGAAGATCCGTTCGATGCCGGGCTGTTCGCGCAGCCACTCCGCGACGCAGGCGATGGTGTTGAAGAAGCAGAAGCCCATCGCCGCGAGCCGCTCCGCGTGATGACCGGGCGGACGCGCGATGACGAACGAGCGCTGCGAGCTCTCGTCGCGCCAGATGTCGTCCGCGGCCGCGAGCGACGTCGCGACCGCTGCACGCGCAGCGGCAAAGGTGGCCGATGAGATCGGGTTGTCGAGCGAATGAAAGTAGCGGTTGCCGGCGCGGACCGCGTGCTCGAGGTCGCGTGCGTAGTCGGCCGAATGCACTTTGTGGATGATGCGCGAGGTGTCGGGATGCTCCTCGGCATAGCAGACCAGCTGCTCGCCGAGGCCGGCGCGCTGGACGCCTTCCGCCGCAGCATCGAGACGCGCGGCGCGCTCGGGATGATTCACTCCGGTGTCGTGACGGCGGGATGCTGCGTTGGTGTAGATCTTCAACATCGATGTGAGACTATGGGCGTCGTTTGAAGCGCATTCTACAGATCGCGGCGGTTGTCGCCCTGACGGTCTTTTTCCTCTGGCTCTTTCTCCGAAACGCGAACTTGCGCGAGGTGGGCCAGATTCTGCGCGGCACGAACCTGACCTGGATTTTTATCGGGTTCGCAGTGAATGCCACAGCTCTGGTCCTCAGGACTGTACGGTGGCAGACACTTCTCGATCCTGAGTCGCCGCCGCCGTTCTACGCCACGTTCTTCGCGAACACGGTCGGCTACATGCTTTCGACCATCCTGCCGATCCGCGCCGCCGACGTCGCCCGCCCCGCCCTCCTCGCCCGCCGCACCTCCCACCGTTTCTCCGGCGCCCTCGGCACTGTCCTGACGGAGCGCGTGCTCGATCTCACCAGCATCCTCACCCTGTTCGTCTATTTCGCGTTCCGCCGCTGGAACGAGTTCTCGCACGATCCGCAGGTCGCGGCCTGGTTCTACATCGTGCGCGGCGGCGCCATCGCGTCGGTCGTGATTCTCGCCGCCCTCGGCTTCCTCTTCATCGGCCTGACGTTCTTCCGCCCGAAGATCCGCGCGTTGCACGACCGTCTGGGGCTGCTCCTGCCGGAACGCTTCCGCGCGTCCTGGATGCATTTCTTCGACGCCTTCACCGAGTCGCTGGAGATCGCGAAGAATCGCCCGCTGTTCCTCAAGGTCGTGCTCTGCACGGTCGGGGTGTGGGCGTGCCTGACCTCGCAGTTCTGGTTCGCGACCAAAGCGGTCGATCATCCGCTCCCGTTCGATTCGAGCTTCTTCGTGACCGGCGTGACCACAGTAGGCCTGGCCATCCCGACGCCGGGCGGCATCGGCGGCTTCCATAAAGCCTGTCAGCTCGTGCTCACACGCTTCTACGGTTTCAACGTCGATTCGAGCGTGGCCGTGGCGGTGCTCTTCCACATCATCGGCACCCTGCCGGTGCTCGTGACCGGACTGGCGCTATTCCTGAGGGAAGGCCTGCGCTGGAAAGATGTGACGTCGAAAGACGCCGGTTCCGAGGGATAGCCGGACCGCGGTCGTGTTGCGCTCTGTGATATACCCGCGCCGTTATGCGGTGCCCGTTCTGCGGGAATCTCGAAGACCGCGTGGTCGACTCGCGCGAGGGGCGCGAAGGCGACGTCATTCGCCGCCGGCGCGAGTGTGCGCGGTGTGAGCGCAGGTTCACTTCCTACGAAAAAATCGAGCTCCCGACGTTCCAGGTCGTCAAGCGCGACCAACGGCGGGAGCCATATGACCGTAACAAGTTGATGCGGGGGCTGCAAATCGCGTGTCGCAAGCGGCCGGTGCCGCAGGCGGAGCTCGAGCGGGTGGCCGATGCGATCGAGTCGGCGATGGCTGACGCGGCCGAGCGGGAGATCTCGGCGCAGCAGCTCGGCACGATGGTCATGGACCGATTACGCGACCTCGATCCGGTCGCGTATGTCCGGTTCGCGTCCGTCTATCGCCGGTTCGAAGATGTGGATGCCTTTGTGAAAGAGTTGCATCGCTTGAAGTAATCGTTGTTGACGGGTACAGCCATTGCACGGAATCGGCGATGGTTCTCCCTGAATGAGGTCAAAATGACTGACGCGAACGAAACCGCGAAAGAAGAAGCCATCAAGATTCCGGACGTCCTTCCGGTGCTGCCGCTGAAGGACCTGGTGATCTTTCCGTTCATCATCGTCCCTCTGTCTGTATCGCGCGAGAAGTCGATCAATGCGGTCGACCAGGCGCTGGCCGAGAACCGCGTGATCATGCTGACGGCGCAGAAGGACTTCCAGAACGAAGATCCCGGCGAGGAAGACCTCTACCGCACCGGTACGGTGGCCATCATCATGCGCATGCTGAAGCTGCCGGACGGCCGCATCCGCATCCTGGTGCAGGGACTGTCGCGCGCCCGCATCGATTACTTCATCCAGACCGCCCCGTTCTTCAAGGCCAAGATCACGCGCATCGAAGAGCCGGTGACGAAGGACCGCGGACTGGAAGTGGAAGCGCTGATCCGCGCCGTGAAGCAGAACCTCGACCGCGCCGTGTCGCTGGGCAAGAACATCTCGCCCGAGGTGATGGTGATTGCGGCCAACCTCGACGACCCGGCGCGCCTGACGGATCTCGCGGCGTCGAACCTCGACCTCAAGCTCGAGGAAGCGCAGGGAATCCTCGAGACGATCGACCCGGTGGAGCGCCTCAAGAAGGTCAACGAGATGCTCACCCGCGAGATCAACCTGCTCACGATGCAACAGGAGATCTCTTCCGCCGCGCAGGGGGAGATGAACAAGTCGCAACGCGAGTACTTCCTGCGCCAGCAGCTGAAGGCCATCCAGTCAGAGCTCGGCGAAGGCGAAGAGCTCGCGGAAGAAGTCGAGAACTACCGCAAGAAAATCGAAGAGAAATTGATCCCTCAGGAAGCGAAAGAGGAGATCGAGAAGCAGATCAAGCGCCTCGAGCGCTCGCATCCCGACTCGGCCGAAACGTCGATCATCCGCACGTACCTCGACTGGATGACCGGCCTGCCGTGGGGCGTGATGTCGGCCGACAACCACGACCTGGCCCGCGCGCGCCAGATCCTCGACGAGGATCACTACGACCTCGAGAAGATCAAGGAGCGCATCCTCGAGTACCTCGCGGTGCGCAAGCTGCGCGGCGCGAAGATGAAGGGCCCGATTCTCTGCTTCGTCGGACCTCCCGGCGTCGGCAAGACGTCCCTCGGCCGCTCGGTGGCCCGCGCGCTCGACCGCAAGTTCGTGCGCATCTCCCTCGGCGGCGTCCGCGATGAAGCGGAAGTCCGCGGCCACCGCCGGACGTACGTCGGTGCGCTGCCGGGCCGCATCATCCAGGGCATCAACCAGGCGCAGACCGGCAACCCGGTGTTCATGCTCGACGAGGTGGACAAGATCGGCGCTGATTACCGCGGCGATCCGTCGTCCGCGCTGCTCGAGGTTCTCGACCCGGAGCAGAACTTCTCGTTCCGCGATCACTACCTCGGCGTCGCGTACGACCTTTCGAACGTGATGTTCATCGTCACGGCCAACGTACTCGACACGATCCAGCCCGCGTTCCTCGACCGCATGGAAGTCATCCGCCTCTCCGGCTACACGGACGAGGAGAAGATGATGATCGCCAAGCAGCACATCATCCCGAAGCAGATGGAGGAGAACGGGATCAAGGAGACGCCCGTCGTCTGGACCGATTCCGGGATCATGCGCGTCATCACCGGCTACACCAAGGAAGCCGGCCTCCGGAACATGGAGCGCGAGATCGGGACCATCTGCCGCAAGATCGCCGTGCAGGTCGCGGAAGGGAAGACCGAGCAGCAGTACCGCATCACCGATGCGAACGTCGACAAGTACCTCGGGCCGATGAAGCATTTTGCCGAGGAACTGCTCGAGCGCGACCAGGTCGGCGTGGCCACGGGTCTCGCCTGGACGGCCGTCGGCGGCGACATCCTCTTCATCGAGGCGACCGCCGTGCGCGGCAAAGGGAAGCTCTCACTCACCGGGCAGCTCGGCGACGTGATGAAGGAGTCGGCGCAGGCCGCACTCACCTACGCCCGCGCCCACGCGGACGAGCAGGGGATTCCGCCCGATTACTTCGAGACCCACGACATCCATATCCACGTCCCCGCAGGCGCGGTCCCGAAAGACGGGCCGTCCGCCGGCGTCACCATCACCACGGCGATCATCTCGGTGCTCACCGGACGCCCGATCCGCCGCAACGTGGCGATGACCGGCGAGGTGACGCTTCGCGGTGACGTGCTCCCGATCGGCGGCGTGAAGGAAAAGGTCCTCGCCGCCCGCGCGGCGAAGCTCAACACCGTGATCCTGCCGAAGCTGAACGAGCGAGACCTCATCGACGTGCCGGAGCCGATCAAGCGCGACATGACGTTCCACTTCGTGGAGCACGTCGAAGACGTGCTGGCCATCGCCCTCCTGTCGTCGACTGCCGCCGAACAGAAGACCACCGACCGCGCCGGCCGCGAGAGCCACCCCCTCCCCGAGCCGGAACCAGCCACACACGCACACACGCCGATCGGACAGGCGTAAACGAACAAGGGCGGGCCGCAAGGCCCGCCCTTGTTGTAGGCGCGTGTGTCGCCTGTGGCGCGGCCCCTCATCGGGCCGTTGGCCACCTTCTCCCCGCTCGACGCGGGGAGAAGGGCTACTAATATCGCTTCTCGCGAGTACGTAGGGGTTGTAGCCCCTCGCCCCGCGTTCTAGCGGGGAGAGGGATGCTCGGCACCTGCGCGTGGCAAGGGCCACTCCGTCCGGTTGCCACGGCGTCTGTTAGAAGACCAGGTGCCGGGCGGGGTGAGGGGGCGTGCGCTACGCGATGCGCGCCACGAGCTGCTGCGCTTTCGGCAGCAGCGCGGCGCCGAGGGCCACCTTCACGATGTCTGCGAGGACGAACGGGGCGACCGCCTGCGTGAACGCGAACTGGGCGTTCGTGAGGGCGGCGAACCAGGACCAGCCGCCGAGGTAGATCACGCCGAGGGCCAGCAACATGCCGCTGACGGAGCGGACGATCGAGGAGCCCCAGCCGCGCTCGGAGACGAAGCCGGCCACCCAGGCGGCGAACGGATACGAAAGGAGGTAGCCGGCGGTGAAGCCGACGAAGACGAGCGGGCCGCCTTTGCCTTCAGCGAAGACCGGCAGGCCGCTGAAGCCTTCCAGGAGGTAGAGGGCCGCGGCGGCGGCGCCGCGGGTGGAGCCGAGGGCCACGCCGAGGAAGATGATGGCGAGCGGCTGCAGGGTCATCGGGACGGGGGTGAACGGGAGCGGGATCGCTACCTGGGCCGCGATCGCGATCAGGGCGCTGGCCGCGACCACCAGCAGCATGTCGGCGGCTACACGGCCGCGCACGATGCGTTCGATCACGACGGAGGGGATGGTCATCGCTTTGGAGCTCATACGGCGGGAAGCATAACCAATCCAATGCCATCTGGCGATTTCTTTGCTGTAATCGGAACCATGAAACGTGCAGTCGTGTTCGCCGCGGCCCTTTTGGCGCTCGCATGCAGCAAGCCGGAGCCGCTGACGGCGGACAAGGCGCAGCAGATCGTGAAGAGCGGTTCGTTCAAGAGCGAGCCGGTTTACGCCGAGGTTCCCCAGAAGGTCTGGTGGACGCCGAAGGCGCCGAAAGACGATTACGACGAGCTTGCGGTGCGCACCTTGCGCAATCTCGAGAAGAACGGCCTGGTGACCGTAACGGAAGAGGTGACCGCCGACTCCGCGACCTACGTGGCCAAGGTCACGCCGAAGGGCTTCCCGATCCTCGGTACGGCTCCGAGCTACCGCGGTGCGGTGTACCGCGCCAAGATCTGCGAGAAGGTCTACGACGGCCTGCGCAACTTCCAGCGCCATCCATCCCAGCCGACCGTCGGCCACGCCGAGCTGGCGTGGCACTACGACAACGAGACCTGGCTCTACCCGCTCTTCGAGACGAAGATCGACAAGCCGCTCGACAAGCCGTACGCGTCGTACGTGTCGTTCTGGTACGACGACAATGACCACCAGTGGAAATTCTCGGTGAACGTGCGGAAGACGCGAGCGGGATAGTTTTGGAGTGCGGTAACGCCAGTTACCGCTCTGACTGCCTCTGTGCGTGCAGCAATCCGAGGCTGGTCGCCACCGAGGCATCGGTGCCACGCTGCAATGACGGCGTCGGCGACGCCCGTCAGCGTCGTCAGCAGCTTGCGATGATCTCGTCGCCAGCCTCCGTCAGGGTCATCGGACGCATCCGTCGATAGCATCAGCAGCCTCCGTCAATAGCATCGGCAGCCTCCGTCAACATCATCGGCCGTCTTCATCACTCTTATCGGAAGCCGGCGTCGAGCTCGTCGTCCGCTTTCGTCAGGCTCATCGGAAACCGACGTAGACATCATCGGACGCGTTGTTAACGCCGTCGGGCGCTTTCGTCGAGGTCATCGGCGGCCTCCGTCAATGACGACATCTCGTCTGTCGATTGTGATGACGGTGTGAACGGTTCGAATGGCGCCTGCAACCGCGGTGGCTGGACCTGCTCGCGTTTCAGGACGAATAGAATCAGTTAGAGCGGTAACTCGCGTTACCGCACTCCAGATTACGGCCGCGGCATGCGGCGGATGCCGTCCGATCCGGCGATGATCGCTTCGGTCGCCTCGTGAGGGAAGAACCCCGTCTCCACCACGCCCGCGAGCTCGCCGAGGCGCGCGCACACGTCGGCGATGTCTTCGCCGGCCGGGATCATTACGTCGAGGATGCGGTGGCCTTCGTCCGTCACGCGTGGTGCGCCTTCGTGCATCCGGAGCACGGGCTGCAGGCCCATTTCGGTGAAGCGGCGCGTGAGGACTTCCAGGGCGAACGGGGTCGCTTCGATCGGGAGGACGCCGACGCCGAGGCGGTCGACGATCTTCGATTCGTCGGCGATGACGATGAAGCGTCTGGCCTGCTGTTCGACGATCTTCTCGCGCAGGAGCGCGCCGCCGCGGCCTTTGATCAGGCGGAGTCGGGCGTCGATCTCGTCGGCGCCATCGACGGCCAGGTCGAGCGGGGCGACTTCGTGGAGGGCGAAGGTCGGGATGCCTTCGTCGCGCGCCTGCGCTTCCGTCTTCTCCGAGGTGCAGGTGCAGCGGATGTTGTTCAGCGAGCCGTTTCGAAGGGCTTCACCGAGGAGCTTCACGAACTCGGCGGCGGTCGAGCCGGTGCCGAGGCCGAGCGTCATTCCGGAACGGACTTCCTGCAGCGCCGCGCGCGCCGCTTCGACTTTCAGGTTCACTAATACCCTCCCGCTGCGCCGCCGCGCCGAGGGTCGGCGACGGCGATGAGGCGGCCATTCTCGAACAGGATCGCGTGCACGTCACCAATCGAATCGCGTGAGCTGACGCCGTGCCCCATCTTGTTGAGCGCTTCGATCGTGGGCATCGATGCGCGGCCGCGTTCGTAGAACACTTCTTCCGGCGTCGCCTGCTGGTGATAGCGCGGTGCCGCGACGGCGTCGGTCAGTGATTTGCCGTAGACGACGACGTTGAGGAAGACCTGCACGATGGTGGTCGGAATGGCCGCGCCGCCGCGCGTGCCGAGGGCGAGGAACGGTTTCCCTTCCCGCAGCACGATCACCGGTGAGATCGGCGAGGCGGGGCGTTTGAGCGGATCGAGTGCGTTCGCGCCGCTCGTGAAATCGCCCATCGCGTTGTTGAGGAAGATGCCGAGCGAAGGGACGACGAAGCCGCTGCCGAAGTTGTCGCCGAGGCTCGTGGTCACCGCGGCCACATTGCCCTGCGCGTCGGCGATCGTGAAGTGCGTGGTGTGCTCTCCCTCGGTGCTCAGCTCGCGCGGCTCCGAGAGGGTGCTGGTCGGCGTGACGCGGGCGGGGTCGATGGTCTTGCGCCACAGCTCCGCCCGTTTCTGCGACAGGAGGTCGCGATACGGAATGCGTGCGCCGAGCGGATCGCCGATATAGCGGAGCCGATCGATGGTGCCGCGGCGTTGTGCTTCGACCAGGAGGTGCAGGGACTTCGGCGACTGGAACCCACTCGCGGCGAGGTCGTCGTTCGCGAGGATGTTCAGCACTTCGCCGATCACGACGCCTCCGCCCGAGGGTGGGGGAATCGTGTAGATCTCGTAGACGCCGTAGCGCATCTTGATCGGCGCGCGCCATTGCGCCTGGTATTCGCGCAGGTCGCGGAAGCCGACCATGCCCCCCGCGGCGCGGACGTCTTCCACCAGCTTTTCCGCGAGCGCGCCGTCGTAGAAGTCGCGCGCGCCCGCATCGGCCAGGCGTTGCAACGTGGTTGCGAGCTCCGGCAGCGGATGCGTTTTCGGGATGTCGAGCTTGCGCTCTTTCCTGGCGGTCTCGATGTCGGACGCGAGCTCCGCATCCTCGCGCGTGCCCTCGCGAGCGAGCGCGATCGCGGGGACGAACAGCGCCTTCCACGGACGCGTGCCGAACTTCGTGTGCAGCGCTTCGAGGCCGGCCACGGTGCCGGGGACGCCGGCGGCCAGCGCGCCGGCGACGGGCGTCTTGTCGAACATGCCGCGTTTGGCGAGGCGAGGTGCGGCCTCGCGGAAGTCGAGCGTCCAGATGCCACGCGATTGCGCGTCGTAGTAGACGAGGAACCCGCCTCCACCGAGGTTGCCGGCCTGCGGGTGGACGACCGCGAGGGTGAGCGCGACCGCAACGGCCGCGTCGGCGGCGGTGCCTCCTTTCTGCAGGATGCCGAGGCCCGCTTTCGTCGCGAGCGGGTGGGCGGTGGAGAGCGCGGCGTGTTTCGCCGTCACCTGTGCAGACGCGGAGGGAAGCAGCGAGAACGCTGAGATGAGAACGGCGGCGGCGATTCGCCTCATTTTCGGGATCTTCGGGGGGTGCGATTCCTGTCGTAGATGATCTTGAGGCCTTTCATCGTGAGCTCGGGATCGACTTCGTCGATGTGCTCGCTGTCCTCGGCGAACAGAGTTGCCAGGCCGCCGGTGGCGACGACGCGCTTCAGGTTCGGCACTTCGTTGCGGATGCGCGCGAGGATGCCGTCGACGAGGCCGAGATAGCCGAAGTAGATGCCGGACTGCATGTTGACGACGGTGTTGGTGCCGATCACGTGGTCGGGTCTGCGGATGTCGACGCGCGGCAGGCGCGCGGCGCGCGCGAAGAGCGCCTCGGCCGAGATGTTCAGGCCGGGCGCGATGACGCCGCCGACGAACTCCGCGTTCGCGGTGACGACGTCGAAGGTGGTGGCGGTGCCGAAGTCGACGATTACCGTAGGGCCGCCATACTTGTCGTGAGCGGCGGCGCAGTTCACGATGCGGTCCGCCCCGACCTCGGCCGGGTTGTCGACGTGAATGGCGATGCCGGTCTTCACGCCCGGCTCGACGAACAGCGGCTCGATGCCGAAGTACTTCCGGACCATGAACGTCATGGCGCTGTTGAGCGGCGGGACGACCGAGGCGACGATGGCGCCTTCGAGGTTGTTGTGGATCGCGTCGCCGACGAGCTGCCGCGCGAGGATGCCGTATTCGTCAGCGGTGCGCTCGCGCGCGGTGGCGAGCCTCCAGGAATTGATCAGCTCCTCGCCGCGATAGACGCCGAGGACAAGGTTCGTGTTGCCGAGATCGACGACCAGCAGGTTGGACGACACGGACGGATGTTACGCGAGAAAAAGATCGCCCGCACTGACAGCGAGTCGTCCTTCCGCGCCATTGAGGACCGCCCTTCCATGCTCGTCGATGCCCACCCAGGTGCCGCTGATCGTCTTTGCACCGATCACGCAGTGGATCCTGTCGCCCGGCTTGTGCACCGAAAGCTCGCGCCATTGCGCGAGGACCTGGTGGTGCTCGAACGCGTGGGAGAGTTTTTCGTCCATGTGCTCGACGAACGCGAGCGTGGCGGTGTCGATGCCGGTGAAGGGGCGGGGGGAGACTTCGCTGATCGAAACGGCGTTCGGGCGCGTGTCGTCCGCGACCGGCTCGACGTTGATGCCGGTGCCGATCAGCAGGAAGACGCGCTCTTCCTGCACGCGCGCTTCGATGAGGATGCCGGCGATCTTTTTTCCGCCGACTAGGACGTCGTTCGGCCACTTGATCCGCGCGTCGATCGCGTACGTGTCGCGCAGGTACGACGCGACGATGTTGGCGATGCCGAGCGGGATCAGCGGCAGCTCGCGCACGGGGCGGCTGAGCAGCGTGGTGGCGTAGATGCCCTTGCCGGCGGGCGACGACCACTGCCGGTCGTTCCGCCCGCGGCCGGCGAACTGCTCTCCCGCGATGATCATCGCCTGCGGCAGCGAGAGCTCGTTGTCGATGCATTCCTTGACGATGCGGCGCGCGATGAGGTTCGTCGATGCGACGCGCGGAATGACCGCCAGCGACTCGAGCGTGCGCAGGCGCGGGACGATCTCGCGGGTGTTGAGCTCGATCATTGGTTCTGCTGCAGCTTTTCGAGCCGCGCGCGCAGCTCCGCTTCCCGCGTCCGCGCCCCTTCGACGATGTTTGCCGGGGCGTTGGCGGTGAACTGTTCGTTCGAGAGCTTCGCCTGGATCGAGGCGAGCTCCCCCTGCGTCTTCTCGATGTCGCGCTTCACGCGGTCGAGCTGTTCCTGCGAGACCTGCTTCTCCGGGAACCCGATCGCGATGTGGAAGCCTTCGATGACGTCGTGGTGCGTACCGGCCGGCGGCTCGCTTTCGACGTCCACCGAATCGAGGCGCGCCAGCTCGATGAGCAGATAGGCGTACTCGCGGAAGAAGTTCGATTCGCGGCTGCTGTTGCCGCGGACGTAGAGCGTGAAGCGGTCTTTGGGCGTGAAGCCGCGCTCCGCGCGCACGTTGCGAACGGTGGTGATGATCGCCTTGACCGCGGCGGTGAGCCGCTCCGCATCGGGGTCTTCGAGCACTTCTTCGGGGATCGGATACGGCGCGACCATGATGGACGGCTCGACGCCTCCGAGTTTCAGCCAGATCTCTTCGGTGACGAACGGCATGAACGGGTGGAGGAGGCGCAGCGACCGGTCGAGCACTTCGAGCAGCACGCGCTTGGCGAGACGGCGGTCGTCCTCGCTCCCGTGCTTGCCGAGGAGCACCGGCTTCGCCATCTCGATGTACCAGTCACAGAACTCGTGCCAGAAGAATTGATAGAGAGCGCTCGACGCTTCGTCGAAGCGGAAGATCGAGAGCTGCTTGTTGACCTCGCGCGTGACCGCGTCGAGGCGGGAGAGGATCCAGCGTTCGACGGTCTTGAGGCCGTCGCGGTCGATCGGCTCCGCGTGGCGCAGCTCGGTGTCGATGTGCATCATCGCGAACCGCGACGCATTCCAGATCTTGTTGACGAACGCGGAGTAGCCCTGGATGCGCGACTTGCCGAGCGGGATGTCGCGGCCGGACGCGCTCACCGCGAGCGTGAAGCGCAGCGCGTCGGCGCCGACTTCGGCCACGACGTCGAGCGGGTCGATGACGTTCCCTTTCGTCTTCGACATCTTCTGTCCCTGCTCGTCGCGCACGAGGCCGTTCAGGAACACCTGGCGGAACGGCGCCTGTCCGGTGAAGCGCAGTCCCATCATGATCATGCGCGCGACCCAGAAGAAGAGGATGTCGAAGCCGGTGATGAGCGTGTCGGTCGGGTAGAAGATCCGGTAGTCGAGGGCCGTCTCTTCCGACTCCGGGCCGGTCCAGCCGAGAGTGGAGAACGGCCATAGTCCGGACGAGAACCACGTGTCGAGGACGTCGGTCTCCTGCGCGACGGGGGCGCTGCAGACGGGACACGCGGTGATGTCGTCCATGGAGACGGTGGTGTGAGCGTTCGGGCAGTGGAACGCGGGGATGCGATGGCCCCACCAGAGCTGGCGCGAGATGGTCCAGTCGTGGATGTTCTCCATCCAGTTGAAGTAGGTCGCTTCCCAGCTCTGCGGCGTGATCGTGACGTCGCCGTTGCGGACCGCGTCGATGGCCGGCCTCGCGAGCGGCTCGATCTTCACGAACCACTGGCGCGAGATCATCGGCTCGACGTCGGTGTCGCACTTGCCGTGCACGCCGATGTTGTGCAGGTGCTCTTCGACCTTGACGAGGTGTCCCTGTTCGCGCAGCAGCTCGATGACCTTCGCGCGCGCCTCCTTGCGGTCGAGCCCTTCGAACCCGGCGCCGGCTGCCGCGGTCATGCGGCCGTCTTCGGCGATGACCTGCAACTGCGGGAGGTCGTTGCGCAGCCCCGCTTCGTAGTCGCTGCGGTCATGCGACGGCGTGACTTTCACGACGCCGGTGCCGAACGCCGGATCGACGAGGATCGGATCGGCCACGATCGGGATGCGGCAATTCGCGATCGGCAGGATGGCGAACTTGCCGATCAGCTCTTGGTAACGGTCGTCTTCGGGATGGACGGCCACGCCGGTGTCGCCGAGCATCGTCTCGGGGCGGGTCGTGGCGACGATGAGCTTCCTGTCGCTGTCCTGGACGGGGTAGTCGATGTGATAGAGCTTGCCATTGCGCTCGCGGAACTCGACCTCGACGTCCGAGATGGCGGTCTGGCAGCGGGGGCACCAGTTCACCATCGCCAGGTCGCGGTAGATCAAGCCGTCTTCGTACAGCTTCACGAACACGTAGCGGACGGCGCGGGAGAGGCCTTCATCGAGCGTGAAACGCTCGCGCGACCAGTCGGCGGATGCGCCCAGACGCGTGAGCTGGTCCTTGATCTCGGTGGCGTGCTGCTCCTTCCACTGCCAGACGCGCTCGACGAACTTGTCGCGACCGAGGTCGAAGCGGGAGAGGCCTTCCTTCTCGAGCTGGCGCTCCACGACGAGCTGTGTGGCGATGCCGGCGTGGTCGGTGCCGGGCAGCCAGAGCGTGTTGAAACCGGACATCCGCTTCCAGCGGACGATGATGTCCTGGAGCGTGTTCACGAGCGCGTGGCCGATGTGCAGGCGGCCGGTCACGTTCGGCGGCGGGATGACGATCGAGAACTTCGGGCGATCGGGATCCGGGGTGGGCGTGAAGTAGCCGCCCTTCTCCCAGAAGGCGTAAATCCGCTGCTCGAATTCGGTGGGCTCGTATCTTTTGGCTAACTCTTCTTTCATCGGTGGAGTGGCGGATTATAGAGTTGTTGTTCTGGACGCCGATGATCCTTGGAATCGAAACCAGTTGCGATGAAACCTCCGTTGCGTTGCTCGAGCGCGACGGCAGCGTGCGTGTCAATCTGATCGCCTCCCAGATCGCCCGGCATCAGCCGTTCGGAGGCGTGGTGCCGGAGATCGCGTCGCGCGAGCATCTGCAGCATCTCTTTCCGCTTGTGGAGCGCGCCCTCGGCGAGGCGAACGTGCCGTGGTCGGATGTCGACTCGATCGCCGTCACCTCCGGCCCCGGCCTGATCGGGGCGCTGCTCGTCGGAGTGGCCGGCGCGCAGGGGCTCGCCTATGGCCTGGGCGTGCCGATCGTGCCGGTGAACCACCTCGAGGGGCACATCTACTCGCCCTACCTGCAGAGGGAAGGAGCGGCGATGCGGCTGCCGGAGCGGTTTCTCTCGCTCGTGATCTCGGGAGGGCACTCCGCGATCTACGACGTCCGAGGGAGCGATATTCAGCAGCTCAACCGGACCCGCGATGATGCGATCGGCGAGACGTTCGACAAGGTCGCGAAGTTCATCGGGCTGCCGTATCCCGGCGGGCCGGAAGTCGAGAAGCATGGGCGTGAAGGGAAGGCGGACCGCAAGCGCTTTCCTTTTCCGGTGCCGCAGTTCTCGAAGGAAGACTCCCTCGACTTCTCCTACAGCGGGGTGAAAGCCGGGGCGATCCGGCTCGCGCGCGAGCACAAGGTCTCCGTGGAAGGCGATCCGCAGGTGCTCGCCGATTTCTGCGCGACCTTTCAGGAAGCGCTGGCCGCGCAGCTCTTCGACCGGCTGGATTCGGTCTGGACGCGGCTCGAAGGAACGAAGCCGGCCGAGGTGGCTCTGGCGGGGGGCGTGGCGGCGAACGGGCTGATCCGGGAACGGATGCAGACGTGGGGGGAGGCGCGCGGGGTGTTGGTGCGGCTGCCGGAGAAGCGCTACTGCACCGACAACGCCGCGATGATCGCCTTCGCCGGGTTACAAAAAGGTAACGCCAGCGATCCGCGGCGGGTGATCGCCCGTTCCCGCGTGTAACCGGCGAAACCTTTCGCCCCGGTCACCCGTCTGAATTAGTGAAACGAACGAAACGGACGAACAGATACCTCCTATCTCCTCCTCCTGATTCAGACAAACGCCGCCGGTGGGCAGACCGGCGGCGTTTTGTTTTTGGCGCGAACGCCTGGCGCAGCCGTTTTCTTGTAAGTCACACCCCACGACGAAACCTTTCTCCGCCACGCCCGTCCAACTAATGGAACCGAACGAACGAACCCAACCTCCTATCTCCTCCTCCTGATTCAGGCAATCGCCGCCGGTGGGCAGACCGGCGGCGATTGTTTTTATGGCCGTAGAATCGACGGATGAAAATCGTGGTCGCCGGAGGCAGCGGATTCATCGGTGAGGCGCTCGTGAAGCGGCTCGTAGCTCGCGGCGACGACGTCGCGGTCCTGACGCGGGATGCGTCCCGACTCCGCGCCTGGCGCCCGCTGGTCTGGGACGCGCGGACGCAGGGGAGCTGGTCCGAGGCCGTGGCAGGTGCGGACGCGGTGGTCAACCTCGCCGGCGAGAGCATCGCCGACGGGCGCTGGACCGAAGCGCGCAAACGGCGCCTCGTCGACAGCAGGTTGAATGCGACCCGCGCGATCGTGGAAGCATTGCGCCGTGCGCCTTCGCCCCGGCGCGCGCTGGTGAACGCTTCCGCCGTCGGGTTCTACGGCGACCGGCAGGACGAGGAGCTCGACGAAAGCTCGTCGAAGGGCGAAGGCTTTCTGGCGCAGCTGGTCGACCATTGGGAAGCCGCGGCGCGCGAAGCCGAACCGCACGCTCGCCTGGTGGTGCTCCGCTTCGGGGTCGTCCTGGCGACCGGCGGCGGAGCGCTGCAGAAGATGCTGCTCCCGTTCAAGCTGGGCGCGGGCGGCCCGATCGGGAGCGGCAACCAGTGGATGTCGTGGATCGAGCGTGACGACGCGGTGCGGATGGTGGAGTGGGCGATCGACAACGAAGACGCGCGTGGCGTCTACAACGCAACCGCGCCGCAGCCGGTGCGGAACCGCGAATTCGCCAAGGCGTTAGGGCGGGCGGTGTCGCGGCCCGCCTTCATGCCGGCGCCGGGGTTCGCGCTGAAGCTCGCGTTCGGGCAGATGGCCGAGGAGGCGCTGCTCGCGGGCCAGAAGGTGTTGCCGCGCCGCGCGGAGCGGGAGGGGTTCCGGTTCGAGCTGCCGTCAATCGACGCCGCGCTTGCACGGGCGCTGGGGAAGAGTGCGGCCTAGTTCAGGCTTCGCGCCGCACCGGACCCGGAGCGACGGGCAGTTCGGCCCGTCGCCCTCTCGGTCCTGCTAGTTTCGGGACGTCAGCATGTGCCACTCGGGCTCATTCCTGACGTAGGACGGACGCTTGTCCGCGATCTGCTTGGAGTGATCCTGCTGCTTTGCGTGATCGACCGCCGAGGCGGTTTCGAGCATCAGCTCGAACTTGGCGACCATCGTCTTCTGCACGTGCTTCGGCATGGCCGCGAGCTGCTGCACGAGGCGCTGCGCGGCGCATTCGTCTTCGTCCAGCTCCCAGGGCGCAATCTCACGCTCGATCGAGCCGCCGAAGAAGTCGGCCTCGGTCAGGCCATACACGCTCAGCATGCGCTTCAGCTGCTCGAGTTTCAGTGAGCCGATTCGCTGGCCCGTCTCGAACGAGCTGATGGTCTTTTCACCGACGCCGGACAGACGGGCTACATCTTTCTGGCTCAGCCCGCGGAGCCTGCGGATTTCACGGAGTTTGAGTACGAGATCCATTGGCTTCCCTCACCTTCACAAACGATCAGAAACGTCTCATCAGACCAACGACTACACCCTGCACGGCGACGTCTCGCGCGGCGGCGTAGATAGGGCTCATCATCGAGTTCGCCGGCTGCAGCCGTACTCGATCACCTTCGCGATAGAGGCGCTTGAGGGTGACTTCTCCGCTGACGTTCGCCACGACCATCTCGCCGTTCTCGGCGAGCTCGCGCCGCGCGATGATCACGAGATCCCCGTCCAGGATGCCGTCGTCGACCATCGAGTCGCCGCGCACCTTGAGGACGTAGTTCTCGCCCCGCGTGGTCAGATGTTCGGGCACCGCGATCATCTCGTCCGACACGTCCACGTCGAGCGGACGCCCCGCCGCGATGTAGCCGAAGAGAGGAAGCTCCCGTGCCGTGGCGCCCGAGCTCGTTTCGCGCTTTGCCGGGAGTGCCGCGGCCGCGGCCTTCTCCTCCGGTTGCTCGACGACTTCCACGCCCCTCTTCTGGTTCCAGTCGCGCCGGATCAGCCCCTTCTTCTCGAGCAGCGACAGGTGCTTGTACACCGTGCCGTACGACGAGAAGCCAAAGTGATCGCAGATTTCCCGGTGGGTCGGAGCGACGCCGCGAGCTTTCTGGAAGTCGCGGATGAAGTTCAGAATGTCGCGCTGTCGTTCCGTCAGGTATCTCATTACCGCCTCGTTAAGGAGCAATGTAGGCGGTAACAGGGCGAAAGTCAAGCGTAAGTAGCGAGAATGAGGCGAAAGTTGGGTAGTGGTCTAGTTTGAATGCCCGGTTGTAACAACTGTTCAGGCGGGGGAGACGGTTTGCTGCTCAGCCTCGCGGTGCCGCTCCATGACCACGAAGTCGAGCAGATAGATTCGGGCGATGGGATTGAGTTCGGCCGTCTCCTGCTGGAGGCGCTTCCAATCGATGATGTCCCCGTGACCTAGGGCGCGGTGCTCGCGCTCCACCCCATCGCGAACGCCTTCCTCGGCCATCGCGCCGCTGACGATCATTGGCAGCGAGCGAGCGACGACTTTGTAGTCGTCAAACGTCAAGTCTTCGAGCGCGACCTGAAAGACTGGTCGGTAATGATCAACCAGATTCTCGGCAGCGGGACCAGCAATGCTCTCCAAGTAGTGATATCGCTCAACAGTGAGGCGTAGCGCTTCGCTCCGGTTCAGCGTCGGCCACGATTCGAGTGCTTCAATCGTCTGACGGGGGAGCTGGATTGACGTTCGTTCGAGCGGGGCCTTCGATGGTTTCGGTGACATGGCGCTTTCTCCTCTGCCCCGGAGAGTAGCATACGAAGGTATTACGTCGTCAAGACGCAGGGAGTACCTTCGCGTAGCTACGGCAGGGACGGAGACTTCGAGGCGACGGCCAGCGAGTAGCCGGGAAGTTCCGAGGCGGAGCGGGTGTTGCCTCCGCTGCGCTTTTGCGCATGCATTTGTTAATCTTCGGCTGGGCAGCGGAGGCAACACCCGCTCCGCCTCACGGTAGTTGGCGCGCAACTCTTGTTGTTGCAGGTAGATACGCGTTCGCGTGCGGGCCTCAGGCGGTAATGCGGCGGCACGCTTGGTGCTTGCCTGCGCGGTGGCGAAGCCCTATATTGCGAGTGGACCCTGTCCGCCGTGAAGCTCCAAGTTCCACTTGGAGTACGCTTCCAGCATAGCGGCGACGGGGTTTATCTTTTTTTGGGCTTCACCTGCGTGGCGTCAACACGTGCCGACTTCGGTACGAATAGCCAATGCCGGTACGGCTCCTTGAACCGGTCCGCGTCCCCGCCTGGTATGCCGGTCGTGATCCCGATGTTGAATTTAGGGTGAAGCTCGCATATCCGGCGATTGATGTGCTTGTACAGCTTCCCTTTCGCGATCGTCCTGGCGCCGCGAGTGCGGCTGCCCTCTGGCTTCTCTAGATGCCGGTTGTTCAGCCGGAACTGAATCGCTCCGATCAGCACGTCCAGGCACTGCAAAACGATGTGCTTCTTTGAATCGACTTCCGCGATCTGATCTACCGGCACGAGAATGTTGGATTCACGAAAGGGCGGGGAGCGCTCGAGCTCTGCCACCCGAGCCTTGAACGCGGCATTCTTCTCACGCGTATCGGGAAGCTTGTCCACGTAGATGCGCAACCGGATCGGCGCTCCGCCTCTGTTGGCGTACTTGAATCCGAAGGCGTGCTTCAGGAACTGATAGTAAAGCAGGTGGTACGCGTGCTCGCGCTGATAGGCGCCAAGACCTGTCGGCACATACCGCGCCTGTGTGAACATGATGCGCACCTTCACGCGCTTGTCGCGCATGAGATCAAAGAAGGCGTCCACTAAGCGAATGTACTTCTTCAGGTACTGCGCGGTCACCTTTTGCCACTTAATCTCCCCGGTCAGATTTTCCTCTATCGCGATAGCGCGCAGCTCCGCGTTCACCGCGTCAAAGTCGGAGGAACGCAGCAGCGCGCCGCCGTAGAAGTTGCCGAAGTACAACCCTGTCTTGATGCTCTCGTCCGTATAGAGTACGTACTCGCGTGCCACGCCTCGCCCTCACTCTACTCTCGCTCGCACGAAAGCATACATGCGGCTGCGGGATTAAGCTGCCACCCGCTCGCACCACATATCCAGCGAGAGCATGTCACTCGCCGTCCACCGGTAGTTCGTGAGGCCTGCCGCCATCGCCGGGGTATCGCCCTTGAGCGACTTGTGCTTCCGGCAGAAGTTGTAGTGAACCATCGAGATCGCGAGCATGTACGCGTGGTTCTGCAGCTTCTTGGAGAACGCGTTCGTGAGGCGGGTGAACCGGCGGTTCTGCATGCGCAGCGTAAGGTTCCACCGTTCCATGAAAGACGTGGAGGCGTGCTTCTCGTCCGGTTCCCCGAACGCCGCGCGCTTCTCAACTGAGAGCATCCGGCCCGGCGAGTACCGACTCGCCGCACTGGTCGGACTCACATCCGCAGGCTTACTACTACTCGCGAACGTCTTGACGACTTCCGCGTGATCGATCTCGCCAGGGCGGAACACCTTCGTGACCGCTTCCAGGTAGAGCGGCAGGCCATCGGAGGACAGTTGAATCGGGCGCGTGATGCGCGACTTCAGATCCGCGATGATCGTATCCGCCGCTTCCTGACTGCGGTCACTCACCACCCACGAGATCATCAGCTTCGAATCCGCGTCCAGCGCGGTCCACGTCCACACCGAGCCCGCGCCATTCGCCTTCATCGCAGGCGTGGTGTTCTTCTCTTTCGAGTAGCAGAAGGACCAGATTTCGTCCGCCTGTACGCGCTTCGTGGAAAGGAAGCGAACGTTCGCGTCATGGAAGCGCATGCACGACTCGCCGACCTCGGCGATCAGACTCAGAACCGTCATCTTCGCGACGTTGACCATGCGGCAGGTAGACGCGATGGAGTTGCCCTCGATCAGGGCGGACAGGATCGCGGCGCGCTTCGCAGATGACAGCTTGTTCATGCACAACAATCTATGCTTGACCGGTCAGGAAGTCAATGCTTGAGCGGTCACGAATGTGAGTTGTAACGCCGACTTCCGAGGAAAGGCGTAGGATGGATGGCGCCCCCGGCAGGATTCGGACCTGCGACCAGTCGATTAGTAGTCGGCCGCTCTATCCCACTGAGCTACGGGGGCACAATTTCCCCGGGTTCGTTACCCTAGTATTTTCTGTCGTTTACGGCCGATTTCACTGCGCTACGACGCCGGTCTCCCCGGGAGGATAGGCGGGAGAAAGAGCGTGAACTGTACGCCCTGACGACCGAACCGCTCAGCCATCCTCTGCCGCAGCTCGCGCATGTCGTGACAGACCGTCGCCATGCCGATCAGCATCCAGATGTGCTCGACCAGCTTCTTGAGACCGTACTGGCTGCTGAGCCACTGGTGATAGTTCTGTCCGTGGCGAGGCTTCGGAGCGTTCTTCTTGAGCCACTCACACACATCGGGATCGAGGTAGCCATAGACCAGTTCCATCACCAGTTTGCCCCAATATTTCGGACGCTCGTGGATCGGTCCGCGCCACCTGGTTAGCCGTCCGAACTGAATCCACAACTCGTCAGGGTAGGTCTTCTCCCATGCCCGCATCTCTTCTTCCAGGTAGAGCTTCAGCTTCACGCGCAGGGCATCATCAGCGCGCTCGTATTGATAGCCCGTCGCCTCGTCGATAGCCGCCTCGATACCGGTCTTAGCGAACGCCCCGAGAGCCGCTGAAGCTCGCAGGGCTATAGCTACCTGACTCTCGCTCGTCAGCGCACCCGTATCCCGGGCCCGGGAGTAGGCATGGCAGATGTCAATGAAGGCGTGTGCAGACAGCGCTTTCACGTCCTTGTTCACGACCTGAGGCATCGTGATCTCAATGAACTGCTCTTCAAGAGCGGACGGCAGGAACGGCCGGAGCGCCTCAACGCGCAAGTAGCTCTCCAGGTTCCCGCCTCCCTTGCCGCCGGCCAGGTAATGGAGCGCGCCTGTTCGGCTGATGACATGGCGTCCGTCATCCAGTACGTAACACGCGATCTCAACACCTGCGACATCGAGCGTACCCGGCCACTTCGCTTCAGGCCGACGGACCGGGACTGACGCGCTATCGACTTGAACGGGGGCGAAATCTGAAGGCGACAACGAGAGGCCTCGCTCCGTCGCCCTGTCGATAATCTGCTGGTGCCACTTCGCCGGGATCGATCCCGTTCGAGCCCAATACTGCACGGTGCTCTGAGGGCGGCCGATCAGTCCCGCAAGCGCAGTTTGACTGCCAAACCTTGCGATGATTCGCTGGGCTGAGTTCATGCGTGCACACTAACGAAAATCTCGTTAGTTGTCTACCAGTTTTTTTGGTAATGACTAACTACGTCCGCTCTTTACTCCATCGCGCGGCGGCAGCCTTCTTGGCGATGTCGGAGCGCTTCTTTGGGCTCAAAGCGGCGGCGCGAGCCGGTCCGCCCTTTAACCCTCCGCGTCTTCCGAGCGCGGCAGCGGCGGCGGATACCTCCGGCGAGACTTCCTCGCGCTCGGATCGCTCGGCAATGGCGGCGATGATGCGGACAGCGGCCTGCGCCTCGTCCTCGGGTTTCTTGCTTGACCGTTTAGGCATGACCTAAGTATAGGTCTGCTACCTGCGCTTGTCGAAGGGGCGGAACAGGTCGGACGGGTTCACGTCCAACGCCTCCGCCAGTTTGATGATGTTGTCCAGGCAGGGATTCCGCCGCCCTCGCTCCACGTCACCGACGTAGTTGCGGTTCAAGCCTGCCAGCTCAGATAGGCGTATCTGCGAGAGATCGCGCTTCTGGCGCAACTCGCGGAGGCGTTCGCCGAACAGCGGGAGCGGATCGCGGGGCACGCCTTAGTGTCACCTGCTATGAGTGTTGACCTGCATGCTATGAGTGTTGCATGCTATCGGTGTGACGAATTCTCGCCCGCTGCCCCCAACGCATCGCGACGCCATTCGCGAAATCTTCCTGCGGCGGCGGATCGAGTACAGCACGAAGGACGTTGCGCGGTTGCTGCGCCTGAACCTCGGGGAGGTGCTGGCGATGATCGAGAGCGGCGAGCTACACGCGGATGTGCGGAGGAAACGGAAGCAACTCGGCGGGCCCCGTCTGGCGTGGATCACGTGGAACGAGCTGGCCTCTACGGCTCTCCTGCGCTGGACCGTGGTGCAGGTGCATGACGCGCTCGGGAAGCAAGCGAACCGCGTGCTGCCGCGACTCCTGCGGCCCGTGGCGCTCAAGTCGCTGCGCCTGCCGGAGTATCAGGTGCGGCTGCTCGAAACGCTCGCGCGGGAGGCGGGTGTGTCGCTGGAGGAGTTCGTCTTCACCTCGCTGGTGAACCTGGAGACCTTCGGGACACCTGAAGAGATCGAGCGGCTACTGCCCGGATACATCGAAGCGATCAGGTTCCCGGATGTCTAAAAAGGAACAACCGGAGCCGCTGCGCTTCGTTCGTCACGTCACGCCGGAACACGGCGAAGTGTTCGTGGATGAGTGGCGCCTTCAATCAGACCGCTGCGGTTTGATGTGTGACGCCTTCGCTCAGACCGAAATCATGGAGTATCCGGACCTCGATGATCCCGCGACCGCGCCGCAAAGGCGTCGCTACGAATCAATCGAGGATGAGATCCTGGAACGGACGTTCGCAGCCGTGCGAGACGTGATCGCTAAGCAGTTCGTGAAGGCGGCGAACGATGTGCTCTCGCGGGAGCGGGAGCTACGCCAACGGAAGAGGCGCGGGTGATGTGGCGCGAACGTCTCCGGGTGGCGATCGATCGCACGAACAAGAAGCATTCATGGATCGCGCGACAGGCCGGGATCGCGCCTGCCACGTTGAGCCGCATCCTCACCGCAACCGCCATTCGCGGCCCGTCCTTCGATGTGATCGTGAGCGTCGCCCGCGTCTGCGAGGTGCCGGTGGGATGGTTGCTCGATGAACCGGTGAGGGGGATCGATCTCACCACGGACGAACGCCAGACGCTGCGCGCGGCCGGTGAACTCCTGGTGGAAGTGCTCGACCGGAAGACGGGGGACGCTCCGTGAAGTACCCCAGATACGAACCCGAGGTGAGCGCGATCCTGGATGTGGCGCGGGCGGCGGAGCTGGCGTACGAAGCAAATCCGCGCGTGCCATCCACCGACATCATCGGTCACCTCCACGAAGCGGCAGGCGAATGGGCGTGGAGCCTGATCGACATCATCATGGACTACGAGAAACGGGAGCGGCGCCACGCGCAGTTCTGGTCGAAGTGGAAGCGGTGGCGGAACAAGCGCGAGTCCATCAAGCGGATCGCGAGGCCGAACGTGGTCTTCCTGGGGTACGGCCTGCCGCCCGCTGACGACGAGAAGAAGGCGACGCGGACGCCGAAGCGCAGGCGCGTGTCGAAGCGGTAGCCCTCCGCCGTTCGTCCATGTTCGTCTACGTTCGTCCAGTTGTTACAACCGGCCCTTCAAACTAGACCACTACCCGAAAGTTGGTAGAGGCGTTCGGCCTCGCGATCCGCTTGATGGACTCGCGCTTGTTCCGCCACCGCTTCCACTTCATCCAGAACTGCGCGTCTTCAAACTAGACCACTACCCGAAAGTTGACTACAGGGCGTGGCGGTTTACGCCTCCCGAACTCGGCCAAAACAAAAAGGGCCGGTCCACCGTGAGGACCGGCCCCGAAGCCTGACGCCTGAAGCCCGATTAGTCGAGCGTGATGGCCTTCTTGGTCTTGTCCTTGCGCGACTTTTCCTTCGCGTTGTATTCGTCCATGCACCCGTCCTGGTCGACCATGGCGCAGGCGAGGTACTCGCTCGCTTCGATGGTCATGGCGCGGAGCGCCTTGCCGGTCGGCGTGTTCTCGTACTTTTCGAGCGCGCCGCCGAAGCCGCCGCGATAGAGGCCGACCGCCATGCCGCCGCTCGAGGCGCGGGCTTCGATCGAGCGAACGAACTCCACTTCGCCCGTGGTCGTGTCGATGACGCGCAGGTCGATGGCGATGTACGCATCCTCTTTCTTGCCGCCGACGCTGATGCCGCGGAAGCTGACGCCGCCACCGGTGCCGCGGGTCTGCGTCTCGAAAGCGGTAACTGTGGCGACCACGAGATACTGGGCGCCGGTGAGCTTGCCGATCTTCGCGCCGGTCTTCTTGTCCACGCGGCCGGAGTCGGCCAGGTCCTGTTCGTCGAGCACCTTGTCGAGCTTCTCGCGCTCGACCATCTTGAACTTGCCGGTCGAAGCCAGCTCGTTGGTGAGCATGCCGGAGAGCTCGCGCGCGACATCCGACGACCACCACGACCAGTTGTTCACTTCATTTTTGAACTCGGCCACGCCGAGCACCGGCTTTGCCGCGAAGGCGCTGCCGGCAAGAAACGTCACAAGAATCGCAAAGAGAAATTTGGTTCGCATTTTTTCCTCGTGTCCCGATTTGGTACTGCGCAATCTAAGGCAATGATGCCCGATCCTGCCGTGACCTGCCTCACGAATCAATGCGCGGTCGAGCTGTCCGCGTCGCCGAACAGCTCACCGTCCCATGTTTCGATCCGGTTACGGCCGCGGCTCTTGGCGCTGTAGAGCGCCCGGTCGGCCCGGTCGACGAGCGCCGCCGGGCTGAGGATTCCGGACGGATCCGACTCCTCCATCCCCGCGATCCCGATCGAGGCCGTTACCACCACCGAGCCGTCGCCGCACGCGAGCGCCGTCGCTTCCAGCCTGTGCCGGATCCGCTCCGCGACCACGTTCGTGTTTCCCGGCTTCGTCTCCGGCAGCACGATGCAGAACTCCTCGCCGCCGTAGCGTCCGGGCACGTCGTAGACGCGGCAGCTCTCGCGCAGCAGCTTGCCGATCGCCTGCAGCACCTGGTCGCCGGCCGGGTGTCCCCAGGTATCGTTGATGCGCTTGAAATGGTCGATGTCGAGCATCAACAGCGACATCGGAGAGCCGTGCCGCAGCGCGCGATTGATCTCGCTGTCGATCTTCTCCATCACGAACCAGCGGTTGTAGAGGCCGGTGAGCGAGTCGCGCGTGGAGACTTCCGACAGGAGGCGGTTTTTCACCACCAGGTCGAAGTTCTCGCGCTGGAGGGCGAGCATCCGCTGCTCGAGCTCGCGGTAGCGCGCTTCGCTTTCCTCCGCCACGCGCACGATCCCGAACAGCTCCTGGATGAGCGTTCGTTCGTGCTCGCTGAAGGGACTCCCGTCCGCGGCGATCACAGCGACGCGCGGTACGTCGAGTCGAACCGCGAATGCGTTGCGAGCCTCCGGGGACTGGGCATCGACGAGAGACAGGGGGCGGTGCAGCAGCTCGGATACAGGTGCAAGAATCCGAGCCACTGCGGATTCGAAGCTATTCATCGTGTTGTCCTGAGAGAGGACCGGAGTATAGGACGTGCGCAGGCGCGAACCAACCTGCAATGTTGGAAGTTGCGACGAAAGAGAACCGACCAGGGGCCTCCGGCGGGCCGGCGTGGCCGGCGGCACTTGTTTTCGCACGGACCGCGTTCACTGCGAGAAGCGTCCGGTCAGCCTTGGGCAACCAGTGCTGCCGGCCACGCCGGCCCGCCGGAGGCCTCTCGTCGGCCCTCTTTCGCGGTCGAAGTGAACGCGTCCCGCTCGACCAGCCACTCCTACGCGCGCTGTTCGATGCGGAACCGGTTCACTCCGGCGCGGATCTCGTCGCCCGTATGCACCTTCGTGTTGCGTGCGGGGAGGGTGTTGAGGAAGGTGCCGTTGCGGCTGCCGAGGTCGCGGACGCGGACGGTGCCGTCCTCCTCGCGGACCACCTCGAAGTGGCGGCGGGAGAGGAACTCGTCGGGAACGCGCACGTGGCCCTCGCGTCCGATCACCAGGCCGTTCTGCGGGATCTCGAACTCCTGCCCTGCCAGCGGCCCTTCGACGCAGATCAGCACCACCCGCGAGACGGCGGCGGGCTGGGTGGTGCGCATGCTGTGCATCTTCGCGGCGAGCGCCGACTCGTCCGTCATGGAGGTCGTGTCGAGCGTGATCGGCTCGACCGGCAGTCCCGGCTCCTCGGTGGGCTCGACGCTCACCAGGGCCGAGCCGACGCGCAGCAGGTGCACGCCGTCCTCGATCGCGGCCTCGTCAATCGACTGGCCGTCCAGGAACGTCCCCATGTGCGACTCGGCGTCGCGCACGACGAGCTTGTCGCCGCGTACCGAGATCGAGCAGTGGCGGATGGAGAGCTCCGCTTCCGCGAGCTCGACGTGACACCCCTTGCGGCCGATCCAGAGCGGATGCTCGTGGATGGTGAAGACGGTGTTCAGGGACTCGGTCGCCCCGCGCGCCACGATGCGCACCGAGCGGGGCCGCGCCGCCACGAGCATCGGCTCGCTGTGACGCTTCCCGGCAGGCTGGGCGGATTCCGTCACGCGGTACGGCTTCATGTCGATCTCGCGGATCTGGTTGACGTCGACCAGCCGCGCCAGCACCGCCGCCTTGCTGCCGGAAAGCCATTCGCCACAGTGACAGGTCGCGATCGAGTTCGGCAGCCGCACCGCGACCACCCCCGGTACGTCGTACGCCTGCCCGCACTTCGGGCAGCGGATGAGAGGCATGCGCGGGATGATAGCAGTGCTCAACTGCTATCATCCGCGCCGTCCATATGTTAGCCAGTAACAACGAGAATGCCGTGCGCTTCGGTCTCCGATCGAAGTTCGTCGTCGGCTTTGCCGTACCGACCGTCCTCATCGCGCTGGTGCTCCTCGGAGTGCAGCAGTATCTCGTCCGCCGGGCCATGATCCGGCAGACGGTCGAGCAGGGAGAAGCGATCGCGCAGTCCATCGAAGCGACCGCCGGCTACTACGTCATCTTCGGCCTGACCCAGGACCTGAAGGACATCGCCACTGCGCTCGGAAAGAACAGCTCGGTCGCGTACGCCGAGTTCCTCGACGGCAGCGGCAAAGCGATCGCCGCGACCGCCCCGCGGGCTCCGGCGCAACTGGCGAACCGTCCGTTGCGGCGCGAGCACGGCGAGCCGGCCGGGACGGCACTGCACGTCTATACCGTTCCGTTTTTCGAGACGAAGGAAGATGCCGCGAGGGCCGGCGCGACGCCGAAAGGCTACTTCCGGCTGCTCCTGAACGAATCGCAGGCGCAGGCAGCGGTCAACTCCCTCCGCAACTGGAACCTCGGCATCACCGCGCTCATCCTCGCGCTGGCAAGCCTCGCGGCCTGGTTCGCCTCGCGTCTGATCGTTCGTCCCGTCCTCGCCCTCGTCGATACGGCGCGCCAGATCGCAAAAGGCGACCTCACGCAGCGCGCTTCCGTCACCACCGGCGACGAGATCGGCAGCCTCGGCGAGGCGTTCAACTCGATGACCGACCAGCTCGAGCGCACCGTCAGGAACCTGATGCAGTCGCAGGCGAAGCTGAAGTCGGTCGTCGAGACCGTCGAATCGCGCTCGCAGATGGTGATCAGCCGCGTCGACGAGCAGCGGGCCATCATCGACGACACCTACCATTCGATCGACCAGCTCAACAGCGGCGTCCGGAAGATCACGGACAACGTCGAGGCGCTCTCTGCCTCGTCGGAAGAGACCTCCTCGTCGATGCTGGAGATGGTCGCGTCGATGGAGGAAGTCAGCCGCCACACCGATACGCTCTGGACCTCGGTGGAAGACACCGCCTCCGCCACGAACCAGATGGTCTCCTCCATCAATGAGGTGGACCAGAACGCGTCCTACCTCACCAACTTCGTCACCGACACCTCCTCTTCGATGATCGAGATGTCGGCGTCGATCGCGCAGGTCGAGGCGAACGCCGCACGCTCCTACGATCTCGCCCTCGCCGTCGCGGACGCCGCGGAATCGGGGATGCGTGCCGTGCGCGAGACCATCGAAGGGATGGAGCAGATCCGCCAGTCGGTGATCGAGGCGAACTCCGTCGTCGGCCGTCTCGGCGATCGCTCGATCGCCATTGGCAAGATCCTGAACGTCATCGAAGACGTTGCCGAACAGACGAACCTGCTCGCCCTGAACGCCGCCATCCTGGCCGCGCAGGCGGGGGAGTACGGCAAAGGCTTCTCGGTCGTCGCGGCCGAGATCCGCGAGCTCTCCGAGCGCACGGCCACCTCCACCCGCGACATCGCGAACCTGATCCGCAGCGTGCAGCAGGAAGTCGAGAACGCGCTCAAGGCGACGTCGGCAGGCTCGTCGCTGGTCGAGAACGGCGTCTCGCTGTCCCACGAAGCGGGCAAGGCGCTGAACAACATCCTCGAGTCGGCCGCGAAGTCGTCGAGCATGGGGAAAGAGATCGCCGCCGCCACTCGCGAGCAGGCCATCGGCAGCGAGACCGTCACGCGGGCCGTCGACCGGCTGCAGACGATGGTCGGCCAGATCAACTCCGCAACCGGCCAGCAGGCGCAGGGCTCCGATCACATCCTCCGAGCCATCGATTCGATGCGCGAGGTCACCAAGTACGTGCGCCAGGCGATGGTGGAGCAGAAGTCCGGCTCGTCCATGATCTCCGCGGCGGCGGAGCGGATGATCGAGATGATCCACGAGATCTTCCAGGTCGCTGCGAACCAGTCCGCCGAGAGCGAAAAAATCGTGGCCACGATGCAGCAGGTGCGCGCGATCGCGGACGGCAACCGTTCCACCGCCGGCGACATGAGCAATGCCATCACTCTGCTCAACGACGCCATCCGCAGCCTCGAGGACGAAGTGCGCAAGTTCCGCGTTCGCGGCTGAGGAAGACGACGAGAAGCCTCCGGCGGGCCGGCGTGGCCGGCGGCACTTGTTTGCGCACGGACGGCGCTCATCGCGAGAAGCGTGCGTTCAGCCTTGGGCAACCAGTGCTGCCGGCCACGCCGGTCCGCCGAAGGCCTTCCGTCGTCTCTCGTCGCGCTGAAACTTCCGCCCGGGTCGGCACGTCCCACCTCTGAAAGGAGAATTGCCATGAAGACGTCTCTTGCCCTTCTGATCACACTCTTCGCCGTCACCGCCTTCGCTCAGACTTCCGCGGATGAGGTCGCGGTGATCTCCGCTTCGGTCCTTCATCACTACAGCCAGTCGCAGCCGTACATCACAGAGCCTGTGCTCCTCGGCCAGGTTACGGAGAAACTCGCACCGGCCAAACCGAATCTGTGGACGCCCGAAGCTCTCGAAGCGTACGAGGCAGCGAATGCGAGCTCGATCGCCATCGCCGCCGGCATCGAGCTGCCGGAGAACGTGACCATCGGCGACGTGACGCGGTACCGCAACACGCATAACGGCACGCTGGTGTTCCGCATCGCCCGCCCCGCCTTCGTGAGCGCGGACCACGCGTACGTCCGCTACGACTTCGTTCCGCACGAGCTGATTCCGAAGAGCACATACGCCAGTACCTTGCTGGAGCTTCGCAAGCACGGAGGGCAGTGGAGAGTGGTCGGCGGCGTCATCCCGGCGACAGCCTCCGCCGGGCAATAACTATCCGAAGACGGAGAGACGCCGGCCCGCCGGAGGCCTCCCGTCGTCTCTCCGTCCTCGGAGCAGTACAATCCGCGCCGATGGCCGACGGCACGAACGAATTGCGCCTGATCACTTTCCGCGTCGGCCCGGAGACGTTCGTCCTCGACATCATGGCCGTGCGGCAGATCGTGCCGTACGGCGGCACGACCTCCGTTCCCACCGCACCCGAGTTCGTCGAAGGGATCATCGTCCTGCGCAACGAGGTGATCCCGGTGATCGATTTGCGCACGCGTCTTTACCCGCGCATGGAAAAGGCGTCGCAGCCGCTGATCCTCATCACGCACACCACGGCCGGGATCATCGGGTTCAAGGTCGACGAAGTGCGCCGCATCGTCACGGTCTCGAGCGACGCCTTTCTCCCGCCGCCGGCGATCGTCCGGGGAATCCGAGGGGAGTTGCTGATCGGCGTCGTGCCGTACGCCGAAGAGGTGTACCTGCTGATCGACGTGGAGAACGTGCTCACCGTCGACGAGAAGGACGAGCTCAGGGAAGCGGATCTGGCTCCGGTTCCTCAGTAGGGACGTCGGCGCGAACGTCGTTCCGGAAGCCGTACGGGCAATGGCGGCAGCCGGATTCGCAGCAGTAGCCGCGCTCGCGCAGGTAAAGCTCCGTGAAGACGTAGTACTGCCCCTCACGGTAGAAGTGCACTCCTTCGATGAATTTGCCCGACATTGCGTGTTGTATTCTTCGCGCCGTGTTCAGTCGCTCCCGCCTGCTGCAACTCACGGAAGCGATGAAGGGGAAGCTGGTCGTCGTCTACGGCGACATCGTAGCCGACCGCTTCATCTATGGAACGCCGAAGCGGATCTCCCGCGAGGCGCCCGTGCTCATCCTCCGCCAGTACGCCGACGACATTCTCCTCGGCGGCGCCGGCAATGCCATCAACAACATCTTCTCCCTCGGCGGACTCCCGGTGCCGGTCTCGGTGCTCGGCTCCGACGTCCAGGCGCAGACCCTGCTGCAGAAGATGGGCGAGCAGGGGATCGACTGCGGCGGCATCCTCCGCACCGACCGCTACGCCACTCCGACCAAGGTGCGCATCCTCGGCGGCATGCCGCACGCCAGGCGCCAGCAGATCGTCCGGTACGACATCGAGGAAAAGTTCACGATGACGGCGGCCGAAGAGGAGCGCTTCCGCGGCGTCCTCCGCGATTCGATCGGCATGTGCCACGCAGCGCTGATTAGCGACTACGGCTACGGCATCGTCCGTCCGCAGGTTGCCTCGACCCTGACCCGCTTCGCGCACGGCAAACCGGTGACGCTCGACTCGCGCTACGACCTGCTCGACTATCCCGGCGTGACCGCCGCGACGCCGAACGAGGAAGAAGCCGCGGCCGCCGCCGGAACGTCGCTCTGGAACGGGGAAGAGGCGAAGATCGGCGAGGTCGCGCTGACGCTGCAGCAGGGACTCGACTCCGAGGCGCTGCTGATCACGCGCGGAAGCCGCGGCATGGCGCTGCTCGAACGGGACGCACCCGCCCCCCTGCTCATCCCTGTGTACGGCACCGACGAAGTCGCCGACGTCACCGGCGCCGGCGATACGGTGATCGCGACCTTCACCCTCGCCCTCGCGGCGCAGGCATCATTCGCGGAAGCGGCGAAGCTCGCGAACTACGCCGGAGGGATCGTGGTCATGAAGATGGGCACCGCCACGGCGTCGAATGACGAGCTGGCGCATGCGATCGAGAGGGATGAGGAGTTGAATGATTAGTTGTCGGGTGTCAGGTGTCTGGGGCTTTTCGCCCGGGCGAAGCACCCCGGATACCTGACACCTGATACCCGACACCACAATACCCATGAATGCCCCCATCCTCACCGAATCCGCCCTGATCGCCGCCCTTGCCGACGAGCGCAAGGCAGGAAGGACGATCGCGTTTGCGAACGGCTGCTTCGACGTGCTGCACGTCGGGCATATTCGTTATCTGCAGGATGCGGCGAAGGTGGCGGACGTCCTCGTGGTGGGGGTGAACGGCGACGGTTCCGTCAGGGAACTGAAAGGCGAGGGGCGGCCGGTGATGCCGGCGGAGGAGCGGGCGGAATTGATCTCGGCCATCCGCGGGGTGGGCTACGTCACGATCTTCGACGAGAAGAGTCCCGCGCGGCTGCTGCAGACGCTCCGCCCCGACTTTCAGGCCAAGGGCACCGACTACACCGCCGACTCCGTCCCCGAGGCGGAGATCGTCAAGGCGTATGGCGGGCAGGTGGTCATCACCGGCGACCCGAAAGACCACTCCACCACAGCCGTCCTCGAGAAGATGCGAGGGAAATGACGCGCCTGCTCGTGGTGCGCCTCTCCGCACTCGGCGACGTCATCCACACGATCCCCGCGGTTGCCGGGCTGCGCGAGACGCACCAGGTCTCGTGGGTCGTCGAAGCGCCGTATCGCGAGCTCGTGGAACTGGTGGCGGGAGTCGAAGTCATCCCGACGCGCATGAAGAAGTGGGGGAGATCGCTGCTCGGCTCCCGCGGCGAGATGGCTGCCACATTGCGCGCGATGCACCGCGCCGAGGTGGCCGTCGACTTTCAGGGGCTGGTGAAGAGCGCGATGCTTCCATGGCTGGCGCGGGTGAAAACGCGCCGCGGCTTCGACAAACGGGCAATCCGGGAAAAGCCGGCCCTCCTCTTCACCAACCAGAAGGTGCCGGTCGACACGACGAAGCACGTCATCGAGCAGAACCTGCAACTCGCCGGCGTCTCCGCCGGGACCGCGAACTGGGACGCGTATCCGCTCGACAACCACTTCGGCGCCTTCAGGAACCGGATCGTCCTCCTCCCCGGCGCCGGCAAGGCGAACAAGCTCTGGCCCGCGGAGCGCTTCCGCGAAGTCGCGCGCCGCATCGGAGGCGACGCCCTGGCGGTCTGGGGCCCGGGGGAACGCGAGCTCGCCGAGGCCACGGGCGCCCGGGTGGCGCCGCCCACGACGCTCCGCGAGCTGGCGTTCATCCTCCGGGAAGCGCGCGTGGTCATCGGCGGCGATACCGGGCCGCTCCACCTCGCCGCCGCCCTCGGGACGAAGGTGATCGGCCTCTACGGACCGACCGATCCGCGGCGCAACGGGCCGTACGGCCAGCTCGACCATTGTGTCGACCACTTCCGTACGACGAAATGGATGGAATCCATTTCTGTTGAAGAAGTCATGACGATCCTCCAGAGGATCAACGCGTGAAGACGCTCCTCTCCATCCTGGCTGCGGCCGCGATCCTCGCCGCCGAACCCGCCGCTCCCATCGAGCAGACCTTCCTGAACGGCGAAACCCTTGATTACACAGTCACCTGGATGAAGGTCACGGGTGGTACGGCGCGCATGACCATCGCTCCGCTCGACGGTGAAAAAACGCGCTATCGCGTCACCTCGGTGGTCCGTTCCGGCGGCAGCATCGGCCGGCTCTTCAAAGTCCGCGACGAGATCGAATCGATCATCAACCGCGCCGATTTCTCCACGTTGCGCTACACCAAGCGCCTCGACGAGCGGGGAGACAAGGAGCACGAGGTGACGACCATCGAGGACGGTGTCGCCTCCCGCAAACGGGAAAAAGTGAAGCGGGTGAGCGTCCCCCGCCCGATCCTCGACCCTTTCTCCGTCATCTATCACTGCCGCACCCTCGACCTTGCCCCTGGCAAGTCGTACGACCTGACGCTCCTCTCCGACATGAAGCTCTACACCGTCAGCGCCAGGGTCGTTCGTCGCGAGCAGATCCAGACCCCTGCCGGCACGTTCAGGACGGTCATGGTCGAGCCGCAGATGGTCAGCGGCGGGGTGATCCGAGACGAGCGCCTCCTCATCTGGTACTCGGACGACGAGCGCCGCCTGCCGGTGCGCATCCGCACCGAAGTGAAGTTCGGCAGCGTCACCGCCACGCTCAAGAGCGTCCAGAGCGGCGTCACCTCGATCGATCCGCCGCCGCTCCCGAAGTGAGGCCGTTGACACTCCATTTAAAATAACCCGCAACGTCTCTCCGTGCATCCACACGGGTGTTAAACTCGCCGCCTCGATTGGAACCGACGAGCACGGCCCACATCCCAGGAGTAATAGAAAGCACCTATGAGTGTTCGTCTCGGTGAGCTACTCACCAAAGCGAGCCTGATCACACAGGATCAGCTCAAGGAAGCCCTCCGCGTCCAGAAAGAGACAGGCGGCAAGCTCGGCGAAACGCTGATCAAGCTGGGCTTCGTCTCGGAAGAGGACATCACGGAGTGCCTCAGCCAGCAGTTCGGCGTTCCTTCGATCAATCTCCAGCACTTCGAGATCGACGCCAGCGTCATCAAGCTCATCCCGGGCGACGTGGCGCGCAAGTACAACATCCTCCCGGTCAACAAGACCGGAGCCACGATCACCATCGCCATGGCGGACCCCACGAACGTCTTCGCCATGGACGACATCAAGTTCATGACCGGCTACAACGTCGAGCCGGTCGTGGCCTCGGAGCTGGGGATCAAGGCGGCCATCGACAACTACTACGGGACGACCTCTTCGCTCGAGCTGAAGAAGGTCATGGAAGACCTGCAGACGCAGGAGACGGCCGACCTCGAGGTCCTCGAAGACGATGAAGAGCTCGACGTCACCGCCCTGGCCGACTCGGCCGAGGAGGCGCCGGTCGTCAAGCTGTGCAACCTGATCCTCACCGACGCCATCAAGCGCGGCGCCTCGGACATCCACATCGAGCCGTATGAGAAGGAGTATCGGGTGCGCTTCCGGATCGACGGGATCCTCTACGAGATCATGAACCCGCCCCTGAAGCTCAAGGACGCCATGACCTCGCGCATGAAGATCCTGGCGAAGCTCGACATCTCCGAGAAGCGCCTTCCGCAGGACGGCCGCATCAAGCTGAAGATCAAGCTCGAGGACAAGAACAAGGAGCTCGACTTCCGCGTCTCGGTGCTCCCGACGCTCTTCGGAGAGAAGATCGTCATGCGTCTGCTCGACAAGGACAACCTCCGCCTCGACATGACCAAGCTCGGCTTCGAGCAGGAATCGCTGACGCGCTTCGAAGAGGCGATCTTCAAGCCGTGGGGGATGGTGCTGGTCACCGGTCCCACCGGTTCCGGAAAGACGAACACGCTCTACTCGGCGCTCTCCAAGGTCAACTCGCCCGAGGTGAACATCATGACCGCGGAAGACCCGGTGGAGTTCAACCTGCCGGGCATCAACCAGGTGCAGATGAAAGAGGCCATCGGCCTCAACTTCGCGGCCACGCTCCGCTCGTTCCTGCGGCAGGACCCGAACATCATCCTGGTCGGTGAGATCCGCGACTTCGAGACCGCCGAGATCGCGATCAAGGCAGCGCTCACCGGCCACCTCGTGCTCTCCACGCTGCATACGAACGACGCTCCGTCGACCATCAACCGCCTGATGAACATGGGCATCGAGCCGTTCCTGGTGGCCACGGCCACGCAGCTCATCGCCGCGCAGCGCCTCGTGCGCCGCATCTGCGCGAACTGCAAGGAAGTCGTGGACATGGCTCCGCAGGCGATCGCGAACCTCGGCTACAAGAAAGACGAGATCGGCACGTTCAGCGTCTACAAGGGCCGCGGCTGCGAGAAGTGCAACAACACCGGCTACAAAGGACGGGTCGGCCTGATCGAGGTCATGGTCATCGACGACGACATCCGCGACCTCATCCTGGCCGGCGGCACCGCCATCGACATCAAGAAGAAGGCGATGGAGAACGGCATGATCACCCTGCGCCGTTCGGGACTCGTTAAAATCAAGGAAGGCATTACCACCGTGGAAGAGGTCGTTCGCGAAACGGTCGCGTAGCGCGAACGCGGGAGAACCAATGGCCGTCACGCTTCATCAGCTTCTGAAAACCATGGTCGAGCGAGGAGGTTCCGACCTTCACGTCACGACGAACTCTCCTCCGCAGATCCGCATCGACGGCAAGCTCGTGCCGCTCGACATGCCGCCGCTCTCGGCGCCGGAAACGAAGCAGCTCGCCTACTCGGTGCTCACCGACGCGCAGAAGCACCGCTTCGAGGAGAACCTCGAGCTCGACCTCTCGTTCGGCATCAAGGGGCTGGCGCGGTTCCGCGCGAACATCTTCAACCAGCGCGGCGCCACCGCCGCCGTTTACCGTCAGATTCCCTACGAGATCCTCGGCTTCAAGGAGCTCGGGCTGCCGCCGGTGGTCGAGGAGATCTGCAACAAGCCGCGCGGCCTGGTGCTCGTCACCGGCCCTACGGGTTCCGGCAAGTCGACCACGCTCGCCGCGATGATCGACAAGATCAACCGCGAGCGCCACGAGCACATCATCACCATCGAAGACCCGGTCGAGTTCCTCCACCAGCACAAGAGCTGCATCGTCAACCAGCGCGAGCTGCACGCCGACACGCACTCGTTCGGGAACTCGCTCAAGAGCGCGCTGCGCCAGGATCCCGACGTCGTCCTCATCGGCGAGATGCGCGACCTCGAGACCATCGAGTCCGCGCTGCGCATCGCCGAGACCGGCCATTTGACGTTCGGCACGCTGCACACGAACTCCGCGGCGCAGACGATCAACCGTATCGTCGACGTCTTCCCGGCGCACCAGCAGCCACAGATCCGCGCGCAGCTGTCGTTCGTCCTGGAAGGCATCCTCTGCCAGTCGCTGCTCCCGAAGGCGAACGGCAAGGGGCGTGCGATGGCGATGGAGATCCTCGTCCCGAACGCCGCGATCCGCAACCTGATCCGCGAAGACAAGGTCCACCAGATCTATTCGATGATGCAGACCGGACAGAGCAAGTACGGAATGCAGACTTTCAACCAGTCGTTGGCGACGCTGTACTTCAAAAAGGCAATTACGCTGCAGACGGCGCTGTCGCGCTCGTCGAATCCCGACGAGCTTCAGGAGATGATCTCCCGCGGCGCGGGGCAGTTGCCGCAGGCCACACCAGCCGGCGCGGCGATGCGGCCACGTCCGGCGTAATGTGATGGGTTGGGCGGAAGATCACGGAGGAAGACATGCCGACATTTGAATGGAAGGGCACCGCGAGAAACGGCCAGACGCAGACAGGCGTCCTCGTCGCCGACTCCAAAGACGCTGTCATCAACGTGATGCGGCGCCAGCAGATCGTCGTCACGGCGGTCAAGGAGAAGGGGAAGGAGATCGCCCTGCCGAAGTTCGGCGGCGGCGTCCCCTCGCAGTCCATCGCCATCTTCACGCGCCAGTTCTCCGTCATGATCGACGCCGGCCTGCCGCTCGTGCAGTGCCTCGAGATCCTCGGCTCGCAACAGGACCACAAGGTCTTCAAGCGTACCCTCATCCAGATCCGCCAGGACGTCGAGTCGGGCTCCAACCTCGCCGACGCGATGCGCAAGCATCCGAAGGTCTTCAACGACCTCTACACGAACATGGTCGCCGCCGGCGAAGCGGGCGGTATTCTCGACACGATCCTCCAGCGCCTCGCGACCTACATCGAAAAGTCGGTCAAGCTGAACGGGCAGGTGAAGTCCGCGATGATCTACCCGGTCGCGGTCATCTCCATCGCCGCGATCGTCGTGGCCGTCATTCTCTGGAAGGTCATCCCGGTCTTCGCGGCCCTCTTCGAGTCGCTCGGCGCCGAGCTTCCGCTGCCGACGCGCGTGGTCATCGCGCTCTCGAACTTCATCGCCGACTACTGGTGGCTGATCATCATGTCGATCACCGCCTTCATCTACTCCATCCGCAAGTATCACGGGACGTATAAAGGCAAGCGCGTCCTCGACGGCATCCTCCTCCGGGTGCCGGTCCTCGGCATGCTGCTGCGCAAGATCGCCGTGGCCCGCTTCTGCCGCACGCTGGCGACCCTCACCTCGTCAGGCGTTCCGATTCTCGACGGCCTCTCCATCACCGCACGCACGGCCGGCAACTCGATCGTCGAAGACGCGATCATGCAGACGCGCAAGTCGGTCGAGGAAGGCAAGACCATCAGCGAGCCGCTCGGCGACACCGACGTCTTCCCGCCGATGGTCGTGCAGATGATCGCGGTCGGCGAGCAGACCGGTGCGCTCGACACCATGCTCTCCAAGATCGCCGACTTCTACGAAGAAGAAGTCGACACCGCGGTCGCCGGTCTCATGAAGCTCCTCGAGCCGGTCCTCATCGCGTTCCTCGGCGTCGCCATCGGCGGCATCGTCATCGCGATGTACATGCCGATGTTCTCGCTCATCTCGCAGGTTGGTTGACGCAAAGCGTCATCCCGAGCGAATGCGAGGGATCTGGTAGGGTGGACTTCCCCCACACAGATCCCTCGCGTTGCTCGGGATGACAGCCCGAGGCTGTTATGTCGTCCGATACCCGCATGCTCATCGCCGTCCGGGTGGTCGTCGTCACGACGCTGCTCCTGGCCGCGCTGATCATCCAGTACACCGCGCGGGCGATCCTGCCGCTCAACTACCTCTACGCCACGGCCGGCATCACCTACGTCCTCACGCTCCTCTACATCGTCCTCGGGCACACCGTCGCCTCGCGCAAGGTGAACCTGATGATCCAGACCGGCGGCGATCTCCTCGTCGAGACCCTGCTGGTCTACTTCACCGGCGGCCTCGACTCGCCGTTCTCGTTCCTCTACCTCGTCTCGATCATCACCGCGTCGATGCTGCTCTATCGCCGCGGCGGCCTGCTCGCCGCATCCGCGGCCGCGATCCTCTACGGCGTGCTCGTCGACCTGATGTACTACGACGTGCTGCCGATGCCGGAGCAGGCGCTCTTCCTCCCGATCGCCTGGACCTCCTCGCGCCTGTACTACAACATGGCCGCGAACTTCTCCGGCTTCTACGCCACGGCGCTCCTGACGTCGTATCTCTCCGAACAGTTGCAGCGGACGTCGCTGGAGCTCGATGCGAACCGGCAGAACCTGGCCGAGCTCCGGGCGCTCAACCAGAACGTCGTCGAGTCGATCCCTTCCGGCCTGATCACCGTCTCCTCGTTCGGCACCGCCTCGTTCGTCAACCCCGCCGGCGCGAGCATCCTCCAGACCGACCCTTCGATGATCCTCGGCCGCCACATCACCGAGCTCGGATTCTTTACCTACGAGGAGTGGAACACCGCCCGCGAAGAGCTCGGGAAAGGGGAGGTCGTCCGCCGCGAGATCGACGAGGTAGCGGTCGGCGGCGTGCGGCACAACATCGGGTTCGCCGTCAGCCCTCTCAGCTCGCTCGACGGGAAGGCCATCGGCTACACGCTCATCTTCCAGGACCTGACGGAGATGAAGAAGCTCGAGGCCGAGCTGCGCCTGAAGGACCGCATGGCCGCGGTGGGCGAGCTCTCCGCCGGCATCGCCCACGAGATCCGGAACCCGCTCGCCGCGATCGCCGGCTCGGTGCAGGTGCTCAAGGGCTCGACTTCGCTCACGCCGCAGGAGCAGCGGCTCATGTCGATCGTGCTCAAGGAATCGGAGCGCCTCAACAAGTCGATCTCCGATTTCCTCCGCTTCGTCCGCCCGCAGGAAAAGCGCGCCGTCGCGTTCGACGTTGCCGCGAGTCTCTCCGAGACGCTCGACCTGCTCCAGAACTCCCCCGAGCTCCGCCCCGACCACCAGCTCCGCCGCGAGATCTCGCCAGCTTCATTCCAGCTCGTCGGGGACGCCGACCAGATCCGCCAGGTCTTCTGGAACATCGCGCGCAACGCGGTGCAGGCGATGTCGCACGGCGGCATCCTCAACGTGCACACCGTCATCACCGGCGACTCGTACCACATCATCTTCAGCGACAGCGGCCGCGGCATGTCGGAGAAGGACCTCCAGCGTCTCTTCCAGCCCTTCCGCACGAACTTCCCCTCTGGCACCGGCCTCGGCATGGCCATCTCCTACCGCATCGTCCAGGAGCATGGCGGCAAGATCGACGTCACGTCGCACGAAGGGGAGGGAACCTCGATCACGGTCTCGCTGCCGGCCGGCGCGGAAGTTAAACTCAGGGCGCCAGCATGACCCACGACGAGGGAATCCTCTCCGCCGCTCCAGTCGACGACGACCTCCAGACCGAGCTTTCCCTTCGCCCCAAGCTGCTCCGCGAGTACATCGGGCAGCACAAGGTGAAGGCGAACCTCGAGATCTCGCTCAGCGCCGCCCGGAAGCGCGGCGAGGCGCTCGACCACGTCCTCCTCTTCGGCCCTCCCGGCCTCGGCAAGACCACGCTCGCGAACATCGTGGCGAACGAGATGAACGCCAGCCTGCGTACGACCTCCGGCCCTGCGCTCGAGAAGCCGGGCGACCTGGTCGGCATCGTCACCAACCTCCAGGCGGGAGAGGTACTGTTCATCGACGAGATCCATCGCCTCCCCGCGACCGTCGAGGAAGTCCTCTACTCCGCGATGGAAGACTTTCACGTCGACCTGGTGATCGGACAGGGCCCCGCGGCGCGCACGATGAAGTTCGAGCTGCCGCGCTTCACGCTGATCGGCGCCACAACCCGCGCCGGCCTGCTCACCGCCCCGCTGCGCGCCCGCTTCGGCATCGTGCACCGCCTCGACTTCTACGACGTCGACTCGCTCACGATCATCGTCAGCCGCTCTTCCGACATCCTCGGCATCCCCATCAGCCGCGAGGCCTCGATCGAGCTGGCCCGCCGCGCGCGTGGCACGCCCCGCATCGCGAACCGCCTCCTGCGCCGCGTGCGCGACTTCGCCGAGGTGCGGCACGAGGGGAAAATCGACGTCGCGATCGCACGCGAGGCGCTGAGCATGCTGGAAGTCGATGACTACGGCCTCGACGAGATCGATCGCAAGATCCTGACGACCGTCATCGAGCGCTTCGGCGGCGGCCCGGTCGGCCTGAACGCGCTCGCCTCGTCCATCGGCGAAGACCGCGGCACGATCGAGGACCTGTACGAGCCGTACCTGATCCAGATCGGCTTCCTGCAGCGGACGCCCCGCGGCCGCGTCGCCAGCCGCACGGCCTACGAACACCTGAAGTACCCGATCAGCGCCGCTCGCAACCAGCGCGATCTGTTCTAGGAAACAGGGAGACGACCGGGGGGCCTCCGGCGTGCCGGCGTGGCCGGCGGCACTTGTTTGCGCACGGACGGCGCTTTGTGCGAGAGCCGTGCGTTCAGCCTTGGGCGACCAGTGCTGCCGGCCACGCCGGCCCGCCGGAGGCCCCCCGGTCGTTCCCTTTTCCTAGCCCGCATTTCTCACCAAGGGGATAAAAAAGCCGCCGCCCCGTGCTATTAAGTTGAGTGTCAGCAACAACTTGATGGCGACGGAGGCGGCGGCGTGAGACAGACAGAGTGTAACGGGGAACAGCTGAGTTTCCAAGG
>DASQJY010000055.1:0-83992 GCA_035630815.1 Thermoanaerobaculia bacterium
CAGCACGTGCCACGTCTTTCCGCCGATCGCGATCGCGGCGCGATAGAAGGCGTGGTTCAGGATGCCGGAGTTGATGTGCACGCCGCCGTTGTCCTCGACGGTATGGACGTAGTCGCGCATGTGCGACGGCTGCGGGTCGCGTCCGAGGATCGGGTCGTCGTACGCCGTACCCGGAGCGGCCATCGAGCGCACGCCCTTGCCGTTCACGCCGGGACCGAACAGCTCCGCGCCGATGAGCCAGTCGGACTCGCTCGCGGACAGGTCGAGCTTGTACTGCTTGACCATGATCCCGAACGCGTCGGAGAGATGCTCGTTCAGCGCACCCGTCTGACCGGAGTAGCCGAGGGCGGTGGAGAACTGCGTCACACCGTGCGTCAGTTCGTGCCCGATCACGTCGAGCGAAGCGGTGAAGCGATTGAAGATGCGCCCATCGCCGTCGCCGTAGACCATCTGCCGGCCGTTCCACATGGCGTTCTCGAAGCGCGTGCCGTAATGCACGGTCGAATCGAGACGCATGCCTTTCCCGTCGATGGACCTGCGGCCGAACACCTGCGCGTAGAAGTCGTGCGTCGCGCCGCTCCCGTCGTAGGCCTCGTTGACCTCGACGTCCGCGCTGCGGGGCTTGTGCTCGCTCATGGCGAGCTTGCCCGGCAGGCGGTGCTGATGTCGAGCGTCGTAGACGTTGCGGCGCTTGCGCGTGGTATCCGGCGGAGCGGCGGGGGAGCCTTCGATCAGCGTGCGGGCGCGTCCGGTGGCCAGCTCACGCATGTGCTCGAGCGTGGCGCGGGCGTCCTTTGCCGCATCAACGGGCGCTGCATCGTCGGTCCGTTCGGCCACTCGCGTCAGGATGTGAGGCGGGATGACGCCACAGACATACTGCGGTATGTTTGACATGGCACTGTTGCTCCTTTCGTCAGCCGATTGAGGGGGGTTCGTGTCAGGCCCGAGCCGCGTGACCGCGCGGCTCGGCAACCTCACGACACCGTCCCCGCCGGCGGAGCGGTCGTGACTGCCGTGGGCGGCGCGGAGACATCCGGCGCTTTGCGGCGTCCGGCGCGGCCGAGATCGCGCTTCATGTTCGCGACCAGCGAGGCGACCGCGGCGGAGCCGGGATCCCGCGCGACACCCTTGGCGATGTCATAGATCTGGAGTGCGTCCAGCGCCAGCGATGCTTTTCGGGAGTTCATCGTGAACCGGAGGCTGCTCGCGAACGCCGACACTTTGTCGAGCACCGGCCGGAACGCTTCGATGAACTGGAGCGTGTCGCGCGCGGCGACCACGTCGAACTTTTCCACCCGCTGCAGCGCCGGAGTCTGCTCGACAGCCGCGATGGCGGTGGCGAGGAACTGGTTGGGGATGTTCAGGTGCGTGCGGACGAACGTGGCCGTGGAAATGTGACTGGCCTCGAGCTGCGGGATGATCGACGCGATGTCGTCGAGATCCTTCATGAACGCGTCGGCGAGCTGCTGGTAGTGGGTGATGGTGGGAGTGAGCGGGACTTCGGGGGTGGTGCCATCGGGCGGCGCATCAGCGCTGGCCGTCTGGCGATTCGGTTTGGTAGCCATGATGGGGACTTCCTTTCCCACCGCGCCGAGGGCAGACGATGCACACGACGCGGTGATCTGCGTGTTACCCGCCCTCGTTTCGGCCGAAGCGCGGCGGGCGATGGGCACCTGCAGATGCCTTGGAAATCGGTACCGAACCTAGCCATAAGATACGGAAGATCTGGCAAAAGTAACGTTACCGATTTGTCACGAGGCAGAGTTATTCATCCCCCGCGTTGATCTGTAAAGACTTAGGAGAGTGGTATTTACGGCAGCAGTGACGTAAACTTATGCTGTTTTAGCATACACTATTGGTGGAATGTGGAAGGGCGTCACTTAGGGGAGGAGGGAGGGGAGGTCGGCGCGATCGAAGACCGACATCAAGTCCGTCACCTTGCACTCCAGTGCCACTGAGAGCCGGAGGATCGTGACGAGATTGGGCATGCGCGCGCCACGTTCCAGCTCGCTGATGCGCGCCTGCGGCAGGCCGGAACGCTCCGATAGGTCCACCTGCGTCAGGCCGCGCTTCTGACGAACCTCGCGCATGCGTTCGCCGAACGCTTTTCCTGCCGGCGTGACTATCGCCATCGCGCACACTTCTCGTTGACAAAGCGCGGATTCGCGTATACCATTCTGGAACTATCCGAGAGGTACACGAACATGCTCGAACCCACCGTCATCAACCGCATCCGCCACATCTTCCTACACCCGCGCCCCCACGTCAGCATCTCTCAGGCGACCGACCTCCTCGGCTGGACCCGCGCCGAGATGACCGCGGCCATCGCCTCCGGTGAGGTGGAGCTGATGACCACCCCTCTCGGCAAATGGTTCTGGCGCGAGGAGCTGATGGCTAAAGCTCTGGAGACCTGGCCCCTCGACGTGATCGAAGAAGCCCTCGGCGACGACGCCGACCGCATCCTCCCGCACGCCCTCCGCACCGCCGAACTGCGCGTCCGCCTCCCGCGCCACCACATCGCCATGCTCGAGTACCGCGCCGAGCAGGACCACACCACCATCAGCGGCGTCCTCGCCAAAGAGCTCGACGGCATCGCCAGCACCCACGCCCCCGAGCTCTCCGCCGCCATCCCCGGCTTCGCCGCCGCCTTCACCTGGCCCGACACCGAGCCGGCGCAGCTTCCCTGCTGACCCGCCCGCCCGCGCGCTGCAGTTGACGCGCCCCGAGGCGCGCAACTGAGCGCCGTACCGGCGCACGCGCACGTTCCAAAATCGCGTTCATGCGTAACCGGAACGCGTGCACGCGTTCCGCGAACACGTTCACGGGTACGACGAACACGTTCATGCGTTCGGCGAACGAATTCATGCGTACTCCGGACGCATTCACGCGTGGCGCGAACGCGTGAATCTCGCCTGGAGGACAGTGCATGCGTTCCGTGAACGCGTGAATCTCGTCCCGGGGACAGTGAACGCGTTCCACGAACGTGTGAGTCCCGCCTGGAGGACAGTGAATGCCATCACAGAACAGCGAAACTCGTCTGGAGAACCGCGACTGCGCTTATCGCAGCTGAGCAAGGCGCTCTAGCGGCCGAATCGACTGGCGACTCATCAGCCGTTGCATCAATGAGGGGGGGCGGGGTAGGGATTTCCTCGCTCGCGTCACTCCTATTGCTGAGGGGTCCTTGCAACCAACAATTTTTGGAATGGGCCGCGCATCCGGCGTACGGTCCGTCTTTGTCGACGCTGGTGTCTCCGCGCAACTTCCGGCGCCGCGCCGGCCGACCGTCTGCTGCTCAAGTTCTCACGTCGCACCGGCGACCGTGCTGGGGTGCCGCCCTCTCTTGCGAAACGGCGTCTCGGGCCCGACCGACATCGTGTCACCACCTCACAAGTCTTAGGAGTTAGTCTATGTTCACATTCCAAGCTGGCGAGGAGTTCGAGCCTTCAGCAACTACAAAGCGTTGGTGGTTGTTCACCCACAAGACTGAGCGCACCGTCGCTGGAATCACGTTACCGGGACTCTTCCAAACGACTCACTATGAGTGGCAACTCTTCGGTTTCCTGTGTATTTTCCTTCTGGAGGGTTTCGCAATCTGGCAGAGTCATACGGAAGGTGTCGTGATCACCGCCATTCTGACGACTATTCTGCTCGACTTCGTGCTCGCCGTGATATCCCATGCCTTCCAGGCGCCAATCTGCCGGCTCAAAAACGAACTTGTCTACGCGTCAGCCGACGACGAAGGACGGTTGAAGCGCCAATTGCGCCGGCGCCGCCTTTGGCAGCAGTTCTTCTACCTTCTGATTCTCATCTCGGCGGGACTGAAGGTGTACTGGTTCTACTCCGTCTATCAGCAATTTGACGCAAAGGCCATCTTCATTGCGACCTGCTATATCCTCGGCGGAATTCTTCACATCTTCTGCACGGGATATGCAGTATTCACCGCGATTCACGAATCGAAGTTACGCGGCGAACACAATCAGTACCTCGATTCCGGACGGAAAAACTTCAAGATTAAAGACGAGATGACCGAGATCATTCCGATCGAGTGTATTCCCGGGAAAACGGGATACGCACAGGTGGAACTCGACGACCTGCCAGCCGCAACGGAGCGCACGTCGAATGGCGCATCAGGACGAGTAAGTCGGCTCCGGACTAAGGGAATTCTTACGGACGGTGACCTCCACTGGTTAATCGCGTTCCAGAAAGCTGACGAACAAATGCGAACGCTTGCAACATACGGTGTGAAGCATCAGATGGAAATACTCTACCAAGAGCCCGTGACCGGCGTGGCGAAGTAGCAACGATTAGGCTCAGCATGAAATCTGTCGCTAAAGCACTGTCTCGCCTGCGCCGATCGCTCACCTGCGTGACGTGCTGCTTGTTCCTTCTCGTCGCAGCCTGCAAAACGAAGGAACCGGACGCCTTTCTACTCACGATCGCGACATGGGAGCCGTTAGGCACCAAGGCCGGCCAACCGCTGCCCGACCGACTCCGTGAGCTTGCGCAACCGATCGAGGGGCAGTGCGGAAAGGTATTCATACCGCGGGTGAAAATCTGCCGTATTGGGTTCGAACCTGCTGCCGAGTCCTGCGTCGAAGTGAAGGTCAAGATCCCCGGTGCCGGCAACAAGAGCAACGTCAACTTGCTGCGCAGGCGAATTCGAGCAGCCCTTGACGAATTTACCATCGATGACCGCTTCATTGGTGGAACTAGAGATCCTAAGGACTTCTCGGGCGCGTACGTCACTTTCTTGGAGGGGCAGCCGCCGAACACGGCTATCGTTCACATGAAACGTGAGGCCTTTCACGTCACTGCCGGCGACAAAGAAGAAGTTCTTCCCTCAGCTGCTGCACTAGTCGCCTATCTCCAGAAGCAGTTCTGCGACAGCGTACTGCCAATCACCATCGTCGTTGGTGCTCCGCTCGAGAGGCAAGACGAGCCGCCCAGTACTTCGACACAGACGGATACAGCCATCTCGGCCGGCGATGGCGATTCTACAGGCATAGTTGAAACTCACGAACCAAGCACGCCCGCGCCAGAAGAACCACGGATTGACGCGCCGCCAGTTGCTGCTGACGATGTGCTGCCTGAGCGGCCCGTCGATCGAAGCGCCGTTCCGTGCGATCAGCGTAGAGTTGAAGTTGCACCGGGCGTCTACGCGCCGAAGAATATGTGCCCTCCGGGCTACACCGGGCCAGACGCGAATTGCAAATGCTGGCCGGCGGCTGAACAATGATCGCTTTAACGTGCCGTATGTGGCACCGAGCATTCTGCTGTCACACATAGCTATCGTGAGAGCGACGGATGGGCGACGATAATGCACCATGCAGCTATGGAATCTTCAGAAACGCGCGTCGGAGCTAGCGAGCGTGCGGTTCGGGGAGCAATTCGCTCGTGTCGTCGCTTGGCCGCTCAAATCGTTGTGGTGTTAGCACTCGCGCGCACTTCAGCTGCCCAACCGGCGGCAACTTCGCCCGCCGCTTCCGACATTCCCTTTGGCGTACGCTCACAGTATTCACTTTTTCATGGCTGTCCCGATGAACGCAGCTCATTTCGCGCCTTTGGCGCTTTCATCGACGCTTCAGAACTGCGCGATGCGCTGCCCGAGGGCGCTGCCGCCAACAAGAAGCGGCTGCATGACCCCAACACGACCCGCGTCCTCATCTTCGCGCCCTACATACAACCACAATTGCGCGCGATTGCTACGCGGCACGAGGAATCTCTCCGCGCGATATCTGATGTTTGTTCTCATCGAATGGTACGGTGTGCGCTCTTCTTCCACGCTTCACGGTCATCCGGCGCCGAGCGGTTGCCTGACGGAATCGGGTTGTCGGGAATCCCGAACGTGCCGCAATTTATCGGAGATACCGACCTTCTGCGGGCGCGGGGGCGAGGCGTCGACGACACTTGGTCCGCGAAACTTGACGCCGACGTGGTAGCGACTGTTTTCGACGCGCAGCACCACCTTCGCTGGGTCGTCAAACTTGACTCGGCAGAAGCCGACGCTGGCATTTTCGCGGGTCTCGTGCTTTCGGAAGCTTTGCGCACCGTCGACGAAAGTGCCTGCGACGACATCAAGGACAAATCTGCGCCGAAAGCACAGGGGCCAGCGCCTCCGCCTGCTGGAGCTGAGCCGGCGAAGCCCAAACCGGCAGCTCCGGCCTCAACGTCACCGCCTAATCCGATTACGCGTTCCGCTCCGCCTGATCAATCATCCACGACATCGCGTGGACCGACAGGAGTTCGTCTGCGCGACCTGCGCGGACCAGCACTTTCGCTAAAATCACGCGACAACGCATCGCTCGCGGCCCCGTGGTTGCAAGAGTTAAATCGCGTACGGCCGATCCTGTTCTACGTCTGGGGCACCTGGTGCGGCCCTTGTGAAGCGGATTGGCCACACCTGCAAGAACTGCACGACACCCACGGCAAGGGCGTCCGGTTTCTCGGGATCGCGTTTGAGCGCGACAGCACGCCGCTCGACGACGTGGCGCGATACGTCGCCACCACCGCACAGCGTAAGGCACCATTCCTTCGAGCCGATCGCACGTATGTTGTGCGGGGCCTGGACAGTGGTTCGGCGGAACTGTTAAACCGATTTGGAAGCAGCGCAAACGCACCTCCATTCTTTGCGATATTCGATCGTAGCGGCATGATGGTGTTTTCATACCGCGGTGCGATTTTTAGGCGTGAAGCATACGCGGCACTTGCGTGCGCACTCGATGCTGTTGGTCGTGAAAGCAGTCGGGTTGCCCCGGCACTTTGCGGATGTCGGTCGCAACATGAGCTCGTCGATGCGGCATGGCGTGTGGAGTGTGGCGGCGGCTCTCAAGCGAAACCCAAGCCGTAAGATATGGCGGCGTACGAATCATTGGTCTTCCAAAAGGGAAGTAGAATTTATGGAGGCGACCGTGAACAAGTTTTCTAGTCGGGCCGTACTTGTGGTGATGTTTATGCTGTGTGGTGCGCCACAAAGTCGCGCGCAAGACGATTTCAACGTGTGCCAAAAGAGCGATCTGCTGCGAGCGCTCGCGTACGTCTATTACGGCTGCGGGACAATATGCCATCCTGACGTCATCAAGGCAGTCGATGGTGAAACGATCGATCGCGCGACGCTGATTGGCATCCTGAGCAGCCCTAGGTTAGTCGTCCGCCACGTGTTTTTTCCGATGAAGCAAACATCGATCAAGACAGTGCTCGATTGGGATATTCGCGGCTCAGGATCGAAGCGTGATCAGCTGATGTCGCTCAAGCAGAACGTCGATCGCGGAGGCATGCTTTTCATCATCGGGAAGGCTAGCACCGTTGGCAACCCCAAAACTAATATGGACCTCTCGTATGCACGGATGTGGAGCGTGCGCCAGTTCCTTGTCAATGATGTCAAAGTTGACTGTCCTGAGATTCGTGGCGGCTGGTTCGGCGAGGACGCTTTTCAATTCGAAGAGTCCGACGCTGCGAGGCTGTCGATTCAGCCGTACGAATACCGCTCGCCAGCACCGTCGGAATATAGCCGATTAGGCTCTGCCGCCTATGAAGAGATGCGTCGACAAGCACGCTATACACTCAATCAGGCCGTGCACGTGGTGTTCGTTCCATGCGGTCCCAAGACGTTGTTCGCTGAACACCGGTCGCTGATATGGCTGCACCATCGTGCTAGCCTGACTGCGACGTTCGCGCAAGATAGGCAAAAGGAGCATCGGATCAGCACCGTGTTGTTCGCCGCAGATCTCAGCGAGAACAAGAAGGCCTTTGTGGACGAGCTATGTGCGTATTGCACCGGACGTGGCCCCCGCCCGGTCGGTTCGCCGGCTGATGCGAGCGCCGCAGACGCGTGTCGACTTGCAAGAGCCCTGAGAGAGGACGATCAGGAGTGTCCGCGGCGATAGGAGTTCATTGGTATCTCGCAGCGCCGCCGATCGCATTCAGGCCACGCCCAGTTGTGTCTCGCCGCACCGACTCAAGAAGATAGTCGGGCGACATGCGGTAGCCGCGTGCACTGATGTGGTGCCGTGCAAGATGGTCCATTCGGTTGCGGAGCGGGCAGTTCTTCGAAAGGAGTCCCAAGTCTCGCATTGCTAGCTAAGCGACACGGACGGCGGGCACCGCCGCTATCATGCTTTTCGCCACCCTAGCACCACCTCCCCCGCCCGCCCCACCGCCCCCGCCACCCGCGGCGACAGCGTCATCCCACCCTCCAGCGTCTCCGGCACCACCCCCATCACCACGACCTCGCGCGGCGCGGTGCCGGCGAAGCCGAGGCCGATGAGGCGTCGTTGATGGTGGGTTCGTGGGCCGTGGTGTGGTGTCTACGACGCGGGGCGGAAGAGAGGCAGGCTAGACTCCTCCGCTGTCATGATCGAGCCCGAGAAACGCCTTCGATTTCTGATCGAAAACGATCTCTTTCAACTGTGCCGGCCGCTGTCGGCATCGGACTTCGTGAGGTACTGTCGCGATCGCGACCTCGACGTGGATGAGTCGCGTCTGGAGAGTCTGGAGCGAGCGGGGTTGTTCTATCCGTTGGCTCGCGTGCGCTTCGTGAAACTCATTCGCAAGATCGAGTACGTCGACGAAGGTCGTGCCTATCGGGATCTCGGCACGCTCGAGGAGAACGAGGTTTGGTCAGGCGCGACTCGCGAAGAGTACGCGCACTTCTGGTTCCGCCGCGACTATGCCCTGAGCTGGCTCGACGAAGGGTACCTTTGGGACCCGGCAACCCGGCCGTTCGAGCCGTGGCGCACGTTCATCGACGCTGACGGTGACCAAGCCGTTCAGACCTATTACTCACCCTTTCAGATCCTTCCGCTGTGGTTCTACGTCACGTCGATGACGTGCAGGGTTCCGTTCGATGTCGTGCACGAATGGTCGGATCAAGACTGGCAGGCGCACGTCATGGAGATGAAGCGCGTCGCAAACATGCTCGTGAACGAGCGAGAAGAAGGGCAGCGCGAAAAAATCGCGTTCCTCTGTCAGGCCATTTCGAACCGCTACTGGCCACATACGCAGGGCGACCGGAGAACGATCACGGTGTCGGGCGCGCTGAATCGTGACTGGAAGTGGCACAAGTATTCGAGAGGCTTCGATGCCAAAGCGCATCTCGCCCTGCTCGACGTCGAGTCATCGTTGCTGCGCGAAATGCAGCTGACCGCGCAGTTCGATGCGCAGCACCAGGATCCACTGAGGGACTGGTACGACCTCGTCACCTATGTTGCGCTGAACCAGAAACAGCGGCTGAAAGGAAAGGCGCTGTACGCACAAACGGTCTATGCGATGGAGCACATGTTGCGATTGTTCTACCGCGACGTGACGGAGGAAGAACTGCATCGCCCTGATGAGGATCATCACTGGAAGCGCGATGATCTCTATGGCAAAGGCGTTACAGCAGACGAGCTGCGTCATCTCGAGTTCCTTGCGAATCGCTTTCATCTCAACCCTCGGCCTAAGGCGATCCTCGTCGTCGAGGGGACGACGGAGGAGACCGCATTCGTTCAGATCATCGAAAAGGTGTTGGGGCATCGCTTGACGGTCCTTGGCATCGAGGTTCGAAAGCTGGGAGGCGTTGGGGAGTTCGAAGGAAGACGGATGGACCGGCTCGGTGCACTCGAGCGATTCATCGAGGAATACCACTATCGGCAGACCGTCGTGTTCATCGTTCTTGACGACGAGGGCAATGTCGCGGATCTCCGGCAACGGCTCATTCAGGCGCCATCCAAGTATTTTTCTCGTCGCACCATGATCCGCCCCGACCACTTCGTCGTGTTCAAGCCGAATTTCGAATTTGCCAATTTCGACGACGGCGAACTCGCGACCGCGATGACAGCCGTCGCGAAGGGCGCCGCGATCTTCTCGCCGGCCGACGTCGCCGCTGCCCGTGCGATCAAACGCGGCAATGCTTTGGCCGCGATGTACCGGGACCGCACCGGGCATTCGCTGTCGAAGCCGGCGATGGGTTCGGCGTTGGTCGATCGTGTTGCGGCGAATAGCAGCAGTGAGTTCGATGCGCAGGGAAACGCCCGGCGGCCGGTTGTCGCTGCGCTCGACCGACTCGTGAACATCGCGGGGCTAAACCATCAGCCGTTCACGGCGGATACGTGGGAGCAGAATCAGCTGTCTGGTTACTTCGGCGATGTGTTGCCGATGAAGAAGTAGCGATCGTCGCTAGTTCCTCCCGCACCACCTCCCCCGCCCGCCCCACCGCCCCCGCCACCCGCGGCGACAGCGCCATCCCACCCTCCAGCGTCTCCGGTACCACCCCCACCAGCACCACGTCGCGCGGCGCGGTGCCGGCGAAGTCGAGGACGATGAGGGCGTCGTTGATGGTGGGTTCGTGGGGGCTGACGCGGATGCCGGTGGGGACGGAGGTGATCTCGTCGCGCGAGAACACGCGAACGGTCCCGGGGGCCGCGTCCAAAGCGACGGCGTCGATGAAGATGACGCGGTCGTAGCCGGCGAGGTAGGCGGGGAGGTCGAGGGAGGGGGTGCCGAGGTCTTCGAGGGTGGTGTCGGGGGGGAGCGTGTAATTCGCGGATAGATAGCGTACGACGGCAGGGCCGACGCCGTCATCTCCTAAGAGGATGTTGCCGATGCCGTAGATGGCCGTCTTCACAAGACCTTCACCTTTGCGATGTTGCGGCCGGAGGGGTCGAAGGTGTGGACCGCGCAGGCCATGCAGGGGTCGAAGGAGTGGATGGTGCGGAGGACTTCGAGGGGGTGTTCGGGGTCGGCGACGGGGTTCTGCAGGAGAGACGACTCGTAGGGGCCGAGGGTGCCGCCGGTGTCGCGGGGGCTGGCGTTCCACGTCGTTGGGACGACGGCCTGGTAGTTCTTGATGGTGCCGTCTTCGATGACGACCCAGTGGGAGAGGACGCCGCGGGGGGCTTCGTGGAAGCCGACGCCTTCGACAATGCCTTTGGGGAACTCGGGCTTGTTGTAGATCGTGGTGTCGCCTTTGAGGATGCTGTCGGTGAGGAGCTGCCATTGCTTCATGGCCAGCTCGGAGAGGACGGCGGCGCGGATGGCGCGGGCGCCGTGGCGGCCGAGGGTGGAGTGGAGCATGGCCGGGGTGGCGCGGACGTGGGCGATGGCGGAGATCTTGTCGAGCGCGGCGTCGGTCCACTTCTTCATCAGCGGGTTGCCCTGCGCGTAGCCGACCAGGACGTTCGCGAGCGGGCCGACCTGCGCGGGCTGGCCGTTGTAGCGCGGGGCTTTGACCCAGGAGTATTTCTTCTCTTCATCCCACTCGGTGGGCTCGGGATCGGTCTCGCCTTTCCACGGATGTAATGGGCCGCCGCCTTTGTACCAGGCGTGGGCGCTGTCTTCGGTGACGGCGCGGCGCCAGGTCTCGTCTTTCTGGCCGGTGATGGGGACGAGCTTCGAGAGGTCGCCGTTGGGGATGAAGCCGCCGGGGAGCTCGAACTGGGTGCTCATGCCGTCGAGTGGAAGGTCGGGGACGGAGAGGTAGTTGGTCACGCCGGCGCCGTAGGAGAACCAGTCGGGGTAGAAGCCGGCGATGGCGCAGACGTCGGGGACGTAGACGTTCTGGACGAACGAGATGATCTTCTCGAGCAGCGATTTCATCTGGAAGAGGCGGTCGACGTTCAGCGCGGCTTCGCTCTCGAGGTTGATGGCGTTGGCGACGCCGCCGACGGCGACGTTCTGGATGTGCGGGGTCTTGCCGCCGAGCATGGCCACGACCTGGTTGGAGTAGCGCTGGTATTCGAGCGCCTGCAGGTAGTGGGAGACGGCGATGAGGTTGATCTCCGGCGGGAGCTTCATGGCCGGATGGCCCCAATAGCCCTGCGCAAACGGCCCGAGCTGGCCGCTCCCGACCAGGCCCGCCACGCGCTGCTTCACGGCGGCCATCTGTTTGGCGGAGTTGTCGGTCCAGTCGGAGAGGCTCTCCGCAATCGACGCGGCTTTGTTGGGATCGGCTTTGAGGACCTGGGTCACGTCGACCCAGTCGAGCGCGGATAGTTGATAGAAGTGGACGACGTGGTCGTGCAATGCATGTGCGATCAGGATCAGGTTGCGGATGTACTGGGCGTTGAGGGGGATCTCGAGGTCGAGTGCGTCTTCGACGGCGCGCACGGAGGCAAGCGCGTGCACGGTAGTGCAGACGCCGCAGAAGCGCTGGGTGAAGAGCCACGCCTCGCGCGGATCGCGGCCGAGGAGGATGCGCTCGATGCCGCGGAACATCGTTGAAGATGCCCAGGCCTTCTGCACTTTGCCCTGATCGACCTCCACGTCGATGCGAAGGTGTCCTTCAATGCGGGTGATCGGATCGATGGTGATTCGCTTCGACATTGTTTTGCCTCAATCAGGAATGCGGTCGGGCTCGGAGACGCGATCAGGAAGAATCGCGAAACGGCGGACGACGAGGATGAACAGGGCGATGGCCAGTCCGATGTAGCCGACGCACATGAGCAGCTCTTCGGTGCTGGGGAAGTAGATCGAGGAGCGGCCATACCGGAACGCGAGCGTGGTCGGGCTGAAGCGATAGACGAGGCCGCCGATCGCCGTCGCGGCCGCGCCCAGGAAGAGGACGCGCGGGATGTGGCGGAGCCGCTCACTCAGCAGCACGAGCGCGGGGACGAGCACGAACAGGTTCTCGCCGTGGAACAGCACCGAATACCAGTCGGGGGCGAACGCGAGCCCGAGGCGGCCGCGGATGACGACGTCGGCATAGCGGGCGACGACGAAGACGATCGACGACCAGGCCATGAACTTCGCCAGCGTGGCCAGGATCGGGACGTCGAGCGGCCGCTTCCAGGCCAGGCAGGCGACGATGAGGATCACGATCAGCGACGCGAAGCCGCAGACGATGGCCTGCATCAGGTAGAACGCCGGCAGCATCTGGGTCTGCCAGAGCGGATGCACTTTCGTCCCGGCGATGACCATCAGCGAGCCGAGGGACGACTGGTGCATGGCCGGCAGGAGGAACGCCGCGGCGACCATGTAGGGATAGAGCGGTTTGATGCGGTCGAACCAGCGCTTCGGCAGGACGGCGGGGAGGTTTTCGTACAGCAGGAAGATCGCGACGTACGCGGTCATGCAGACGGAGACTTCGAGCAGCGCGCTGTGCAGGTTCCAGTTCCACGGAAGGATCACGTGGTAGAAGTTCCACGGCCGGCCGACGTCGAAGCCGAGGGCGAACATGCCGGTGCCGTAGAAGAGGATGCTCGACGTCAGCGCGGCGCGCATGACGACGTGAAGCTGCCGCTGATTGAAGATCCAGGTGGTCATGCCGACGGCGAGAGCCGACGAACCGAGGGCGGTCAGGGTCATGACGTTGAAGGTCTTCCAGACGCCGATCGCGTAGTCGTCGTTCATGCCGGTGAACGCGAGTCCGCCGAACAGGCGCCATACGGACAGCGCCAGCGCGATGGCGGCGAGGATCGAGAAGAAGACCAGCGGTGCGGTGACGAGCGGCCCGCGTACCGGCACGGCGTAGTTCCAGCGGGCGGTCTTCATAACTGGTCCTCACGGTTGTGGTGCGCGGCTTCGTCTTCGTGGACTTTGAAGCGCCGGCGCATGAGGAAGGCCAGCCCGGCATAGACGACGGTCGGGACGACCATTCCTTTGTAGACGACGCCGTGGACTTTCTCGCCGTAATGGGCGCGCGACTCGTTCCCGACCTCGGGTAATCCGATCTTCGCGAACGGAACATGCGAGAGATAGACGACCTGCGTGCCGCCGAGGTCGTGCTCGCCGTAGACGCGGTCCTGGTAGTACTTGCCGGGGTTCGCTGCAATGCGGCGATGCGCTTCCCGCAACAGGTCGGCGCGCGTCCCGAAGACCACCGCGCCCACCGGACACACCTCGGTGCACGCGGGCTGCAACCCTTCCGGCAGTCGATGCCGGCACAGCTCGCACTTGACGATCTTCGGATTGAACTTCGCCCACTCGAAGCGGGGGACGTCGAACGGACAACTGATCTCGCAGAAGCGGCAGCCGATGCAGCGGCTCGGCTCCCATTCGACGATGCCGAATTTTCCCTTCGCCAATGCGCTGAACGGACAGGCCGAGGCGCAGGCGGGGTCGACGCACTGCATGCACTGCCGCTTCATGAACGACGACTCGGCGCCGTCGGGCGAGCGGTAGAGCTGGATGATGTTCTTGGTCTGGGCGTTCAGATCGGTGGGCATCTGCCAGATGCCGCCGGACATCTCGGTGTCGGGCTCGAGGTTGTTCGCCGCCGTACACGCCGCGACGCACGCTTTGCATCCGATGCAGACGGTGGTGTCGTACAGCAGGCCGAGTGCGTCCGCGGGTGCCGTGCGCGTTTCCGCCGCCGCGGCCGGAAGGCTCGCCACGACCGCGGTGGCCGAGGCAGTGCCGATCGTGCGAAAGAGATCGCGGCGGCTGACGCTCACGACGCGTCTCCCGGATCCGAAGGCGGCTCCTGTGGCGTGGAGTCGAGCTTGCGCGCGGCGACGTATCCGGCGCCGAGGAGCACGCCGCCGATCAGGCCGGCCGTGCCGGCGGCGGCACCTTCGACGATGCCACGCGAGGTCTCGATCGGCGGGTACATCGCGGACGGTGTGGCCTTGTTGATCGGCGCGAGGGAGAAGAGCGGTAGCGAGTAGCCGACCGATTTCTCGGCGCAGCCGAAGCAGGGGGCGCCGATGCCGATCGGCCAGGCGTCGACGACTTCGTTGAAGTGGCGCGTCGAGCACGATGCGTGCGTGACGGGACCCTTGCAGCCGAGGCGGTAGAGGCACCAGCCCTGGCGATGGCCGTCGTCGCCGAACTCCTTGGCGAAGCGGCCCGCGTCGAAATGCGGGCGGCGCGGACAATGATCGTGGATGACGCGGTCGAAGGCGAACTTCGGACGTTTGAAGGCGTCGACGGCGGGCAGCTTGCCGGTGGCGGCGTATTCGAGGACGGTGGCCAGGAGGATGTACGGGTTCGGCGGGCAGCCGGGGAGATTGATGACCGGCTTGTCTTTGATGAGGGCATCGACACTGACCGCACCAGTCGGGTTCGGGCCGGCCGAGGGGACGCCGCCCCACGCCGAGCAGGAGCCGATGGCGATCACGGCAGCCGCGTGCGACGCCACGTCCTCGAGGAGCTCGGTGCCTTTGCGCCCGGCGATCTTGAGGTAGACGCCGGCGTCTTTGGTGGGGATGGAGCCTTCGACGACGAGGATGTACTTGCCGTCGTTCTGCGCCATGGCGTCCTTCAACGCGAGCTCGGCGTCGTGTCCGGACGCGGCCATCACGGTCTCGTGATAGTCGAGGGAGATGATGTCGAAGAGGAGCGTGGCGAGGTCGGGCTGGGAGGTGCGCAGGAGGGTCTCGGTGCACCCGGTGCAGTCCTGCATGTGCAGCCAGATGACGGATGGCCTCCGCGCGGCGCCGACTGCCTGCGCGACGGCTTCAGGAGTCACGAAGCTGGTGATTGCGAGTCCGAAGGGCGCGGTCACCATCAGCTTTCCGCAGAAGGTGAGGAAGTCGCGCCGGCTGCTGCCGGTCTGCTCGAGTCGTTGCGCGATGGTGCTCATGAGGCGAATGTAGCGGGCGCTTCGCGGCGGCGGAGTGGCAGCGGCCACTCGGCGTTGTGCGCTGGCGCACTGGGCGGCGTGAGGTGACGGGGGAACGACGAGAGGCCTCCGGCGGCTGGGCCGAGGGCCCCAGACCCCACTTGGTTGGCCCAGCCTCCACGGGGAGATCTGTGGTTACTTGCCCGACTGTCGAAGTGGAGGCTAGGCCAACCAACGGGGTCCGGGGTCCGTGACCCCGGCCGCCGGAGGCCCCCGGTCGTCCCCCTTGGTCAGTTCGCACGCGCCAGGGTCAGCGTGACGGCCGAGCCGGCGCTCACGCCGTCGGCGGAGGCGCGCGGGTCGGCGGGGTCGTTGGTGCCGGCGTCGCCGTCGGAGTCGAGGCGCGCTTCGAGGCGGATCTTCTCGGGCAGCGTCGCGCCCATCATCGTGTCGTCGCCGCCGAAGTTGACGGTGAGCGGGAACGCGTTCGTCTCGATGCGCTTCACGGCCACGGGATGGCCGGCCTCTCCGCCGCGGGCGATGACGTAGATGATGCCGCTCGTGACCTTCGACGACGGGTCGAGAGCGAGCGTGAGCTGGATGGGTTGCGACACGACTGCAGCGGGTGGCGTGGCGGTGCCCCGGCCGGGCATCGGCGGATGATCGGGAGGCAACTGGGCGGGCGGCTTCTGGATCTCAGCGAAGACGCCGCGGAGTTGCTGCTCTTCTTCGGGATGCTGCTTGATGGCAGATTCGATCGCGGCGTTGGCGCCGGCTTTGTCGCCGGACTGCGTGCGTACGGAGGCGAGGGCGACCCAGGCGTCGAGAAGTTTCGGATCGCGCTGCGTGGCCTTTTCGAGTTGTGCGCGGGCCTGGTCGAGCTCTCCTCGGGCCATGCGGGCGACGGCGTTGTACGTCAGTGCGCGGGGCTCGTCCGGTTTCTGATCGAGCACGGCCTTCGTCAGCTCGAAGACTGCCGTGAGGTCGTTGCGCGCGAACGCGTCTTTGGCCTGGGCGATGTTTTGTTCGACGTCCGCCGGCGGCGTGCGGTCGGTGGCGAAGGTGGAGAGGTAGTAGACGATGCCGCCGGCGAGGAGCGTGCAGACCACGCCGTAGACGAATCCCGCGGTCGCGGACGTGCGACGCGGAGGCGGCGCGTCCGGTTCGGTATTCGCCGCGGCGGGCAGGCGGTCGAGCGCGCGCAAAACATCGGCGGTCTCGCGCTCGAGCCAGGCGCGTTCGTCGCCGGCGACGTCGTCGCCGAGGTCGCGGAGTTGCTGTACGAGCGCATCGCGGCGTGCTTCGAGCGCGGCGCGCTTGGGGGTCGTGGAGGCTTTGCGGCGCCGCGCGACGAAGAAGACCAGCGACCCGAGGATCAGGCCGGCTGCGAGAATGGCCAGTGCGCTTCCCCAGTCCGTCGAAGCGTTCATGGTGTGGCTCCTTTCACGAGCTCGCGCACGCGGGCGAGGTCGGGGTCGTCTGCGCTGACGCGCGGTTGGGATGGCGGCGCTGCCGTCAGTTTGCGGAGCACTCTCCGGACGGCGAATGCGCCGAGGATGAGGGCCGCGATGGGCAAGATCCAGACGAGCGCATTCACGCCCTGGAACTTCGGCTCGAGCAGCACGAACTCGCCGTAGGAGCGGACGAAGTAGGTCTCGATCTGTTCGCGCGTGTAGCCCTTCGCGAGCATCGATCGCACCTCGGCCTTCATATTGACGGCCATCTCGGACGGTGAGTCGGCGATGGAGAGCCCCTGGCACACGGGGCAGCGCAGGCCGGACGCGATCTCCTGCGTCCGTTGTTCGAGTGCCGGGCCTTGCAGCGGGGTGGCCCGCGGTGCATCGAGGAGCAGCAGAATCAGCGCGAGAATCATTTCCGCACCACCTCGGCGAGATAGGACTGCAGTTGCTCCTGCGAAACCGGCCCGTCGTGTTTCACGACGATGGTGCCGTTCGCGTCGAGGATGAACGTCTCGGGGACGCCGCCGACGCCGTACGCGATGGCGGCCCTGCCGCCGTCGTCGATCACGGTCGGATACGCCGCGCCGCGCCTGCGCAGGAAGTCCTGGATTTTCGCTTCCTCATCCTGGAAGACGACGCCGAGGAATTGCACCTCGGGGTGCGCGCGCGCGGTTTCGTTGAGGACGGGATGCTCTTCCCAGCAGGGGGCGCACCACGTCGCCCAGAAGTTGAGTACCACCGGCTTACCGCGGAACTTCGCGATGTCGATCGTTTCGGCGGAGCCGACGCTCTTCATGACGAAGTGCGGTGCCGCGTTGCCGAGGAGCGGCGAGTCGATGTGCTTCGGATCGCGGCCGAGGCCGGACATCAGGACGGCCACGAGTGCGGCGGTGATGACGGCGCCGGTGGAGAGGACGAAGCGGTTCATGGTGTGGCCTTCGCTTCGACGAGCGATTTCGCGGCGGTCTTCGCAGCGAATCGCGGGAATTGAACGAGCGCGATGAACCCGCCGGCCGCCATCAGCAGCACGGCGATCCAGATCCACGACACGAGCGGCGTCACGATGAGCAGAAGTCCGGCGCGATTCGCTTCGAGGCTGACGATGGAGATGTAGAGATCGCCGCCGATCGTGGAGTGCACGTCCGGCGTGCCGATCGGCTCGCGCATCATTTCGTACTGGTTCATGCGCGGCTCGAGCGTCGTCACCGCGCGTCCGTCCTTCGCCACCGCGATGCGCGCAACCGACGACGTGCGATGCGGCTCGCTGCGCTCTTCCGTTCCGTTGAACGTGACCGTGTACGCGCCGATCGTCGCGGACTGCCCCTGCTGCAGCATGACTTCGCGCTGCGTGCGCATCGTGCTCGAGATGGCGATGGCGACGATGGCAATTGCGACGCCGACGTGGATCACGTACGCGCCGAAGCTGCGGCGGCTGTGACGCAGCTTCGCGAGCTGCACGAGCGTCACCTGCAGCGCGTAGCCGCCGGCAAAGAGCGTGACGATCGTCCACGGATTGCGGGCGCCGAAAATCACGCCGACGACGAGCAGCGCGATTCCGCCGGCGAGCGGCGGCAGGAGCGCGCGGCGGATCTCTTCGCGCGACGCGCGTCCCCACGGCAGCGCAGGTCCGATGCCGAGGAGGAACAGCAGTGCGACCCCCATCGGCACGACCATCGAATCAAAGTACGGCCGCCCGACGCTCATCTGCTTTCCGTTCACGGCTTCGACGACGAGCGGGAAGACCGTGCCGACGAGCACCGTGAACGTGAACAGCACGAGCAGGAGGTTGTTGAGGAGGAACGTTCCTTCGCGGCTGACCGGCGCGTCGATGCGCCCTTCGCTTTCGAGGGTGTCGATGCGCAGTGCGAGCAGCGTCACGGAGCCGATCAACACCGCCGCGAGGAACACGAGGATGGTCGGGCCGATCGCGCTCTGGGTGAACGAATGCACGGAGTTGAAGACGCCGGAGCGCGTCATGAACGTGCCGAGGATGGTGAGGAGGAAGGACGAGAGGACGAGCGTCAGCGTCCATCCTTTGAGGACGCCGCGGCGCTGCATCACCATCGCGCTGTGCAGCGCGGCCGTCGCGGTGAGCCACGGCAGGAGCGACGCGTTTTCGACCGGATCCCAGGCCCAGTAACCGCCCCAGCCGAGGACCTCGTACGCCCACCAGCCGCCGAGCATGATGGCGATGGAGAGGAAGATCCACGAGAGCAGCAGCGAGTTGCGCATGGCGCGCACGAGGGTCGGGCCGATCTTGCCGCGCAGCAGTGCGGCCACGGCGAAGCCGAACGGGATGGTCATGCCGACGTAGCCGAGATAGAGCAGCGGCGGGTGCGCGACCATCAGCACGTGGTTCTGCAGGAGCGGATTCGGACCGGGGCCGTCGAGCGGCGCGGGCGACATCGTCAGGAATGGATTCGCGGGACCGGCGATGAGGAAGCTGAAGAACGAGCCGCACGCGAGCCAGGTGCCGATCGCATACGGCATCGCCTCTTCATTGCCGCGGCTGGTGAAGCGCGTGGCCGCGGCGATGTAGAGGCCGAGAACCAGGCCCCAGAAGAGGATCGAGCCTTCGAGCGAGGACCAGAGGCTGACGATCGTCACCCACACCGGAACGTCGCGCGAGCCGACATGCGCGACGTACGAGACACTGAAGTCGTGGCGGAGCAGCGCGTGCTCCATGACCAGCGTCGCGACGAGCATCAGCGCGCCGAATGCGTAGGCGAGGCGGCGCGACCACCGCAATCCCTCCTCGGAACGTTTCGCGCCCGAGGCGAAGCCGAGGAACGCGCCGGCGGTGGAAACGAGCAGGGCGCCGAGGATGAGCAGACGCCCCAGTGCGGCGGTGGTGATCACAGTCCCTCCGTGGTGCGCATGAGTTTCTCGAGCTCCTTGCCATTCGTCGGATGTTGACCGGCTTGCGGCGCCTTGTACTCGTTGTTGTGCGAGACCATCAGGCGATGGCACTCGAACGTGCCACTGCGGGTCATCGTCCCTTCGACGACGACGCCGATGTTGTCGCGGAACATCTGCGGCGGCACGCCGGACGACTTCACGCGTACGATCGCGTTGGCGTCTTTCACGTCGAACTCGACACCGGTGGTTCCGCTGTGATGGCGGATCGAGCCGGCGGAGACCATCCCGCCCAGACGGATCGTCGCGCCGTACGCCTTGTTGCCGGCAGCGCGAAGATCGGTAGGTGTCCAGTAGTAGACGAGGTTGTCGTTGATGCCGCCGGCGGCAATGGCGAGGAAGGCGAGTGCGGCGACAGCAAGGGCGAGGACGACGAAGCGACGCGTTCTGCGCCGCATGACGTCGGAGGCGGAGAGGTTCGGCTTCATGCACGCCATGTTGTGGCGTGACGGGCGGGGGCGCGGGAGCGGGGGTCACGGGAGGAGGTGACAGCCGTCACCTGCCTGAATCTGGCAAACGCTGAGACGAGTCGTGACAGCTGCCGTAGAATCAACCGAGAGACTCCCCGTTCTCATGGGGAGGTGTGTGTCATGGCGACCGGATCGCAGTTGAAAGCCTTGCTGAAGAGCCTCGAGGAAGGGGACGAGGAGAGGCTGTATTCGATCGGGCTGCAGATGGCCGCACACGAGGCGCGTCTCGGCCACGGAAAGCTGGCGAACGAGATGCGCGAGCTGCTGGACGCGATCCGCGCGCGCCACCGCATCGCGCCGGAGCGGCAGCCGATCCCGCTCGTCCAGCCGAAGGGTGAGCTGGCGGGGATTCTCTCGGTCTCCTACCCGGAGATTCGGCTCGTCGACATGATTCTCGCCGACGAGACCGAAGGCCGTCTACGTCGCGTAATTCTCGAACAGCGGCAGCAATCGAAACTCCGTGACCATGGCCTCCAACCTCGGGCGAAGCTGCTTCTGACGGGACCGCCCGGTTCCGGCAAGACGTTGACCGCGAAAGCTCTGGCAGGGGAGCTCCGCCTGCCGCTCTTCGCGATCATGCTGGATGGCCTGATCACCAAGTTCATGGGTGAGACCGCGGCGAAGTTGCGTCTCGTCTTCGACGCGATGAGACGCACGCGGGGCGTGTACCTCTTCGATGAGTTCGACGCGATCGGCGGACAGCGCCGCGTCTCGAACGACGTCGGCGAAGTGCGGCGCATCCTGAACTCGTTTCTCTCGATGCTGGAAGAAGCCGATCCGGGCTCGCTGATCGTTGCGGCCACGAATCATCCGGAGCTGCTCGATCCGGCGTTGTTCCGCCGTTTCGACGACGTGGTTCAGTATGACGTTCCCGCGGGCGAATTGGTCCTGCGCACGCTGCGCTCACGATTCAACTCGCTGCCTACCGACCAAGTCGACTGGAATCGCGTGGCAGACGAGGCCGCGGGCCTCAGCTATGCTGACATTATTCGCGCGTGCGAAGATGCCGCGAAAGAAGCAGTGCTCACCGGCTCTCACCAGGTCACGACTCCGATGCTGCTGCGCTCGATCGCGGAGCGGAAGTCGGTGCCGAGACGGACGTAGCACAGCGCGAGGCCCGGATTGCCGCTTCAGCGACTGCCCCACATCGTACTCACAGCCCAACCGGAGCCGGAGAGCTTTCAGCGCCGAGGAGGCGGCGGCGAGGCGAAAGCTCTCCCGCAGCGCAACAGGTACGCGCATGCACAGAAGCTCCTTGGCGAGCTTCAAAAGCTGCAGGACGAGGCACGACAGCGCGCCGAAGCGATTCCGGTCGCTGCCGTGGTCGGCACCAAGTCCGCGATGCATGTGCAGTTCGAGGTCGAAGCCGGGTACGTCGACGCGCTGAAGTCGCTCGAAGACCGGAGGAAGAACATCGAGCTCGTCGCGACGCGAGAGGTCGGAAACAAGATCCTCGCGACTGTATATGTGCCGAAGGGTGAGCTCAAGGTTTTCGAGCACAAGGTTCAGAAGTACGCATCGACCAATAAAAAGTCGGGCCGGCCTGCACACGAAACTCTGATCGCCCCGATCTCGGCGATTCGCCTTGCGGCACTCCGCGACTTCTGGACGGACGTCGACGCGGAGTTCCCTGCGACGAATGCCGTGGCGCGGTGGGAGATCTGGATTCGAGACGACCCCGAGGCAGTCGAACAGTTCGAACGCAATCTCCCTGCCGTCGGAGTCGAGTTGTCCGTGTCGTTCCTGACTTTTCCGGAGCGGCGAGTGTATCTCGCGCGAGGAACCGCCCAGCAGCTTGCTGCGTCCGTCGAAGTGGTGGACGCGATCGCGGAGTTGCGCCGCGCGAAGGAGTCGCGTGAGTTCTTCGTCGATCTGCGCGGACCCGAGGCAAAGGAGTGGGTCGATGACCTGCTGGGTCGCGTCGATGTGAATGCGGATCCATCGGCGGTCTGCCTGCTCGACAGCGGGCTGAATGCCGCGCACCCGTTACTCGAACGGTTCACCGATCCGAAGACACGTCTGACGGCACGCCCGGAATGGGGGCCGAACGATCAGATCGGACACGGAACGCAGATGGCTGGCCTGGCGGTCTTCGGAGATCTGGCTCCGGCAGTGAGCAGCAGTGCGCCGGTGTCCGTGCATTCGATGATTGAGTCGGTGAAGATTCTGCCGCCGCCGCCCGAGCAGACTCCCGAGGAACTGCATGGCGTGGTGACGCGGGACGCCGTGAATCAGATCGAGATCACGGCTCCCGATCGCGTTCGCGTGTTTGCGATGACCATCACGGCGCGCGACTTCCGCGATCGTGGGCAACCTTCGACATGGTCAGCAGAGGTGGACCAGCTCGCGGCAGGTGTCGAAGGCGGTGGTCCGCGCGTCTTCGTCCTTTCAGCCGGTAATAGCGACACCGATGCGCGTATCGCGCATCCCGATCACCTCGCCACCGAGCAAGTGCACGATCCCGGACAGGCATGGAATGCCGTGACCGTGGGTGCTTGCACCGCGATGTGGGAAATCACAGAACCGGAACTCGCGGAATGGCGCCCCGTCGCCGAGGCGGGCGATCTGAGTCCTTCCACCTCGACGTCGATCACGTGGAATCCATCATGGCCGCTGAAGCCGGAGATCGTGTGCGAAGGCGGCAATTGCGCGACCGACGGTTCGACTGTCGACCAGTGTCACTCGCTGTCTCTTCTGACGACCTCCCATCAGCCGATTGTGAAGCTGTTCACGACGGCCGGAGAGACCAGTGCGGCCTGTGCTCTCGCGGGCCGGATTGCAGGTGCCGTGCGGACGAGGTATTCACACTTTTGGCCAGAGACTGTCCGTGGCCTGCTCGTTCACTCGGCGGAGTGGACGGAAACGATGTTGCGCAGATACGGGCAAGGCTCGCTGCGACAAGACGTCGAAAGACGTCTCCGCTACTGCGGCTATGGCGAACCGTCTCTGGAGCGTGCGCTGTGGAGCGCCTCGCACGAGCTCACCCTCATCGCCGAGGCAGAGATCCAGCCGTTTCTTCAGGATGGCCGCAGCGACGTGAAACTGAACGAGATGCACGTGCACGAGATCCCGTGGCCAGTCGACGCGCTGCGTTCCCTCGGGGCGACTGAAGTGGAGTTGCGCGTAACGCTTTCGTATTTCATCGAGCCGAACCCGGCGAGGCGCGGCTGGATCCGCAGGCACCGATACGCATCGCACGGTTTGCGGTTCGATATGCAGACGCCGGTGGAGTCACTCGATGAACTGCGCGCGCGCATCAACAAACTCGCGCGTGAAGAGGACGAGGAGATCGCGCTGACGGCAAGCGACAGTCAGGATTGGGTCCTCGGCCCGATGTTGCGGAGCAAGGGATCTCTGCACAGCGACATCTGGCGCGGCACCGCGACCGCTCTTGCCGCACGGAGGCACATCGCGGTTTATCCGGTTGGAGGTTGGTGGAAGGAACGTCCGCAGCTCGGCCGCGGCAATGAGAAGGTCCGTTATGCACTGCTCGTCTCGGTGAAGACGCCTGCGACGGAAGTCGACATATACACGCCGATCGCAAATGCGGTTGGCGTGGCCGTGGAGATCGAGAGCGAATGAGTGTGGTGCTCGCGCCCCTACTCCTCCACCACCCGCCCGAACAGCAACCCGCACAGCGACCAGTAGATCGCGTCGAAGGCAACCAGCAGCAGGATCCACGAGCGCGCCTGCCCCATCGGGTCGCCGAGGAGGAGCAGCGACGTCGCTTTCACCGAGGCGAGAAGAGCGGGGACGATGAGCGGGAAGAGGAGCAGAGGGAGGAGCGTCTGTTTGGCGCGGAGCTGCGCGGTCATGGCGGCGTAGAGCGTGCCGGGGGCGGAGAGACCGGCGGCGCCGAGGGCGATCACGAGCAGCAGCTCGGCGATGCGGAGCGTGCCGGCGTCGTAGAGGACGATCAACACCGGGACGAGCGCGACGCCGAGAACGAACAGGCGGAGCCAGTTCGCGAGGGCCTTACCGTAGTAGAAGTCGCGCGCACTGGCGGGCAACAACAGCAGCCCTTCCAGCGCCCGATGCTCCATCTCAGTGTGAAAACTCTCGCTGAGCGTGAGCGTCGAGGAGAGGAGCAAAGCCAGCCAGAGGAAGCCCGCCGAGAACTGGCGCAACGCGTCGGCGACCGGTCCGACGGCGAAGCTGAACAACAGCAGCGATGCGGAGCCGAAGACGAACACCGCCACCATCTCGCTCTTCGTTCGCCATTGGAGCAGGACTTCCTTGCGAATCGCGGCGCTCAGCACGTGCGCACCACCCGCCCCGCTTCGAGGAAGAGCATGCTGTCGGCGAGTTTCGTCCCGCGCTCGAGCTGGTGGGTCGCCATCAGCACCGTGGCGCCGCGTTCGCGGAGCTCGCGCACCACCTCGTCGACGAGGGTGAACCCCTCGGGATCGAGCTGCCCGTACGGCTCGTCGAGCATGACCACGCGCGGCTCCTGCAGCAGGACTCGCGCGAAGGACAGCCGCTTCCGCATTCCGGCGGAGTAGGCAGAGACGGGATCGTTTGCGCGCGAGGCGAGCCCGACGCGCTCGAGCAGCGGCATCAAGCCGTCGCGCGAGCGGTCGAGGTGGTCTGCGAAGACACGGAGGTTTTCGAGGCCGGTCAGCGGCTCGTAGAGATACGAAGCGTGGGTGAGCAAAGCGACCGACTTGCGGACGTCGTCGCGATGACGGTCGAGGTCCCAGCCGTCGATGGTTGCGGTTCCACAATGCGGACGGATGGCGGTGGCGAGAATGCGGAAGAGAGTCGATTTTCCGGAGCCGTTCGGGCCGGCCACCATGACCACCGAAGCATCCCGGATGCGAACGGAGATGTTGCTCAGCGCCCAGCGGCTGCCATAGCGTCGTCCCAGCCGGTCGATCTCGATCATGAGCGCCTCAATAGACAGCCGACGACGATGCGGCTCCGGCGGTGCGGTGTGGCTCGATGGCAATGGGCTTGCGCAGCGAAGTCGCACCTCGGTCGCTCACGCGTTCCGGGAACCGGCGCCGGAAGTCCTCGGCCAGCTCGCACGTCGCGCAAACCGCAACGGAGTTGGCGAGGAACCGCGGAAGATCGTCGGCGGCCACGTCGGCCCACTCGCACAACTCGCCGTCCGAGGTCAGGAGAGCCGGACTGACGAATCCGCCGATGTCGGCGATCGGCTTCGCGCAGTAGACGCAGTTCCTCTCGGCATACCAGCGCGTCACGATCGTGCGCACCAGGGTCTCTTCAGGAGCGGCCTCGATCTGCAGCGCACAGGCTTGCGCGCATCCGGCGTGCTCGGGCCATCGCGAACAGGCCGTGACGACGAAGCGCGGCTGCGTCGCGATCCATGTGCCGGCGGCGAGCGCCGCGTTGATCTCGGTACTCACCGCCAGGTTGGTCTCAGGGCAGGTGACGATGCGCTTTCCGCGGTATCGGACGTACAGCCCGGCGAAGACGATGGTCATCGCGACGAGCAACAGAGCGGCGAAGGCGAGACCGATTCCAGTTCCCATGTTCACCTCACAGTGCAAACGCGCCGAGGAAATCGGCGCGCGACGGCGCCGGGCCGTTGCCGCGCGCCCGGAGTTCGATGTCGGACAGCTCATCCAGCAGCGTGGGACGCTGCACCTCGTACAACACGCCCGTCGTGACGTGCTCGCCCTCGTCCGTGAATCGCATCGCAGCCTCGCGACTGGTCGCATCGTGACCGGCGGGCACGGGGCGCGTCTTCGCGCGGATCTCCTTGTGCTGCTCCTCGCCGCGCCACGTGACGCACGGCGAGAGGATGTTCAGAAACGCGAAGCCATGATGCTGGATGGCGCGCGTCATCAATTCGGTCGTCCCTTTCACGTCGCCGGAGAAGCCGCGGGCGACCCACGAGGCACCGCAGGCGATGGCCAGCGCGCAGGGATCGATGGATGGATCGGGATTGCCGTACGTGGTCGACTTCGTCCGGTCGCCGGTCGGCGTGGTCGGGCCGGCCTGCCCTTTGGTGAGGCCGTAGATCTCGTTGTCCATCATGAAATAGGCGATGTCGACGTTGCGCCGGGAGGCGTGCAGGAAGTGATTGCCGCCGATGGCCAGTCCGTCGCCGTCGCCGCCCACTGCGACGACCGTCATGCGTGGTGCGGCGAGCTTTGCGCCGGTGGCGATCGGCAGCGCGCGCCCGTGCAGGGAGTTCAGGCCGTACGTTTCGACGTACCCCGGCAGCCGCGAGGAGCAGCCGATGCCGGAGACGAGGATCGTCTCGTGCGGCGCGCAACCGGCCGCGGCGAGCGCGCGGTGGACGGAGTTGAGCACGGCGAAGTCGCCGCAGCCGGGACACCACACCGGCTTGAGATCAGTCCTGAATTCGGTTGCCGTGTGCGTCATGCCGTCACCTCCTCGAGCACCGCGGCCGCTTCGATCACTTCCGTCACCGAGAGCGCTTTGGCTCCCGAACGGGCGTGTACGTCCGTTTCGGGCGGCAGCGTGATCAGCGAGCGCAGATAGCGGTGGAACTGCTCTTCGTAGCTCAGCTCGATGATGACGATGCGCGCGCAGGAGTCGATGAAGGCCTGCAGCTCCTGCAACGGCAACGGCGCCAGGATGCGCGGCACGAAGGCGGCGACACGCGCTCCCTTCGCGTTCATCGCTTCGATGGCCTCCGCGACAGGACCGGCCGAGGAGCCCCAGCAGAGGATGCCCACCTCGGCATCGGCCGCGCCGAAGCGCCGGAAGAGCGGGTATTTTTCGGCGATTGCGTCCAGCTTCCGATGGCGTTTCGCATTCATCCGCTCGTGCGTGATGAACATCGAGCTCGGACGACCCTGCTCGTCGTGTTCCAGCCCGTTCGTCTGGTACATGCCACCGGCGATGCCGGGCACCGTCATCGCCGAGACGCCGTCCTCGGTCATTGCGTAGCGGCGATACGACTCATCAGGCTCCTGTGGAACGCGGCGCTGCACGACGTCGTGTACGAGCGAGGCCGCGTCGATCGTTTCGCGCCGCTGGGCGATGAGCTGATCCGACAGCACGATCACGGGCAACTGAAACTCCTCGGCGATGTTGAAGGCGTCGATGGTCGTGTGGAACGCGTCCTCGACGTCGCAGCAGCCGAGGACCACGCGCGGCATGTCGCCGTGGCCACCATAGACGGCGTGGAAGAGATCGGACTGTTCGCTCTTCGTCGGAATGCCCGTCGACGGTCCGCCGCGCTGCACGTTCACCACCACGCTCGGGATCTCGGCGATCGAGGAAAGGCCGAGCATCTCGGACATCAACGACAGGCCGGGCCCGGATGTGGCGGTCATCGCTTTCGAGCCCGCGAACGACGCGCCGACGACCGCTCCGATAGCCGCCAGCTCGTCCTCGGTCTGCAGGCAGGTGCCGCCGATCTTCGGCAGCCATTCACCCAGCAACTGGAGGATCTCCGTGGAAGGCGTGATCGGATAGCCGGCGAAGAAGCTGCAGCCGGCGTGGAGCGCGGCGAAGGCAGTGGCTTCGTTGCCAGACATGAGGAGACGCGACTGCCCTTCACTCTGCGTCTCTGCTCGCAAGCGCGGAGAGGGGAACGAGAAGCCAATGTCGAACGCGCGGAAGTTGGCGTCGATGATCGAAGCTTCGCGCTTGCGGAAGCGTTTGCGCATCGCGGTGCGGATGCTGTCGACGGGCAGCGCGAACATCGCGGCGAGCAGTCCGAGGGCGACGATGTTCTTCGCTCCCGGCGCGCCGGCGTCTTTCGCCAGTTGCCCGAACGGCACGGGCACGCAGCGAAACGCAGCGAGCTCCGGCGGCGGCGCGTCGTCCGGCTCGTGCAGGACGATGCACCCCTCGGCCAGCGGCATCTCGCTGCGGAAGCGGGCAAAGTCCGCGAACCGGAACACGATCAGCGCGTCGCTCGCGTCGCCCTGCGCGGCAATCGGCACCGGCGAGATGCGCACGGTCGACGACGATTCGCCGCCGCGGATCTGCGGACCGTACGCCTCCGTCTTGATGACATGCAGCCCGACCGCGGCGCAGGCCATCGCCGCGAGGTCTCCCGCGACGACCGCGCCGTCACCGCCCGAGCCGACGATGGAGAATGTGACGTCTTCGCTCATGCGATGCAGCTTGCCGCTCGCACGAACATGCGGCGAGGATTGGCGTCACCCGCGCGGGTGACGATCATCACCGGGCCGTGGATGACCCGGCAGCACGATGCGTTGAGATCATGTCTCAGCCAGCTGCCGTCCTCGAGCTCCTGCCCACGCGCAAACTGTTGCTAGTCGGCCAGCCCAACGTCGGCAAGTCGCTCATCTTCACGCGCCTCACGCAGCGCTACGCGACGGTGTCGAACTACCCGGGCACGACCGTCGAGATCACCAGCGCGCTCGCGGAGATCCATGGCGAGCTGCGCGAGGTCGTTGATACGCCGGGGACGAACACACTCGCGCCGCAGTCGTTCGAGGAACGGGTCACCCGCGATCTCCTGATCGCCTCGGACGCGTCGAACGAGGCGGACGTGGTGCAAGTCGGCGACATCGGCAATCTGCGGCGCACGCTGCTGCTGTCGCTGCAACTGGCCGAGCACGGAATCGCGTTCACGCTCTGCCTGAACATGAGCGACGAGCCGGATGCGCCCACCGTCGCGATCGACGCGCTCGCGGATCGCCTCGGCGTGCCGGTCGTAGCCGTGTCGGCGCTCCGACGCTGGAACCTCGAGAAGTTGAAGCGGCACGCGATTCGTCCCACGCGCTCGCCGCTTACGGTTCGCTACTCGACCGCGGTCGAGGAAGCCATCGCGTTTCTCTGCCGCGGCGGGATGTCGCGCGCCGATGCGCTTTCGGAGCTGTGCGGCGGCGATGCCTCGCCGGCACTGGTAGTGGACATCACCAATGCGCGTCTGGCCATCGTGGACGCACTGATAGCCGAGGTGATGGCCGAGACCGGACCGCGCAGCCGCGACCGTCTGGGCGCGCTCTGCATGCATCGCATCTGGGGCGTGCCGATTCTCCTGGGCGTGCTTTACGCCGCCTGGCTGTTCGTCGGCAAGTTCGGCGCGGGGACGCTCGTCGATTTCGTCGAGACGTCGATCTTCGAGGCGTACGTCAACCCGTGGGCGACGCGGTTCGTGAGCTTCGCGGTGCCATTCCAGTGGATCCGCGACCTGCTCGTCGGACCGTACGGCGTCATCACCATGGCCCTGACCTACGCCATCGCGATCGTGCTGCCGGTGGTGATGACGTTCTTCACGCTCTTCGGCATCCTCGAAGACTCGGGCTACCTGCCGCGTCTCGCGGTGATGCTGCATCGCGTCTTCAAACGGATGGGACTCAACGGCAAGGCCGTGCTGCCGATGGTGCTCGGCCTCGGCTGCGACACGATGGCCACACTCACCACGCGCGTGCTGGAGACGAAGAAGGAGCGCGTCGTCGTCACGATCCTGCTGGCCCTCGGCATCCCGTGCTCCGCGCAGCTCGCGGTGATCATGGCCATGCTCGGCCGGCTGAGCGCGACCGCGACCGCGGTGTGGCTGAGCGTCACGCTGGTCACGATCTTCCTGGTCGGCTTTCTCGCGTCGAAGCTAGTTCCGGGTGAGACCGGCGACTTCATCGTCGAGCTCCCGCCGATGCGGATGCCGCGTCTCTCGAACATCCTCATCAAGGTGCTGGCGCGGACGGAGTGGTATCTCAAGGAAGCAGTGCCGCTGTTCATCCTCGGCACGCTGCTGCTGTTCGTGCTCGACGTCACTCATCTCCTCGCGGTCATCCAGCGGGGGCTGGCGCCGCTCGTCGTCGGTGCGCTCGGTCTGCCGGCGGAAGCGGCGAATGCGTTCGTGATCGGGTTCCTGCGCCGCGACTACGGTGCCGCCGGACTGTTCGCCATGCAGCGCGGCGGCGCCCTCGACCCGAATCAGACCGTGATCGCCCTGACCGTGATCACGCTCTTCGTTCCGTGCGTCGCCAACTTCCTGGTCATGGTGCGGGAACGCGGCAAACGCGCGGCACTGGCCATCGCGGCGTTCATCACCGTGTACGCCTTCGGCATCGGTGCATTGATGCACGCGATCTTCCGGCTGTTTGCGGTGAGGCTGTCATGAGCGAACGCATTCACGAATGTCCGCTGTGCAGCATGGACTTCACCGGTCACGAGTGTCATTCGGCGTGTCCAATGGCTCGCGGTTGCGCGATGGTGCGCTGTCCGCGATGCGGCTACGAGTTCGTGGAGAGCGGACGCTTCATCGATATGCTGCGGCGCTGGATTCGCCGCGCGCCCGCCGAGGCCTGCGCGACCGGGGACGTCGTGCCGGTCACGAGTCTGGCACTCGGCGTCACGGCGCCAGTCACGCACATCGCCACGCAGTCAGCAGCGCGCATGAGCCGTCTGGCGTCGTTCGGGATCTCGGCCGGAAGCGAGGTGCGCTTGATCGCCCGGCGGCCGGCGGTCGTGCTGGCGTGTGGTTCTTCGTCCGTGGCACTCGACGACGACGTGGCGCGCGAGATTCACGTCCGCGTCAGCGCGCCGGCCGCATAAGCCAGCGCCGCCGCGACCGCGCCGACGCCGAGTGTTTCCAGACCCGCGCGCCACCACGGCAGCAGCAGCCAGCGGCTGCGCAGAGAGCCGATGAGGGCGAACGTGCAGGCGGTCATCACGATCGACGACGTGAACGCATTCGGCACCGTTATGAGGAACGGCAATAGCGGCACGAGGCCGCAGATCGTGAACGCGCTGAACGTGGCCAGCGCGGCGGCGATGGGACTGCGCGTCGCGCGTCCGAGGCCATATTCCTCGGTGAGCATGAAGTCGATCCAGCGCGTGCGGTCCGCGGTGACGATGGCCACGGCGCGCTCGAGGTCGTTGCCGGCGAACCCTTTCGCGGCGAAGATCTGACGCACCTCTTCCCGCTCGCCCGCCGCGTCGGAATCGATGTGGCGTTGCTCGCGGGCGCGCAGCGCGTCTTCTTCCTGGCGCTCGGTGCGCGTGCCGAGGTAATTGCTGGCGGCCATCGAGAAGCCGTCGGCGAGGAGGTTGGCGATGCCCAGGATCACGATGATGCGCACCGGCAGCTCCGCGCCGCTCACGCCCGTTACCACCGCGAACGTCGTCACCGAGCCGTCGATGCCGCCGTACACCCAGTCACGCAGATAGCTGCTGCGCGGCGCATTCGCCAGTCGCGCGCGAATGGCTTCGGGAGTGTGCTCGTGCTCCACGGAATCCGTCAGATGGTGACGAGCTTCTCCAGCTCGGGTTTGCGCAGGATGAGGATGGTCGAGCCTTTGACCTCGAGGATGCCCTTGCGCTTGAACTCGCTCAGCAGCCGGGTCACGGTCTCGCGCGTCGTGCCGATCATCTGCGCGACTTCCTCATGGGTGAGCAGAACTTTGATCCGCGTCCCTTTCGGGGTGACTTCGCCGTGCAGGTCGCACCATTCGAGCAGGAGCTTGCCGAGCTTTTCGGACGTCGATTGCGCCAGCCCGAGCGAGCGAATCTCCCGCTGCGCGGACTGGTACTTTTCACTGAGCTGCTGCGCCGTGTGCATGCAGGCGTCGGCATGGGTGCCGAGGAAGCGGAGGAAGTCGTCGCGCTTGATGAAGTTGAGCTGCGACGGCTCGAGGGTCTCGGCCGAGACTTCGTACGGTCTGCCGAGGATGGTGGCGCTGGCACCGAGCACTTCACCCGGCTCGGCGAGCTTGACGATCAGCGTGCGCCCCTCGGAGGAAGAGGTGGTCAGCTTCGCGCGCCCGCTGCAGAGGATGAACACGCCGCGCGGCTCCTCCCCCTCGACGAAGAGGACCGACCCCTTCGGATAGAGGCTCGTGAACTTGATCGCGTCGAGCGTCTGCATCGCCGCGGGGGACATGTCGCAGAACAACTGCTCCCGGCTACGCGAACAGGCCGTGCAGTTGTTCTGGATCTCGATGTTGTAGGGCGACGGCATGGATTGCCTCCGTCACCCAATCTGGGGGCGGCCACCTGCGCGCGATGCGACGCGGCGCACGCGCTGGTGTGACGCCTGTCACGCGGCAGCGTTCGCATCGCCGCGATGAGACTACGCCGCACAGCGGCAGCACGTCGCGATTGCAGCCGCGGCCTCGATGGGAACGTAGGTCGCGCCGCCGGCGCGGAGAAGGACGCAGGTCACACCTGCGCGTTCGCTCCGTTTGAGGATCACCGGCGCGTGTGCGGCGAGTCACTCCTGCCGGACACGCCACGGCCGATATAGAGAGACATGAACCACGATGAATTCGTAGGACACGTTCAACATCGCGCGCACCTCCCGTCGCGGGGGGATGCGGAGCTGATCATCCGCGCCACGCTGGAGACGCTCGGCGAGCGATTGCAGAGCGAATCGGCGGAGCACGTCGCTGCGCAATTGCCGCCGGAGCTCGGCCGTCATCTGAAGAACCGGCCGTTCGAGCATCTCTCGCTGCACGACTTCAACGAGCGTGTCGCGAAGCGCGAGAATCACGACATCGCGAAAGCATCGTTTCACGCGCGGTGCGTGCTCGACACGCTTCGAAGCGCCATTACGCCCGGCGCGATTCGCAAGATCCGCCTGCAGTTGCCCGAGGAGTTTCAGCCGCTGCTCGGCATGCCACGGGACTGACGCAGTGACGGCGATCACATCGCCATGTATCGACGCTCACCGAACGTTGGGTGCGCTGTGGAATAGCGTGCGATTCGCGTTAACCGTCTCCCGCGACGTTCCGACGGCGCCGCTTTCCCCGAGACGAAGGAGGCTCGATGTCGCTTCCGCCGGTCTCGCGGGCTCGCCCGCATTCCTGCACCACGTGTGGGCTGCAGCGGTCGTTCTGTCATTCTTCGGAAGAGCTCCGCGTGGCCTTCGACGGTCTGAAGACCACGGTCACCTACGGGAAAGGCGAGACGATCTTCCACGAGGACGACCGCTGCCAGAGCGTATTTGCGGTCTGTGAAGGGAGCGTGAAGCTCGTCACCACCTCGAGCGAGGGACGCGTGCTCCTCCTTCGCTTCGCGCAACCGGGCGAAATGCTGGGGCTCGCCGAGGCGGTGCTCGGGCCGGCGCCGTACGGGTGCTCTGCGATCGCGGCCGAGAATTCGATTCTCGCGGTCATCCCGCGGGAAACGTTCCTGAGGTTCCTCGGCACGTATCCCGAGGCCCGCCTCGGTCTGGCCGTCGCCCTCAGCGAGCAGTACAAGTTCGCCCAGCGGGAGACGAAGTTCCTGGGCTTCGGCGACACCTCCACCGTCCGGCTCGCGCATCTCCTGCTCGAATGGTCCGCCGAGCACGGCGTTTCCGGTGAGGACGGCGTGCACATCCCGATGCACGTCACGCATGGAGATCTCGCACAGGCGATCGGCGCGACCCGGGAGACGGTGACCCGGCTCCTCGGAAATCTCACTCGCGCCGGCCTGATCGAGCGGCGCGCGAACGCGATCGTCGTGCTTCGCCCGGCCGAGCTGGCGAGCATCGGCGCGTCTCCGACGGTCACCACCGGCGGTGACGGAGATGCTTCCAGCCGCGGCGAAGGCGACCTATCGATGGTGCAGGAGCCATCCGCTCCCGGAGGTCCGCCATGAAGCCGTTCGTCATCACCAGCATCCTCGCTCCCACCGACCTGAGCGACTCCAGCATTCCGGCGCTCCGGTACGCGCGGCTGTTCGCCGATCGTCTTGGCGCGAAGCTCACCGTCATGTACGTGGACCCCATCGTCTACCCGGTGAGCATGGCCGGCCCTGCCGATGGGCTTTACATCAACACCAGTCCCGAACATCAGGCCCTTTTGCGCGCGGAAGTGGGGCGGCATGCGGCGCCGGTGATGGCGGGCAGACCATATGACATCGACGTCACGATCGGACTGCCGGTCCCGGCGATCCTCACCTCCGTGAAGGAGCGGCATGCGGACCTCGTCATCATGGGCACACACCTCCGGCACGGCTGGCGGCGCGCGCTCCTCGGCTCGGTCAGTGAGGGCGTCCTGCATGGTAGCGAATGTCCCGTGCTCACGGTTGCCACGCAGGACAGCTACGTCGGTGCGGCGCCTTACGCGATCACACACGTGCTCTGTCCGGTGAACTTCACCGATGTCGCGCGCGAATCGCTGCACGTCGCGGCGCGCCTGGCCGAGGTATTCGGCGCGCGTCTCACCGTCGTGCGCGTGCTCGAGCCGGACGAAGTCATGGACGTCAAGGACGAGGAAGAGCGCCTGCGGAGATGGGTCGCACCCGAACTGCAGGAGGTCTGCTCGTTCCGGCAGCTGGTCGTCCGGGGCGGACCCGCGGAGCGCGTGCTCGACTGCGCGGACGACCTCGGAGCAGATTTCCTCGTCATCGGCGCCCAGCACAAGCTCTTCCGCGACGCGACGGTGCTCGGAACCACGTCCGAGCGCGTGATCCGTTTCGCCTCGTGTCCGGTGATGGTCGTTCCTCGCCAGGTCGTGCATCGCGGCACGACGATCGCCGCCAACGTCGCCGATGTGGAAGCCGGCGGCGAGCTCGCGGCGCACGCGGAGCACCTATGATGAGCCGCCGTGGTTGACCGTGCCCTGGCGCAGTGCGATCCACGCGATGTGTTGAACGCATTGCGCGCGAGCATCGCCGTGCTCGATGCGCGCGGGATCGTCGTCGCCGTCAATGAGGCGTGGATCCGGTTCGCGCGTGAAAATGGCGCGGCCGACGAGCACTCCTTCCTCGGCGCTGATTACCTCGAGGTTTGCGAGCGCGCACTGGCGAGTGGCCGCGACGATGCCTTGGCGGAGATGACCTCGAAGCTGCGCGCGCTCCTGCAGGGAGTGGGCGATGAGGTCTCGATGGAGTACCCGTGCGACTCTCCGGCCGCACGCAGGTGGTTCCGCCTTCGTGCGACTCGGTTACCCGGAGGCGCGGGCGCGGGAGTGGTCGTCGCGCACGAAGACATCACGGAGGCGAAGGGGATCGAGCAGACGCTGCGGGAGACCGACCGCACCTTGCGCTCGGTACTCGAAGCCCTCCCCGTGGGGGTCTGGATCATGGACCGCTCCGGCCGGATCGTCGACGTCAACTCGGCCGGAATCGCGATCTGGCAGGGCGCGCGTTACGTCGGTCCCGAGCAGTTCGGCGAATACAAGGCCCGATGGCTCGATACAGGCCGGACGATCGAGGCGGACGAGTGGGCGGGAGCGAGGGCGATCCGGAGCGGTGAGACGTCGATCGGCGAAGAGATCGAAATCGACTGCTTCGACGGCACGCAGAAGATCATTCTCAACTCCGCGATCCCGCTCTTCGACGAGCAGCACGCCATCGGCGGCGCCATCATCGTCAACCAGGACATCACGGCCCGCAAAGAGGCGGAGACCGAGCTCCGGCTGGCGAAACAGGAGGTCGAGGCCGCAAGCCGGGAGCTCGAGATCGCGCTGGCGCGCGAGCGCGTTCTCGCGCGCGAGGACGTGCTGACCGGCGTCACGAACCGCCGCCAGTTCTTCGAGCTCGGCAGCCACGAGGTCGCGGTCGCCCTCCGTTATGGCCACCCGCTCTCGGTGGTCCTCATCGACGTCGACGACTTCAAGCGGATGAACGACACCTTCGGCCATCAGGCGGGAGACGAGCTCCTGAAGCGCTTCGCACGCATCGCGCGCCAGCACCTGCGCGACGCCGACCTCTTCGCCCGCTACGGCGGCGACGAATTCGTGGCGCTGCTGCCCAACACCCGCACCGCCGAGGCAGCGCTCGTGGCCGAGCGCTTACGCGCCGATCTCGCGGTGCATGACACCGTCCTCGAGCAGGGCACGCTGACCGTAACGATCAGCAGCGGCATCGCCGAGCTGTTGCCGGCGGACACGCTGGATGCGCTGATTCATCGAGCGGACATGGCGCTGTACGAAGCCAAGCAGTCGGGGCGGAATCGAACCGCGGTCTTCGGGGCGATGGGGAGCCGTGAGCGTCACCTCACGCCGTGACCGGCGACGGCGCGTTCCGAATCGCGTGAGCGATGGGTATTCCAGCCGGTGATAAGCTGAATGTGATGAAGGTTGTCACCTACGAAGCGATCGTCGAGGGGGGCGAGGTCAAGCTGCCGCGAACGGTCAAACTTCCGGAGCACGCGAAGGTGTACGTCGTCGTTCCCGGCACCGAAGCTCTCCCGCCTTCCAGGATTCACACCCCGCACCTCCTGCGACCGGAACAGGCAGCCGATTTCGCGATGGAGATCGTGGAAGGTGAAGATGCCGCCGTACGATGATCGGCTCTTTGTTCCTCCTGCACCGCTTCTGAGCGCGCGCCTTCGCAATCCGGAGAGCGGCACGATCGTTCCGGACGTGCTGCTTCTGATCGATACGGGCGCTGACGTGACGCTGCTTCCGCTCGGCGCGGTGAACGCGGCCGGCATCGAGCAGACCGGCACCTCGTACGAGCTGCAGGCGTTCGACGGCAGATCGCACTCGGCCGGCGTCGTCCGCGCTGAGCTGTTGATGCTCGGCCGCACCTTTCGCGGTCAGTTTCTCGTGATCGATCAAGAAGTCGGAATCGTGGGCCGCAACATCCTCAACACCCTCGCTCTTCTGCTGGATGGGCCACAGCAGACGTGGAGCGAGCACAGAGGCGATCGAACGACATCGCGTTGACGCGTTGTTCGCCCACATTGCCAGGATGCGTCGCAGATCGCGCGACCGCGTCCACAGTTCCGCCGCAGGTAACGTCTCAACGCCTCGGCAAGGAGGCAAAGAGCGCGTGGATCTCCTCGATCTCGTTGCTGCTCTGCGAGCTGGACGAAGAGTATGGATCGACCGGTGTACGCTCCTCCTCGTCCTCCAGTTCGCTGGCTCGATCCTGAAGCTCAACCAACATGTTATCTACATCGACCTCCAACCCGCGTCCGATCTCTTCGATGTCGCTGTGCAGGCCCCAGATCGCTTCGGCGTCGTACCAGACGTCGCTACTCCAGTCACTGAAGGATGCACGCATACGTCGGCTGACGTTCTTCCACTCCGCCGTATCGATCGCAGATGGAAATGCCGACGCAAACGCGCCGAGAGCCTTGTAGTCATCCACATCGTCGAGACCGTCCAAGAGAAATTCGCGAATCATGGAAAAGAGGCGTGATGACGCTCGGCGCCATGCTGGTCGCTTCTTGAGGCGCAACAAGACGTCCACCAGCGCATCTTTTCCGAAGTTTGCCAGATCCAGCGGTGTCTCTTCCTCCTCCCCAATCATTTCCTGTACGAGCGCACGTGTTGCCGGCGTCTGCAACTCTTCGGCGATCTCGAGAATCGACAGCAATCGTTCCGACTTCGAACTCCGCACCCGAACGATCTTCTGGTCCGTATACCCACGGCCGTACTCGCGTCTTATCCGAGGGCTGTCACTCGAGATGAGTTCACGGAGCTTCTCCACGTACGCCACGTCATCGCTGACGAACCGGCTTGGCTCCGTGATCTGAAGGCGTGCCGACCAGATTCGGCTGAGCTGCTCGAAGTAGGTGGCGGTTGCGATCAGGTCTTCCACCAGCGCAGGAGAGGAAGAAAGCGTCGCATTCAGGAAATCGCGGATGGATGGGTTGCTGAATTCGATGAGCCACGCTCCAGCGACATGAGACGTATCGATGAAGTCGCCGTCCAGCTCGCGCAAAGCGTCCTCGAAAGCCCGAGGCGACATCGCGGATAGCAATCTCTTTGATCGCCTAGTGTAGAAGTTGGAGAAGACCCGTTCGACATCCGCGAGGAGTCCTTCTCCGGGGAATGATGCCAATAGCACCAGCAGGTCTTGAGCTTCTCTTGAAATGTGACGGTGAAAGGCGTGATGCCAGATTCGTTGTGGGTTGTCGAGATTTGCGACGAACTCGCTTGGATAGTCGGACGAGACGACATCTCGGAAGAACAGGTCCATCGTCATGTACTGCACGATGCGCGGGTTGTAGTTCCGATGACGTACCACCTCCATGTATCGTCGCCCTTCGACGAGTGCCGCGATGTAAGGCCGCGGCAAATCGGAGTAGTACAGGTGGTTGTACAAGATCTTGGCGCAGATCAGCGGTGTGTAGTCATCAAGGCTGATGATGCACTTCTTGAGGTGCTCCGCGGCATGTGCCAGCGCCTCGAATTTGATGACTGCCTGGTTGTAAACATATTCACGCGTCGCCATGACCAGCCGCCAATTCGGCGTGCGGCGTACATCCTCGATGAAGTCGACGAGTCGGCGGTCCTCGTTGCGAGTGAGTTGCTCCACTGCGTTTTTACCGAGAAAGTCGTCGAAGTAGTAGATCAGCCGCCGACCTGGATTACGTCGCGTGCGAATCTCATCGAGTGAACTCGAAATCTGGACGGCCTCGAACCCTTGGCGTTCGACATGGTCGAGAACGATCACGTCCGCGAGCATGCTCTTCCCCATGCCCGGTTGCCCAGCGATGATGCAGTAGCGCTCCGATTCCAGCAATTCCATCGCGCGATCGAGACTCGCGTTCCGTACGTACTTTTGCAGACGTTCACGGGCGCGAGCGAGGGCTGCCTCGTCTTCACCGAAGATGCCGTCGTGCAGTACACGGTCGAGAACAAGAGCCGACGAAAGCCATAGCTTGAAGTTCCGCCGCTCAACGTCGGGGTGGTGCTCGATCAGATTGTTCAAATCACCGGCACCGAGGATGTCGCCTTCGTTCGTACAGAAAGGTCGAAGGAGTGCGAGAAGCTTCGCCTTTCGCTGTGGGTTCATCGGCACCGAGGTAGCCAAAATGTAGCGGGCGGGCGCGAGGCGCTGAATCTTTGGGAGCTCGTGCTCGCGAAGACTTCGCATCAGCGAGCGGAAGTCCTTGTACCGCTTGCATTGCACGATCAGGCTGCGATGGCTTGGGTCTACACTTCGAAGGTCGATTCCCTCGTCGGCCCCCTGCGTAAACGTCTCCAGCCGAATCCCGAGCTCCGCTTGCAGCACATCGCGGACAAGCAGTTGAAAGTCGTCCGGCGACAGGGTGAGAAAGTCGTAAGCCACCCCTCGCAGTGTAAGGCACCCCTGCGTTCGGAACGGTGGGAATGGTTTACCTACATCCGAGCAACTCATTCCTCTTGCGACTTCGGCGAAATCCGTCGGCCGCGGTCGAAGACCGCAAGGAATCGACGACGCGGCGTTCGAGCGCGTTTACCAACCCGTAGCAGGTCGTCGCGGTCAGTTTCGTCGGCTGTCGGTCCTCTTTCAGCACGGAAGCTGCGCGTGTTCGGCGTCCGGCCAGGCGAGGGCGGCGGCGAAGCCGGGGATGGCGGCGGAGAGCGCAGGGGCGTCGGCGCTGGCGATGCCGTCGAGCTCGCGGGCGAGGGCGCCGCTGATGGTGGTTCGCTGCTGTTCGGCTTTGTATTCGAGCATGGCGATGTGGTGCCGCGGGAGTCGGACGCGCAATTCGGCGGTGCGGAGGGCGCGAGGGAGAATGCTGTCTGCGTCGGCGCCGAGGGCTTCTTCGATGATCTCGAGCGGCCACGTCTCCAGCGCTTTGGACATCAGCTCTTCGCGCCAGAACCACTTGCCGAGGGGTGTGGTCATGAGTTCCACTTCCCCCGATGAGATGGCTTCCTGCATCTCGCGACGTGTCCAGCCGAGAAGGTCGGTCGCCTGAGAGATGCTGACGTGCAGGCGTGGGTGTAGGAAGATGTGGCGAATGCGATGGATGACGTTCGGTTCGAGCATGAAGAGCCGCCTCGCGTGTAGATGTAAAAGTATGTAGTCGCGCAACGCATTTGTCAAGGTGTTATGAGGCATTCGAGAGATACGACGGCCGCGGGAGAACTGCTCGGCGCACGCATCCGTGAAGTGCGGACGAAGCGGGGCCTGAGTCAGCAGGCGCTCGCCGAGCGCGTCGGGATTCCACAGACGCACGTCAGCGCGATCGAGGTGGGCGCGAAGTTCCCGAATCTGATGACCGTTCTGCGCTTCGCGGCGGCGCTCGAGTGCAAGGTGACCGACCTGGTCCGAGTCTTCGACAAGGCTGATCTGGCCACGCTGATCGAGGAGTAGGTGGACTCCCGCCCGGCGCGGCTTCGACGCGCGGCTGAGCGAGAAGCGAGCACACGCGCGCGCGCCGCCCGGGACCGGGACGCTGTGACTCCGAACGCGCAACGTCGACCTTCCAATAGACGCGCCGCGCGCGTCATGGAGCCTTGGACCTGCCGCCTGATCGCGCGTATCTTCAGTGGGTGGCAAAGCAACCGCTCAAAGAGCGATTCGACGACTTCTGCCGGCAGTACCCCGGCGCGGTACCGATCGACTCGCTAGACAATCCGCCGAAGGGGCTTCAGAAAGGCGACTACCTCTTCGAGGAAAAAACGATCGTGTGCGAGGTGAAGTGTCTCGAAGCAGACATGGCGAAGAAACTTCTCGACACCATGAAGGCGGACGGCATTGATCCCGCCCGGCTCCCGAACGGTCGGCACGTCATCGAAGACCTATACCTCCGGCTCCCCAAGAAGGCCAAAGGAAAGAACCGCTATAACGATGTTGTGAAGAAGATCACCTCGTCGGTCGAGAAGGCGATCGACGACGCTGCGAACCAGATTCGCGATACGAAGAAGCACCTCAATATTGCAGACGCGGATGGTCTCCTCGTCATTCTGAACGAGGAGGTGAATATCATCGGCCAACCCCTCGTCAGGGAACGACTGGGCCTCGCTCTCAAGAAGAGGAATGCCGCGGGTCGGCCGTACCATGCTGAGGTAGCGCGCGTTCTTCACATCGGAGAGACAAATGCTGTCGGAACACCGGCAGGCGACATGCGCGTGAACATCGTCCTTCCGAATCCGCACGCAACGGTGAAGAGTGACATCGATGGCTTCGTAAAGAAGCTCGCGAGCGCGTGGGGCAACTACAACGGCGAGCCGCTGACTGACGAACCAGGAATTGATGTCAACGACCTGATGGAGAACTCGCGGCTCTACATCGACGTGTTCTAGCCTGTCAGCTCTTCACGTAGAGGCGCGTTACGACGAATGGGAACGCTCTTCATGCCTTCCCAGCGTTCGGTCAGGTAGACGCTGTGATCTGCGGCCAGACGCCAAATCGGGTTGGCGACGAGCGCGCCTGCGAAGTCTCCTCTCCGAGAACATTTGCTACTACTTCGGCAGCAGTACCCGCAGGTCCGTCTTATCGAAGACGCTCACGAGTTCGACCACCTTTCAGTCCGTCGCGAGCCGGAACGCGGCCGGCGAGCGCACGCGCGTCGCGCGGACGGCCGTGAACCCGAACGCCCGACGCGTGTATGCGATCCACGGACACATTCATGCGTTCGCGCGACGCGTGAATATGATCCATGGACACATGAATGCGTCCACGCCACGTGTGAATGTGATCCATGGACACTTTCATGTGTTCGCGCGTCGAATGAATCCCATCCATGGATCGGATTGATGCGAGGACGGAACACATAAATGTGATCCATGGACACATTCATGCGTTCAGGCGTCGCGTGAATCCCATCCATGGATCGGATTCATGTGTTCCGGCTACGCGTGCACGCGTAGTTTCGGTCCAACCGCGTGTCCGCGGCTTGGGCGAGTACCATGATTCCCATGCCGCGGACTCGCGTGCCTGACGAAGATGCGGTGCGCTTCGGCGCGATCGTGAGTCGGCTCCGGATGGAGCGGCGGTGGACGCTCGCCGATCTCTCCCGCTTGAGCGGTCTGAACGCCACCTGGCTCGGCGTCCTGGAGCGGGGCGGGAACATCCCCAGCCTGACGACGATCTTCAAGCTCGCCGCGGTGTTCGGCGTGGAGGCGGCGGAACTGGTGCGCGAGGTCGAACAGGCGCGCCGCAGGACGCACGCGCCCGCGTCCGAGTAGGAGCGACGCGGGTGACCGCCTCATCCCTCGTAGCACTCCGCCTCCCAAAATTCGATCGGCCGGCGAGGAGTACTGCTCTCGTCGGCCGATCACTCCGTTTTCCGGTGGCGATTGATCGTGAATCGTTCTCTTTCGAGTTGCTCTTCGTCCTTCTCGCAAGCACCGGATCGGGGTGCCGTGTACTTTCGTGCATCGGCATCATCACGATAGGCCTCCGCGGCGGGAAACGTGGTGTCCTGCGACACCTCTTGGTGTGACGTCGCGGTCAGATCGTGGCGGGATCCGGCACGATGAGGACCGGGCGGCGGCTGCGGGCGAGCACTTCGCCGGATACGGACCCGAGGAAGAGCTGGCTCGCGCGGGAGCGGGAGTGGCGTCCGACGATGACGGCGTCGGCGCCGACGCGCTCGGCCGTTGCACAGATCGTGGCCGCCACGTCTTTGCCGACCATTGCCACGGTATCGACCCGCATTCCATCGCCGCGCGACACGGTTGCCTTGACGCGATCGAGCTCGCGCGAGCTCGCGTCGGCTTCACTGTCGCGGCGAACGACGTTCACGAGCACCACGTGCGCTCCCCGTGGTGCCATCGAGCAGGCCCAGGCCACGGCCCGGTTGCCGCACGGCGAAAAGTCGGTTGCGGCGACGATGGTGGTCAGCGGCACCGTCTCCAGGGCGCGTATCTCCTCGTCTGCCGTGTGGAACGGAACGACGAGCACGTTCGTCTCGGCGGAGTGGAGCACGCCGTGGGCGATCGAGCCCTGCCAGACGCGCGAGAGCGCGCGCCGCTGGTGCGAGCCGACCACGATCAGGTCCGCGTCCGCCTCTTCGGCTTCCATCGCGATCGCCGCGCCAGCCTCTCCCAGCGTTTTCGCGATGCGCGTGGAGACGTTGCCGCCGAGGTTGACGGTGTCCGCGCGGCGGGTCAGCTCGTGCGTCAGAACATCATCGATGACTCGATGCGAGCGGTACACCGAGACCGGTCCGACACCGAGGCGCGCGTACTCCGTCGGCGGATACTCGACATAGAGCAGCTCGAGATTGCACGGGCCGAGGGCGCGGAGCAGGTTCGCGCGGCGCAGCGCGAAGTCGGATACCGCGGAAAGATCGGTGGCCACGACGACATTGAGCGTCCCGATCCCTTCCATCCAGCTCTGCAGCGCCGCCGGCTGACGCACGACGAGCATCGGGACCGGGGCCACCTGCGCGAGACGCTCGACGACCGTGCCGATCAGCCAGTGCGTACCGCGCGAGTGACCGCGCGCGCCGGCGACAATCAGCGTCGTGTCCGCGGGCATGGTGGTGGGCAGCTCCTGATCCGGAAAGCCGACTACGGCGCTGGTCTCGACGGTGAGTCTGGTCGACCGGATGCGCTCCGCCCCGGCTTCCAGCCGCGCAGCGGCATCCGCGCGCATCGGCTCGGCGTACGGGCCGATGGGATCGCCCATCTGCGGCTGCACGGCGTGCCACAGCAACAGAGTCTCGCCACGCTTGCGGGCTATGTCGGCGGCGACACGAACCGCGTCATCCGCGGGTTGGGAGAAGTCGGTTGCGCAAAGGATGGTCATGGCCGGGCCTCCACGACCCACGGTGAAGCGCCCCGGCCCGGCGGGCAGCATCGCAGCGCACACGCATCCGTGACGCGGGATGCTATCGGCGGCGGGTGCGTCTGCGAAGCTCGTCGGCGAGCGTGGCGTGCTGCGTCAGGCGCGTGCCGATGCTGTTGCAGACGGCGTCGCAGAGCGCGAAGACGGTGGGGTCGGCGATGGAGTAGTAGACGCTGTTCCCGTCCTGCCTGCGTCCGACCAGCCCCGCGTCCTGGAGGATGCGCAGATGTTTCGAGACGTTCGACTGGGTCGACCCTACGGCGGCCACGAGGTCCGTTACGTTGCGCTCGCCGCGCTGGAGCGACTGCAGAAGCTGGATGCGGATCGGCTCGCCGAGCGTGCGGAAGCGCGCCGCGACCAGCTCGATCGCGTCGGCGGACAGCGGCTCGTGTCTCGTTCTCTTTGCCGGCATCGGCGTCATCTTAGCTCGCCTCCGCACACCCGGTCGTGTGCGCATCATCACATCGCTGTATGAGTATATGCTCATATTGTTGACTCAAGGAGCAACGCCATGACGGTCGAACGTTATCTACGCCTCATCGCCGGTTTCTTCATCCTCGCTTCTCTGGCCCTCGGCTACTGGGTCAGCGCGTGGTTCTACCTGTTCACGGCCTTCGTCGGCCTGAATCTCTTCCAGTCGGGGCTGACGAACTGGTGCCCGATGATGGCCATCCTGCGCGCCATCGGCGTCGAACGTCCCGGCTGCTGCGCCACGAACGAGGCGCCGAGGACGGCGTGAACCGCGTCCTGGCAATCCTCGTAGCGGCCTTTGTCGCCTGCTCCGCGGTCGCGCAGAGCGTGAGCCTGCGCGATGCGGTCGACGAGGCGCTCGCGCGCAATCCGGCAATCGCGGCGGCGGACGCGCGGCAGCGAAGCGCACGGGCCGGGGAGGCAGAGGCACGTGCGGCGCGTTTCCCGCGCCTCGACCTGACCGAAGGGGCGACGCGCGGGAACAATCCGGTCTTCGTCTTCGGGACGCTGCTCGAGCAGGGGGAGTTCGCGCCGCGTCACTTCGATCCCGGATTCCTCAACGCCCCCGATGCCCTGACCAACCACCGCCTTGCCGCGACGGCACGGCTGGCCGTGTTCGACGGACTGCGCACCACGACTGCAATCCGGCAGGCGCAGAACGGGGGAGAGCGGGCGGCCATCGAGCTCGACGAAACGCGGCAGCGGTTGCGGGCGCAGGTCGTCACGGCGTACTACGGCGTCCTCGTCGCCGAGGAACGGGTGGCTGTCGCGCGCGATGCGGTGCGAACTGCAGAAGCGGATGCGAAGGCGACGCGCGACCGGTTCGACCAGGGGCTGATCGTCGAGTCCGACGCTCTTTCGGCGGACGTGCAGCTCGCCGCGCTGCGGCAGCGCGTCATCGCCGCCGAGGGAGAGCTGGCCATTGCACGCGCCGCGCTCGCGACGCTGCTGCAGCGGCCGCCGAACAAGGCCATCGCTGTGGCCGGGGCACTTCCCGCGGCAACCATCGACGCCGTCGATCTCGATGCCGCGATCGCGCGTGCGAACTGCCGCCGCGCACCGGTGCGCATCGCGGCGAGCAGCACACGCGATGCGCAACTGCAGCTCACCGCCGCACGCGCGACGGCACTCCCACGCGTCGACGCCTTCGGAACGTTCGGCGCGAGCGGCGCCACGTTCGGCGACCGCAACAGCGATCACGCCGCCGGCATCAACGTTACGCTCGAGCTCTTCGACCGCGCGCGCCCGGCCCGCGTCGCGGCGGCGCGCGGCGAGATCGACGCGGCGCGCGCGGCCGAGGCGATGGCGCGCGATGGCGTGACGCTGGAAGTGATCGCGGCCTGGCATCGCCTGCGCGCCGCGGACGCAGCCGCATCGGTCGCCGCCACGGCGGTCGGTCAGGCCGAGGCCGCGGCACGCATCGTCCGCGACCGTCATGCCGAGGGCCTCGTCCCCATCACCGAACACCTCCGCGCGCAAACGGCCCTCGTCGCCGCGCGGTCCGACCTGCTCGCCGCACGCTACGCACGCCTCGCCGCGCACGCCGACCTGCTGCGCGCTACCGGAGATCTCGACGATGTTCAGCCGTTCCTTTGAAACGCTTCTGCTCTCCGCCCTCGTCCTTGCGGCGTGCGCGCATCCCGACAAGCCGGTCGCTCGCGAAACCGTCGACGCGCCAGTCGTCGCGGTGCAGCGCACGTCGATGCCGTCGTTCCACGCGGTCGCCGGCACCGTCCGGCCGGAGACGACCAGCACGCTGGCCGCAAACGTGGTCGGAACGGTCGTCCGCGTTGCCGTGGCCGAAGGAGACCGCGTGCGTGCCGGAGACGTGCTGGTGCAGATCGACGCGCGCGAGCCCCGCGCGCAGGTGGACCGCACGCGCGCCGGAGGCGACGAGGTCGAGCGCGCCATCGAGGCCGCGACGGCCAACGCGCAGCTCGCCGAGGCGACGTACCGGCGCTATGCCGCCCTTTACGAGCGCGGCTCGGCGAGCCGGCAGGAGTACGACGAAGCGAAGGCGCGCCATACCGGCGCGCAGGCGGAGCGGAACCGGCTCATCGCCAGACGCGCCGAGGTCCGCGCCGCGACCGCGCAGGCCGTGGCGGCGCTCGACTTCAGCAGCGTCCGTGCGCCGATCGACGGCGTCGTCAGCGCGCGCTTCGTCGATCCGGGCGCACAGGCCGCACCCGGCGTCCCGCTCCTCACGATCGAGAATGAAACGGCGGCGCGCGTGGACGCGAACGTGCCGGAGCACGTGGCCGTGCACGCCGGCGACCGCGTCGTCGCGATCGCGGGCGAGCGCCGGATTGGCGCACGCGTGGTCCGCGTGCAGCCGTCCGTCGATGCGGCAGGCCGCTCCGCGCTCGTGAAACTGCAGCTCGACGAGCCGCTTCGTGCGGGGACGTACGTGAAGGTGGCGTTCCCGGTCGGCGCACGCGACGCCGTGACGGTCCCGCTGACGGCGCTCGTACGCCGTGGCCAACTGACCAGCGTCTTCGTCGTCGGCGACGACCGCGTCGCACGCATGCGGCTCATCACCCTCGGCGCGACCGACGCCGCGCAGGCGGAAGTGCTCTCCGGTCTCGCCGCCGGCGAGGAGATCGTCGCCGCGCCGACTCGCGTTCGGGACGGCGTCACGGTGAGGAGAAGCGCATGAAACGCGGGCTCGCCGGCGGACTGGCCGCCGCGTTCATCGAATCGAAGCTGACGCCGCTCGTCATCGCCGCCTCGATCCTCATCGGCGCCGGTGCAGTGATGCTGCTGCCGCGCGAGGAGGAGCCGCAGATCGTCGTGCCGATGATCGACGTCTTCGTCGAAATGCCGGGCGCGTCGCCGCGCGAGGTGGAGCGCCGCGTCACCACGCCGATGGAGAAGCTGCTGTGGGAGATCCCCGGCGTCGAATACATCTGCTCGACGTCGTCCGCCGGCGGGTCGATGGCCGTGGTCCGCTTCAAGGTCGGCGAGAACGAAGAAGACGCGCTGGTGCGGCTCAACGAGAAGCTGCAGGCGAACGCGGATCGGATTCCGCCCGGCGCAATCGGGCCGCTGGTCAAGCCGCGCTCGATCGACGACGTGCCGGTGCTGGCGATGACATTGTCGAGCGCGCGATACGACCACTTCGCGCTGCGCCGCATCGCCGCGGAGCTGCAGACCGAGATCAAGCAGGTGGCGAACGTCTCCGAGGTGACGATCATCGGCGGCGCGCGCCGGCAGTTGCGCGTGCAGATCGATCCCGCGAGGCTCGCCGCGCACGGCGTTTCGCCGTCGCGCGTCGCGGCCGTCCTGCAGCAGGCGAATCAGCAGAGCAGCAGCGGGACGTTCGCCTCGTCGGATCGCGAGGTTCTGGTGAAGACCGGTGGGTTCCTCCGCGATGCGGACGACGCGAAACGGATCGTCATCGCCGCCGCGAACGGCCGTCCGATCTACCTCGGCGACGTCGCCACGATCGTCGACGGCCCGGAAGAAGCGAACGACTACGTCTTCGCCAGCGCCGGCGAGTCCGTCCAGCCAGCGGTGACGATCGCCGTCGCCAAACGCAAAGGGGCGAACGCGACCGAACTGACCCGCCTCGTCGAAGAGAAAGTCGAGCGGTTGCGCGGCATCATCATCCCCGCGGATGTCGAGGTCGCGGTCACGCGCAACTACGGCGAGACGGCGGCCGAGAAGTCGAACGAGCTGCTGTTCCACATGCTGCTGGCCGTCCTCTCGGTCACGCTGCTGATCGGCTTCACCCTCGGGTGGCGCGAGTCCGGCATCGTGGCGGTCGCCATCCCGGTGACGCTCGCGCTGACGCTGGCCGTGTTCCAGCTCTTCGGCTACACGCTGAACCGCGTCACGCTGTTCGCGCTGATTTTTTCGATCGGCATCCTCGTCGACGACGCGATCGTGGTGGTCGAGAACATCGTTCGCCACTACCGCCTGCCGGAGAATCGCAATCGCTCGCTGCGGCAGATCGCCATCGACGCCGTGGCGGAAGTGGGCAATCCGACCATCCTCGCGACGTTCACGGTCATCGCCGCGATCCTGCCGATGGGCTTCGTGCGCGGCCTGATGGGACCGTACATGCGCCCCATTCCCGTGGGTGCCTCGGCGGCGATACTGTTCTCGCTGCTGATCGCGTTCATGGTCACGCCGTGGGCGGCGCGGCGGCTGCTCGCGCGCGATGCCTCTCCGCATCCGATCGCCGAAGGATGGTCGACGCGGATGTACCGCCGGGTGATGGGACGGATCATTCACGAGGCGCGATGGCGCACGGCTTTCCTGGGCATGGTCGCGCTGCTGCTCGTGGGCGCGGTGTCGCTGTTCGCGCTGAAGGTCGTGCGCGTGAAGATGCTGCCGTTCGACAACAAGAGCGAGCTGCAGATCATCGTCGACATGCCCGAGGGAACCACGCTCGAGCGGACCGCCGCGGTGGCGCGCGAGATCGGCGGCGTGCTGCGCGACGTGCCGGAAGTGGCGAACTGGCAGATGTACGCCGGCACCGCGTCGCCCTACAACTTCAACGGACTGGTGCGGCACTACTTCCTGAGGCGCGGACCGAACGTCGCCGATCTGCAGGTCAACTTGAAGCCGAAGGACGAGCGCGACGCGCAGAGCCACGAAATCGCGAAACGGATTCGCACGATGGTGCTGCCGGTGGCGCGGCGCAACCACGCGAACGTAAAGATCGCCGAGGTCCCGCCCGGACCTCCGGTGCTGCAGACGCTCGTCGCCGAGATCTACGGACCGGATTACGCGCGGCAGATGGCCATCGCCAAAGACGTGCAGGCCGTCTTCGAGCGGACGGCCGGCGTGGTCGACGCCGACACGTACGTCGAGGACGATCAGCTCGAGTACCGCTTCGCCATCGATCGCGACAAAGCGGCATCCAGCGGCGTCTCCCACGCGGAGATCGACGCCGCATTACGCATCGCGCTGTCCGGCATGAACGCCGGTCTGCTGCACGACGATCGCGAAGCGGAGGACGTGGCGATTCGCGTGGAAGTTCCGCGCGCTCTTCGTTCGTCGGTGGAGGAGCTGCGCGCGTTGCAGGCCAGCGGCACCGGCGGAAAGCTGATCCCCCTCGGCACGCTCGTCACCATCGAGGAGACCACCGCGGCGAAGAGCATCTACCACAAGAACCTGATGCCAGTGGTCTACGTCACGGCGGACGTGGCGGGAAGCGAGGAGAGCCCCGTCTACGCGATCCTGCAGCTCAATCGCGCGCTCGAAAAGCTCCGCCTGCCGGAGGGCTACTCGATGGAGCGGCTCGTGGCGCGGCAGCCGTTCTCGACCCAGCGCTTCGCCATGAAGTGGGACGGCGAATGGCACATCACCTACGAAGTCTTCCGCGACCTCGGCCTCGCGTTCGCGGCGGTGCTGGTGCTGATCTACATCCTGGTCACCGGCTGGTTCCAGTCGTTCAAGACGCCGATCACCATCATGGCCGCCATCCCGTTCTCGCTGGTCGGCATCATCCCGGCGCACGCGCTGATGGGCGCGTTCTTCACGGCCACGTCGATGATTGGCTTCATCGCCGGCGCCGGAATCGTCGTGCGGAACTCGATCATCCTCGTCGACTTCATCGAGCTCCGGCTGAAGCAGGGGATGCCGCTCGACGAGGCGGTCATCGACGCGGGTGCGGTCCGCTTCCGGCCGATGATGTTGACCGCCGCGGCGGTGATCGTCGGCGCGGGCGTGATTCTGTTCGATCCGATCTTCCAGGGGCTGGCGATCTCGCTCATGGCCGGCGAAGTGGCTTCGCTGCTTCTGTCGCGGCTGACGGTGCCGGTCCTCTACTTCCTTTCGGCGCGCCGGATGCCGGACGTCACGGAAACCGTCGCGGCGCCGCCCGAGGGTGTCCTGGTGCAGTCATGAAAACGATCCTCGTTCCGGTCGACTTCAATCCGCTGGCAACCGCGGCACTGCGCCACGCGGCGCAGCTCGCGCACGAATCCGGTGCGGCGCTCATCGTCATGTACGCCGACACCTTCGAACCGCCCGCGGAGTTCACCAGCGGGCAGGCCGGTACGCTCGCGGCGTCGATCGAGGAGTCACGCCGAAAAACGGCCGAGGAGCTCGAGCGATACGCGCACGAGCACGTGCCGGAGACGCTCGCGATGCAGACGGAAGTCCGTGAGGCGCTTCCGGTGGAAGGCATTCTCGCGGCGATCGAGGAACATCAGCCCGATCTCGTGGTGATGGGCACGCACGGACGCGGTGCGTTGTCGCGGCTGATGTTCGGATCGGTCGCGCGGGCCGTGCTGCGGGGAACGGATGTTCCGGTCGTGACGATCGACCGCGCCGAGGCTGCGAAGCCATGACCGCCGGCGTCACGGCGTCGCCCCAACGCACAGTTCCGTGGTTCGTCGCGGCGGCGGCGGTCATCGGCGCCGTGCTTTACTTCGAGCTTCCGGCACTGGCGTCGCTCGTGACCTACGGCGCGCTCGGTCTGACGCGAGGAAGCCATCTCGCGGCTTCCGTCGAGTTCTTCGTCTACGAGACGCCGAAGGTCCTGCTGCTCCTGACCGCGGTCGTCTTCGCGGTCGGCATCCTGCGGTCGTTCGTCACGCCGGAGCGCTCGCGGCGGCTGCTCTCCGGAAAACGCGAAGGCGCGGCGAACGGCTTCGCGGCGCTGCTCGGCGTGGCCACGCCGTTCTGCTCGTGCTCGGCCGTGCCGCTGTTCATCGGCTTCGTGACCGCGGGTGTGCCGCTCGGTGTCACCTTCTCGTTCCTCATCGCCGCGTCGATGGTGAACGAAGTCGCGGTCGTGCTGCTCTTCGGCCTGCTGGGCTGGAAAGTGACGGCGCTCTACGTCGCGACGGGACTCGCCATCGCCATTCTCGCGGGGTGGACGCTCGGCCGGATGAAGCTCGAACGCTTCGTCGAGCCGTGGGTATGGGAACTGACCGGAGCTCCGGCGCCCGCGCTCGTCACGCGCACGTGGAACGAACGAATCGACGATGGCCGAGTCGCCGTGCGCGACACGCTCTCGCGCGTCTGGCCGTACATCGTGGCCGGAATCGCGGTCGGCGCGGGCATCCACGGCTACGTGCCGGCGGACGCCCTCGGCTCGATCATGGGACGCGAGACATGGTGGGCCGTGCCGCTGGCGGTGCTGCTCGGCATCCCGATGTACTCGAACGCCGCGGGAATGATCCCGATCGTGCAGGCGCTCCTCGGCAAAGGCGCGGCACTCGGGACGGTGCTGGCGTTCATGATGTCGGTGATCGCGCTCTCGCTCCCGGAGCTGATCATCCTTCGCAAGGTCCTGCGCCTGCCGCTGCTCGCCGCATTCGTGGGCGTCGTCGCTGCCGGCATTCTGGTCGTCGGCTTTCTTTTCAACACGCTCTGACAGGAGAGGTCATGCAGAAGATCGAGATCCTCGGGCCTGGATGTGCGCGCTGCAAGCAGACGTACCGGGTAATCCTGCATGTGGTCGAACACGAAGGGCTGCAGTTCGACGTGGTGAAGGAAGAATCGTATGCACGCATGTCCGCGCTGAACGTCCTCGCCACACCGGCCGTTGCGGTCGACGGGAAGGTCGTCCTGTCCGGCCGCGTGCCGTCAGCGGACGAAGTGCGGACGCTGCTACACGCGCTGTGACGGGCGCTCACACGAGCTGGAGCTCGAACGCGGGCGGCTCGAGGATCTGCTTTTTCACCGCGCAGTGATCGACCGCCCGTTCGATGGCGGCCCGATACTTCTCCGGAAACGCGGACGGCAGCACGAGCTCCACGCGAACGAGCGACACGCGCTTTGCCTGTTCGTCGCGAATCGGCTCCAGCGTCAGGTTCAGGCCGTCGGTCGAAAGGCTTCGTGACTGGCAGAACCGGAGCGCATAGAACCCCATGCAAGCGGCGATCGAGGCGAAGAAGAGGTCGGACGGCGACATCGCCGCATCACCGCCTCCGGAGTCGACCGGCTGATCGGTCCGGATCGAATGGCCTTTGTACGTCGCATCGACCGCGACCCCGCCGGGAAACGACACGGTGACTCTGCTCATACAGGGAATGTAGGGACGCCCGCGATCGGGCGCATGCGATCACCATCACACCCCACCGTGACGGCGCGGCCTGTAGTCGTTCCGTCGCAGCCCTACCTTGTGAATGTGCCAGGTGAACGACTCCCGCCGGTTCCCTTCGCGCGTCCGCTGGAGGACGTAGCAGCGGCCCTCGGCGTCGATGTCTCTCATGGGCTGACGGGTTCCGAGGTCGTGCGGCGGCGAGAGCTGTTCGGTCGGAACGTCGTCGTCCGCGATGCGAGCCGTTCGATGTGGACGATTGCCGCGCGTCAGCTTCGCAGCATCGTCGTGGCGCTGCTCGCCGTCGCGGCGATCATCGCCTTCGCCACGCGCGATGCGGCCGAGGGGATCGCCATCCTGGGCGTGCTCTTCATCAACGCCGCCGTCGGGTTCATCGTGGAGTGGCGCTCAGAGCGGGCACTGGAGAGCCTCCGCATTCAGGTTCGCACCAGCGCGCGCGTGCTGCGCGACGGTGCGCAATCGATGGTCGACGCCGAGGAGCTCGTGCCCGGCGACGTCATCCTGCTGGACCCCGGTGCCCACGTTCCTGCCGACGCGCGGATCGTCCACACGATGGCGCTGCAGGTCGAGGAGGCCGCGCTCACCGGCGAGAGCGTTCCCGTCGTGAAGGCCGTCGAGCCGGTCGGCGCCGAGACACCGCTCGCGGAACAGACCTGCATGATCTTCCTCGGCACGAGCGTCACGGCCGGCAGGGCGACGGCCATCGTCACCGCGACGGGCGACGCGACGGAGCTGGGAAAGATCGGACGACTCGTTCGCGGCGTGGAGATGCAGCCGACGCCTCTCGAACTGCGGCTCGCCAGGCTCGGACGGACGCTCGTCTGGATCGTGCTCGCGATCGGCGCCGTGGTCACGGTCGCGGGAGTCCTGCGTGGCGATCCGCTGTGGGAAATGATCGAAGTCGGGATCAGTCTCGCCGTGGCGGCCGTCCCCGAGGGCTTGCCGGCCGTGACCACGTTGATCCTTTCGGTGGGTGTGCTTCGCATGGCCCGGCGGCACGCCATCGTCAGAAAGCTCCCGGCGGTCGAGACCCTCGGCAGCACGACCGTAATCTGCACCGACAAGACCGGCACGCTGACGATGAATCAGCTCACCGTCCGCGAGATCGACGCCGACGATTCGCTCGAGCTGCTCCGCATCGGCGCGCTGTGCAGCGATGCCGTGATCGAACAGGGGAAGGCGGTCGGAGATCCGACCGAGGTTGCGCTCGTCGTCGCCGCGATGGAGGCCGGAGTCGACGTGACGTCGCTTCGGCAAAGCCATCGCAAAACGCTCGAGGTGCCGTTCGATCCCACGACGCGCCGCATGGTCACGGTGCATCGCACGCCGGAAGGGTCCGTGCTCGTCGCGCTCAAGGGCGCGCCGTCCGTCGTTCTGGCGATGTGCGATCTGACGGACGCGCGGCGGTCGGAGCTCACCGCGCGGAACGAGGAGCTCGCGTCGCGCGGCCTTCGCGTCCTCGCTGTGGCGCGCAGCGACGACGCTCGCGACCTGCTCCACGGCTACACGTTCCTCGGCTTCGCCGCACTCGCCGATCCGCCTCGTGCCGCGGCGGCGGAAGCGATCGCACGCGCGCATGACGCGGGCATTCGCGTGGTGATGCTCACCGGAGATCAGATCGAGACCGCACGAGCGATCGCCCGCGAGCTGCGACTGTTCGGCGATCGCCAGCCGGTCGTCGTGCACGCGCGCGAGCTCGCTCACCGAGACGAGGCCGAGCTGACGCGCCTGGCGCGCGAAAGCGACGTCTTCGCGCGCATCACTCCCGAGGACAAGCTGCGCGTCGTCGATGCCCTGCGGAAAGCAGGGGAGATCGTGGCCGTGACCGGCGACGGCGTCAACGACGCGCCCGCGCTTCGCCGTGCCGACATCGGCGTGGCCATGGGAAAGAGCGGAACCGACGCGGCGCGGCAGACCGCCGATCTCGTGTTGACGGATGACAACCTCGGTACGGTCGTGGCCGCGATCGAAGAGGGTCGCACGATCTACGCGAACATCACCAAGTTCGTGCACCTGCTCTTCTCGCACAACCTCGGCGAGGTGCTGGTGATCTTCACGGCCATCATCGCCGGCCTGCCGCTGCCACTCCTGCCGCTGCAGATCCTCTGGCTGAACGTGGCCACCGACATCTTCCCCGCATTCGCCCTGGCGCTCGAGCCGTCACAACCGCGCCGCATGCACGGCCGCCGGCAACGCAGCGATTTTCTGTCGCGGTCGTTCCTCTTCCTCGTCGGCTGGCAGGGCGCGATGCTCGCCGCGATCGCCCTCGGCGGCTACCTGTGGGCGCTGCACGTTTACGGCGAGGGAGCGCATGCCCGCACGATGGCGTTGATCGCCCTCGTCTCGGTGCAGCTCGGCCACACGTTCAACTGCCGTTCGCGCATCGCATCCGCAATCCCGGGCATGTTCGAAAACCTGCACGTCTGGGCGGCAGCGTCGACGGTGATCGCGCTGCAGGCGTTCGTGATCTGGTTCCACCCGCTTGCAGATCTCCTCGATCTCACGCCGCTCTTCGGAATGGACCTCCTCGTGGCGGCGGGATGCGCGTTGCTGCCGATCGCGATCGTGGAGACGCAGAAAGTCTTCGTGCGCGCACGGCTGGATCACGCGGAAGGGTGAGGCGGGCCACTCCGGGACCCGCAACGTGGAGGCGTATGCATTGGAGCGTGGCCAGAAAGCTTCGCAGATCTAAATGGCTCTGGCGGGAAACAGCACGTGTATGTCTTCCAAGTCGTGAGCATTGGTGAGCAGAGCGAGGCGCCGACGATCAACCCCGGGGCGGTGACGCGGCGCGCGTCGGCAGGAACTCGCGACGGCGGAACGGTCAGGCCGCCGGCTTCCGGTGAACGCGCCACGTGCCGCGGCGCGGCGACACCCCGTGGTCGGAGTACGTCACGAACGTCCCCTCGATCCATTCGCCGTCGAGATGCCCCGCGAAATGGGTCTCCAGCGTGGCGCCGGAGACTTCCGGATCGGGATAGGGAGCGATCTTCCCGCTGATCTCTCCGGCGGCGATCCGGACGAATTCGATGGAGAGCACGCTCGGTCCCAGGAGCGGCTCGGGATGCCGTCTCGGTTCCTCGTTGCCGCGAATGACCTCCTGCTTCGGGATCATGAGCACGTCCCCGTGTGCCCCTTTGGGGTTCTCCGTCAGGTGGAAGGTGATGCTTCCGGTCCGTCCCGTGGCGAAGCTGTCGTACGTGCCGCTCCATTCGCCCGTGATCGGTACCAGATCCGCCGGTGCGCCGATCACCTGAACCGGCCACGGTTCAGACGAGCCGCACGAGATCAGCAGAAATGCGAAGGAAACGACGACCGTGACGATGAATGTCTTGCGCATGGCAACACTCCCGATCCCGAATGTCGTACCTCGCGCCGGCGACCGCACTGTCGGACGTCACAGGGCCGTGTAACGCGGCGCGCGGCGAAACGTGAGCCACGAGCGCATCGTGAACGGCGGAGGGAACGGATGCCGCGATCGATTGACTGGTTCGTGCGGCAACACAACCGACGGCTCGCGCTGCTCCTGCTGCTCGTCGCGATCGTGACCGTCGTCGCGGCAACCCGGCCGCTGCACCGGGCCGTCCTCTCCGTCATCGCGGCAGCCGAGCCGGTGATCCAGGAGCACGCTGTGGCCGGTGCGGTCGTGTTCGTCCTGCTCTCGGCCTTGTCAGCGACGGTCTTCTTCTTCTCGACCGCGGTCATCACGCCGATCGCCGTCGAGGCGTTCGGCCCGGTCGCGGCCCTTTGCCTGCTCTGGTTCGGCTGGATTCTCGGCGGCATCACCGCCTACGCCATCGGTCGGCGGTTCGGGCGGCGGGTCGTGAGCTGGTTCGTCGATCCGGTACGGCTCGGCGATTACGAGCGCCGGGCGAAGCGGCTGGTCTCGTTCCGTCACGTGCTGCTCTTCCAGCTCGCGGTGCCGTCCGAGATTCCGGGCTACGTCCTCGGTCTCGCGGGCTGCCGGTTCCGCACGTTCGTGATCGCCATGGCGCTCGGGGAACTGCCGTTCGCCGCGGGCGCGGTTTACCTCGGCGAGAGTTTCCTCGAGCGCAACTACCTTCTGCTCTTCGCGATCGGCGTTATCGGGGTCGCGTTCAGCTGGATGATGTTTCGCCGCGCGGCCAACACATGGTCGTCAGGCGGCGACGTGAGCTACCCGGAGACGGTGCGTCTCCTGGTGCATGACGACGATCGCGGCGATCGCGGCAGCCAGCAGGCCGAAGTCCTCGTACACGCTGAATCCGAACGCCGCGTATGAACTGATCAGCACCCAGAGTACCGGCACCGCAATCGCAACCCTGGAAATACTCGAAGGGAAGATCGCCAGAACGCCGAACGTGAAGATGGTGAGCGGGCACGGTGCTCCGAACGTCGGCAAGGCCGGATAGTGCTGCCCGGCGGCGATCCCGGCGATCGGATAGAGCAGCAACGCGTAAACGAGGATGAAGGCGCTCACGGCGCAACTCGCCCTGGAGGGCGGTTCGAGCTGCGGGCCCATCTCCCACGCGCAGAGCAGCAGTACGACCGCCTCGGCGATGAAGAAGCTCCCGAAGACCTGGCCGGCCGGAGTGATCGTGGCGAAGAACAGCTTGAAGTAGACGATCCCCGTCCACAGCCAGAGCGCAGACAGCAGCACGATCGCGGAGCGAGCCCACGTCACCGACCGGCGCGCACTCGCACGATACGCCGCTCCGGCCGCGATCAACGCGACGACATTGAGCGCGATCTGCGCCGGCCAGACGGTCTCGTTGTAGCGCCGGAAGACGTCGAAGAACTGGTCGGCCGTGAACGGCAGGTGCATCGTTGCCCCCTTCGTCATCCAACGTAAAACCGCCGCTCGGCGCTGCACAGGCTGGGCGTCACAGGTGCGCGTGCGCGCGCAATTCGAATTCCCGCGTACCGTACCCCTCGAGCTCCCACTGCCGGTCGAATGACGCGTCAGACCACGTGATGCTTCAGCACGTCATCCGTATTGCGCGAGAAGTAAATCAGCACGGCCGCGGCGAAGGGGATGGACCACTGCCACGGTGCGACCGGCGGAAGATCCTGCGTGATGAAGATTTGAACGCCGTAGATGACGGGCAGCGCGAAGAGAACGATCCATCCGAGCCAGAACAGCTTTGTGCGCATGGCAACCTCCTGCACGGCAATGTGGTGCTCAGGCGAGGCGTGAACGTTGATGATCGTCACGCCCGTGTGTGACGCGCCGCCGCACTGCCTCGTCGCGTTCGTCCTCCTCGATCCCGTCCACGATCGCGCGGATGTCGTGCTCGATGCGAGGCAGAACGACCTTCTGCAGCGCGTTGAGGAGCTTGCTCGTTTTCTTCATCGCCAGCGACAAGCGCACGACGGCAAGCGCCTCCTGCGCGAGGGCAACGACGCGCGGGAGCAGCGCGGTGAAGGCCGCGCCGCATTCGTCGAGCGACTCGGCGGTCGCCGCGGCGCCGTAGAACGCGCGATACGGCTCGACGGTCGCGGAGAGCTGCGGGATGCGAACTCCCATCACGGACGTCTCGCGAGACTCGATCGCGTGTCCCGCCGGCTGTGCCAGTCCGGCCGCCTCGACGCCGCGCCCGCCCAGCTCCACCTGGGCCACGCGCAGACGCTGGTACGCATCGGCGTAATGGACCGCAACGACGTTGCGCAGTTCGTTGCGCATCCGCTCGCGGCGGGCGATCTCCCGCAGCAAAACCTCGCGCTTCCGGTCCAGTAGTTCCGCGCTGCGCTGCGCCGCCGTGCGATCGCGGCGCAGCTCGAACAGGCGCGAGCGCGTAGCCGATCCGATCATGGCGTGAAGTACTTCTCCAGCACCGCGTGGCGCACGCGCGTCAGGTCCGCGCGTGGCAGCTCGCGCAGCACGCTCCAGGCGCGGTCGAGCGTCTGCGCGATCGTGCGGGCCTCGTCGCCGCGCTGCCCGACCAGCTCGCGCTCGAAGCGGTCGCCGAAGCGAAGGTACGTGCGCTCGCTCTCCGTCAGCTCGTCGACGCCGATGATCGACGCCAGGCCGCGGGCCCGCTCGACCCGCGCGACCGCGGCATAGAGCTGCTTCGCCACGTCGGGGTGATCGTCGCGCGTGCGCCCCTCGCCGATGCCGTCGGACATGAGGCGCGAGAGCGACGACAGCACGGCGATGGGCGGGTAGATCCCGCGGCGGGCGATGTCGCGGTCGAGCACGATCTGTCCTTCGGTCACGTAGCCGGTGAGGTCCGGAATCGGATGACTGAGGTCGCCGGACGGCAGCGTCACGATCGGGATCTGCGTGATCGAGCCGGCGCGGCCGGTGATTCGCCCGGCGCGCTCGAACAACGAGGCGAGGTCGCTGTAGAGATATCCCGGATATCCCTTGCGGCTCGGCACCTCGCCGCGCGCGGCGGAGATCTCCCGCAGCGCCTCGCCGTAGTTCGTGATGTCGTGCAGCACGACCAGCACGTGATAGCCGGCGTCGAAGGCGAGGTACTCCGCCGCCGTCAGCGCGAGGCGCGGCGTGATCAGGCGCTCGGCGGTCGGATGGTCGGCAAGATTGAGGAACGCGATCACGCGCCCGCGCGAGCCGCTCGCCTGCAATGCGTCGAGATAGCGCGCGGCCGTATCGCGCGGCAGGCCGAGGGCCACGAAGACCACCGCGAACTTCTCGGCGGCGTCGCCGAGCGACGGCACGCGCGCCTGCCGGAGGATCTGCATCGCCAACTCGTCGTGCGCGAGGCCCGACTCGGTGAAGATCGGGATCTTCTGCCCGAGGACGATGCTGTCGAGGGCGTCGATCGCGGAGATGCCGGTCTCCAGAAAATCGCGCGGGTACGCGCGGCGCGTCGGGTTGATCGGCGAGCCTCCGATCGCACGGCGCTCCGCGCAGGCCGGCGGTGGAAGCGAATCGCGCGGCCGTCCGAGACCGTCGAAGACGCGCCCGAGAAGCTCGGGGCCGACGCCGAAGCGCATCGGCCGGCCGTGGAATCGCACGCGCGAGGTTTCGAGCTTCAGGCCGTCGGTGACGCCGAAGACCTCCACGATCGCGCCGCGCTCGGTCGTCGACAGCACGCGTGCCGGACGCGTCTCGCCGTCGGAGCCGACCAGGTCCACGAACTCGTGGAACGCCACGCCCTCGACGCCTTCGATGAACGCGAGCGAGCCGCGCAGCTCGGTGAGGCCGCGCCGCTCCAGGCCGGCGGTGGTCATGGCGCCGCTCCCATCTTCATCCGCTGCAGCGCCGAAAAGTCGACGTCCTTCCCTTCCCGCCGCACGCGCATGAACGTCTCGAGCAGCTCGAACTGCCGCGCCGGGGCGCAGCAGGCGTCGACCGCGTCGTACGCGTTCTGCTGAAGGAAGCCCTCCTGGAATGCGTCGGCGAGCCGCAGCACGAAGCGCTCGCGCTCCGGCAGGCTGTCGACGCCGACCAGCCGCGCCGTCTCCTCGATCAGCGACGCCTCCTCGAGGAACTTCATCGCCTCGTCGCGCGTCGCCGTCCATTGCGGCGAGACGCGCTCCGACCACCATGTCCGCACGCCCGCCGGGACCTCGCTGTACGAGGAGCGCGTGCTCACCGCCGGGAACACGCGCGCGGCGGCGAGCTGGCGGTCGAGCGTCCAGAACGTGCGCACGAAGCGGCCGGCGTGCCGCGTTACCGGCTCCGTCAGATCGCCCGCGGGAGGAGAGATCGCGCCGATGATCGTCAGCGAGCCGTGGCCGCCGGACAGCGTGACCACGCGCCCAGCCCGCTCGAAGAACGCCGCCAGCGCGCTGGAGAGATACGGCGGATAGCCCTCCTCCGCCGGCATCTCGCCGAGGCGGCCGGAGATCTCGCGCAGCGCCTCGGCCCAGCGCGAGATCGAGTCGGCGAGCAGCAGCACGTCGTAGCCGAGGTCGCGGTAATACTCGCCGATCGTGACGCCGGTGAAGAGCGACGCCTCGCGCGCCGACACCGGCATGTTCGACGTGTTCGCGATGAGGATGCTGCGCTCCGCGAGCAGGCGCTGCGTGCGCGGATCGACGAGCCGCGGCAACTCGTCGACGAGCTGCGTGATCTCGTTCCCGCGCTCGCCGCAGCCGACGAAGATGATCACGTCCGCCTCGGCCCATCGGCAGAGCTGATGTTGCGTCACCGTCTTCCCGGTGCCGAAGCCCCCCGGCATGGCCGCCGTGCCGCCGCGCGCGAGCGGAAAGAACGTGTCGAGCACGCGTTGTCCCGTGATCAGCGGCGCGTCGGGCACGAGGCTCTCGCGCACCGGCCGCCGCACGCGCGCGCGCCACGTCTGCAGCATCGTCAGCTCGCGGCCGTCGTCGAGCAGCGCCACACGATCGGCCACGCGGCGCGGTCCGGCCGCGGCGATCCATTGCACCGTCCCGCTGACGCCGGGCGGCACGACGATCGGATGCGCGAGCGCCGGCGTCTCCATCACTCGGCCGAGGACGTCCCCTTCGCGCACGTTCTGCCCCGGCTCGATCGCGGGCGAGAAATCCCACAACGCGTCGCGATCGAGCGCCGGCATGCGCGTGCCGCGGCCGATGAAGCCTCCCTCCGCGTCCGCGAGGCTCCGTAATGGGCGCTGCACGCCGTCGAAGACGCCGCCGAGGAGGCCGGGACCGAGCTCGATCGCGAGCGGCTGGCCGGTGGCGTACAGCGGATCGCCCGGCGCCACGCCTTCCGTTTCCTCGTAGACCTGGATGGTCGCCTCGTCGCGTTCGAGGCCGACCACTTCGCCGATCAGCCGCTCGTTGCCGATGAGCACCACTTCCCGCAACGCGAGCGGCTTCGTGGCGCGCGCCCGCACGACCCAGCCGGAGATCTCCGTGATGCGCCCCGCGGCGTCGCTCATGGCGTGTACATCCCGCTGAGCGCGCTCCGCCACTCCGGCTCGCGCCGGCGCGACCGCGCCTCGAAGCTGTTGTCGAACGACACGTTCCCGACCGTGACCACGCAGCCGTCGACCTGAAACGATCCTTCCGGAAGGTGCGAGCGCGCCTCGTCGACGAGCGCCGCGACTCGCGCCGGATCGAGTCCGCTCCATCGCTCCCGCGCCTTCGCCACGACGCGGCCGATCCACGCCTCGCGTTGCTCGATCACGGCGCGCCGCGCCTCCCACTCCTGTTTCGCGATCCGCTCCTCGTTGTCCCGCCGCGCGACGGCGAGCCGCTCCTCACGATCGGCGATGGCGACGTCCGACGACGCCTCCTCGGCGCGGATCGACGCCAGCTCGTTCGCCGTCGCTTCCTGAATCCGCTCCGCCTCCGCGGCGGCGTCTTCGCGGATCGCGGCGATGAGCGAGGCCGGGCTTCCGAGCGCCTGCATCACGGCCTCGCCGGCAGCTCGGCGCCGGGGCGCTCACGCGGCAGTGCGCGGGCAAACTCCGGCGACACGATCAGCAGCGTGTCGGCCGCTACACGCGCGATCGCACGATCCGCTTCCTCGCGTGTCGTGCACACCACCCCTTCGATCCCGGCGAGCGCGAACCCGGCGACGTCCTCGGGCGTTCCGACGACGAGCGGGGTCATCCCAGCCTCCCCAGGATCATGATGGCGATGATCAGGCCGTAAATGGCGATGCCTTCGGCGAGGCCGACGAAGACCAGCGCACGGCCGGCCACCTCCGGCTTCTCCGCCACGGCGCCCATCGCCGCCGCGCCGACGACCGCGACCGCATATGCCGCCCCCAGCGCCGAGAGACCGGCTGCCAGTGCGGCGGTCACGAAGCCCCATCGCACGACCTCGGGCGGCACGGCGCTCTGCACCGCCGGTTGCGGCGCGGCCAGCATCGGCACGATGACCACCGAGGCGATCACCGGCGCCGCAAGCACGAGCACCCACAGCATTCGTTTACGCATGACGTTCACTCCTCGGCCGCAGCGTCAGCGGCGCATACGGCTCGCCTCCGCCGCGGAAGAACTTCCCGAAAAATTCGTAGTACTCGAGACGGAGGATCTGCACCGACACCGTCAACCCTTCCAGCAGGATCACCAGCGCGTTGCCCGCGACGTGCACGGCGATCGACAGCACGCCGCCGAAGCGCATCGTGGCGATCGTGTCGGCGAGCGCGAAGATGGCGATGAACACGCCGGCGTGCACCGCCGCGAAGGCGGCGATGCGTACGAAGGAGATCGTGTTCGCGAAGAACGAGAAGAGCGTGTCCACCAGCTCGATCGAAGCCTCGAGCGCGCGCAACCAGAACGGCGTCGCACGCACCGCGGGCCGCGGCCTTCGCTCCCCCTCGCGGCCGAGCCAGCGCATCAGCGGACGCGCTCCCGCGATGAGGAGCGCCGCGACGCCGATCAGGATGACGATGGCCATCCCGGGGATGCGCACCGTCGACGGAACGAAGGCGCGCGCGACGACGACCAGGATGATCCAGTACAGCATCGCCCCGGTGACGCCGCGCGGGCCGTACACCGCCGCCTTCCAGTCGCCGCTGCGCCAGCTGTTGACGATGTTCAGGGCCAGCCCGCCGGTCACGACCACAGCGCCGAAGGCGACGGCGATCATCATGAACCGAGACAGATTCGCGATCGGCTCCAGCCACAGCGCCGGCACGAGCCCGTGGATGCCGAACACGCTCCCATACAACAGGCCGAATGTGGCCGAGGCCACGCCGGCCTCCATCAACAGAATGCCGTAGTCGAGGAATCGCGGCACGAAGCGGAAGGCAAACCAGCCGGCCGAGAAGAGCACCGCGCCGTGTCCGACGTCGCCGAACATGAGCCCGAACATCAGCAGAAATCCGAAGGCGAAGAAGGCGGTCGGCTCGACCTCGGCGTACGACGGCGTGCCGTAGACGTCGATCAGTTTCTGGAACGGCCGCAGGAGCAGGGGATTGCGATGGAGGATCGGCACGCGCAGCGTGCCCTCGCTCACACCGGGGACGCTCTCCACCGGCTCGACGTCGATCACGGCGTGGTTCGTCGTCGCCGCGCGGATGCGTTGCGCGAGCCGTTCGGAGCTCTCCTGCGGCACCCATCCCGAGATGACGACGAAGCGTCCCGCGGCGGCGAAGAACGTCTGCGCCTGCAGCAGGAGCATGGCGATTTCCGCGCGCCGCGCGATGCCGGCCAGCACCTCGGCCGATTGCGTCCTTTCGTCGTCGAGGGCCCGCTCGATCTCCGCGATGGTCCGTTCGGCCGCGGCGAGCTCGCTCGCGGCGGAGCCGTTCCACGAAACGACGCGTGCGCTCGCGAGGCGCATGGCCTCGTCCAGCCGCGCACCGGCATGTGCCGGTACGACCGCGGCGAACAGCAGCTCGTCTTCGCCATCGTCGAGCGGAATGACCGCGTGCGACGCCGGCGCGAGCACGGTCGCGATCGACGACAGCGCTTCCGGCTGTGCCATGCCGAGGCGCAGCGTCACGAAGCGAAGCGCCGCCAGACGCTCGACGTCCAGCGTCGCTGCCTGCAGGCGCTCCGCATCCGCCGCCGCATTGCGGCTCGCCGTCAGCCGTTCGCGCGCCTCGGCACTCCGGCGCACGAGCTCGTGCACGCGCTTCTCGAGCGGCTCCAGCGCCAGGAGGATCCGGTCGCGTTCGGCGGCAAAGTCCGTGACGTCATCGGCGCCGATCGCACCGGTGGCCTCGACGTAAGGCAGTCCGAGGCGATCGGCCGTCGCGCGAATGCGATGCACCAGATCGCGGAACGCCGCGTACAGCTCGCGCACGCCGGGAGGCGACGCGTCGTACGGCGTATGCCCATGCGCGATGTCGACCAGGTGCAGCAGTCCCTCGGCGGCAATGGCGCGCGTGGCCACGGCGGCGTCGCGGTTCGGCACCTGCACGCGGAAGTGGACCATCGGCACCGAGCGCAGCATGCTCATGCTCCGAGCTGCGACGCGCCCAGCGCCCGTACCATCGCGACGTCGAGGCTCGTGTCGCCTTCGCGCTCGACGAGCGCCCGCACCGCTCGCACTTCTTCCTCGGCCAGGAGCACGATCGCAATCGCCGGCGCGAGAAGGAACGGGCTGCCGACGAAGGCGCGGCGGCAGAGGCGGAGACGCTCGCGCCGCAGGGCCACGACGTCGAATGCCTCGGCCGGAACTGTCGCCAGCCCAAACCGCTTCGCCCCCCGCACGGCCAGTTGCGCGTCCCGCTCGCGGATCACCGACTCGATCAGCCGCCGCGAGAGCGTTTCCCGCCGCGGGAGCCGCTGCGCCGCCTCACGCAACTGTTGCGAGGTCCAGCGGTCGAGCGCCAGCTCCGCCGCCGCGACGTCGTTTCCGTGGACGCGAGCCACCGTCGCCGCGATCGATGCGTACGGCGTGTCGCGTAGCACTTCCGCCAGCGCGTTCGGCGTGGCGGCATCGAGCTTCTGCACGGTCGCCAGGTCGCCGAGGTCGATCCAGAGCCGTTCCAGCGCATCGCGCCTTGATGGCTTCGCGGTCAGGCGCCAGAGCAGCTTCACGTTCTCGATCTCGCGGAGCCGCAGCAGGGCGCGAAAGAGCTCCGCGCCGTGTGGATACCCTCGGATGGCCATGGCGTAGACGCGCAGCAGGCGCGCCAGCGGATCGCGAATCTCCAGCGCGCCGAGGACGCGTTGCATCTCCGCGGCGTTCGTCGCGGTGAACAATGGCGCGGCGTCTATGCGCGTTAAGAGGCGCGATTTCCACGCATGCATCCGCGCGTGCGCGTACGCGATCCCGCCGCGGGCTCTCATGAAGTCACCTCACCCACGATCCGCAGGTACAGCGCAACCGCCTCCTCGAATCGCCGCTCGCCCCCCTCGGCCAGCGCGGTCAGAAACTGCGACTGCTGCCGCTGCAGCTCGGCCACGCGCGCGTCTCCGGCGCTCCGGATCGCCCGGAGCTCGCGCTCGAGCGCATCCTCCGCGTCCTTGCGGCCCGATTCGAGGCTGGCATCGCGAGCCGCACGGGCCGAGGAAAGCTCACGCTCGCGACGCCCTTCCTCCAGCGTCACGCGCGCCCGTGCTTCCTCGTCCGCCGACACGATCGCCTCGAGGTCGGAATGCATCCTCACCTCCGCTCTGACAGTGGGGCTTCGCGGTTCGGCGCGCGATGCCGCTGCTCACAGGTGGACGTGACGCGCGCGACGGCAGATCTGCCGCCGACGAGTACTCTGGCGCCATGCAGGCCATGGTTATGCGCGCCGCGGGCTCGCCTCTGGAAGGATGCGAGGTGCCGATGCCGTCGCCAGCCTCGGACCAGGTGCTCCTGCGCGTTGAATGCTGCGCCGTCTGCCGCACCGACCTGCATGTCGTCGATGGCGAGCTGCGCGAGCCGAAGCTTCCTCTGATCCCCGGTCACCAGATCATCGGAATCGAAGAGGCCACGCATACCCGCCTCGGCGTTCCGTGGCTCGGCTGGTCGTGCGCCGTCTGCTCGTATTGCCGGAGCGGTCGCGAGAACCTCTGCGACCGGGCGAAGTTCACCGGCTACACCCTCGACGGCGGCTATGCGCAGTATGCCGTCGCCGATCGCCGCTTCTGCTTCGAGATCGCCGAAACCTACGCGGCCGAGGAAGCGGCACCACTCCTCTGCGCGGGCCTCATCGGCTATCGCGCGTACCGCATGATCGGCGACGCCCGACGCATCGGCTTCTATGGCTTCGGCTCCGCCGCGCAGATCCTCGCGCAGATCGCCCGCGCCGACGGACGGGAGGTCTTTGCCTTCACCCGCGACGGCGACATGGCCGCGCAGCATTTCGCCCGCCAGATGGCGCCGTATGGGCCGGAGGCTCCGCCACGTCGTCCCCGGAACCGCTCGATGCCGCGATCGTCTTCGCCGCCGACGGCGCACTCGTCGTCACCGCACTCCGGAACCTCGTCAAAGGCGGGACCGTCGTTTGCGCCGGCATCCACATGAGCGACATCCCGTCGTTCCCGTACGAGCTGCTGTGGAACGAGCGCACCATCCGCTCGGTGGCCAACCTCACCCGCGCGGACGGCGACGCCTTCTTCCAGCGCATTGCCTCGCCGCGCATCGAGACGAAGCGCACCGTCTACCCGCTCGCGCAGGCAAACGAGGCGCTGGCAGACCTGCGCGGCGGGAACCTGACGGGAACGGCAGTGCTCGCGATGCGCTGACGCGTTTGTTACGTCGTACCGAGCAGCCGGCGTAGGAACACGCCTTCGATCCCGCCGACGACTGCCCCGGCCAGGCCGACCGTCACCAGCAGCAGCGCTGCAATCGACCACATCGACGCGTGCGGACCCGGTAAGTCTGCCGCGACGAAAATCAGCGGCATCCCTGTCGCCCACGCGAGCACGTTCGCCGCGATCCAGGCGCCGGCGTGCGGGACGTGGCGACGCAGGACGATCCACTGCGCGACCCCGAGAATCGCGCCCAGCGCGGCGCCCGCGGCCGCGCTCAGAAGTACGACCGTTGTCAGGCTTGGCGCCGGCTGGCCCACGCCTCCGCTCACACTCTCCCAGTCCGCGAGGGCGCTTGGGATACGGCCGAGCATCCACGCCACCACCGCGCCGGCCATCGTCGCCCAGACCCACTCCTTCGCGCGCAGTGACGGCAACAGACGCCGAAGCACCAGCCACTGCGCCGCGCCAACGATCGCACCCTCGTATGCGCCGATCGCCAGGAACGCTGCCGATACGAGGAGGATCTCTTCGCCCGGCGGCAACGTGTGCGCCTGCGCCACCGCGACGCCGATCAATGCCGCTACGCCCAGCCCGAGCATCTCGCCCAGCGCGTTCGCCGCAATCCAGTCTCGGAACAAATGACGTCCGATCATGTCCGCACCATCGGCCGCAATACCGCGCTGCGCATTGCGCTATGACACAGGCCGCTGTGACTGGAGTTCGTCGAGTGCTGTCTCCGCGCGACCGCGAAGGGCGAGTTGCGGCGCCGCTTCCACGTTTCTCCGCACAATTACGGTAATTAGGCTTCGATGAACTACGTTTGGGTATGGAATTCGACGCAGGTGTCACTCCTCTAAGAGAGCGGCCTGCACGCATTCAGATGCGCGACGGCTTCTCAGCAATGAGGAGGAACCGCAGATGCAGGACTCGATTCTTTTCTGGAACGCGGTTGCGATCGAAGCGAACCGCGTCAGTCACAGTGATCCCGACAAGCGGCAGCAGAACGGCCCCACGCTTCGTCGAGGGCCATCGTCATTGTCCATTTGGCGATGTACGACGCGTTCGCCGGCATTTTTGGCGGCGGCCTTCCGCGGTATTTAGCCGCGCCGGCCGCACCGGCACAACCGCCGGACACGGCGCGCGACGCCGTGGCAGGCGCCGCCCACAGGACGCTCTCCAGGCTCTACAGCGCACAGGTCGAATTCTTCGACGCTCAATTGAGCTGCTTCAATGCCGGCAGCCCGAGCTTCGTCTTCGGCGAGGAGGTCGGTCAGGCTCTCCTCGACCTGCGCGCCAATGACATGGACGGGCGCGATTGCGGATACATGCCCTCGCCCAAGCGCGGCAGGCATCGGCGCGATCCGGACAACCCCGGTCAGGGATTCAACTCGCCGTTTTATGGCGCACAGACGAAAACCTTTGCAGTCGCGATACGGCACAAACTCAATGCACCGCCATTCGGGAACGGGACGAACACGAAGTACCTGCGAGCATTGCGGGACGTCCGGGCGCGAGGCATCAAGCCCGAGCTGACGGCGACGCTGCCGACTCCGCAATTGTTCAACAGGCGGCGAACCCCCGAAGAGACGCTGGTCGGCATCTACTGGGGATACGACGGAGCGAACCGCCTGGGCACTCCGCCGCGCCTCTACAACCAGATCCTCCGGCAGGTGGCGATGAACGTCGTCAACCCGCGGCTCGGGCGAATCCACACCGAGGCGGACAACGCCAGCTTCTTCGCCTTCGTCAACGCGGCTCTGGGCGACGCGGGCATTCTCGCGTGGGAACAGAAGTACTGCCATGACTTCTGGCGCCCGGTCGTCGGGATTCGCGAGCACGACGAAACGCTCGGCCCCGCCGCACCGTACCCCGGTCCCGCCGCGTTCGCCGAGGGTGATCCAGGATGGCTGCCGCTCGGCGCGCCGAGCACGAACTCGACGGGCATGAAAAACTTCACGCCGGACTTTCCAGCATACCCGTCCGGCCACGCCACCTTCGGGGCCGCCGCCTTACACATCGCCCGGATGTTCTACGGCCGGCCGGCAAACAACAAGAGCAATGACACCCTGTTGAGAGACAGCATGGGACGCCCGCTGTTCGTCTCGGACGAGTTCAACGGCGGCAACCGCGACAACGACGGAACGGTGCGTCCGCGCCACACCCGTCCGTTCCCCGGTGGCCTGTGGGAGATGATCCTCGAGAACGCCACCAGCCGCGTTTATCTCGGCGTCCACTGGATCTTCGACGCCTTCGATTTCACCGGAGGCGATAACGGGCCCCTGAACCCGTCCCTCGGCAACGAGATGATCGGCGGTGTGGGCCTGGGCCTGCGGATCGCGAGAGACATCTACGCGCACGGGCAGAACGGGACGGGACCCCAGATGACGCCGGCGAACGTCCTGCCGCCGATCCCCACGCCGCCGCTCCCCGCGCCGCCGCCAGGCTCGCCGATGCCGGTGCGCCCGGCCCAGCCCGCGGAAGTCGGAGGCTGCGCGGGCCCCGCAGTGGCTCCTCCCGCAGCGGCCGCCGGGAAGGTGGCGGGGAAGAAAGGCAAGGGTAAAGGCTCCGGGAAGAAGGGTCTCGCCAAAGTGCTGGCGAAGAAAGGTGCGGCTACGGACACCGCCACGGGAGAAACTGTCGAGCAGGATCAGGAGCCCTGGCCGTCCGGGGTCGCTGAGCAGGATGGCGGTCAAGCCGGCGCACCCGTGCAGGGCGCATGGCCGTCCGGAATCTCCGAGAAGTAAGGCTTGGCGGTCGGCTTCGGGGCTTCACGCCTCGGAGCCGATCGTCCCATTCATCGCCAAAGCACTCCGCCGGTTCGCGGTCTCGCTCTTTCCATCGCACCGGCATTGCGATGCGACACACGCGGATGTGATGGCCGATGCGGTCCGGGCTCGCCACGCGCCCGATCGTGGGCTCATGAGCGCCACCAGCCTGCAACGCATCCTCGTCCCGACCGATCTGAGCGACTTCGCCGCCGGCGCGATTCGCTGGGCAGCGCTTCTCCAGCGGCGCCTCGGCGGCCGGATCACGGTCCTCTACGCGAACCAGCCGTACGTCCCGTTCGACATCATGGAAGGGCCGGCCGCGTACGCCCTGCAGACCTCCGTCGAGTTCCGCGACCGCCTCGCCCGCGACCTGCGCGCGTATGTCGAGCGCCACCTCCCCGAGGCCGGTGACGCCGTCGAGACCCGCATCGTCGACCAAGGGGCCCCGGCGCAGGCGATTCTCGAAACCGCGGAGGCCATCGACGCCGACCTGATCGTCATGGGCACGCACGGCCGCACCGGCTGGCGCCGCGCCCTCCTCGGCTCGGTCGCCGAGAAAGTCGTCCACCACACCGACCGCGCCGTGCTCTGCATCCCTCCGGGCGCGACGCCGTCCATCGGAAAGATCCTCTGCCCCGTCAACTTCACCGAGGTCGCGCGCGTCGCCCTCGAAGAGGCCTGCGCCCTCGCCGCGACCTTCGACGCCGAGCTCCTCATCGTCCACGTCACCGACCCCGGCGACGCCGCCTCGGATATCCAAGGCGAATTCGCCGCCTGGATCGACCCGCACGTCCGCACCCGCTGCCGCTACGCCCACATAGTCGCCTCCGGCAACGCCGCCGAGGAAACCATCCGCCTGGCGAACGAAACGCACGCCGACCTGATCGTCCTCGGCTCGCAGCACAAACGCTTCACGGACGCGAGCGTGATCGGCGCGACCACGGAGCGGGTGGTGCGGTTTGCGAAGAGGGCGGTGTGGGTGGTGGTGGTCGCTGCAACTTAGAAGGAACCCGCGCGTGGTACTGGCGCGGGTTCGTCTCCGCGCGTATCGCAGGTCATCGCCACGGGACGCGGCTCAAGGTTGCCGGGTGCGCGGGCGTCATTCTGCGCCGCCGGAACTGAATGCCGCAGCTGCGTCGCACGCCGTGGCTGCGGCACGCCATCGCCGCGGCTCGCCCGGCCCAGGGTAGGGGAACGTCGTCTTTAGACACACCTTGATAGTACGAACACTGCGTAGCGAGGCATGATATGAGTCCGAAGACTAGGCGAGTTCTTGAAACTCTAGTTCAGTCGTTGATCCTGCCCGTTGTCTTCATCGCGGCGCTGATCTACCTGTTGAATCAAGTCGCACCCGAGTATGCGACCACGCTCATGACGCGACTCATACCGCTCTTCGTTGTCGTGACGTGTATCCAGGGTGCATTGATGCATGCGAAGCTTGTCCACCGAGGCGATGCGATGATGCGTATGCTGGAAGAAATGCAGCAAAAGCTCGGCAGCGCACTCGCCGAACTTCGGGCGCACCCGATGCCGACCGTCCGTGTTTTCACGAACGCTGCTGACTTTCACGCGTACATTGAGGAGCGGTTCGCGACAGCGGTAGAAGTCCGCGTCACCCACTTCTCGGCTGGAAGTAGTGAGCTTCTTGACGACGCATACCAGCGGTCGATGGACAGCTTCATCCGACGGGGTGGCATTTACCGAAGGGTGATCGCCGACACCTTCTCGGAAGAAGTGTGGCAGGCGCAGAAGCTGATGCTGGACACGTATGCGGACAGTCGTCAGCAGTTTAAGCTCCATTTCGTCCCATTCATCAGCGTTAACGACATCAAGATTCTCGACATGATGTTGATCGACGACACGGAACTATGCCTCGGCGGTGGGTACACACAAGGGCTGGTGATCCCGGTGATTTCGATCCGCGAGCCGACGGTCGTGAAGTTCTTTTCGAACTACTACTCATATCTGAAAGACAAATCGCAAGCGGTTCGAGTCGACCGCTTCCCGGATCGCACATTCGTGGATGAGATGCTCACTCGAGCCAAGGAGTCTGCGTCAGCTGGCATGCAATGGGGTAGCAGGGTTCGCTTGAATGTGGTGCGCCCGCCTTCACCGATGAAGGCGTCTAACGTGGTCACCACAGGAGACGGAGGGGTCGAACAACATCGGGAAGATTCACCATGAGGCCACGAGCTAGGTGGACCGGCTCGCGTCGTGACGCCATCCCGCCGGGCACCGTCTCCGGTGCTCGCCGCTGCCACCACAGCGCCTGGCGCACGGCGTAACTGTTCCGCCACCACGATCGTCGGCGAAGCCTTTCCCGACTGCGGAAACACATCATCCCACGAACGCAGACCTCCGGACGGCCGCGTCCGCGGGCGCGCGTGCTTAGTAGGGGTGACGCAAACGAGCGAATCCCTACCAGCACGCAAAACATTTTTCAGGACCAGCAGCGTAGCCGCTTGTATGGACGTATCACCGCTGCTGAGGTAGGATTGGATCCCCTAACCGGGTCCACCCAAGCAAGAGAGGAGTACCAACCGTGACGACATCCGTCCTGTCGTGCATTCAGCCGACTTCCGAAATCCACATCGGAAACTATTTCGGCGCAATTAAGAATTGGGTCGAACTTCAAGACCAATACAAATGCGCGTTCGGCGTCGTCGATCTCCACGCGATGACGGTGCCGTTTGTTCCGGAACATCTGCGCCGAAACACGGAGGAAATGGTCGTGAGCCTCCTTGCGTGCGGTATTGATCCAGAAAGAGCGCTCGTATTCGTGCAGAGTCTGGTACCAGAGCACACCGAATTGGCGTGGATCCTCGGCTGCGTCTGCTCGTACGGAGAGCTGTCGCGTATGACGCAGTTCAAAGACAAGCGGGACATCATTGAGGAGGCACAGGGCGACACCTTTGTATCTGCGGGCTTATTCACCTATCCGGTCCTTATGGCCGCCGATATCCTCATCTATCGTGCCGAGAATGTTCCCGTCGGAAGAGATCAGGTGCAACACCTTGAACTCTCGCGGGATATTGCACGACGCTTCAACGAACGATTTCAGCTTCCTTACTTTCCCGAGCCCAAACCTCTTCTGACAGAAGCGCCGAAGATCATGTCGCTGGCTGACCCGACGAAGAAAATGAGCAAGAGCTTAGGCCCTAAACATTACATCGGGCTCTTCGACGATCGTCAAACGGTGGAGATGAAGGTCATGGCGGCTGTCACGGACGTGGGACCGTCGCCTGGCGACATGAGTCCCGGTGTGGCCAATCTCTTCGCGATATTGAACGCCTCTGACAGTACTGCGACGGAGCAGCTCCGACATCAGCACTCCGCTGGTACGCTCAAATATCGTGACCTAAAGGGAGCGGTCGTGGAAGCTTTATGGGCGCTGATCTCACGGCTTCGCGAAAGGCGCGACGGATTGTTGCGAAGTGGCCACGACGCCGTAGAGATCGCGCGGAACTGTTCGCGACAGGCACGGCTTCATGCAAGGACAACAATTAACGAAGTACGCGCTATCGTCGGGCTGCCAGAGGCTGGATTGTAAGAACTTACAGATGGATCATCACTGGTGGCAGTAGAAAGGAGCGCGACGCTGTGGACGACAACTGGTGGGAATATTCGCTCGATGAAGATGTGCGACGAAAGGTCGCTGACTGCGAACTTAAACCGCCGTTCGTGCACGTGAATCCTGCGACCGAAGGGAAGCGGCATAGTCTCACGTATGACAGGTACGAACGCCTCGACGTCATCCTGTCAGCACAGTTTCCAAGCTCGCGTGTTCCGGACGAGCGCATCTTCGTCGTTGTGCACCAACTCTTCGAACTGACGTTCAAGCAGACCCTCTTCGACTGCACCATCATCAGCGATACGTTGCGACACTTAGAAACGCTCGACGACGTGACGTTTCTCAAGTATTGCCGAGCCTCGACGACAGATCCTGATCCCTTTTGGCGACCTGCGCTTACGGCGGCGGCGCGTCTTGCGTACTCCGCCGAAACGATGTGCCCTGATGTCATGCGGTACCTGCAGCCGGTACGTTTTAATGTTGATGAGTTTGGATATTTCCGGCCGTTCCTATCGCCCGCCAGCGGCTTTCAGTCGGCCCAGTTCCGTATCCTCCAGCGCGCGCTTGCGAAGGCGCCGTTACTTGCACTGCCAGTATTCCCAGCACGAGAGTTTGCGCGCCATTATCGAGGAGAAGGTGATGATCGGCTATTGCCAGTTGAAGATCAACTACTTCTCGCGTCGCATGAGGAACTCGCGAATGCTCGAGAAAAGCGCTCTGCGCTAGCAACTGCGATGGATGACATGGCCCACGGGGTCCTCAACCGTCTTGCCGAGATCGAGGGCACCCCGTCTCGCTCGATTACGCTGATCGGCGAGCATTGGGCGACGTTCACCACCGATGAGCTTAGTCATTTGCTGGAGGAGCACCTCGCCAGGCTTCGCGCGAAGAATTCCGAGGAATATGACCGCGTGGCACCAATCACAAAGCAGCTCTTGCAGGATTTTGGCAGCGCGGCGGCCACGATTGCTGAGCGCGAGAATATCCGGCGGCGAAAACTCAGCGGGGCGTGTGGCGCTGCGGTCTCACTGAAGCGGGAACACGGCAAGAGTGCGCTTTGCGCGATTCTGCAGCGCATCGCTGATGCGGACTACATGCTCCATATGGCTGGTGAAGAGCCGGACCGGCCGGGTCGCGCATTTGTCCGGCAACACCACGCGGTGGCGTTCGCCACGATCAAGCAACTTCAGAAGCGTGCCGCAGCGACGGGCGCTGAAGATGTGCCTTCAGGCACGGGCGGCGGGGGGTATGAGTACCTGAAGTTTGCGATGACGACTCTCTACCCGCACTTCCCTGCCGTCATTGCGTTCCTGGAAGCCACCGAAGAACCGGACGCGCACGCGTGATGACCGGCGCTCCGTCTGGATCGGCGACATAGACGCCGAAGCGTCGCGCATCACTTTTTGCATACGCTGGTTCGCCGTTGCAGCCGGCGGCTAGCCATTCACCCGTGTAGTGTGCGGGATACGTGGTCGTATCCGATGGTATACCCATGACGCCGCACAGAACGAGCATCTCATCAATGGTCGGCAGATCGTACTTGGTCGCGGCGGCCGAGTATGACTCGCCCCTTGGTCGAATGGGCGCTACCGCCGCACTAGAGGTGAATACGACGTACGCATGGCCCACGACTTGATCGAGCGATCTGTGATGGTTCGTGAAGAGCTCAGGAAGGCCTTGTTTACCTTGGCATAGGGCGGCTCTGATCTGTGGAAGTGAAGTATAGCGCCCGAGCACATCTGGTGCTTGGATGTGATACCCGCGGCCAACGAGGTGTTGCACCAAAAATGCAGTGGCCGGCATGTTGGGATGAAGACCGTGCGTGCGTGAAAGTCTCTTCAGATCGCGCGCGTCAGGATAGGCGACTACGAGAACCGTATCGACGTTTTTCTGTTCGATCGCCTCCCGAATCTGCTCGACGAATCCTCGCGACAGCATGAGGAGTGCGGGATCGACGTCATAGCCGAGCGGGCCGGATCGGCAGGCGTTTACCGCAATGCTAAGTTGTTCAGAGAACGGCGGTGTGCTGACACGTTGGCCACGCACAGGCTCCAGTTCGTCGAAGGCATCCTGCAGCCGAAGATACGTTGCATCCGTCTTCTTGCGGAGTATTGGCATACGCACATCCTTCTTTAGCGGCGCGGGCGTCCCAGCTTGGCTAGCGGAAGCGCTCGAGGTTGCTACTTGTACGCGCCGGCGTGGCGATGGGTGGGTGACTTGGGTCACGCCTAATGGTGGCGGGCTGACGACCGTGACCGCTTGTTCTTCGGCTGGACGCCGAGCGGATACGCCCTCAGAGGGATCGGTATGCTCCATGGTTATTTTAACGTAACGGACGGTACCCCAGGAATTCTTCCACACTTGAGGAGTGATTCGCAAGGGGATTCCCGTCCGGAGTCCCTTCCACGCAGCGTTCGATCGCGACCGTGCATGTCGCGTTCCCGTCTGCGAGGGGTAAGGCCTTTGCGTTCTGTCGATGCCGCTGCGTTGGCTCTGCCCAGGCGAGAGGTGAGAATTCGAGGGATCGTCCCCCGGGGCACGACCTCAGCTTTGATCCTTGGATCGTGGAGCGGAAGATTGCGACCGCGCATCGCACCGTTCCGATCGCGGCCGACAGCAATGCGACCGTGGAACGCACTCACGCGACTGAGAAGCGCACACGTGTGATCGCGGCACGCGACGATCCGATCGCGTCACGCGACGATCCGATCCCGTCACGCGACGATCCGATCCCGTCACGCAACGATCCGATCCCGTCACGGGACGATCCGATCCCGTCACGCAACAATCCGATCGCGGAGCGCAACAATGCGACCAACGAGCGTAACGTTGCGTCGGCAGGGCATAACGTTGCGGGCGCGGAGTGCAACGTTGCACTCACGGGACGTAACTTTTCGAGTGCGGAGCGTAACGTTGCGATCTGCGAACGCAACGATGCGTTCATGGAGCACGTTGTTGCGTCCCGAGAGCACGTTGTTGCGTTCGCGGAGCACATGAATACCGTCGAGGAACAAGCGCGTGCGTACACGGACGGCGTCGGCGCGATCGAGGCGCGGATTCACGTGCTGCGGGATCGGCCCGATCCGTACGAAAGTCACTTGCGAACGTACCAGCGACCGCCTTCTTCGGTCGCGTAGATGCCGTGAGCGTTCGCGGAGAAGTGCCGGTGCAACATCGTTCGCACGGTCGCCCTGAAGTTCGTCGCACGCGTCGGGTAACCGCCGGCGAGCAGCGCCTCCGCGATCTCCTGAGCGGTCCTCGGCTCGCCCTCCGCCGTCAGATAAGCCGCGGCCGAGTCATAAAAGCCGCCCGGAGCGTAGGGTCCGGGTTGCGCCATCGGTGCCGACGCGCCGGGGTTCGACGGCAGCGCACCCTGCTCCCGCGCACTCGCATCCGTCCGCTCAGGCGCCTGCGACGGCACGATCCCGATGACTTCTTCGAGCGCGGCAATCGCGCGACGGACCCCGGAAAGCTCGACCGAGAGCCGGTGCTCCTCTTCCCGAAGCCCTTCCAGCACCTCGGCGACCTTTTTCATCGCAACAGTATCGCTCAGTGGCGCAACTGTGCTCGTGCTATGTTCGTCAATTAGAGCGCGGATCGGTCACCGTCAGCACGAGCCGTCCCTGCTCGGCGGCGATGACCACGCGCGAGCCGCGCGCGAACCCGAATCGTTCGAGCCAGCCGCCGGAGATGCGGACGTAGGGAACCGGTTTCCCGCCGCTCCGCGCGTTGGGGTCGGCGCGCCAGAGCGTGGTGATGCTCAACTCGCGCGGTCCGCCTTTCCCTCCACGGCGGCTCGGCGGCAGCGGCGCGTGGCGCTCGTTCAGATTGGTTTTCTGCTTCTTCATGGTCGATCCTGTGTGCGGTCAGATCGCGGAGACAGCGCCTCACCCGGCGCTGCCGGCCGCGTTCTCCGGCCACGCCAGCGCCATGTCGAACCCGGGCACCGCCGCCGCCAGTTCCTCGGAATGCGCACACGCCACGTCCTCGAGCTCGCGCGTCAGCACCTCGTCGACGGTCGTTCCGTTCTGCCGTGCGAGGTAACGGAGCATCTCGCGCTGATAGCGCGGCACCCGCGCCCGCAGTTCCACGAGCCGGATCGCCTCCGGCAACACCGCCGCCGCGTCGTCGCCGAGCGTCTCTTCGATGACGCCCTGCTCCCACACCCGCATCGCCGCAGCGATCATCTCCTCCCGCGTCACGCGCTGCCCCAGCCCCGTCGAAACCGCTACAATCGCCCCGTCCTCGATCTCGCGTTTGAGGTCTTTGAGCGTCATGCCGAGGAGGTCTGACGCGGTCATGAGCGCAAAGGACGGGCGCGGGGAGAGGAAGATGTGGCGGATGCGGTTGCGGATGGATTCGTCCATGACAGATCTCCTTCGAGTGTGCATATAAGCTAAGTCGATGCGCTCGAATTGTCAATGGAGTTGCGCATGACTGAGACGGCACGCGAGGAAGGCGCGATCTTCGGTCCGCACCTTCGCGAACTGCGACTCGCACGCGGTCTGACTCAGGCGGAGCTCGCGGACCGCGCACGTTCAAACGTGATCTTCATCAGCCGGCTGGAGCGTGGCGTCACGACACCGACGCTCGGGATGCTGCTTCGGCTTTCGGATGCGATGGATTGCCGCCTCTACGATCTTGTGGAGGTCTTCGATCGTGGGCCTCGGTTATCGCCGAAATCACGGAAGGACTGACTTTCGTGTCCGGCGGCCACGTGCGCCCGATCGTACTCCCTGCATGAAGTTCAGAACACGAATGCCATCGACGCGGGGCATCAGACGCAGAATCGACTCAGCCGATATACTCGACCGGTGCGTTTGTCGCAGGTGTCTCTCGAAAACTACCGGTCATTCGTCGACGAAGCGACGCTCGAACTGCGCCCGCTGACGCTCCTCTTCGGATACAACAGCGCGGGGAAGAGCGCCGCGGTGCGATTACTGCCGATCCTCGCCGCATCCGCGTCCCCAGGCGCGGCGGCGACACTGGCCCTTGATTCGGACGCGGCGAGAGGTGCTTCGTTTCGCGACATCCTCTCGCGACAGTCCGCGGCCACGACGCTCATGATCCGCCTTCGCTTCGCCGAGCCGCCGGAGGCGCTGCAGGTCGAATACGTCATTCGCGATCTGCCCGACCGTCAAGTACAGATCGTCGAGCGTCTTCACGTTGAAAGCAGCGCGCCGACGGAAGCTCGGGTCGAAGCACTCTGGGATACGCAGCAATCTGACCCTGGTGCGCACGTGCAGTTGTACGACTTCCGAATCAACGACTCCGCTATCGGACGTTTCCAGATGCAGATCGATGGGCTGTCGTTCGAATCGCCCGCCGATCAGCCGTTCACGCCTGTCATGACCCGTGCTGCCGACTGCGTCCGAGAGCTCGCCGAACAGGTCCACTGGTTGAATTCGTTGAGAGCCGTCCCGCCACGAACGTCGAGATTCGGCGTTCGCCCGAAACGACTCGCGAGTGACGGCTCCAACGCGCCCGACTTCCTCGCACACGATTCACTCGCCGGCGGCGATCTGGTGACTGCTACATCCCGATGGTTCGAGACTGCTACGGGCCACCGGTTAACCATCTCGCCCTTCGCGGTTGCGGGAGAGAAGCACTACTCGCTCGCACTCTCGGCACTCGGCGGGTCATCCGCGGTAGAGATTCCGATCGTCGACACAGGCGAAGGGATGGCGCAGGTTCTTCCCGTCATCGTCCTCGGAAGTCTGGCGCGTCTGGGACGGCTCGGCCGTCACGCGCTGCTCGCAATCGAGCATCCCGAACTTCATCTGCATCCGGCGGCGCACGCCGAGCTCGCCGCGTTCTTCTGCAGCCTCACGTCCGCGCCCGCCGCGCCGATCGCGCTCATCGAGACTCATTCCGAGAACTTCCTGTTGCGGGTCCAACTCGGCATCGCCCGCGGAGAGATATCCCCGGCGGCGGTCGTAGTGCACTGGATCCGTGGTCTCGAAGACGGACGGAGCGTGGTCGACACAATCACCTTTGATGATGCTGCGCGTCCGCAGGGAGCCGGATGGCCGCCCGGTGTCTTTTCGGAGGATACGGAACAGGCAAAAGCGCTCCTGCGAGCGCGCAAGGAGCGCGGACTGGTGTGAGAGTTCGGCTTGCTCCGGAGCTTTTTCATGCTCCCGTTGACGATCTCCTGCTGACCACGTTGTTTCAGTACGCGCTGGACGGCCGCCATCACATTGACGCCGAGCTCGCGCACCCCATCATCGCGGCGTGGCTGCAGCAGCAGTCCGTCGGGGTTCAGGAGCAGATCACGTTAGCGGTCGATCTGAGCGCTGAGGCGGAGGCGCTGCAACCCTCAAAAACCGTTGCGGAGATCGGGACGTTTGTCCAAACCGACTTCGCGTCGACGCCGATCCGACTTCGACCGGCAGATGCTCGCGCGTTTCTGGAGAGGCCGTTCGCGCTCCTGCTCGAGGATGAGATCTCCGATCGCGACTTCCTTCTCAAGATGTTGACGGACGAAGAACGAAAGGCGTTGCAGGAGCGAATCGAGCGGGGATTCGTTCGCGTCCAGCACGGCGGTGGCCTCACGAACATGCGTCGACACCTTCTCGACAGGCAGGGGGACCCGGCACTGCGCCACACAACGTGGGTTCTGTTCGACAGCGACGCCATGCAGCCGGGCGTTCCGAGTGCGCAGTCCGAGGCGCTCAGGATGGCCTGTGGGGGCATCCCTCATCATCAACTCCGTCGCCGGTACATGGAGAGCTACCTCCCAGCGCGAGCGCTCAACGCGTGGGCCGCGCAAGGAAGCGATCACGATGAAAGAGCGGAGCGGTTTGCGCTTCTTCGCAGTTTCTTGCGGATGCAAGTCGTCCAGAGACATCACTTCAACATGAAGCGCGGTTTTGCAGGCGACGAGGCGCGCACCGATGCGACGGCTGGTACCCTGTACGATGACGTGACCGACAAGAACAAGACGTTGCTGAGAAATGGCTTCGGGACGACGGTGGGCGCTCTGTTCGGCGGAGCGGATGTGACGGAGTCCGATCTTCGTCGCGACTCGGGCTGGTCGGAGTTGCGCCCCGTGATTCAGGAACTCCTGGCGCAGGTGAGGTGATCGTGCGCGGGCCTGCTCAGACGTCGGAACCGGTCATTCAGTATCTTTACCAGCTCGTCGATGCGATCGCCGAGGGACGACTGCTCATTCCGCGGTTCCAGCGCCCGCTCGTGTGGCAATGGGACCGGCAGGCTGAGCTCCTTCGCAGCGTGCGCGATGGCATCCCGATGGGCGCCGTGATGATCTGGAGGACCGCCGGCGAGAAGATCAGTTGGCAGGACGAGCTTGCCGGACACCGGCTTATGACTCCTCGTGCCGAGGTTCCGCACGAATACCTGCTCGATGGCCTGCAAAGACTCAGTACGCTCTTCGCTGCTCTCAAAGGCCACGGCCCTCTTCGTTCTGAAAACGACACTGAGATCGGTACGATCGGCTACGACCTCAGCGATCGCGTGTTTGTGCCTGATCAGACCGACAGGGCGTCAGTCATTCCGCTCAGCGTTCTCTCCAGCAGCGTCACGTTGCTTCGGTTCCAGCGCGCGTTGCGCGGCCCCGACGCCGAGCAATGGATCGAACGGTCGGACGAACTGGCGAAGTCGTTTCGTGAGTACAAGGTGCCGGTCATTCCCATCGTCAGCGACGACTTGGAAGTCGCCGCCCGCACGTTCAAACTGGTGAACAGTCAGGGCGTTCGAATGGGCGAAGCGGACATGGTCCACGCGCTGACGTGGTCGCCCACGTTCGATCTCCGGGATCGCATCGAGGCCCTACGCAGTGAACTGCTGCAGCCGATCGGATGGGGCGAGATCGATTACGAGACCGCTCTGAAGGTCGTCAAAGCAGAAGCGGACCTCGATCTATACGATCAGTCCGTTGAACAGGTCAGCCGCGTTCTGAAGGATGATCCAGCGGCGTTGGAACGAGCATTCGGACGGCTGAAGCGGGTTGCCGAATTCTTACGTGCCGAGTGCGGCATCCGCGACTGGGACCTCGTACCCTACGCCGTGCAGTCAGTTCTCCTCGCGGACGTGTTTCGGCAAGAGGAAGTCGACGCTAGGCTCGATCTGCTGCGGGACTGGTTCTGGGTCACGACGTACGGAGAAATGTTCGCTGGCCTCAGCGGATACCGCCTCGGCGTGGCACTGAAGGCTCTTCGCGACAGCGTCCGTGATGGGATTCTGCGGTGGTCGGGTGCCACCCCGTTTCGCCTGCGGCCACCACGCGCGACGGCGGACTTCCGCGCCGTACGCATCAAGGCGCTCGCACTGCAATTGGCGCAACGGCAGTCGGCGGCTTGCGGAAACGACGAGCCGTTCCGGCTGCTGGCCGACCACAAGCGCATGGCGATGGTCCAGCTCGTTCGCAGAAGTGTGCTGACGAAGGACAGCTTCTCGAGCCCCGGGAACCGATTCCTCTGCGCCCCAGAGGATGTTGCGGCACTGCGTCAGGCAATTCTCGGCGGCCAGATCGACGGAGCGATGCAGGCTGCTCACGTCATCCCCGACGATGCTGCGGCCGCGGCAAGCGAGGGGCGATGGGACCAGTTCGTCGCCGCAAGAACGGCCGCTCTCATCGACGTCGAGCAGGCATTTGTCGAGGGCATCGTCGCCCGCCATCCCCACCTTGCCGCCGAACGCCGCGTTGTGTCGCGCGCGCCGGAGCTAGTGACGACCTCGTCTTCGGCTGGCGAGTATGCGTCAACGGTGAAATATCCCTTGCTGGCAGAGTATGCACAGGCCCCACTTTCGCGCGACAACGGTGTCTTCTCCCATCGTGACCTGCGAAACGGAGGCTCCATGGCGAGTGCATTTGTCCTGACGAAGAATACGGCTGCGAAGTTCCGCTTCAACCTGCGCGCCGGCAACAACGAGATCATTCTGACGAGCGAGCAGTATGAGACCAAGAGTGGAGCGCTCAACGGAATCGCGTCGGTCCGGAAGAATGCACCGGACGAGAACCGGTACGTTCGAAAGACTGCGACCAACGGCAGCCCGTATTTCGTACTCACCGCGGCCAACGGCGAGATCATCGGAACGAGCGAGCTGTACTCGACCTCCACCGCGAGGGACAACAGCATCAGCGCCGTCATGAAAACGGCGCCCGACGCACCGCTGGTCGACAATACGTAGTCAACGGCGCGATCACACCGCCATCGCCCTCATCTCGCGCTGCTCCGCCAGGAACCCTCTCACCTGCGACCGCACCTCCGCCTCGTGGCCGAGGAGCAGATGGCCGCCGCTCGGGAACCCGACGAACTGTGCGTGGGCGATCTCCTCGGCGGTGTAGAAGCTGCTGTCGTACGTGCCGTAGAGACAGTCCGCCGCGCTGATGACGAGCGTCGGAACGCGGATGTCTTCGAGCGCGTAGCGCGTGAGGCTCGCGGCGATGACGCCGTCATTCTGAATCCCCGCCACGCGCCGGCTGATGGGGAGCATCGTCTGCAGCACGCGATCGACGTTGCGGCGTTCCTCGGAGGCGGCATTGCGGTACGCCTCCACCGGCGTGCCGAGGATGGTTTTCAGGAGGGTCATCGGCGCGACCTTCATCATCGTCCACAAGAGAAAGTCCGATGCGGCGATCGTGGTCAGCACGGTGGCGAAGAAGGGGGATGGTGGGGCGAAGGTGCGATCCGGCACCCACGCCAGCGGCACGACCAGCACGAGCGCCGAGCAGCGGTCCGGATGATTCAGGCAGAACTGCATCGCGGAAGGAGCGCCGGCGGATGCGGCGATCACCGGAACGGAATCGAGTTGCAGCGCATCCAGCAGGCGCAGGTGCGCATCGGCCTGTGCTTCGGCGGAGGCATCGTCAGGAACGTGCGTGCCGAGGTAGCCGAAACGCGACGGCGCCACGACGCGGTAGTCGTCCCCGAGCAGACCGCGTCCGAGCTCCAGCCCCTGATCGAAGCCGCCTCCCGCTCCGTGGATGACCAGAACCGCCGGCCCGTCGCCGCATTCGGCGAACTCGATCGGCCCGTGGGCGCAATCGATGACCTGCCTCTCCGTGTCGATTCGCCGTCTCGCTGCCTCCATGTCTTTGCGGTTCGTGGCCCAGGTCATCGCGGCCGCACCGGCCGCGATGGCTCCAGTCGCAGTGAGCTTTCTCATGAGACCTCCTGAGTGATGCGTCACCGGCACGAGCTTCGCCGGCCCTCGACCCACGCCGCGGATCGACGTCTCCCGCGCGAGCTGTCCCAGCTCGCGGTTCGACATCCGCCGCCCGAGGTCCGACTGCGCGACGATGCCGAGCAGACGCCCCTCGTCGTCGATCACCGGGAGGTGGTGGACGTGGTTCTCCTTCATCACCTGCACGGCGTCGTCGAAGGTCTCGTCGGGGTGAATGGCCACGAGCGGCGAGGACATGACCGCGCTCGCCGGGAGCTCGGCCGCGTTCCAGCCGCGGGCGACGGCGCGGCAGGCGATGTCGCGGTCGGTGACGATGCCGAGGACTTCGCCGGAGCTCACGATCGGCACGGCGGCGCAGTCGTGGTCGAGCATCAGCGTGGCCACGAGACGGAGTGTCGTCGTCGGCTCGCAGGTGGCGGGGTCGGGAGTCATCGCTTCTCGGACGTTCATGGCGTCCACGATGCGTCTCCTGCGCAGCGGCGCGCAGCGTCGGAGCGCACACATGCGAGTGACGGCTGCCAGCGCCCCACCGTCACAACGCATCTACGTTGACACTGTGACGACGGCGAGATGCTCGCCGAGATCGGTGAGGCTATCGTCTGATGGAACGCAGATGAAGCGCGCCATAGTCGCAGTGGCAGTCCTGGTGCTGGCCATCGCCGGCGTGGAGGTCCTCGCGCGAATCACTCGCGCGACCCACAATCGGAGCGTTCGCAGCCTCGGCGACAAACTGCACGTCACGGCGTTCGGTTCCGGCGATCCGGTCTTGTTTCTTCACGGCTTCCGCGGATCGGGACGGTACTGGGAACCGCACGTGCGGACTCTCGCACGCGATCACCAGATCGTCATCGTCGACCTGCTCGGCTTCGGCCGATCGCCGTGGCCTGCGGACGCCCGCTACGACGTACCGGAGCATGTGGACGCGATCCATCGCACGATCGCACCGCTCGTGCGCGGACGCCGAATGACCGTGGTCGGCCACTCCATGGGTGCCATCCTCGCGGCCGAATACGCGCGTGCGTATCCGGCGGACGTGTCGCAGGTGATCCTGCTCAACGTGCCGATGTTCCGTTCGGAAGAGGAAGGCCAGGCGCGGATCCGGGCGATGTCGCCGATGGCGGAGATGTTCTCCGTCCGCCGCATCTGGGCACGCGCGAGCTGCGATGGCGTCTGTGCATTCCGCCCGCTGCTGTTTCGGATCGCGCCCCGGCTCGAGCCCATAGGCACTAACTTACGCCTCCACAGACAAAGCGCGCGTCGGCGCGCTGATATCTGCGCCTGCGTTTTGGAAGCAGCAAGTGGCGCGATCTCGCTCGACAAGCGCGCTCGATCGCGGTCAGGCTGAGCGACGGTTG
>DASQJY010000056.1:0-56843 GCA_035630815.1 Thermoanaerobaculia bacterium
GCACGTGGTTCGCGCATCCACTGCAAGGCGAATAAGCCGGCGTAAATTGATGGCATTGACCACTGCGAGTGTAAAAAACATCGTGTAACGCAGCGCTTCGCCCACTTGAATTTCGCGAATTTGGGTTTTGACACACCCTCCTGCGGTCACCGCACTCCATACGCCGGTGCGTTAGCGCGTGCCGAGCGCCGAGCCGCTGTCGAGAGCCACGCGCGCGCGCTGGACGACCGCGGCGCGGGTGAGGATCGGGTAGGGGTTCACCATCTCGTCGTTCTCGTTGACCGCGAAATGGAGATGCGGCGGCGTGTACTTCGCGTTGCCGGTGTTGCCGACATAGCCGAGGAGATCGCCGCTGCGCACTTCCATCCCTTCGTAGAGGCCGGGCGCCCAGCGGTCGAGGTGGGCGTAGTAGAACGACGCGCCGTCCTCGTTGGTGAGCCAGAGGCAGTTGCCGCCTTTCGGCTGTTCGCCGATGTAGCTGATGACGCCGTTCGTCACCGCGACGATGGCCGTGCCTTTCGGCGCAAAGATGTCGATCCCTTTGTGCTTGCGGCGGCCGCCGTCACGCGCGGCGTGCCAGCTGTCGTCGAGGTCGCGCGGTTTCACGCCGACCACCGGCATCTGCAGGGCGTTTCCGTTCAAAGGGGAGAAGAGCGAGTTTGCACGCGCCGCAAAGGCGCTGTCGCGCGTCTTCTTCGAATCCGCGGTGGCCGCGACGGGCTTCTTCTGCACCGCGGCACGCGCCGTCTGCCGGTTGAGATCGGCGCTGAGCTGCGCGATCAACTGACTGAAGTCGTCATCCTCGGAGAGAGGCGCAGGGGCAGTGGCAACGACCGTGGTCGTCGTCGAGCAGGCGGTGAAGAGCAGCAGAGAGCCAAGCAGCGCCATCAGCCTGCCGACCCACCCATTACGCACGCGAAGCGATGTCATGCCGCGACCTTTTTCCGTTGGCTTTACCGGGGACGAACTACGCCGGCGAGTTTACGGGGGGCGGACGAGCTTGTAAAGCTTATTGGAAGATTGCGGCCGCGACGTCTTCGATGCGGCGAACCGGAACGACGTCCACGTCGGCGCGGATCTCGGCCGCGTTCGACTGCGGCACGATCACCTTCCGGAACCCGAGCGCCGCCGCTTCGCGCGCGCGAAGATCGGGCTGTGAGACGCTGCGGATCTCGCCGAGCAGGCCGACTTCCCCGAAGAGGGCGACGTTGTGCGGGATCACCAGGTTGCGCTGCGAGGAGAGCACGGCCGCGATGACGCCGAGGTCGAGCGCCGGCTCGTCGATCTGCAGGCCTCCCGCGACGTTGACGTAGATGTCGTGCTGCACGAACGAGCCCGCTCCCTTCCGCTCCAGCACCGCCAGCAGCAGCGAGACCCGGTTTGCATCGATGCCCATGGCCATCCGCCGCGGCGACGGGAAGTGCGTCGGCGACACGAGCGCCTGGACCTCGATCAGCAGCGGCCGCGTTCCCTCGACCGCGGCGAGGATGGCCGACCCGGGCGACTGGCTGCGCTGCGAAATCAGCGCGGCGGACGGATTCGGCACCTCGTCCAGCCCATGCTCGTGCATCTCGAAGATCGCCACCTCGTTCGCCGGGCCGAAGCGGTTCTTGTACGCGCGGACGACGCGGTAGTTCTGAAACTTCTCCCCTTCGAAGTAGAGGACGGTGTCGACGATGTGCTCGAGCGTCTTCGGGCCGGCGATCGTCCCTTCCTTGGTGATGTGCCCGATGAGGAACACCGGGATCGAGAGCCGTTTCGCCGCCGACATCAGCACGCCCGCCGAATCGCGCACCTGCCCGACCGAACCGGGCATGGACTGATTCGACGACGTGTGCACCGTCTGGATCGAGTCGACGATCACCGCCACCGGCCGCATCTTCTCGACCTCAGCCAGGATGCGCTCCACCGAGGTCTCGGTATAGAGGCGGATGTTCTCGCTGGTCGTCTCCAGGCGCCGGGCGCGCATCGCGATCTGCCGCGGCGATTCCTCGCCCGAGACGTAGAGCACCATCCCGCCGCGCGCGAGCTGTTCCGCCACCTGCAGCAGCAGCGTCGACTTGCCGATCCCCGGCTCGCCGCCGACGAGCGTCACCGCCCCGATCACCAGCCCGCCGCCGAGCACCCGGTCGAGCGCGGCGATGCGCGTGGAGACGCGCGGTGCGGCATCGAAGTCGACCGCGTTGATCGGCATCGGCGCCGACCCGCCGCTCATCGCCGTCGCCGGCACGCCCGTGACCGCCGGTGTGTCCTCCTGCGCGTACGAGTTCCAGGCATTGCAGTCGGGGCAGCGCCCCAGCCACTTCGACGCCTGCGCGCCGCACTCGGTACAGGAGAAGATGATCGCTTTCTTGGCCAAGGAGACGATTGTAACAATGGGGCGGGAGCGCTCTACGGGACGTAGAGCCCTCCCCTGTACATCACGGCTCCACCGGCAGCTCGTCCAGCCCCCAATTCTTCAACCCGTAGTTCACGCCGTGCACGACGCCGCTGCCCGTGGCCACGGTGAGCTTGCGCGTGCGGACGTCCTCCCGCCACCGCTCGAGGGCGTTGTCGGCGACCGCGTTCGCGATCAGCACCCGCACATCGTGCTCCGAAATCCCCGGATGCATTTTCGCGCGCACCTGCTCGCCGACCGATTTCCGGATGCCTCCGTTCTGCACGTGGATGTCGAACGTGAGCGCGAGTCCGAGCTCGCTCGTCAGGCCGTACTCTTTCGCCGTCTTCAACGCCGGCTGAAAGTACGCCGCATCGACGCGCGCCTGCTGCAACTGCTGGCCGAGGGGCGTCTCGCCAAGCTTCGCGAAGCCGCTCTTGAACGGCTCCGCGAGGTTCACCTTCTGCGAGCCCGTGCTGACGGAGTCGGACCAGGCCAGCTGTTTCTCCCACGGCTCCTTCAGGATCGCCAGGAGCTCGTCCGTGCCGTCGCCGAAGCAATTGCGCACCAGGTCCGCATCCTGCGCGCACGCGTCGGCGATGATCTTCGAGAGCTCGCCCCCCTTGAGGGTGAAGCCGATGATGCCCCAGGTCACGCCTGCACCGTCGAAGTTCCCCTGCGCGAGCGTGAAGCCGTGGCCTTCGAACGTCGAGGTGAGGCCGAGGCAGCGGTCGCGGATGGCGGGGACGGGAAGGCTGGTGGCCGCGGTCCAGGTGACGTCGTCGACGCTCCCGGTCGCGGCCATGCCGTGCTGCTGCTGAAAGGCGTTCACCGCGTTGACGGTGCCGCCGCCGTATGCGCCGTCGACGCCTCGCGTGTCGAAACCTGCGTCGCTGAGCTTCTGCTGGAGCGTGCGGATGCTCTCGCCGTGAGCACCGGGGCCGAAAAGAAGTCGCGTCATGCCCCTAATTTACGCCGGATTCGTCATTTCGCCACGCGTATCGCGCTGCATCTCGCGCTTCACCCGCTCCGGAGCGTACCCGCGCCCGAGCAGCACGTACAACTTCGCCAGCGCCGCCTCGGCGGTCATGTCGAAGCCGCTGATGACCCCCGCGCGAGCGAGCGCGGAGCCGGTGGCGTATTCATGCAGGTCGACGGTGCCGGAGAGGCATTGCGTGCAGTCGACGATCACCACGCCCCGCGCCGTTGCTTCGTGGAGTGCCTCGATGAACGCGCGATCCTGGTCGGGTCCGTTGCCGACGCCGTACGCTTCCAGCACGAGCCCTTGCAGGGGCGGACGGAGCACGTTGCGCACGAGCTCCGGCGAGATCCCGGGAAAGAGCCGCAACGCGCTGACCACGGGGCGCTTCAGCTCCGGCACCGCGATCTTCTTCGCGCCGCGCCCGGGCCGCACGAGGTCCCAGTTCACCTCGATGTCGATGCCGACCGTGCCGAGCGGCGGGAAGTTGGGCGAATCGAAGGCCGCGAAGCCGTCCGCGCTCACCTTCGTCGACCGGCAGCCGCGCAGCAGCTTCCCTCCGAAGTAGAGGCAGACCTCGGGGATCGCGTAGTTCGCGGCCAGCATCAGCGACGTGATGAGGTTCTCGCGTGCGTCGTTGCGGATCTCGCAGAGCGGGATCTGCGAGCCGGTGACGATGACCGGCTTCCGGATGCCGCCCAGGAGAAAGGGGAGGGCGGAGGCGGTGTAGGCCATCGTGTCGGTGCCGTGCAGCACCACGAACCCGTCGTAGCGGTCGTAGTTCGTTTCGACGTCGCGCGCGATCTTCACCCACTCCGCCGGCGTCATGTTCGACGAGTCGAGCAGCGGCCCGTACTCGTGGATCGTGTACGCCGGCATCGACTCGTGCCGCAGCTCCGGCATGTGCGACATCTGCGTCTGGAGGTACCCGGACGCCGGCACATAGCCGCTCCGCGTCCGCTTCATGCCGATCGTGCCGCCGGTGTAGATGATGTAGACGCGCTTGCGCATAAGAGCCGCGCGATAATACCCGTCATGCCGAAAAAGACGCTGGAGTCGCTGGAGCTGGAGTTGCGCGATTACGCGATGACGTTCCCGGAGACCACGGAGGACCATCCGTGGGGCCACCGGGCGATCAAGGTGAAGGGAAAGTCGTTCCTCTTCCTCGGCGGCGACAAGGACGTGAAGGAGCTCAGCCTCTCGTTGAAGCTCCCGAGCTCACGGGACATCGCACTCGACCTCCCGTTCGCCGAGCCCACCGGCTACGGCCTCGGCAAAAGCGGCTGGGTCTCGGCACGCTTCTCGAAGGTCGCGGACGTGCCGGTGGACATGATCAAGGCCTGGATCGGCGAGAGCTATCGGGCCATCGCGCCGAAGAAGCTGGTCAAGACGCTGGAGTAGGCGTGCGGCTCGCTACGTCGAGCGCGTGAAGACCTGCCGGTGGCTGGCCTGGTACGCCTGCGTACGCACGATCTCGCGCACGCCTCGTGGATCCTTCACCGAGGTGAGGACGTAGCGCGGCGTGTTCTTGTCGGAGGAGATCAGCGTCACGTTCCCGATCCCCAGCATCCGGTCGACGAAGCTCTGCACGAACTGCGAGTCGTCGACGTAGCGGAGGTCGATCTCATCCACCGTCTTCGAGAAAATGCCCTGCTCGATCAGCACGCGCTGGGTCGTGACCGTATACATCGTGCTGCGCAGCCGCAGCCACGCCACGAGCAGCACTGCGATCTGGATGAGGATGAGAATTGCCGTGGCGATGTAGCCGAAGGTCTTCATGTCGTTCTGGCGCGTGAGGTCCGGCATCGAGCTCGCGAAGAAGATCACGAACAGCGGCAGCCCGATCAGCACGGCCACGATCCCGAAGTAATGCGGCATCAGCAGGGTAGGCGAGGGTGTCCCGTGCCACAGCGTCTCCTCTTTCGCGGCCGACATCGGCGGCGGCTCCATCGGCGTGTTCCCGGCAGGCGAGGGGCGGCCGCAATGCGGACAGGCAGGAGCGAGGGTGGAGACGTCGCGTCCGCAGTCGGGACAGGCAATGACCGGCATGCACGCGATTGTAATGGCGAGTTGCGGTCTTACGTCTGAGCGGGGTGTAAACTCAGCTCACCGAGCGGTCCAACCATGGGCGTCCTGGCTACTGAAATAGAAGCGACGTACGAGGTACTCGCCAAGCTCGGCGAGGGTGGGATGGGCGCGGTCTACAAGGTCCGTCACCGCTTCTTCGACGAGATTCGCATCATCAAGGTGATGCAGGCGCAGCTCGAGCTGCTCCCGGAACTGAAGGAGCGCTTCCTCGGCGAAGCCAAACGGGGCAAGCAGCTCCGCCACCCCAACCTCGCGGAAGTCATCGACTTCAGCATCGCCGCCGACGGCACCTCGTACATCGTCATGGAGTACATCGAGGGGATCAACCTGCGCGAGCTGATGGCACGGAACGGCGGCCCGCTCGATTACAAGGTCGTGATCCCGATCGCGGAGCAGGCGCTCGCGGCCCTCGGGTTCCTGCACAGCAGGAAGTTCGTGCACCGCGACATCTCGCCCGACAACCTGATGCTCACCGACGTCGACGGGACGCAGCGCGTCAAGCTGATCGACCTCGGCATCGCCAAGTCGCTCGAATCGACGCGGCAGCTCACCATGGTCGGCAAGTTCGTCGGCAAGGTGAGCTACGCATCGCCGGAGCAGTTCGGCGGCGAGGTCGACGCGCGCAGCGATCTCTACTCGTTCGGAGTGCTGCTGTACGAGCTGCTCACCGGCGCGAAACCGATCGGCGGCAATGACTACGTCTCGATCATCGCAGGCCACCTGAACCACCCGCCGCGCACGTTCAACGAGACCGATCCGCAAGCGCGCATCCCGATCGAAGTTCGCGCCGCCGTGCTGAAGGCGCTGAAGAAACGCCGCGAGGATCGCTACCAGACCGCGGAGGAGTTCGCGGCCGCGTTGCGGGCGACGCTCACACCGTCTGAACAGAGGACGCTGGACGTGCCGGTCTTCACCACGCCCGTCGCGGTCGCCCCGGCACTGGCGGCAGCGGCGGCCACTGCTCCGACGGAGCAGATGACCATCGCGCCGACGGTCAGGACACCGGCGGACGCAACGGAGGTGTCGCGGTCCGCTCGCGAGCCGCAGCGGCGCTGGCTCCCGATGGCCGCCGTCATCGCGCTGCTCTTCATCGGCGGAACTGCCGTGTTGTGGATGAAAGCGCCCGCTGATGCGACGGTGGCGGAGAAGCCGATCGCCACCGCGAGCAACACCATGACGCCGCCGCTCGCCGCTCCTGTACCCGATCCGATTCCGCCAGGCAGCAGCGTCACGGTGGCGGCGCCGGTCGTGCTTTCGGGGCAGCTGGTCATCAATGCCTTTCCCTGGGCGCAGGTGACCTCGGTCGTGAACGCCGAGGGCGTCGAACAGCTCTCCGGCGCCGGTGAGACGCCCCTGGTGCTGTCGCTCTCGCCGGGAACGTACAAAGTGTCGCTGTCGAACCCGTACTCGAAAAAGTCCGTCGTGCTCGACGCCCGCGTCGCCGCCGGCGAAACGTCGCGGCTGCAGGCGGAGCTCGATCGCGTCGACGCCGCGAGCTACGTCGACGGGCTCGGGATTTCACAATGAAAAACACCACGCTGCTCGTGCTGCTCCTCGTCTCCGCCACGCTCGACGCGCAGGCGCCGCCGAGCTTCGCCAAAGGCGTCCTCGCTTTCGAGAAGAAAGAATGGGCCGCCGCCGAGAAGCTGATGCGCGAAGCCGTAGCCGGCAATCCGAACGAGGTCGACGGGACGGTCCGCGTCGAGGGGCAATGGTTCGAGACCTACGTCCCCCACTACTTCCTGGCGCGTGCGCTGGCGAAGCAGGGCAAGTGCGCGGAGGCGCTGAAGCACTTCGAAGAATCAGAGCGGCAGGGCGTCACGCCGGCGATTCCTGATTTCGCGCGGCACCTGAACACGCGCGGCGGCTGCAAGCCCGCCGCGACGAAACCCAAGGGCGGGAAGGTGCTGGGCGAGGTGGTCGTGCCCTTCGGCGAAGAAGCCCCGCCAACGTCATCGTCAGCACCGAAAGATCCCGTAACTCCGAAGGTCGACATCCGCCAGCGTCTCTCCTCGGCCGTGAAGTCGTACATGCACGGCCGCTACGACGAATCGCTGCGCGTGCTGGCCTCGGTGCAGTTCGAAGGCGCCGCCGCGGGCGAAGCCGCGCTGCTGCGCGCCGCATCGCGCCACGCGCTTTACCGTATCGGCGGAGAGAAAGACGCGAAGCTCCGCGCCCTCATCGACAGCGATCTCCGCGAATACCATCAGCGCCGCCCGAGCGCCCGGCCCGATCCACGCCTGTTCCCTCCGGCGTTCGTGGCAATGGCCAGCAACTAGAACGGGCAGTCGTCGCAGCCGGAGCCGCAACAGGTTGGCTCCGAGGCCGGACGCCAGCGGGGGGTGGGAACGGCGGGGGAGGACAGGCATTCCTGCCTGTCCTCGCAACCTTCCGCCGGTTGCTGCTCTTCTTCCATTACGCCGAACGGTCCGGCGTCGCGACGGGGGCGGCGACGTCGCTCAGCGGACCGGTGCCCGGGGCGATGGTCATCGCGTCGCCGGGGCTCTGGTCCGGGTAGTACTCCTTGAGCTTCAGGTAGTCCGTCCCGGTCTCCTCGGTGATGATGGCGTTGACCTCGACTCCGTCGAGAGTCTCGCGCTCGAGGAGCTTGCGCGCGATGCGGTCGAGCGAGGTGCGGTTGGCGGTGATGAGCTCGTGCGCGGTCTTGTAGGCCTTCTCCAGGATGCGGCGCACTTCCTTGTCGATCTCGACTGCCGTCGACTCGGAGAAATCGCCGTGCTGCGCGAACTCGCGGCCGAGGAAGATCTCCTGCTCCTTCTTGCCGAAGGTGACAGGCCCGAGGTCCGACATACCCCACTCGCACACCATCTTGCGGGCCATGCCGGTGGCGCGCTCGATGTCGTTGCCGGCACCGGTGGTGAGCTCGTTGAGGAACACCTCTTCCGCGATCCGGCCGCCCATGAGCACGGCCAGCATCGCCTCGAGATAGCGCTTCGAGTACGAGTACTTGTCCTCGACCGGCAACTGCTGGGTGAGGCCGAGCGCACGGCCGCGCGGGATGATCGTGACCTTGTGCAGCGGGTCGGCGGCCGGCAGCATCGCCGCGACGATGGTGTGACCCGACTCGTGATAGGCGGTGTTCCGCTTCTCCCGGTCGGACATCATCATCGACTTCCGCTCGACGCCCATGATGACCTTGTCCTTCGCGTACTCGAAGTCGACCATCTGGACTTTCTTCTTGTCGTAGCGCGCGGCGTTCAGCGCGGCCTCGTTGACGAGGTTCGCGAGGTCGGCGCCCGAGAATCCGGGTGAGCCGCGCGCGATCACGCCTGCATCGACGTCCTCGGCCAGGGGGATGTTGCGGGTGTGCACGCGCAGGATGCCCTCGCGGCCCTTGAGGTCCGGCAGGTCGACTACCACGCGGCGGTCGAAGCGGCCCGGGCGAAGCAGCGCGGGATCGAGGACGTCGGGGCGGTTCGTGCCGGCGATCAGGATCACGCCGTCGTTCGACTCGAAGCCGTCCATCTCGACGAGCAGCTGGTTGAGCGTCTGCTCGCGCTCGTCGTGTCCGCCGCCGAGGCCTGCGCCGCGGTGACGGCCGACCGCGTCGATCTCGTCGATGAAGATGATGCACGGCGCGTTCTTCTTCCCCTGCTCGAAGAGGTCGCGGACGCGGGAGGCACCGACGCCGACGAACATCTCGACGAAGTCGGAGCCGGAGATCGAGAAGAACGGCACGTTTGCCTCACCGGCGATGGCGCGGGCGAGGAGGGTCTTGCCGGTGCCCGGGGGGCCCATCAGCAGGACGCCCTTGGGGATCTTGCCGCCGAGCTTCGTGAACTTCTGCGGCTCCTTGAGGAACTCGATGATCTCGTGCAGTTCGACCTTCGCCTCGTCGACGCCGGCCACGTCCTTGAACGTGACCTTCTTCGCGCTGCCCGAGAGCAGCTTCGCCTTCGACTTGCCGAACGACATGGCCTTGTTGCCGCCGGCCTGCATCTGGCGCATGAAGAAGATCCAGAGGACGATCAGGATGAGGAACGGAAGCCAGGTGATCAGAGCGGTCATGAACGCTCCGTCGCGCTGCGGTTCGAACTCGACGATGACACCCTTGTCTTCGAGACGCTTGTACAGGGTGTCGGGCAAGGTCGAGGCCGCGTTGGTGTGGAACTCGCGCTTGCCACCCGGAGCGGTGGGCTTCGTTTCGCCCCGGATCTCGGGCTCCCGGATCGTAACCTTTTCGACATAGCCGTCGTTCACGCGGCTGACGAAGGTGCTGTATGGAATCAGCTCACTGGCGCCTTTGGCCGTGTTGAACAGACTCCACAGGAGGAAGACCAGCACGATGATCACGACCCACAGGAGCGCTGTTTTGACTGTGGAATTCAAAGGATTTGCCTCCTACGCGGCGACGCGGATGCTTCGCGCGTGCCACATACACTATCGCGATTCGAAACGGAGAGGGGGCGCCGGATATTCTGAATGGGATGTTCGCCGACGCCGTCAGTCCACCCGGCCGATGAACGGCAGATTCCCGAAGCGCCGCTCGTGCTCCAGCCCGTATCCGGCGAACGTTCCATCCGTGACCGTGAACGCCCGGAAGTCGGCCTGGATGTCGACGGTCCGGGCGTCGGTCCGGTCGAGCAGCGCCACCAGCCGGATGTTCGCCGGCGCGTGCACCCGGAGCTGCGTGAGGAGGTAGTTCTCGATCACTCCGGTGTTGACCACGTCCTTCAGCAGGTAGACGTGGCGGTCGCGGATGTCGGTGAAGCTGAGGAAGTCGATCTCCAGCGCGTCCGTGCCGTGGCTGTCGGCGGAGTCGCGGACCACGTCGATGTAGCCGTAGCTGACGTCGCCCGGTGTGGCCCGGAGGAGGTCGGCCAGGAAGACGGACGTCCCCTTCAGGATGCCGAGGAGGAAGACCTCCGCGGTGCCGGCATCGCCGCGGATCTCGGCTCCCAGCTCGCGGATGCGCGCCGCGATCGCTTCAGCGGAGAAGACGGGAGCCAGCTCTGTTTTTTCCATCCACACTTCGTATAAGTCGCCCGCGCCCGGCTCCGTCACCTTGAATGCTTCGGAAACTTCGACGCCCGCGATCCAGACGATCTCGCCGTTCCAGAGAAGCAGCGGGAGACGGTCCCGCACACCGGCGGCGATTTTACGATCAATCAGAAAATCCTTCAGCTTTTTCGCCTGCCCCATGCCCAGGGGCTGAAACCGGTCTCCCGCCTGCCGCGTCCGGACGGTGAACTCGGCCGCCGCCCCCCGCGGCAACTGGATCAGCTGGTGTGGAGCGGAGGGCGCCCCCCCCTCCGGCACTCGCGACGACCGCACCGTCCAACTCTCTCTCGGCATCTCGGCCGCGGCGGCCCGCAACACCCATACGTCCTCCCGGATCAGCTCGAGCGTCTTCGTCACGCTCACGCGCGGGCTCCCGCCGAGCTCACGCGCGATCCGCTGCGCGTCGTAGTCGCGCGCCTCAGGATCGAGCCGCCGGATGTGCCGCTGCAGCAGCGCCCCACGCAGCCACACGTCCTCGGGCATGGTGATGAACCGCGTCTCCCGGACGGTCGCCAGCGCCTCCTCTGCCTCATCGATCGCCCGCTCCACGAGCGGCCACAACGCGCGCGCCTGCTCGGCCACGTTGGCCAGTTGTCCGACGCCGCCGAGCTCCCGCAGCATCGCCCGCACCCTGTTGCGAAGAAAGCGCGGATCGTCGTTCGAGCGGTCGAAGCGAGGGGTGACGTTCCGCTTGCGCAGGTACGCGTCCAGCTCGGCGCGCGTGACGTCGAGCAAAGGACGGATGAAGCCGTCCTCCCGCACCGGATGGATGCCGCGCAACCCGGCCAGCCCGCTGCCGGTGAGCAGCCGCATCAGCACCGTCTCCGCCTGATCGTTCTGCTGATGCGCCGTGGCCACGAACCGGGCGCCGCGCCGCTCGCGCAGCTCGCTCAGCCGTGCATATCGGACGTCGCGCGCGGCCGCCTCGATCCCGCGAGCGCGCACGAGCCGTTCGTCGAACGCGCCCTCCTCGACGTGCAGCGTGACACCGAGGCGTCCGGCGAGGTCGCGGACGAACGCTTCATCCTGCTCGGAGTCCGCACCGCGCAATCGATGATTGACGTGCGCGCACTCGACGTCGAATCCGTCCTCTCGCAGCTCCGCGAGACCGAGCAGCAGCGCGGTCGAATCAACACCTCCGGAAACAGCGGCCACGATCCGGCAGGGTGCCACGCCGGATTTGACGAAAAACTGACGTAAGCGTGCAGGGATCATTTGCGGCTGATGGATTAGCGTCGATTCCGCTCAGTACGTCCAGAAGGGGGTAGTCCCGTCATGCGCAACCGCCGGGAACGTGGTTTCACACTCATCGAGCTGCTGATCGTGGTCGCGATCATCGCCATCCTCGCCGCGATTGCCATCATGGCGTATCTCTCTTCGATCGACCGCGCGCGGCAGCGTCGTACGGTGGCCGATATTCGCACGATTGCCGTCGCCTGGGAGTCGCGTGCGAGCGAGATGCAGTCGTACGGCATCGCCGGCTACGAGTTCCCCGCGACCGCGGTCTCGTACGAGGATCTCCACGTCGCCCTCTCCCCGACCTACAGCCGCGTCCTTCCCCAACACGACGGCTGGGGACGCCCGTTCCAATTCGCCGTAGGCAGCGGTCCGAAGAATTACGCCATCCGCTCCGCGGGCCGCGACGGCATCATGGACTCCACGGAGATCGTAGCGGGTGAAGTCGACAACCCCGACTGCGACATCATCTACGGCAACGGCTCGTTCATCACGTACCCGGTAGCGGTTAAGTCCGAGTAAACACTCCACATCCGGATCGCTCCGCGCGAAACAGCGGACCGCTGAATCGCGTACCCTGAGATAATCTCAGGTACTTCAGCGGAAAACTCATGGCGATCCAGAAGGGTGTAGCCCTCGGGCCGTACGAGATCCTGGCGCAGATTGGTGCGGGCGGGATGGGGGAGGTCTGGCGCGCGCGCGACAAGCGCATCGGCCGCGACGTGGCCGTGAAGGTCCTTCCGGAATCGTACACTCACGGCCAGGACGAGTTGTGGCGCTTCGAGCAGGAAGCGCGCGCCGCGGGAGGCTTGAACCATCCCGGCCTCGTGACCATCTTCGACGTCGGCACGACCGACGGCTCCCCGTACATCGTGATGGAGCTCCTCGAAGGAGAGACGCTCCGCGATGTGATCGACAAAGCGATGTCGGCGCCGCTGCCGCTCCGAAAGGTGATCGACTACGCGACGCAGATCGCCTCGGCCCTGGCCATCGCGCACGAAAAGGGAATCATTCACCGCGACCTGAAGCCGGAGAACCTTTTCCTCACCACGGAGGGGCGCGTCAAGATCCTCGACTTCGGCCTGGCGAAACTCGCCGCCGATGCCGCGGAAGCCGGTGCAACCGGCAAGTCGGTGCGACGCACCTCGGCCGGCATCGTGGTCGGGACGCCCGGCTACATGTCGCCCGAGCAGGCCCGCGGCCACGCGCTCGATCACCGCACCGATATCTTCTCCCTCGGCTCCGTGCTTTACGAGCTGCTCTCCGGCCGCCCCGCCTTCGACTGCCTCTCGGCGATCGAGACCATGCAGGCGGTGCTCAGTACCGAGCCGCCGTCCCTCGTTTCGCTCGTCCCCGCCATCCCGTCGGCACTCGACGCGATCGTTTGCCACTGCATGGAGAAGAATCCGCGCGAGCGGTTTCAGTCCGCCCGCGACCTTGCGTTCCAGCTGCGGATGCTCCCGGAGACCCAGGGCAGCAACCTGACGGAGCCGCGCCAGACGCAGGCGCGCAACGGGCGGCAGCCGCGGCGCAGGACGATCATCGTCGCGGCGGCGGCATTGCTCCTCACTCTGGCCGCCGCCGGCGGATTCACGCTGCTGCGCGGGCGCGGCGGCGAAGCGCCCGATTCACCGCGCGTTTTCAGGAAGCTCACGTCCGGCGACGGGCTGGAGTCGTTCCCCTCGCTCGCCCCCGACGGGAAGTCCTTCGCCTTCGTTTCGCTGCTCTCCGGCAACCGCGACATCTACGTACAGCGCGTCGACGGCCGCGCCGCGATCAACATCACCAGCGATTCGCCCGCCGACGACTCGGAACCCGCCTTCTCGCCCGACGGCTCGCAGATCGCCTTCCGCTCCGAGCGCGAAGGGGGAGGGATTTTCGTCATGGGCGTGACGGGGGAGTCGGCGCGCCGGCTCACCGACTTCGGACATCATCCGTCGTGGTCGCCGGATTCGAAGCGGATCGTCTTCTCCACCGCCGCCATCGACATGAGGCCGCAGGCTCGTCCCGCCAACGGGGAGCTGTGGATGGTCGACACGCGTACCGAGGCGAAGCGGCCGCTCGTGCAGGCGCGGGTGGGCGGACCCGACTTCGGCCGCGACAGCGATGCCGTGCAGCCGAGCTGGTCGCCGAACGGCAAACGGGTCGCCTTCTGGGCGCTTTCGGACTGGGTCGGCCAGCGCGACATCTGGACGATCGATCCTGATGCGCGGGAGCCGAAACGGACAGTGGTCCGCGTGACATCCGACCCGGCCATGCATTGGAATCCCGTCTGGTCGCCCGACGGCCGCTGGCTCTACTACGGCAGCGATCGTGACGGGACGCTCAACCTCTGGCGCATCCCGATGGATGAAACGTCCGGCAAGCCTGTGGGGCCCGCCGAGCCGCTGTCGTTGCCGGCCCCGATGGCCGGCAATTTCACGATCTCGCAACAGGGAGACCTGGCCTATCAGACCGTGACCCGCGCCTACCGGCTCGTGGCCGTCCCCTTCGACGCGCTCACCGGCACGACCGGACCCCCGCGCACGCTGTTCGGTGGCTCGGAAGAGATCATGAGCTTCGAGCCGTCGCCGGACGGAAAGTCGATCGCATTCACCGCCGGCGGCCCGCAGGAAGATCTCTTCATCGCGAACATCGACGGCACCCGCGTGCGCCAGTTGACGAACGACGCCGCCAAGGACCGTTCCGCCACCTGGTCGCCCGACGGGAAGGCGCTCTACGTCTATTCGAATCGCGACGGCGCGTATCACATCTGGAGCGTCCGCAGCGACGGCGGCGGTCTCACCAGCGTCACCTCTCACACCGATCTGACGAGGCACGGCGGAAAGAACATCTTCACGCCCGCCGCTTCACCCGATGGCCGGACCCTGGTCGTACAGACCGATCGCTCCGCGGCGCTCGTCCACCTCGACCGCCCGCTCAATGAGCGGCTCGAGCCGGTGCCGTACGGCCTCGAATCGCCGAGGTGGTCGCCCGACGGAACGCGCCTGGCCGGCACGGTCATCAATAGCTCCGCAGGCAGTCTGCACCAGCGCGCGAAGGCTGCTCAGAACGCGGGCATCGGCGTCTATTGGCTGACGCAACGCCGGCCGGAGCAGCTCGTGAATTACGGCCAGGGGGCACAATGGCTCCCGGACGGCCGGATCGTGTTCTTCGAAAGCGACAAGGTCGGATTGCTCGATCCGCGTACCCGCGTCGTCACCATGGTCCCTTTTGCGCCGATCCCCGGCCTGCAGTTCGACACCGCCGACATCCTGCCGACGCTCTCCGCCGACGGCCAGACTCTCTATTTCCGCCAGACGCTGGAGCAGGGCGACATCTGGCTGGTGCGACCCGGCCGTCGATAGTGTCTCGAGCTTGTTTCCAGAACAGCAGGTAGACCCGGCAGTGCCTGCGTCACTCCTTGAGCGAGGGCTTCCGGTCCAAGCCGTTCGCAGAGAGAGGAGGCGTACATGCCAAAAATCAGAGATCTGGGAATCAATGTCATTCCCGAGACCATGAGACCGCCTGAAGTCGGCGGAGGCGGTGGTTGCGGGCGAACGTATTGGGATTGTGGTCCCGATTCGCCTGCCGCGTACTACGGCGGCGGAGGGGGCGGATGCGGGGGATCGCACTGGGATTGTGGTCCCGATTCACCCGCCGCGTACTACGGCGGAGGTGGTTGCGGCAGGACATACCAGCACTGTGGTCCCCTGTCCCCGGATTACGGCGGCGGGCAGGGGCGGCAGTATTACGGCCCTGATTCTCCGCAGTGCTACCAGCGGCCGCAGAACTATACCTACGACTTCACGAGAACACAGCCGACCTCGCCGGGTTGCGGCGATTGCACGCCATCGGGCGGATGCACGCCGTCCCCGCAACCTCCTGGAGGCGGTCTCACTCGTGAAGCGATCGCGCAGCTCAGGGCCCACCTGTACAAGCAGCTCGATCAGCTCGAGGAATACGAAAAGAACATCGGACCGAAGACAAAGGAGGCAATCGACGCGCGCGAGAAAGAATTGAAAGCCGAGTTGGACGAGCTCGCGAGGCGCCGCAAAGAGCTCGACAAGTAGACGGCGGGACCGGAAGCCCTGCCTTCGACAGCGAGAAGCGTCCAATGACCGACCTGCACGAAATTCGATTCCGCTCCAGTCCGCACCTCGACCTCAGGCAGCTCTCCGAGCTCACAGGCGAGCAGCGCGAGCCGTTTCGCGAGCTCGAAAACGATCCCGAGTTTTACGGCCTCTTCGTCCCCAGGCCGCCGCTGGCGATGAATCTCAAATCGGTCGGACGGCAGACCGCGGAGCTCTTCCACACGCTGGCCGCGCCTTCGCACATCGATCCCGCGCTGCTCGGCGATCGCGATTATGCCGAAGACGTCATCGACCTCGTGCTCGACGGCATCCTGGAGATCGAGAGCGTGGACGGTTTCCTTTCCGGCGCCGACGCGCTTCCGGTCGTCTGTCCACCGATCGTCACTCCGGATCCGCGCGACGCCGTTGCGCGGCTCTCTCTGGACGCGCTGCTGCACGCACAGGACCTCGAGACGGCAGATCCCCAGGCTCTGACGACGGCGCTGTACCTCTATAACCGCATCCCCATGTCGACGTTCTGGAAGACGCGTTTTCCGGACGGCGAAGCAGTCCGCGCGCACCTCGGCGCCGACCGCGGCGCACTGCGCGCTCTCCTGGAGTGCGATTGGGTGCACTCCGTGACTACCGGCTGGCTGAACTGGTCGCCCAAGACGAGAATCCCCCGCAATGACGACGACGTGACGTACAAGCTCTACGTCAGTCCGCGCCCGGAGCGCATCCGCGAAGCATTCGAAGTGGTCGTGCGCGTGCTCGCGGCATTTCCGGGAGCGCAGTTCAAGATCGGCGACAGTGCCGTCGGGCTGCTCCGTCCCGACAAGCTGGTCACGTACTTCACCAGCCGCGAGCAGCTCGGCGAAGCGGCCTCCGTGCTGCGCCGCGAGCTGGCCGGCTGCGAAGCGCACGGCATCCCCTTCACCGCCGGACTCGACGACACCGGCCTGCTCTCCTGGGGCGTCGATCCTCCCGAGAACGACCGCGCGCTCCGCTGGCTGCATCGCGAAAGCTGGCGTTTCTGGGTCGTGCAGCGCCTCGGCGCGGCGATGTCGCTCGCCAAGCACGCGCGCAGCGCGGGCGCCGTCGAGCCGTGGCGCTTCGCGCTCGAGCGTGCCCGCCGCCAGGGCGTCGACGTCGAGACCTGGACTCCCTCAGCGACGCTCTGGAGCACACCATGAACATCATCGAACCGTTCGTCCTGAAGCACGACGTGCTCCTCATCCCGTGCGCGGAGCTCAACGAAGACATGCGCGGGCGGATCTCGTTCGACGACGGAGATTTCACGCTGTCGCGCCGCCACGGCCGTTCGCTGTCGCAGGTCATCGACGGTGAGACCGCGGCGCTCCTCACGCTCTTCCGCACGCCTCGCACGATCGTCGACGCAGTGCTGGAGAACAGCCGTTCGGCCGGAAAGGACCCGGCCGCCTGGCTCGACGAGCTGCTGCCGCACCTCGGCACGTTCCTCAACAACCAGATCCTCGTGCCGGCCGGCTCCGAGGAGGAGAAAGAGATCCGGCCGCAATACGAGAGCGGCACGAGATTCGGCCGGTGGGAGATCGTCCGCTGCGCGAGCCTCATCGAGGACAGCGAGGTTTACCAGTTGCGCGACGGCAGCGAGCTCGCCGCGCTCAAGATCGGCAGGATCACCGAACACCGCCTGCAGGCGATGTTCGACAACGAAGCCGAAGCCCTTCGCCGACTCGACGGGAGCGGCATCGCACCGCGGCTGCTGGAATCGGGAGTCGACGGCGAGCGTCCGTACCTGATCCTCGACTGGATCGCAGGCGTCGACGCGGGAGTTGCGGCCGCCGAGCGCCGCCACGACCGCGCCTCGCTGATCGACCTCTGTGCCGGGATCGCCGCCGCCTACGCCGCATTGCACGCGCGCGGCGTGCTGCACGCCGATGTGCACCCGCGCAACGTGTTCGCCGGCGACGAAGTGATGCTGCTCGACTTCGGCTACTCGCACATCGCCGGGCAGCCGCCGCGCGTCGCCCGCGGCGGGATGTATTTCTTCTTCGAGCCCGAGTACGTCACCGCGCAGCGGCAGGGGATCATGCTCCGCCCGTCCGAGGCAGGGGAGCAATACTCCGTCGCCGCGCTCCTGTATTTGCTGCTGTCCGGCAGCCATTACCTCGACTTCCGCTTCGACCGCGAGGAGATGATGCGGCAGGTCAGCGAGGATCCACCGTTGCCCTTCGCGAAGCGCGGCCTCCCGCCCTGGCCGGACGTCGAGCAGATCCTCGTTCGCGCACTGCAGAAAGATCCGGTGCAGCGCCACGCCTCGATGGCCGACATGGCCGCGCTGCTCGCCGCGGCCCGCGACGCCGCCCGGCAGGAATCGCTGGCGACGCCCGTCTCGCCGGAAGCAAACGCGCTGCTGGAGGCGACGCTGCAATCGTTCGCACGCGGCGGAGCGATGTTCGCGACGCGCTACCGGACTGCACCGACCGCGTCGATCAATTACGGTTGCGCCGGTGCCGCGGTCGCCCTGCTGCGCATCGCCGAAACAAAAAGCGATCCGGCGCTACTGGCACTGGCCAACGTCTGGAGATCGCGAGCCGTCGCGCTCATAGGTGCCGACGATGCGTACTACAACGCCGCCGGCGAGCTGCCGCGCGACGTCCTCGGCGACGTCACGCCGTACCATACCGAGTCGGGTATCCACGCCGCCGCGGCGATGGTCGCCGCCGCGACAGGCGACACGCTCACCCTCCGCCGCGCCCTCGGCCCCTTCGTCGTCGCATCGAACCGGCCGTGTGCCGGAATCGACCTCACCACCGGCCACTCCGGCAGCCTCCTGGCTGCGGCCATGCTGCTCCCGATCGCCAACGACCACCCCGAGGCCGCGATGTTGCGCGCCTTCGGCGCGGACACGATGCGCGCGATCTGGAACGAGCTCGATGCGCGTCCGCCGATCGCAGCGACACCCGACGACTTCCTCGGCATGGCGCACGGCTGGACCGGCTATCTCTACGCCGCCCTCCGCTGGTGCGCCGCCTCCGGCGACGCGCTACCGCCACGCCTCATCGACCGCCTGCGCGAATTCGCGGACCTGAAAACGCTCCGCGGCCGCGGAGCCTGCTGGCCCCGCACCGCCGGCGCCTCACCATCGGCAACAGTCCCCGGCTGGTGCAACGGCAGCGCAGGCCAGCTCTTCCTCTTCACCCTCGCACACACCGTGCTCGGCGATCCCGAATGGCTGCTCCTCGCCGAGCGCTGCGCCTGGAACACCTGGGACGAGCCCCGCCACAACTCCGACCTCTGCTGCGGCACCGCCGGCCGCGCCTACGCCCTCCTCAACCTCTACAAACACACCGGCGCCACCGACTGGCTGAGCCGCGCCCGCCAATTAGCCAACCACGCCGCCACAACCGCCACGACCACCTCGTTCCGCACGAACGCGTTGTGGAAAGGAGAGCTCGGCGTAGCAGTGCTGATCGCGGATCTAGCGTCGCCCGAAAACGCGCGGATGCCGTTCTTCGAGTAACGCCGCTTGCGGAGGTGTCTTTCCGTCCTTATGATGATTGATTGAATCACTCATCCAGACGCGAAGGAGATTGCACGCATGACTTCGTCCCGGCGTAGTTTCGTGTTCCTGCTGGTCCTGGTTTCGCTGCTCACCGTACCCGCCGAATTAGCCGACGCGCAGACGCGGCCGCCGGAGTGCAATCAGAAGTGTGTTCGGGGGTACGACACGGCGTGGTGCGAGCCGGTCTCCGGATTCGGCGGCGGAAAGAACTGCAAAGAGTGGTCGGAATGCACGATTCATGCGGTCGATGCTGATGGTGCGGGGCCCGGTGCGCCAATCATCTTCGTCAGTTGTGCTTATCGCTGTACCGTCGACTTCTGCGTCTGGGTATAGACCGTCGGCATGCGCTCGTTGGTCCTGGCGCTTCTGATGTGGACGATCATCCCTGCGTCGGCCGCAGAGATCGTTCTGGAATTCGTGCCTGCGTCGTCCGCGGCGCGCTGCGAGGTCACCGCGGTTGTCGTGACCTCGCCGGTGGCGCCCTCGAAAGTCGTCCCGCTGACGCCTTTTGTCGTCGTCGGCGGAGCCGGGGGGGCCGCACGGGTGACACTGGATGGTTTTCCTGTCGAACTTGCTCCGGTTGCAGCAGGATGCTGGGCGCCACCGCTGCAGCTTGTTGCCGATCCAGTCGTGCCGGTGGTCACGGAGCTGTGGCCGTCCGCGACCGTGCTCGGCGGCATCTCGTTCGAGAGAAAGGGGGAGAAACCGAAGAAGATCGAGGCGTCGTTCATCGACGTCGCGGCCGATCGAGGGTCTCAGCGGGTCGCGTGCGAGCTCGACGCCGAGGTCTGGCGGTGCGAGGTTCCGGCCGGACGTCCGCTGCATCTGAAGATCGCGATCGACAACTTCGCTCCGCTCTTCGTCTGGGACGTGAGCGTCCAGCCGGGCGCAGTGCAGGACACCGGAATTCAGACGCTAGTCCGCGGCGCTGCCATCTCCGGCCTCGGAGTGCTCGACAGAGGTCGTCCGGCCGTGGGTGCGAACGTACGACTGCTGCCGCTCACGGCCGGTCACCAAACGCCGGTCGATCGCGCGGCCAAGCGTCACCAGACGAAGACGAACGCCCGCGGCCACTTCCAGTTCACCGGAGTTGAACCGGGTGTGTACCGGCTCGTTTCGGCGCTCGCCGGCCGCGGCGACGCGGTGCTCGAGGCCGTCGAGATCCGGCCCGGCGAACATCTGGAGCTGCGCGAGCCGCTCGTTCATCGCGAGCTTGCGGAGCTGACACTGCTGCTTCAGCCTCCGGTCGCGCCATCCCAGATGCCGTGGTCGGTGGAGCTTTTTCGCGACGGCGAAAGGGAATTCGAGGTCGTGCCCGTTACGCGCGGTCCCGCGTCCGTCGACGGTTACTGGACCAGGAATGGCCTGCAACCGATGTCCTATAACCTTCGTATTCTGGATGCCGACGGATCTCGCGTCGTGTCGCAGGAGATCCTGCTGCGCGGGGGGCGGGAGCAGATCACGGTCGACGTGGCGACGATCGGTGTCGCTGGAAGGGTGCTGGCAGGCGACGGAGGGATCGCCGCCGAGGTCAAGTTCGAGAGCGAGGGTCGTAGCGTCAGATCGAAGTCTGATGGCGAAGGCGCGTTCACGATCGCCTTCCCTGGTGCAGGAACGTGGACACCCTCCGTCAGTGTCGGTACCGCGCGGGTGCGCTTGGAAACGGTCGAGATCAAATCTCCACACGAGGATGAGCTCATCCTCCGCTTGCCCGGCGGCCGCGTGCGCGGAAGGGTCCTCGATCAAACCGGACGCCCCGCATCAAACGTGCTGGTGCGACTCACCCGCGCTATCCGGTCCGTCTCGTCGGCCTATTCCGACGAGACGGGCGAATTTCATCTGATCGGCGTCGAAGGCGGCCAGTACTCGATCAGCGCAGAGACGGATGAGACGTTCGGCGGACCGCTGCCACTCACGGCGCGCGAAGACGAAACAGCGGAAATCGAGATCCGTCTGGAGCCGTGGAAGGAAGTGACCGGCGTCGTCACGACGGCGAGCGGGGCGGCGGCAAGCGGTGCCGTGGTCCGCAATTTCGATGCGTCGACCGGACTCATGGAAGACACCATCGCGGACGGCCGCGGTGCGTTCTCCTTCCGAGTCACGCCGCGCTCGGCGACGATCGAGCTGATCGTGCTGGCGCCGCCGCATCCGATCGCTATGCGCCGCATTGCGCTGGCTGAGCGCCGCGTCACTTCGGCCCACGTGCAACTCTCGGCCGAGGGAACGAGGTTGCGCGTCTACATCCTCCGCTCTCCGCCGTGGCCCGTGCTGACCGGCCCCGACGGCGTGGCACGCTCGCTCGGTCTGCTCCTGATGCCGTTGTTCGGCAGAAGCAGCTGGCGTGAATTCGTCGAGGGTGGATTCAACTTCTTCATCGAGCCGGGCCCTTACGTCATCTGCGGCAACGGCACTCCTCCATGCCAGCAACTGCAACTTGCGGCACATGCCGAGACGACCGTCCATTTTCTCAACAATCCTGTCGCGAGCGGAACGAACTGACCAATGCGAAAATTCACCGCGCTGCTCCTCCTGCTGCTTGCCGCCACTCTTTCCGCCGCCGAGGGAACGGCGCCGCGGAAACCGTGGCTCGGGATGGCGCTCACGCTGCGACAGGGCCCGGACGGCGCGAAGTTCGTCTACGTGGCCGTCGTTCCCGAGGGAACTCCGGCCGCGAAAGCGGGGATGGCCGCGAGTGACGTGATCACGGCGATCAACGGGAAGAAGATCGCCTTCCGCGACGACCTCGACATCATGGAGCTCGTCGGCTCGTTCAAGCCGGGCGACACGATCCGCTTTCACGTCATCCGGTCCGGCAAGGCGACGATCGTCGCCGTCAAGGCAGGCGAACTGCCGCGCGAGTATGAGGAAGCTCTTCGCCAGAGCCTCGAGCACGCGCGAGAGATGCGGAAGCGAGCCGAAACGAACGCGCAGTAGGGAACGGGCCGAGGCCTCCGCTATACTCGTCTCACTCCACACACAAACGTGCGCGTGAGGCGGTTCGGGAGGACATATGTCTTCAGCTGTCGCGTTGTCGGATCTCCAGGCCGATGGCTGGAGCGATGGCGATTGGGAAGGGCTTCTGCTGTCGATTAAGTTCAAGCAGTGCACCCCCTTCCTCGGGGCTGGCGCGTGTGCCGGGCTCCTGCCTCTCGGCCGTGACATCGCCCAGAAATGGGCAGATGATTACGACTATCCCTTCGAAGACCGGACGAGCCTCGTCCGCGTCGCGCAATATGTCGCCGACCATCGCGGGCCGCGCGTGCCGAAGTTCAAGATGGCGGAGGCGCTCACCGGCTGCAAGCGGCCCGACTTCAGCGACCCCTTCCAGATTCACCGCGCCGTCGCGGATCTCCCGCTCCCGGTCTACATCACCACGAACTACGACGACTTCATGATGGAGGCGTTCAAGCACAGCGTTCCCGGGCGCACCGCGCGTCGCGAGGTATGTCGCTGGCATACCGCCCGCCGCCGCTTTGCGCCGCAGCCGGTCGAGACGCTGAACGCGACGGTCGACGCGCCGGTCGTGTTTCACCTGCACGGCGTCCTGGACGAAGTCGACTCGATGGTCCTGACGGAAGACGACTACCTCGACTTCCTGATGGCGATCTCCGAACTGCCGGATTTGATCCCGCCGCGGATCGAGCGCGCCTTCGTCGACTCCACGCTGCTCTTTCTCGGATACAGCCTGGAGGACATGAACTTCAAGGTGCTGTTCCGGCGGCTCGTGTCGTACATCCAACGCAATTCGAGCGCTTCGCACGTGGCCGTGCAGCTGGCGCCGTACCAGAACGAGACCACGGCCGAACAACTGGCGCGTGCACGGCGCCAGCAGAGTTACCTCGAGCGTCATCTCGACCTGCAGAAGGTGAAGGTGTATTGGGGAACGTGCGCGCAGTTCGCGGCCGAGCTGCGCCGCCGCTGGGAGATCTTCAACCATGGCCGCTGAAGTCCGTCCCTACATCGGGCCCCGCCCTTTCAGCGAGAACGACCAGAAGCTGTTCTTCGGCCGGACGGGGGAGGCGCAGCACGTCGTGTCGTTGCTGGTCGCGCATCCGATCGTGCTCCTGCACGCCCGTTCCGGCGCCGGCAAGAGCTCGCTGGTAAACGCCGACGTCATTCCGCGCCTGCGCAACCTCGGACGCGACGAAGCGATGCTCGGCGAAGCGCACGATGATACCGGAGCCGAGATCATCGGGCCGCTCCGCGTAGGGGGAGAGCTTCTGTCCGACGCGGCCGAGGTCGCGAACATCTTCGCGCACAACGCATTGCTCAGCCTCGACCCACCCCAGTCCGCGGCCTCGATCAGCGCGTACCTCGAGCGACTGCCGCACCGCCCCGGCACGTTGCCGCGCATCGTGGTCTTCGACCAGTTCGAGGAGCTCTTCACGACGTTCGACGACCGCTGGCGCGATCGCGGCGCCTTCCTCGACGATCTCGGCGAGGCGCTCGAGAGCGACCGCCGCCTGCGCGTGCTGCTGGTCATGCGCGAAGAGTTTCTGGCGGGCATCGACGCGTTTGCGACGCGTTTGCCGGAGCGCGCGCGGACACGTTTCCGGCTGGAGCCGCTCCGCCGCGACGCGGCGCTGCTCGCGGTGCAGAAGCCGCTCACGCATACGGGCCGGACGTTCGATGCCGGAGCCGCGGAAAAGCTGGTCCAGAACCTCCTGCACGTCCCGGTGAAAACCGCGGCAGGACCCGCTCGGCTCGTCGAGAGTGAATTCATCGAGCCGCTCCACCTGCAGGTCGTCTGTCAGAACATCTGGGAATCGCTCCCGGCCGACACGACGGTGATCACCGAGGACCTGATCTCGAATTACGGCGACGTCGACGACGCGCTGGCGCGGCATTACGAGAGAAGCATCAGCAAGGCCGTGGAGGCGGGTGCGCGAGAGGGGGAGCTGCGGCGCTGGTTCGAGAACACGCTCATCACGTCGAAGCAGACCAGAGGCATCGCCTTTCGCGACCGCACCTCCACCGCGGGTCTGGGCAATCGCTTCGTGGACATCCTGGAGCATGCATATCTGCTCCGGAGCGAGTTGCGCGGCGCGATGACGTGGTACGAGCTCAGTCACGACCGCTTCGTCAGTCCGATCCTCCTCTCGAACGACCTCTGGCGGCAAAAGCTCGAGCATGGTGCGACCACACGGGCGCGCTTCGAAGCGCACGCCGCTGAATGGGTGAGCGGTGGCCGGCGGGGGCGTCTGCTCAGCGCGGTGGAGCTGGAGGAGCTCAGGGCCTGGCAGGAGACGCCGGCAGCCACGGAGCTCGGCATCAGCGCCGCGCTTACCGAACTGGCGAACTTCAGCGAGACTTCCGCGGCACGCGCCGCCGAATCGGCCAGCGCGAGCGAAGCACGGAAACTGCGGACGCAGCGTGCGGTGATCATCACGCTCGCCCTGCTGCTGGCCAGCGCCGCCGGCTGGGCGGCCTTTCAGTCGAAAAGAGCGGTGTTAGCCAGCGCAGGGGCAGCGGCTGCACGCCAAGAGCTGGCGCAACGCGCTTTGGCGGAGGACGCGAATCGACGCGAGGTGTACGCGCAGCAGCTGCTCGATCAGGAGCGGAACCGGTCGCAGCAACAGTCCGTCCTGGCGCGTGCGATGGATGAGAGTGCGAGGTCCACGTACGGCAAAGTCGCCGTCGATCTCGCGGCGCACGAGCACGAGTTTCACGCGCTCGCGCTGGGGATTCGCGCGGTCGCGCGTCCCTTGAGCGAAGACGCCGCTGCGAAGAATGAAGAAGTCTTGCGCACCGCCGCGCGGGCCGTCGGCGATTCGCTCTGGCTCGCCGCACCCGAGAAACAGATCCGCCGCACCGACCTGACAGCGAATGGCAAATACGCGATCCTCCTCATGGACGACAGGTTCCTGGTGTGGGACACGACCTCCGACACCCTGCTGCCGCCGGCGGAACACCCGCGAGACCGGCGTCTGGACATGGTCTGGATCCTCGGCGGGAGCCCCTTGGCGATCGCCCGCAGCCAGCCGATGAACGACGTCGGTGGATTCACCGGCGGCGACCGCTTCCACTATTACCACGTCGCTACCGGCCGTCTCAATACGGCGCTGGAAGAGTACGGCGCAAACGTCAACGCGGTGAACATCTCTCCCGACGGCCGTTGGGCCGATTTCTTCTTTGCCGAGGAGCAGATCGTGAAGCGTGTCGACACGCGGAGCGGCAAGGTCGAGCCCTCGGAGCCGTTGCTGGGAGGTGCGATCGACCACACGCTCGATTTCAGTAGCGACGCGAAATACGCTCTCGTCGTAAGCGAGCAGGCGACAGTGACCGCACAACCTGCTGTCGACACCACGAGCACGGCCGGTTCGGACGATTGGCAAGAGTGGCTGGAAGAAGACGACGAAACCGACGATGGGGACGAGGTCGAAATCGAGGAGCTCGCCGCCGAGGAACCGAATGAACTGCCCGTCCCGGCAGTAGACGCGGAGGAAAGCAGGCCCGTGCTGCCGACGACGGCGGTCCTGCTCGAGCTGGAGACCATGACGGTCCGGCCGATCCCGTTTACGTGCGCGGCCGCGCCGTCGTACGAAGCCGATTTCGCTCCCGATAACCGGTCAGCAGTGATTTTCCAGAACGATCGCGCCGAGCGCATTGCTTCGTTCGTGAGCATCCCGGATGGTACGGCGCTCGGACCGCCCCAGACGATCCCGCTGGAATCGATTTACCTTCACAACGGCCGTGAATTCCTCGTGATGGCGGAGTCGAAGATTCGCGTGTTCGATATAGCCAGCGGAGAGATCGTGCGGCAGCACGATGCACCGGCGGGGATGACGCACCTCGCGACGAAGGAGAACGGCATGATGCTGTTCGAGCACGATGCGCCGCCGCGGCACGAGCTCATCGCCTGGGACGCGTGGCGCAACACGTTCGTCGCGCGGCTGGAGAACCTTCGGACCGTGTATGCGGCCGATGTCGACGAATCCGGATTGCGCTTTCTCCTGACGCGTGGGGATGGGACGTCGCGGCTCTGGGATGCCCGCCGCTGCCCGCTGCAGCGCGGCCGCGGCCGAGTCTGCAGCGCCACGAATTTCGCCGACAGGACGATCGAAAAGCAGCTGCACGACCGCGCGTCGCTGCTGGGCGTCGCATGCGGCCAGCTGCGGGCAAAAGCTGCCGACGTCTACAAGGAAGTGAAGGACCTCTGCGAGGGCAAGTGAGGACCGGCAACATCGCTGCGCTGAGCCTCCGGTACAGCGAGCGCATGGAACGGTCGAAGTTGGTGGCGGTGACAGGAGTCGAACCTGTGACCTAGCGCTTATGAGACGCCCGCTCTAACCATCTGAGCTACACCGCCGTGTCTCCGAACCGCCGGAGGAGAGGGACCGGGATTGTAGGGGCGACCGCCCGGCCCGTCAACTACACTTGGAACAGGATGACGGGGAAGATATTTCGAAATGTCGGAGAGTGAGGGACGGGTTTGCGCCGTCTGCGGCGATCCGGAGGAGAACGTCCGGTTCGACGTCTGCGGGATCTGCCGGCGGGTCGTGTGCGCCGACTGTGCCGAGCGGGCGTTCGGGCGGCGGTTCTGCTCGCATGAATGCGCCCGCGCCTACGCTTTCTCGGGGGAGTCCGATGACGACGAAGACATTGACGAATGACACCACCAGCGCCGTGCGCGGCGCGATGACGCGCCGCCCGCGACGCCTGCGCCGCACGGAGGGGATCCGCACGCTGGTGCGCGAAACGGTCGTGCGTCCCGAGGACCTGATCTACCCGCTGTTCGTCGTGCCGCAGTCGCGGCAGACCGCGCCGATCGGGTCGATGCCGGGCGTGCTGCAGATGCGCGTCCGCGACGCCGTGGACGAAGCGCGCCGTGCGTACGACGCCGGCATCCGCGCGGTGCTGCTCTTCGGGCTGCCGGAATTCAAGGATGCGATCGGGTCGTCGTCGTGGGATCCGTCGGGACCGGTGCAGACCGCCATCGAAGGGATCAAGCGCCACGTGCCGGACATGGCGGTGCTGGCCGACGTCTGTCTCTGCGAGTACACCGACCACGGCCACTGCGGCGTGATCGTGGACAAGGACGGCGTGAAGGACGTCGACAACGACCAGACCCTGCCGCTGCTCATGAAGCAGGCCGTCTCCTTCGCCGCGGCGGGAGCGGACTTCGTCGCGCCGTCGGACATGATGGACGGCCGCATCGGCGCGATCCGCCGCGCACTCGACGAGAGCTCGATGCCCGAGGTAGGGATCGTCGCGTACTCGGCGAAGTTCGCTTCCGGCTTCTACGGGCCGTTCCGCGAAGCGGCGGAATCGGCGCCGCAGTTCGGCGACCGCCGCACGTACCAGATGGACCCGGCCAACTCCCGCGAAGCGCTGCGCGAGATCGAGCTCGACGTCGCCGAGGGGGCGGACATGGTCATGGTCAAGCCGGCGCTCTCGTACCTCGACGTCATCCGCCAGGCCCGCGACCACTTCCCCCTCCCGATCGTCGCCTACAACGTGAGCGGCGAGTACTCGATGGTGAAAGCTGCCGCGGAGCGAGGCTGGATCGACGGCCCGCGCGTGATGAACGAGATCCTGACCTCGATCAAGCGCGCGGGAGCGGACCTGATCATCACGTATCACGCGATGGAGTTCGCGAGCGGTTATCGCGGCTGAGCCGGCCGTCGTTAGGACGAAATTGAAAATTGAAAATTGAAAGATCGGACATGCGAGCCGCGCGGTCATCGCGAAGCTCCGATTTTTCAATTTCTAATTTTCAATTTTCAATTCAGCCTCAGGCTGCCAGCTCCTCCAGCAGCATCCCCGCGATCCGCTTCGCCGCCTCGTGGTACGCGGCGCTGCCGGGGTGAAAGGAGTCGTAGCGGCTGAGGCGCTGCGGGGTGACGATGTCGTGCATCTTCACGACGGCCACGCGGGGGTCGCCTTCGAAGCGGCCGAGCAGGGCGGTGTCCCAGAGGCCGAGGTACTGGTTGATCAGCGACGAGTACTGGTGACGGGGGACGGGGTTGTAGCCGCCGAGGAGGAGAATGCGGGCGTCGGGGTTGATGGTGTGCAGCTCCGTCACGATCGTCTCGACGCGGCCGAGGATCCGCTCGGCCACCTCGAACGGCGCGCGGAGGATCTCCTCGCGCGACTGGCCGGAGCGGAAGAGATCGTTCGCGCCGATCGACAGCACGATCGCATCCGCCTTCGCGAGCTGCTTCCGCACGCGATCCTGCTCGAGGCGCGAGATCACGTCGCCGGTCTGCGCGCCGTTCACGCCGAGGTTGATCGCCTCGACGCTGCGCACCCCGCGGGCCTGGAGCTCGTGCTCGAGACGGCCGGAGATGCCTTCGCCGGTCTCGTCGCCGGCGCCGTAGGCAAGAGAGTCGCCGAGGGCGACTACGGTAATGGTTTCGGGCATGGTGGTTTTCCGTTGAGCCTGCGGAGCAGCCGGTGCCGCGCTCTGCTGTGGAGGGGCGGACTGGCTGCACGCGGCGGCGATCAAGATGAGTACTGCGAGGACCCGGTTCACACTCCGAAATAGTGCGAACCGCAGGCCATCACCCGCACCAGACCGCGGCTACCGCGTCCGGGTGCTCCAGCAGAAACCCATCTTCCTCGGCGTCGTATTCGATCACCGCGCCGTCGAGGCGGGAGGCGGCCATGTCGTCGAGCGCGACCGTGACGCCGTCGACGTCCATCACCGCGTCGTCCGTGGCCGGCTCCGAGGCGTAGCTCAGGCGATAGCCCGAGCCGCCGCAGCCGGTCGTGAAGGCGATGCGGAGAATGCGGCCGCCGGCATCCTGCTGGAGGTGCGCGGCGGCCTCGGGGGAGAGCGAGATGTTCATGAGCCTGCGGGGGCGCCGTTGATCATGTGCCAGTGGGCGTCTTCGCGCTTCCACCAGTCGGCGTCGTCGCGGATCGTCTCCAACTCGCGCTCGAGCTCGACGATGTGCGACTTCTTCACGCTCTCCACGTAGAGGAGCAGCTTGCGGTCGGCCGGGACGGCGGCGTTGATGAGCTCCCGCATCTTCCGCTGGATGGTGCGCTCGCGCGAGATCAGGAACTCGGCGGACTCGCGGTACGACAGCTCCCCCTCGAGGATCTCGTTGAAGATCATGTCGCTGCCGAGGGTCACCCGGACGCGGTTGCCGCCGGCTGCCGCGATCTTCATCTCCACGAGGTCGCGGTTCTCCCGCTCGTCGATGGCGAACTGCTTGAACATCGTCCGCGTCATCGGGTTGGGGAGGTTCTCGGCGAACTTTTCGAAGACCTTGTAGGCCTCGACGGTGTACTGCAGCATCAGCGCGAGCTGCTGGCTGGTGAGACCCTGGGTTGGTGTGCTGACTACGGTCATTGGTTCCTCATTCGATCCTTGCGACTTTCACGACGACGTCACCCATCAACTTCGCCTGGCAACTGAGGCGGTACGGCGGGTCGAGCTCTTTGTAGGTCTCGTCCGGCGTGGGGGGCGTGAGCTGGTCCCACCCCTCGACGACCTCGATCCTGCAAGTCCCGCACGCACCGTCGCCGCCGCAGACCTGACTGACGCGAACACCGAGCTCTCCGGCAATCGACAGAAGCGTCTTCCCCGCAGGAAATTCGCCGCTCTTAGCTGCGTCAGCGAACGTCACGCGCGGCATGGGCGGCGGCATTCTAACGAAATTGAAAATTGAAAATTGAAAATTGAAAGATCGGAGACGCACACCGCAACGCCCGGAGCCCCCTCCGATTTTTCAATTTTCAATTTTACATTTTCAATTCCGCCCCTCCACGGCCCGATGAGCCATGTACGAGCTCCTCACCAGCGGCGCCGACTCCACGTGATGGAAGCCGAGCTCCCGGGCGCGCCGTCCCAGCTCCGCGAACTCCTCGGGGGTGTAGTACCTGCGCACCGGGTGGTTCTTCTCGCTCGGGGCGAGATACTGCCCCATGGTGAAGATGTCGACGCCTGCCTCGCGGAGGTCGCGGGCCACGGCGAGCACTTCCTCTTCCGTCTCGCCGAGGCCGAGCATCACGCTCGACTTCGTCAGCATCCCGGGCTCGCGCTCCCCGTGCGCCCAGCGCAGGATGTCCAGCGAGCGCTGGTACTTCGCCACCGGCCGCACCTGCGCGTAGAGCCGCGGCACGGTCTCGACGTTGTGCGCCAGCACCTCGGGGCGAGACGCGATCACCGTCCGCAGCGCTTCGTGGTTGCCGTCGAGGTCGGAGATCAGCACCTCGACCGCCGCACCGGTGCGCTCGCGCACGGCGCTGACCGTCCGGGCCACGTGCTCTGCACCGCCGTCCGCCATGTCGTCGCGGTTGACCATGGTGATGACGGCGTGCTTCACCCCCATCCTCTCCACCGCTTCCGCCACGCGGCGCGGCTCGTCGTAATCGGCGAGCAGCGGATTGCCCCGGCCCACCGCGCAGAACGTGCAGCGCCTCGTGCAGATCTCGCCGAGGACCATGAACGTGGCGGTGCCGGCATTCCAGCATTCGAAGATGTTCGGGCAGCGCGCTTCCTGGCAGACCGTGTTCAGGCCGAGGTCGTTGATCAGCTTCGACACCGGCAGCTGCTGGAGATCGCCGGGGACGCGGATCTTCAGCCACTCGGGACGGATACCTGCGCGTTTGTTGACGGGAGTCATCGGATCATCACGGATTGCGGCAACTGTTCTACGCGCTCCAACGCCTCGCGGTCGTCGGTCCAGCGCATCCTTTCATACGCCTCGGAGAACGTAAACCAGCCCCACTGGTCGTGCTCTTCCGGGTCGATGCGGATGGGGAGGCGCGAGTCGAGCGTCGCCTCGAAGCAGACCTCGCTGGCCACGATCGGCGCGGCGTAGCCCTTCGCCTCCAGGTACTTCGATTCGATCAGGAAGGACTGCGTGAGGTCCAGCGGCCGCGGCTCGCCGCGCTGCCCCGTCTCCTCGGCGATCTCCCGGCGCGCCGTTTCGAGCGGCGATTCGCCTTCTTCGATCGAGCCGGTGATCGGCTGCCAGAACCCGCCGCGCTCCGGCCGCCGATGCAGGAGCAGGACGCGGTCGTCATCATGGACCACGATCTTCACCAGCCGGATCGACTCCGGCCGCGCCACCAGCTCCCGCTCGAAGACCTCGGCGAACTTCGCTGCCAGGATCTCGCGCACCTCGTCCAGCGGCACGCTCCGCCCGAGCTGGCGTTCGATGGAGGTGACGCCGGTGCCGTGGAGCCCGCAGGGGGTGATGAGGCGGAAGTGCTCGAGGTTCGTGGCCACGTTGAGCGCCCAGCCATGCGAGGTGACCCACCGCGCGATGCGCACGCCGATGGCCGCGATCTTGTCGTTGCCGACCCAGATGCCGCGCTTCCCGTCCACCCGCTCCGCGGTGATCCCGTACTCCGCGACGGTGCGGATCAGCACTTCCTCGAGCTTCCAGACGTACTTGCGCACGTCGCGATTGCCCTCGCCGAGGTGGAGGATCGGGTAGCCGACCAGCTGCCCGGGCCCGTGGTAGGTGATGTCGCCGCCGCGCGTGGTCTCGAAGAAGCGGACGCCGTGCGTCTCGAGGAGGTCAGGGGTGGCGAGGAGGTTGTCGAGCTTCCCCCCACGCCCGAGGGTGATGACGGGAGGGTGCTCGAGCAGGAGCAGCTGGTCCGGGATCTCCTCGCGCTGACGGAGCTCGACCAGCCTCTGCTGAAGGTTCATCCCGTTCTCATACGTCACGAGATGCAGCCGCTGCACCTCGCAGGTCCGCATGCGAGGGCACAAGGCGAGAGGGAGGGGGGACATTCCCGAGGGCGGAGGGCTCGGCGCGAGGCCGCGGAGACGCAGCGGCGCCGCTCGGACGTCCGGGCAGCAGATTAGATCGAGCGCTCGAGCAATTGGATCGAATGAACGAGCAATTAAATCGAGCGATCGGACAATTAGTTCGAACGCGCGAGCAATTAGATCGAGCGATCGGACAATTAGATCGAACAAACGAGCAATTTCTGTTCGTGCAGCAAAGCGAGGCTGGTGCGATCTCGCCTCGTGGCACGAGCGAAGGCTGGACCTGCTCGCGTTGCAGGACGAACAAAAACAGTAAGAGCGGTAACTGGCGTTACCGCACTCCAGAACAGGAGGCGGCGCTCCGCGCCGCCGCTATACTGCCGCACGGTCCGGCGGGCGAATACGACGTGCGAACGAAGCGATGGTTGCGAACGTCGCCATCGACGCGGGGAACGAAACAATCCGTGCTCCGCCGCGGAGCGGCAGCGTTCATCACGGGTACGTCGCGTAGAATCCTGATCGCGTGAATCGACCGGCACGAATCGCGGCTTTATCCGGCGCGTTGATTTGCGTGACGGTGGCTTTCGTGTGCTTCCAGCGCTACACCGCCTATGGCATCTTTGCGGCGGGTGGGGGCCGTTACTGGGTACGCAGGGCGGCAGAGACGACCGACGCGGCTGAAGCAAGAGCACATCTGGTGCGCGTGGTGGCGGCAACGCAATACGGCGTCAATATCGCGGAAAACGCCGTCCGCGATCTGGAGCGTCCAAAGGATCGCATCCGTCTCTGGTCGCTGTTGATCGAGGTCGCACCGAATGACACCTGGCGCGCGATCTATACGCGGCGGCGGGTGGAGGAACTGCAGAGACGCGGTTCGGGATCCGGCAGGTAGACCGTTTGCCTGCCGGAGCTCGCGGGCGCAGAATCAGCGGATGACACCAGCCGCGCGGTCCGTCTTTGTGTTCGGCGTTTACGTGGTGGTGGTCGGGATCCTGGTCACCTTTGCACCGGCGGAGATCCTGCGCGTGCTGCAGTTTCCGCCGGCGGCGGACGAGTGGATCCGGATGGTGGGCATCCTGTCGCTGGTGATCGGCGCGTACGACATTGTTTCGGGGCGCAGTAATGCCGAGGCGAACATTCGGGCGAGCGTGCCGATCCGGGTGGGGTTCGCGGTGTGCTGCTGCGCGCTCGTCGGGTTGCGATTGATGCCGCCGCAGTTGCTGCTGCTGGCGGCGATCGACGTGGCGGGGGCGGTGTGGACGGCGTTGGCGCTGCGCGGGAGCCGGTCGGTGGCAGAGGCTGGTGCATGAGGCGTATCATTACGCCATGCAAGGATCTGTAATTCAGGGTTATTTTCCCCATGGTCCACGCATCGCCGCGGCGGCGGCGCCGGAGCGTGTGACTCCTGACTGGGCGCGAGCCCGCGTCGCGCAATTGCACGCGGGACATGTCCGGCCGAATGCGGCGCCGGTACGCGAGACGGCGGTCCAGGCCAAGCCGACGCCGAATGGCTCGTCGCGGCAGTTGCCGCAGCATCTGGCGAGATTTCCCAATGCGGGCGGACAGCCACTGCCGGCGGAGGTGCGCCAGCGGATGGAGGCGGCGTTCAAGACCAGTTTCTCGGACGTCCGGATCCACGTCGGTCCGCATGCCGCCAGCATCGGGGCGGCCGCGTTCACGCACGGGACGAACATCTACATCAGTCCCGCGTACTACGCGCCGCATGCGCCGCAGGGCCAGCAGATCCTGGCGCACGAACTGGCACACGTCGTCCAGCAGAAGTCGGGACGCGTCCGGAATCCGTTCGGCAGCGGCGTCGCGCTCGTGCAGGACCGGGTGCTGGAGAACGAAGCGGATGCCATGGCGCTGCGCGTAAGTCTGCGCCAGGACGCCGTGCCGGGTCGCGGCCCGCGCGTCGTGCAGCGCGCGATGGCTGCCGTGGCATACGAGAGTCCCGAAGTCGCGCATGCATACATCTGCGCGACTTACGGAACCGGGACGCACGACGACGGGACCGCATTTCACCTCTGGGGCGGCAGCGGGATCTCCCTCGAGGAAACGGACGGAAGCCGGAAGTTCGACGAGTTCCGCGCCGAAACCGACCGCCTCGGAAAAGCGAACGGCTGCCACACCTGCGGCAGGTACGCGGGCGACGACACGCCTCCGAACGCGAACACCGGCAATCCCATGCTGCACTGGGTCTGCGACCACCAACCGCCTCTCGGCATCATCGAGGATGCCGATGCGTGGAGGCTTTACCCGCAGTGCCACGAGTGCTCGAACGCGCAACGCGGACGGAGCGTCATTTACGTGAACGCGTTCAAGAAACACGTCGGGCGCCCACCCGACAAACGGGACCAGCACCTGTTCTGGGGTGCGGGCCGGGTGCATCGCGCGCACGCGAAATACGACGTCGATTACAAGATGTGAGTCGTCACCGCACTCCGGATCAGACGCCGCGGAGGGCGAAGTTCACGGTCTGGGTCTGGTTCCGGGAGAACGTCACCTGGACGCTGGCAGCCTGCCCCTCGGCGAGGGTGTAGCCGGCAGGCGGTGTGAGCACGATGCGGTACTGGCCGCTGGTTTTCAGGAAAAAGTAGTAGCCGGGCAGGCCCACGCTGCCGGTCAGTCCTCCAGCATCCTCGGTCTGGCCGTTGAGGCGTTCCATGCGGACCGCGGCTCCGTTGACCGGCTGGCCGGCGGCGTCTTTCGCGTAGACGTCGATGCGGCCGAACTCGAAGTCACTGGGATCGGTGGGGCCGGGGCCGCAGGCGGCGGCGAGGAGAAGGGCAACGGCACAGAGGGCGGCTTTAGCGATCGTCATTGGCTGAAGCAGAACGCAGGACGCATGCCTCACCGCCGCTTGCGCAAATCCGCCCGTAATTTCGTGGCGTCCGCGATCACGGCGGCGTCTTTGGCGGTGGCGAGCAGTTCGTCGAGGATGGCGACGGCTTCGCGGTTCTTTCCCTTGTTCGCGAGCTCGATGGCGCGGTTGTAGGTCTGGATGTCGCGGTTGGTGGCGGCGATGGCCAGGAGGTTGGCGGCCTGGATCTCGAGCTCGCGGCGCGACATGGCGTCGGTGGTCTTCGCGGCGAGGTCGTGGACGATGGCGGCGGCTTCTTCGAGCTTGCCGCTTTGGGCCAGCGCGTTGGCGCGTTCGGTCTCGACGGTCACGTAGACGTTGCGGGCGGCGAAGATGGTCTGCTTGTCGCGGGCGTGCTCGAAGGCCGAGGCGAAGAGGGCGTCGGCTTTGTCGCGGGCGCCGGTGCGGAGGTACATCGCGTAGAGGTTCAGCGCGAAGTCGGTGCGTTGCGGGGCTCGCGTCAATGCGCGCTCGAGCTGGGCGATGCCGGGAGCCAGGTCGGGCTCGACGAGGTGGCTCGTGCCGGCGATGCCGCGGGCGCGCGCTTCTTCCGCGCCGATGCTGAGCGCGTGCTCGGCGAGCGCGCGCGCTTTGCGGAACTTCTCCGCGTCGCCCTCCGTGGGGGTGAAGGTGCCGGCGAAGACCCCGATGGCGGTCGAGAGGAGCGACTCGGCGTACAGCAGGTGGACTTCCGGATCGTTCGGTGCGGCGGCGACGGCGCGCTCGTATTCGCCGATGGCGGCGAGGGTGCGGGCGTGTTGCGGATCGACGCTCAACGCTTCCCGGTAATGCCGCTGCGACTCGGCCTCGGCTCCGGCCACGTGCGAGAGGAACGAGCCGAGCTCGAAGAGCAGCGTGGCGCGGTCGAGCGGCGTGGCGGACGCCGCGACCGAGGGGGTGCCTTCGAAAAGCTGGAGGCGCGTCAGCGACTGACGGCGCATGGCGTGCTCCATGTCGCTCACGGACTGCTTGTAGTGCGTGCGCAGCGCGCCGGCGACCGGCGTGCCGGTCTCGACGTCGCGCAGGAAGGCGAAGAACTGGTCCGGGCCCGACGCCATCAGGTAGTCGACGGCGGCCCAGCTCTGCGCGTAGAACGCGGTCGACGCGCCGGCGGGGGAGTCGGGTGTGACCGCGAAGAGCTGCGCGAGCGGCATGGGCGGTTTCTGCCGCAGCAGCGCCTGGTGCTCCTTGATCGGCACCCCGGCCGTGACCCGCCCCTTGCGCACTTCGGAGTTGCTGAAGTATTCGGCCAGTCCTTCTTCGAGCCAGAGCGGCGGCATCACGTCCTGCTGCCGAAGGAGGTCGTGAATCAGCTCGTGCATCGCGGTCCGCTCGAAGCGCCCACGGCTCGAGGCGTCGACGAACATCGTCCCGCCACCGCCGTGGCGGACGTAGGCGCCGGTCGCGCGGGCGTTCTGGCGCGCGAAGAGGAGGTCGAAGTACGGCTGGCTCTCGCGCCGCTTCTCGAAGACGAAGACGGTGGCGGGGGTGGCGGCGGGAGCGAAGCGCGGGTTGGCGCGCATGAGCGCCGAGGCGAGCGTGTCGAGGTCGGCGGCGATGTTGCGGGTGCGGATGTCGTTCGCGCTGCTGATCACGTCGAAGCGTGCGGAGCGGAGCCGGACCCAGCGGCGGTCGGGAGCGGGGAAGGGGATCGGCCCCTCGGGCTTGCGCACCTGCCCGTCGCCGGCGATCCCGATCGGCACCGGAGGAACGTAGACATCCTGGGCCACGGAAGGCACCGCGAGGAGAAGGATGAGGACGGTGGCGAGCTTCTGCACGTGCAGATCAAAACGGGCGGTCGGCGACGCGCGATTCCTCCCGTTCCCGCGTTGACTCTCGACGCGCGCGACTGCATGCTGCCGCGCATGGCCGTCGCCAAGGTCGCGCACGCCGTTCTGATCGTCCTGCTGGCCGACTTCATCCTGCCCTCGGTGATGAGCGACGGGACGCAATACGCATCCGGATTCGACGAGAGCCGATTCCGGGAGCTCCAGCGTGGCGCGTCGATGGGCGAGGTGAAACGCGCTCTCGGCGAGCCGTTGCTCCAGAAGACGTTCGCCGACGGCGAGACCGTCTTCTACTACACGCGCCAGCAGGACGAGCGGGACAACTACCGGCTCCGGAATGTGGTGTTTGATCGGAGTGGCAGGGTGGTCCGGCGCGTCGCCGAGTTCTACATCGACTGAAACGCTGCTGAAGAAATCGCTGGAGGGGGCGCATCTCGCCTGTGGCACGGCCCCTCACCCGGCCGTTGGCCACCCTCTCCCCGCTCGACGCGGGGAGAGGGGCTACTAACTTTCACTCTCGCGAGGGGGTAGTTAGTAGCCCTTCTCCCCTTGGCGATTTGCTGCGGTCGTCGCGAGTGACGACCGCAGCCGAAGATCCTACATGGTGAACTGCCCGGCCTCGATGATCGATTTCACGCGCGCCATGAACTGGTCGGCCACGGCGCCGTCGATGAGACGGTGGTCGAAGCCGAGGGAGAGGTAGCACATCGAGCGGATGGCGATGGAGTCGCCGTCCTTGCTCTCGATGACCGCCGGGCGCTTCTTGATGCCGCCGACGCCGAGGATCGCGACCTGGGGCTGGTTGATGATCGGCAGGCCGAAGAGGCCGCCGAAGACGCCGGGGTTGGTGATGGTGAACGTGCCGCCCTGGACGTCGTCCGGCGCGAGCTTCTTGGTGCGCGCGCGGTCGCCGAGGTCGTTGATGGCGCGGGAGGCGCCGAGGATGTTCAGCTCGTCGGCGCGCTTGAGGACCGGGACGATGAGGCCCCAGTCGAGCGCGACCGCGATGCCGATGTTGAGCTCGCGGTGGTAGACGACGTTGCTCTCGTCCATGGAGGCGTTGAGGATCGGGAACTCGCGGAGGCCGGCGATGACGGCCTGCACGATGAAGGGCATGAAGGTGAGCTTCACACCGCGCTCGGCGTAGGCGTCCTTGTGCTTGCGGCGCAGGCGGTCGATGTTGGTGACGTCGACCTCGAAGACGGTGTAGACATGCGCCGAGGTCTGCTTGGACTGGATCATGTGCTGCGCGATCTTCTTGCGCATGACGGAGAGCGGCTCCATCTTCACATTCGATCCCTCGGCGAACTGGACGCGCGGCGTCTGCGGGGCCTGGTAGGCCTGCGCGGGCTGCTGCGGCGCGGACGGCTGCGGTGCCGGAGGTGCCGACGGCTGCGGCGCGGAGGCGGCAGCGGCCGGTTTGGGCGACTGCAGGAACTCGAGGATGTCGTTCTTGGTGACGCGGCCGGAGACGCCGGTGCCCTGGAGCTGGGAGATGTCGACGTTGTTCTCCGCCGCGATCTTGCGGACGAGGGGGGAGGACTTGGTGCGGCGGCGCTCGTCGAGGGAGGCTACGTTCTCATCGTCGGATTCGTCGCCTTCGGCGGGTGTTGTCGGTTGTCGGGTGTCAGTTGTCTGTGGTGTTTCGGCTTGCGGAGCGGGTGCGGCGGCCGGAGGGGCCTCCTGCTTCGGTTCCGGCTCGGCGGCGGATGCCGGGGCCGCGGCGGGGGCGGCTTCGGTCGCTGCGCCTTCGGCGGAGATCCGGGCCACGACGGCGTTGACCGGGACAGTGTCGCCTTCCTTTGCCAGGATCTCGGTCAGCACGCCGGCGGCGGGCGACGGGATTTCAGCGTCGACTTTGTCTGTGGAGATCTCGAGCAGCGGCTCGTCGCGCTCGACTTTGTCGCCGACGTTCTTGAGCCATTTCGAGACCGTACCTTCGGCGATGGATTCGCCCATCTGGGGCATTACGACGTCATGTGCCATGGATTTTCGTGCTCCTGAACTGCGAGGCGCTTTTTACATGCAAACGGAGCGCGCGGCAAGGCGAGGGCATGGAATACGACGTGCACAGAGGGCTCGCGGGTCAAATGCACCTGCTGGCGTTCACGATATTCGGCCTCCTCGCCGCCTCCGTCCCGCAGCCGGAGGCGGCACTTTGAGGGTCAGTACGCGAGCAGTTCCCGCGCCGCCGCCAGCACCTTCTCCTTGTTCGGCAGGACGTATGCCTCGAGGGGCGGGGAGTACGGGGTCGGGACGTCGAGCGCGGCGACGCGTTTGATCGGGGCGTCGAGGTAGTCGAAGGCTTTCTCCGCGATGCGGGCGGCGAACTCGGCTCCGGCGCCGCCGGTGAGCGGCGCTTCGTGCAGGATGATGACGCGGTTCGTCTTCGCTACCGACTCCAGGATCGCTTCCTCGTCGAACGGCAGGATGGAGCGGAGGTCGACCACTTCCACCGACACGCCGTCCTTCGCCAGCTCGGCGGCCGCGTCGTCGGCCACGTAGATCATGGCGCCCCAGGTGAGGATGGTGAGGTCCTTCCCCTTGCGGCGGATGTTGGCCTTGCCGATCGGGACGATGTAGTCCTCGTCCGGCAGGTTTTCCTTGACGCGGCGGTAGAGGTACTTGTGCTCGATGTAGAGCACGGGGTTGTCGTCGCGCACGGCCGCCTTCATCAGTCCCTTGGCGTCGTACGCCGTCCCCGGCGCGACGATCTTGAGTCCCGGCCGGTTCATGAACATCGCCTCGGGGTTCAGCGAGTGGTACGGGCCGCCGTGCGTGCCGCCGCCGGCCGGGCCGCGCACGACCATCGGACAGGCGCGGCCGAAGAGGTAGCTGCTCATGGCCGAGAAGTTGACGAGCATGTCGTAGCCGCAGGTGATGAAGTCGATGAACTGCATCTCGGCGATGGGACGCATGCCCATCAGCGCCGCGCCGGAGGCCGCGCCGATGATGGCGATCTCGGAGATCGGCGTGTCGACCACGCGCTCCGGTCCGAAGCGGTCGATCAGGCCGTAGCTGGTCTTGAAGGCGCCGCCGTAGACGCCGACGTCCTCGCCGATGAGGAACACGCGCTCGTCGCGCGCCATCTCCTCGTGCATGGCCTGGGTGATGGCCTCGATGTACGTGGTCTCAGCCATTCCAGTAACCATCCTCGATATAGAGTCCGCGGGCAGCGTCGGAGGGAGTCGGCATCGGCGACCGCTCGGCTTCGTCGGTCGCCTCGTCGATCTCGCGCTTCACGCGCTGCTGGATTTCGGCGAGCTGCTCCTGCGTGGCAACGCCGAGCTCGAGCAGCACTTTCTCGAAGCGCGGCACGGCGTCCTTCTGCTGCCACTCGTCGATCAGTTCCCTGGGGACGTACGCCTGGTTGTCGTGCTCGGCGTGCCCTTTCATGCGGAACGTCTTCACCTCGATGAGCGTGACGCCTTCGCCGTTCCGGGCGCGCTCGACGGCGCGTTTCACTTCGCCGTACACGGCGAGGACGTCGTTGCCGTCGATGGTCACGCCGGCGCAGCCGAACGCGTACGCCTTGTCGGCGAGCGTCTTCGCCGCGGTCTGTTTCGAGGTCGGCGTCGAGTAGGCGTAGCCGTTGTCCTCGACGATCACGACCATCGGTAGTTTCTGCACCGTCGCGAAGTTCATCCCTTCCCAGAAGGCGCCGGTCGACGAGCCGCCATCACCGATGAAGGCGAGCGTGACGAGCTTCTTCTTCTGCATGCGACCCGCGAGGGCGATGCCGGCCATGACCGGGATCATGTCGCCGAGCATCGAGATCTGGCCGATGAACCCGTCTCTTTGCGGGTGGCCGAAGTGGATGTTCAGCTCGCGGCCGCGCGTGGGGCCATCGGCTTTGGCCATGTACTGTTTGATGATGTCCGCGGGCCTGGCGCCGGCGACGAGGATCGAGCCGATGTTGCGGATGAGCGGCTGGACGACGTCGCCCTGCGTGTAGTCGAGCGCGTAGGCGGCGGCGACGGACTCCCCTTCCTGCCCGAGGGAGCGATAGAGGCCGCCGATGACCTTCGCCTGCCGGAAGAGGGCCACCAAGCGCTCTTCGAGCGTGCGGGTGAGGCGGAGGTAATACGCGATCTCGAGCAGCTGGTCGTGCGAGAGACCGTGCGTATTCGATGTGGTGGTGATGGTGTCGGTCACGGGTGCGGCTTTTATAGGAATGCCGCCCGTTGCGCAAGTATGCTCAGGCCGCTTGTTCGACGTTCTCGGAACGCTGCTCGATTACGCGCTCGTGTTCGTGCGGGAGTGGTTTGTTCTGCTCGCGGTGGTGGCGGCCGCGTGGTTTGCGCCCTGGCGGCCGCGGGGTGTCGGGTGTCGGGTGTCTGGGGTGTTTCGCCTGGGCGTCATCGTCTTCTGTGTATCGCTGTTCTGGTCGTTGGGCGTGGTTGCTTTCAACGGGATCCCGCGGCCGCTGATCCACGACGACTACGCGGTGCTCCTCGGCGGAGAGATGTTCGCGAACGGGCGGGCCTCGTATCCGACGCATCCGCTCTGGCCGCACCTCGAGTCGTTTCACGTGCTGCAGGTGCCGTCGTATGCGTCAAAGTATCCGCTCGGGAACGAGCTGGTGCTCGCATTCGGGCTGCGGCTGTCCGGCATCGCGCTGCTCGGCTCGTGGCTCGTGGCCGCGGCGGCATGTGCGGCGATCTTCTGGGCGCTGCTGCCAGCGCTGCCGCCGTGGTGGGCGTTCGCGGGAGGGGTGGCGGCGGCGATTCACCCGTTGATGCTGAACTGGAGCGAGTCGTACCGCGGCGGCGGGCTCGCGGCCCTCGGCGGAGCGCTGCTGTTCGGCGCCGCCTTGCGCATCGCCCACGAGCCGCGCGTGCGTGATGGCGCGATCGCCGGGGCGGGGCTGGCGTTGCTCGCGGTGTCGCGTCCGTACGAGGGGCTGATCCTGGCGGCCGCATGCGCGATCGCCGTGCACCGGGTGCATTTCAGGACCATGCTCGCCGCGGTCGCGGTGGCCTCCCTCGGGTTGCTCGCGATTGCCGCCCACAACCGCGCCGTCACCGGCTCGTTCACCACGCTGCCGTGGACCGTGTACGCGCGGCAATACGACTCCGCGCCGCAGTTCGTGTGGCAGGCGGACCGTCCGGTGCCGCAATACCGGAACGAAGAGTTTCGCTTCGTCTGGGAACGGATGCACCGCCGCTCCTACGAGCGGATGCTCGAACCGGGCGGCCTGCGCGACGAGCTCCTGCGGCGAGTCGACTTCATCGCCACGATGGTGGTGAATGACCCGGAGAACCGCCGCCCGGCGCTGCTCTTTCCGCTCTTCCTCGTGCCGTTTCTCCTGCTGCCCTTTGTGCTGCGTGAAGACCGCAACGCGCGCATCGCCGCGGCCGTCGTGGCGATCGGGTTGCTCGCGCCGTTCACGATCTGGGTCTTCCGCCTGACGCACTATCTCGCGCCGCTCGCCGCGCCGGTCGCGGCGCTCATGCTGCTGCTCGTCCGCCGATTGGCCGCCACGCCGCGTGGGCAGCGCTTTGCCATCGCCATTGCCATCGTCTTCGCCGTGAACGCTGCCATGACGCTGAGCTGGTGGTCGAAGCGCGCCGAGGGGATGGAGCCGGTGCGGCAGCGCCTGGTGCAACAGGCAGGCGGGGGGAAGCACCTCTTCATCGTTGCGCCGGATGCGCACGGGCTGGTCTACAACGGCGCGGACATCGACGCGGCACGCGTGGTGTGGGCGCGGGATCTTGGCGACAACCGCGCGCTACTCGCGTACTTTAAAGACAGGAAGCAGTGGCGGGTGGAAAAAAGCGGGCTGCATCAGTTTGGAGTGCGGTGACCGCAGTCACCGCTTTCACTCGCACCGCGGTCTGAACGCAGTCAAAGCGGCGACTGCGGTCGCCGCACTCCAAACTGTTTAGAAGTGAATCGCGTGTCCGGCCACGTCCTCGGCGGCTTCCATGAGGGCCTCGGAGAGGGTCGGGTGGGCGTGGATGGTCTTGGCGATCGACTCCGCCGTGGCTTCCAGTTCCAGCGCTGCACAGGCTTCGACGATCAGCTCCGTTGCCTTGGGGCCGACGATGTGGACGCCGAGGACTTCGTCGTATTTGGCGTCGACGACGTACTTCACCAGGCCGTTGGCTTCGCCGATGATCTTGGCTTTCGAGTTCGCGGTGAAGGGGAACTTGCCGATCTTGACGTCGTAGCCGCGCTCCTTGGCCTTCTTCTCCGTCAGGCCGACGGAGGCGACTTCGGGGTCGGTGTAGGTGGCGTTCGGGACGTGGTCGTAGTTGATGGGACGCACGTCTTTGCCCGCGAGGTGCTCGACCGCGAGGATCCCCTCGGCGGACGCGCAGTGCGCGAGGGCGGGGGTGGGGACGATGTCGCCGATGGCGTATACGCCCGGCTCGCCGGTGCGCATGAACTGGTCGACCTGGATGTAGCCGCGCTTGTCCATCTCGACCTTGATGTTCTCGAGGCCGCAGTTCCCGGTGACGGGACCGCGTCCGGTGGCGGAGAGGACGAGCTCCGTCTCGAGGACGGTCTGCTTTCCCTTGGCACCTTCGATGGTCGACTTGACGCCGTTCTCCGTCACTTCGCAGGAGAGGACCTTCGCGTCGGTCATGACGTCGATGCCCTTCTTCTTGAAGATCCTCGTGAACTCTTTCGCGATCTCTTCGTCCTCGATCGGAAGGAGCTGCGGCATCACTTCGACGATGGTGGTCTTCGTGCCGAAGCGGGAGAAGATCGAGGCGAACTCGGAGCCGACCGCGCCGGCGCCGATGACCAGCATCGACTGCGGGATGCGGTCGAGCATGAGGATGTGGTCGGAGTTGATGATCCTGGTGCCGTCGGCCTTGATGTGCGGGAGGTCTTTCGGGACCGAGCCCATGGCCAGGATGATGTTCCTGGTCTTGATCTGCTTGCCGTCGACATCGACGGTGTTGCGGTCGACGACCTTGCCGAAGCCGGTGATGCGCTCGACCTTGTTCTTCTTGAAGAGGAACTCGATGCCTTTGGCGTTGTTGTCGACCACGCCCTGCTTCCGCTTCTGGACCTGGGAGAAGTCGATCGTGACGTCGCCGACCGTGATGCCGAAGTCTTTCGCCTTCTGGATCTTGCCCCAGACCTCGGCGTTCTCGAGGAGCGACTTGGTGGGGATGCAGCCGCGGTGCAGGCACGTGCCGCCGAGGAACGGGTCTTTCTCGATCACCGCCACCTTCAGGCCGAGCTGGCCCGCGCGAATGCCGGCCACGTAACCGCCGGGACCGCTGCCGATGATGACGACGTCGTATTGCTGTTCTGCCAAGGAAACCTCCGGTGTTTTCGCGCTCGAATTCGCGCGGCGCGCATTATATGCACTCACGCGACCAGCGCTGGTTGCGCTTGCGGCCGGTGCGCCGCGAGCGCGGCGAAGTAGAAGAGCAGCAGCGGCGTCATCAGCGTGCGCCCGGCCGACCAGTCGAGGTGCGGCTCCGCCCGCGTGTACACCGACAGCAGGAAGGCGATGAAGCCGAGCGAGGCCAACACGTACGGCATGGCGCGGTGGGCGCGGCCGGAGATGAGGATGACGGCGGCGGCGATCCAGGGGGTGTAGTGCAGGCGGAGCGCGAGCTCTTTCACCATTTCCCGCGCGGTCGGCACGAGGTAGCGGATCGAGAGATCCTCGCGCGGGACGTAAGTATCGGTGAGGCCGTGGACGTAGCCGAAGAGCAGCCAGGAGGAGAGCGTCAGCACCGGCAGGATGCCGACCTTCCAGCGGCTGCGCGACAGGCAGGTCAGCAGGAGAACGATGGCCACGAACACGCCTCCTTCGACCTTCGTCAGCGTCACGCCGGCGAGGGCGATCGCGGCGATGGCGTTGTGCTCGTTTTCGCGGTCGCGCCAGCAGGTGAGGGCGCAGAGGGCGATGGTCTCGAAGAAGTGCAGAGCCGGCTCGGCGTTCCCCGCCACGGCGTTGCGGATGTAGAAGAGGGCGTACGAGGAGGCGAAGAGCGCGGCCATCGGTCCGGCCACACGGATGCCGGCGTAGCGGCCGAAGCCCCAGACCGCGGCGACGCCGAGCCCGAGGAACATCGGCGCCGAGAGAATGCCGCCCCACCAGTCGAACGCGCCGTCGCCGCCGAGCATCGTCCAGGCGTAGAAGAACGGGACCAGCGGCGGGTAGTCGGGGTGCATGTAGTGGTTCGGGTCGAGCGTGAACGCGTAGTCGAGCGTGTGCGTCTGTCCGAAGCGCTGCCCTTTCGTTCCCCAGAAGATGACGTAGTCCCCCGAGGTGAGGGCGCCCGCCAGCACCGACGACACGAGGATGGCCAGGGCGATGATGGCGATGAGCAGGATTGCATCGCGCTTCTGCGGTGCGGCGACTTCTGCCCGCCGGTACGGCGGGAGGAGCGACAGGAGGATCGGCAGCGGCAGGAGCCACGCGGCGGACCACTGCACGCCGAGGGCGGTCAGGACGAACATCTCCGCGACGATCGTGAAAAGGCCGGTCGCGAAGTAGACCGGCAGGCGTGCGGACCACGGCAACTCACGCACGTTGCCGAAGCGGCGCGCGTACGAGCCGAGGAGGGGAAGGGCGAGCGTGAGGAGGACGAAGCGCGCGCCGATCACTGCATCCTCTTCCAGAGCGCACCGATGCGCGTTTCGTACGCGTGCGCGTAGCGCGGGTCAGCGAGCGGCGCGCCGAACGTCAGCACGTAATCGGGCGGCGTCTGCCCCGGCTGGAGCGCGTGCTGCGGCACGACGCGCTGGTACGGCAACTGTCCATGCGTGATGCGCGCGACCATCATGTCCTCGCCGCGCGAGCGCGGCTTGAGCGCGGTCACGGTCGCCCCTTTGGGCATGGTCCGCGACGCGTACGCATACAGCAGCAGCGTCGCCTCGGCGTCGCGCGGGTTGTTGCTGGAGTTCGACGCGATCGACCGCGCCAGCCTCGGCCCGCCCCGCGCGAGATGCTCGCGCGCGGCGATCACCGTAAAGGCCGCGGCGAAGATCCATCCGGCGAGGGAGGGGATGCGCATGAGGGGGAGTTATACGCGACGGAGCTCCCCACCGTCATCCGGTTTGGAGTGCGGTGACCGCAGTCACCGCTTTGACTGGGTGCGGGGGACGCGAACGCACAAGGCGGCAGCTGCGGCTGCCGAAGGAAAAGCGGTGACTGCGGTCACCGCACTCCAAACCTTGAGCGGCGACTTGCGTCGCCGCTCTCACATCACTCACTGCGCCGGTACATACGTCGGGTCCTGCGTCTGCTGGTCGATGGCCGAGCCGTAGCCGGTCACGCGGCCGGTGCCGGCGACGACTTTGATGGCCACGCGGGCGTTGTAGACGTCGCCGAGGCCGAAGCTGCCGAGGGAGAACTGGCGGAACTCGTTCGGCTGCATCGTGAACTGCACGACCGGGGTGGTGTTCGTGTCGGGAGCGATGGCGCTCACCTCCACCGTCACCGGCTGGCCGGTGGTCTCGGCGAGGCCGATGTTCGTGCGGAAGCGCGAGGACTGCTCGAGCTGCAGCAATTGCAGCGGACGATCGGTCGCTCCGACTGACTCCGCGGGCGTCACGCCCGCGATGTACTGCCCGTAGGTGCCGTTCGAGGTCTTGTTGTAGGTGCGCGCCGAGGCGGTCAGGTTCGTGTTGCCGGGCGTCGTGATCGCCACCATCCCGCCCGCACCGTTCGGCTGCGCGAAGAGGTCGCCGATCAGGTTGTCCAGCACCTTGATCTCACCCGCGGCGAGAGTGATGTCGCGCGTCACGAAGCCCGAGGGATTCCCCTGCGGATAGAACGTGATCGTGGCGGGCGTTTCCGCGGTACCGGCGTTGAAGACGCGCAGGTCGGTGACCCAGAAGACCGAGTCGCTCTGGATGTACGCGACGCCGGGAACGACGTAGCGGTTCGACGTGATCGCGCCCTTGACGACGGGGGAGACGAGCAGCGGATCGTTGGTCAGGTTGTCGACCTCCGACACGTACGCCGTCACCTTGCCGCCACCGCCGATCACTTCCACCTCCACGCGCCCGTCGGCGAGGTCGGTGATGCCGTTCGCGGCGAGCATGCCGTTGATCTGCGTGTGCTCGCGCGGCCGCAGCGACACCGGAATGGTCTTCAGGAGGTTGTTCGCGATGTCGTAGACGCGCACCTGCAGGTCCGCCGGCTGCCCCGCGGCCTCGGCGAAGCCGAAGTTCGCGCGGTAGGCGGCCGACTGCGAGACCTGCTGCAGCGACAGGATCTTCGGCAGCTCTCCGTTCAGCGCACGGCCGACGAAGTCGCCGAAGCGGACGGCCGGGATGAACTGCCCGAACGTGCCGGTGGGCGTGAAGTTGTAGGTGCGGCTGGAGCCGGCGCTGTCGAGATACTTCAGCAGGCCGGGCGTCACTTGCGACACGAGGCTGCTGCTGGCACTCGACGTCGTGGTCATCGGACGCACTTCCAGCATGCCGATGGCGCTGCTGGTGGTGCCGATGCCGAACAGGCTGGCCACGACGTCGTCGAGCGCGAGCGTCGAGCCGGGAGCGATCTCGATCGTGCTCTGGCTGCCGGTCTGGGTCCCGTCCGTCCCGGAGGGGGTGAAGTTGAGCGAGTACTTCATCGTCTTCGCGGTCAGGTTGGTGATGCGGATGTCGGACTCGAAGAGCGAGTCGTTCGCACCCTGCGCGTGCCCGACCACCGGGAAGATCAGCGCGTCGGGCGGCGGCGTGCCGCTGCCGGCCGGCGAGACCGGCGTCACGAGGCTGACCGAGACCGGGATGGTGGTCAGCGTGGTCGCATTCGTGGCCGGACCTTTGCCGGACGCCGTGTTGTACGTGATCTTCACCGTGCCGGTGTTCGTGCCGAGGTTCAGCACGCTCGGGTCGGCGGTGACGGTGAGCGTGAGCCCCTCGACCGGCAACACGCCGGACGACGGCGACACGGTCAGCCACGGCTTGTCGACGGTGGCCACGAACGTCAGCGGCTCGGTCGAGCCGGGGAGGAAGAGGGTCTGGACGACGGTCCCTTCCGCGCCGACCTCGGTGCTGGAGTTGTTCGTCCGTACCGGCGTCACGAAGACGCCGACGCGCTTCGAGTACGGGCCGCGCCGGTCGTTGCAGTCGCTGACGCCGCGGACGCGATAGAGATACTGCACCGGCGTGCCGGTCACTTCGTGCTCGAAGCGGAGTGAGGTGTCGCTGGTGGTGAAGGTCTGCGCGTTCGTGAAATCAGGCGACGTCGATTCCTGCACCTCGTACAGGCCGACGTTCGGGAGCGGCGTCCAGCGCAGGCGGTACGGCGTATTCGAGAGCGCCTGCCCGACCACCTGCGCATCGGGCGCGGTGGGAGTGCCGCACGCGACGGGCGCGATCACGTTGAACTCGCCGCGCGCCGATTCGGTCGACGGGCAGCTCGCGAAGAGCGCTTCGACGAAGTATTCGTACCGCCCCGGCGACAGCGTCACCTCGGCCTCGGTCGCTTCGGTCGACACGGCCACGCTGGCGCTCTGCTCTCCCTGCGCGAGCCACAGCTTGTACCCCGTGGCGCGCGGCACGCCCGCCCACTGGAAGTGCACCGGCGACGTCACGTTGCCGGTCGGGATCAGCAGGATCGGACGGCGGTTGTCGCAGTTCTGCGCGCGCTCGACGGTGAAGCGGAAGTGCGCGGAATCGGCCGGCTCGCAGCCGGCAAAGTACGTCACCACCCACCATTCGATCGTGCCGGGCGGCACCTTCTCGACGAGGAAGTGCGTTTCGGTGGTCAGGGCGAAGGCGGTCGGCGCGCCGTCGTTCACCCGCGCCACGAGCACGTACTTGACCGCGCCGCTGACCGGGCTCCAGACGAAGTCGACCGGAGCGAGGACGTTCGTGGCGCCGTTCGGAGGCGAGACGAGCTCCGCGCCGGTGGTGCTGCAGTTCTGCGCCTGCGGGATCGTGAAGTGCGCCCGCGGTGACATCGTCGACGGGCAGGCCTCGAACGACGACTCCACGCTCCAGACGTACGCGCCCGGGGGGAGCGGAATCGTGAGCTCGGTCTGGTCGGTCGTGCCGATCAGCCGCGGCTCTTCACCGTTGCGCGAGGCGAAGATGCGGTACTTCTCGGCTTCGTCGACCGCGGTCCAGACGAACGTCACCGGGGAGGTGCTGGTCGACCCTTCGGCGGGCGAGACGGGAGACGGTGCGAGGCCGTGGCAACGCTCTTCCGTGTCGTCGACGAGGAAGAACGCCGGCGCCGACGCGACGGGCGCGCAGCCTTCGAACAGCGCCTGCACGAACCAGCCGTACAGTCCGTCCTCCGGGATCTCGAGCTCGTAGCTCGTATCGAGCGTGAACGCGACGTCGCTGAACCCTTCGCCCTCGCGGCCTAGCCAGATGCGGTAGCCGATCGCGCGCTCGACGGGGTTCCAGTCGAGCACCACGTCATCGTCGACCTGCGCCGGGTTGGTGCGCGGACCGACAGGAGAGACGAGCACGGGCGGCAAGTCATTGCCGCAGTTCGCCGCCTGCGCGACAGTGAACGGCGTGGTAACCGAGACCACCGGATCGCAGCCTTCGCGCAATGCTTCGACGTAGAAGCGCATGTTGCCGGCGGGCAGGCTGACCGTCGCTTCGCTGGAAGTGGTGCGGGTGATGGGGACCGGCGCGCTGCCGTCGATCGACAACCAGACGCGATAGGCGAGGGCGCCCTGAAGCGCGTTCCAGGCGAAGCGGACCGGCGAGGTCACGGTCGCGCCGTTCACCGGCGCGACGACGTCGAGGCGGCCAAACGGACAGGCCGGGGGAGACGAGACGGTGAAGGTCGAGGTCGCGCTCTGGACGTTGTCGCAGACGGCGAACGTCGCCACCACGAACCAGCGCACCGTCCCCACCGGAACGAAACGCTGCACCGCGGTCTCCTCGGTCTCGCCGTAGAACTCCATCGGGTCGTCGCCGGTGGCGACGAACAGGCGATAGCGCCTCGCGCCGGCGACCGGGTTCCAGTCGAACGTCACCTGCTGCCCTTCGACCGTCGCGCCGTTGGCAGGAGCGACCAGTTGCGGCGGCGCGTTGTTGCACGGAGTCCCCGAGGACACGGTGAATGCGCGGGGATCGCTGAGGGTGGTCGGGCACTCGTCGCCGAAGATCGTCTGCACGGCCCACAAGCCGCTGCCCGCGGGAAGCGAGACGGAGAGGGACGTGGACGTGGTGGCGCCGATCGAGCTCGGTTCGCCGTTGTCGAACGCGGCGAGGACGCGATACCCGGCCGCCCGCGGCACCGCCTGCCAGGTGAACGTTACCGGCGAGGTGAGGTTCGTGGCGCCGGCCGGCGGGGTGAGCAGCTGCGCCTTCTGAGGCTGCTCGGGGCAGTCATCGCCGCCGTCGCCGGTGACCGTGAGCGTGTTCCGGCGCGACTCCGCGTCGGCGCAGTTGTCGTAGTTGACCTGCACCCACCACTCATAGGTGCCGGGGGTCAGCTCATCGGTGGTGTACTCGGTGTTCTGCGTCTGCGTCAGCGCCCGTGGGACGAAGTTGCCGTTCCTGAGTACGTACAGGGTGTACCCCTCGGCATTCGCGCGCTCGCTCCACTCGAACTTCACCGGCACGCCGGTGGTCGCGTTGTCGGCCGGCGCGAGCAGCGTGACGGCCGTGTTGCCGGTGCAGTTCGGCCCGACCACCAGCTCGCGCGGCGTCGAATACGCCGGCTCGCAATCGCCGTCGAAGTTCCCGCGCACTTCCCAGAGGTAATCGCCCTGCGGCAGCGTCGCAGTGAACTGCGTGACGGTCAGGTTCTCACCGAGGATCTGCCACTCTTCACCGTTGTTGACCTTCAGGTCGTAACTGGTCGCGCCGGCGAACGGCGCCCATTTGAACGTGATCGAGGTCCCTTCCGGGAACGTGGCGCCGTTGGCAGGGGAAGTGGCCGACGGAGCGCCGGACGGGCATGTGGTGGTGAACGTGAACGTGCTCGACACCTGGTCGGCGCAGGCGTTCGCCTTGGCGACGATGAACCACTCCACGGTCCGGCCCGGCTCGACGAGGATTCCTTTGGTGGTGCCGGCCTGTTCGAACACCGGCGTGGGCGTATCGCCGTCGAGGGCGAGATATCCCTTATAGGCCTGGGCGCCCGCGACGGGGCTCCAGTCGAGATTGATGTGGCCGAACGGTACGGTCGCGTTGTTGGAGGGAGAATTGAGCGTCGGCGGTGCGGCCGGGCAGACCGCGGCACTCTGCAGGGCCGGCAGGACGGCGAACAACGAGAGCAACGACCACCGCACGAGGTGTCTCATAGGTTCTCCACGGGTTCTGGGATGTTCGGGACCCTAACGATACTTGTTACCGCCGGTATTGAATAGCACCGTAACGTCGGCAGGCGATATGACGCCGCTCACACGCAGTTCGTTTAGTGCGAGCCAGGCCGCACCGGTCTCGGGGCCGGCGTCGATGCCTTCTTTCCGGCGCAGCTCGGCCGCGGCACTCTCGATGCGGGCTTCATCGACCGCGATCGCGCCTCCGTTCGAATCGCGCAACGCGGCCAGCATCAGCCGGTCGCCGACCGCGCGCGGCACGCGTAACCCCCACGCGCTGGTGCGCGGCGATTCCCACTCGGGGGCGGTCTCGAGCTGCTGCTCGAACGCGCGCACGATCGGCGCGCAGCCGCTGGACTGCACGCTGAACATGCGCGGGCGCTTGCCGTCGATCCAGCCGAGGCGCTCCATCTCGTCGAACGCCTTCCACATGCCGATCAGGCCGGTGCCGCCGCCGGTGGGGTAGAGGATCACGTCCGGCAGGCGCCCGAGATCGTCGAGCAGCTCGTAGCCCATGATCTTCTTCCCCTCGACGCGGTACGGTTCCTTCAGCGTGGAGAGGTCGAAGCCGCCGTTGTCTTTGATGAAGGCCTGGACGCGCTTCGCCGCGTCCGTGATGACGCCCTCGACCAGCTCGACCTGGGCCCCGTAGTCGCGGCACTCATCGACGATCGACTGCGGGGTGTCACGCGGCATGGCCACGAATACCGGCAACCCCGCTCGCGCACCGTACGCCGACAGCGCCGCACCCGCGTTCCCCGCGGTCGGCGCGGCGAGCGACTTCGCGCCGAGCTTCTTCGCCATCGTCACCGCCGCCGCCATTCCGCGCGACTTGAACGAGCGCGTGGGGTTCTTCGACTCGTCCTTGACGAAGACGTTGTCTCCGACCGGCAGGAGCGGCGTGATCCCTTCGCCGAGGGTGACGATCTCACCGTCCGAATCGATGGGCAGGACGTCCGCGTAGCGCCACATGTCGTTGCGCTTCCGCAGCGAGACGTTCGCAAAGTCGTACTGCACCAGGATCGGTGCACTGTCGTTCGGACAGAGGTTGTAGAGCGCGTCGATGGACGAGGTCCAGTCACAACGGGAGCAGCGGAGGGATTTGGTGGTCATGCGGGAGGGGAGGGTACACGACAAAACAAAATCGCCCGTGTTGCCACGGGCGATTCCAGCGAACAGCGGGCGGACAAAAGCTACTGCTTCTTCTTCGCTTCCTCGAGCTTCTGCTCCATCTCCTGGACGCTCTGCTGCACTTCGCCCGGCTTGTCCTCGTACTTCGAGAGCTCGTGGGCGTAGGCGTTGAGGGCGTTCTCGTGCTTCGTGAGGAGCTGGCGGTTGTACGTGAGGGCGGGGTTCTCGTCCTGCTGCGCGGTCATCTCCTGGCGCGACTTGTCGTAGCCGGCGAGCATGTCGGCGTACAGCTTCCTGGTCTGCTCGTCCTTCGCTTCGTCATGCGCTTTCTTCGCCTCGGCGTACGCGTTGTCGAAGTTGGCGCTGATCGTCTCCTGGAACTTCTGGGCCATCGTCGCGGTCGAGACCTCGAGGACCTGCTGCTTGACCCAGAGGTACTCCTGCGTGTTGTAGCCGAGATCCTTGGCGGCGCGGATGTCGGCGGTCATGAAGTCGGCGGCCGAGCCGAGGGCCTTGAAGCCTTCCATCATCCCGCCAAGGGACTTGTCGCCCTTCTTCTCGGCAGTCTCGGCGTGCTTCTTCATCTCGTCTTTCGCGACCTGGGCGATCTTCTTCTCGTGCTCGCGCACTTTCAGGTACATCTGGATCTGCGCCTCGGTCAGGCGGCCGTCCTCGGGGGCGGTGTACTCGTCATTGGCGACCTGCTCCATGAGCTCGGTCGTGCCGACGTTTTTCAGGTCGTTCGCGATGGCGGCCTTGTCGGCGAGCTCTTTGGCTTTGCAGCCGCCGAGGGCGAGGGAAAGGCACAGCATGGTGGCAAGGGTGCGTGACATTGGGTTTCGGTCTCCTCGTTGAAGTGGGGTGATTCTAACGGGCGCGGTGTTGAGGCGCGCGTGATGGTGCACACAAAAAAGCCGTTGTCGGTTGTCAGGTGTCAGGTGTCTGCGGGTTTGCGGCTGGCGGTACCTGCCTCGCAAGCCGCAACGCCGCAGACACCTGACACCCGACACCCGACACCGCTGAGCGGCGCAGCCGCTCAGCTCTGCAACTCTGCTGAAACTCTCGCCCGCAGCTCATCCAGCTCCCGCAGGATCGTCTGGAGCGCGGTCTGCTTGATCTGGAGCTTCTGCTCGAGCAGGGCGATGCGCGCTTCGAGCGGCTGGGAGGAGGATGCCGATGCCGCGGGCTGCGGCTCGTCCATCACCGCGACGGCAACCGGCGAGTCGAGCAGCTCCTCGGCGCCCAGCTCTTCGACGTCGTCCAGATGCGGCACCGCGACATTTCCGGCGAACGTCGACGGGCGGTTCCGTCCCTCGGCCAGCAACTGCTCGAGCGATACCTCTTCCGCCTTGTCGTAGTCCGCCTCGACCGGCACGCTGTCGGGGAAGGGGACCGAGTCGGCGAACGGATTCGGCGGGGCCGCGAGCGGCTCGTTGTCGAGCATCGACTCGGCCAGGTCCTGCTGCGGCTCCGGCTCGGGCGCCGGCTTGACCGCTACCTTCGCCGCCGGCACGGCGGCCGACTTCCTCGGACCGGTCGTGCTGCCGGCTTTGAGGCGCGTCAGGAGGTGCTTGGCCGTGATCTTCGAGACGAGCTTGAACGTCTCCATGACGCCGGTGCCCTTCAGCGCCGAGGCTTCGGTGTAGGGGTAACCCTCGAAGCCGAGCGCTTCCTGCAGTTGCTCGACCGGAAGGACGCCCGGGATGTCCCGCTTGTTGAACTGGATGACGATCGGGGTGTCGTTCGGGTCGATCTGGTTCTCCTCGAGGTTTTCGAGGAGGTTGGCGAAGCTTTCGCGGGTGGCGTCGACCATGGCCGGCTGCGAGTCGGCGACGAAGACGACGGCGTCGGCGCCTTTCAGCACCAGCTTGCGCGTCTCGTTGTAAAAGACCTGTCCGGGGACCGTGTAGAGCTGAATCTTCAGGTTGAACGGGCCGACTTTGCCGATGTCGACCGGCAGGAGGTCGAAGAAGAGGGTGCGGTCGGTCTTGGTGGCCAGAGACAGCATCTTCCCCTTCGACTTGGGGTCGAGCTTGTCAAAGATGACCATCAGATTCGTCGTCTTCCCGCAAAGGCCGGGACCGTAGTAGACGATCTTTGCCGTCATCTCGCGGGTAGCGTGATTGAAGAGGACCATGGAAACCTCGCGATCGATGTGGCGCGAAGTATCGCACATACAATTCGCGGCGTGAGCGACGACGAATTCGTCGAGATTCCGATCACGGATACGCTCGACCTCCACCCGTTCCGCCCGAGGGAAATCCGCGACGTGGCGAGGGAGTACCTCATCGAAGCGCACGCCCGCGGGTTCACCCAGGTCCGGCTCATCCATGGGCGCGGGATCGGCGTCCAGCGTGAGAACATCCGCTCGCTGCTGCGCTCGCTGGACTTCGTGGTCGATTTCCACGATGCCGACCCCAGCGGCGGCGGGTGGGGCTCGACAGTCATTCTGCTGGCCCCGAATTCGCTAAATAGGGAGTGAGATGTCAACACTTTACGAAGACCTCAGCAGGGTAACGACCTACGAATACACGCGCGAAGAAGTACAGGAGTTCGAGGTGCTCCACGAGGAGATCCGCCGCCTCAAGAAAGAGCGGAACGCGACCATCGTGGCCCACAACTACTACCGCCCGGAGATCCTCAAGGTCGCGGACTTCGTCGGCGACTCGCTCGAGCTCGCCCTCATGGCCGCCCAGGTAAAGGATGCGGACATCATCGAGTTCTGCGGCGTCAACTTCATGGCCGAGACGGCCAAGATCGTCAATCCGAAGAAGACGGTGCTGCTGCCGAACCCGATGGCGGGGTGCCAGCTGGCCGACTCCGCGCCGGCCGAGGATCTGGTGGCCCGGATAGAGGAGCTGAAGCAGGAGTATCCGGACCTCGCGGTGGTCAGCTACGTCAACACGACCGCGGCCGTGAAGGCGCTCTCGGACATCATCGTCACCTCGGCCAACGCGTCGAAAGTCGTCCGCACGCTGTCGAGCAAGAACATCCTCTTCGTCCCGGACCGCAACCTGGCGAACCATGTCGCGGCGCAGGTGCCGGAGAAGAACATCATCCCGTGGGACGGCTTCTGCTACGTCCACCAGCAGATCACGCCGGAGGAGATCATGAAGATCCGGGCGGCAGACCCGGAGCTGGCGATCCTGGTCCACCCCGAATGCCGCCCCGACGTCGCGAAGCTCGCCGACGCGGTCCTCTCGACCTCGGGCATGGTGCGCTTCGCCAAGGAACGGTCGAACAAGCGCTTCCTGGTGGTCACGGAATGCGGGATGTCCGACCGCCTGGCGATGGAGGTGCCGGACAAGACGTTCGTCAAGGGCTGCAAGCTGTGCGCGTTCATGAAGGTGACGACCCTCGAGGACGTGCGCGACTCGCTGCTCTACACGCGGTACGAGATGGAGGTGCCGGAGGAGATCCGGGTCCCGGCCGAACGTGCGCTGCGGCGCATGTTCGAAGCGACCGAATCCTGATGTCGCATCGCAACGGCATTCTCTTCCTCAACCCTCGGGCCGGGACGTTCAGCCCCGCTGACGAGTCGAGCATTCGCACCCTTGCGTACGAGAACGGCCTGCGCGTGGTCGACATCCATCCCGAGATCGACGTCCGGAAGATCGTCCACGAGGCGCTCGACGCGGGTCTCAAGACGTTCGTCGTGGCGGGCGGCGACGGCAGCCTGCATCACGTGGCGCAGGCGCTCGTGAATACGGAAGGGATCCTGGGCGTGGTGCCGATCGGCAGCGTGAACCATCTGGCGCGCGATCTCGGCATCCCGATCGACGACTGGCGCGCCGCGCTCGACGTTGCCGTGCGTGGCGAGATCAGGCAGATCGACGTCGGCCGCATCAACGGGCGCTACTTCATGAACAGCGTGATGCTCGGCATCTATCCGACCATCAGCGCGTTCCGCGAGCGTTTCCGCTCCATGCACAGCCGCTGGCGCGCCTACGTGAAGGCGTTCCGGCTGGCGCTGCACCACTTCCCGCACGTGACGCTGGTGGTGGAGCTGGACGGCCGCGTGGAGACGTTCCGCACGCAGATGTTCGTGGTGGCGGTGAATTCATACGACCTGACGCAGACGGGCGTGGTCTCGCCGAAGACGCACTTCAACGACGGCCGCGTCTCGATCTACTCTCTGTCGTTCATGAGCCGCATGCAGTTCGTCGTGGCGGCGGCCAAGTACTTCCGCGGCAAAATCATCGAGACTCCCGGCTTCCGCAGCATCCGCACCACGCAGATGAGCGTCGATACCGGCAAACGCCGCCTGCGCATCTCGGTCGACGGCGAGCTGATGGATCTCGATACGCCTTTGCAGATCGCGGCCGTGCCGTCCAGCCTCCTCGTGCGCGCACCCGCTGGCTGATCCGCGCAGAGAACAACCGCCGGAGGCCTCTCGGTTCTCTCTGCGGTGACCTTCCGCCCGCCCATCCGTCCAAAGGGTGTCGATGGACAACGACTGCCGCAATTGCTATCGCCCGGTCGCCGAGGGACGCACGCTCTGCGTGCGGTGCGCGAATGAATCGCGGTCGCAGGCGATCTCCGCTCCGCTGATGCTCGCCGCCGGCGCGGCTCTGGTCACCCTCGTCGCCGGCATGCTGTCGCTCAACATTCGGCTCTGCATCGCTGGCGCTGTGGTGGCGGGAATCGCGACGCTGATTCACGTCGTGCAGAGCGTGCGCTGAGCTGTTCTGCCGCTCGCTCGGCGGCTCGATGGCGTTAACTTGACCTAGCCCGCATTTCTCACCAAGGGGATAAAAAAGCCGCCGCCCCGTGCTATTAAGTTGAGTGTCAGCAACAACTTGATGGCGACGGAGGCGGCGGCGTGAGACAGACAGAGTGTAACGGGGAACAGCTGAGTTTCCAAGG